>NZ_FZNN01000001.1 GCF_900188035.1 Puniceibacterium sediminis | reverse complement strand
GTCCTGACAACGGATATGCCGTTCTGGCGCATCAATCTGCCCGGCAGTGGTTTGCTTAGAAACCATGAGAGGGGATCTGCCCACACGCCCCCTCTCGGCAGATTGCTTTGCAATCGCCTGCCGGGCAATGGATGCACGACATTCAGGCCGATCTCCTTCAGCTCTTCGGTCATTCTTGGTCCGCCATAGCTGCCCAGACTGAAACGCGACTGTTCCTTGATATGCGCCAGCGTCACCAGATCACTGCGTTGTCTGCGACTGGCAGGACGACCGCGGAATGCACGCAAGCCACGCAAGCTGACATCCATCACCTGGCACAGGCGCGCTGCCGGAAACGCATCCCGGTGTTCTTCGACAAACCTGAACCTCACGGCTTTTGGCTCGCGAAGAACTGCGTTGTTTTTTAGGATGTCCCGCTCCTCCTTGAGGATCCGGACCTCGCGCCGAAGCCGGTCATTCTCTTGGGCGAGGCGTAGATCCTCTTTCGACACCACATCCGTGTCTCGGTGTGCTGTGATCCACTTGTTCAGCGTCAACATCCCGACACCCAGATCATCAGCCACCTGCCTGCGTCCCTCTCATCGAAACTATGTTTCGACTGTCGGGCAATGGTCAGCGCGACCCGCACCGCATCCTTGCGGAATTCGTCCGTTCTTCCATGTCCCATAGTCAGTCTCCTTTGTTGCAGTAGATGCTATCAAAGGGGCGGCATCAAACCGCGACAGGTCCAGTGAGGTTCACGAGGTTCGCCTTATGGCGGCAGTTCCACCTGCTTCTGGTGCGTTTTTGCGGTCAACTACGCCTCTGGCCCAACGCGCGGATGCCTCACCAAAGCAATCATGCAGCGAATCCACCGCGATCACGCTGCCAAGCGCAAGGCGGCCCAGCAGGCACAGCCCTCCGCCCTTTGCGTCAATCACACTGCCGTCGGGGGCCGTGTGCGCGGCGAGCCCTTCGGCCAAGGGTACCACCTGGCCCTGAGCATTCAGCTCGGACACCAGAGTTGCCGTAATGGCAGATAGGTCCGGGGAGGGAAGAACCGCATCGATCATGACCGAAACATCGGCCAAATCACCCTTTTTGCGAAGAACCCAGCCTTGGTCGGTCAGGTCGATTTCCGGATCGGCGGCCAGATCCAGATCAACCAATCCGGCCTTGATCAAGGCCACCATTTCACGAGCGGACGAAACCGGTGGACCATAGGAATATCGCTTTAATCCCTCATCGAAATCGACAAGGGATTTCGCCGTGGCAGCGGGCGTTTCTGCCGGATTGAAACCAGCGCGTATATTGTCCTGCCACTTCCGCCAGATTTGCCCCACGGTATAGCCGATCGTCGGAGCAGTGGTGCCCTCGGCGAGTTTGATCCCGAAACGGAGCGTCTCATAGGGACCGTCAGTTTCCTGCGAGCCCGGCGAGTCCCATTCGGTTTCGAGCCATTGGGCGACATGCTTTGCGTCTTCAACCAGTTCATTTTGCAACAATATGCGGGTGACGACCGGCGCCAATGCTGCGTTGATCAACCGCCTTGCAGCATCGGGTCCCATTTTCGAAGCCTGCGCGATGGCGACCGAAAAGTCGCCGGTTTCGCTGCCCAGCGGTTCGAATACGGCATCGAGCGTTTCGGTCTCTGGCTTGGGGAATGGTGGCTTGCCGTCCAGTGAGAATGGCAGAATGCGGGCCGGTTCGCGTCCGCAAGGCCGATAACCGCCATCGTGGAAATGGCCACCCTGAGCGGTTGTGAGGGCACGCAACACATCGAATGCCGACAGGCCCAGCCCGCGAATTGCAACCACCTTGCCGCTCCAGTCTGCGGCCTCCTGGATCAGTCGGTTTGCCGGATACGCCTGCGCGACCTGCCCCGCCGAGCGCGCGGCGTGGTCCTGCCATGCGGCCAGTTGATCGTCGGGCGCCACCTTTGGCTGGCCAAGTGTCAGCAGGATTTCGTCATAAGGCATGCTCAACTGCCCAGCGACCTCCAGACGCCATCCCTCGGCGCTGTGTTCAATGCGCGTGACCTTTTCGGGAATGATATTCGTGTTCGGCATACCGATTTCTAGCAGGTCACTTAACCGCGCTTCGAGATAGCGGCCAAGGTCGGGTCTGGTCGGGAAGGCGTCGGGGTCTGGTTCAGAGCCCATCCATTCGGCAAAGCGGCCGCAACGGGAAAACGACGGCGGGCTAATGGCGATATCACGGTTTGGGATATTCAACAGGCACAACCGGCTTTCGCGCGGGTCGAAATTTGGGCCTGCGCCGGGCTTGGGGTACGGATCGAAGACATCAACCGAAACGGAGTGATCATATCGAGGCAACAGTTCAGCAAGCGCTTCAAGCGCTCCGAGACCGCGTGGCCCGAAGCCGATAACCGCGATCCGCGTCGTTCGTCCGCTTTCTTTCACTGGTAACCCTTTACTACTGACATAGTCGGCCCGCGTTACACAGTGATGTGACGCCCTCGCCGCTTACCAGCTTACTGCACAACTATATTCAGAGACACTTTGTTCCCACGCGAAGAGTTCAAAACACCCGAATCTGTCTCATCGGGTGATGCCAGACATGCCCGCTATCGAGCATCCAATATCTATCTTTTGTTAAGGCAGCGAAGGCCCTGCCTCCGCGCAACTTGGCGGTTGAGCGCCAAGATCCGTCGTGACGTAGCAAAGATCGGTTTGCGCTGAACTTCGTCGGTCGCAGCACAGTGCGGCAGAGAGCGCTCAAGGAATAAACTCGGGGCAGGGCTATGGAGCCCGTTTTCCGAAACGGTCAGTGAACGGGCGTTGTGGAAATGGTGGGTGATAAGGGATTTGAACCCCTGACATCTTCGATGTGAACGAAGCGCTCTACCACTGAGCTAATCACCCGGTGGAGAGCCTACTAACGCCCCTCTGTCGGCTGCGCAAGGGGGTGAGTATCCCGAGGGTCCGCGCAGGTCGGAAAATCGATCCAGCCGCAAAGCATGATGTTCCGGAAATGACGAAATGGGGTGAGGCGCCCTGCCCCAGAGTCGAAAATGCCGCCCGGAGGGAACCGGGCGGCATCGTTTCGTTGGCTCTTTATCTTCCTCAGTGCGCGACGGCGGCGGCGTTTGCGGAATCACCTTTGGCAAGCGCCTGAGCGGCGGCTTCTTCGGCGTCCTCGTCCCAGTCAATCGGCACGGGTTCGCGGATCAGCGCAAGCTTCAGCACTTCGGACACATGTTCGACCGGGATGATTTCCAGCCCGTTTTTCACATTGTCAGGCAGCTCGGCCAGGTCCTTTTCGTTCTCTTTCGGGATAAGAACGGTCTTGACCCCACCGCGCAGCGCCGCCAGCAGCTTTTCCTTCAGTCCGCCGATAGGCATAGCATTGCCACGCAGGCTGACCTCGCCAGTCATGGCGATATCCTTGCGCACCGGGATACCGGTGAGAACGGATACGATCGACGTGACCATCGCCAGACCGGCCGAAGGCCCGTCCTTGGGTGTGGCGCCGTCCGGGACGTGGACGTGCATATCCCACTTTTCGAACTTCGTCGGTTTCACGCCGAGCTGCGGGCTGATGGAGCGGACATAGGACGAGGCCGCGTCGATGGATTCCTTCATCACATCGCCGAGTTTACCGGTTGTCTTCATCCGGCCCTTGCCCGGCAGGCGCAGCGCCTCGATCTGGAGCAGATCACCACCAACCGAGGTATAGGCCAGCCCGGTCACAACACCGATCTGGTGTTCGTCTTCGGCCAGACCATAGCGATACTTGCGCACCCCCAGGAAGTCGGCGAGGTTTTCCCCAGTCACGACAACGGTCTTTTCAGTACCACGGACGATCTTGGTCACGGCTTTACGCGCCAGCTTGGCCAGTTCACGTTCAAGGTTCCGCACGCCGGCCTCGCGGGTGTAGTACCGCACGATGTCGGTCAGCGCTTCGTCAGTGACTTCGAATTCGCCTTTCTTGAGGCCATGGTTCTTGATCTGCTTGGCGATCAGGTGGCGTTTGGCGATCTCGGTCTTTTCATCCTCGGTGTAGCCCGACAGCGGAATGATCTCCATCCGGTCCAAGAGCGGCCCCGGCATGTTGTAAGTGTTCGCCGTGGTCAGGAACATCACGTTGCTGAGGTCGTATTCGACCTCAAGGTAATGGTCCGAGAAGGTTGCGTTCTGTTCCGGATCGAGAACCTCAAGCATTGCCGACGCCGGGTCGCCCCGGAAATCCTGACCCATTTTGTCGATTTCATCTAGCAAAATCAATGGGTTAGTTGTTTTCGCCTTTTTCAGCGCCTGAATGATCTTGCCCGGCATGGAGCCGATATAAGTCCGGCGGTGACCACGGATTTCGGATTCATCACGCACACCGCCAAGCGAGATACGGATGAATTCGCGACCCGTCGCCTTGGCGACAGATTTGCCCAGCGATGTCTTACCGACACCCGGAGGGCCGACGAGGCACATGATCGGGCCTTTGAGTTTCTTGGAGCGCTGCTGGACCGCAAGGTATTCGATGATCCGCTCTTTTACCTTGTCGAGCGAATAGTGATCGTCATCCAGCACCTTCTGGGCAAGACCCAGATCTTTTTTCACGCGCGACTTCACGCCCCACGGGATGGACAGCATCCAGTCAAGGTAGTTGCGCACGACGGTCGCCTCGGCTGACATCGGCGACATGTTCTTGAGCTTCTTGATCTCGGCATCGGCCTTTTCACGGGCTTCTTTCGAGAGCTTGGTTTCTGAAACCTTCTTCTCAAGCTCGGCCACCTCGTTCTGGCCGTCTTCACCGTCGCCCAGCTCCTTCTGAATGGCCTTCATCTGCTCATTCAGGTAATAGTCGCGCTGGGTGCGCTCCATCTGGGATTTGACGCGAGTCTTGATCTTTTTCTCGACCTGCAGCACTGACATTTCGCCCTGCATCAGGCCATAGACCTTCTCAAGCCGATCCGAGATTGCCAGCGTTTCCAGAAGCTCCTGCTTTTGTCCCACTTCGATGCCCAGATGCCCGGACACGAGGTCGGCAAGTTTGGCAGGTTCGGTGGCTTCCGAAACGGTGCTCAGCGCCTCTTCGGGGATGTTCTTCTTGATCTTGGCATAGCGTTCGAATTCGTCACCGACCGTGCGCACAAGCGCCTCGATCGCCGTGGCATCGCCCGGCATTTCGGTGAGGTATTCGGCCTTCGCTTCGAAAAATTCCTCGTTTTCGAGGTATTCGGTGATCCGCACGCGCGCCTGACCTTCGACCAGCACCTTGACGGTGCCATCGGGCAGTTTCAGCAGCTGCAGAACATTGGCCAGCACGCCGGCCTTGTAGATACCCTCGCTGGTGGGATCATCCACCGCAGGGTCGATCTGGGAAGACAGCAGGATCTGCTTATCGTCCGCCATCACTTCTTCCAGCGCACGCACAGACTTTTCGCGGCCCACAAAGAGCGGCACGATCATGTTCGGGAACACGACGATGTCGCGCAGCGGCAGCACTGGGTAAGACGTATTGAGAGGCTTTTTCATGCTCAATCCTTATTCTTGGCAAGATGGCACCGGCCCCGCTTTGCGGCAGCTCCGGCCAACTCCGGTCATTGACACTCAAGATGGGGTCGTTCACCCGATTTTCAAGCGCTTCAGATGCGCGAAACCTCGCGATCCGTCGGGCCAGCATGCCCCCGGCGTCGGGCAAGGGCAAGGGCTGCTTGGGTTCCCGTCTTGTCTGGCGTCGAAAATGTGCGTTCAGGGGGCGGCTATTCAGCTTGAGGGCCAATATCTCAAGGGTCCATGACGCGAACACGCCAGCATGGCAGCGGCAGCGTCCCTGAGGGTGCAATGCAGATGGCGCGGGGTAGGTTTGTGGTGACGTATCAGGGGAAAACCGCTGAATTTCAGGCAATCAACGCGCGCCGGGTGTTTGCCCGGCGCGGTTGGTTGGCGGGTCAGCTCGCCTTCTTGATCTCTTCCTCGGTCAGAAAGGGGTAGTCGGTGTAACCCTTTGCCCCGCCGCCGTAAAACGTCGATCGGTCCGGCGCATTGAGTGGTGCGTCAATCTCAAGCCGATGGGCAAGATCCGGGTTGGCGATAAAGGGCACGCCAAAGGCGACCAGATCAGCGTGTCCCTCATCGACGGCCTTGATCGCAAGTTCGCGGTCGTAACCGTTATTACCCATCCAGACGCCGCCGAAGGTGGATTTGAGGTCATCCATGTTGGTTTCGTTCGGCCATTCGCGCGGGCCACCGGTCTGGCCTTCGATCATGTGCAGATAGGCGAGGTCGTAATTCGCCAGCTTGCTCACGACAAATTCGGCCAGCTTGGATGGATCGCTGTCCGTTGCGCCATTGGCGCCGGAAAACGGGCTGAGGCGGATGCCGACGCGGCCCGGCCCCCAGACCTGGAAAATCGCATCCAGCACTTCAAAGGTGAGTCGAGTACGGTTTTCCAGCGAGCCGCCATAGCTGTCGTCCCGCTTGTTCGTGCCGTCTTTCATGAACTGATCAAGAAGGTAGCCGTTGGCGGCATGCAGTTCGACGCCGTCGAAACCGGCCTTCTTTGCGTTCTCGGCGGCGTGGCGATATTCGGCCACAATGCGTGGGATTTCAGACAGTTCCAGTGCGCGCGGTTCGGATGTATCCAGAGACTGTGTACCGTCAAAGGTCTGCACACCGGCGGCAATGGCCGAGGGTGCGACAGGTTTTTTGCCACCCTCTTGCAGCGAGGTGTGCGACACACGACCCACGTGCCAAAGCTGCATGACGATCTTGCCGCCCGCAGCATGGACAGAGTCGGTTACGCGCTTCCAGGCATCAACCTGAGCGTCGGAATAGATACCGGGCGTCCAAGCATAGCCCTTGCCCTCAGGGGTAATCTGGCTCGCCTCGGTGATGATCAGCCCGGCACTGGCGCGCTGGGTGTAATATGCGACGTGGATATCATAGGGCGTGTCATCCTCGGGACGCGCGCGGCTGCGCGTGAGGGGCGCCATGACGATGCGGTTCTTGAGGGCGATCTTGCCTGCGGTGAAGGGGGTGAAGAGAGCGTGTTCGGTCATTTGAACTTATCCTTTAGATAGCGCCAACATGTGGTTGCTTTCACAACGCAACGCCCGACGTAAGCAGCCGGGTCCATGGAAATCTGTTCACCGGCGCACAGTGCCTGTGTGACAGCCCCCTCTTGCTGCGGATAAGTGTCGTGCAGGCGGCCTCTGCGTGAAGCGCAGGGTTACAACGGTTCGATATCGCCTTCGGCGCGTTGGGCGTGGAATTGCGCCTCGAATCCGGCAAAGTCACCTGCTGCGATGGCGTCGCGCATGCCCTGCATAAGCTCTTGATAGTAATGCAGGTTGTGCCATGTCAGCAGCATGCCCGAGATCATTTCCTGCGCCCGGAAAACATGGTGCAGATAGGCGCGGGAATAGTTGCGGCAGGTTGGGCAGGTGCAGTGTTCGTCCAGCGGGCGCGGGTCGTCCTGGTGGCGGGCGTTCTTCATGTTGAGCTGGCCGCGACGGGTCCAGGCCTGCGCGGTGCGACCCGAACGGGAGGGCAGAACGCAGTCCATCATGTCGATGCCGCGCTTTACCGCGCCGACGATATCGTCGGGCTTGCCGACGCCCATGAGGTAGCGCGGTTTGTCCGAGGGGAGCATATCTGTCGCGAAATCAAGGGTTTGAAGCATCATTTCCTGCCCCTCTCCCACCGCCAAACCGCCGACGGCGTAGCCATCGAAACCGATCTTTTTCAGCGCCTCGGCGCTTTCCTCGCGCTGGTCGGGAAAGACGCTGCCCTGCTGGATTCCGAACAGCATATGGCCCGGACGATCGCCAAAGGCATCGCGGGATCGCTGTGCCCAACGCATGGAAAGCCGCATGCTTTCAAGGGCTTGCGCCTCGGTACACGGATAAGGCGTGCATTCATCAAAGGCCATGACGATATCGGACCCAAGCAGGCGCTGGATCTCCATCGAGCGTTCCGGCGTGATCTCGTGTTTCGAGCCATCGATATGGCTTTTGAAGGTCACGCCATTTTCGGTCAGCTTGCGCAGGGCGGCCAGCGACATGACCTGAAAGCCACCGGAATCCGTGAGGATCGGTCGGGCCCAGTTCATGAATTTATGCAATCCCCCCAAACGGTTGATCCGTTCGGCGGTGGGCCGCAGCATCAGGTGATAGGTGTTGCCGAGCAGGATGTCGGCGCCGGTTGCACGGACGCTTTCGGGCATCATCGCCTTGACCGTGGCGGCGGTGCCGACGGGCATGAAGGCAGGCGTGCGGATGTCGCCCCGGGGGGTCGATATGACGCCGGTGCGGGCCATGCCATCAGTGGCATTGAGGGTGAATGAGGTGCTCATGGGGGCCTGCTTTACGCCGCCAAAAGGGGCGGCACAAGGCGTATGGCTTGCGTATGGAAAGCGTATGGTTTTCGTATGGCTGGCGGTATGGCCTGAAAACCCGGGACGGGTGAAGGTTTGCCACCCTGCCAAGCGCTGAAACTGATTTCCGACCGGCAGACAGACGCGCGAAAAGCGCCATCCCACATGTCAGAGGACGTAAACCGGATCGAGATCAGTTCGAGCGGCTGACGAAGTGGCGCGGCGTCGCCACCCGATAGGACAGATGAGTAAAGGTCGTGCTGGCTGTTGCCGCCATTGCGAAAAAAACATCTTGATCTTGATCTGACTCAATGGGTCTGGGCCGCGAATGGGTTGAGTGACCACATCGTGAGCACCGAAAGTCCAATGTGGATATATCTGACAATCCCGGTATCGTGGAAATTGTTGGCGAATAGGGATCATTCGTAATTCGCAATACGTTCTTTCGAAGACAGTGTGTTGCGACCCTCAGGAGATTCGATGTTCATATCAATTTTTCAAAGTTTGACGGCACTTCTTCTTGCGGGAGTTTTTTGTTACGCGATCTTTGTTTCCGGACATCTGAGGGGCCGGAAGCGACTGCAACAAACGTTGATGGGAGTGGTTTTCGGTATCCTGGTGATTGCGCTCAGCTTGGATTCATACCTGCTTGAGCCGCGGAAAGTGCCAATTGATGCCAACGCGGGGCCGCTCATCTTTGCCGGATACCTTGGCGGGCCGATTGGCGCATTGATCGCCGGTGCCTGTGCTGCGTTCATGGTTTCGTTCAACAGCGGCCCGGTCCCGATTGTGGGAGTGTTCATGGGTCTGGCCATTCCCACGGTCGGGCTAATCATTGGGTATTTGCGCCCCCCCACTGACTGGCCGGTCATACCCCGCTTTGCCATAGGGTACCTGCTGTGCGGGTTTGCTGCGCTGTTCCTGGTGCCGATAGTGATTGTCGGGCCAACGATCCCAACCGGCAATGGATACAGGATTGCGGCAATGTCTGCCCTGGTGTTCATCGCGGTTGGCGCGACATCCATCCTGATCACCTGGCAAATCCTGATCTATGCGGCCAAATTCGCATCCGAGGCTGCGCGGTCAGCTGAGCTTTCGAGGCGGCTGGATCTTTCATTGCAGCATTCCGGCATGGGAATGTTTGAGCGCAATGTGGACGATACCGACGTTTATTTTGACGCCGGCATGATGGCAGCTTATGGGCTGGATCGAGAACCGGGACTTGTGCCGATGTCTACCTGGGCTACGCTGATCCATCCCGACGACCTGCCCCGTCTGCAAGCGGAATTTCAAAAATCTGATACTGGTGAGCGCGAGCGGGACCGGGTTGATTTCCGGGTGGTCAGGCCGGACGGAACGCTGCGCTATGCCCGGGCGTATTGGGTTGGCGAAGGCGGCACTGACGGCAAGCCGACCCGGGTGTTCGGCGTACAATCAGACCTGACAGACATCCGCGAGGCCGAGCAAAGGCAATTGGAAACGATTAATCGTCTGGCAGTGATCGCGGAGAATCTGCCGGGGGTCATGTTCCAGTCTGATATGACCGACCGGAAAAATCCGAAGTTGTTATACATCAGCCCGAAATGTCAGGACATCTGGGGCTATACGGACGCGGAAATCTATGCGGACTCCGACGCGCTCATGCGGGCACACGACCCTTCGGACATTGATCTTTTCAATGCACTGGTCGCAAACGGGATTGATAGCCGCACGCCTGTTTCGCACCGCTATCGGATCACGGCGCGTGACGGCACGATCCGATGGCTGGACTATCACGGGGCCTCGACCATCAAAGACTGCTGCGTGCTGATCGAGTCCATCGTTCTGGATGTGACCCATGAAGTCGACGTGATGGCGCAGGTCGAGAAAGAGCGCGAGATTTCCTATCGTGCGCAGAAAAGCGAAAGCATCGGGCTGCTGACTGGCGGGGTCGCGCATGACTTCAACAACCTGCTGGCGGTGATCCTGGGCAATCTGGAATTGCTGGCCGATGAAAACGATCCCGCGACGCAGAACGTGCTGAGGAATGCGGCGATCACCGCCGCGCTGCGTGGGGCCGATCTGACAAAGAACTTGTTGTCCTTTGCGCGCAAGGCGCGGCTGACGCCAGAGGTTCTTGATCTCAATAATGTGTTGCGCGACGCCAAGACCTGGATGGGGCGCACCCTGCCGGAAAGCATTTCGATAAGAACATCTCTTGTTCCCGAATTGTGGCCCGTCGCAGTCGACCGCAGCTCATTGGAAAGTGCGCTGCTGAACCTTATCCTGAACGCACGCGACGCCATGGCGGGGCAAGGCAACCTGACGATCGAGACGGCCAATCTTCGCATCGACCAAGGCTATGTCGACTCTCGCCAGGAGGCACTGGCACCGGGCCGCTATGTCATGCTTGCCGTCAGCGACACCGGAGAGGGTATCGCGCAAGACGATCGCGCCTCGATCTTCGAGCCGTTTTTCACGACCAAACCCCCGGGGTCGGGCTCCGGGCTTGGGCTGTCGATGATCCTAGGGTTTATGAAGCAATCCGGTGGAACGGTCCAAGTCTATACCGAAGTCGGTGAAGGCACGACGTTCAAGCTGTTTTTCCCTGCGGCGGAGGGCAGCAAGGAAGAATCCGTCAGTCCGACATTCGCGGAAGGCGAGATTGCAGGTCGCGGGCAAAGGGTGCTGGTCGCCGAAGATGAAGATGCCGTTCGCAAGACCCTGGTGACCATTCTTGAACGTGCGGGCTATGTGGTGACGGCGACCTCCTCGGGGGACAAGGCCTTTGCGGTCTTCAACGCAGATCCGACATTCGATCTGTTGCTGACAGATATCGTCATGCCGGGCAAATTGCAGGGAACCCATCTGGCAAAGGCGCTCAGGCAGATACGGTCGGATTTACCGGTCGTCTTCATGTCGGGATATGCCACCGAAGCCATGGTGCATGGCAATGGGTTGAGGCCAGAGGACATCCGGCTGATGAAGCCTGTTCAACGCCTGGATATCCTTGCTGCTGTGGCCACGGTGCTTCAGCTGCGGGCAAATTGAAGCACCAGTGCGGCGCCGTCGATGGCGCCGCAGAACGTAGCGGTCTTTGCAGCAGGCCGATGTCCGCCGCCAGATGCGGATCCTGGCGCAACAATTCCAGCCGGCGACGGTTGCGGCGCCGACGCGCCCAACCTGACAGGCGATGCAACAAGCCGGGGCGGCTACGACGGGGAAACAGTGGATCAAGGTCTGCGACGGACATGAAACTCTCCTTGTGGAATCGGATTGTTTGACTACCCTCGGGCCTCAAGTGAACTTGAGGTCAAGCCCCATGTCCAAATCTGGCAGAAAAGCCGTCCCCAGCGATCTGAGCGTCGGCGAGATGGCGAAACGTGCAGGTGTGGCCGTGTCGACCCTGCATTACTACGAATCCGAAGGGCTGATCAGCAGCTGGCGCACGGCCGCAAATCACCGCCGCTATGACCGCAGAGAGTTGCGCCGCGTGTCGGTCATCCGTGTGGCCCAGACATTGGGTATCCCTCTGGCCGAGGTGCGCGAGGTGCTGAGCCGCGTACCCAAGGGGGCGGCGGTTGGCAAGGCTGACTGGGCCGACGCCTC
Source organism: Puniceibacterium sediminis (assembly GCF_900188035.1). GTDB lineage: Bacteria > Pseudomonadota > Alphaproteobacteria > Rhodobacterales > Rhodobacteraceae > Puniceibacterium > Puniceibacterium sediminis. The sequence goes on along the minus strand of NZ_FZNN01000001.1, from coordinate 556,250 downwards.
TGCCCTGTGGCGGGAAGAGATCGACCGGCGGATGGCGCTGCTGGAAAGGCTGCGCGGCCAACTTGACCATTGCATGGGCTGTGGCTGTCTGTCGCTGGAAAGCTGCCCTCTCTATAACCCCGGCGACACGCTGGCCCGGCAGGGCCCCGGTCCGCGCCGCTGGATGGACAGTGGCAGTGAAAATTCTGACCAATAATCGCCCGAAGGTCTCTTGATCTCTGCGCAAGAGCGCACTAAAAGCCGCCCAGTCGGGTGATTAGCTCAGTTGGTAGAGCGCTTCGTTTACACCGAAGATGTCGGGAGTTCGAGCCTCTCATCACCCACCAGACTACCCCGCTTACATCCAAGAAAACGATTTTGTTTCAGGCCTGTGTCACGGTTTGATGTGATAAGGTTCGTTACAGGGCGGGTGACAAAAGCGCCGCTGAGATCAGATATCCCCTTCGCCGTGAGGACAGGTATTTTGCGCCTGACGATCCCGCCGAATCTCCGCCCCTGATCGCCGGGCTATACATTGTGCCGGGCGCAGGGATGCCAGGGCTATACGCCGGATTTCCGGTTGCCTGCCGATGACCGACGAGCCATTTGCTGCGCGCACGGCATTGATCGGCCTGCGCAGTAGACCGAAGGCCGTGGGGCAAACCCCGGCTGCGCAAAACCCTTGGCGGCTGATTGTAACACAAAGGTCATTCTTGCCGGTTAGGCACGGCTTGCGGCCCCCTGCCCTGCTTGCTAGGGCTGAGGACCCCTGCTGGACCATAAGGCGCGATCATGACCGACGACATTCTGACAACCCCAGATCTTATCCGTTTCGGATGGGAGGAATGGGTGGCGTTGCCGGACCTTGGCCTGCCCGCGCTGCGTGCGAAGGTAGATACCGGGGCGCGCACCTCGGCGTTGCATGCCTTTGACATTGAAACCTTCGGGTCGGCCAATGCGCCGCGTGTGCGGTTCACCATCCATCCGATTCCGGGGCGCGAGGATCTGGTCATTGCCTGTTCCGCCCCCATCGTTGATCGGCGCAACGTCGTTTCGTCCAACGGCGAGAGCGAGAGCCGCTATGTCATCGGATCGACCCTGCGTGTGGGGGGCGATGACTGGCCGATCGAGATCACGCTGACCAACCGCGACCGGATGAATTCCCGGATGCTGCTGGGACGTGAGGCGCTGAAGGATCATATCACCATCGTCGCCACCGACCGGTTCTGCCAGCCCGAGCTGAGCTATGATGTCTATTCCTCGCTTGAGGTGCGCCGCTCCGCGCCGAAACGGGCGCTGCGGGTGGCGGTGCTGAGCCGGGAGGACAATTACTCGACCCGACGTCTGGTGGATGAGGGCGAAGAGCGTGGCCATACGGTCGAGGTGATCGACACCACGCGCTGCTACATGGCAATCAACGCCATGGCGCCCGAGGTGCATTACGACGGCAAGCGGCTGCCGCGCTATGATGCGGTGATCCCGCGGATCGGGGCGACGGTCACCTCCTATGGTACGGCGGTGATCCGGCAGTTTGAGACGATTGGAACGTTCTGCGTGAACGGATCCGAAGGCATCACGGCAAGCCGCGACAAGCTGCACGCGCATCAGTTGATGGCGCAGCACCGGATCGGGATGCCGAACACGGCGTTTGCCTCGTCGCCCAAGGATACGGATTCGCTGATGCGGCTGGTGGGCACTGCGCCGATGATCGTGAAGCTGCTGGAATCGACCCAGGGCAAGGGCGTGGTGCTGGCCGAAACCAAAAAGGCCGCGCAGTCGGTGATCGACGCCTTTCGCGGGTTGCGGGCGAATTTCCTGGTGCAGGATTTCGTCAAGGAGGCCGCGGGCGAGGATGTGCGCTGCCTCGTGGTTGGCGGCAAGGTGGTGGCGGCGATGAAGCGGACCGGGGCGGATGGTGATTTCCGTTCCAACCTGCATCAGGGCGGCACGGCCAAGGTGGTGCGCATCACCCGCGAAGAACGCGATATCGCGATCCGCGCGGCACGGGCGTTCAAGCTCAACCTTGCTGGGGTGGATCTGCTGCGCTCCGAGACTGGTCCCAAGGTGCTGGAAGTGAATTCCAGCCCGGGGTTCGAGGGTATCGAAGAGGCATCCAAGAAGAATATCGCCGGGATGCTCTATGACCATATCGAAGAACGCGTGCGCCCTGCCCCGGTGCGCAAACGCAAGCTGTTGGGATGAGTTGCTTTGCGGCGGGCCTTGGTGGCGGGTTGCCCGACGGGCAAACGAAAGGCGCTGCCTCTCGTGCTCAGGGGGATATTTTTTCGGCAGATGCAGGGGCAATCTGCGCCGGTGGCCGGGTCGTCGGGTTCTGGCGCCGACGCCTGTCCAAAGAGTTTCGCGCGACAATTGCAGCCCTTTACGCGACACGGGGCATTTCCTATATGTTCACTCAGGTAAGACTTGGAAGGACCGTCCATGACTGACGCAGCCCCACAGCTTGAAGGCACGCCGCTGATCCCGCCGTCGAGCACCGATCACCCGCTTTACACTCAGGTGGTCGAGGCCTGTCGGAGCGTTTATGACCCGGAAATTCCGGTCAACATCTATGATCTTGGCCTGATCTACACGATCGACATTTCCGCCGAAAACGCGGTGAACGTCACCATGACGCTGACCGCGCCCGGATGTCCCGTGGCCGGTGAAATGCCCGGCTGGGTGGCCGAGGCGATCGAGCCGCTGGCAGGCGTCAAGCAGGTGGATGTGGACATGGTGTTCGATCCGCCCTGGGGCATGGACATGATGTCGGACGAAGCGCGGCTTGAACTGGGGTTCATGTAGGATCCGTTCCGACAAGAGGCCCTGACGCCGATGCCCAGCGAAAAGCACAAGATGATTGCCGGAGAGCTTTACCGGCCCGGCGACGCTGAGCTGGTTGCGGACCGGGTGCGGGCGCAGGGCCTGATGCGGGCCTACAACCAGACGATCCTGGGCGATACAGAGCGTGCTGATCTTTTGGCGCAATTGTTCGGCTGTGCCGAGGCGGTGGCCGTGCGCGCGCCGGTCTATGTGGATTACGGCTATAACATCCGCCTTGGGCGAGACGTGTTCCTGAATTACGGCTGCGTGCTGCTGGATGTCTGCCCGATCACCATCGGGGACAAGACCGCGATCGGCCCCTATGTCCAGATCCTGACGGCGGATCATCCGCGCGACGGCGCGACCCGGGATGCGGGGCTGGAGTTCGGCCGCCCCATCACCATCGGGCGCAATGTCTGGATCGGCGGCGGTGCCATCGTCCTGCCCGGTGTGACCATTGGCGTCGATGCGATCATCGGCGCGGGCAGCGTGGTGACACGGGATGTGCCCGCCGGGGCCACGGTCGGGGGCAGCCCGGCCCGGCCCCTTGTTTCCGCGGGCTGATCGCCTTAGATTACAGGCAACACAGGAGTTACGCGTATGTTCGGTATTCCCGGAAAATCCCCTATCACAATGACTCCGGCGGCGATCACCCAGATCACCCGGCTGATGACGCGCGACAACCGCGCCGGTCTGCGGATCGGTGTGAAAAAGGGCGGCTGCGCGGGCATGGAATACACCATGGAATACGTCGATACCGCCGACCCCCATGACGAGGTCGTGGAACAGAATGGTGCCCGCGTGATGATCGCGCCGATGGCGCAGATGTTCCTGTTCGGCACCGAAATCGACTATGCCACATCGCTGCTGGAATCCGGGTTCCGGTTCAACAATCCGAATGTGGCCGACGCCTGCGGCTGCGGTGAATCGATCAAGTTCAAGGACATGTCCGAGCTTGAGGCCGAGCAGGCAGACGGCAAGGCCTGAGCGGCGCCGTCTTTTGGGCCAAAGCTACGCCGCCCCCCTGCTATCCCGCAGAGAACGTATTGGAACCGGAGACATCCTGATCTTTTCGGTTTGAAGGCGCGCGAATATGGTTAATCAATTCGGCATCCCGGCGCGGTACACGGGAACACAAATTTGAAACAACTGAAAAGGATCACGTATGCGACGTAAAATGGCGGCAGGTAACTGGAAGATGAACGGCACGCAGGTGTCGCTGGCGGAACTGGCAGCGATGCAGGGGATGTCCAAGGGCACGGTCGAAGTGCTTATCTGCCCCCCCGCTACGCTGATCTACGCCGGTGCCGGTCTCAAGACCGGGATCGCTATCGGGGCGCAGGATTGCCACGTGGCCGAGGGCGGCGCGCATACTGGTGATATTTCGGCACCGATGCTGGCGGATGCGGGCGCGACCTATGTGATCACCGGCCATTCCGAGCGCCGTCAGGACCATGGCGAAACTGACGCCGATGTATTGGCCAAGACCGAGGCCGCCTGGGCCGCCGGGCTCAAGGTGATCCTGTGCATCGGTGAAAGCCTGGAACAGCGCGAAGACGGCAGTACGCTGGATGTGCTGGCGGCGCAGCTGAAAGGGTCCGTGCCCGAGGGCAGCACCGGGGCCAATCTGGTCATCGCATACGAACCGATCTGGGCCATTGGCACCGGCAAGGTGCCGAGCACCCAGCAGATCACCGAAGTACACCGTTTCCTGCGGACCGAGCTGGCCAGCCGCTTTGGCGATGAGGTCGCCGGGGCGATGCGCCTTCTGTATGGCGGCAGCGTGAAGGCATCGAATGCCGCCGAGATCTTTGCCGTCGCGGATGTGGATGGCGCTTTGGTCGGTGGGGCAAGCCTGAAGGCGGCGGATTTCATGCCCATCGTTTCGGCGCTGAACGCCGCGCCCACCGCACAGGCCTGATCTGCGCATAGCGGGCGGGTTGAACCGTCTGCGAAAACGCCAACAGTGAACGACGCCCATACCCCGGGCGTCGTTTTTTTATGTCGGTGCCAAGAATCAAAAGGGGCGGCCAGAGCCGCCCGCTTGATATCCTTATCCGTGCATCACTTGGCTGATGTGTCAGGCGGCCTTGCGCCGACGGGCGGCAAAGCCCAGACCGCCAAGCGCCAGCATGAGCAGTGGCAAGGCGGCGGGTACTGGAACTGTGGCGGCTTCTGCGATCAAGACCATTCCGGCGAAGTTGTTGACGTCGCCGGTGGTAAACAAAGGGGCGCTATCATGATTGCCGGCATGTTTGGCTTTAAGGGTCACATTGCTGTCAGAGAACCTGAAATAGTATCTTGCCAAACCTTCCCAGAGGTACCCACTCCAGCCGCCCTGATAGTAATAGGTAAATTCAGGCAGGCCGGAACCGCCTACGGCAGCCAATCCTTCGGCTGTGGTAGCCAAACGATACCCGGTCGGAGCCACATAAGTATCCCCGGGGTTCCAGACGTTGGACTGGGACACAGCATAGAACATTTGGTCATTCACTGTGCTTTGGCGCAGGCCACCCAGCGAATCTGTCTGAAGCCACCAGTCGTTGGCCGCGATGGTTGCGGCCTCTGCCCGGTCGTTCAAAAAACCCAAAGCGAATATCAATGCCATGACGTTCAACGTCAGTGCGCGTTTCAAATACATCTTAAACTTCCCTTTGCATCAGCCCAAAAACAGGCTGCCTCCGCCTGCTTTTTCAGCATTTATTGGCCTTTGGTCAAGAGTTTTGCGCAGGCCAAGCCATATGCGGCTTTGACGCAACAACAGAACCTGTCACGTTTTGCTGACATGCAGCTTGAATATTTGAAGGTTGCGAATGCCTGAAGCCTGGAATGCGGCGCTGGCCTGCTGAACGTAAAACAGGTGCCCGCGCAGAACGCGGGCACCCATACTCGTTACTAACCTCGGTAAACTCAGAACTCGGAACTCAAAAACAGTCAGTTCGTGATGATCTCTGGACCCATGATGCTGTTGGGCAGGAAGGTCGAGATGATCGGGATGTAGGTGATCATGATCAGGAAGACGAAGAGCACCGCAAGGAACGGCAGTGCCGCCTTTACGACCCGCATCATCGACATGCCCGCCACACCGGAGGTGACGAAGAGGTTCAGACCGACCGGCGGCGTGATCATCCCGATTTCCATGTTCACCACCATGATGATGCCCAGATGGATCGGGTCGATCCCCAGCTGAATCGCAATCGGGAACACCAGCGGTGCGACGATCACGATCAGGCCCGAGGGTTCCATGAACTGGCCGCCGATCAGCAGGATCACGTTCACGATCACCAGGAACATCACCGCCCCGAACCCTGCGCTGAGCATCGCGGTGGCGATGTGCTGCGGGATCTGTTCGTCGGTAAGGACGTGCTTGAGCAGCAGCGCGTTGGCGATGATGAACATCAGCGTGATGGTCAGTTTGCCGCCCTCGAACAGGGTCGCCTGCGTGTCCTTGTGAAAGAACGCCGTGAAGATCGCCAGAGGCTTGCGATAGAGCGGCAGGGGAAGCCCGCCCTCTTCTGTCGCGGCCAGCGGGCCCATGTCGCGGTAGATGAAGCTGGCCACGAAGAAGGCGTAAACGGCGGCCACGGCGGCGGCTTCGGTCGGGGTGAAGGCCCCGCCCCGCCAGTAGATCAGGCTAAGGCCTTCGTCGAAACGGATCCACGGGTGGCCATAGATGCCGCCCATGATGATCACGATCAGCAGCAGACCCCAGACCGCATCGCGGAACGAGGCAGAGACTTCGCCCCAGCCCAGCCATTCGCCCTTGGGCATGTTCTTGATCCGGGCGATGACATAGATCGTCACCATCAGCATGACACCGGCCAGAAGGCCCGGAAAGACCCCCGCCAGGAACATCCGCCCGACCGACACATCGGTGGCCGAGGCATAGACCACCATCACGATGGAGGGCGGAATGAGGATACCGAGCGTACCGGCGTTGCAGATCACCCCGGCGGCGAAATCCTTGGTGTAGCCGACCTGACGCATCGCCGCGATGACGATGGAACCGATGGCTACCACCGTGGCCGGAGACGACCCGGACAGCGCCGCGAACATCATGCAGGCCAGAACGCCCGCGATGGCCAGACCACCCTGAAGGTGCCCGACACAGGCGATGGCGAACCGGATGATCCGCTTGGCCACGCCGCCGGTGGACATGAAGCTGGAGGCCAGCACGAAGAAGGGAATGGCGAGCAGCGTGTAATGCCCGGCCATGGCAAGGTAGAGCGACTGCGCAACCGAGGCCAGCGAGGTTTCCGAAAAGGCCAGCTGAAAGAAGATCGAGCTGAAGCCAAGCGCCACGGCGATAGGCACGCCGATCAGCAGAAGCCCGACGATCAGGACAAAGAGAAGGACGACTTCCATAGGCTCAGTCTCCGCGGTTCATGGCTGCGACGTCCTCGATGGCGTCTTCGGCTTCGTGGCTGACGATCAGGCTTTCGCTTTCGTCGTTCCAGACACGCCGGACGGCCTGGCAGATGCGGAACAGGATCAGCGCGGCGGCGACCGGCAGAATGGTGTAGGGCACCACGCGGGGCAGCTTGGAATAGTGTTCGCCGTAGTTGATCCAGTCTTCCAGAAAGCGCAGCCAGTCGGGCATTGGGATCTGGTCGGTTTCAAAGAATGAGCGTCCGCGTGCTGCGGTATCCAGACCGGTCGGGAACCAGTGGCCGGTGGTTGGCGGCAGATCGGCGAACGGGGCCCATTGGTCCCAGGCGCCCTTGCACAGCAGCAGCGCGTAAAAGACGCAGATGGCACCGGCAAGCAGTGCGACGACCTTGCGCGGCCCCCGGGGCAGCATGTTGGTGATCGCATCGACACCCAGATGCGCCGTCACCTTGAAGGCATAGGACACCCCGAACAGCACCAGCCAGGTGAACAGCACCAGCACGACCTCAAGGCTCCAGATGATCGAGCTGTTGAAGGCGTAGCGCATGATCACGTTGACGAAGGTCAGCATCGTCATCAGACCCAGAATGACGGCGATGGCCGTTTCCTCAAGCCCGTGTACAACCCGGCCGACCGGCCCTTTGGGCGTATATTTACCGCTCATGGTGTTCCTCCCCCCGGCAGAAAACGGGCGGACCGAAGATTTCGGACCGCCCTTTGATCATCAGCGCATCAGTTGGCTGCGTTGATTTCCTGTGCCGCGGCGATGTTCTCGGCGCCGACTTCTTCTTCGAACTGTGTCCAGACCGGCTTCATCACGTCGACCCAGTCCTGACGCTGCTCGGCTGTCAGCTCGCGGATGACACCGCCGGCATCAAGGATCGCCTGACGCGCCTCAAGGTCAACCTTGCCGACCTCGGCGTTCCGCTCTGTGGTGACTTCGTGCAGGATGGTCAGGAACTGGTCGCGGGTTTCCGCATCCATGCTGTCCAGCCAGTCCACCGAGGCCACGACGAGATAGTCGATGATGCCGTGGTTGGTTTCGGTGACGCCGTCCTGAACTTCAAAGAACTTCTGGCCATAGATGTTGGACCATGTGTTCTCTTGTCCATCGACAACGCCGGTCTGCAGCGCGCCATAGACTTCGGCGAATGCCATCGGCTGCGGCGAGGCACCCAGCGCGTTCATCTGTGCGACCAGCACGTCAGACGGCTGCACGCGGAACTTGAGGCCCTGCGCATCCGAGGGCTCGAGCAGCGGCTTGTTGGCGCTGAACTGCTTCATGCCGTTGTGCCAGAAACCCAGACCCTGCAGGCCGCGGCGCTGCATCGCGTCGAGCATCGCCTGACCGGTTTCCGACGCTTGGAAGGCATCGACCGCGTTGATGTTCTTGAACATGAACGGCAGGTCGAACAGGCGGTAGGATTTGGTGATGGATTCGAACAGTGACAGCGACGGCGCGGCCAGTTGCACGTCGCCGCGCAGCATGGCTTCAATCACCTGCTCGTCGGTATAAAGCGTGGAGTTCGGGAACACCTCCATGCAGGCCTTGCCGTTCATCTCGTCATTGATGCGCTGCTGGAGCAGGCTGGCAGCGATGCCCTTGGGGTGCTTGTCGGTGTTGGTGACGTGGCTGAATTTGATGACCATTTCGCCATCTTCACAGGATGCGGCAGCGGTCTGTGCGGTGGCGCCAAGCGCCATCACGGCGGCGGCCGTCATGAGAAATCTCTTCATCGGTGTCCTCCCGGAACGAATTGAATATGTGGAGCCCGGACGCCCCTCCCAAGACGCCCGGATGTGGGTAGAAGATCGTGTGCCGGGCAATGCATCAAGGGACTATGAACGAACGGCGCGTCTCATTTAAACTTTCATTTAATTTCAGGGATCTACGGGAACATTTCCGGATGGAAAACCGCGCCTTTGGAACGGGTTGTGCGGAAATCCACACAGCCTCTGGCCAGTCCGGTGCGGATTTCCGCACACTTCCGACTCACTGCGCGGCTATCTGAATGTTTCCGGCTTCAGCCCGTGTTTCGACAGTTTGTCGTAAAATGTCTTGCGCGGCAGACGCAGCGCTTCGGCGGCTGCACTGGCCTGCCCGTCCGCGCGGCGCAGCGCCTCGATCAGCAGGGACCGTTCCACCTGTGCCAGCTGCTGGACCAGCCCCAGCCCGGCATCGGGCCGCTCACTCTCGTGCAGGCCCAGGGCAAAACGCATGGCCACGGACATCAGCGCGCGGGCATTTCCGGGCCAATCCTGTGCCATCAATTCGCCAACCACCTCGGGGGTGATCTCGGGCGGGCGCAGACCGGCCTGTTCGCTGGCCTGCGCGACGTAATGGCGAAACAGCACCGGGATATCCTCGGGCCGCTCCGACAGCGACGGGATGCGCACGGCCATGACCTGCAGGCGGTAATAGAGTTCGGCGCTCAGTGTCCCGGCTTCGACCAGCCGCTCCAGATCCTGCGTGCTTCCCGCGATCAGTCGCGCGCCACCGCCATCCATGGAACGTTCCAATGCGTCAACCAGCGCCAGCTGCGTGTCCATCGGCAGGGCGGCGATGTCGTCCAGGAACAACGTGCCGGGGCCGCAGGCCTGCCAGACCTCGGACAGGGTGTCGCGCCCCAGCCCGGCCGAGGCGCGCTTCTCAAAGGGTGCCTCGGCACGGGGCGAACAGAGGTGCACCACCTCTGCGATCTTGGAAATCCCGGTGCCCGGTGCCCCTGTGATCAGTACCTCGGTCCCGGCCTTGGCGGCGGCCCGCACGGTCACCCGCAGCGCATCGGCCAAGGCCGAATTGCCGAACACCAGCCGCGCCGCCGCATCTCCGGTCTCAAGCTGTACTTTCAGGCGGCGGTTCTCAAGCACCAGCGCCCGGGTGCGCAGCGCCCGTTCGATGACCGCGGTCAGGTCCCCCGGCGCACAGGGCTTTTCCAGAAAATCAAAGGCCCCCGCCGCCATCGCGCGCACCGCCATGGGGATATCGCCCTCTCCGGTCAGCAGGATCACCGGCAGGTCAGGGTCCGCCGCGCGGGCATAATCCAGCAGGTGAAACCCGTCCCGCCCCGGCATCCGCAGATCGGATACCACCACCCCGGCGAAGGATGGCAGGATGTGGTCCTTGGCCTCGATGAAGGACCCCGCCGGGATCGCCTCCATCCCCGCCAGTTCCAGCGTCTGGCACAGGGCATCGCGCACCGCCGCATCGTCATCCACAAGAAGCACCCGCCGGATCATGCCACATCCCCTGCGGGATGGCGGGTGGGGCGACGGGCCCTGGCCCGAGCGTCACTCGTCATGCCACGGCCTCCTCGTCCCAAACCTCAAGTTCCACGGTGAACACCGCTCCGCCGTCCGGCGCATTTGTACCGCTGATCGTGCCGCCAAAGCTTTGCACCAGACCATAGCTGATCGACAGGCCCAGCCCCATGCCCTCGCCGCCGCCCACCGCCTTGGTGGTGTAGAACGGGTCGAAAATCCGCTCCGGCTCTGCGATCCCCGGACCGGTGTCGCGAAAGGTGACCAGCACCGGCGCCCCCGCAACAACCTCGATCTCCAGCCGCCGCTGCATCGCACCCTCCATCGCATCCGCCGCATTGGTGATGAGGTTGACAAAAATCTGCCCCAGCCGGACCTCTCCGCCCCGGACCCAGATCGGTGCGGCAGGGCGTTTCCAGACCAGTTCGACCCCCGCCTGCTCGCGGCGCGTCTCTGTCAGCTCGACTGCCGTTTGCAGCACTGCGCCCAGATCCAGCCGCGTCACCGGCGCGCTTTCCTGACGGGCAAAGGCACGCAGGTTGCGAATGATCCGCGCCATGCGCTGTGCCATGTCCGAAATCCGCCCCAGCGCCTCACCGGCTTTCTCGGGGCGCTCGCGTTGCAGAAACGCCACCCCGTTTTCGGCGTAGGACCGGATCGCCATCAGCGGCTGGTTCAGTTCGTGACTGATGCCGGCCGACATCTGTCCCAGCGCGCTCAGCTTGCCCGCCTGCACCAGATCGGCCTGTGCACGACGCAGGGCCTCTTCGGCCTCTTCGCGTTCCAGCACCTCGCGGCGCAACGCCTCGTTGGTCTCCGAAAGCGCCCGTGTCCGCGCCGATACACGCGCCTCAAGCACTGCATTGGCCAGCGACAGGGTCCGGCGCCGCTCGGTCGCAAAGAACAGCAAGGCCCCCATGAACAGACAGACGGCGGCCACCACCTCTGCCTGCAGTATCGCAAGTCGGCGGGCCGGGGCCACATCGACCAGCGCCACGCCCTCCATCCCGATCACCGGCAAGGGCGTGGTCAGGTACAGCGCGCGTTCGGGGACATAGGGGCTCCAGCCCTGCTGCCAGATTTCGTTTCCCGCAAGGTACTGCGGTGTCACACCATAGCGCGCACCGTCGGGGGCCATCATTGCGCCCTGCCCCGCACGTTTCCAGAACAGAAGCTCTGATCGGTTGGTGATGAACACACGCCCCCCCGCATCGGTGAAATAGACAGGCGGCAGCGTCCCGCGCCAGTCCATCTCAAGTGCGGCCACATCGACCACCGCCACCAGAACGCCGCAGACCTTGCCATCGGGGCCGAAATTCGGCGCGGCAAAGGAAATTGTCCGCTGCCCGTCATGCAGGCCCAGTGCCACGCCTAGCGCGCCCTCAAGCCCCCGTCGGAACTCCGGCGACTCGGCCAGATCCTGCGGAACCGCCGGGTTTGATGACGCCAGAACATGCCCCTGCGGATCGGCATATAGCGCGGTCATCGTGCCGGTCATGTCCGCCGCCCCGAGCAGCATCGCGTCCGCCAGCGCGCGGTCGCCGCCGGTGTGCAGCGCCTCGAGCATCGGATGACGCGCCATAAGCACGGCAAATTCACGGTAGCGCTGAAGTTGCGTGACAAGCCGGTCAGCCGCCAGTTCAAGATCGGACCGCCCGCGCGCGGCGACCTGATCCAGCGCCTGCACATAGCCATAGACCCAGACCCCCGCCGACAACACCACGACGGCGGCAAGATACAGCCCGATCAGCGCGGAACGCGAGGAAAGCCACAAACGCATGTCCCTGCTTAGCAAAAGCCCGCTTGCAAAGGCCAGCGCCAAACGGCATGCCCCGGATCATGCAGCATTTTGATCAAAACCCGACCGACCCCGATTTCAATCAGGATCCTTATCCGCTCTACTCTGCCATGCGCGCGACGGGCGATCTGGTCTGGTGGAATGACTACGACCGGGCCTGCGCTGTCAGCCACCGGGCGGTCAGCGCCATCCTGCGCGACCGCCGCTTTGGCCGCGAGATCCCTGCCGATCTGGCCCCGCCGGTGCCCGAACACCTTGCTCCGTTCTACAAGATCGAAGACAATTCGATGCTGGAGTTGGAACCGCCCCGCCACACCCGTCTGCGCGGGCTGGTGCTGCGCGCCTTCACCTCGCGCCGGATCGCCGGTCTGGGGCCGGAAATCACCGCGCTCTGCCATCAGTTGATCGATGAATTGCCCGCCGGTGATTTCGACCTGCTGCCCCATTTCGCACAGAAACTGCCGGTGATCATCATCGCGCGGCTGCTGGGTGTGCCGGATGCCCATGCCGACCAGCTGCTGAAATGGTCCAATGCCATGGTGGCGATGTATCAGGCCGGGCGCACCCGTGGAATCGAGGACGCTGCCGCCCGCGCCGCTGCCGATTTTGCCGAGTTCCTGCGCGGCTATATCGACGCCCGCCGCAGCGAGCCGCGCGACGACCTGCTGACCCAGCTAATCGCCGCCGAAGAAGCAGGCGAGAAGCTGTCGAACGATGAGCTGATCGCAACCTGCGTGCTGCTGCTGAATGCCGGGCACGAGGCGACGGTGCATACCCTTGGCAATGGCGTCGCCAGCCTGCTGGCCCATGGCGTGACCCCGACCGACGAAACGGCCCCCGCGATCAGCGAAGAAATCCTGCGCTATGATCCGCCGCTGCATATCTTCACGCGCATCGCCTACGCCGAGATCGAGCTTTTCGGCCATACCTTTCAGCGCGGCGATACTGTGGCGCTGCTGCTGGCATCGGCCAATCGCGACGCCGCTGTCTGGCCACAGGCCGACCGGTTTGATCCGACGCGGGGTCCGGCGGCGCATACCAGCTTTGGCGGCGGGCTGCACTTCTGCGTCGGCGCGCCGCTGGCACGGCTTGAGCTTCAGATCGCCCTGCCGATCCTGTTCGACCGCCTGCCCGGTCTGCGCCTTGCCGCGCCGCCCCGCTATGCGCAGACCTATCATTTCCACGGGCTAGAGGCGCTGAACCTCACGCGCTGAGACCGCCCTGTCGGCAGAAAGCCCTGCGCATTGGTCAGACAGGACCTGCCGGGGCGGCCCTCAGGCCACCCGCTGCCCTGCCGACCAGACCGACACCGGGCGCGCAGTTTCGCCCACGCGGCGCAGGCGCACCAGATCGGCGCGCAACCCGGTGGCGATGCGGCCCCGGTCCGTCAGGCCCACGGCCCGCGCCGGGGCGCTGGTCACGGTGGCCAGCGCGCGCGGCAGATCGCCGGTCAGCCGCGCCAGTTGCAGCGCCGCCGTCAGCAGCGCCGCCGGCACGTAGTCCGAGCTCAGCACATCCAGCAGCCCGTCCTGTGCAAGGGACGCCGCCGCCACATTGCCCGAATGCGACCCGCCGCGAATGATATTGGGTGCGCCCATCATCACCGCGATTCCGGCAGCGCGGCAGGCCCGGGCGGCCTCGGCTGTCGTCGGGAATTCGGCAATCGCGACGCCATGGGCGGCGCTTTGTGCAACCTGTGCGGCGCTGGTGTCATCGTGGCTGGCGAGGGCCGCGCCGAAACGGGCCGCGGCGGCAACGGCGGCGGCTTCGTGGCGCGGGCCAAGGGTCGCCTGCAGGTCTTTCAGCTCGGCTACATAGGCGGCAAAGGTTTCATCCGGGAGGCCGTATTTGCCCTGAATATACTGGCGGAACTTGTCCACATCGACGAACTGCCGCTGCCCCGGCGTGTGATCCATCAGGCTCAGCAGTCCGACACGGTCCTCGGGGCCAAAGGCGTCCAGCTCGTCCGTCAGGGTCTGCGAACACATCTCGGCGCGCAGGTGCAGATGGTGGCTGATCCGCAGGTGACCGGCCTCGCGCAGGGCGTGGATTTCCGATGCCAGCGCGCGGGCGTAGGGTTTGTATCCCATCCCCGTGGGCGATGCGATGGATCCGACCCGCAGGGCATCGAAAACGGTGGTGATACCGCAGGCCGCCAATTCACCGTCATGGGCAAGGATTGCCGCCTCGTGCGGCCAGTCGACGCCGGGGCGCGGGCTGAGGTGGCGTTCAAGGTTGTCGGTGTGCAGCTCGATCAGCCCGGGCGTGACAAGGTCGCCGCCACAGTCCACCGCGCCCGCAGACACCTGTGCGCCGGTGTCGATTGCCGCGATCAGCCCGTCGCGGAGCAGCAACGAACCGGTCACGATTTCGTCGTCAAGCACGATGCGGGCGTTGGAGAGGATCATCTGGTCGGTCATGCGCTGTATTCTTTCAGTGTGCGGGCGTCTGGCCTGCCTACGCGCTGCATAGGCAGGGTTCCGGGCGGATTCAAATTGGTCAAAGCGACGCCTGTCGAGTCAATGCAGCCAGTGCAGTGGCCACAGATGCCTCAAGCGGGCCGCCGTTGTCGATGGTGATCACCTCTGCGCCCTCAGGCATCGGCGGGGCGCCGCGCGCAAGGCGTCGGGCTATCTCTGCCGCCGCCTCGCGGCCCCGCGCGCCCAGCCGTTCGGCCAGCACTTCGGGCGCGGCGGTCAGCGACAGGATCGACACGCGCGGAAAGGTCAGCATGGCGGCGGGCAACAGCGCGCGCGACAGGTTTGCGATCACGTCCTGCCCGGCCTGCACCCGCGTCAGTACATCGGCAGGCACGCCGTAGTACAGGCCGTGCGCCTCCCACGACAGGGCGAAACCACCGGCGTCGCGCTGGCGCGCGAATTCAGCCCGGGACAGCGACAGGCAGGCCTCATGCGCATCCGTAGGCCGGGTGATGGACCGGCGCACTTCGGATATCTCGGGGCGGGCCGCGACCAAGGCACGGATCAGCGTGTCCTTGCCCACACCAGACGGGCCCACGACGGCGATCAGGCGGCCGGTCATGCCGGTTCTGCCTGTGGGGCAAAGATGGTCACATCGACTTCGCGATCCGCAATCTCGGCCCGTGCGGGGGCGTCGTGAAAGATGCCGACAAGTGCCGCGCCACGCGCCTTGGCGTCGCGGATCAGCTGCAACACCACGGCGCGGTTGACCGGGTCAAGCGAAGCAGTCGGTTCATCCAGCAACAGCACCGGATAGGGATGCACAAAGCCGCGCGCGATGTTCACCCGCTGCTGTTCGCCGCCGGAAAACGTGGTCGGCGACAGACCCCAGAGCCGTTCTGGCAGGTTGAGCCGCGCCAGAAGCGTGGCCGCCCGTTCGCGTGCTTCTGCTTCGTCCACGCCAAGGTTCAGCAGCGGCTCGGCCACCACGTCCAGCGCGGGCACACGGGGCACCACACGCAGGAACTGCGATACATAGCCAAGCGTGGCGCGCCGCAGGGCGGACACCTCGCGCGGGGTGGCGGTGGCAAGGTCCAGCCCCGCCACATTGATCACGCCGCCCGCCGGGGCATAATTACCCTGAAGCAGCCGCAGCAGCGTGGATTTGCCGGATCCGGACGACCCGGTCAGCGCGACGCATTCGCCAGCCTTGACGGTCAGCATCGCGCCCCGCAGCACCGGGATCTTTGTGCCGCCCTGGGCGTGCAGGATGAAATCCTTGTTCAGATTTTCGACGCGGATCATGCGGTACCTCCTGATAAGCAGCAGATGCGGGGTGCGCTGGGGACAACACGGCGGGTCATGTCGGCAGCACCGAATTCACCAGAAGCTGCGTATAGGCATGTTGCGGATCGTCCAGCACCCGGTCCGTCAGCCCGTGTTCGACCACCTGCCCGTGGCGCATCACCATCAGCCGGTCCGCCAGCAGCCGCACGACGCCAATGTCATGGGTCACGATCACCACCGACAGCCCCATCCGCCGCACAAGGCCGCGCAAAAGGTCCAGCAGGCGTGCCTGAACGCTGACATCCAAGCCGCCGGTCGGTTCGTCCATCAGCACCAGTTTCGGCCCCGTGACCAGCCCGCGCGCGATCTGGAGCCGCTGCTGCATCCCGCCGGAAAAGGCGCTGGGGCGGTCATCGATGCGGCCCGGGTCAATCTCGACCCTTTCCAGCCAGTCCTCGGCCGTCTTGCGGATATTGCCGTAATGCCGCGCGCCGCCGGCCATCAGCCGTTCGCCCACGTTGCCGCCGGCGCTGACGTTCATGCGCAAACCGTCGCGGGCGTGCTGATGCACAAAGGCCCAGTCGGTCCGCATCAGGCGGCGGCGCGCCGGTTCCGGCAGCGTCAGCACATCCTGACCGTTATAGACCACCTGCCCCGCATCGGTTTCAAGATGCCCGGCGAGACAGGACAGCAGGGTGGATTTGCCTGAACCTGACTCTCCGACGATCCCCATCACCTCACCGGGATAGAGATCAAACGCCACATTCTGGCATCCGACCCGCGAGCCGTAGAACCGGGTGAGGCCGTTGACCGACAGCAGCGGAGCTTCTGCCGAAATGGATCGTTCCAGTATGCTCATGCCCGCCGCTCCATGCAATAATCGGTATCCGAACACTGGAACCGGCGCGTGCCCTGATCATCGGCCACGATCTCGTCCAGATAGGTATGTGTCGCCCCACACAGCGCGCAGGCGCCATCGGCCTTTGATGCCTCAAACGGATGGTCGTCGAAATCAAGGCTTTGTACCCGCGTGAATGGTGGCAGGGCATATATCCGCTGTTCGCGGCCCGCCCCGAAAAGCTGGATCGCCGGGCTTTCCAGCCTTGGGTTGTCGAAGCGTGGGATTGGGGACGGGTCAAACACATGCCGCCCGTTGACCAGCGCAGGATAGGCATAAGCTGTCGCAATCGCCCCGTGCCGCGCGATATCCTCGTAAAGCTTGATGTGCATCAGGCCATATTCCTCTAGCGCATGCATCCGCCGCGTCTCTGTCTCGCGCGGCTCAAGAAACCTCAGGGGTTCGGGGATCGGCACCTGATAGACAAGGATCTGATCGGAACGCAGCGGCGTTTCCGGGATGCGGTGGCGGGTCTGGATCACGCTCGCCTCACCAGTGCGGGTGGTCGTCGCCACGCCCGCAACCTTGGCAAAGAACGACCGGATCGACACGGCGTTGGTGGTGTCATCCGCGCCCTGATCGATCACCTTCAGAGTATCCTCGGGGGTCAGGCACGCGGCTGTCACCTGCACGCCACCGGTGCCCCAGCCATAAGGCATCGGCATCTCGCGGCTGGCAAAGGGCACCTGATATCCCGGCACGGCAAGCCCTTTGAGGATCGCGCGACGGATCATCTTTTTGGTCGGCTCGTCGAGATAGGCAAAGTTATAGTCGCTCATATGACGCTCCACGGGGTTGGCGCCGCAAGTCCTGCGGCATCGGCTGTGAAATGGCACCCGCCCCCTACCGGCGGCTGATCTTCGTCGCGGCTGATGGCACGGCCCAGAAGATGGCAACGCAAAAGCGCGCCCACTGCACCATGAGCAACCACCAGCAGATCGCCTGATGTCTCATCCAGATCGATCAGCGTGCGAATGGCGGTGACAACGCGGATCTGTGCATCACGCGCCCGTTCCCAGCCATCCACGCTTTTGTCCGGCTCAGCAAAAAAGGCATCTGCGGTTGCCTCGAAGACGTCAGGCGGCAGATATCCTGTGCTACTGCGGTCGTTTTCATGCAGCGCACAGACCCGCCGAGGAATATGACCACTGACCTTGCCGTGAATGGCAGCAGCATCGACCGCCTTGCGTTCCCGGCTGGAATAGATCGCAGTGACCCCTGCAAGCGTTGGGTCGTCGGCAAAACGGCTATGGCGACGGCGGCCCTGATCGCTCAGCCTCCAATCCGTGACCGGCGTGTCAGGGTCAATTTCGACCTGCGCATGGGTCAGAAATATCAGGCTACGTCCGCTCATTCCGCAGCCTCCTGCTCGGCCAATGCTTCGCGGCGCAGACGTCGGATCAGCTGAAGTTCGGCCTGAAAATCGACGTAATGCGGCAGCTTGATATGTTCGAGAAACCCTGTCGCCTGAATGTTGTCGCTGTGCAGCAGCACGAATTCCGCATCCTGCGCCGGGGCTCCGACATTGTCCTCTCCCAACTCGCGCCATTGCAGGGCGCGATCGACAAGGCTCATCGAGATCGATTTGCGCTCATTCCGAGCCATGACAAGGCCATAGCCCCGGGTAAACTGCGGCGGTTCTTTGCGCGATCCGGTGAACTGGTTCACGGTTTCGCATTCGGTCACGACGATCTCGGCAAAGTCGATGGAAAAGCCCAGTTCGGGGATATCCACCGCGACCTGGACCGTTCCAATACGCAACTCACCGACAAAGGCATGGGTGCGGCCATAGCCACGCTGGGTGGAATAGGCGAGCCCCAGCAGAAACCCTTCGTCCGCCCGGGCCAGCGCCTGCAAACGCAGCGGCCGGTCGGCTGGCAGCTCCAGCGGTGTGCGGGTCAGGTCCGGTGGCGTGTCGTCGCTGCGGGGTTCATCGCGCAGCAAACCTTCGCGGCCCAGATGGTCGGACACGCGGGCGCGGGTCTGCGGCGCAGTGTCGGCGATCTTTGCGGCGGCAGCTTCGTCCCCGGCGGCGAGGGCAAAGTCCACCAGCCGGTGGGTATAGTCAAAGGTCGGTCCCAGCACCTGCCCGCCGGGAATATCCTTGAAGGTGGCGGACACGCGGCGTTCGCAGATCATCGCGCCGGTATCGATCGGTCTGGAAGACCCAAGGCGCGGCAAGGTGGTGCGGTAGGCGCGGATCAGAAAGATCGCCTCGATCAGGTCACCGCGCGCTTGTTTCACCGCAAGGGCAGCAAGGTCAGTGTCATAGAGCGAGCCTTCGGACATCACCCGCGCCACGGCGAGGGCAAGCTGTTCGGCAATCTGCTGGGTGGTCAGGGCGGGCAGCGACCGGTCGCCGCGCCGCGCCTCGGCCAGCCATGTGTGTGCGGCGGCAATCGCCTCTTCCCCGCCTTTGGCTGCAACGTACATCAGGTGTCCTCTGCAATACGGGTTGATCTGGGCAAGGCCGCGAGCCGGGTCCCCGAGGTCAGAAACAGGTCCACCCCCAGCGGATAGAGCGCTGCATTCAGGCGCAGGGCATCGGCATCCGGCAGCGACATACGCACCTCCGTCTCAATGCCCGGTCCGGTCAGGCACGGCCCGTCTGCGGAAATGTCAGACATTTCGACGATCAGGGTGGCAGAGCGGTCGGGATAGTCGGGCGTTCCCACTGGATACGCCTTGAGCGGACCCAGATCGCCCCAGGTGCCGACGGCAAAGCTGGCTTCAGCCGCATTCGCCGGTTCGGGGGCGCCGGTGTGAAAGGTCAGCCAATTCCGCGCCTCGGCGGAATTGCCGGTCAGCAGGACCGGCGTGGTGCTGTCCGTCAGGGTCAGCAGGAGCAGCGCCGCAGCAGCGGACAGCCCCGGCACTTGGGGACCGGCAATGTTCTGGATCGTTCCGGGACATGCCATTGCCTGCATCGCCGCGCGAAAGGCGCGGGCGGACTCTTCGGGCGGATTTGCAAAGCCTGCGGCCAGTGCGCTCATGCGTCCTCTCCCCTGACAAGCGTTTCAAAGTTCACCCGCGTCGCTTCGGCCTTGCGGGCTATCGTGTCGCGCCGCGCGGCTTCTTCAGCGGCCAGCGGGTCGAGCACCTTTGCGCGCACCTCATCAGACCGGTCGCCCTGCATCAGCGCATCGATCAGCGCGGCCTGGGTGGCGTGTTCACGACTGCGGCCCTGCACAAAGGCGTGTCCTTCGCTGCCATCGGCCAGACGCAGGGCGCAGCGGGTCGCCGTCACCTCGCCCAGATTGAAGGGCGCGCCAACGCCCCCGGTACGGCCCTGCACCATGACCGATCCGGCCTCGGGTGCGCGCAGCCAGCTGTGGGTCTGCATTTCGCCCAGCGCGGCCACTTGGGCGGCAAGGGCTTCGGGTGTTGATCGGGCCAGCAGGCCCATCCATTCGGCTCGGGTCATGATGCCTCGGTTGGCTATGTTTCCGTTAATAGATAACTATACAACTTGACGGAATGTTGAAAGTGAAACTTCCGTGACAGTGCCGGAATTCAGGGGGTGGGCACGCCGCGCCATACCCGCTTGCGGGATGGCGTTCGAACGGTTGTGGGGAATTCAGGGCGTGGCACGATCTGTCTGACAATCATGGAAATGTCAGACAGATGCCCGCAAGGGACGCGCCAGCGGTTATCTTACTCGTATCGGTCCAGGAAATCTTCGGCCGACAGCTTGCGGAAATCGCTCAGCCGGGCGCGCAGGGTCGCATGATCCCAGTCCCACCATTCCAGCGCCATCAGCCGTTCAGCCGTCGCTTCGGCCAGCCGGCGCCGGACAGGTTTTGCAGGCACCCCGGCGACAATCCAATAGGGTGGCACATCTTTTGTGACCACAGCGCCGGCCGCGACCACAGCACCATGACCAATCGTCACCTCGGGTTTGACCATCGCCATGGCACCGATCCAGGTGTCGTGACCCAGATGGGCCACCCGGGACTGGCGATGCGCAAACCAGTCGTGGTCGGGCTCTATATCATTCCAATAATCGTTGGAACGATAGTGAAAGTGATGCAGTGACGCCTTTTCCATCGGATGATCCGTCGCGCCGACCCGGGCCATGGCCGCGATATTGGCGAATTTGCCGATCCGCGCGTTGGCGATATCGGCCAGCCGGTCACAATAGGAATAGTCGCCGAAATGCGAATGCGCCACACGGCTGCCCCGACCGATTTCGACATAGGCACCAAAGGTGCAATCCTCTGTGATCTCGCAATCGGGATGCACGAACGGGGCGTCGGGCTTTAATCTGGGTGACAGCTGTCAGCTCCCTTTGATGAGCTTGCGCCGCAGCCAGCCTGACAGGGAATCCATGGCAAAGACCATCAGCACAATAAGAACGATGTAATAGGTGACCTCTTCCCAGTCTTTCTGGGTGATGATCGCCTGTGTCAAAAGCAGGCCGATCCCACCGCCGGTGATCGCGCCGATCACCGTGGCGGAACGTGTGTTGGATTCCAGATAGTACAGGATCTGGCTGAGCAGCACCGGGACCAGCTGGGGAAAGACGCCGAAACGCGCCCGGGCCAGCCCCCCCGCGCCGGTGGAACGGACGCCTTCGATCTGTTTCGCATCGACGTTTTCCAGCGCTTCGGAGAACAGTTTTCCAAAGGTGCCGGTGTCGGTCAGCATGATCGCCAGCGCCCCGGTGAGGGGGCCGGGTCCATAGGCGCGGGACAAGACGACCGTCCAGATCAACCCGTCGACGCCGCGCAAAAAGTCATAGATCCGCCGCGTTACCTGCCGGAAGATCCCCAGAGGTGCAAAGTTGCGCGCCGCAAGAAACGCCGTTGGCAGTGCGATCAGCGCGGCCCCTGCGGTGCCAAGGAACGCCATCAGAACGGTTTCGAACAGCGCCCATATGACCTCTTTGTGACGCCAGACCTGATTGTTCCAGACGTCCGACCAGATCGCACCAGCTTCGCCCCCGAATGCCGCCGCGGCCAGCGCGCCCGGACCCATGCCGTAATACCTGCTGTCGAGGGTGAAGAAGAACAGCTCCCACCCCGGGAAATAGCGCAACACTTCGGTCCGCGAACGGGTGATGTTCACGCGCCCCTCGGGTGTGGTGATGGCAACGCGGTTGCGTGCGGCGTTGATCCAGTCGGGAATCGGACCGTCGGGGAATGTCGCCTCAACCCCGCCGGAACGCGAGGCCGAGGCGATGACCGTGCCATAGTTCGGGATGTCAAAGCGCATGTCGCTGGTGCCCGACAGGGTGACCAGATAGCCGCTGCCCAGATCGACGACAGTCTCGGCGCCCGTTTCCACCCAGTCCGGGCTGCTGCCCTCGGGATAGCGGCCCTTGCGCTCGCCCTCGACCGCGATTTCGACCGCGCCCGAACCGTTGTCGCGGGTCACGTGCACCTTGTAGCTGACCATGTCGGCCATCAGAATCTTGCCGTTGTCGCCGTTCGCCTCGGCAAAGACGCGGGGGCCGTCGAAGGCAAAGAAGATGTAGACCAGATAGACCAGCACCAGCAGGGGCAAGCCGAATATCCAGAGCCGCATCCGCGACATGCCCCGCGACGTGTCAAAATATGTGGCGGTAATATCGCTCATACTCTGGCCCCTTTGGTCAGTCGGTTGCGCAAGGACCCGCCAAGCTGATCGACGGTCACGATGGTGACGAAGAGCAGGATGAAGATCGCCGCCGCCTCATCAAATTTACCCGGACCCCAGGACATCGCGTTGCGCAGGTCGTAGCCCAAGCCCCCTGCCCCGACAAAGCCAAGGATGGCAGAGGCGCGAATGTTGATTTCAAACCGCAGCAGCGCGTAGCTGAGCCAGTTGGGCGCGACCTGCGGCACGACGCCGAACAGCATCCGCTGCGTCCAGCCCGCCCCGACCGATCGCAGCCCTTCAAGCGGACCGTGCGGCGCGTTCTCGGCGACTTCGGAAAACAGCTTGCCCAGCGCGCCGGTGGTATGCACGGCGATGGCGATCATCGCGGGCACCGGGCCGCCGCCAAGGATGAAAATCAGGATCAGTGCGATGACGATTTCGGGCACCGCACGAAAGATATCGAGCAGACGGCGGATCGGGATGATGGCCCAGCGCGACGGGGCGAGCCCGCGGGTGACCAGCAGCGACAGCAACCCGCCGATCAAGGCGCCAATCAGCGTGGCAGCCCCGGCGATGTTCACCGTCTCGATCAGCGAAGGCAGGTATTTCCACAGCAAGGCGGGCAGGTCATAGGCCTTTTCCCAAGCCTCGGAAATCACGTCGGCGGGAAAGTCGAATATATTGGGCAGGCCGTTCAGGAAACCGCCGGCGTTGCGGTCATTCGCGGTTAGGAAACCAGCGACGAGCAGCAGAACGAAAATCAGCACCCCCGCCCCGCTATACAGGCGGCGCAGGCGCACTTCGGCCAGATAGGACGTGGTCACGCCGGAGGGCTGCGGGGCGGAGGATGCTGTGAGATCTGTCATGATGAAACTCGGGCGCAGAAGGTGTTGGCCCCCTGCGCCCAGTCTTTTTCTTAGCTGCCGATTTCGGCTTTGCGCACGGCGATGATCGTCTCATACGCTTCGTGGGTCACCGGGGTGAAACCGGCGGTTTCGCCTTGGGCGACGCCATAGGCACACTCGGGGTCGGTCTTGATCAGGTTGGCGACCAGATCGGTCATCTTGGCCTGAACATCCTCGGGCAGTGCCTTGCGCAGCACGACGGGACCTTCGGGGATCGGCTTGGAGCGCCAGATTTCGACCAGATCGTTCATGTCCACGATGCCGGCATCGGATGCCTTGCGCAGCGCGCCCGAGTTATAACCGTCTTCCCAGTTACCCAGGCCATCGGCCCAGGTCACGCCGCCGTCGACGTCGCCATTGGAAACCGCAACGATGGTCTGTTCGTGACCGCCGGTGAACACGACCTCACCAAAGTAGTCGCCGCTTTCCATGGTCGCGCCGGTCTGCTGGGGGATCTCGACAGAGGGGATCAGGTAGCCGGAGGTCGAGTTGGGATCACCAAAGCCGAACTTCTTGCCCTTGAGATCGGCAAGCGATTTGATGCCGCTGTCGGCGCGGGCAAAACCGATCGAGTGGTACGAGAAAGCACCGTCAAGGTTTGTCTTGACCAGAACCGGGGTCACGGCCTCGGGGTCCTGCAGGTAGACGGCGGCGTAGCCAGATGCGCCCAGCCATGCCATGTCGAGCGTTCCGCCCAGCAGGCCCTGGATCACGCCGTTATAATCGGCGGGGGTGAAGATCTTGACCGGAACGCCCAGCGCTTCGGTGGCGTAATCGGCCAGGCACTGGTTCGCGCTCATGCGGTCCTGGGCGTTTTCACCACCAAGAACGCCGATATTGAATCCCTCGATGTCCTGCGCAAAGGCGGCAGTTGTCAGGGCGGTGGTGGCCAGAGTGGCCAGTGTCAGTGTCTTGAAGGTCATGGGTGTCTCCCTCGGGGTGTTGACCGGCCCCTTAGCGGGGTGCCGGGGGTCGTTGAAAAATCAGATGGCGGCCTTGGCTGCGTTGATCGCTGCGGTGGCTGCCGGTATTTTGACGGGGATTTCGCGGATCTCGGTCGAGGTGGCCTCTTCCGAGAAATCCGAACCGGCACCGTAGATGTCGCGCGCGACACCGGTGGTCAGCTGTTCGGGGGTGCCGTCGAACACGACGCGGCCCTGTTTCATGCCGATGACCCGGTCGCAGTACCGCCGCGCCGTATCCAGCGTGTGCAGATTGCAGATCACGGTGCGGCCGTCTTCGTCATGGATCGCGCGCAGCGCCTCCATCACCACCTGGGCGTTCATCGGATCAAGCGAGGCGATGGGTTCATCCGCAAGAATGATCCTGGGGTCCTGCATCAGGGCGCGGGCGATGGCGACACGCTGCTGCTGGCCGCCCGACAGCGCCTCGGCCCGTTTGGCCGCCTGTTCGTGAATGCCAAGCCGGGCCAGGATTTCGATCGCGCGGCGGATGTCGGCCTCGGGCCACATCGCGGTCAGCGCGCGCAGGGTGCCGGTGCGGTAAAGCGTGCCGTGCAGCACGTTCGACACGACATCCAGCCGCGGAACTAGGTTGAACTGCTGAAAGATCATCGCGCAGTCAGCCTGCCAGCCACGCACCTGACGCCCCTTGAGCGCGGTGACATCACGGCCCTCAAAGACAATGCGGCCGGTCGTCGGCGTTTCGAGCCGGTTGATCATGCGCAGGAGCGTGGATTTCCCGGCCCCCGAGGCACCAATGATCCCGATCATCATGGGCTGCGCCACATGAACCGAAACCCGGTTCACGGCGGTGGCAGCACCAAACTGACGTGTGAGTTGTTCTATCTGTAGCAAGGGGCCCCCGGGCATGCGTTTGAGCGCTGTCTAGGGGTGGCACATGACAGATTGGCGACGGTTACATGACAGTTCCGCTAAGCTGCCCGATCACCGCCGGGCTTTCCCTGAAGGCACGTTTCCGGGGGCCTTCGACGGCTGCGAACGGCAGACCCGAACCGCAATCAAGCCACGGATGGACGACACGCCTGCCCACTCTGTGCGCTGGCGTGCAGACCATTTTCAGCCCGGCGCGCGCAGCCCCCGCAGCCGGGGATTGTCAGGCCTTGAACAGCTTTTGCGCCGCAACTGCCTCATCGGACAGGGCCCCGGCGTGCTGAATGACCTCTCGGGACAGGGCGGCACCGGCGGCGATGCTTTGGCTCATGCCTGCCCCCGACAGCGCGCTTACCAGAAAGCCTGCGTTGAAACTGTCCCCGGCTGCGGTCGAATCGACGACTCGGCGCACGGGTTCGGGTTCAAAGGTCACGGTCTCGCCGTTCAGCGTGCCCAGTACCGGATCGGGGCCGTTCTTCACGATGATCTGCGCCACGCCGATACCCTGATAGCGATGCAGCGTCTCCAGCGGTGTCGCATCGCCGAAATACGTCGCCTCGTCATCGAATGACGCCAGCACGATGTCGCTGAGCGCCGCAAAACGCATCACTTCGCTGCGCATACTGTCCACGCTTTCCCACAGGCGGGGGCGGATATTGGGGTCAAAGGCCACACGCCCACCTCCCGCCCGGAATCGCTCCAGCGCAGCGGCAAGGTTGTCACGCCCCGCACCTTCGAGAACGGCAATCGTGATGCCCGACAGACAGACCACATCGGCCCCGTCAAAGGCCGCATCCAGCAATGTGGGATCATCGGCGACCCGTCGCGCCGCGCTCTGGCTGCGCCAATAGGAAAAGCTGCGCTCACCGTCCTTGAGGCTGATCATGTACAGCCCCACGGTCCGGTCCGCGTGCCGTTGCACATGCGCCGTGCCAACCCCTGCCGTGTCCATGAACGCCGCCAGCTCATCCGAAATGGCGTCTGCGCCGATGGCCGAGACAAAATCGACGCCCCATTCCTGCGGGCATAACTGGCGCGCATACCACGCCATGTTGAAGGTATCCCCGGCAAAACCCTTACGAAAGGCGGCTCCGTCGGGGGCGATTTCGACCATGCATTCGCCGATAAAGACCAGACGCATATCCTTATTCCTCGTCCTGAAACCAGCTGTGGTTGGTCTCTCTCAACTGTTCGATGATGCATTCGATCGTGCCCAGATGGGCGCGCATGGCCTGAACGGCCCCGTCGGTGCTGCCTGATTTCAGCGCGGCGACAATGGCGATGTGATCGGCATAGGCCTGCTGAGAGCCGGAGGCGAGCGACAAAAACCGCACCCTGTCAGTATGCGCCTTGCTTTCACGAATGACATCCCAGACGAAATCCACCCCCGTGCGCGCGCAAAGCACCTGATGGAACAGGTCGTCCAGACGGTGGAACCCGGACCGGTCGCCCTTGGCCACGGCGGCCTTCTGCGCGTCAAGAATGGGTTGCAGGGCGTTGAAATCCTTGGGGCCAAAGTTGGCCGCGGCCAGACGCATGACCTCGACTTCGATGGCCGTGCGTATGAACCGCGCCTTGCGCACGTCCTGTATCTGAATCTTGCTGACCGTCGTCGCCTTTTGCGGCTGGATCAGCAGGAATCCCAGCTTTGACAGGCGGTAAAAGGCATCGCGCACCGGCTGGCGCGACACGCCCAACTGCTTGGCCACATCCGATTCAGAAAGCTTGGTCCCCGGGGGCAGCGCAAGCGACAGAACCTGCCCGTGCAGGGCGTCGAACACCTGATCGGTAACAGAGGCCCGCGCCAAAGGTTCGAGGGGCCCGAGAGCAGCTATTTCGGTCACGACAGGGCTCCTTTAGATTGACGATACAGATAATCTAGCATATTAGTATTCCAGAATACTAGGTGGTGATAGCCTAAACCACCTCCACCTGATCTAAAAGCGAGCAGTTCGTTGCCAAAACTACATCCCGACAGATTGTTTCCCATTGACGACAGCACACGCGGTCTTGCGCGCGCGCTGCATCAATCGATCAAGGACCTGCCGATCATCAGCCCGCATGGCCATACAGACCCGCGCTGGTACGCCGAAAACGAAGCCTTCCCCGATCCCGCCCAGCTGTTCGTCACGCCCGACCACTATGTGTTCCGGATGCTGTTTTCGCAGGGTGTTCCGCTCGAATCCCTTGGTGTGCCGCGCGCCGATGGGGGCCCGACCGAACTGGACGGTCGCAAGATCTGGAAACTGTTTGCGGAAAATTACTATCTGCTGCGCGGCACCCCATCGCGGATGTGGGTCGATCATGCCTTTGCCGAAGTCTTTGGGATTGAACAGGAATTCACGCCTGCAACGGCCGACGCTATCTATGACCACATCAGCGACTGTCTGGCAAAACCCGAATTCCGCCCCCGCGCCCTGTTCGAGTCGTTCAACATCGAGCTGATCGCGACGACCGAAAGCGCGCTGGACGATCTGAAGTGGCACAAGATGATCGGCACCTCGGGCTGGACCGGTGGCAAGGTTGTCACAACCTACCGTCCGGATTCAGTGGTCGACCCCGAATTCCCCGATTTCACCGCCAATCTGGCCACATTTGGCGCATTGACCGGCACCGACACGATGACCTGGGCAGGGTATCTTGAGGCACACCGCATCCGCCGCGCCTATTTCAAGGAATATGGCGCAACGGCCTCGGATCATGGCCACCCCACGGCGCGGACCGAAAACCTGTCCACCGCCGACGCTACGGCCCTGTTCCACAGGGTCAAGGGCGGCACTGCCACGCCCGAGGACGCCGATGCCTTCCGCGGTCAGATGCTGACCGAGATGGCACGGATGAGCATGGAAGACGGTCTTGTCCTTCAGATCCACGCGGGATCACGGCGCAACCACAATCCCGGCATCTTTGACAAATTCGGCCGCGACAAGGGGTTCGATATCCCCGGCCGCACGGATTTTGTTGGCAATCTCAAACCATTGCTGGACGCTTTTGGCACGGAACCTCAACTGTCGATCATCGTCTTCATGCTGGATGAAACCACGCAAAGCCGCGAACTCGCCCCGCTGGCGGGCGTCTATCCGGCGCTGAAACTTGGCCCTCCCTGGTGGTTCTTTGACTCGGCCGAAGGGATGAAGCGGTTCCGTGAAAACGTGACCGAAACGGCAGGTTTCTACAACACCGTCGGGTTCAACGACGACACCCGCGCCTTCTGTTCCATTCCCGCCCGGCACGACGTCGCCCGGCGCGTGGATTGCGCATACCTCGCCACGCTGGTCGCCACGGGGCGACTGAACGAGGACGAGGCATATGAGGTTGCACAAGACCTCACATACCGGCTTGTAAAACAGGCCTACCGGCTCTGACAGAGCCATCTTAGGGAGGAGACCCAAAATGAAATTTACCAAGACTCTTGTCGGTGCACTGCTGACCAGCGCTGCCCTGACCGGCGCCGCATGGGCCGAGTGCGAAGTGACGCTGAAATCGTCCGACACGCACCCGGACACCTATCCCACCGTTCTGGCGGTCAAGTCGATGGGCGACGCGCTGAAGGCCGAAACTGACGGCCGTATCTGCGTCGAAATCTTTGCCTCGGCCCAGCTGGGCGAAGAAAAGGACACCATCGAACAGACGCAGTTCGGGGTGATTGACCTCAACCGCGTCTCGCTCGGGCCGTTCAACAACATCGTCACGGAAACGCAGGTCCCGTCCCTGCCCTATATCTTCCGCTCGGTCGAACATATGCACCACGTGATGGACGGCCCGATCGGTCAGGAAATCCTTGATGCCTTTGCGGGTGCCGATCTGGTCGGTCTGGCGTTCTACGACGGCGGTTCGCGCAGCTTCTACAACTCTGAACATCCGATCAATT
Source organism: Puniceibacterium sediminis (assembly GCF_900188035.1). Taxonomy (GTDB): domain Bacteria; phylum Pseudomonadota; class Alphaproteobacteria; order Rhodobacterales; family Rhodobacteraceae; genus Puniceibacterium; species Puniceibacterium sediminis. The sequence continues at coordinate 527,189 of NZ_FZNN01000001.1, read as the reverse complement.
CGATGGCCGACATGGCGGGCATGAAGTTCCGCGTCATGCAGTCGGACATGTTCGTCGACATGGTTTCGGCCCTTGGCGCCAACGCCACCCCGATGCCCTATGGCGAGGTGTATTCCAGCATCCAGACCGGCGTCATCGACGGTGCCGAAAACAACTGGCCGTCCTATGACACCTCGGGTCACTTCGAAGTTGCCAAGTACTACACGCTCGATCAGCACCTGATCGTGCCCGAAGTTCTGGTGATGTCCAAGATTTCCTGGGACAAGCTGACCCCGGAAGATCAGGCACTGGTCAAACAGGCCGCCAAGGATTCCGTTCCGGTCATGCGCGGCCTGTGGGAAGCCCAGGAAAAGCTGTCCGAGGACAAGATCCGCGCCGCGGGAGTCGAGATCGTGACCGACATCGACAAGACCCCGTTCATCGAAGCGATGGCGCCGGTTTATGAGAAGTACGTGACCGACGACAAGCTCAAGAGCATGGTCGAGCGCATTCAGGCAACTGAATAACGTTTGATCCCTCCCAGCGGCCTGCGCCCCCCCGCGCAGGCCGTGCCTTTCCCCTTTGCAAGAGCGGACACCATGCAAAAAGTCGCGCTGGCGACCGGCCTTCTGGCCCGGTTTGCCCTTTGGATGGCCGGTATCGGCCTTGTCTTGATGACGGTGATCATCGCGGCACAGGTCTTTTTCCGGTATATCCTCAATTCTTCTCTGGTCTGGAGCGAGCCTGCCTCGGTCATGATCATGGGCTGGTTCATCTTTCTGGGCGCCGCTGTGGGCATCCGCGAAGGGTATCACCTGTCCTTTGACATCCTGCTGCATGTGCTGCCCCAAAAGGCCAAGCTGGTGCTCCATACGGTTTCCGATCTGGTGGTCGCGGGCTTTGGCGTCGGCATGGTCTGGTTCGGCAGCGAACTGGCCGCAAAGACCGCGGGCAACATGGTGCCGTCGCTGGGCATCTCGGGTGCCTATGATTTCATTCCCATCGTCGGTGGCGGCATTCTTGTCGTGCTGTTCTCGCTTGAACGCGTGGCACGCCGCGCCGCCGGACTACAGACCGCCCGCTTTGGCGACGACGCAGAGTTGGAGATCTGACCATGGAACTTTGGGTATTGTTCGGCACCTTCGTGGTGCTTTTGCTGATCGGCACACCGGTCGCCTTCTGCCTTGGCGTATCGTCCTTTGCGACGATCGCCTATCTCGGCCTGCCGCCGGTGGTGGTGTTCCAGCGTCTGAATTCCGGCGTGTCGGTGTTCGCGCTGATGGCGATCCCGTTCTTCATCTTTGCCGGTGATCTCATGGTGCGCGGCGATATCGCCCGGCGTCTTGTGGCATTGGCCGGGGCCTTGGTCGGCCACATGCGCGGCGGTCTGGGACAGGTCAACGTGCTGGCCAGTGTGATGTTCGGTGGCGTGTCCGGATCGGCTGCCGCTGATGCCTCGGCCGTGGGTGGCCTCATGGTGCCCCAGATGAAGGAACGCGGCTACGGCGTTGATTACGCCGTGAACCTGACGGTCGTCGGATCCATCATCGCGCTGCTGATCCCGCCCAGCCACAACATGATCATCTATTCGATCTCGGCAGGCGGCAAAATTTCGATTGCCGACCTCTTTACCGCCGGCATCATCCCCGGTGCGATCCTGGCGCTGTCGCTGATGATCGCCGCCTATTTCGTCGCCAAGAAACGCGGCTACCCGACCGAGGCCTTTCCCGGAATGCGCGTTCTCGGGCATATCTTCATGTCCGCCGTGCCGGGTCTGATCCTTGTCGCCATCATCTTTGGCGGTGTGCGTTCGGGCATCTTCACCGCGTCGGAATCGTCCAACATCGCCGTAGTCTACGCCCTGCTGGTGACGCTGTTGGTCTATCGCACGCTCAGCTGGCATGACTTTGTCGAGGCGACATTCGCCGCCGTGCGCACCACCGCCATGGTGCTGATGGTCATCGGCTGCGCGGCGTCCTTTGGCTGGCTGCTGGCCTATACACGAGTGCCTGCCGCGATGGTGTCTGCCCTGCAGGGCGTGTCGGACAATCCCATCGTCATCCTGCTGCTGATGAACGTAATGTTGCTGATCCTTGGCACCTTCATGGATATGTCGCCGCTGATCGTGATCACCACACCGATCTTCCTGCCCGTCGCTCAGGCCTTTGGCGTTGATCCGGTGCACTTTGGCGTGATCCTGATCCTGAACCTTGGCATCGGGCTGTGCACACCTCCGGTTGGCGCGGTCCTGTTTGTCGGCTGTGCCGTCGGGCGCATCCCGATATCCGAGGCGATGAAATCGATCTGGCCGTTCTACGGCGCGGCCTTTGCCACGCTGATGGCCGTCACCTATATCCCGGCGCTGTCGCTCTGGCTGCCTGCGCTGTTCCACTAAGGGGATCCAAGATGCTGCAAACCTATCCCGAAGTTGATGCCGACCCCGGCGTGCGCCGTCAGGTTCTGTCGGAAAACGAGACGCTGATGGTCGTCGCCTTCCGTTTCAAGGAAGGCGCACAGGGCAAGCTGCACAACCATCCGCATGTGCAATCGACCTATGTTGAAAGCGGCCGCTTCACCTTCACCGTCGACGGCAAACGCTTTGACGTGGGCCCCGGTGACAGCTTTGTCATCCCGTCACAGGCCCGCCACGGCTGCACCTCCATCACCCCCGGAACCCTGATCGACACCTTCACTCCGCGGCGCGACGATTTCCTGTAAGCGCCCGAACTCTGCCCCAAAAGGACTCCTCCCAATGACCCAAGCTGAAACCCGCTACGCCATCGACCCCGCCTCGGCCAAAGCCCTCGACACTCAGGGCCTGCGCGATCATTTCCATGTCGGCGGCCTGTTTCAGGACGGCGAGATCAAGCTGGTCTATTCGCACTACGACCGCCTTCTGGTCGGCTCTGCCGTGCCCGCGGGCAAGGATCTGACGCTGGACCACATCCCCGAAACCGGCACCAAGACCTTTCTGGAACGCCGCGAACTTGGCGTGCTGAACATCGGTGAAACCGGCACGGTTTCCGTTGGCGGCGAAAGCCACACCGTCGAACATGGCGAGGTACTTTATGTCGGCATGGGCGCTGGCGCTGTGACCTTTTCGGGCAAGGGCCGGTTCTACATCCTTTCGGCCCCCGCCCACCGCACCTGCCCCACCCGGCTGATCAAGGTGGCCGATGCCAAGCGCGTCGAACTGGGGTCCAAGGAACAGGCCAACGAACGCGTGATCATCCAGCTGCTGCACCCGGATGTCTGCGAAAGCTGCCAGCTGCTGATCGGCTATACCCAGTTCGCCGAAGGGTCCGTCTGGAACACCATGCCCGCCCACCAGCATGACCGCCGGATGGAGGCCTATCTTTACTTTGACATGAGCCCCGATCAGCGCGTCTTCCACTTCATGGGCCAGCCGTCGGAAACCCGCCACATCGTCATGGCCAACGAAGAGGCGGTGATTTCCCCGCCATGGTCGATCCACGCAGGTGCGGGCACCGGCAGCTATACCTTCTGCTGGGCCATGGCCGGCGACAATATAGATTTCACCGACATGGACATGATCCCGATGGGGGATTTGCGGTGAGCTTTTCTCTGGCAGGTAAAACCGCGCTGGTCACAGGCGCCAACACTGGCATCGGTCAGGCCATCGCCGTCGCCATGGGCGAAGCCGGTGCAACCGTTATCTGTGCAGGGCGGTCGTCCTGTGCCGAGACCGTGGGAATGATCAGCGACGCCCGCGAGTTGACGCTGGATCTGGCTGACCCGATGGCCGCCCGCGATGTCTTTGCGGCGCAAACGGTGGATATTCTGGTGAACAACGCCGGCATCATCCGCCGCAATGACTCGGTCGACTTCACCGAAGCCGACTGGGACGATGTGATGGACGTCAACCTCAAGGCGGTGTTCTTCACCTGTCAGGCCTTTGCCAAGGCCGTCCTCGCCCGCAAAGGCACCGGCAAGATCGTCAACATCGCCTCTCTGCTGTCGTTTCAGGGGGGCATCCGCGTGCCGTCCTATACCGCGTCCAAACATGGCGTGGCGGGTCTGACCAAGATCCTGACCAACGAATGGGCGGCCAAGGGCATCAACGTGAACGCCATCGCGCCGGGGTATATCGAAACCAACAATACCGCAGCCCTGCGCGCCGATCCCGAACGCAACAAGGCGATCCTTGACCGCATCCCCGCAGGCCGCTGGGGTGCCGCCAAAGACATCGCCGGTACAGCTGTCTTCCTGTCCTCGCCCGCCGCCGACTATGTGCATGGCGCAGTCTTCAACGTTGACGGAGGCTGGCTTGCCCGCTGAACTTCCCCCCCTCAGCCGCTCTGACGCGCCGCGCCCCGGCGTCGGCATCGTCCACCTGGGTCTTGGTGCGTTCTTTCGCGCGCACGGTGCGATCTATGTGTCTGAATCTATGGCAAAATCCGGCGGTGACTGGGGCATCCTTGCCGCCAGCATCAAAAGCCCCGGCACCCGCGATTCCCTTGCCCCGCAATCCTATGCCTATACCGCGCTCGAAGCCGGTCCAGACGGCGACACCGCGCAGGTGATCGAGGTGATCGAGGACATGTTCGTCGCCCCCGAAGATCCCGCCGCGCTGGTCACCGCCATGGCGGATCCCGGGGTCAAGATCGTCACTCTGACCGTCACCGAAAAGGGGTACTGCCACAACCCGGCAACCGGCGATCTGAACCTTGCGCACCCCGATATCGCCCATGATCTGACCGATCCCTTGCCGCGCAGCGCGCCCGGTTTCCTCGTGCGCGCGCTTCAGGCCCGGCGCGCGGCGGGCTTGCGTCCCTTTACCGTGCTGACCTGTGACAACCTCCCCCACAACGGCTCTGTGGTGCGCAAGGCCGTGCTGGATCTGGCGCAGGCCATCGACCCCGATCTGGCGGCCTGGATCGCGACTGAGGGCCGCTTTCCCTCCACAATGGTGGATCGGATCGTTCCAGCGACCAAACCGGCGGATCTGGACCGGGTCGCAGCACTCACCGGCCGGGCCGATGCCGCCCCGGTGATTCACGAACCCTTTCGCCAATGGGTGATCGAGGATGATTTCGTCGACGGTCTGCGCCCAGATCTGGCCGCTGTGGGCGTTGAACTGGTCACCGATGTCGCCCCGTTTGAGCTGATGAAACTGCGGATGCTGAACGGCACCCATTCGTCGCTCGCCTATCTCGGATATCTCGCCGGGCATGAGACGATTTCGGATACAGTGGCCGATCCGGTCTTTGCCGATTTTGCCCGTCACCTCTGGTCGACCGAGATCATCCCGACCCTGACCGCCCCCGAAGGCACCGATCTGAATGCCTATGCTGACGTACTACTGGAACGTTACAAAAACCCGGCGATCCGGCACCTGACATGGCAGATCGCCATGGACGGCAGCCAGAAACTGCCCCAGCGGATGCTAGGCACCCTCACCGACGCCACAACACCCTGCCCGGGCCTGTACCTCGCCGTGGCGGGGTGGATGCGCTATGTCGGCGGCGTGGATGAAAAGGGCGGCGCGATCGACGTGCGCGACCCGCTGGCCGACACGCTGAAACGCCTTTCCGACGGTTCCGACGCTCCTGCGGACAAGGTGGCGGCGCTGCTGGCCCTGCGCGATGTCTTTTCCCAACAGGTCGCGGACAAGATCAAGGCACCTGTCACCGCCGCCTATGAAACCCTGCTGACCAAAGGTGCCCGCGCCGCCGTGCAAGAGGTCCTCAAATGATCGAATGCTGGCGCTGGTACGGGGCGTATGACACCATTTCGCTGCCAGAAATCGCCCAAACCGGGGCAACCGGCATCGTGCATGCCCTGCACGAGGTGCCCTATGGCGAGGTCTGGACCTCAGATGCCATCGCCGCGCGCCGGGGCGAAATCGCAAAGGCAGGCTTTGACTGGACCGTCGCGGAAAGCCTGCCGATCCACGAATCAATCAAGCGCGGCGATGGCAACCTGTCCACGCTTTTTGCCAATTATCGCCAGTCGATGGCGAACCTTGCCGCAAATGGTATCCGCACGATCTGCTACAACTTCATGCCGCTGCTGGACTGGACCCGGACCGACCTGACCGCGCCGCTTGCGCGCGGCGGCACCTGCCTGCGCTTCGATCAGGCGCGCATGGCCGCCTTTGAAATCCACATGCTGGGCCGCGCCAGGGCCGAAGACGACTATTCCCACGAGGTCCGCAACCGGGCCGCCATCTGGTTCCAGCAATCTAATGAGGCAGACCGAGAGGCGCTGTTACACGCCATCATGTCCGGCCTGCCGGGTGCCTTTGACCGCTACGACATCGCCGGTCTGCGCGGTGCACTGGAACGTTACGATGGCATTGACCGCGCCACGCTGCGCGCGAATTACAAACGCTTTCTGGACGAAGTCATACCGACGGCCGAAGAGCTTGGCATGGTGTTCTGCGTCCATCCGGACGACCCGCCACGCGATATCCTTGGCCTGCCAAGGATCGTGTCGGACGCGGATGACATTGCCTGGATCCTCTCCGCCGTGGACAGTCCCGCAAACGGGCTCACGCTCTGCTCCGGGTCGCTGGGGGCGAACCCGGCCAATGACGTTCCTGCCATCGCCAAAAGGTTCGCCAAAAGCATCCGCTTTGCCCATCTGCGCAACGTGCGCAAGGATCCCGATGGGTCGTTTGAGGAGGCCGCCCATCTGGACGGCGACACCGACATGGTCGCCCTGATCCGCGTGCTTGTCGCCGAAGAGGCACGCCGCCAGGAGGCAAACGAAAGTTTCGCCCAGATCCCCATGCGGCCGGATCACGGCCATGACCTTCTGTCGGATTTGGAACGTGACAATTTCCCCGGCTATCCGCTGATCGGGCGCATGCGCGGGCTGGCGGAATTGCGCGGCGTGACACGCGCCCTGCAACAGGTTCAGACCCATGGCTAAGCCGATCCTGCTGAACGCCGCCGACACGGTTGTCCTGCTGCCCGAACGTCTGCCCGCCGGGGCGGACCCCTTGGGTATCGGGCGATCGCTGGAAAAAGCGGTTTCAGGCGGGCACAAGATTGCCCGCACAGCCATGACAAAAGGCGCGCCAGTCATCAAGTTCGGGCAGATCATTGGCCATGCCACCACGGACATTGCCGCAGGCGATCATGTGCACAGCCACAACTGTGCGTTTTCCGACCATTCCCGGGACTATGCAATCGGCGCGGATCTTGAAACCGCCCGGGCGGCGATCCCGAAGATGGCCCCAAGAACGTTCCAGGGATACCAGCGCGCCAACGGCCAGGTCGGCACGCGCAACATGATCGCGCTTTGCGCCACGGTGAACTGTTCCGCCACGGTGATCAAACGCGCAGCCCTTGAAATCGAAATGTCCGGCCTGCTGGACGACTATCCCAACGTCGATGGCATCGCCGCCTTTGCCCATGGCACGGGCTGCGGCATGGCGTCGTCGGGGCGGGGGTTTGACATATTGGACCGGGTGCTTTGGGGCCATGCGACCCACCCCAATGTCGGCGCCGCGATCTTTGTCGGCCTTGGTTGCGAGGTCATGCAGATCGCAAGAATGCAAAGCCACGCAGGCGGCGGTGATCGAATATTCGGCCTGACCATTCAGGACACCGGCGGCACCCGCGCGACGATAAAAGCGATCAGGGACAAGGTGGCCGAAATGCTGCCAGAGGTGAACATGGCGACCCGCAGGCCCTGCCCCGCGTCTGCGCTGAAGGTCGCGCTGCAATGCGGTGGATCGGACGGCTATTCCGGCCTTACCGCCAATCCGGCGCTCGGGCTTGCCTCGGACCGGATCGTGGGGATGGGCGGCACGGTGGTTCTGTCCGAAACGCCCGAGATCTATGGCGCCGAACAGTTGCTGCTGCGCCGCGCGGCATCAACCGAAATCGCGGACAAACTACTGGCGCGTATCAAGTGGTGGGAAGCTTACACCGCGATGAACGGCGGATCGATGGACAACAACCCCAGCCCCGGCAACAAGCAGGGCGGGTTGACCACGATCCTTGAAAAATCACTCGGCGCCGTCGCCAAAAGCGGAAATACCCCGCTGACGGCCGTCTATGACTACGCCGAACAGATCACCCACGCCGGTTTCACCTTCATGGACACGCCGGGCTATGACCCCGTCTCGGCCACCGGGCAGATTGCGGGCGGCGCGCAGGTGCTGTGTTTCACCACCGGGCGCGGATCGGCCTTTGGATCGAAACCCGCGCCGACGATCAAGCTTGCCACCAACGACGCCCTGTTCGCGGCAATGCCCGAAGATATGGACATCAACTGCGGCGATGTCCTGAGCGCCGGTGTCACGCTGGAGCAGAAGGCCGACGAGATTGTCGAGGCGATCCTTGCCACCGCGTCCGGCAAACAGACAAAGTCAGAGGCGCTTGGCCTTGGCGACAACGAATTCGTGCCATGGCAGATCGGCGCGGTGATGTAGGCGAAATCCTACAACGGCAGTGCGGTTGTCGACTTGATCTCTTCCATCGACAGCAGGGCGGTGACGTTGTGCACCCGCACCTCTGAAATCAGCGCCTGATAGAAGGCATCATAGGCCCGCGCGTTGCGCACCCGCACTTTGAGGATATAGTCGATATCCCCCGCCAGCCGGTGCGCCTCCTGCACCTCGGGGCGCTCTTGCAGTGCCTTCAGAAACGCCTGCTGCCAGCCCGCGTCGTGTTCGGACGTGCGGATGAGGACAAAGAAACACGCCTCGAATCCCAGCGCCTCGGCATCCAGTTTCACGGTCTGCGCCCCGATCACCCCGGCATCGCGCAATTTGCGTATCCGGTTCCAGACCGGCGTCTTGGATGACCCCACCGCCTTGGCAATTTCGTCCAGCGACCGACTGGCGTCGGTCTGCAATTCCACGAGGATTTTCCGGTCTATCTCGTCAATCCGAACCATGGTTCCGCCTTTTGCGCCAAAGCGAAACAATATGCCCGCCTACGGCATCAGGCTAGAACAGGCATCCTTGTTTGCGCAATCCCCTATGCAAAATACGGGACAAAATTCTATATCTAACGGCAAGACGCAGCCTGACCACGGAGTGACCAAATGCAACATTTCCCGATCTTCGTCGCCCTTTCCGGTCGTCGCGTCGTGCTGTCCGGTGGTGGAGAGGCGGCCTTGGCCAAACTGCGCCTCCTGCTGAAGACCCAAGCAGACCTCACAGTCTTTGCCCCCACCCCCGCGCCAGAGATCACCACCTGGGCCGACGCAGGCCGCTTGACGCTGATCCGCCGCGCGATGCAAACCGGTGATGCCGCCGGCGCGGTGTTGTTCTACGCGGCTGACGAAGATGCGGCTGAAGATGCCCGCACCTCGCAGATCGCGCAGGCCGAAGGTGCGCTGTGCAACATCGTCGACAACCTTGCCGACAGCCAGTTCATCACCCCGGCCATCGTCGACCGCGATCCCGTCACCGTCGCCATCGGCACCGAAGGCGCGGCACCCGTGCTGGCCCGCCGCATCAAGGCCGATCTCGAAGAGCGCCTGCCCACGGGGCTTGGCACGCTGGCGCGCATCGGAAAAGGCTTCCGTGCGATGGCCGACGCCCTGCCCATGGGCCGCAAGCGCCGTGATTTCTGGTCCGACTTCTACTTTGACGCCGGCCCCCGCGCCCTGCCCGAAGGCGAGGCGAAGCTGCGTGAAACTCTGGACATCCTGCTAGACCGTCACCTCGCGACAGAGGACAAACAAGGCCATGTCGCCTTTGTCGGCGCGGGTCCGGGTGATCCTGAATTGCTGACGCTCAAGGCCCGCAAGGCGCTGGATACCGCGGATGTCGTGATCCACGACCGTCTTGTCAGCGCCGAGATCCTCGAACTCGCCCGCCGCGAGGCCGTTCTGGTCGACGCCGGCAAAGAAGGCTTCGGCCCCTCGATGACCCAAAGCGACATCAACGCGCTGATCGTCGAACACGCCCGGGGCGGCGCGCAGGTCGTTCGGCTGAAATCCGGTGATCCGACCATCTTTGGCCGTCTGGACGAAGAGATCGACGCCTGCACAGACGCCGGAGTGACCTGGCACATCGTGCCGGGCATCACCGCCGCCTCGGCCGCCGTGGCCGGGATCGGGCAAAGCCTGACCCGCAGACAGCGCAACGCCTCAGTCCGCTTCCTCACCGGACACGACATGAAAGGCTTTGCCGATCACGACTGGAGGGCATTGGCCCGCAGCGGCGAAGTGGCCGCGATCTATATGGGCAAAAAGGCAGCGCGCTTCATTCAGGGCAGGCTGATCATGCACGGCGCCGACCCGGCAACCCCGGTGACAGTGATCGAAAACGCCTCGCGCCCCGATCAAAAGGTCATCGCCGCGACCCTTGCCACCCTGCCCGCCGATCTGGCCAAAGCCGATATGACCGGCCCCGCCCTTACCCTTTATGGTCTGGCCCCACGTGCGGCCCAATCTGCCCTGACCAGCCTTAACCAGCAGGAGTTTGCCTGATGCCCAGAAAATTCACCCCCAAGGTCGTGACCGCAAATGCCCTTCTCGAAGGCGATGTGGTCTACCTTGCCGAAGACGACAGCTGGATTCGCGATCTCAAGCGTGCCGAGGTGATCACCGATGAGGCCGTCGCCCAGATCCGCCTGATCGACGCCTCTTCGCGGCAGTCCGAAGTGGTGGGCGTCTATCTTGCCGATGTCGTCGAGACAGAGCATGGCCCCGAACCGACGCACTTCCGCGAGGATTTCCGCCGGACCGGCCCGTCAAACCATTTTCACGGCAAACAGGCGGCTGAGGTCTGACCAAAAATCTTGAGAAAGATTTTTGCCAATTTTCTTTGAAAGAAAATTGTCCCAGCCCCGCCGCAAGGAGAAAGACATGTATCGCTATTCCGACTTTGACGCTGCCTTTGTGGCCGAGCGCAATCGCCAGTTTCGCCAGCAGGTCGAACGCCGCATCGACGGCTCCCTGACCGAGGATGAATTCAAGCCGCTGCGCCTGATGAACGGCCTGTATTTGCAGCTGCACGCCTACATGCTGCGCGTGGCCGTGCCTTACGGTACGCTTTCGGCGGCCCAGATGCGTCAGCTCGCCTATATCGCCGAGCGTTGGGACAAAGGCTATGGCCACTTCACCACCCGGCAGAACATCCAGTACAACTGGCCCGAACTGCGCGATGTGCCCGATATCCTCGATGCCCTGGCCGAGGTGCAGATGCACGCGATCCAGACATCCGGCAACACCATCCGCAACGTGACAGCCGACCATTTCGCCGGTGCGGCGGCTGACGAAATTGCCGATCCGCGCCCGGTCGCCGAACTGATCCGCCAGTGGTCCACTGATCACCCGGAATTCCAGTCCATGCCGCGCAAGTTCAAGGTCGCCGTCACAGGCTCGCCCCATGACCGCGCGGTGATCGCCGCCCATGACATCGGGTTGCGCATTGTCGAACGTGACGGCGCGCGCGGCTACGAGGTGCTTGTCGGCGGCGGTCTGGGCCGTACGCCGATGATCGGCAAGGTCATCACCGATTTCCTGCCGCAGGCCGATCTGCTGCCCTATCTTGAGGCGATCGTTTCGGTCTGGAACCTGATCGGGCGGCGCGACAACAAGTACAAGGCCCGGATCAAGATCACCGTGCACGAACATGGCATCGATGAAATCCGTCGTCTGGTCGACGCGCGCTTTGCCGAGCTGCGCCCCGCCTTCAGCGGCGTCGATCAGCAGATGCTGGCAGCGATCGAGGCCCAGTTCGCCACGCCCCCCCTGCGTGACGCTTCGACCGACGGCTATGACCTCGCCTATGCCAAGGATCCGGTGTTCCGGTCCTGGGCCGACACCAACCTGACCGCGCACCGCGATCCGGACCATGCCATCGTGCAGATCAGCCTCAAGGCGCATGGCGCGACCCCCGGGGATGCCAGCGCGGAACAGATGCGCGTCATGGCGGACCTTGCCGAACGTCACGGCCATGGCGAGCTGCGCGTCAGCCACGAACAGAACATCGTCCTGCCGCATGTGCACAAATCCGATCTGCCGCTGATCCATGCGACCCTGCAGCAGCACAAACTGGCCACTGCCAACATCGGGTTGATTTCGGACATCATCGCCTGCCCCGGCATGGACTACTGCGCGCTTGCCACCGCCCGCTCGATCCCCATTGCGCAGGAAATCGCGACCCGCTTTGACGAACTCAAGCTTGAGCACGAAATCGGTGATCTCAAGATCAAGATTTCGGGCTGCATCAACGCCTGTGGCCACCACCACGTCGGCCATATAGGCATTCTGGGACTGGATCGCGCGGGGGTTGAAAACTACCAGATCACGCTTGGCGGCGATCACACCGAAACCGCGGCCCTTGGTGCGCGCACCGGCCCCGGCTTTCCGGCTGAAGGGATCGTTGGCGCCGTGGAAACCATCGTGAACACCTACCTCGAAATCCGCGAAAGCCGCGAAGAGACGTTTATCGAAACCTTCCGCCGCACCGGCATGGCCCCCTTCAAGGCCGCGCTCTATCCCGAGAAAGAGGCGGCGCGGGATGCTGCATGATCGCCCCAATCTCCGGCTGGCCGAAGATGTGCGCGCCGGGGATACCCTGCGCCGGGATGATCCTGCACAGGTTTCGCAGCCATTGCCCGACCTCGCGCCCCTGCGCGCCCGCGTCGCGGCACTGAACGCCCGTTACCGCCACCATGGTGCGACGGACGTGCTGCGCGGCGCGCTCAAGGACCCCGAGGCCGGGCGCATCGCCATGGTGTCCAGCTTTGGCGCCGAATCGGTCGCCCTGCTGCACCTTGTGGCCATGGTTGACCGCAACACGCCCGTGCTGTTCATCGACACGCGCCTGCTGTTTGCCGAAACGCTGGTCTATCAGGCCGAGATGGCCGAACGGCTGGGCCTGCGCGACGTGCGCATCCTGAAAACCGACGAAGAATCCCTGAAACAAGGCGACCCCTACGGCGCGCTGCGCTTTTCCGACACCGATGCCTGCTGCGCCCTGCGCAAGAATCTGCCGCTGGAAAACGCGCTCAAGGGCTTTGACGGCTGGATCACCGGCCGCAAGCGGTATCAGTCAGGCACTCGCGCCAGCCTCGACTTCTTTGAACTCGAAGAGGCGACCGGCCGGATCAAGGTCAATCCGATGGCCCATTGGGCCCCCGAGGATATCCGCGCCTATATGGACGAAAACCGCCTGCCCCGGCATCCGCTGGTCGCACAGGGCTATCCGTCGATCGGCTGCCAACCCTGCACGTCCAAAGTGGCCCCGGGCGAAGACCCGCGCGCCGGGCGCTGGCGCGGTCAGAGCAAGGAAGAATGCGGCATTCATTTCATTGATGGCAAGGCTGTCAGACCCGAGACAAAAGAGGAAAAGAGCGCATGAGCGTTATCGTGACCGACACAGGCTTTGCCCCCGACGACTGGACCGGTGGTTTTGCGGCACAAGACGCCGCAACCCCTGACACCGCGCTGGACCTGCCCTCTGACACGCCCGAGGCCGCGCTGGATGCCAGCGTCATGGCCGCGCCGATGATCCGCATCGCCTTTCCCTCGGCGGCGGATGGGCGCGGCTTTACCCTCGCCCGGCTGCTGCGCCTGCGCGGCTACACCGGGCGTCTGCGCGCACAGGGCCATGTGATCGCTGATCAATACGCCATGGCGCGCCGTTCCGGTTTTGACGAAGTTGAAATCGACGACGTTCTTGCCGCCCGCCAGCCAGAAGACCAGTGGCTGTTCCGCGCCAACTGGCAAGAGCACAATTATCAGGCCCGTCTGCGCGGATAACGCGCCCTTGGGCCGCCAACCCAAGTGAAACCTTTTCCTGACCCATCCCTCCTAGTAAGAAGGTGCCGGACCTCTGCGTCCGGCAATTGCAACAAATGACCGAGCAACGCCCAGTGACCCAGACCGTGACAGACGCCAAAGCCGTAAAAGTCCCCACCCTTCCGGATGCGCAGAAGGTCACAGAGGTGACGCACTGGACGGACCGGCTGTTTTCCTTCCGCATGACGCGCCCGGCCAGCATGCGCTTTCGGTCGGGCGAATTCGTCATGATCGGCCTGATGGGCGACCCGGACCCCAAGACCGGCAAGCAGAAACCACTGCTGCGCGCCTATTCCATCGCCTCGCCCTCCTGGGATGACGAACTCGAATTCTACTCGATCAAGGTGCAGGACGGCCCACTGACATCCCGCCTCCAGCACATCAAGGTGGGCGATGAAATCATCCTGCGGCCCAAACCCGTCGGCACGCTGGTGCATGACGCCCTGCTGCCGGGCAAGCGGCTGTGGCTGTTCGCCACCGGCACCGGCTTTGCGCCATTTGCCTCGCTCCTGCGCGACCCGCAGACCTATGAGGATTACGACGAGGTCATCATCACCCACACCTGCCGCGAAGTGAGCGAGCTGACATATGGCGCGACCCTGATCGAATCGCTCAAGACGGATGAGCTGATGGACGAACTGATCGGCGCCGAAAATCTGGCCAAGCTGCGCTATTACCCGACCACCACCCGCGAACAAAGCCCCAAGATGGGCCGCATCACCGACCTGATGCGCGACGGCACGGCCTTTGCCGACCTTGGCGTTCCGCAACCCACCCCGGAAACCGACCGTGCCATGGTCTGCGGCAACCTCGCCTTCAACCTCGAGATCAAGGAGATGCTCGAAGGTTACGGCCTCGAGGAAGGCGCCAATTCCGACCCCAAGCATTACGTGGTTGAAAAGGCCTTCCTTGATTAAAGGTTAACAAGGTCGACGGATACCGGAACGCCTTTGGCTGCAAATCAGCCGGGGCGCGCCTGTCGATGACGCTGAATCCTCGCAAACGCGCCTATTTGCCGCTTGAAACGCAAGCCTGCGGCCTTTAGGTTGCGCCCCTGACGCGAAGGACACAAAAGGAATTTTACCATAGCCCGCAGACCCCATAACGCGCCCCCACAGCGCGAAACCGGCCCCCGCATCAACGACCGCATTCGTTCGCCCGAGATTCGCCTGATTGGGGCGGATGGTGAAAACGTCGGCGTCGTGACGCCTGCCCGCGCCATGGAAATGGCCGAAGAGGCCGGTCTTGACCTGGTCGAGATCTCTCCCAATGCGGCCCCGCCGGTCTGCAAGATCATGGATTTCGGCAAGTTCAAATACGAACAGCAAAAGCGCGAGGCCGAAGCGCGCAAGAAGCAGAAGATCATCGAGGTCAAGGAAATCAAATTCCGGCCCAACACCGACATCCACGACTACGAAGTCAAAATGCGGTCGGTCTTCAAGTTTCTTGAAAATGGCGACAAGTGCAAGATCACCCTGCGCTTCCGTGGCCGCGAGATGGCGCACCAGAATCTGGGCCGCGAATTGCTCGAGCGCGTGGCCGAGGACGTGAAAGAAGTGGGCAAGATCGAAAACATGCCCAAGATGGAAGGCCGCCAGATGATCATGATGATCGGCCCGATATCGAAATAAGCCGGACCTGATCCGGTTGGTTCAAGGGGTGCGCCACGGCGCGCCCCTTTTGTTTTGCGCCTCTCTTAGGATGCGGGATCGGCCCTGACATCGAATTTCCCGAACGCACCGCAGGGCTGGCACGACACGGCGCGGGCCTGCTCCTCACCCCGTTCAGGCACTATCCCTCGCGCGGACGCGGTCGCGTCGGGATCTCTTTTAGCAATCCGCCGACCCCCATCCCGGCAATGTCCCGCGGGGTGACAGGCACGCCGCACAGCATCCGCTCCATCACCCAATCCGCGCCATTCAGCGCAGGCGAACGCGCGCAACCCGGCAGACCGATCACCGGAACGCCGCGCAAATCGCCATAAAACAGCAGGTTACCGGGATCGACCGGCATCCCGTAATGGGCCACCCGCCCTCCCGCCGCGCGCAGCGCCGCCGGGCCTACGTCTGAAATGTCCGACGTAGCGGATGCAGTCAAAATGAATATCGCCTCGGCATCGGAACCGCGAATGGCGGTCGCCAGCGCCTCAGTCTCATGTGGCACAAGGCAGATATCACCCAGCCTGACGCCCAGCCGGTCCAGCCGGTCGCCAATCGCCTTTTGCCCCTTCACGCCGTCATCTGCCTCTACAAAGGTCTGGATCAACTGCGCCCGGGCAACCGTCACCGCGCGCATCCGCATCCCGTCATGTCCCAGCACGCAGGAACGTTCCAGCGCGACCTCCGGCACCGCGTATGAGATGATCTTGACCGTGGCCACCATGCCCCGCAGCCCCATGCGCTGCCATTCCGGCACGGTGGCCACGGTGATCATCGGATGCACGGCATTGATCGCATCGATCTTGGCGGCCTCGATTTCGGCCACCCCCAGACAATCGGCAAAGATGTTGACCCGCCCAGTGGACGCCTTGCCAACCCGCAGACCGACAGCCGCCGCATCCGGCACCAGCGCCTGCGCCAGCCGTTCGGCGGCGGCATCCTCGGCCACATCCCCAGGCTCCAGCCGCGCCACGATCACCTCGGCGATACCGGCCTCTTGCAACACGGCCACATCCGCCGCCCCCAGCACCTTGCCCTTGCGCAGCCGCCCGCCGGGCAGCGGCACGGAATGCGCCAGCACCGCACCCCCGGCATCCGCAACAGGCACCGCGCCAAAGATCACGCGCCTTTCCTCAGCACACGGGTCATCTGCGCAATCACCGAAACGGCAATCTCGGATGGTCCTGACGCGCCGATATCCAGCCCGATCGGCGCATGAATCCGGGCAATCTCAGCCTCGGTAAACCCCAGCCCCTCCAGCCGGGCCACCCGCTTGGCATGGGTCCGTGTCGACCCCAGCGCGCCGATATAGAAACAGTCCGACCGCAGCGCCTTTTCCAGCGCCGGATCGTCCAGCTTGGGATCATGGGTCAGCAACACCAGCGCCGTGCGCGAATCCAGCCCCTCGGCCGCGACCGCCTCATCCGGCCAATCGTTCACAATCCGCTCGCCCGGAAAGCGCGCTTCGGATCCAAAGGTTTCGCGCGGGTCGATGATCACCGGATCGTAGCCGGCAATCCGCGCCATGGGCACCAGACCCTGGGCAATATGCACCGCACCGACCACGATCAGCCGCAGGGGCGGGTTGTGAATCGCGACAAAGCTCCGCGTGCCCTCCTCGAACCCGGAACGATCCATTCGGAACCGGTCCGCGTGACCCTCTGACACCAACTGCCGTGCGCCGCTGTCCAGATCCACCACATAGGCCACAGGACGGCGCGCGGCACGCGCTGCCACCAGCTCCACCAGCAGATCCTCGGGCAGCACCCTGCCCACCGGTTCGACAAGAATTCGGATCGTTCCACCACAGGCCAGACCCACGGCAAAGGCGTCACCATCGCTGACCCCGAATTCCAACTCCCGCGCGGTGCCTTCCTCAAGCGCTTCCAGCGCCTCGACGATCACCGCGCCCTCGACACAGCCACCCGACACCGAACCGACGATCTCGCCGCTGCCGGAAATCGCCAGCTGCGCACCGACGCGCCGGGGGGCGGACCCCCAGGTTTCGATCACCGTGGCAAGCGCCGCACCGACCCCCGCCTTGTGCCAGGCCAGCGCCGTCTCGGGTGCATTGTCAAATCTGTCCATGCGCAATCCTCCATGGGCGTTCTATCATGGCCTAAAGATGTGTCGCCCCCTCCCTTGGTGCAACGGCCCCGAATACGCCGCCCCGGAATGAAGGCATTAAAGCCCGCCACGCAGACCAGAAACCAGCGCGCGCCGCAGGCGCGCTCATTGGGATCAGGCTTGTTTGGTCGCGTCGAAACCGTACAGCCAGTCGAACTGGTGCACCATCCGTCCCGGCGCCAGCCGCCCGGCCACGCGCAGCGCCAGATGCGCCGCCCCCCGGATCAGCGGATTGCGAAGGTGGTATTTCCACGCGTTGCCATCGGCCGCCTCGATCACCCGCACGACCCGCGGGCGACGCAGCGCCTGATACCGCGACAGCCCCTGCTCCGACCCATGCTGATCCAGACAGGCGGCCAAAACCCAGGCATCCTCCAGCGCCATATTCGCCCCCTGCGCCAGGAACGGCAGCGTCGGATGCGCCGCATCCCCCAGCAGCACCAGCCCCTCGCCCTGCCAGAACTTGGCCACCGGATGACGGAACAACCCCCAAAGCCCCGGCGCATCCACACCCGCCAGCAGCCCCGGCACATCACCGCCAAAGCCCGCAAAGGCTGCACGCAGATGCTCGGGATCGTCGCGATGGTTCCAACCCTCCGCGGCCCAGCTCTTACGCTCTTCGACCGCGACAAGGTTCACGAACGCACCGCCGCGCAGCGGATAGCTCACCAGATGCCGCCCGGGCCCCATATGCACCCGCGCCTCTGGGGGGTGATCGCAGCTGTTCGCCACCACCGCCCGCCACGCCACCTGCCCGGTGAACACTGCCGGCGCCTCGCCATTCAGCACCCCGCGCGCCACCGACCTTACGCCATCGGCCCCGACAATCAGATCCGCCGCGCAGGTCTCGCCATTGGCCAGCACCGCCATGGGCCGCGCACCTTGCCGCACTTTGACCACCTGCTGCGACAGGCGTATTTCTACGCCCGCCGCACGCACCGCCGCCAGAAGCTGCGCGATCAGATCGGCTCGGTGCACAAAGTGATAGGCCTGCCCGCCGTCCAGTCGCGCCAGATCCAGCCGCAGAACTTCGTTCCCGCGTCGATAATCGCGCAGACTGACAGCCTCGGCGCGCACCACGGATCCGCCCAGCGACAGCCCCAGCGCCTTCAGCACCCGCAACCCGTTGGGCGATATCTGCAACCCGGCGCCAACTTCGGAAATCTCGCCCGCCTGCTCCAGCACCACCACATCGGCGCCGCGCTGCCGCAGCGCCAGCGCCGCCGCCAGCCCGCCGATACCGCCGCCAATCACCGCAATCTTCTGTCCCTGCAGACCCATACTCATCTCCGCAAAATGACAAACGCCGGAGCGATGCCCCGGCGTTCAATCTCATATCACTGCACCCGGGATATCAATCGTCCCGGTGCACTTTCTCGCGACGTTCATGACGCTCCTGCGCCTCAAGGCTCATGGTGGCAATCGGGCGCGCATCCAGCCGCTTGAGGCTGATAGGCTCCCCGGTCACTTCGCAATAACCGTATTCACCTTCGTCGATGCGACGTATCGCCGATTCGATCTTGCTCACCAGTTTGCGCTGACGGTCCCGGGTGCGCAGCTCAAGCGCGCGGTCGGTTTCCTCAGACGCACGGTCAGTCACATCGGGAATGTTGCGTGTACCGTCCTGCAACCCCTCGATCGTGTCCCGACTGTCGGCCATCAGGTCAGTTTTCCACGTCATCAGCTTGCGACGAAAGTACTCAAGCTGACGTTCGTTCATGAACGGTTCGTCTTCTGCCGGACGGTAGTCGTCGGGAAGAAAGGATTCTGCTTTCATCTTGGTTCCCTCATCAACGCCCATATCTGCCATGGTAATTTCCTCAGATATCTGGCACCCCTGCGGGCAGGACTTAACCCAAGCCCCCCCCGATGTCACTACACAATAGCGACGGTTTCTGGCGTTTCTGGGGGGTAAGCACCCCACCGCACAAGGAGCGCGCACAGATGAAATTCGAGGGCACCAAAGACTACGTCGCGACCGGCGATCTGACAATGGCCGTGAACGCAGCCGTGACCCTGGAACGTCCGCTGCTGGTGAAAGGCGAACCCGGAACAGGCAAAACCGAACTGGCCCGGCAGGTCGCCAACTCGCTCGGGCTGCGGATGATCGAATGGAACGTCAAATCCACAACCCGCGCCCAACAGGGACTTTACGAATACGACGCGGTCAGCCGTCTGCGCGACAGTCAGCTTGGCGATGAACGGGTCAACGACGTCTCGAACTACATCCGCAAGGGCAAGCTCTGGCAGGCCTTTGAGGCCGATGAAAAGGTCGTCCTGCTGATTGATGAGGTCGACAAGGCCGACATCGAATTCCCCAACGACCTGCTCCAGGAACTCGACCGGATGGAGTTCCACGTCTACGAAACCGGCGCCACCATTTCCGCGCGCCACCGCCCCATCGTGATCATCACCTCGAACAACGAAAAGGAACTGCCCGACGCCTTTCTGCGCCGCTGCTTTTTCCACTACATCCGCTTTCCCGAACCCGAAACCCTGCGCCAGATCGTGGCCGTCCATCACCCCGGCATCAAGGAATCGCTGCTGACCACCGCCCTCACCCAGTTCTACGAACTGCGCGAAACGCCGGGTCTGAAAAAGAAACCCTCGACCTCCGAAGTGCTCGACTGGCTCAAGCTCCTGCTGGCCGAGGATCTGAGCCCCGAGGACCTTAAACGCGACGGTGCGAACGCCCTGCCCAAACTGCACGGCGCCCTGCTCAAGAACGAACAGGATGTGCACCTCTTTGAACGGCTCGCCTTCATGGCGCGGCGGCAGGGGCGCTGACGCAGGCGGATCGGCGCCTTCCTGCCAAACCTTTTCGAGGGGTTGGAACGAAATCACGCATCCGGTGTTTCATCGATGTTGTTTCATCCAACCCCACACAAAGGTGCCACCATGAAGACCATGCAGGACGCTTTTCACCACACCCTCAAAGATATCTACTACGCTGAAAATGCCATCGCCAAGGCTCTGCCCAAGATGGCCAGCGCCGCCACCGGCAAAGAGCTCAAGGCCGCCTTCACCGATCACCTCGAAGAGACCAAAGAGCAGATCAAGATCCTCAAGGCCGTGTTCAAATCCATCGACGCCAAGCCCGAAGGCGAAAAATGTGATGCCATCGAAGGTCTGATCAAGGAAAGCGAAGGCATCATCGAAGAGGCCAGCGGCAAGGCGCTGCAGGCCTGCCTGATCGGTGCCGCACAGGCGGTCGAACACTACGAAATCGCCCGCTACGGCACCCTGCGCGAATGGGCCAAGGAACTGGGCCACACCGAAGCCCACGACCTTTTGTCCCAGATCCTGGACATGGAAAAGGCCGCCAACGCCAAGCTGACCGGCATCGCCGTCGAGACCGTCAACGCCTGATCACCTCCCCACTCTACGCATGATCAAGCCACTCTGCGCCTGATCAAGGGCCAGCCAGCACCCCGGCTGGCCCTTTTGCATGGGCGCATCAAATCAGATCGCCCCGCTCCCAAGCGCATTCATTTGCCTGCAATAGCGCAGGCTTTATCGACAAACCCGCCGCCGGAAAACCGACCGGAACCTGACAATGGCCCTATTCCGTTGTCTGCCCGTCAAAATGTTCGTGCGATGCGTCTGCATCCGCTTTCGTTTTGTGAATCGTGCCGTCGATATGTTCGGGTGGCCCATAGATCGTATATAGCTGCAAAGGCTCCGACCCGGTATTGACCACATTATGTTTGGCACCGGCGGGCACAATCACGCCATCATCCGATTTCACCCTGTTGGCTGTGCCGTCAATCCACACTTCGCCGCTGCCCGTTTCAAACCGAAAGAACTGGTCGCGGTCGTCGTGCGTCTCCTCACCAATCTCTTCCCCCGGCTGTAACGTCATCAACACCAACTGAATGTTTTGCCCGGTGTAGAGAACTTTGCGAAAGTTGGTATTCTCCTCGGTCAGTTTTTCGATGTTGTCTGCAAAACCCTTCATGGCGGTATTCTCCTGCTATATTCATCTGCGAATTCAAAGGCGTCGTCTGACGTTGCCCCTGATCTCTATTCGATCGCGGCACAGGCATTATTGATGTTCATCAAGGCGGCTACGGCCTCTGGCGCATACAAACGGCGCATAGCGGATGCACAAAAGGCAAAAGACACCATGACCGATTCATCGAAAGCAGAACACAAGACCACCGTCATCGACATTCCAGAAGCTGTTGGCGTATTCGACAGCTTCACGGATCTTCAGGCAGCTTTTTATGACCTGCGGATGGTTGGATTCAGCCGGTATGACATCAGCCTTCTCGCCCGGGATGAGGTACTGAAGGAAAAACTGGGCAATGCATATTGGCGCGCCTCCGAACTTGAGGATGACCCCAAAGCCCCGCGCGCCGCATTTGTTTCCGAAGAAGCGATTGGCGAACTTGAAGGCGGAATTGCCGGCGGTTTCTTCTTTCTGGGCTCATATATCGCAATGGCCGCAATGCTCACCCCACTCAGCACCCTTGCCGCATCCATCGCGGCAATTGCAATCGGGGGCACACCGGCGGCCGTGATCGGGACTTTGCTGGCCCGGCGCGTCGGTGCGCAGCACAAGGATTACTACACCAACCAGATCGAACATGGCGGTATCCTGCTCTGGGTCAGGGTCGCCGACAAGGAACGCGAAGACCTCGCCGTAAAGATCCTCAAGGGGCACTCGGGGCGTGATGTGCATGTCCACGGCTGGAGCGAGTGAGCAATCTCGCCGCACCCGCGCGGCGCTGTGAGCTGCCTTTGCGATAAAAACCATGCGAGCCGGGTTCTGCCCGGTCCGCAACGCCTCTGGTCGGGGGTCGCCAATGCCCCCACACCATTGCACAAGGCCCTCACACTATTGCACAAGGCCAGTGGTCTTGACGGAAAATCCCGGCTAGCGTCGCGGCGCCATACGTTTCACCGCCTGACGCAGGATCACCCGACATGACCCAGATCGCCACCACCATCCGCCCGCTGCGCGCCACCGACAAGGAACAGTGGTCAGCCCTCTGGACCGACTACCTCGCGTTCTACGAAACCTCGCGCCCGGCTGAAATCCATGACCTCTATTTCGACCGGCTGATGGGCGACGATCCGCAGGATTATTCGGCCCTTGTGGCCGAACAGAAGGGCAAACTTGTCGGCCTCACCCATTACCTGTTTCACCGCCACGGCTGGTCTGTCGAAAACGTCTGCTACCTTCAGGACCTGTACGCCACGCCCGAAACGCGCGGCACCGGCGTCGGGCGCAAACTGATCGAAGCGGTCTACGCCGCCGCCGACGCCGCAGGCGCGCCGGGCGTCTACTGGATGACGCAGGATTTCAACACCACCGCGCGCCAGCTTTATGACCGCATCGGCAAACTGTCGCCCTTCATCAAGTACAACCGCCGCTGACGCCAGGGTCGGCGCTGACACCTCGGCCCCGACGCTCCGCCTCCGCCCGAAACCCGCATGGACTCTCCCGACTGGGCGCGCTACGGCATGGGTCCGGACCGCCCAGTCCGATACAAGGATCCAGGAGCCGAACATGATCGTGATCGCAGCCGCCATTTTGGGCGCATTGACGGGTGGCCTGACCGCCCGCCGCCGCAAGGGCAACGCCGCCGACATCGCGCAGTACGCTGCGGGTTTCGCAATTGCCTTCGCCCTCGCCGGGCTGATCGTGACCATCATCCTCGACAAGATGTTCATGTAGGCACCCCGGCCACCGCGATCTGGCCGGATGACGATAGCTCTGCCGAAAAGTCCGCGCAGATTCCCGTTCAAATCGGCCCCGATCCGCGCTAAGCATGCGCCATGTTCATCCCCTTCTTCGAAAATCTGCGCAACGCCTCCGTGCCCGTGTCCCTGCGGGAATACCTCAGCTTTCTCGAAGGCATGAAGGCCGGTCTTGCGACCTATGACCCCGAGGCGTTCTATTACCTCGCCCGCACCTCGATGGTGAAGGACGAACGCCACATCGACCGCTTCGACCGCGCCTTTGCCGCCAGCTTCGAAGGGCTCGACAAGATCCCCATGCAGGCGGTGATGGAGGCCGTCGATGTCCCCGGCGACTGGCTGACCAAGATGGCCGAAAAGCACCTGAGCGCCGAAGAAAAGGCCGAGATCGAGGCCATGGGCGGCTTTGACAAGCTGATGGTGACGCTCAAGGAACGGCTCAAGGAACAGCAGGGGCGCCATCAGGGCGGCAACAAATGGGTCGGCACCGCGGGCACCTCGCCCTTTGGCGCCTATGGCTACAACCCCGAAGGCGTGCGCATCGGTCAGGACGGCTCGCGCCACCAGCGCGCGGTCAAGGTCTGGGACAAACGCGAATTCCGCAATCTCGATGACTCTGTCGAACTCGGCACCCGCAACATCAAGGTGGCGCTCAAACGCCTGCGCAAGTGGGCGCGCGACGGTGCCGCCGAAGAGCTTGACCTGGACGGCACCATCCGCGCCACCGCCGAACATGGCTATCTGGACGTCCAGACCCGGCCCGAGCGGCGCAACGCCGTCAAGGTGCTGCTGTTTCTGGATGTCGGCGGATCGATGGACCCGCACATCAAGGTGGTCGAGGAGCTGTTCAGCGCCGCCCGCGCCGAATTCAAGCACATGGAATATTTCTACTTCCACAATTGCCTCTACGAGGGCGTTTGGAAGGACAACAGCCGCCGCTGGGATGCGCAGCGCTCCATGGCCGAGGTGCTGCGCACCTATGGTGCGGATTACAAATGCATCTTTGTCGGCGATGCCTCGATGTCGCCCTATGAAATCGCCTATCCCGGTGGTGCCAACGAACACTGGAACGCCGAATCCGGGCAGGTCTGGCTGGAACGCGCACGGGCCCAGTGGCCCAACAACCTCTGGATCAACCCGACGCCGGAAACCCACTGGCAGTACACCCAGAGCATCACCATGATCCGCGAAATATTTGAGGATCAGATGGTGCCGATGACCCTTTCGGGGCTGGAAAAGGGCATGAAGGCGCTGACCCGCTAGCCCCCTTACGGGACAACGCAACCCAAAGCCGGGCGAGAGCCTGCCCGTGGGCTGGCGCTGACAACGGTTGAGCGGCGCACTTTATCCTGGCAAAGTCATTTTTCGTTCTGATGTAGGCGCTGACGTCACCAAAGCGCCAGCCCGCCGGAACGGGCAGGCGCTCGCCCGGCGGCGCTGAAGCGCCTTGATTCCGGGCTGGGTCTTACCTCTTCACGTGGCAGTCATTCAGCCCCACCGGTTCCCTTCCCCGCCCCACTCTGCCATTCAGTAACCACCCACAACAACCCGAGCCACCAGCATGATCCGCCCCCTTCCGCCCCTTGCCATGATCCTGCTGCTCTGGGCGGCGGGCCTTGGTGCAGCCGGTCAGTTCGCCAAGGTCTCGGTCTCCTTTCCCGCCCTGCAACTCGCCTACCCCGAGGCCGGTGCCAGCCTCGGCTTCGCCCTCTCCCTGCTCAGCTTTGTCGGCCTGATCCTCGGGCTTGTGGCCGGCATGATCGTCGCGCGGCTGGGCTATCGCAAACTCCTGCTCGCCGGGCTGATCCTCGGGGCGCTGATGTCCGCGCTTCAGGCCACATTGCCCAGCTTTCCCGTCCTGCTCGCATCGCGGCTGGTTGAGGGCCTGTCGCATCTGGTCATCGTCGTCGCCGCGCCGACCTTTATCGCCGAACTCGCCCCGGACCGGCTGCGCCCCTTTGCCATGACCCTCTGGAGCACGTTTTTCGGCGTCGCCTACGCCCTTGCCGCCTGGGGTGGTCTGCCGCTGATCGACACCTTCGGACCGGGCGCGCTGTTCGCACTGCACGCGGGGTACATGGCGCTGATGGCCGGGGTCCTGTGGTTGACCCTGCCGCGGCTCGAACTCGCCACCGGCAAGACCCGCCTGTCCCCCGGCGATCTGCTGCGCCGCCACGGCGAGATCTACCGCAACCCGGCGATCAGCGCCGTCGCGCTCGGCTGGCTCTGCTACACGCTGACCTTCGTGGCCCTGCTGACCGTGCTGCCGCTGGTGCTGGGCCCGGATGCACCGGGCTGGCTGCTTGGCGTTTTGCCGCTGACCTCGATTGCGGTATCTCTCACTCTGGTCGTGGCGCTGCTGCGGGTGATGCCGGCCGTGCGGATCGTGATGGCGGGCTTCACGCTCTCCGCCCTCGCCGTCGCTCTGGTCTGGGCGCTGCCCGGGGCGATCTGGCCGGTGGTCGGGTTGTTCGGGACTCTGGCGCTGGTGCAGGCGGCCAGCTTTGCCGCGATCCCGCAGCTGAACGCCACAGCCCAGGACCGCGCGCTGGCCAACGGCGCGGTGGCGCAGATGGGCAACCTTGGCAATCTGATCGGGACTCCGATCCTGCTGACCATGCTCGCGGCCTTCGGCCCCTCAGGCGGTTTGGCCGTGGTGCTGATCTGCTATCTGCTGGGGCTGGCTCTGCATCTGATGACGGCCGCCGCCCGGACACGATGACCCGGCCCCGGGCCATACAGGCAGCCATACGAAAACCATACGCTTTCCATACGCCTGCCATACGCCGTTTTCTGGGTGCTTTCGGGCCTCAGGACATCTCGGCCAGCCGGGCGACGTAACGCGCCAGCGTGTCGATCTCAAGGTTCACCCGGTCACCTTCCTGCACATCCCCCCAGGTCGTCGCGACCTTGGTGTGTGGAATGAAATTGATGCCGAAATCACAGCCCGAAACCTCGTTCACTGTCAGCGACGTGCCGTTCAAAGCCACCGAACCTTTCGATGCGATGAACCGCGCCAGCGCCTTGGGTGCGCGCAGCACGACTCGGGTGCTATCCCCTTCATCCTGCACGGAAATCACCTCGGCCTGACCGTCCACATGGCCAGAAACGATATGCCCGCCCAGCTCGTCCCCAACCTTAAGGGCACGCTCAAGGTTCACGCGATAACCCACTGACCAAGAGGCCAAATTCGTTTTGCTCACGGTTTCTGCGCTGATTTCCACATCAAACCAGTCCGACCCCAGCGCCACCACTGTCAGGCAGACCCCGTTGCACGCAATCGACGCGCCGATATCAATGGTCTGGGTGTCATACCCGGTCACGATCCGCGCCCGCAAATCCCCGCGCTGTTCCAACTCGCGCACTTCGCCAATGTCGGTGATTATTCCAGTAAACATCTGATGTTGCGTCCCTTTTTAAGACAATCCCGATCTGGCCCTGCACAGTTTCGCAATAAGCCCCGGCAACGGCGGACCTGCGGCACAGCATAGCCCGTTTCCAGCCAGTGGATAATCCCCCTGCAAAGGCAAGGCAACATCCTGAAATCAGATCAAACCTTCCGCTGCCAGCGGTGCATCACATCCGCCCCAACGGCGCGGGTCTCGATCAGATCAAAGCGCGGCGCCTGAGCGAGCCTGCCAATCCCCATGGCGCCGATCCCCGGACGCCCCTCGGCCCCGATCGCGATTCCGGCAGTGAATCCAACAAGTTCATCCACCAGATCCGCAGCCAGCAGCGTCGCCGCCAGCGTGCCACCGCCTTCGCAGAACACCCGGGTCAGCCCGGCCTTGCCCAGCCCGCTCAGGACCGAAGCCGCGTCGACCTGCCGTCCATGCAAGGCGCAGGGGATCAGCGTCGCGCCAAGGCCTGTCCAGGCCTTGCGGATCTCGCTCGGGGCATCCGGCCCATGGCAGATCCAGACAGGTATCTCACGCGCCGTCCGGGCCAACTGCCCCATCAGCGGCAGATCGATCAACCGCGATACGACCACCCGCACCGGCTGAACCCGGTGACCAAAGCCGCGCACGGTCAGGGCCGGATCGTCGGCCCGCGCCGTGCCGGCCCCCACCATCACCGCATCGTGGCGTGCCCGTATGCCATGCACAAGATGTCGTGCCTCAGGTCCGGTAATCCAACGGCTTTCCCCGCTGGCCGTTGCAATGCGGCCATCAAAGCTACTGGCGAGTTTGAGTGTGACAAAGGGCCGACCGTGATCGGTCGCCAGAAAGAAACCGGCATGATCCTCGGCCGCCTCAGTGGCCATCACACCTGTGGTGACCTCAATCCCGGCCGCCCGCAACATGGCAAAGCCCTGCCCTGACACCCTTGGGTCGGTGTCCTCGATCGCAGCCACAACCCGCGCAACGCCTGCGTCAATCAACGCCTGCGCGCAGGGCGGCGTCTGCCCGTGATGGGCACAGGGTTCCAGCGTGACATAAGCGGTGGCACCACGCGCCGCAGGCCCGGCCTGCGCCAGGGCCACGACCTCACCATGGGGACGCCCGCCCGGCTGTGTCCAACCCCGCCCAACGATCCTGTTCTGTGATACGATAACACAACCCACCGCCGGGTTTGGCCAGCACCGGCCCATGCCACGACGGCCCAGGCTCAGCGCATGGGCCATGTGACGCAAGTCCGGCTCAGACATCTGAACCCCGCTCACTTGGTCGGAGGCGTATCGGGCCGCAGTTCGCTCACGAACTTGTCGAAGTCGTCCGCCGCCTGGAAGTTCTTGTAAACACTGGCGAAACGCACATAGGCCACGGTGTCGATCCGGGCCAGTGATTCCATCACGATCTCACCGATCTGTTTCGACGGGATGTCCGTCTCGCCCATGCTTTCCAACCGCCGTACGATGCCGCTGATCATCTGATCCATCCGCTCGGGTTCGATTGGGCGTTTCTGGAGGGCTATACGGATGGAACGTTCCAGCTTGTCACGATCAAAATCCTCGCGGCGACCATTGGTCTTGATCACCACCAGATCGCGCAGCTGCACCCGTTCGTAAGTTGTGAACCGCCCCCCGCAGGCCGGACAGAACCGCCGCCGCCGGATCGAAACGTGATCCTCGGCAGGACGTGAATCCTTGACCTGTGTGTCCATATTTCCGCAAAACGGGCAGCGCATGGCCGTCCCCCTCGTTTTTGTTCTCTGCCTCTGGAATGGGGTTGGCCCCCAGTTATCCACAGCCACTATAGGGACCATCCCATAATTTGGGTAGCCGGAAATTACGCCCCCCAGATGCAGAGGCGCTGTCGCCCATCCTCAGGGATATTGACCTTTTTCAACGCCATTTCGCCACTGGTTTTTCCAATTCAGGGAAAGCTTGGGCACTTTATCATGATCCTTGGTCGATTTTCGCAATCTACCGGTCCGCCCTCATCCGCACCGCCAGGCTGATGATCGTCGTATTTTTTTTGTTGGAACTGGTAAGACCTGATCAACGGCAGATACCATCAGTGTCTTCGCTTTCGCTAAGCCGCAATTGTGCCGCTGCGCTTTCTGGCAAAGGCAACGATGATGGTCAGTTTCTTCGGATGCCTCACACGACTCAGCGGCTCAAATGCGCAACAACCTGTCGCCGCAGCGGGGCCTGGCGATGCTCGAACACATCGATCCCCTGTCAGGTGCCTAGCGCCAGAACGTCATCGTTGACAGGCATTCTCAGGGTCACGGGTAACCTTGCCGCCTTGAAATGACCCGGCATGTCACCCGGCGCTTCGTAAGTGTGTGTCAGATAGTCCATTGATGGCTCACTCGTCGGCGGCACCAAACGATGAAAAAAGTGGCGAGATTACAGCGGACTTCGGCATCGGCTCCGTTCTACGGTGGTTAGCGCTCAGACTCGGGTGTTCTGTAGGATCACAGTTTGATCGGTACAGTATTTAGAGGACTGCCGCTGGCTTTGGCAAACTATCAGCGGACGACGCAGGCCACGGTCGGAAGGTCCTCATTCACGCCGAACAAAATCGGCGTGCCGCTGTCGCTAACGGCGGGCATCCGGGCAACCTGAGCGAGCGTTGCGCGACATTCAGAGAGCTTGCCAGCAGTGACTTCAATTTCGATAACGGTCGGCCCACCATCATCCAGCGCGCCTGTTGCGGCCCATGCTGCAGCTGCAACACATATCATTCCTGCGGCGATTGCAAAAAGGCGTGTCATCGGAACTCTCCTGTGCGTTTCAGGTCGTTAACGCCTGAAATCCCCAGAAAGTTTCACGCCTCGTGGAGTTTTGGACAAAGGCCGACACAAAATCAGTTTCGGTTCAGGCATCCCCTGGGACGGTTACCGAGCAGATCCACCAGAGGGAAAGGGGTATCATCAGCGTGTCAAAGACGGGTTTTATCCTCAGGTTTCTCTGCACTTTGACGACGACGTTACGGCCCACTCATCGCTCAGCTGAACGGAAATCGGGCATCGAGCGTGGTCTCTTGGCCGTCATCCGGTCCAAAGTACCAATTTATGGGCGAAACGAGGCATTCGCACCTGTACCACAGCGCCTCAACCGCTAGGGTTCAGCAAAGATGATTGAAAACCTGATCCATGAATACGGCGTCATAGCCATCTACATTGGCTGCGTCTTCGAAGGCGACACCGTGGCCATCACCGGCGGCGTGCTGGCGCATCGTGGGCTGATACCGTTCTGGCCCGTGGTATTCGCCGCCATCGCTGGCGGGCTGACCACCGATACAATCACCTTCTGGCTGGGTCGCCGCTTTCGTGACCATCCCCGCGTTCTGCGTGCCGTATCGCACCCCCTGTCCCAGCGGTTGACGGCCACGTTCCTGTCGCGCCCACTTCTGCTAGCCTGCCTTTTTCGTTTCATCCCCGGCGCGCGTACCCTCGCCCCAGTGATGCTGGCCACAGCGACGCGGATCCGGGGCCTGCCCTATACTGTCGCGACAGCCGTTTCGGCCTGCATCTGGGGGGTGGTCATGGTGTCAGTCGGTCGGCAAATCGGCGAACTCCTGACCAGGATTCTGGGCCATTTTACCCGTACAGAAATCGTGCTGCTGGTCGCCCTGATGGTCCTGGCCTTGTTTCTGCTGCGCACCGTCTGGCGATATTTCCGCACCGATCCCCCGGAAACGTAAACGGGCCCGCACTAGCGGACCCGTTCAACAGTTTCAGTCTTGAAAACCGTTACTGGTCGAGGAACGACCGCAGCTTGCGCGACCGGCTCGGGTGCTTGAGTTTGCGCAACGCCTTCGCCTCGATCTGGCGGATCCGCTCGCGCGTCACGCTGAACTGCTGACCCACCTCTTCCAGAGTGTGATCCGTGTTCATGCCGATACCAAAGCGCATCCGCAGGACACGTTCTTCGCGCGGGGTAAGCGAAGACAACACTCGCGTCGTCGTTTCCTTCAGGTTCTCCTGAATGGCGGAATCGAGCGGCAGGACAGCGTTCTTGTCCTCGATGAAGTCACCAAGCTGGCTGTCTTCCTCGTCCCCGATCGGGGTTTCGAGAGAGATCGGCTCCTTGGCGATCTTCATCACCTTGCGGACCTTTTCCAGCGGCATCTGTAGCTTTTCGGCCAGCTCTTCCGGCGTCGGCTCGCGGCCGATCTCGTGCAGCATCTGACGACCGGTGCGGACCAGCTTGTTGATCGTCTCGATCATATGCACGGGAATACGGATGGTGCGCGCCTGATCCGCGATGGACCGGGTGATCGCCTGGCGGATCCACCACGTCGCATAGGTGCTGAACTTGTACCCGCGACGGTATTCGAACTTGTCCACGGCCTTCATCAAGCCGATGTTGCCTTCCTGAATGAGATCAAGGAATTG
Organism: Puniceibacterium sediminis; assembly: GCF_900188035.1. Taxonomy (GTDB): domain Bacteria; phylum Pseudomonadota; class Alphaproteobacteria; order Rhodobacterales; family Rhodobacteraceae; genus Puniceibacterium; species Puniceibacterium sediminis. The sequence goes on along the minus strand of NZ_FZNN01000001.1, from coordinate 496,191 downwards.
CAGTCCGCGGTTGGTGTACTTTTTCGCAATCGAAATCACCAGACGCAGGTTCGCCTCGACCATTTCCTTCTTGGCCTGACGGGCTTCTTTCTCGCCCTTCTGAACCTGCTGCACGATACGGCGGAATTCAGAGATATCCAGACCGACGTACTGACCGACCTGCGCCATGTCAGAACGCAGCTCTTCGACCTTGTCAGCCGAGCGTTCGATGAACATCTGCCAGCCACGACCGGCCTTCTCCGCCATCCGCTCCATCCAGTTCGGATCAAGCTCGCGACCACGGTATTCGTCGACAAATTCGCGCCGGTTGATGCGCGCCTGATCCGCCAACTTCACCATAGCCGAGTCGATCGACATGATCCGCTTGTTGATGCCATAAAGCTGGTCAATCAGCGCTTCGATGCGGTTATTGTGCAGGTGAAGTTCATTCACCAGCAGCACGATTTCCGAGCGCAGTTTCTGGTAACGGCCCTCATCATCGGCGCTGAAGGAACCATCCTCGTTCAGGGTGGCCGAAATCCGGCTGTCCTGCATCGCGGCCAGTTCTTCGTAATCGCGTGCAATGATGTCGAGCGTTTCCAGAACCCGCGGCTTCAGCGCGGCCTCCATCGCGGCCAGCGACATGTTGGCCTGCTCGTCCTCTTCCTCGTCGTCATCGGAGCTGATCGGGTTGCCGTCAGCATCCAATTCCGGAGCGTCATCACCTGACTTGGTCGATTCGCTGCTCACAGCTGAGCCATCAACCACAGGCGATTCGAGTTCGCCATCTTCCCCCAGCTGGTTGCCAAAGGTGGTTTCAAGGTCGATCACATCACGCAGCAGAATGTCTTCGGAAAGAAGTTCGTCGCGCCAGATGGTGATGGCCTGAAAGGTCAGCGGGCTTTCACAGAGCCCGGCAATCATGGTGTTGCGCCCGGCCTCGATCCGCTTGGCGATAGCGATCTCGCCCTCGCGGCTCAGCAGTTCGACGGAACCCATTTCGCGCAGGTACATGCGTACCGGATCATCGGTACGGTCAAGCTTTTCGCTGGCGCCCGAGGATAGCGCTACATCCTTGTTCGATGAGGCATCAACAAGATCGGTGGATCCCTTGTCGTCTTCCTCGCCTTCCTCGTCGTCCTCAGTGACCTGAATGCCCATTTCCGACAGCATCGACATCACATCCTCGATCTGGTCGGAACTGACCTGATCAGGAGGAAGGACTTCGTTCAGCTGGTCATAAGTGATGTAGCCACGCTCGCGAGCGTCGGCGATCATCTTTTTGACAGCAGCCTGGCTCATATCGAGCGAGACTTCGTCGTCCTGGATTTCTGGCTTGGCGTCGTCGTTATCTTTGGCTGCCATATGGTGCTCCTGTCAGGGGCGATGTGAAGGGGCGCAGATGCGGCGAGATGATTCGGCTAAACCGAATCAATAGCGCGATATCCTGATTCGCACACCCGTTTACCCTGATTCGTTTACATATTCCTCACCAAACTAGTGAGATTTCCTAGGTTTACCACCGCGCGTGACATCTATTGATTCGAACAGTGCCCGACTGCGCTGCAATTGCTCCGCGTCAAGCTGTACTCCGTTCGACGCAGTAACAAAATCCGCAGCCTCCTCTTGCTGCGCCCGCTGCGCAGATGAGCGCGCTTCTGCCGCTTGACCAAGCCGCCATGTCACGGACTCATCCGCCAGATCCCCCTCCAGATCCTCTACGCCCTCGGCGATGCCGACAGCCTGCCTGCGATGGGCTTCCAGCTTGGCTAATTCTTCTGCCACGGTCATCCGCGCCAGTTCGGTATTGCCCGGATTTCGCACGCAGGGTGTGATCGCAACGTGGCGTGCCGCGAACAGGGTTTCAAGGGCCTGACCACCGATTGCCGATTCCGCCAGCCCGCGCACCTCGGTAGGTCCCTGTCCCAATGACCGCAGCAGACAGTCGCGCAGATCGCGGTGGACGGAGTCACTGCAGGGCATCGCCTCAAGCTGTTGCTCGAATTCCTCGACCAGATCGGGCGCGGAAAGCAGCGCGGCCAGGATGACCGCCTCTCGCAATTGCTCCTGCGCCTGTTCGCCCGCTGAAACCAGAAGCGACGCCTTGGCGCTGGCGCTGGGGGGCTGGGGGGCCTTCCAGTCGGTTTTGCCCCAACCGCCCGAGGCGCGCTTGACAGGACGCTGGCGGAACAGTGCCCAGCGTAACTGCTTAATATCTTCGCCATAATGACTGCGCAGGCTCGGGTCCTGGATCTGCCTGATCCGTTCGCGCAACACCTTGTCCAGCGCCGCTTTGCGTTCGGGACTGTCAAAGACGCGGCCTTCGGTCTCGCGCTGCCAGAGCAGTTTGACCATCGGCAACGCCGCCTCCAGAACCTTTTGCACGCCGCCTGCGCCCTCGGCCCGGATCAGATCGTCGGGATCCTTGCCTTCGGGCATCAGGGCAAAACGCAGCGACTTGCCCGATTCAATCAGCGGCAAGGCCAGATCAATCACCCGGTATGCCGCACGCACCCCCGCCGCATCACCATCCAGCGCGACAATCGGCTCGTCCGAAATCCTCCAAAGCAGTTGCAACTGCGTTTCGGTCACGGCGGTACCAAGGGGTGCCACTGCCGCACCATAGCCTGCCTCGACCAAAGCGATCACGTCCATATACCCTTCGGCCACGATCAGCGGCTGGCCCTTGCCCGCTGCCACGCGGGCGGGGCCTTGGTTATACAGGTTGCGACCTTTGTCGAACAACTCAGTCTCGGGCGAATTCAGGTACTTGGCGTTGTCGTTGGGGTCCATCGCGCGCCCACCGAAAGCGATGCAGCGATCACGCGCATCGCGGATCGGGAACATGATACGGTTGCGAAAGACATCATAGGGGTTGCCCCCCTTTGACGACGCCTTGCCAAGACCCGCGCCCAGGATCAGATCCTCTTCGACACCCTTGCCGCGCAGATGTTCCCACAGAGCATGCCAACCATCAGGCGCGAAACCTATGCCGAATTTCTCACGGGTCTGTTCGGACATGCCGCGCTTGTCCAGATAGGCGCGCGCCGCCGTGCCCGCACCGGTCTTCAGCTGCAGGCGGAAAAAAGCCACAGCCATTTCCATGACTTCGATCAGCTGCGTGCGTCGGTCCGCCTTGACCTGCGCCTGCGGATCACGTTCGGGAACCGACATCCCGGCCTCACCAGCCAGGATCTTGATCGCCTCCATGAAGTCGACATTTTCAGTCTCGCACACAAAGGAAATGGCATCACCCTTGGCCTGACAGCCAAAGCAATAGTAAAACCCTTTGCGGTCATCCACGTGGAAGGACGCGCTTTTTTCCTGATGAAAGGGGCACGGCGCCCACATGTCACCCTTGCCCTGATTGGACTTGCGCGTGTCCCACATGACCTTTCGCCCCACGACCTGAGACAGGCTCGTGCGGGTGCGCAACTCATCAAGGAAACCAGGGGGCAGACTCATCCGGCCATTATCCCAAGCGGCACGACCAGAGTCCAGCCGCGCCGACGGTGCCCACACTGCGCCCGAAAGCACCATACGCACAGGCACCCGGCACGAGTTCAGCCGCCGAAAGCGACGAAATCTGCCTACAACTGTCCGCAAATACTCTCGTCGGAGGCTTTGGAAGGATCCAACGCGTGGCACGCAGGCAATGAAGCGTCACAATGCCACTGGCGTCTGAGCAGGCGGGCCCGCCCGCCTGCGAGGCTTGGCGTGCGCGCCACAGGCGCGCTCTGCTGGATCACTACTGTTTGAGACAGCCCTCTACCCAACTGTCGCCGACGGCCGTGCCCAGTTGCGCCTCGGGCAGGGTATAGACCCAGTCGACCACTGCCGGGACGATCGCGCCGTATTTCTGCGCTTCCCCGTCCAGTCCGGCTTGCACCAACTGGGCCGCAGCGCCGTTGTCCGCGCCCGATTTGCGGGCCTCGACCACCTGCATCACCAGCCCGCCCTGCAGGTCACATTCCTTCTGACCCAGCGCGAGCGCGCCCGAGGCCGTCAGGGTGAAAGCCGCCAGCGCGGTCAGCATCGTGAACTTCATGATTTGGCTATCCTGTCTGCTAGAAATCAAGCCAATGATTAGCGCCTGACCCGCCCCCTGTCACCCACCCGAACGGGCCGTCACGGATGACATTGCCGTGTCCAGATCCTCGACCAGTGTCCCTGCCATCGACCGGAATGCAAGGATCAGAAAGCTTTCCACCTCTTGCCGTAGCAGCAATACAGGCAGATGCCCCAAAAGACTGCGCGCCGACTGACCGGGTGAAAAGACCCGTAGTCGCAGATCCACAGGCACCAGCCGCGCCAGCACATCCTCACAGCCTGCGCCTGTCAGCCGTACCACCGCCCAGGCATCGCTCTGATCCGTCACCGCCGCGTATCGTGACAGATCTGGGTCAGGCTCAGGCCCGATCAAAAAGGCCTGATCAAGACCGCTCCAGCTGCAAAGCGTCCCGCCCTGCCCTCTCACACGCCCAGGCGCAGGAAATGACACGCCATGCGCCGCCTGCAAGGCCTCTGACAGCGCACCGGCTTGCCCGTCATATGACGCCAGAGAAGTCACTGTTCCGGCATCCTCTTCGCTCAGGCTCAGCGCACCGCGCGTTATCGGCAACAGCCCCGCGCAGGGGGATTTTGTCATTAGTTCAACCACGCAGTCGCCCTCCGTCCGGATCGACCCGTACCGGATCTGTCACCCTGCAGGCGACTTCCAGCCCGCGCAACTGATCGACCATCCGCACCACCTCGCCATGCCGCGCGCGACCGTCGCGCAGGAAACCAAGGCCCAGCCCATGCCCCAAAAATGGCGAATGGCAGACAGAGGTCACATAGCCCTCGTTCGTTTCGCGCGCCACGACCGCGCCCTGCGCAAACAGCTGCGCCCCGGCGGTCAGCGACTTGTCCGCATCCAGCGGCTGCAAGCCCACCATCTGCTGGCGACGCGGCCCGACCAGCCCGGGCCGCGCCGCCATCGCCTTGCCGATACAATCCTTGCCGGGCGCGATCATCCGCCCCATTCCGATGTCGAATGCCGTGGTGCGGCCATGGATCTCGGCATGGGTGATATGCCCCTTCTCGATCCGCAGCACGTTCAGCGCCTCCATCCCGTAGGCACCGCCACCGAATGCCTCGGCCCGGGTCACCAGAAGATCGAACAGGGCGGCACCAAAGCGCGCCGGGACGGCGATTTCATAGGCGTGTTCCCCGGAAAACGAAATCCGGAACAGCCGCCCGCGCACACCGGCCACGTCAACTTCGCCACAGGCCATGAAGGGCCAGGTGGCATCGTCTATCGGCGCTGCAAGTACCCCGTTCACCAACTCCCGCGCCCTCGGGCCCGCCACCGCGAATTGCGCCCATTGTTCCGTGACCGAGATCATCCGCAGGTTCATCTGCGGCACCAGACATTGATGCACAAACTCCAGATGCTGCATCACTGCGCCTGCCGCTGCGGTGGTCGTTGTCATCACGTAGTGCTGCGGCCCCAGCCGTGCCGTGGTGCCGTCATCCATCACATGCCCGTCTTCGCGCAACATCAGACCATAGCGCACGCGGCCTTCCTTCAGCGTGGAAAACGTATTGGCATAGACCAGGTCCAGAAAAGCCGCCGCATCCGGCCCCTGAATGTCAATCTTTCCCAAGGTCGACACGTCGCAAATCCCGACCGCCCCGCGCACCATTCCCACCTCGCGGTCACAGAATTGCCGCCAGGTGCGCTCGCCCTCACGCGGGAAATAGCTGGACCGGTACCACAACCCCGCCTCGATCATCGGCGCGCCCCGCGCGACAGAAGCCACATGTGATGTCGTCAGCCGCTGTGGCGCAAACCCGTGCCCCTGCGCGCCCGCCCCCATGGCCGCGATCGCCACCGGGCTGTAGGGTGGGCGAAAGGTGGTGGTCCCGGTCTCGGGAATCCCGCGCCCGGTGGTATCCGCCAGAACGGCCAGAGCGGCGACATTCGAATTCTTGCCCTGGTCTGTCGCCATGCCTTGGGTGGTGTAGCGCTTCATATGCTCGACCGAGCGGAAATTCTCAGCCGCCGCCTGCACCACATCCTTGACCGTCACGTCATTCTGGAAATCGAGCCATGCACGCCCCTTTCCCGGAACGTTCCAAAGCGGTTCGATCTGGTAGGGCACATCCTCTGCCGATGGTACGGTCGTTGCGCCGACGTCCAGCCCCAGATCGCGCAGCGCCACCTGAGCTGCTGACACTCCTGCCTCCAGACAGCCACGGGTCGTGAACACGCCGTTGCAAGCCCCCACCGCAGTCATCCCTGGCACTGCACCTTCGCGCGGGACAAAGGCCGCGATATCGTCACGCCAGACGGGCCGCCCGTTCATGTGACAGCTCAGATGCACCGACGGGTTCCAGCCGCCTGACATCGCTAGGGTGTCGGCTTTGACGCGCACCTCTCCGCCTGCGGTCTTGATCCGGATGCCTGAAACCCCGTTCCGCCCACCCTGCGTGCCCGTCACCACCGCGCCGCGATAGACCGGATAGGGATGCTCGGGGGGGGGGCCGCTCCGGCTGTCCACCACCGCCGCCACCTTTAGCCCGGCTGCGATCAGATCCTCAGCTGTGCGGTACACGTCATCACTGTTGCCAAAGATTGCGATGTCTTTCCCGGGTGCCACCCCCCAGCGGTTGACATAGGCGCGCAGGGCGCCCGCCATCATCACACCGGGCCGGTCGTTTCCGGCAAAAGCCACAGGCCGCTCCAGCGCCCCTGCCGCCAGCACGGCGCGCCGCGCAGCGATCCGCCAGAAGCACTCCCGCGGCAGATCCCCACTTGCGGCACGATGTTGCGCCACCCGCTCCAGCGCGCCGAATGTCCCCTGATCATAGGCCCCCGTCACGGTGGTCCGTGTCATCACGCGAACGCCCAGATCGCGCAATTTCGCCACCACGGACGCGGCCCACTCTGGCCCAGGCAGGCCGTCCACCTCGCCCCGCTCGGCCAGAAGTCGCCCACCGGGCGTTGAGTCCTCGTCGCACAGGATCACATCCGCCCCGGCGCGTGCTGCCACCAGCGCCGCCATCAGCCCCGTCGGCCCTGCCCCGATCACCAGCAGATCGCAAAAGGCATAGGCCTTTTCGTAGCGTTCGGTGCAGGACTGCCCCGACAGCGCCCCAAGCCCCGCCGCGCGGCGGATCACAGGCTCGTAGAGCTTTTCCCAGAACGCCCGCGGCCACATGAAGGTCTTGTAATAGAAACCCGCGCCCAGAAACGGCGCCGCCAGAGAATTCAGCGACATCACGTCCCAGTTCAGGCTGGGCCAGCGGTTCTGGCTTTCGACCACCAGCCCGTCATAGATCTCTTGCACTGTGGCCCGCACATTCGGGTCCCGCGCCGCACCACTGCCCACGGTGACCAGCGCGTTCGGCTCTTCCGACCCGGCGGTCAGAATCCCCCGTGGTCGGTGATATTTGAACGACCGCGCCACCAGACGCACATCGTTGGCCATCAGAGCGGCGGCTAACGTCTCGCCCTCAACCCCCTCCATCCAGCGGCCGTCGAATTGGAACCGGACTTTTCTGGAACGTTCCGCCTGCCCTTTTCCCTCAATCCGCATGGCGTGCCTCCCGTGCCAGTACGGCACTATGGACCGCGTGGCTCACCGTATCCCGCGTCACGACCAGCCAGGCACCACAGCCCGCGCCATGCTGCCAAAGATCCCGTGTGAGACCGGCCGGATTGTCACGTAGATGCAGATAGGAATCCCACGCGTCGCCCCCCGCGGTCGGCAAAGGCCGCTCAAGCCGCACCGCATCGCCCTGATAGGTGAACTCGCGCAGGTCTCGTTCCCCGCAGACAGGACAGGGCAGCCTCATGCCGCGCGCCCCGTTTCACAGAGACACTGGCTCATGTTCTTTTCTTTCCACATACGCAAAATCCGCCCTCTCGAACCGTGTCTAGTGCAAGTTATGCTGCGCCCCGGTGCCTTCTTCGTCCATCAGCCCCCGCCCCGTGCGGAACCGGTCCAGCCGGAACCGCGTGGCGCTGTCGTGGGGGCGGTCCGTCGCCAGCAAATGCGCAAAGGCAAAGCCCGAGCCCGGCACCGCCTTGAACCCGCCGTAACACCAGCCGCAATCGATATAGAGCCCCTCGACCCCCGTCCGGTCGATGATAGGCGAGCCATCCGGCGTCATGTCCATGATCCCGCCCCAGGAGCGCAACACCTTGGCCTTGCCGATCATCGGCATCAGGGTCATCGCCGCCTCCATCACGTGCTCTTTCATCGGCAGGTTGCCCCGCGCCGCATATGATGCGTAGAAATCCAGATCGCCGCCAAAGACCAGCCCGCCCTTGTCGGATTGGCTGATATAGAAATGCCCCATGCCAAAGCTCACCACATGGTCGATGCAGGGCTTCAGCCCCTCGGTCACAAAGGCCTGCAGCACATGGCTTTCGATCGGCAGACGCATACCCGCCATCGCCGCCACCTGACCTGATCGGCCCGCGACCACGATCCCGACCTTCTTTGCCCGGATCGCCCCGCGCGTGGTCTGCACGCCCTTGACCACACCACCTTCGATGTCGATCCCGGTAACCTCGCAATTCTGGAGCAGGTCCACGCCGCGCTGGTCGGCGCCGCGCGCGTATCCCCAGGCCACCGCATCGTGACGCGCCGTGCCACCACGCGGGTGCAGCAACCCCCCGTAGATCGGGAAACGGGTGTTGTCGAAATCGAGATAGGGCAGATGCTTCTCCACCCCCTTTCGGTCCAGAAGCACCGCATCGTCACCTTGCGTGATCATCGCATTGCCGCGCCGCACAAAGGCATCCCGCTGGCCGTCGGAATGGAACAGGTTGATCAACCCGCGCTGCGAATGCATCACGTTATAGTTCAGATCCGCCTCCAGCCCCTCCCAGAGCTTCAGCGAATTGGAATAGAACTCGGAATTTCCCGGAAGAAAGTAGTTGGCCCGCACGATCGTCGTGTTGCGCCCCACGTTGCCGCCACCGATATAGCCTTTTTCCAGCACCGCGATGTTGCGATATCCGTGTTCCTTGGCGAGATAATAGGCCGTCGACAGCCCGTGGCCGCCCCCGCCGATGATCACGATATCATATTCTGACTTCGGCTCGGGGTCGCGCCAGTGGGGCGTCCAGCCTTTATTGCCGGTCAGGCCTTCCTGGAGGATGCGCAGGGCTGAAAATCTCATGAACGACTCCGTTTCGACCCGCTCAGCCTAGCAACGACACGCAGGCAAGGCCTAGAAGGATTGCGACAGAAGATGTCGCTGTCGTACCGAAGCGCGGTTCATGCGGAATAAGCCGCCGCCCGCTCCTCCGTGCTCAGTACCTTGGGTTCGGCGACGGGTCGCCCTTCGGCGTCAAAGAACGGGCTCTGACGGGCGGTTCCGGCCAGATAGGCGGCGGCAGACCGGCGCAGCAACCCGCCCAGCATCGCGGCCAGCCCCTTGTCCTTTTTCGGCGCAGCAGTGCCAGGCAGCGCCATTTTGGTGAACCCGTAGGTACCGACCGGCCCCAAGGGGCCGACATCCGCGAACAGCGGCCGCCACATGCCCGCCAGAGGTACTTTGGATGTGCCCACTGTATTGGCCAGTGGCGTGCCGCAACAATCGGCGTACCAGCGGTGCAATCCCTTTTCCGTCAGACGTTTGCAGGCGATGTGCTCTGCCCCGGCGGTGATCTCGATCCGGGCGGGCAGCACTTGGATCAGGGGGCTGCCGCCACCGGGTTCAAGCTGATCCGCCACCCCCATATGATGTGCAAAGGCGCGGCAATCGCGGCAATAACAGATCAAATGGCACACCTCGCCCGGGACGGCGTGGTGCAAGACACCGCGGAGCGCGCCGCAAGCGCAGGAAAAGTCCAGGTCGGTTTGCATGTCGCACCCTCTGCTTTGCCGTAGTCACGGCACGACCCTGCGCGATTCCGCGCGCAAAGGAAAGGCGGGCGGGGCCGATCTGCGCCACCGCCCGCCATGCAGAGTTGCTGGGCTTAAAGTCCCTTGGCTCGGTAGCTTGCCGCGACCTTGCCGATCGATACGAGATAGGCTGCCGTGCGCAGGTCCGACACGTCCTCGCGCCCATGCCACACTTCTCGCATCGACTGGTAGGCGATACGCATCGTGTCATCCAGCCCCGAGCGGACAAGTTCCAGCTCGCCCGCGCCGCGCAGGTATTTCTGTTTGAAATCAGGGCTGAGCGTCCATGTCTTGCCGAGCGATTCCGAGATGCGTTCAAGCTCATCCACCACCAACTGGTGGCGCGATTCCTCTTGACGGCGTTGCATGCGGCCAAAGCGGATATGGCTCAGGTTCTTGACCCATTCAAAGTAGGACACCGTAACGCCACCGGCGTTGGCATACATGTCGGGAATGATGACCGCGCCCTTTTCGCGCAGAATTTCATCCGCGCCGGCGGTGATCGGGCCGTTGGCAGCCTCGATGATCAGCGGTGCCTGAATGCGGTGGGCATTGCTCAGGTTGATAACCCCTTCCAGTGCCGCCGGCACGAGGATATCGCAAGGCTCTTCCAACACCGCATCGCCATCTTTTGTGACGGCCCCCTTGGGATAGCCGGTCACGCCGCCGTTCGCGACAATCCACTGCCGCAGTTCTTCGATATCGATGCCGGCGGGATCGGTGACGGCCCCGTCCCATTCGATCACCCCCGTGACGCGGCAGCCGTCCTCCTCGCTCAGAAACTTGGCCGCGTGATAGCCCACGTTCCCAAGCCCCTGCACGATCACCGTCTTACCATCAAGCTTGCCGGAAAGTCCGGCCTTGGCGATGTCTTCGGGGTGGCGAAAGAATTCCTGCAGCGCGTATTGCACGCCGCGGCCTGTCGCCTCGACCCGGCCGGCGATGCCGCCTGCATTCAGCGGCTTGCCGGTGACGCAGGCCTTGGCGTTGATGTCAGTGGTGTTCATCCGCGCGTATTGATCGGCTATCCACGCCATCTCACGCTCTCCGGTGCCCATGTCGGGGGCTGGAACGTTCTGGCTCGGGTGGATCAGGTCGCGCTTGCAAAGTTCATAGGCAAAGCGACGTGTAATCAGTTCCAATTCGCGTTCGTCATACTGGCGCGGGTCGATGCGCAAGCCGCCCTTGGATCCGCCAAACGGCGCTTCGACCAGCGCGCATTTGTAGGTCATCAGCGCCGCGAGCGCCTCGACCTCGTCCTGATGCACGTTGGGGGCAAAGCGGATGCCGCCCTTTACCGGCTCCATATGTTCGGAGTGGACCGATCGATAGCCGGTGAAGGTCTGGATACCACCGCGCAATCGGACTCCAAAGCGCACCGTGTAGGTGGCATTGCAGACACGAATTTTTTCCTCGAGCCCCGGGCTCAAGTCCATCAGCGCAACAGCGCGGGTGAACATGAGATCAACGCTTTCGCGAAAGCTCGGCTCTTGGGTGGGCGTGGCAGACATGAAGTTCTCCAATAACTATGACGATCAGCGACTCAGTTTCGCCTGTTTTTCGTGCATTCACACTAGTCCAGCCCATACCGAATGAGGCCCCCAAATCTGCGGAGCCCCCAGATTACGCATCAGAATGCCCTAGACCCTTGAATGACGGACTTGTGCCATGTGTGGCAACAGAGACCGAGAAACCTTCACAATACGCTAATATCTTTGAACATCTGCGCCGTGGAACGCCCGGATTCCCACGAATTCGGCCGTACACAGACAGCCGAAGATGCTGCAATCAAAAGCTGCCTCAGCCACCGCGCAGATCCTCAGATCAGGCTTTCACCCGCGATCAGCGCTGCTATGAGATCAGCCATGAGGCGCGTCTGTGAGCCCGGTGTGACGCCGCCCACCGCCACACGCCGCCCCAGCCGCCACCACAGACCCGGCCGCCAGCATCGCGTCTGCGGCTGTTTTAGGATCAGCGTGAACCCGTTCGAGGGCTTGAGGGCAAAGGCCCCCCGGTCGATCTTTTCGATATCTTCGACCCGGGCCAGAACCGTGCCCGCGCTGTCGCGCAGTTCGTGTTCCGTCAGCTGCAGGACAAGGCTGGTGGCGCGCATCATCACATAGCCAAGCCAGAGCGCACAGCTGCCCATAAGTACCAGAAAAATCTGCCAGTTCACGCTCGGCGGCGTGGTCAGCGCCACATAGATCAGCAGCCCCCCAAGGAACCACAACATCCCGACCCCGACCGCGCGCCGGAATGGCGAGGCGCTTACCTCTGCCAGAATTCGTGTATCGTCCATCCCTGCCCCCATCCGTTCACGCCCCTCTACAGCGGATCGACGGGGCGCGAAACCGTTTAGGCTGTAGGAGAGGGTGAACAGGCAGCATACGCCTGCCTAGACCGGCAGCGTCACCAGATGGTTGTCCCAGGCGCGCGGAGCGGAATTGAGAGGCGACAGGGCATCCCCCGCAATGCTGCAAAGTCCGCCCAACCCGTCCGTTGTCATGAAGCCACCTTCGGCCGGGCCGACACCAGAAACATCCGTGCGGGCCATCATCCCTTGGAACTGACCAGCAGCGTCGAACAGGCTCAGCACGCCCCCATGAGGCGAGGTCAGCGCAACCTGTGCGCCATTGCCACTGAACGCGATACTGCCGGCATAACCCTTCATCCGCATCTGTTGTGGCTCGGTTGCTGCCGCCAGAACGAGCGGTGCGCCACGCCGGTGCAGCCCCAGAAGCGGGGTAAACCACCCATCGGGATCTTCGGTCTGCATGGCAAAAGACACTAATCCATCCGACCGCAGGGCGAGGTGACGGATTGAATTCTGGTGCAACTCGGGAGGCAAGCTGATCTGGTCCAGAAGTTCCCCATCGGCACTGAAATAGCTGAGGTTCGGCGCCATCGTGTCAAGGTTCAGCTTGCTGCGCTCATCGTCCATCGCGGTGCGGATGCCGCCATTGGCCACAACCAGATCACCCGATCCGGGCAGGCGCGCAATTTCATGCGGGCCGATGCCCTGTGACGACCATTCGCCCGTCCGGCGATAGCCGCTCATCGCATCCCAGACCCCGATCACGCCCTGCCCCGAAGCCGCGTCGATTTCGGAGGTATAGAGAACATCCCCACCGGCCGAAAACGCGCCGTGGCCGTTGAAACGCCGCCGCTCTGGCAGGGTCAGTTGGTGCAAGACGTGACCATCGGCGCAGTCGATGACCAGCGCATAGGTGCCGGGACGGCGTGCAAAGGCCACGGCCAGCGGTTTATGCGGATGCCCGGCGGCTGCGTGGCCGCGCGCGGGCAGCGGGACACGAAAGGTATCCTGACCCAAGGCATTCAGCCCGAACAGAGCATATCCACCATCCGGTTCACGCGCCGCGGCCAGATAGCGGGGATTGCCCGCATCGGCCCAGCTCAGCGTCGGCATGGCCGAGGCCGCAAGAAGCGTTGTCAGAAAGCTGCGGCGTGTGGTCATTGTCAGTCACCGTCCCCGGCATTGAACCCCTGAGCCACGCCAAGCGCCGGGCCGACTTCGGCAAGAACGCCAACCTCGGCGGCCTTGACCTTTTGTTGCAGGATCTCGACCTTGAGGCGCCCGCTCGGGTCGCTGACACTGGCAAAGGTCGGATCATCCAGCTCAGCCGCCGTTTGTATCGCCCGATCAAAGGCAGCGTCGGACTGGGGCAGCGGCGCGTCAACCAGCGTATCAGTCAGATTCTTCAGTGCCTTTATCGACAAGTCCACGTTGCGCAGCGAGCGTTCAGACCGGCGCGCTTCGGCCCGGTTGGGACGGGGGCGGTCAAACGTGCCAAGAGGGCGTCCCAGACGTTCGTTCGCGGTGAATTCAAGCCCCGCGACGAGGTTGGTAAACAGCACCTGAAGGCCTTCGTTTTCAGTCAGATAGGTGCCGTTGCCGGGCGCGCCTGCAGTCCGCAGCGTGTCGGCATAACCGTTCTGCCATTCGTGGGACACGGCCCCTGCGATATCCGCCAGATCGGCGGTCACGGCGCGGATCAGGTCGCAGGTATATGGGGCCGTCGCATCGTACTGCGCATCGTACAGCAGATATTCCAGCGCAAACAACCCACGCGCCGCGACCGAGACATCCTTGAACCCTTCGGGGGAATTCACGATCGGATCCTCTGCCGCGATCAGGCGGGACAGCCCCTTGGGTGTCATGCCCTTTGCATCCGGCCAGAATGCGATGATGACAGACCGGCCCGCCTCTTCCACCGGGCCAAAGCGCAGGTGGCTGACGCGCATCCAGGCGTCAAAGGCGGCGTTCCAGTCAGCGCGCAGCGTGTCGGGAGCGCAGCTTTCGACGGCGGCATCGTGCAGGGCCGCCGTCGTTTCGGCAAAAGCGGCGTAGCCCGGCAGGATATGTTCATCGACCGCTCTGGCCAGATCGGCAGCGGCGGGGCTGGCCAGCAACGTCAGCGCGGCGATGAGCTTTGGGAAATGTCTCACAGGCTCTCCAGATATCTGATCAAGGCGGTGCGGTCGGCGGGGGGCATGTCCATGACCGCCTGTTTCTGGGCCTCAGCCTCGCCCCCGTGCCACAGAACCGCTTCGAGCAGTGTGCGAGCGCGACCATCGTGCAGATAGCTTTGCTGGCCGCTGACAGTTTCGGTCATACCAATGCCCCAAAGCGGCGCGGTGCGCCATTCACTGCCGGTTGCGCGCCCCTCGGGACGGTTGTCGGCAAGGCCCGGCCCCATGTCATGCAGCAGCAGATCGCTATAGGGCCAGATCAGTTGAAAGCTTTGCTCGGGTTGATTTTCCAGCCGGGAAGTCACGAATTTCGGCTGGTGACAGGCGGTGCAGCCGGTTTCATAGAACACCTGTTTGCCCTGCAGCACCTGCGCGTCATCCACGTCGCGCCGCGCGGGCACAGCAAGGTTGCGGGCGTAAAAGGTAACAAGGTCCAGCCCCTCTGCCCCGATTTCGGTGCCTTCGGGGCTGCCGGTGCTGCCATCGGGCGCGGTGCGGCAATCGGCCTGCGCCGCGGTGCAGTCACCAAAACCCGCAGGAAAGATGGGCGAGGAAATCCCCATGTCCCCCGCAAAGGCCGCAGCGGACTGTTCGCGGATCGACGGCGCGCCAGCCTTGTACCCGAAACGGCCCAGCATCGGGCGCCCGTGTTCGAAGGACCAGACCTTTTGCGCCCGCCCCGAAATGCCGTTTCCGTCGGCATCCTCCGGGTCGGCAAGCGCCATGATGTCCTGCGCTGGGATTGCCTCGATCAGGCCAAGCCCGATCATCTGCGGTGCCACGCGGGGCGAAAGCATCGCGCCGGGGGCCAATGGGCCATAGCCAAGGTCGGCGGCTTCGTAGGTGGGCGCGCGCAGGGTCACGGTTTCGTCGCCCGAAAGCGTGACAGGCATCTCGGTATATTGGACGTCAAAGCGGTATTCAGCCTTGTGGCCCTGCGTGGCAAAATCCTGCATCTGCCCGCCGTAGACCGGATCGGGCCGGGTGCGCGGGCCAGCCTCGTCCACTCCGGCAAGAAAGGCTTCTATATCGGTCATCGGCGCATCATCCACGGCAGGCACAGAGACGCGCAGGAAAATGGACACGGCATCGTCCTGTGGCCCCTCGGGTGGGTGACCGCGCCCGTCCTTGAGATGGCAGGACTGACAGGACCGTGCGTTGTAGAGCGGCCCCAACCCGTCCGACACCAGCGTCGAGGACGGAGAAGACACCCAGAGCTTGCGGAACAAGCCGTCGCCGACCTTGAAATCCAGCTCGCGTTCAAAGGGGATATTACCCGACGATTGGGAAAAGGCATCGGCCGTCGCGCGCGCGCGTACGGTTGCCGCGCCGCCGGAATTCGCCTCGAACGGTTCGGGCGTGGTAAAATCGGTGGTGGCCCGGGTCGCAGACCGGATACGGCCAGTTTCGGCTTTGGTCCGGGGCACCACGTCCAGATGCGGCTGGAACAGCGCGTTCGGTATGTCGGATCGCGCGGAAGGCGCGAAACCGGCGCAGACCACCAAAGCCGCGATCATCATCAGCTGCAGGCGTGCGAGGGGGCTCATTGCGAAACGTCCGTGGGAGGGCCGTACCCGGATCGGCTCCGGACAGGGCAAGGATTTTCTGGCAACATGAATGCGGCGGCGCCCAAATTCAACGGGACGCGCCGCCGCACCTTGATAGGTTTACTGGAAGACCGCGTTCGGATCGTCGAGGCTGTCTGACCCTTCGAGCGTGATGCCGCCAAGATCCAGCGCGGTCACGACTCGTTCGATCGAACGAGTCTGCGCAACAAGCGCATCCACGGCCGACATGACGAGCTCTTCGCCGGTGTCATTGCCGCGCGCCAGCATCGTGTCATAGGCCATGCCGCCATCCACGGCGTCAACGATTTGCTGCATCTCGGCCATTGTGGCGTCAAGATTGTCGCGCAGTTCCGTGTCCGCAGCCGCGTTCACCGCGCCCACGAGATCAGAAAGGGACGCGCCTTCGATATGGGTGCCGTCAATGCGGGTGTATTCGCCCAGATAGGCCTGCTGCACACCCAGAGCATCGTAATAGTGGCTCCACTGGGTGTTGTCCGAGAAACAGTCATGCTCTTCCTCGGGGTCGTTCAGCAGCACGCCCAGTTTCATCCGCTGACCAGCGAGTTCGCCGTAAGACAGCGACCCCATTCCGGTCAGAATCGCCTGAAGCCCTGCGTTTTCGTCCGAGGTCAGCGCCGTGCGGGCCTCACCTTCGGGTGCCCATTGGGCGACCATCCATTCAAGATCGCTGAGCATGAGATCCGAAGCCGCACGCAGGTAATCGCCGCGCCGGTCGCAGTTGCCGTTGGTGCAGGCATCGCCGGATGCATAATCGGTCCAGGAACGCGTCCCTGCCCCGGCATCGGTACCGTTCAGGTCCTGGCCCCAAAGCAGGAATTCGATGGCGTGATAGCCGGTTGCCACATTGGCCTCGACCGCGTCCGCCTCTTGCAGGGTATCTTCCAGCAGGGCCGGGGTAATCTCGGTCGCATCGACGGTTTCGCCAGACAGGGTGAAGGTCGGGTTCGCTATGACATTCAGCGCCGCATAGGCGTTTTCATCTGTCGCCCCGCCATAAGCCGCATCCACATAGTCGATCAGCCCCTCGTCCAGCGGCCAGGCATTCACCTTGCCCTCCCAGTCATCAACGATCGCGTTGCCAAAGCGGTAAACCTCGGTCTGCATGTAAGGCACGCGTGCGGCGATCCAGGCGGTGCGGGCATCCGCCAGCGTCTGTTCAGACGGGTCGGCCAACAGTGCGTCGATGGCAGCGTCCAGCGCCTGCGCAGTGGTCAGGCTGTCAGCGTATTTTGCGGCGGCAATGTCGGCATAAGTGCTTATCACTTCGGACTTTTCGACGGCCAAGGCCGGGCAGGCCGTCAAGGCGGTGGTGGCCAGGCTGGCAAGGAAGAGACGTGTCATATGGAACCCTTTCCGTGAAATCATGAGCATTACGCCCCGTGCGCGACGGAATCGCGATGGCCGCAACCTGACCAATTCAATCAGCCAAGTCAAATCCGATTATTTTAGTAGGCATTAATAAAGCCGTGCCGACGCTCATGGTTTTTCCGTCTGAATCTCTGGCGTCGTCAACCTAACCGCAGCGACCCAGCTGAGCAGGACCATCACCGCGGCCGTCGTCAGGCAGAGCGGCAGGCCGCCCAGTTGGTAGGTCAGCCCCGACAGCACAGTCCCAAGCAAACGCCCGACGGCATTTGCCATGTAATAAAACCCGACATCCATCGTAACCCTGTCGCCTGACGAAAAAGCCAGGATCAGGTAAGAATGCAGCGCCGAGTTGACCGCAAAGACCGCCCCAAACACCAGAAGGCCGGTGATCAACGCAACAGTCAGCCCGGTTGACGGCGCCCCGCCAAACCAGACCAGCGCGGCCAGCAGCGCCGGGATCAGCGCAAGTCCAGCAGCCCAGTGGCGGGCGACGTGAACGATCTCGGACTCGGGGCGGTCTTTAGCACGCAACAGGTTTGGCGCCGAGGCCTGAACAAATCCGTAAAGCACCGTCCAGACGGCCATGAAGCTGCCGATGATGAAAAAGGCCGTGCGGTTGCCATCCTCACTGCCGTCCGAAAGGACCGCGTAAAAATAGATTGGAATGCCGACTACGAACCAGACATCGCGGGCCCCAAACAGGAATACCCGGGCAAGGCTGAGCCAGTTGATATTGGCGTTGTCCGAAAAGATTTCCTTGAATTTCGCATCCTTGCGGCCTGTTGGTAACCCTGTCGGCATCTTGACGATGACCGCCCCAAGGATCAGCGACAGAACCGCCGCCATGCCCAAAACCGCCGGGACAAACCCAACCGTCGCCAGAAGCGCCGCGCCCAGCAGGAAACCCGCCCCCTTTACCGCATTTTTGGACCCCGTCAGCAAAGCCACCCAGCGGAACAGCCCGCCCGCGCCGCTGGGGGCCAACAACTTGACTGCCGATTTCGCGCTCATCTTCGCGAGATCCTTGGCCACCCCGGACGCGCCCTGGACCAGCATGACAAAACCGACCGAGGCTGGAACGGTCCATGTCGGGTCCAGCTGAGCCAGAGCGAGCAGCGCCGCGACCTGCAGGGCGAGCCCGGCATACAGCGTCGAGGTCAGGCCAAACCGCGCCGCGACCCATCCGGCACAAAGGTTGGTCACGATGCCTGCAATCTCATATAAAACAAAGAGATAGGCCAGCTGAACCGGCGAAAACCCCAAGGAATGGAAGTGCAGCAGCACCAGCATCCGCAGCGCGCCATCGGTCAGCATGAAGGCCCAGTAAGCCGCCGTAACGGCGATGTATGCGGACAGGCCTTCGGGTCGGCTCACAACGACGCTCCGACCATCCGGGCGACGTCAATCAGGCGGTGAGCATAGGCCCATTCGTTGTCATACCAGGCGTAGATCTTCACCTGTGTGCCGTCGGTGACCATGGTCGACGGCGCGTCGATGATGCTCGACCGCGGATCATTGGTGTAGTCGGTGGAAACGAGTGGGCGGGTCTCATAACCTAATATGCCAGTTAGCTCCCCGTCGGCGGCGGCGGAAAAAAGGGCGTTCACTTCATCGACGGTGGTGGGACGTTCGACTTCGAACACGCAGTCGGTGAGCGAGGCGTTGAGCAACGGGACGCGCACCGCGTGACCATTCAGCTTGCCTGTCAGTTCCGGATAGATCAGAGTGATCGCGGTGGCGCTGCCGGTGGTCGTAGGGATCATGGAGTTGAGCGCTGAGCGGGCGCGGCGCAGGTCCTTGGCTGGACGATCAACGATGGTCTGCGTGTTTGTCACGTTATGGATTGTCGTTATCATTCCGTGCTTTATGCCAATACCCTCATGTATCACCTTAACAACGGGAGCGAGGCAATTCGTGGTGCAGCTTGCTGCGGTGATGATGTTGTGGCGCGTGGGGTCGTAGGTGTTGTGGTTCACGCCGTAGACGATGTTGGCGACTGAAGGGTCTTTGACCGGGGCGGAAACGACGACCTTTTTCACCCCTGCTGCAAAGTATGGCGCGATGCGTTCTGGTGTCTTGAAGTGGCCGGTGCAGTCTATCATCACGTCTATTTCGGCCAGCGGCAGGTCGTTCAGGTTGCGTGACTGGTAGCAGGGAATGCGTGTTCCGTTTATGGTTATGTTATTGGAATCGTATGAGAATTCAGCATCCCAGCGACCGTGGACTGTGTCAAATTCCAGCAGGTGGGCGTGCATCATCGGGTCGCCGACCGCGTCGTTGATGAAAGCGATCTCTGCGCCGCTTTCCAGCAGGGGGCGCAGGGCCAGCTTGCCCATGCGGCCAAGCCCGTTTATGGCGTAAGTAGTCATTGCAAACCCTTGTAATTATTCGATATCCACCAAATCACAGCCCCCGGGGCGAGCAGCCTCGACGCACTGCACATGGGGCCCGATCAAGGCGGCACGCATAGGCGCAGCATGTGACAGATTCATGACAACCGGTGTCAAAAACCATCGTATGGCAAGCGTATGGAAACCGTATGGTTTGCGTATGGCTGGCGTATGGCCCGCCCTGCGCCGACGTCAGGGCAGGATTTCGAACTTCATCACATCGACCATGCCCCGGTCGGTGATCTTGAGCGACGGGATGACCGGCAGGGCGAGGAAGGCGAGTTGCAGGAACGGCTCTTCCAGCGTGACGCCAAGGCCGCGGGCGGCGGCGCGCAGATCGGTCAGGGCGTCGCGCACCACCTCGAACGGTTCAAGGCTCATGAGGCCGGCCACCGGGAGGGAGAGTTCGGCGAGGATCACACCATCACAGGCGACGACAAAGCCGCCCTCAATCTCGGCCAGGCGGTTGGCGGCAAGGGCCATGTCGGCGTAGTCGATCCCGACGCAGGCGATGTTGTGGTGATCGTGACAGACGGTCGAGGCGATGGCACCGGATTTCAGACCAAAGCCGCGCACAAAGCCGTTGGCGATATTGCCGTTCTTGCCGTGCCGTTCGATGACGGTGATCCGGGCAAGATCGCGGGCGGGATCGGGGAGTTTGTCGCCATCGGCCACGGGAATATCTTCGTGCAGGTGATCGGTCAGGATCTGGCCGGGGCGGATGCCGATCACATCGGTGTCGGTGCGGTTGGCGCGGGAACGGAAATCCTGCGGGCTGACGCGTGGGGCGCGGACGGAATTGCGCCCAACCGGGGGGATGATGTCGCGCGCCGCAAAGGTCGCGTCATCGACCACCCTGCCCGCACATAGAACCAGCTGCGCGTGGCAGCCCGAAAGCGAGTCGATGGCAACGATGTCGGCGCGCTTTCCGGGGGCGATCATGCCGCGATCCTTGAGGCCGAACGCCTCGGCCGCGGAAAGCGACGCGGCGCGGTAGGCGGCCAGCGGCGGCGTGCCAAGCGCGATCAGGGTGCGGATCATGTAATCAAGGTGGCCATGTTCAGCGATATCAAGCGGATTACGGTCGTCGGTGCAGAGGCACATGTAGGGCGAGGTGCGTTCATTCAGCAGCGGCTGCAGGGCGTGCATATCTTTGGACACCGACCCTTCGCGGATCAGGACGCGCATGCCCTTGCGCAGCTTTTCCAGTGCCTCGGGCGCGCTGGTGGCTTCGTGTTCGGTGCGGATGCCGGCGGCGATATAGGCATTCAGGTCGCGGCCAGACAGCAGCGGGCAGTGACCGTCGATATGGCCGCCTTCAAACAGGGCGAGCTTTTCCATGGCTGCCGGATCGCGGTGAATCACGCCGGGGTAATTCATGAATTCCGCAAGGCCGATGGCCGATGGGTGGCCCATCAGCTCGGCAAGGTCGGTCGCCAGCAGTTCGGCGCCGGCGGTTTCCATATGGGTCGAGGGCACGCAGGAGCTAAGCTGGACGAGGACGTCCATCACGGTGCGTTCGGATGCGGATTGGAAATAGCGGATGCCGTCGGCGCCAATGACATTGGCAATCTCGTGCGGATCGCAGATGGCGGTGGTGACACCGCGCGGGGCGACACAGCGGTCGAATTCAAACGGAGTGACAAGCGAGGATTCGATGTGCAGATGGGTGTCGATGAACCCCGGCACCAGCGTAAGGCCGGTGACGTCGATGACATTTGCGCCCTCATAGGAGTCACAGATGCCAACGATGGTGTCACCGCAGATGGCAACGTCACCAGTCAGCATTTCGCCGGTCATGAGGTCAAATATCTGCCCGCCGCGCAGGATCAGATCGGCGGGTTCATCGCCGCGCGCCTGCGCGATGCGCCTGTTGAGATCGGCCATGTCAGTCCCCTGTCAGCTAAGTTGCCCCTAGCAGACCGTATCACGGGCAAGAGGTAAAGGACTGCCTCTGCGGGAATGTTTAACATTTTACCCCGGACAGAGAAAAAGCGGCAGGTCGGGACCCGCCGCTTTTCCTGCGCTCTGGTTTGCGCGCATCCGTGTTTCAGTGAGGCTTAACCCATGGAGGATCTGTCGTTATCCCGCTGTTCACGCCGGTCACGCTTGCCTGTGAGCGCCACTATCAGAGCCGCAATCAATGTGAGAGCGGCTAATCCAGCGATGAAGACGTCGGTCGTCATTGCTCGCTCCTTTTCGTTGCCCTTGGCATCCCAACGCGAGCAGGACAGTGCCGGTTCCGGGGCCCGGGTCCTGTTCACGGTTTTGGGATGTCGCGTGCGGTCAGTAGTCGCGCGCCTCGGGAATGAAATCGGTCAGGGTGAATTCGACACGGACCAGATAGATACTGTCCTTTGGTCCCTGTTCGAGTTCTCCGCCCAACTGCGTGGCAAAGGCGCGGATCAGGCGCGAGCCAAGTCCGTTGCTGTGGGTCGGATCGACTGTGTCTGCGTCGCAGGAGTTGGAAATCTCGATGGCGGCGCGGGTCTTGTCGATGCGTTTGAAGCTGACCGAGACGCGGGGCATGCCCGTTTCATCCGGATGGATGTATTTGACCGCATTGGTCAGCGCCTCGGCGGTAAGAAGTGACAGCGGAACCGCCTGATCAGGGTAAAGTTCAATGTTTTCGAGCTCGGTATCCAGTTTGATCCGCAAGGGGGTTTCGTCAGCCACCAGTGACATCTGCTGGATAAGATCATCAAGCAGGCGCCCGGCATCCACATGGCCCAGATCTTCGGTCTGGTAGAGGTTGCGGTGGATCGTCGCCAGGCCGCGAATACGGTCCTGCAGGCGACGCAGGACAATCTGCGTTTCTTCCGATTGGCTCTGGCGGATCTGCATGTTCATGATCGACGAGATGAGCTGAAGGTTGTTCTTGACCCTGTGATGCACCTCTTTCAGCAGGATGGTCTTTTCCCTGAGGGCGTTTTCCAACTGCGCCTCGTCCTGCATGATCGCATCGGCCATATGCAGGAAATCGCTTTCCATATCGCGCAGTTCCAGCGCCATCTGCGCGCCGACGGTTTCCTGTGGCAACCGGCGATTGCGGGCAAAATTGCGCATCTGCTGGCTAAGGGTGCGCACATGGCGGATCACCAGACGGTTGATCGCAAGGAAGGCGACAATGACGCTGGCCGCCCACATCAGGAACGGCAGGATCTTGGCAAAGTCGTTGACCTGCACGGCGCTGGCAGCACTGCCGTTTTCCGGCCAGATGCTGAGCGCGTAGACCAGCCCCGGCACCAGCGGCGCGACGGCAAAGATCCGCGTCTTGCCGTCAGCGCTACGCGCCTTGAAGCTGCGGGCGGTTGAACCAGAGAGGGTCGCCAGATCCAGTGCGTCTGGCAAAAGCTGCATCGTGTGTTCCCGGGGCGAACGCGAGGACAGCACCTGACCGGTGGTGTTGAAGGTCAGCAGTTCATCGATGTCACTGTCGGGATCGGGAAATTCGCGGTCACGCAGTCCGATCGCAGGGATCGAAATCGAGACATAGCCCGCAACGGCACCATCGCGCATGAACGGTTCGGCGACCATGAGCACGGCTTGCTTGCTGATCCGCGGCGTGTCGTTCAGCTGAACGGTCGAGCGCGGGTTGTCCATGATGTAGCGATAGTTTGGCGAGGTCGAGATATCGACGGTTTCGCCAGCCGAGGAGCACCGCAGGATACCCTCATGCGACAGGATGCCGGCGAAAGAGACATTTGGCCTGGTTTCGACGTATTCCTTGAAGATGGCCGAACATTCTTCGTCGTCGCCCTGATAGAGCAACGCCGCAGAACCAAGCGCCTGCGCCGCGCCCAGAGCGCGCAGAATTGTCTGACGCTCTCCGGAGGCGGCGGATTCTGTCAGTGCGGTCAGGCTAAGCTGCGACCGGGCACGGGTTTCCTGACTGAGTTCGGCAGTCTGAAGATAAGCCACGACACCCAGAGGGATGAGCGCGATCGACAGAAAGCCGATAATACGCGCTGCCAGCCCGCCGGGCAGCGGGCGGGGCCCTGCTGCTCCGATCATGCTAGCCTACCGAGGCGGTGCGGTTGCCGGAAATCACCGCAAGGGTCGCTCCGTCAGTCATTTCAAGCGCATCATCCATATCGAGATGCATGAGTTCCGCCAGCCGTGCACGTGCACGGTTTGTGCGGCTTTTGATCGTACCGATAGCGACTCCGCACATTTCTGCGGCCTCTTCGTAGGAAAAGCCCGAGGCCCCCACGAGGATCAGCGCCTCGCGTTGTTCATCGTTCAGCTTGGCAAAGGCGATGTGAAAGTCGTTCATCTGTAGGCGACCGTCATGGGCCGGCTTTTCGGAAAGTGACGCCGTATGAATGCCATCCACGTCCGCCACTTCGCGCCCCGCCTTGCGGCGGTTCGAGTAATAGGTGTTGCGCAGGATGGTAAAGAGCCAGGCGCGCATGTTGGTGCCGGGCTGGTAGCTGTCGATCTTGGTCCAGGCCTTGACCAGGCTGTCCTGAACCATGTCATCGGCAAGCGCGCCATTGCGCGTCAGACTGAGCGCGAAGGCACGCAGCGCAGGCAGGTGTTCGACGATTTCGTCGCGGGGATCGTCACTCATTTGGAATCCCCATGATTTTCGTCGTCCTGCTGACCCTTCAGCTGGGACAGAAGATCGAGAAACCTGTCGGGAACCTTCTGCTCAAGCATGTCCTGATAGACCCGCTTGAGATTATCGTCGATTACCTGTGACTGCCGTGCCTTGTTGCGATCCTGCGCCATTCTTGTACCTTACCTTTTCGGACGCGCCCCTGCGTCCTAAACCTCAGATTGCGCATCAGCGCTAAAAGAAACGACAAAAAACCGCTTTGCCATGCTCTTCTTGGGAACTAACAGGGTTCGCAGGCGTTTGGTTCCAGAAAAAGTGCAGGAAGGACAATAAACATGACACAGGTGGATCTAAGCAGCGAAGTTGGCGCCGCTCTGCCGTATCTGCGCCGCTACGCGCGCGCGCTGACCGGAAGCCAGAGCAGTGGCGACAACTATGCAGCTGCCACACTGGAGGCGGTTCTGGCCGATCGCAGCGTCGTTTCTGACGCCTCTTCGCCCAAGGTGGGACTGTTCGCCATGTTCCATGGCATCTGGGTCACCACCGGTGCCCCGGTTGAGGAAGAGGACGCAGGCCCCCGGGCAATTGCGCAGAAACATCTTCAGCGTCTGACAACAAACAGCCGAGAGGCGCTTTTGTTGCATACGATCGAAGAATTTAACCTCGGTGAGGTTGCCGAGATCATGCAGATCGGCAGTGACGAGGCCGAAAATCTGGTGACGATTGCCCGTCAGGAAATGGCCGACGGCATTTCGGGCCGGGTGCTGATCATCGAGGACGAGGCGATCATCGCGATGGATCTGGAAAGCATCGTGGCCGATCTGGGCCACCGTGTGACCGGCGTGGCGCGCACGCGCGACGGGGCGGTCAAGCTGGGGACATCCGACGCGCCGGATCTGATTTTGGCGGATATCCAGCTGGCCGATAATTCGTCGGGTGTGGATGCAGTGCGGGATCTGCTGGCGGAACTGGGTCACCGTCCGGTGATCTTTATCACGGCCTTCCCCGAGCGTCTGCTGACGGGTGAGCGTCCGGAACCGGCCTTCCTGATCTCAAAGCCCTACTCCGAGGATCAGGTGCGTTCCGCAATTTCGCAGGCGATGTTCTTTTCGTCTACGGAAACGCTGAAGGTCTGAATTCGCGATACTGCGGCGGCGCTTTGGCGTCGCCGCGGTTGCGCACCCACAGCACGATTAGAACACAGCACGAATAGAAAAAGCGCGCCCGGTTTCCCGTGGCGCGCTTTCTTTCATCCTGGCGCTCGCCATGGTCAGGGGCGACCATGGCGTTGCGTTGCAGATGCAATCAGACCTTGCGAAGCACGCGGGCCAGAAGAGCCACCACAAACAGCACCAGGAAGATCACAAAGAGGATCTGTGCGATGCCAGCGGATGCAGACGCGATACCGCCAAAGCCGAACACACCGGCAATAATGGCGACGACAAAGAAAATAACGGCCCAGTACAGCATTTTTCGACTCCTAAAGTGAAACGTCAGACATGACTGCGACGCGACCGCGGCCCGGCGACAAGCCAGATGATGAAGCCGAGGATCGGAAGCACCAGAATGAGCAGTGTCCAAAGCACCTTTGATCCCGTGCCGCGGTTTGACCCAAAGATCGAAATGATCGCGTAAAGGTCCAGCCCGAGAACAATAAGGCCGCCGAGTCCTGCGTAATCCAGCATGTGACGTTCCTGTGTTGCATCCTGCCAACGGCGGTCAGGATTTCTAAAGGAGCAACGTCACAGAGGCGTGATGGTTCCCAAGGCGGCACGAAAATTGAGCCGGATGGGAGTTGTCTGGTCCAAGGGTAGCGCCAGCCCGCCGTAGCGGGCCGACGCCTTTTGTGGTTTGTTTTACGCCAGTGACGGCAGCCAGAGCACGATGGATGGGAAGGCCACCAGCAGCGCGATCGTCACGCCATCGGCAAAGAAGAACGGCATGACCCCGCGGAACACATCATGCACCGATATGTCGTCGCGCACGCCTGCCACCACAAAGCAGTTGAGCCCGATGGGTGGCGTGATCAGACAGAACTCGGCCATCTTGACCACGAGGATGCCGAACCAGATCGCGCACATCGTGCCGTTCATGCCAAAGGCGCTGTCGGCGGCAGACACATATTCGCCCCCGTTCAGCGCCATGACGGCGGGATAGACCACCGGCAGGGTCAGCAGCAGCATGCCGATGGCATCCATGAACATGCCCAGCACCGCATAGGCCAGCAGGATGCAGATCAGGATCATCATGGGCGAGTAGTGCAGCGAGGTGATCCAGTCGGAAAAGGCGGTTGGCAGATCGGCAAAGCCAAGGAAGCGGACATAGATCAGCACGCCCCAGATGATGGTGAAGATCATCACCGACAGCTTGGCCGTCTCCATCAGGGCGTCCTTGAGTTCGGCCCACCGCATGCCGCGAAAGACCGCGATGACAAAGACGATGAAGGCCCCGATGGCGCCGCCTTCGGTCGGGGTGCCCCATGCGTCGCCGCCAAAGGGGTTGTAGACGAAGAAGATGATGATGATCACCACCGCAAAGATCGGCATTGCGGGCGGCAGGGATTCGAAACGCTCGCGCCAGGTGAAGCCGGTGACGGGCGGGCCGAAACCCTTGACCGTCAGCGCGAGGCCGATGATCAGGCCAGTGTAGACAAAGGCCGAAAATACGCCGGGGATGAAGCCCGCGAGCAGCAGTTTGCCCACGTCCTGTTCGACGATGATCGCGTAGATCACCAGAATAGCCGAGGGCGGGATGAGCGATGCCAGCGTGCCCGCCGCCGCCACGACACCGGCGGCAAAGCGTTTGTCATATCCGACGGCCAGCATTTCCGGGATCGCGATGCGGGCAAACACCGCCGCCGTCGCCACGGATGCGCCCGACACGGCCGCAAAGCCGGCGGTCGCGAATACGGTCGACACGGCGAGGCCACCCGGCACCCAGGCGATCCAGCGTTTGGCGGCCTCGAACAATGCCCGCGTGAGGCCGGCGTAATAAGCGAGGTAGCCGATGAGGATAAAGGTGGGGATCAGCGACAGAGCCTGCGAGGCGACCTTGCCGTGGGGCACCTGCCCTGCCGTCTTGATGGCGACGGTCAGCGCCCAGCCGAGCTGTGCGAGTTCGTAATCCTTCTTGTCCCAGAAGATCCAGATCAGGCCGATGAGGCCCGCAAGTGCCGCGGCAAAGGCCACGCGCATGCCAAGCACGACCATGACCAACATGCCGCCCGTGACCCAGAGGCCAATTTCGATGGAGTCCATGGCTTTAGTCCCGCCCTTGAATATGTTCGGCTTCGGCGGCGGCCTGTTCGGCCACGCTCATGATCAGCGGTACGGCGACGGGGTTTTCCAGCCCAAGGATAAACGCCCGCCCATAGCCCCAGAGTTGCAGGATCAGCCGCAGGCAGAGCACGAAGAAGGCCACCGGCACGACCAGCTTGGCCGGCCAGATCGGCAGACCGATGTCGATCGAACTGTCACGGCTCCAGAGCGGGGCGGACATGTCAAAGCTGCGGTCAAAATGCGCCCAGGAGCCCCAGACCAGCGCCGCCATGAGAAGAAGCACGCCAAAGGTGGTGATGAATTCCGCCAGCCATAGCGCGCGGCCTTTCAGCGCCCCGACCACGATATCCATGCGGATGTGCCCGCCGTTGCGCTGCACATATGAAATACCAAGGATCGCGATCAGCGGCATGAAGGCTTCGATCCAGTCGACATAGCCCGACAGCGGTTTGTTGAAGCCGTTGCGCCCGGTGACAGAAACCACCGCCAGCACCATGAGGCCAAAGGCGAAGATGCCAGAGATCAGCGCAAAGAAACGCTCGACCACGTCAAGAGACCGGTCAAGGGCGCTGAGAAGAGAGGCGTCACGCAGTACAGAGGAAGTGCCTGCCATCGGGGGCGGACTCCTGTCTTATTGGTCAGTAATGGAAATGGCCCCGGCAGAACTGCCGGGGCCGCGGGGTCGATCAGTTGCCGGCGCGGGTCTTGGCCAGGGTGTCGTTCACCAGATCAAAAAGTTCCTGAGCGGGCATGCCCTGCGCGCTCATTTCCTTGATCCAGGCCTGCTGGATCGGATCGCCTGCGACCTTTTTGAACTCGGCAAGCTCTTCGTCAGAGATCATCACCTTTTCCACGCCCTTTTCCGCCAGTACGGCATCCCAGCGCGTCAGCAGTTCGCCGTAGTTATCGAGATAGTAGGCGATTGATTCGTCGACCGAGCTGTCCAGCGCCTCGCGCTCGGCGTCGCTCAGCGCGTCATAGGCATCGATGTTCACAACGATCGGGCAGTTCACGGTGCCGGGGTTGAGGTTGGCGGTCCACCAGTCGGCCTCGTTGATTGTGCCAAAGGACAGGTGGGCGTGCTGGGCAAAGGCGACGGTGTCGACCACGCCGGATTCCATCGCCTGATACGCCTCGGAAGAGGTCACGGATGTCGGGACACCGCCCACGGCACGGAAGGCTTCGCCGATGCCGCCGGTTGCACGGACGCGCATGCCGCCGAACTCGGAAATCTTGTGACGCGCCTTGCCGGTGCCCACCAGATTGTACTGCGGCATCGGTGAGGTCATCAGCATCCTGGCGTTCCACTGGGCCATTTCCTTGGCCACGGCGGGGTGAGCGTAGACAGCGTGACTGACAGCGACCTCTTCTGCCAACGTGTTCACACCCAGGAAGGGCAGTTCCAGAACGGTGATCGCACGGTTCTTGTCGGCATGGTAACCGGCGCAGAACTGCGCCATCTCGAAGGCGCCGATGCTGATTCCGTCAAGGTTTTCAGTGTTCTTGGACAGACCACCGTAGCTGATATTCATGGTGAATTCGCCGTTTGTCTTCTGCTCGACCAGTTCGGCCAGCTTGTGGACGTGTTCGGTAAAGGCACGGCGCTTGCCCCAGACAGAGACGTTCCATTCAGTGGCCATAGCCTCTGTGGCGAGTCCTAGGCTGAACGCGGCGACAGTCAGTTTGGCTGCGATGTGATTCATGTGGTCTTCCTCCCGGTTGAATGGCGGTGTGTCCCGCCTGAAGCGGAAAACCTAAAGGATCGACGCGGAGGCGCAACCCTATTGGTATCCTGTCATGGGCATAGCGGCGAAATCGCGGGTCCTGACGCGGGGGAATCGTGATGACATCCCCCTGGCGACCGTCATTGAATGCATCGTCCAGATCGTAGAGCCAGTGGGTTTGAGGGACCTCATTGAGACCGCAATGCACTGGAGGAATAGCTGACCTTCCCGCCGCAGAAACACGCGCCCGTTTGCTGTGCGAGGTTCCTGTCTGGAGGATGAGCGGGAAAAATTGGTTAACGAAAACAAACGTGTATCTTAACCTTCATGAACGAAAATTCCGATTCTGGACTCCTTTCCGACGGTAAGATCAGCGATATGTGGTAAAGTGAAGTTTGAAGGCCTCTCAACCAAAAGGAGTTTGAAATGCATTTCTCGGTCCTTCCACCCTGGGCCGCCCCCGTTTCGACCGGCCATCCGTTCGGCCTGCCTGAAACCAGCGCCCAGACCAAAAGCGTCACGCGCGTAACCGCCGTTACGCAGCAATCGTCGAGCGACACCGACATGATGCAGGAAAAGTCTCCGACCCAGTTCTGGCGCGCAGCCGGCGGTGAGCCGGACCCCACGACTCATGTTGCTCCGCCGTCGATCATACAGCTCAAGATCAGCGCCATGCTGACCAAACAGGCCGAGTTCCCGCCTGGCCAGGGGCCTGAAGGCGAACAAGATGTGGAAGCTGGCAAGGAAGTCAGCGGCAACGACGAGGACACCGCCGAAATCGATGGGGAAAGCGAAGCTTTGCCGGCCGAGCCGCGGCGTGATGCAACGGCTTCGGGTTACAAGCAACTTCCCGAATTGCCCCAGCCAGAAACCAGATCATCCACAACGACGTCGGCAGACGCCAGCGACCGAAGCCATACCGCATTTACGACGCTTCCAGCTGAGCAACCTGCGCAACGCCTTTCATACGCCTAGGGAAACCTTGCGAACCATTGAGTTTGGTTCTCCTAATTGCATCGCTTTTCATGGTCGTCCTGATGCCCTATAAGCGGGCAACCGCACGCGCAGCCCAAGGGGTATGACGCGATAGGAACCGGGCGAGGATGGCATGAACAAGAATACTTACGACTCCGACGTGGCCTTCATTAAGGCACTGGCAGAACTTTTGCGCGAAAACGATCTGACGGAACTGCAGGTCAAACGCGATTACGGCGAAGACGACAGTCTGAACGTGCGCGTGAGTCGCATGCACCCGGCACCGGCCGTTTATGCATCGGCCCCGGCTCCGGCTTTGACCCCGGCCGCTGGTGCCCCCGGCCCCGCCGCTGCCCCGGCAGCTGTGCTAGCCGAAGATCCAGCTTCCCATCCCGGGGCGGTCAGTTCCCCGATGGTTGGCACGGTCTACATGCAGGGTGAACCGGGATCGCCGGCGTTTATCCGCGTGGGACAGCAGGTTTCCGAAGGCGATACACTGCTGATCGTCGAAGCGATGAAAACCATGAACCATATTCCTGCACCCCGGGCGGGCACCGTGAAGCGTATTCTGGTCGAGGATGGCGCGCCGGTCGAATACGGCGCTCCGCTCGTGATCCTGGAATAGGGCACTGGCAATGTTTGACAAAATTCTGATCGCCAACCGCGGGGAAATTGCCCTGCGTGTTATCCGTGCCTGCCGCGAGATGGGCATCGCCTCGGTGGCCGTACATTCGACCGCAGACAGCGATGCAATGCACGTGCGCATGGCGGACGAAACGATCTGCATCGGGCCACCGCCTTCGGCAGACAGCTACCTGCTGATCCCCGCGATCATTTCGGCCTGTGAAATCACGGGCGCGCAAGCCATCCACCCCGGCTATGGTTTTCTGTCCGAAAATGCAAAGTTTGTGCAGATTATCGAAGATCACGGCCTGACATTCATCGGTCCGACTGCGGAACACATCCGTGTCATGGGCGACAAGATCACCGCCATCGAGACCATGAAAGCGCTTGGTGTGCCCTGCGTTCCCGGATCGGGCGGCGCTGTGCCTGATCTTGAAACCGCCAGGAGCGTCGGAGCCGAAATCGGCTATCCGGTGATCATCAAGGCCACTGCGGGCGGTGGCGGACGCGGCATGAAGGTCGCGAACAATGACGCCGAAATGGAGCGTGCCTTCCTGACGGCCCGGTCCGAAGCCAAGGCCGCCTTTGGCAACGATGAAATCTATATAGAGAAATACCTGACCACGCCCCGCCACATCGAGATCCAGGTCTTTGGCGATGGCAAGGGCGGTGCCGTGCATCTGGGTGAGCGTGACTGCTCACTCCAGCGTCGGCATCAAAAAGTGCTGGAAGAGGCACCGGGCCCCTGTATTTCAGAAGAAGAGCGCGCGCGTATCGGCAAGGTTTGCGCCGATGCTGTGGCCAAGATCGATTATGCCGGTGCCGGGACAATCGAATTTCTCTACGAAAAGGGCGAGTTCTTCTTCATCGAAATGAACACCCGATTGCAGGTGGAACACCCCGTCACCGAAGCGATCTTTGGCGTCGATCTGGTGCGCGAACAAATCCGCGTCGCGGCGGGGCTGCCGATGTCCTTTGAACAAAAGGATCTCAAGATCAACGGCCACTCGATCGAGGTACGAATCAACGCTGAAAAGCTGCCAAACTTCTCGCCATCTCCGGGTCGGATCACCCAGTATCATGCGCCGGGCGGGTTGGGCGTACGGATGGATTCCGCGCTCTATGATGGGTACAAGATCCCCCCCTACTACGACAGCCTGATCGGCAAGCTCATCGTGCACGGCCGCGACCGGACCGAGGCCCTGGCCCGGCTCCATCGCGCACTGGGCGAGCTGATTGTGGACGGCGTGGATACGACGGTTCCTTTGTTTCACGCACTGCTGGAAGAACCCGACATTCATTCGGGCAACTACAACATCCATTGGCTGGAGCACTGGCTGGAACAAACTCTGAAACAGGACTGAGGCGCTGCATGATCCAGGCCGCGCCCAAGACTTTTGACAAAAGTCTTGCCAAAAGTTTTCTGAAAACTTTTGGGCGCGCTGCCTCGTGACCGTCTCGCCCGATCTTCTGCTTCAGGCCTATCGAAATGGCATCTTCCCGATGTCAGAAAGCCGCGACGACCCAGATATCTTCTGGGTCGACCCCCGCCGACGCGGCATCTTTCCACTGGACGGATTTCACGTTTCGCGCAGCTTGGGGCGCAGGCTGATCAGACCAGATTATAACGTTACCATCGATATGGATTTCACGGGGGTGATTGATGCCTGTGCCGACCGTCCTGAGACTTGGATCAATCCCGAAATCCGGGAGCTTTACACAACTCTCTTCTCTCTTGGGCACGCGCATTCTTTGGAAATATGGCAGGATGGACGCCTTTCTGGTGGCGTCTATGGCGTAACCGTTGGCGCGGCGTTCTGCGGCGAATCCATGTTTTCACGCCGCACCGACGCGTCCAAACTGGCGTTGACCTGGCTGGTGGATCATCTCAGAAGAACAGGCTTTTGCCTGTTCGACACGCAATTTCTGACACCGCACCTCGCCTCTCTTGGTGCGATTGAAATCACGCGTTCCAAGTATCATCAACTCTTGCAGCAAGCTTCAGAAAAGACGGCGGATTTTTGTGGGGTGTCGCTTGAGACGTCAGCTCAGGAGGTTTGGCAGCGCATGGCCCAGACGTCATAGCGCGCGTGATCCATGGCGTTCAGAGCTGGTGCCGAAGCCACCATCCAGCCGCGAAAAATCGGATCAGGTTTGCCGGACTCGCGGATTGTTACAAAGGCATATGCGTCCCCGGCCGGGTTGCCTTCCGGGTAGCGACAATCGTCCAGCTCAACCTCGATACGGCCCAAGGCCTGACGCTCTCCCTTGGAGAGTTCCATGTCCGTGACTTTGCCGGTGAGTTTGTCGAGCGCGCGTAGCGTGGCGCCGTTGGAATCTGTCACGGCTTCCTGCGCCTGCGCACTCAGGCTCATCGCCACCAGGAAAAGGGCTGTAAAACGGATCATTCGGTGACCTCTACGCCGCAGCGTCCGGCACCCTTGGAGGAAATGCACAATACACCCGTGGCAAAAATAGACATGTGACTATTCCGGGCTCCAGGCCTCGTAGTCACTTCTGTCAGCAGGCTCGGCACGGCGTATCGACCCGGCTGGCGCATAGGCTAAAGCAGTTCCTGTCAGGTTTTCCTGATGCGGCTTTTCCCAGACCTTGTGGACCATCGGCCGTTCGGTCGGCGGGTCCTGATAGGTGTGATGCAGCCAGCCGTGCCATTCAGACCCGATCCGGCTCGCCTCGGCCTCACCATTGAAAATCACCCAGCGGCGCTTACCGTCGGCAGTCTGGTAGAAGATGTTCCCTTGCGAATCATCGCCCACCCGCTGGCCTTTGCGCCAAGTGTAAAGCTGAGTATTCAGTGTCTGGCCGTTCCACCATGTCACGGCGCGCAGAAGATTGCTGAGAATGCCCATGGAAGACTCCTTCGTAGTTCAGCTATCTATGAACCATCGCGTGAACGACGTCCAGCGCAGCCTTGCCGCAGGCGCAGTTTGGCGGTTCCCCAGGGTTAAATCTTTGTGAAATCAGGCTGCCACGGGGGCCAGCGCGGTCAGTTCGATTTCGATCCGGTACTTGGCGTCAATCAGGCCGCATTCGATCATCGTGGCGACCGGCGGATTGTCTCCGAAGGTCTCAGCCAGGATTGGCCAGCACTTTTCGAAATCCGAAGCGGTCGGCAGATAGTATGTGACCCGGACCGCATCCGAGAACCCCGCACCGGCCTGCCGCAACGCCCAGCCAATGGTTCCAAGCGCCGTACGGCACTGTTCTTCGACGGTGTCGCCCTGCCCCACTGTCCCTGCCACATGCACAAAGCCACCGGCGACAACAGCGCGGCAGTAACCGATTTTTTCCTCGAAGGGGCTGCCGGAATGGATGCGTTTGATCGTCATGAGGGACCCTTTCTGGGGTAGGTCAAGGTGCCTCAGCATCAACG
Organism: Puniceibacterium sediminis; assembly: GCF_900188035.1. Taxonomy (GTDB): domain Bacteria; phylum Pseudomonadota; class Alphaproteobacteria; order Rhodobacterales; family Rhodobacteraceae; genus Puniceibacterium; species Puniceibacterium sediminis. The sequence continues at coordinate 461,913 of NZ_FZNN01000001.1, read as the reverse complement.
CGTTGCGTCCCGCCAAGTCAACACCCTTTCGCAATCTCAGATGCAAAAAGGGCGGGGTCTTACCCCGCCCCCGTGACTGAAATGTTCAGCTTGATCAGCCTGCTGTGGCCGGCTCTTTTTTCTGATCGGCATAGATCATGAGCGGCTTGGCATCCGAGTTTACGGCCTCTTCGTTGACCACAACCTCGATCACCTCATCCATCCCCGGGAGTTCGAACATCGTCTCCAGCAGGATTGCCTCGAGGATCGAGCGCAGACCACGTGCGCCGGTCTTGCGGGCAATGGCCCGTTTGGCGATTGCGGTCAGCGCATCGTCGGTAAAGGTCAGCGCGGTATCTTCCATCTCGAACAGGCGCTGGTACTGCTTGACCAGCGCGTTCTTGGGCTGGGTCAGGATGGTCACCAGAGCATCTTCGTCCAGATCCTCAAGCGTTGCCAGAACCGGAAGACGTCCGACAAATTCCGGGATCAGACCGAATTTGAGCAGATCCTCAGGTTCGAGATCCTTGAAGACTTCGCCTACGCCGCGTGCATCAAGGTCGCGCACATCGGCACCAAAGCCCATGGCAGAACCCTTGCCGCGCTGCGAGATGATCCGGTCAAGACCGGCGAAGGCGCCACCGCAGATAAACAGGATGTTGGTCGTGTCCACCTGCAGGAACTCCTGCTGGGGATGCTTGCGGCCGCCCTGCGGCGGAACACTTGCCACGGTGCCTTCCATCAGCTTCAGCAGCGCCTGTTGCACGCCCTCGCCCGAAACATCGCGTGTGATCGACGGGTTTTCGGACTTGCGGGTGATCTTGTCGACCTCGTCGATATAGACGATGCCGCGTTGCGCGCGCTCGACATTGTATTCGGACGATTGCAGCAGCTTGAGGATGATGTTTTCAACATCCTCGCCGACATAACCGGCCTCGGTCAGGGTCGTTGCATCCGCCATGGTGAACGGCACATCCAGAATCCGCGCCAGCGTCTGGGCCAGCAGCGTCTTGCCGCAGCCGGTGGGACCGATCAGCAGGATGTTGGATTTGCTCAGCTCGATGTCGTTGGTCTTTTGGCTGTGGTTCAGACGCTTGTAGTGGTTGTGGACCGCGACCGACAGCACACGCTTTGCCATCATCTGCCCGATTACGTAATCGTCCAGAACATTACAGATTTCGCGAGGTGTCGGCACACCATCAGCAGCTTTGAGGCCAGAGCCCTTGGTCTCTTCCCGAATGATATCCATACACAGTTCGACACATTCGTCGCAAATGAACACAGTCGGTCCGGCGATCAGTTTGCGGACCTCATGCTGGCTTTTGCCACAAAAGCTGCAGTAAAGGGTGTTCTTGCTGTCACCGCCAGAATTCGTCGCCATATCGCACCTTTCTTCACCGTCTGGCCAGGCCTCTGAATAGGCCAAATTTCCGCGCCAGCCGTTAAGTTCCCATCAGCTTAGGACAGGGATTTCCGCTCTACAATCGCAAAATTTGCCGCGCGGGGGCATCAGCCCCCGCAGGCGCAGTTATCGTTTCAGGACTTCGTCTCTTCGACGGCGTCACGGTTCGCCACGATTTCGTCGATGTGACCCCATTCCTTGGCCTCTTCCGGCGACATGAAATTGTCGCGGTCCAACGCCTTTTCAACGGCCTTTTTTGTCTGGCCGGTGTGCTTCACATAGATGTCGTAAAGCCGATCCTTGAGCTTTTGCGTCTCGGCCGCGTGGATCATGATATCGGACGCCTGGCCCTGATACCCGCCCGAGGGCTGGTGCACCATGATGCGGCTGTTGGGCAGCGAAAAGCGCATGCCGGGCGCGCCGCCAGCGAGCAGGACAGAACCCATCGAAGCGGCCTGGCCGATGCACAGGGTGCTGACCTTTGGTTTGATGTACTGCATCGTGTCGTAGATCGACAGGCCCGACGTCACCACGCCACCGGGCGAGTTTATGTAGAGGCTGATTTCTTTTGCGGGGTTCTCTGCCTCAAGGTGGAGAAGCTGCGCCACGATCAGGTGGCTCATCCCGTCATGGATCGGGCCGTTGATGAAAATGATCCGTTCCTTGAGCAGGCGCGAAAAAATGTCATAGGCCCGTTCGCCACGGCTGGTCTGTTCGACCACCATCGGCACGAGGTTCATGTAAGTTTCAACTGGGTCTCTCATGTCGGCCTGCCTGCTGCTGCTGCTGTAAACGTGTCTATCTTGTCGCGGTTACCAGAGTCTTAGTGTTGGGCTTAGGTACCCGCAAGGGGCCGACAGTAAATAAGGGCCCGACAGTGCCGACACAAGACAATTGCCCCGCAGCGACGCGCGCGCGGGGCAGCCGGGGAGACCCGGGTAAAGCTTACAAGGGCTTGGGACAGATCCGCCGCAGGGCGCGCTGTTGCGGCCTGCGGCGGACTTTGACTTATTCTACGACGCTTTTGAGGTATTCCGTCACAGCGGCGATGTCCGAGTCTTTCTTGAGACCGGCAAAGGACATCTTGGTGCCCTTCATCGCCTTTTTCGGATTGGCCAGGAATGCAGCGAGATACTCTTCGCTCCAGGTTCCGCCATCCGACGCCATCGCCTTGGAATACTTGAAGCCATCGACCGATCCGACTGTGCGACCGACAATGGCGTGCAGCTGCGGGCCGACCTTGTTTTTCGCATCCGCGCCAACCTCGTGACAGGCGCGACACTTGCGAAACACCTTTTCGCCCGCTGCCGCCAGATCCGGATCGAAAGCCGCCAAAACCGGCTCTGCCACCGGGGCAGGCTCGGCTGCTTGCTCCACGGGAACTGCCTCTGCCTGCGCCGTTGCAGCGGAAGATTCGGCCGGTTCCGCAGTGTCCGTGGATTCCTGCGGTGTCACATCCAGAACCGTCGCCTTCATGGTGATTTCGACCACGCCTTTGCAGTCGGTCATGCAGGGCTCAACCCGCCAGTGGGCATATTCCGATTCGGGCCGGTCATCGGGGATGAAACCGCCGACATTGGGCATTTCCACCTCGGTGAAATTCTCGCGGCTCAGCACGAAATCATCATCGACCAGAAAGTTGGAATACAGAATATAGGCGGTGATGGCATAGACATCGTCCGCGCTCAGGCTCTGGGCATTGCCGAACGGCATGGAGCGGTTCACGTAGTCCCAGGTGGTCGAGAGGTACGGCCAGTAGGACCCCACCGTCTTGACCGGATCGACATTGGCCAGCGTTCCGTCGCCACCGGCGAGCTTGGGCCAGTTGCCCAGACCTTCGGCAAATTCGCCGTGGCAGCTGGCACAGTTGTCAGAGAAAATCTGCTCACCGTCCGCGACCGAACCGGAGCCGTCGGGCAGACCTGTGCCATCAGGCGACACGTCAAGATTCCAGGCGGCAATCTCGTCCGGCTCTGCCACGCGGCCCAGTCCGAAAGGACCGGCCACCGCAGGGCCCGCGATCAGCGCACTAACGATAACGGCGCAAAGGGTTTCAGGATACTTCGACATTTTCAGCCTCCCCCGTTGGCTTGACCCACCAGGTCTGAATGCAGTTGTTGTGATAGACCGAGTTCAGCCCGCGCACTTCGCGCAGCTGTGCCTTGGTCGGCTGGACATACCCGGTTTCATCGATGGCGCGGGATTGCAGCAGCATTTCGCTGCCGTCCCATTCGGTATCCAGATAGAAGCGCGTGAGCGCCTTGTTCTCGCCCTCGCGCGCCAGACGCGCGGTTTCCCAGGTCTTGCCGCCATCCTTGCTGACATCGACGCGGGTGATGCGCCCATGTCCGGACCACGCCATGCCGGTGATGACCAGAGGTCCCGGTCCATGGGTGATCGGCGCCTGCGGGCTGGGCGATGTGACAACGGATTTCGCATCCATCACCCAGGTGAATTTGCGCGCCGTGCCATCCGCCAGAACGTCGGTGTATTTGCTGGTCTCTTCGCGGCTTTCGACCGGCTGATCGGTGACTTCGATCCGGCGCAGCCACTTGATCCACAGGTTACCTTCCCAGCCCGGCACCACAAGCCGCACAGGGTATCCGTGTTCCTTGCGCAACGCTTCGCCATTGGCCTTGAAGGCGACGATCACATCGTCCAGTGCCTTTTCCATCGGGATCGAACGGCCGTTGGACGAGGCATCCGCGCCTTCGACATAGATCCACTTGGCCGAGGTGTCATAGCCCGCTTCCTCAAGCAGGGTACGCAGCGAAACGCCGGTGTATTCCATGTTGTGGATCATACCGTGGGTGAACTGCGCGCCATTCAACTGCGCCCCCGCCCATTCCATGCCGGTGTTGGCCGCACATTCCAGGAAATACACGTGGTTTTCACGGGGAAACCGTTCGAGGTCTTCGTAAGAAAACACCAGCGGTTTATCCACCATGCCGTTGATCATCAGACGGTAATCGGGCTTGGCCAGTTCGATGGCGCCCGAATGGTGCCGTTCAAACGCGCAACCCTGCGGTGTGATCGTTCCATCCAGCGCGTGGATTGGGGTAAAGTTGATCGAGCTGATGGGATCAGCGGTCAGCCACGGCACATTGCGCCGGACGGCATCGCTTTCGAACCGGATCGGCAGCCCGTATGGCGTCGCATCCACCGGATCGCCAAAGCCCTGTGCCCAGGGCTGTACTTCGGTGATCAGCGGATCGCCTGCCCGCGCCATGCCAGCCCCTGCCAGCGTTCCACCGGCCGCCAGTGACGCCTTGAGAAAGGCGCGGCGCGAGGTGGCTTTGAGTTTTGTATCGGACGTCATATCCTGCCTCCTTTCACATCCACACATTCGCCTATGTGAATGGAATTGCCAAAAAGTTTAGTGCCAGACGGGCGGGGCCTAAGCCCCGACCACCGACACGCTGGTGTTTTCCTTGGGCGTCACAGTGCCCAGCTTGCGGATGTGACTTTCGACCACATCCCAGATCGGCGGGCCTTCGGTGCCCTCGTTGACGCTGGCCCAGCCGGCGACGACGTAGTTGCGCGACGGGTCAATGGACTCGCCGGTCGAAAGCAGCGTCATGTCGGAAATCCGCTCGCCCTGCGGCTTGGTCACGTCGATGCGGTAGCCCATGCCACCGACGCGCACCATGTCGCCGCCCTGCTGGTAGAATGGGTCGGGGTTGAACAGGTTGTCGGCCACGTCCTCCATCACCACCTTGAGGAATTCGCCCGTCATTTCCGTACGATAGGCGTTGGGATAGGTCATGGATGTAACGTTCCAGATATCCTCGCGGGTGATGTCCTGACCGGGCAGGATCGATGGCCCCCAGCGCACGCCGGGCGACAGGGCAATCTCGGCCTCGCGCTCGGACAAGAGCGCATCGCAGATTACATCATCCCAGCTACCGTTGAAATTGCCGCGCCGGTAAAGCAGGCTGCCGGCGGTACCAATCACTTCGGACATCTCTGCCGCAAACGGCGCGCGCTGTTCATCGATCAGGGCCGTCATCGCAGGATCCGGTGTGATGACATCCGAAAGGATCGGGATCAGCTTGTGCCGGAAGCCCATCATCCGTCCGTCACGCACGTCCAGATCGACGCGGCTCACGAATTTGCCGTTGCTGCCAGAGGCGACGATGATCGTTTCGCCCACCAGCACGGGTTCGGGCAGCGCATCATGGGTGTGGCCCGACAGGATCACGTCGATTCCTGTGACGACGCTGGCCATCTTCTTGTCGACGTCAAAGCCGTTGTGGCTGAGCAGTACGACCAGTTCAGCCCCCTGCCCGCGCACTTCGTCCACCATTTCCTGCATGTGCTGGTCGCGGATACCAAACGAATATTCGGGGAACATCCAACCGGGGTTGGCGATGGGCATATAGGGGAATGCCTGACCGATCACCGCCACCTTGACCCCACCACGTTCAAAGAACTGATAAGGCTTGAACGCCTCGGCCGGTTCGTCCCATTCGGCGTCAAAGATGTTCTGACCGAGGGCCGCAAAGGGCAGACCGGCGACGATCTCGTTCACCCGCTCGGAGCCAAGCGTGAATTCCCAGTGGAAGGTCATCGCGTCCGGCTTCAGCCCGTTCATCACGTTAACCATGTCCTGCCCGGCCGTTTTGTAGCAGCTGTAAGAACCATGCCAGGTATCGCCGCCGTCCAGCAGGATCGCATCGGGGCGTTCCGCGCGGATCGAGTTGACGACAGTCGCCACCCGATCAAGCCCGCCGACGCGGCCATATTCCGACGCAAGAGCAGAAAAATCGTTATAGGTAAGGGCATAGGCAGAAGGGCTGCCATCTTCGATGCCGTACATCTTGCGGAAATCGGCACCGGTGACATGCGGCACCGCACCCTTGTTCGCGCCGACACCGATATTGACCTCGGGTTCGCGGAAATAGATCGGCTTCAGCTGCGCATGGATGTCAGTGATATGGATCAGCGACACGTTGCCGAATGTGTCGAACTGCAACAGCTGGTCCTGCGTCAGACGCTGCTGCGCGGCCAGACGGGACCAGTTGCCAAAACCAGAGGCCCCCACCAGAGCCGAGGCGGCCATGGAGACCTGCATGAAGTCGCGTCTCGAAATCATCGCTTGCCCTTTCGGTCAGTACACATGCGCATGTGTGCATGTGTTTAGTTTGAAAAACCCCGCGCCTTGAATCAGGCACGGGGCAAAGACTTAGTTACGGACGCTGGGCGCCTCGACATCAAGACCATTGCCGCGCGAAGCGACATAAAGCTCAAGCGCCACAAATTCGGGGCTGCCCGGCTTGAACGTCTCGGCACGCGTGTCGCGGATGCAGCCCTTGAAGCGGTCCTGCACCTGATTCAGCTTGGTGTTTTTCAGGCGATAAACCGGAAAGCCGTTGATCTGGCCCTGGCTCAGGTGATCCGCACGGATGTAATTGCCATAATTGTCTTCGTGGCAATTCGCGCAGGACAGTTCGAGCTGGCCGTAGCGCGTGTAATACATCTCTTTGCCCTGCTCCCAGGTGGACTGGACCGGGCCGTCGATCGCTACATTGACCGGCATACCGCGCGACGCGACCGAAATCAGCGCCTCCATCCCGGTCATGTCGTTCGAAGTATAGCCGTATTCCGCTGCTTCCATGTTGTCGGTGCGGCAGGCGTTGATCTGCATCGCCAGGGTGCGGACTTCTTCGGCGTCGGCATTCCACTTGGGATATGTCGCGCGCACGCCAGCCATGCTTTCCATGGCGTCGCCGTGGCAGGAGGCACAGGATTTACCGGCATCCCCATCGACCGTGTCCCAGGCTTCCTGGGCCGCGTCGACAGCAAGAAACGCCGGGTTGTCGAAATCGTCCATCTGCGTGGCCTGCGTATCCACTTCGCGGAAACGCCAGCCGGAATAGATCTCGCTCAGGCCCTCAATATAGGCCGGGGCCTCGGCATGAGTGGTGATCTCGAGATCGCCGTTGATGACCAGATCGTTTTCGCTCGGATCAGCCCAGGCACCAGTCGCCACTGCGATCAGCCCGGCAGCCAGAGCAGTTGTTGTTGTTCTCAGCATCTTATCCCTCCCATTGAGGCGCCGGGCCGTTTTCAGGCCCGGTCGCTGCCGTTCTTCAGCCGACGGTGATCGGCTTGTTGTCCTCGTAGACAGAGCCGTCGTCATCATACCATTTGAACTGGAACTCGCCCGTTTCCGGCACAGTGGCCTGAAATTCGACATACGGGTTGGTCGAGATCGCCGGTTCCAGTGTGACGTCGATCACGTTCTGGCCGTTGAAGTCGCAGGTAAAGCGATTGATGATCGAGCGCGGGATCTTGTTGCCGTCGCTGTCCTTGCGCTGGCCGGATTCCATCGGGTGACTGATCAGCGTCTTGATGGTGATCACCTCTCCGGCGGATGCCGAACCGGGAACCTTGACGCGGGGTTTTACACCTGTTGCCATATCTTGAACTCCTTAACTCAGCCGCCGCAGCCGCCGATAGTGACTTTGACCGTCTTGCTGGTGCGCGCAAAGGTGCCGTCGCCAAGCTGGGCGATGGCGATAAGATCCTGCGTGCCGGCAAGGCGAATACGGGTGCTGGCAGTCTGGCTGCCAGCCAGCGGTCCAAAGTTGAACTGTGCCACCGGCGGCGTCGGGTTGCCGGCTGCAAGCAGCAGGATGGCCTTGGCACCGGGGGCGCTGACTTCGACCGGCACGGTGTTGCCGTTCTCGGCGATCTCGGGCGCATTCAGATCTACGCCCGCATCCCCCATTTCGGCACCGCCGGTGAATGCGGCGATCAGATCGTCAACTGCCTCTGCATTGGCGCGCATCGGCAGAAAGCTCATCAGCGCCGCGCCGGCACCTAGGGCCAGTGTCTCGCGTCTTGTGAAATCCATACGGTGTCTCCTTGTCTCGTGGCGCGGTATGCGCGCCCTGTCTCGTGACGCGCAGTAGCGCCCTGCCCCGGGGGGCTGTTACTGCGTCTTCAGTGTCATCAGAAACGCTACAACATCTTCGATCTGCTGCGCGCTCAGAAGCGGCTCAAGTTCGCCCTTGGCTGCTTTGCCGGTGTAGGCATCGCCGGGGCGGATATAGCCAGTCGTCTTGTAGAACGACGGCATCATCGTGCCCTCGTAAGTCATTTTGGCATCGGCCACGATTCCACGTAGCTCGGCCTCGTTCCAGCGGTCGCCGACGCCATCCAGACTTGGTCCGACATTGCCCTGAAAGGCAGCGTCCAGCGCAGATACCTGATGGCAGGCCACGCAGTTGCCCATCGACCGGGTCGAAACCACCTTGGCACCCTCGGCAGCATCGCCGGCTGCGCCGCTCAGCGATGCCTCGACAGCGCCGTATTCAGTATAAGTCACGTCGCCGGGTACGACAGGATTGGCAAATGCCGTGCCCGCCGCCAGCGTCATGGCCAGTGTGAGTGTTGTGAGCCTCATGGTTCCTCCCTAGGCTGTCCGATCTCAAGTCGCGTCGGCCTGAAACTTAACTTAGGGCACCACCACCCCAAGACGCAAGACAAATTCACAAAAATGAATGATTGCGTGTATTCAATCCGTCGATCCGTTGTTGCGTTCCTGGATCCGTCTTGCGTGGTATCGCTGAAAATCCTCATCGGTTTCAAGAGTGTATCGTTTTTCGTTGACCCAGGTGAACATATCCAGCGTGGTGCCCGGCCCGAATGCCCCCGGCATCACTGCCACCGCCGCATCGGCTGCCGACTCAGCGGTCGGCACCTCTTCGGGCAGGAACAGGATCGTCGGGGTGAACAGCACGCGCCACTTGCGCGCCGCCGCCTTTTCACTCAGCACTTCTCCGTCCAGATCGGTGACCTCAGTGTCTCCGTGCAGGTTCAATTGTACCACAAAATAGTTGTCCGAAATATAGCTGCTGATCTCGGGGCGCGGAAATACCTCTTCGTGCATCTGGGTGCAGTAGACGCAGCCGCGCTGTTCAAAGAACAGCACCAGCCGTTTGCCTTCTGCGTTGGCTTCGTCCAGATCTTCGCGCAGATCCTTGAAGGTGTCGCGCATCCAGGCGGTCTTGTGCAGGCCATCATCGCCCAGTTCAGCCGCCCAGCCCGGCAGTGCCAGCATCGCAGTCACCGCCATCAATATCATCCGTATCATAATGCTCCCTTTCATCATTGCCGCCTTGCATCGCGGCCCCCCTTTTCCCGGCTCTGATCTTCCAACGACGTCGTCACGACCCCGTCAACCGAGCGACGTGAACCCCGGAAACCACCGAATCAATGCATCCGAGATCAGGTTCACGCTGTCTGTCGCGATCAGGATAGCAAAGACGATCAGCATCACGCCCATCACCTTTTCGGCATAGGCCAGGGTCGATCGGTGCCGCGCGCTCCATCGCAGGAACGGGCCGGAAAACAGCGCCGCCACGATGAACGGCGCTGTCATGCCCAAGCCGTAGACCATCAACAGCAGCCCGCCGCGCCAGATGTCACCCATGCCGGATGCAATCATCAGGATCGACGCCAGCGCCGGGCCGACGCAGGGCGTCCAGCCAAAACCAAAGGCCAAGCCCATGACATAGGCACCCAGCACCGTGGTCGGTTCGGCCGTGCTTTCGATCTTTGCCTCGCGATACAGCAGCGGCACCCGGATCACCCCGAGGAAGTGCAGCCCGAACACTGCCAGGATCGCGGCGGCCACATAGCTTAGCGGCTGGCGCCAGTCGGCAAAGGCCTGCCCCAGCGCCGTGGCCCCCATGCCCATCAGCACAAAGATCGTCGTCACCCCCAGCGCAAAGAACACCGACGACAGCAGCAACCGACGCTGGGCACCCGGCGCAATACCGGTATCGCTGCGCAGTTCCGACATGGACAGACCCGCCATGTAACACAGGTAAAAGGGTACCATCGGCAGGATACAGGGGGTAAAGAAACTGAGAATGCCTGCAAAGGCGGCACCTGCAAATGACATGTCCAGCATTTCAGATACCCACCCTTGATTAATTCACATATTCAGATTATGTGATTAGATTGCTTAACGTCAATCGGGACATGCTCAAGTTGACAAGATTTTTCGCCAGCCTTGCGGCCAGTGTGGCTCTTTGGAGCGGCGCGGCCGATGCCGAGCCGAGGCTTATCATGGTCGAACAGCCCGGCTGCGTTTACTGCGGCATGTGGAACGAGGTGATCGCCCCGATCTATCCCAAGACCCCCGAAGGCCAGTTTGCCCCGCTGATACGCGCCGATCTGCGTGCCGGACCACCCGAAGGCATCAGCTTTGCCCGCAAGGTTACCTATACACCGACCTTCATTCTGATCGCGGATGGTCAGGAACAGGCCCGGATCGAAGGCTATCCCGGCGAAGATTTCTTCTGGGGGTTGCTTGACATGATCCTGCAGGAGCACACTGAATTTACATTTCCCGCCTCCTGATGCAGACCTTTGGCAGAGCGACACAAATAACTGACCCGAAACAGGAACCCGCCTCATGACCTTGCCCATCCTCAGCAATGACATGTCCGATGCAGAATTCGACCGCATCGCCGATAAGGCCGCCCACGCTGCCGGCTTTCTCAAGGCCATCAGCCACGAGGGGCGGTTGATGATCCTGTGCCACCTGGTCAACGGCGAAAAATCAGTGACCGAGCTTGAAGACCTGCTGTCCGCCCGTCAGGCCGCCGTGTCGCAGCAGTTGTCGCGCCTTCGGCTCGAAGGGCTGGTCGTGCCGCGGCGCGACGGCAAGGCGATCTACTACCGCCTTGCGGATGATCGCCCGCGCAAGATGCTGGAATGCGTCTACGAACTTTTCTGCAAGGACGACTGAAACACTTGCACGCTTTTGCATGCGTCTGCATACTCTGCCCTTACTGCGCGTCAGGTCAAGGAGGAGAGACCAGACATGCTCGGCATGACTTACGAACATCTGGCTGTCGCCGGTGTGGGGCTTTTGGGCGGTCTACTGCTTGGCCTTGCCGCACGGCTGGGCCGGTTCTGCAGCCTCGGCGCGATCGAGGACCTGCTTTACGGCGGCTCATCGGTTCGCATCCGTCACTGGGGCGTCGCCATCGGCATTGCCGTGATGGGCAGTTTCAGCCTGATTGCGGCGGGTTGGCTCGACGTCTCTCATACACCCTATCTCGGTGCGCGCTGGCAACCGCTTGCCTCGATTTGCGGCGGGGCGCTATTTGGGTATGGCATGGCCCTGGCGGGCAGCTGCGGCTATGGCGCGCTGGCGCGGCTTGGCGGCGGGGATTTGCGCAGCTTCGTGATCGTGCTGGTTATTGGCGTGACGGCTTATACGGTTCTCAGTGGCCCCCTCGCCCCGCTGCGCGACGCGCTGTTCCCGCAGGTTGCATCAACCAACCTTGTTCCCGACGGGATCGCACATCAGATCGGCAGCTTTACAGGGATACCCGTCAGCTGGATCGGCATTGCATGTGGCGCGGTTCTGCTGGTGATCTCGCTGGCTGCGCGCCCGGTCTGGAATCATCCTGAACATATCTTCTGGGCCGTCATGGTGGGTATCGCCGTGATTTCCGGCTGGGCCGGCACCGCCTGGATCGCAGCCACGGGATTTGAGGCACTGCCCGTCGCCTCGCACAGCTTTGCCGCCCCCGTGGGCGAAACGATCCTGTGGTTCATGTCAGGCAGTGCCCGTCCGCTCAGCTTTGCGGTGGGATCGGTTGCCGGGGTCTGGACAGGCGCGTTTCTGGGGTCGCTCTACAAAGGGCTGTTCCGGTGGGAGGCCTGCGAGGATCCGCGCGAATTGCGTCGGCAAATACTTGGCGCCATTCTGATGGGAGTCGGTGCCGTGATTGCGATGGGATGCACCGTCGGTCAGGGGCTCAGCGCCTTTTCCCTTCTAGCCTGGAGCGCGCCGGTCACAAGCGCGGCGATTTTTGGTGGTGCGGCGCTTGGCCTGCGTCAGCTGATCATGGGATTTCAGCCGGCAGAGTGACCTGAGTTACCGCCCCTGCGGCGGGCAAGTCCGGAGCGGACGCCCGGGCCGCAGGGCACCATAGTCACATCCCATTACCGATACAGCAGTGACTCTCCGTCCGCGAATATATGCACCTTCGCTGGTACAGCGCCCAGCTTGACCTCTGTGCCGCGCAGGCCCGAATGGATGCCCGGCAGTTTGCCGATCACCGCATCCGACGCGCCCGGTTCCTTTTCGAAATAGAGCAGCGTGACCTCACCCAAGGCCTCGGTGATGTTCACCTTGCCGTTGAAGATGAAATCCGCGCCCGTCGCGACCTCAAGAAAATCCTCTGGCCGCACACCGACATTCACCTTGCGGCCCATGTCCGAGTCCAGCGTCGGGTAATCTGACACAGCCACGCCGCCGTTTGCCATCTTTACCGTGGTCTGCGGACCCGTCGCAATCACCTCGCCCGGCAGCAGGTTCATCGCGGGAGAGCCGATGAACTGCGCCACGAATTCGCCGTTGGGCCGCTCGTACAACTCCAGCGGCGTGCCGACCTGCGCGATCCCCTTATTCGCCAGCACCACGATCCGCGTCGCCAGCGTCATCGCCTCGACCTGATCGTGGGTGACATAGATCATCGTGCTGTCGGGCATGGTTTCCTTCAGTTGCGCAATCTCGATCCGGGTGGCCACGCGCAGTGCCGCATCAAGGTTCGAAAGCGGCTCGTCGAACAGATACACCTTGGGGTCGCGCACGATGGACCGCCCGATCGCCACCCGCTGCCGCTGCCCCCCCGACAGCGCCTTGGGCAGACGATCAAGGTAGTCGTCCAGCTGCAGGATCTTTGCCGCCTTCGCCACGGCCTTTTCGATCTCTTCCGGCGACTTCTTGGCGATCTTGAGCGCAAAGCTCATGTTGTCGCGCACCGTCATGTGCGGATAAAGCGCGTAGGACTGGAACACCATCGCGATGCCACGCTGGGCGGGCGGGACGTTGTTGACCAGCTGGCCATCGATTTCCAGCGTCCCACCGGTAATCTTTTCGAGGCCCGCAATCATCCGCAGCAGCGTGGATTTACCGCAGCCGGACGGGCCGACAAAGACGATCAACTCACCCTGCTTGATATCGAGGTTGATGTTCTTGAGAACATCGATCGTGCCGCCGTAGGTCTTGGCGACGTCTTTGAGTTTCAGGTTGGCCATGCGGTCCCCTCCCTAGGATCTTATGGTTTACGCCTTGGCACGGATCAGCAGCGCGGGCTGCCAGGGGCCAAGATGCAGTTTGCCGTCCGGTGCCGCGCCCGCGCTGCCCAGTTCGGCACCGATCTGGCGCCAATTGCCCTCGGGCATGGCTATGGTTGCAGGCTCAAAATTCAGGTTGAAGGCGCAGAAGATACAGACATCGCCCTCGGTCCGGATGAAATGCAGGATGCTGCCCGAGGTGCCAAGATCATGGATTTCGCCCTTGGCCAGCGCCGGATGGCTGCGCCTGAACGCGACCGCGCGGCGGTAATGGTGCAGGATCGCGGCCGGGTCCTGTTCCTGCGTGGATACGGCCCGGTTCAGGTGTTCATGGCTGACCGGCAGCCATGGATTTCCCTGCGTGAAGCCGCCGTTCTGATTGTTCGGTTCCCAGACCATTGGCGTGCGGCATCCGTCGCGCCCCTTGAAGGCCGGCCAGAAGCGTTTGCCATAGGGGTCTTGCAGATCCTCGAACGCGACATCGGCCTCGGGCAGCGCCAGCTCTTCGCCCTGATACAGGCAGACCGACCCGCGCAGGCACATCATCAGCGTGGTGAAACAGCGCGCACCGGCATCCGACAATTTCCAGCGTGTGATGTGGCGTGGCACGTCGTGATTGGAAAACGCCCAGCAGACCCAGCCGTCCGATGCGACCTCGGCGATCTTGTTCATCACATCCGTGATATAGTCGGGGGTCGGAACATGATCCGAGAGCAGCTCGAAAGCATAGCTCATGTGCATGAGGTCATCACCGGCGGTGTATTGACCCAGAATTTCGAGGCCGCGCTGATCATCCCCCACCTCGCCCACGGCGGCGGCATTGTATTCATTCAGAACCGCGCGGAACTTGCGCAGAAACTCGATGTTTTCAGGCTGCGTCTTGTCATAGAGGTGGTTCTGCCAGGTATAGGGGTTCACTGCCGGTGCGGTGATCGGGTTGCGTTCCTCAGGTGGCAGGGGCGGGTTGTCACGCAGCTGCGCGTCGTGAACGTAAAAGTTGATCGTATCCAGACGAAAGCCGTCCACGCCCCTGTCCAGCCAGAAGCGCGCAGTGTTCAGCAGCGCCTCCTGTACCTTCGGTTCGTGAAAGTTGAGGTCGGGTTGTTCAGTCAGAAAGTTGTGCAGATAGTACTGGCAGCGGGACGGATCCCACTCCCACGCGCTGCCACCAAAGATCGACAGCCAGTTGTTGGGCGGCGTGCCATCGGGCTTGGCATCGGCCCAGACATACCAGTTGGCGAACTCGTTATCCTTGCTCTGACGGCTTTCCTTGAACCAGTGGTGATCCTGCGAGGAGTGCGACAGCACGAGGTCGATCAGCACCTTGAGCCCCAGCCGGTGTGCGGTCTGGATCAGGATGTCGAAATCGGCAAGGCTTCCGAACATAGGATCGACGTCGCAATAGTCAGAGACATCATAGCCGAAATCCCGCATCGGCGATTTGAAGAAGGGCGAAATCCAGACAGCATCGACACCCAGCGAGGCGACATGGGGAAGACGCTGCGCGATGCCCAGAAGGTCGCCGATACCGTCGCCATTGCTGTCCTGAAAGCTGCGCGGGTAGATCTGATAGATCACCGCGCCGCGCCACCAGTCGGTGTCCTGCGTTGCGGATGGCATGGAAAGGTCTGCCGGATTGGTCATATGAGGAGTCTTTCGTTATCGTTTACTTGACGGAGCCGGCCAGCAGCCCGCGCACCAGATATTTCTGCATCGCAAAGAACACAAACAGCGGCACCGCGATCGATATGAAGGCCGCGGCCGCAAGGATACCCCAGTCCCCCCCGCGCGACCCCAGCAGGTCGTCGGCGATCTTGACCGTCATCACCCAGCTTTCGGAATTTGACGGCAGAAAGACCTTGGCGATCAGAAGATCGTTCCAAGTCCACAGGAACTGGAAGATGGCAAAGGACGCCAGCGCCGGAAAGGACAGCGGCAGCACGATCTTGGTGAACACCTGAAAATCGGTGGCACCGTCGACCTTTGCGCTTTCGATGATGTCGCGTGGAAGGCCAACCATGTAGTTGCGCAGCAGATAGATCGCCAGAGGCAGGCCAAAGCCGGTATGCGCCAGCCAGATGCCCAGAAACGACTGCCCGATGCCAATCTTGTTGTGAAGCTGCAGCAGCGGCACCAGCGCCAGTTGCAGCGGCACGACCAGCAGGCCCACCACCATGGCAATCAGGAACCCGCGCCCGGCGAAATCCATCCAGGCCAGTGCATAGGCCGCAAAGGCCGCGATCAGGATCGGGATGATCGTAGCGGGGATCGTCACCGTCAGCGTGTTGATGAACGCCCGGTCCATGTTGTCCGACGCCATGATCGTCTGGTAATTCTTCAGGCTGAAGCTCGGGGGCTGCATCGTGGTGATATAGACAGACGGCGCGCGCTTGATCTCTTTGTCCGAGACATAGGTGAAATCGCCATTCTCAGTAACCTCCAGCGACCGTTCCAGCACTGCCGTCCCCGGCACCACCGCGTTGCCGTCGTCGTCCTGCGTGGGGATCACCGCCTCGGTGCCCGCGTCATAGGCAACCTCGATGCGGGTGTCGTCAACCTTGCCATCCGGTTCGGTCACATCAACGGTGTAGCGGGCATAGACCTGCCCCGGCTCGGCCACGCCCGGCGCGGTCGCGGCAATGCCAAAGCCCGATACCGACCCGCTGCCGCCCTCAAACAGGTTGCCGCTCAGGACATGATAATCGCCGTTGCGGCTTGCCCCCGCAGGCTCGGGGCTGATGCGGATCGCTTCTTCGACCGAGAACATCGAGGCCCACCAGCCGCTGGCCGAAATCTGGTCGTTGGTGCGAAAACTCGACACCAGCAGGCCCACCGTGGGGATCAGCCAAAGCACCACCAGCACGATCACGCTGATGTTGGTGACGATGGAAAGCGAAGTCTTCTGTCCGGCCATATTGTCCATGATCTTCGTCCTTTCTCAGCGCATTTCTTTGCGGGCCTGGCGGATGTTCCAGACCATCACCGGCAGCACGATAATCATGATGACAAAGGCCACCGCCGTGGCACGTCCGTCGTCGCGGAACATGTAATCCATCATGTAGCTTGGCAGGATCTCAGTATCGAAATTGCCGCCGGTCATGGCATAGACAATGTCAAAGACCTTGAGCACGAGGATGGTGATCGTCGTCCAGACCACCACGATGGTGCCCATGATCTGCGGCACCTTGATCTTGAAGAAAATCTGAAACGGGTTCGCGCCGTCGATGATCGCCGCCTCGATGGTTTCCTCGGGGATGCCACGCAGGGCCGCCGACAGGATCACCATGGCAAATCCGGTCTGGATCCAGATCAGGATGACCATCAGGAAGAAATTGTTCCAGAACGGGATCTGCATCGGATCCACCGGCCCCATGCCCATCGTGTCCCGCAGCGCGTTGATGATGCCGATGTCGGGATCATTGGCATAAACGAATTTCCAGATCAGCGATGCACCAACAAACGAAATCGCCATCGGCATGAAAATCAGGGATTTGGCGAAATTACCCCAGCGCAGCTTGTCCGTCAGCTGCGCCACCAACAGTCCCAGGAACGTCGCCCCCGCAGGCACGACCAGCGCCCAGAGGATGTTGTTCAGCAGTGCGGTGCGGAACCCTTCTTCGCTGAACATCTGGGAGTAGTTGCCAAAGCCGATGAATTCGTCCCCCGCCCGATTGTAGAGCGAGCGGACAAAGGATCCGACCACCGGATAGACCAGATACAGCCCCAGCGCGAAGACCGCAGGGAACAGGAACAGCCAGGGCCGCACCATCGTGGCGCGGTTGATGTTGCGCCCGTGATCGTCGTGGCGCGCCGGAAAGATCACTTTGTCCAGGATCAGATTGGAGGCGTAAAAATAGGCGACGCAGCCGCCGACCCCTACAATGATCGTGATAAAACCCTGTAAAACCGGTGACATGACGGATCCCTCCCAATTTCGGAACGACATGGCGCCCCATTCGGGTACGCGCACCACTGCCCTGCCCTGCCCGTTATCGCGGGCACTGTGGGCGGGGGATGTCCCGCGCCTGCTGTCGGCGCGGGGCTGTAGCAAGATACGCTTAGCGGATGGAATCCCAGCGTGTCTGAATGGTCGTGGCGACATCTTCGGCCGGGGTTCCGGTCACATAGTCGATCATACCGGACCAGAAGGCACCCGCGCCGATCTCGGACGGCATCAGGTCGGATGCGTCAAAGCGGAAGGTCGTGGCGTTGGCCAGAATCTCGCCCTGCGCGCGCTGGGTGTCGTCAGAATAGGTGGCCGGATTGACGCCCGCATGCGCCGTCAGGAAACCACCCTGCGCCATCCACAATTCGTGCGAAATCGGGGTCTTGAGGAATTCGATCATCGCCGAGGTGGCATCGGATGGCGTGGTGATCGCAAACAATGTGCCCGCGCCCAGAACCGGTGTACCCAGATCCTTTTCCGCATAGGCCGGGAAGTAGAAGAAATCCGCATCCACGCCCATTTCGGTGCCTTCCGGGAAGAAAGCCGGGATAAAGGACGCCTGACGGTGCATGTAGCATTCCTGCGGGATCGTGAAGAGACCTGCCGGGCTGTCGCGGAAATCGGTTGTCGCTACGGACTGGGCCCCGCCCTGCACGAAATCGTCGTTCTTGGCGAACCAGCCGAATTCCTCGATCGCGCCGACAACTGCTGGATCGTTGAACGGGATCTCGTTCTTGACCCACTGGTCATAGACTGACGGTTCAGCCGTGCGCAGCATCATGTCTTCGACCCAGTCGGTTGCGGGCCAGCCTGTGGCAGCACCTGATCCCAGACCGATACACCAGGGCGTGCCGCCGTCGTCGACGATCTGCTGCGTCAGCTCCTTGAGCTCTTCCATGGTCTCGGGAATGTCATAGCCCGCCTCGTCAAAGGCGATGGGGGAAAACCAGACCAATGATTTCAGATCGACGCGGTAGAACAGGCCATACAGGCTCTCGGTCCCATCCTGGCCCGCATATGTACCGAGATCGACCCAGGATTGGCCGGCGGCATAGTTTGCCGCCACCCATTCGGCTGTCCCGTCGGCCAGCGGCGTCAGCAGGCCCTGACTTGCCATATCGGCGGCCAGACCCGGCTGCGGAAACACGGCAAGGTTCGGAGCTGATCCGGCACGGGTCGAAATGACGATATCCTGCTCAAAGCTGTCCGAACCGGAATAGTTGACCTCGGCGCCGGTGGCGGCTTCGAAATAGTCAAAGACCTTGTCGACCTTTTCCTTTTCATTGCCCGTCCAGGGGCCGGTGATGGTCACTGTCTGCCCGCTCAGATCATACAGTTCGGCAAAGGCGTTGTAGCTGTCCCAGTTGAAATCACCCTCGCCCGGCGTGAATGACAGATGCGCCTCGGCAAAGGCGCCCTGGGCCGTCACGGCAAGCACGGCAACACTCGCATAGACTGCATATTTCATTGAAAATCCTCCCAGATTCTTGCAACGGACGCCCCGCCGACGACCTGCCGCAACAGACTCGCCTCAAAGCGCTTTGAATGCTCGCAGGCTCGCCCAGATGCGGTCACCTGTCAATGGAAGGTTTTATTAATTTCAGGAATAAAAATGCTGCACTGCAGCTTATGCGGTAGTGCAGAAACACCTTTCACCACGGTCGGATTTGCGTGTAACGTGAGAAAAATTTAAAGCGCTTTGGAAATCTGCTGCCCGATGAATCTCAAGGAACTTGCCAGCCACCTGAACCTCTCGCAGACGACGGTCAGCCGTGCGCTGAACGGCTATCCCGAGGTGAACAAGGCAACCCGCCAGCGGGTCGAGGCGGCGGCGCGCGAATTCAACTATACCCCCAACGCCCGGGCCAAGGGGCTGGCGACGGGCCGGTCCATGTCCATCGGCCACGTCATCCCCACCTCGTCCAAACGCGAGATGGTGAACCCGGTTTTCGGCGACTTCATTACCGGCGCATCCGAGGCCTATGTCGAGGCCGGTTATGACCTTGTCCTGACACTGGTCGAGGATGGCAAAGAGGAACGGCTTTACCGCAACATCCGCGACAAGGGCAACGTCGACGGCATCATCGTGCACAGCCCGCGGATGCAGGACAGCCGCATTGCCCTTCTGTCGGATCTGGGTCTGCCCTTCGTCGTCCATGGTCGCGCATCAAACATAACGGCCGACTATTCCTGGGTGGACATGAACAACCGCAGCGCCTTTGAACGGGCCACGGCGTTCCTGACCGAACTCGGCCACAGCCGTATCGCACTGGTCAACGGGCTGGAGTTCATGGATTTCGCCTTTCGCCGCCGCGAGGGGTATCTCGCGGCGCTCGCCGTGCGCGGCATAGATCCCGACCCAGCGCTGATGCGCCAGGGTGAGATGACAGAACTGCTGGGGCATCAGTCGGCGCAGGAAATGCTGGCCCAGCCAGATCCGCCGACCGCCTTTCTGACCTCGTCGATGGTGACGGCCATTGGCGTGCGCCGCGCAATACAGGAAGCAGGCCTGGAGATGGGCCGCGATGTTTCGGTCATCACCCATGACGACGAGCTGGCCTATCTCATGAACGGCCAGAACGTGCCGCTTTTTACAGCGACGCGTTCCTCGGTCAGGGCGGCGGGGCGTTGTGCGGCGGACATGTTGCTGCGGATGATTGCCGATCCCGACTGCGGCCCCCTACACTCCCTGCTTGAGGCAGAATTGATCCTGGGAAATTCCACCGGCCCGGCCCCGGCAGCGGGCGAACCAAAGACAGTGCGACAGGGACAGACATGAAACACAAACGCAGCGACTTTCCGCAGGGCTTCCAGTTCGGCACCGCGACATCAAGCTACCAGATCGAAGGTCACGGCTTTGGCGGCGCGGGTCCGACGCACTGGGATACATTCGCCGCAACGCCCGGCAATGTGGTGCGCGCCGAGAATGGCCTGCGCGCCTGCGATCATTACCATCGGTACGAGGCCGATCTTGATCTGGTTCAGGCGGCGGGCTTTGACTGCTACCGCTTTTCCACCTCCTGGGCACGCGTCATGCCCGAGGGACGCGGCACCCCGAACCCCGAGGGCCTTGATTTCTACGACCGGCTGACTGACGCGATGCTGGAACGCGGGATCAAACCCTGCGCCACGCTGTATCACTGGGAACTGCCCTCGCCGCTGGCCGATCTGGGCGGCTGGACCAACCGCGACATCGCCAAATGGTTCGCCGATTTTACCGAGGTGATCATGGGCCGCATCGGCGACCGGATGCATTCCGTCGCCCCGATCAACGAACCATGGTGCGTCGCCTGGATCAGTCATTTTCTGGGGTACCACGCCCCCGGCCTGCGCGACATCCGCGCCACGGCGCGCGCGATGCACCATGTCCTGTTGGCGCATGGCACAGCGATCCAGACGATGCGCGCGATGGGTCTGAACAACCTTGGCGCGGTGTTCAACATGGAATGGGCCCAGCCGGTGGATGACACCCCCGAAGCCGCCCGTGCCGCCGCCACCTATGACGGTTATTACAACCGCTTCTACATGGATGGCGTGTTCAAGGGCAGCTATCCCGACACGGTTCTGGCAGGCATGGAACAGCACCTGCCCAAAGGCTGGCAGGATGATTTCCCGGTGATCGGTGAAAAGGTCGACTGGTGCGGCATCAACTATTACACCCGCAAGGTGATTGCCCCCAACGATGGCCCCTGGCCCAGCCTTGATGAGGTGACCGGCCCCCTGCCCAAAACCTTCATGGACTGGGAGATCTACCCCGAGGGCCTCTACCGTTTCCTGAAGCGCACGGCCGCAGAATACACCGGCGACATGCCCCTGATCGTGACGGAAAACGGCCTTGCCGCGCCGGATGTGCTGGAAAACGGCGCCGTCAGCGATCCGAACCGCGTCGATTTCATCGATCAGCACATGGCCGCGATCAAACGCGCCATAGACGAAGGCGTGCCGGTTGACGGCTATTACATCTGGTCCCTTCTCGACAATTACGAATGGGCGCTGGGGTATGAAAAGCGGTTCGGGCTGGTGCATGTGGACTTTGACAGCCTTGTCCGCACGCCGAAAGACTCGTACCACGCGCTCGCAAAGGCACTGAAAGAGTAGTTCCATGGCCAACAGCAAAGACATCACCGCAGTCGTCGCCGATATCGGCGGCACCAACACCCGGGTGGCCATGACACGTGGTACGCACGTGCAGACGGACACGATCCGCCGCTATCACAATGCCGATCACTCTGGCCTGAACGAGGTGCTCGCAGACTACCTCGGGGCGCTGGATGTGATCCCTGATGCGGCCTGCGTCGCCATGGCCGGACCAGTGCTGGACGGCGTGGGACGGTTGACCAACCTCGACTGGACCGTTGATCGCGACGTGATCGCCCGGGCGACCGGCGCCCGCACCGTGGCGGTTCTGAACGACCTGCAGGCGCAGGGTCACGCGCTGGACCATCTGACATCCGAAAACCTCACCTGCCTGATGCCGGGTCAGCCCGCCGGTGCGCAGGCCGCCAAACTGGTGGTCGGCGTCGGGACCGGCATGAATGCAGCGCCGGTGTTTCGCCTTGGCGGTCTGACGCTTGTCCCGCCGTCGGAATCCGGCCACATTACCCTACCCCTGCAGACCGAAGAAGAATTGCGGCTGATGGCCTTTATCGCCCGCCGCCACGGCACCCCGGGGGTCGAAGATGTGCTGTCGGGGCGCGGTTTCGAACGCGTCTATGCCTGGCTCTGCGAAGAGGACGGCGGTGCCGAACCGCTGGATGCCAACGCGATCATGCAGGCAGCCGAGGCCGGAAACGCCCCCCGTGCCGAACGCGCGATCGAGGTTTTCACCCACATGCTGGGACGTGTGGCGGGCAACCTCGCCCTGATCAATCTGCCTTTTGGCGGGGTCTACCTGATCGGCGGTGTCGCGCGCCACTTTGGCCCGCACCTGCTCGCCAAAGGCTTTGCCGAGGCGTTCTGCGACAAGGGGCGTTTCGCCGATTTCATGAAGCAGTTCCCCGTTCATCTGGTGACGGACGACTATGCCGCCCTGACTGGATCAGCCTGCCACCTGGCCGAAATCATGGCACAGGAGAACTGAACGACGCGATATTCCGCTTAATCTTACATCACCGCCAAAAAATTGAGCAATTCTCCGAGGTCATATCGAAGCACGCAGTTGCCATTAACCGAGCAGCGTTATTGATGGCGATAGTGCCCTTTCCTGGGACAGCAGAACGGGACGTACAGACATGAATATGGTCAGCCGCAACACCATGACGACCGACGAATTTCGCGCCGCAATCCTGCGCCACCTGAAATATGAACTGGGCAAGGACGCCAGTCACGCCAGCGTCGAGGATTGGCGCATGGCCCTGTCCTTTGCCGTGCGGGACCAGATCGTCGACAGTTGGTTTGCTGCCACGCGCAAGACGTATGAGGCCGGTGCAAAGCGGGTCTATTACCTGTCGATGGAATTCCTGATCGGTCGCCTTCTCGAAGACGGCATCGTGAACCTGCGGCTTGTCGATCAGGCGCGTGACGCGCTTGCCGCGCTGGGCCAGGATTTCGACACCGTTCTCGAAGATGAACCCGATGCCGCGCTTGGCAACGGCGGGCTTGGCCGTCTGGCTGCCTGTTTCCTTGAATCCCTGTCGACCCTTGGCTGCCCGGCCTATGGCTATGGCATCCGCTATGAACATGGCCTGTTCCGCCAGTCCTTTGTCGATGGCCGCCAGATGGAAGCGCCCGAAACCTGGCTGCTGAAACGCCACGCCTGGGAATTTGAACGCCCTGAATCGCGCTACCGCATCGGTTTCGGCGGCGAGGTCTCCACCAAGGGTGGCAAGGTGGTCTGGACCCCCGCCGACAGCGTCGATGCCGAAGCCTACGACACCCCCGTCATCGGCTGGCAGGGCCGCTGGGCCAACACGCTGCGGCTCTGGTCGGCCAGGGCATCGGATACTCCCTTTGACCTCGACAGCTTCAACCGGGGTGATTTCGCCGGCGCGGCTGAACCCGAGGCGCTGGCCCGCACGATTTCCCGCGTGCTCTATCCCGACGACACCACCGATCAGGGCAAGGAGTTGCGGCTCAAGCAGGAATATTTCCTGACCGGCGCCGCACTTCAGGACATCATGCGCCGGTTTGATTCCGAACATGACGATCTGGGCAAGCTGCCATCAAAGGTCGCGATTCAGATGAACGATACCCACCCCGCCATCGCCGGGCCGGAACTGGTGCGCATCCTGCACGACGAACGCGGTCTGCCGTTTGACGAGGCCATGAATATGGCGCAGGCCTGCCTCAGCTATACCAACCACACCCTGCTGCCCGAGGCGCTGGAAAGCTGGCACGAGGGGCTGTTCGGAAAACTACTGCCGCGCCATCTCCAGATTGTCGACCGGATCGACGATGCCCATGCCAAGGCGCACCCGTCGCGCACCGTCTCTGCGCGCTCGGACAATCACGTCAAGATGGGCGAGCTGTCGTTCATCATGGCGCACAAGGTCAACGGCGTCTCGGCGCTGCACACGGACCTGATGAAGACCACGGTGTTTTCGGAGTTCCATCGTTTGCATCCCGACCGGATCATCAACCAGACAAACGGCGTGACCCCGCGCCGCTGGCTGCTGTCGTGCAACCCGCGCCTGTCGGGCCTGATCACCGACACGATCGGCGAAACCTGGGCCGATCACCTAGAAGAACTCAAGGGATTGGAGCCGCATGTTTCCGATCCCGCCTGGCTTGAAAAATATGCTGCGGCCAAGCGCGCCAACAAGGTTGATCTGGCCAACTGGATGTCTTCGACCGCCGACATTAATGTCGACCCCGACATGATGTTCGACGTTCAGATCAAGCGCCTGCACGAATACAAGCGCCAGCACCTCAATATCCTTGAGGCGATTGCCCTCTGGCAGGAAATCAAGGCCAATCCATCGGCTGACTGGACGCCCCGGCTCAAGATCTTTGCCGGCAAGGCCGCACCGGGGTATTTCTTTGCCAAGGATATCATCCGCCTGATCAACGACGTCGCCAAGGTGCTGAACGCCGACGTCGAAACCCGCGACATGCTGCAGGTCGCCTTCCTGCCGAACTACAACGTGACGCTGGCCGAACGGCTGATCCCGGCCGCCGACCTCTCTGAACAGATATCGACCGCCGGGAAAGAGGCATCCGGCACCGGGAACATGAAATTCGCCCTGAACGGCGCGCTGACCGTCGGCACACTGGACGGCGCAAACGTGGAAATCCGCGAACATGTGGGGGCGGAAAACTTCTTTCTGTTCGGCATGACCGCCGACAAGGTCGAGGCCCGCCGCGCGATCAAGGATCATGCAGCCCAGGCCATCGCCGCCGATCCGCGCCTTGCCGCAGCGCTCAAGGCGATCCACGATGGCGTCTTCTCGCCGGACGAACCCGCGCGCTATCACAACATCACGGAAAACCTGTCGGGGCCGGACTACTTCCTCGTGTCATCGGACTTCACCGACTATTACCGCGCCCAGCGTGAGGTCGACACCGCCTTCAAGGACCAGCAGCACTGGATGACCATGGCGGCGCTGAACACGGCGCGGTCGGGCTGGTTTTCCTCCGACCGCACGATCACCGACTACATGGCCCAGATCTGGGACGCCAAGAGCCTGCGCGACAGCTAAGCCGTCAGCGCCTTCGGCCAACGCAAGCCGCCCCGCGCCCGCCCTTGGGTGGACGCGGGACGGTCGCATTTCGTGCCTTGTTTCCCGGCGCCTTCGCAGCACATGCCTCAGCCAAAAGTCCTTTCATCGAATAATTGCCCAAGGCAGGCGCAAAATGCCCAAAGCCCTTGCAGAAGATGAAAACGCGCATAGGGTTAGCGTATGACAGAGCAAACCGACCCAAAGACTTTCGCCCTGTTGCGACGCGTGATCGACGCGCGTTGCGATGATCCTTTCGCCATTCTCGGACCGCATGGGCACGGCGCCCACCGCAGCGTCACCGCCTATGATCCCGGCGCAACGGCAATGTGGGCGGTGGTCGATGGCACGGCCCTGCCTCTTGCACCACAATCCGGTCTGCCCGGCATTTTCCGCGGAACCGTTCCGGGGTCGAAACCGTATGTCCTGCGCGGCCAGAACGAAGCCGGAGAGACATGGGATGTTGAAGATGCCTACAGGTTCGGACCCGTGTTGGGCGAAATAGACGAATACCTTCTGGGGGAAGGCACCCATCGCAAGCTCTGGCAGGTGCTTGGTGCCCATGTGCGCAAACACGAGGGCGTTGATGGCACTTCCTTTGCCGTCTGGGCCCCGAATGCGCGGCGTGTCTCGGTCGTGGGCGACTTCAATTTGTGGGACGGACGTCGCCATGTGATGCGTCGGCGCGGCGCAACCGGGGTGTGGGAGATTTTCATTCCCGGCGTCGCCGATGGCACTGTCTATAAATACGAAATCGTCGGCGCCCATGGCGCGGTCCTGCCTCTCAAGGCTGACCCCGTCGGTTTCGGGTCACAACACCCGCCGGAAAATGCCAGCGTCGTGCGCGATATCAGCGGATATGGCTGGTCAGACAACGGCTGGATGGACAAGCGTGCGCAGAACAATGCCCGCACTGCCGCGATTTCGGTCTACGAGGTGCACCTGGGATCCTGGCGGCGCAAGGAACACGGTCGCCAGATATCCTACGTCGAGGCGGCAGATGAACTGGTCGCATACGTCAAGGATATGCGATTCACCCATATCGAACTGATGCCGATCAGCGAATACCCCTTTGACGGGTCGTGGGGATATCAGCCGGTGGGCATGTTCGCCCCCACCATCCGTCACGGGCCGCCGCATGAATTCCGCGATCTGATCAATGCCGCTCACAAGGCCGATATCGGTGTCCTGCTCGACTGGGTCCCGGGGCACTTTCCCACGGATGCGCACGGGCTTGGCCAGTTCGACGGCACGGCGCTTTATGAACATGGCGACCCGCGCGAAGGGTTCCATCAGGACTGGAACACGCTGATCTACAACTACGGGCGACGCGAGGTGGCGAACTACCTGACGTCCAACGCGCTGTATTGGCTGGATGAATACCACGTCGACGGTCTGCGCGTGGATGCTGTCGCCTCGATGCTCTACCGCGACTATTCCCGCAAGCATGGCGAATGGGTCCCCAACAAAGACGGCGGACGCGAGAATTACGAAGCCATCGCCATGCTTCAGAACATGAACACCTTCACCTACGGCGAGGTGCCCGGGATCATGACCGTGGCCGAGGAATCCACCTCCTTCCCCAAGGTGTCGCGCCCGGTGCACGAAGGTGGTCTGGGGTTCGGCTACAAGTGGAACATGGGCTGGATGAACGACACGCTGGATTACATGAAAAAGGATCCGCTGTATCGCAAACACCACCACCACCAGATGACCTTTGGCCTGCAATATGCCTTTAGCGAGAATTTCATCCTGCCGATCAGCCATGACGAGGTGGTGCACGGCAAAGGGTCCATGCTGGACCGGATGCCGGGCAATGAATGGGAAAAATTCGCCAACCTGCGGGCCTATTACAGCTTCATGTGGGGACACCCCGGCAAGAAGCTGCTGTTCATGGGCCAGGAATTTGCTCAGGCGCGGGAATGGAACCACGACAGCGAACTTGATTGGAAAGGCGCGGAAAAGCCCAACCACAAGGGCATCCAGTCGCTGGTCCGCGATCTGAACAACATCTACACGGCCACCCCTGCCCTGCACATCAAGGATTGCGATCCCGACGGATTTCAGTGGATCGAGGCGGACGATGCCGAAAATTCGGTCTACGCCTGGATCCGGCGCGGCAACCCGGGCAACCCCGAGGTGGTTGTCATCTGCAACATGACGCCCCGGGAACATGGGGCCTACCGCATCGGCCTGCCGTCTACCGGCATCTGGCGCGAGGCGTTGAATTCTGACGCAGCAAAGTACGGCGGTGGCGACCGGGGCAACATGGGCAGCGTGACCGCAACGAACGACCCCAGCCACGGCCAATCCGCCAGCGCAAAGGTGATGCTGCCGCCGCTGTCCACGATTTTTCTGATAAAGGACTGAGAACGAATGAAATTCGGTCTGGTGTGAGAGACGGGTGGCCCCACGGGGCCGCCACACAAAGGGGAGGAGACCACCAATGACACTTTCAAGCAACAGGCTCGCCAGCAAATCCATGGCATTCGTACTCGCTGGGGGGCGGGGATCGCGGCTTCGGGAATTGACCGACCGTCGGGTGAAACCGGCCGTCTATTTCGGCGGCAAGACCCGGATCATCGACTTTGCCCTGTCCAACGCGGTGAATTCCGGCATCCGCAGGATTTCCGTCGCAACCCAGTACAAGGCGCATTCGCTGATCCGCCATTGTCAGCGCGGCTGGAACTTCTTCCGGGCGGAACGGAACGAATTCCTCGACATCCTTCCCGCATCGCAGCGCGGCGGGGATGAGGCGTGGTACCGTGGCACCGCTGATGCGGTGACCCAGAACATCGATATCGTCGACAGCTATGACGTGGACTATGTGCTGATCCTCGCGGGCGATCACATCTACAAGATGGATTACGAATTGATGATCCAGCACCACGTCGATTCCGGCGCTGACGTGACCATCGGTTGCCTGACCGTACCGCGCGCCGAGGCATCGGCCTTTGGTGTGCTGGATGTGGACAAGGATGACGTCATCACCTCGTTCCTGGAAAAACCCGCCGATCCGCCGGGCACCCCGGACGATCCCAGTGTCACGCTGGCATCGATGGGGATCTATGTCTTCAACTGGAAATTCCTGCGCGATCTGCTGGTGCGGGATTCCGAAGATCCGAATTCCAGCCATGATTTCGGCAACGATCTGATCCCCGAGATCGTGAAAAACGGCAAGGCGCAGGCGCACCGGTTTACCGACAGCTGCGTACGTGCAACCCCGCAGGCCCCGGCCTACTGGCGCGATGTGGGCACCGTCGATGCCTTCTGGAAGGCGAACCTCGACCTCACCGATTTCACCCCGGAACTGGACATGTGGGATACCGAATGGCCGATCTGGACCTATTCGGAATCCGTCCCCCCCGCCAAGTTCATCCATAACGAGGCAAACCGGCGCGGCGTCGCGATCAGTTCGCTGGTGTCGGGCGGCTGCATCATCTCGGGGACAGAAATCCGCAATTCGCTGCTGTTCACCCAGGTCCACACCAACTCCTATGCCTCGCTCGATCAGGCGGTGGTGCTGCCTTATGTGAACGTCGCCAGATCGGCCCGGCTGACAAAGGTGGTGATCGATCGCGGTGTGCATATCCCCGAGGGTCTGATCGTCGGAGAAGACCCGGACGAGGATAAAAAATGGTTCCGCGTTTCCGAAGGAGGCGTCACCCTTATCACCCAGAACATGCTGAACAAAAGGGCCGCCGCCCTATGACCAGAGTCCTGTCCGTCGCGTCCGAATGTGTCCCGCTGGTCAAGACAGGCGGCCTTGCAGACGTGGTGGGCGCACTGCCCTCTGCGCTGGCGGAATGTGGTGTCGACATGCGCACTCTTCTGCCCGGGTATCCGGCCGTCATGGCCGGGGTCAAAGGCGCCAAGGTGGTCACCGATCTGGGCGATCTCTTTGGCGGCCCCGCAACTCTGCGACGCGGTGCGCTGGGGGATCAGGTTCTGTACGTTCTGGACGCGCCACACCTCTATGATCGCCCCGGCTCGATCTACCTTGCCCCGGATGGCAAGGACTGGCCCGACAATCCCGAACGCTTTGCCGCACTATCCTGGGCCGCCGCCCATATCGGCACCAACGGCATCGAAGGCTGGTCGCCCGAGGTGCTGCACCTGCACGACTGGCAGGCCGGGCTTGCCCCGGTCTACCTGCGCGAAATGGGTGCGGCGGATCGCGTCGGCACGCTGCTGACCATCCACAACATCGCCTTTCAGGGCCTTGCCCCCGCCAACCGGCTTGACGCGTTGCGCCTGCCCGCCACGTCCTACAATCCCGGCGGGTTTGAATATTATGGCCAGATCAGCGCGCTGAAGGCCGGGCTTGTCACCGCTGACAAGATAAGCACGGTCAGCCCGACCTATGCCACCGAACTGATGACGCCGGAATTCGGCATGGGCCTTGATGGGGTGCTGCGCGAACGTCAGGCCGATCTGACCGGCATCCTGAATGGCATCGACCTTGGCGCCTGGTCCCCGCCCTACAAGTCCCCCAAGGGCAAGGCCGCCCGCACCAAAGCGCTGCGAAAAGAGATCGGCCTGCCGCCCAGCGACGGCCCGCTCTGCGTCGTGATTTCCCGCCTGACCGAACAAAAGGGGCTCGACCTGCTGCTGAACGTCCTGCCCACCCTGCTGGATGCCGGTGCGCAACTGGCACTGCTCGGATCGGGTGATGCACGGCTGGAATCCGGCTTTCGTGACGCCGCCACGCGCTATTCCGGCGTGGTCGTGCGCATCGGCTATGACGAGGCGCTGGCCCACGATCTGATCGCTGGTGGCGATGTCATCCTTGTGCCATCGCGCTTCGAACCCTGCGGGCTGACCCAGCTCTACGGGCTGCGCTTTGGCACCCTGCCGTTGGTCGCCCTGACCGGCGGTCTGGCCGACACTGTGATCCCCGCCAGTCCTGCGGGAATGGCTGCCGGCGTCGCCACCGGATTTCAATTCGCCCCCGTGACAGCTAACTGCCTGCGCGTTGCGCTCATGCGGATGTGCGCGCTCTGGCAGAACCGCAAAGACTGGCAGAAGATGATGGAGAACGCGATGGCGCATCCCGTCGGCTGGGACCAGTCAGCCCGTACCTATGCCGCGCTTTATCAGACTCTCAAGAAGGTCCCATGATCCAATCACCCGCACTGGCCCCCGGCCACTTTGCCCCTCTGGGGGCGACCTTCGATGGCGAAGGCGTCAATTTCGCCGTCTTTTCCGAACATGCCACCCGCATGACGCTGTGCCTGTTCTCGGGCAACGGCAAGACCGAGACACACCGCATCGACCTGCCCGAACGCGACGGCGATGTCTGGCACGGCTATGTCTCGGGCGTGAAACCGGGGCAGCTTTACGGTCTGCGCGCCGACGGGCCGTATCAGCCCGACGAAGGCCACCGTTTCAACTACAACAAGCTGCTGATCGACCCCTACGCCAAACGGCTGACCGGCCACCCGATCTGGCATGATGCGCTGATGGGTTATACCGTCGGCCACGATGACGCAGACCTCAGCTTTGACACCCGCGACAGCGCAAAATACATGCCGCGCTGCGTGGTCGAGGATCCCAGTTTTTCCTGGGGCAACGACACGCCGCCCAACACTCCCATCTCGCACTCTGTCATCTACGAGGCACATGTGCGCGGCATCACCCAGCTGCACCCCGATGCGCTCAACAAGGGCGGTTTCCTTGCGCTGGCCTCGGACGTCATGCTGGACCATCTGGTCAAACTTGGCATCACCGCGATCGAACTGCTGCCGGTTCAGGCCTTTCTCAATGATCGTTTTCTGGTCGAAAAGGGGCTGTCGAACTACTGGGGCTACCAGACGCTTGGCTTCTTTGCGCCCGATCCGCGCTACCTGACCAAGAATGCACTCTGGGAATTTCAGCACATGGTCGCGCGCCTGCACAGTGCCGGGATCGAGGTCATTCTGGACGTGGTCTACAACCACACCTGCGAAGGCAGCGAACAGGGTCCGACGCTGGCCTTTCGCGGGCTCGACAACGCCAGCTATTATCGTCTGGCCGAAGATAAACGCTGCTACATCAACGACACCGGCACCGGCAATACGGTGAACATGGATCACCCGATGGTCCTGCGCATGGTGATGGATTCCCTGCGCTACTGGGTCGAAGTCATGCATGTCGACGGCTTCCGCTTTGACCTTTGTTCGACCCTCGGGCGCACAGCCACCGGGTTTGACCGCAACGCCGCCTTCTTTCAGGCGCTGCGTCAGGACCCGACCCTGGCAGGCGTCAAACTCATCGCTGAACCCTGGGATATCGGCCCGGGCGGCTATCAGGTCGGTGCCTTCCCGCCGCCGTTTTCGGAATGGAACGACAAGTACCGCGATTGTGTGCGCAAGTTCTGGCGCGGCGACGAAGGCCAGGTTGCCGAACTGGCCGACCGGCTGACCGGCTCTGCCCCGCAGTTCGACCACTCCGGCCGCCCCGCCACGGCCTCGGTCAACCTGATCACGGCGCACGACGGCTACACGCTGGCCGATGTGACCGCCTACGAAGAACGCCACAACGAAGCCAACGGCGAGGATAACCGCGACGGTCACGGATCGAACCACTCCGACAACTTTGGCGTCGAGGGCCCCACCGACGACCCCGACATCAACGCCGCCCGTATCCGCCGACGCCGCAACATGCTCGCCACGCTGCTGCTGTCGCAGGGCACACCGATGATCCTTGCCGGGGACGAGTTCGGCAATTCGCAAGAGGGCAACAACAACGCCTACTGCCAGGACAATGAAATCGGCTGGGTCGACTGGGAAAATGCCGACCATGACCTGATGGCCTTTACCACCCGGCTGATCGCCTTCCGCAAGGCGCATCCGATCCTGCGGCAGAAACGGTTCCTGCATGCCCGCGAACGCATCGTTGACGGGATCGAGGATCTGTTCTGGTGGCGCGCCGATGGTGAACACATGCAGGACGACGACTGGAACACGCCCGAGCTGCGTTTCCTTTGCGCCGAAATGCGCACCGCGTCCGGCACCCCGAAATATGCCGTGCGGGAAGAGGCGATCCTGCTGGCCTTCAACGCGGGCGAAGCGCTGGACGTGACCCTGCCCGAAGCGCCCGAAGGCAAACACTGGGTGGTGCATCTGGACACGGCCAACCCCGATCACGTCGTGGAATCCGCCTCGGGGGCGACGCATCCCATGGCTGCGGAATCCGTGCTGGCCATGGTGCTCGAGGCACGCCGTGACTGAAGCCCTGACAGATCTGGCGGTCAGCCTTGGTGTGGTTCCCAGCTACGTCGACCAGACCGGAACCAGGCGCGACACCTCTCGGGACACGGCGCAGGCGCTGCTGACCGCCATGGGGCACCCTGTCGCCAACGATGCCGAGGCGCAGGAACTGGCGCGGCATCTGGCGTCTCAGGCGCAGGCGTTGCCCCGCTGGCACGTCTGCCGTCCGGACCGCCCCACGACCCTGCCCATCCCCGAAGACGCCGAATGGCACATCACGCGCGAAGACGGGCACAGCCAGCAGGGACGCGGTCCACGCCTGCCCTCCCTGCCGATGGGCCGTCATGTCCTGCACATGGGCGCGGTGCAGACCACCCTGCTGGTCGCCCCCGCCCGCCTGCCCCTGCCGCCGCGGCTTTGGGGGTTGATCGTGCCGCTGGCGGGTCTGCGCAGCGCCGCACGGGGTGGCATCGGCGACTACCACGACCTTGGCCATATGGCGCAGGGGCTGGGCGATCTTGGTGCGGCCTTTCTGGGCATCAACCCGGTCCACGCCGGTTTTTCCGCTGATCCCAGCGGCTTTAGCCCCTACACGCCGTCACACCGCCGCCGCCTGTCCACCCTGCACCTGCACGTCCCCGACGAGGTACCGCTGCAGGGCCATCCCCTGATCAATTATCCCAACGACATTCCCGCCCGCCTATCCGCGCTCGAAGGGGCCTATCACGCCTACACCCAGACCGCCGACCCCGCCGCATTCGAGGCATACCTGATCCGCGAAGGTGCGCCGTTACAGACATTTGCCACCCATCAGGCCCTATCCGAACGCCACGGCGCCTACTGGAACCTCTGGCCCGCTGACCTGCAAAATCCCGACAGCGACGCCGTGGCGCAGGCCGCCCGCGACCTTGGCCCACGCCTGCGGTTTCACGCATGGCTGCAATGGATGGCCGAAGAACAACTTGGACAGGCGGCCCGCACCGCCCGCGACAGCGGCATGGCGCTGGGTCTCTACCTTGATCTTGCCGTCGGCACCCATCCGCATGGCGCCGAAACATGGGAGGATCGCACAAGCTTTGCCTTTGGCGCCTCGCTCGGCGCGCCGCCGGATGCGTTTTCCAAGGATGGCCAGAACTGGCAGCTCGCCCCGTTCAACCCGCAGGCGCTGATCGACGGGCACTTTGCCGCCCTTGCCGAAACCCTGCGCCGCCAGTTCCGCAGTTCGGGCATGCTGCGCATCGACCATATCCTGGGCTTTGACCGCGCCTTCTGGGTGCCCGACGGTGCGCCCGGTGCCTATGTCCAGATGCCGCTGGATGCGATGCTGGCAGTCGTGCGGATCGAAGCTGCCCGCGCCGGTGCCGTAGTCGTGGGCGAGGATCTGGGAAATATCCCCGACGGGTTGCAAAAGGCGCTTGCCGCCTCTGGCATCCTTGGCTGCCGCCTGACGATCTTTGAACAGAACGGGCGCAAAACCCCGCGTTTCCGCAGCCCGCGCAGCTATCCGCAGGCGACCATCGCCAGCTTTTCCACCCATGACCTGCCAACATGGGACGGCTGGCGCGAAGGACACGAAATCGCCCTGCGCCGCGATCTGGGGACCATGGACCCGGAACCTGCGCAATCAGCCCTTGATTGGCGCGGGCAAGAGGTGGCCGCACTCGACCGTGACACCGCCAAGACGAGCGACACCGCGCCCGACGATGTGGATAGCATGCACGATCACCTTGGCCGCAGCGCATCGCGGGTTGCAGCGCTGCAGATCGAGAATATCCTGCGCATCACCGAACAACCCAATCTGCCCGGTACGACCACAGAATACCCCAACTGGCGCCAGCGTTTGCCTGCTGGCCCCGATGAATTACTGAAAGACCCCCGGCTGGCCAAAGCCGCCGCCGTGATGAAGCGCCACGGGCGCTAAAAGGAGAATTTGATGACCATTCTGACAATTTCCACAAAACTGATTGAAGGCCAGAAGCCCGGCACCTCCGGCCTGCGCAAAAAGACCCAGGTGTTCATGGGTCCGCACTACCTTGAGAATTATCTTCAGGCGACATGGGAAGGCATCGGCGGCGTGGTCGGCAAGACGCTGGTCCTTGGTGGTGACGGGCGGTACTTCAACGACCGCGCCGCCCAGGTGATGCTGCGCATGGCCGCCGCGTCGGGCGCGAAAAAGGTCATCGTCGGCCAGAACGCCCTGCTGTCCACCCCCGCCGCATCGAACCTGATCCGCAAGCGCCGCGCCGATGGCGGCATCATCCTGTCTGCCAGCCACAATCCCGGCGGCGCGGATGGTGATTTCGGTGTGAAATACAACGTCGCCAACGGCGGCCCGGCCCCCGAAGGTGTCACGGAAAAGATCTTTGCCGCCACCAGGACGATCACCGAATACAAGATCGCCGAGACGCAGGATATCGACCTTGGCACCATCGGCACCTCGCAATTGCTTGGCATGGAAATCGAAGTCGTGGACCCGGTCAGCGACTATCAGGAATTGATGGAACAGCTGTTTGACTTCCCGGCGATCAAGGCGCTTTTCGCCAGTGGTTTCCGCGTCAGTTTCGACGCGATGCACGCGATCACCGGGCCCTATGCCACGGCTATCCTTGAAAACACCCTGGGCGCTGCGCCGGGCAGCGTGGTCAACGCAATCCCCCTGCCCGACTTTGGCGAAGGCCACCCAGACCCTAACCCGATCTGGGCCAAGGAGCTGATGGATACCATGTTCGCCGACGACGCCCCCGATTTCGGCGCGGCCTCGGACGGGGACGGTGACCGCAACATGATCGTCGGGCGCGGCATCTACGTCACCCCGTCGGATTCGCTCGCCGCCATCGCCGCGAATGCAACCCATGTGAAGGCCTATGCCAGTGGTCTCAAGGGCGTCGCGCGCTCGATGCCGACCAGCCGCGCGCTGGACCGTGTGGCCGAAAGCCTTGGCATCGATTGCTATGAAACCCCCACCGGTTGGAAATTCTTTGGCAACCTGCTCGACGCCGGCCGCGCCACCATCTGTGGCGAGGAAAGCGCCGGCACAGGGTCCGACCACGTGCGCGAAAAGGATGGCCTCTGGGCGGTCCTGTTCTGGATCAACGTGCTGGCCGTGCGCAAGATTTCCGTCGCCGACCTCATGGCCGAGCACTGGAAGACCTTCGGGCGCAACTACTATTCCCGGCATGATTACGAGGCAGTCGACAGCGCCGCCGCCCAAAAATTGGTCGATGATCTGCGCGTCCGCCTGCCCGATCTTCCCGGTACTGACATTGCCGGGCTGACGGTTGAGGCTGCGGATGAATTCGCCTACGACGATCCGGTCGACGGCTCGCGCAGCGAAGGTCAGGGCCTGCGCTTTACCTTTGACGGCGGCGGGCGGATCGTTCTGCGCCTGTCTGGCACCGGCACCGAAGGCGCCACGCTGCGGGTCTACCTCGAACGGGTCGAAACGGACCCCGCAAAGATGCACGACGACCCGCAAGAGGCGCTGGCCAGCATCATCGCCGCCGCCGAGGCGCTTGCCGGGATCAAGGACCGGACCGGGCGCAATGCCCCCGACGTGATAACCTGAACCAAGCCTGAAGGAGCGGCCATGCCCCTCAACGACCGCATTTCCTTTGATGAACAGGCCGCGCAGGCCCGCGCCGAGGCCTGCCACCAGACCCTGATGACTGCCGAAACCCGTTTCGACGCGGAACAGCAGATCGCGCGACAGCTGGGCGGACAGATCGACGGCGACATCGCCTATTTCGGTTTCTGGGTGCCGGAACTTGCCGAAAACCGCGTGCCCACGGGCGATGTTTTCCTTGAGGTTCTGGCACCCACAGTGCCGCTTGATCTGACCGTCGCGCATCAGGATGTCGCTTTCGAACGCAGCCTGCTCCCGGTGATCCGCCTGGACGAACACTGCTTTACTGCCGTGCGGGGCATGATCGCGGGCAAACGCCGTCAGATCGGTGATTTCTACGCCCTCACATGGCGCGACAGTGACGGCACCTGGCACCGTATCCTTGACCCGCTGGCCATGTCCCTGCCCTTTGGCGTCATGGCCCCGGCCGAACTGTACGACATCGACGCCCTGCAGGCCGGGCGCACCGACACCGGCTATTTCGAAAACCTGAAGGGCGGTAAACCGCACAAATTCGGCCCGCCCTCGAACATCCTGCAAATCCATGTGCCCTCGGCCACGGCGGGCGGCACCATCGCCTCGCTCACCCGGCAGTTCGAACGTCTGGCCAGCCGCGTATCACACGACCTGCCGCTGGAACCCGCCGACCAGCTGTTCATGGGCTACGATTCCGTGCAGCTGCTTCCGGTCGAACCCACAACCGTCTACGAAACCGGCCCCGCCTTCTGGCAGGAAACCGATGATACCGAAACCGGCGTCACAGTCTCGCTTTACCGCCCCGACACCACGAACTGGGGCTATGACATCGTGATTTCCGGCATGGCCGCCGTGAACCCCGTGCTGCTGGAAACCGGTCGCCCGGATGAGCTGGTCGATTTCGCCAGTGTCCTGCACAATTTCCCCGGCAAGCCCAAGAAACTGGTATTCGACGTGGTCTATGGCCATTCCGACAATCAGGGGCTGAACGCATTGAACCCGCATTTCTTTGCCGGGCCGAACATGTACGGCCAGAACCTTGACTATCAGAACCCCGCCGTGCGCGCGATCCTGCTGGAAATGCAGCGCCGCAAGGCGAATTTCGGCGCCGATGGCGTGCGTGTCGACGGCGCGCAGGATTTCAAATTCTGGGACCCCAGCGCGCAGGTCATGGTGCATGACGACGATTACCTGCAAAGCATGGCCGACATCGTGCAGGACGTCGCCGGTACGCAGTACCGTCCCTGGTTCATTTTTGAGGATGGCCGCCCCTGGCCGGACGAAGATTGGGAACTCAGCTCGACCTACCGATCAGTGATCGAAAAGCAGCGCGACGATGATGTGTTCCAGTGGGGACCTCTGACATTCGCCCACAACACGCCGTTCCTTTATACCTTCTGGCTCAGCAAATACTGGCGCATCCGCGAATGCCTGTCGGTCGGGTCGAACTGGATTTCGGGCACGTCGAACCACGATACCTTGCGCCGGGGCACGCAGGTGTCACCGGAAATGAACATCAATACCGGCCTCGGCCACAGCCGGATGGAGATCCTCGACAAGGCCTATGACAACCCCGCTGTCCACACCCTGACCTATGCTGCCCTGCCGGGCGTACCGATGGATTTCCTCAACGCCATGGCCCGCAGTTCCTGGGGCTTCATCCGCAATCAGGATGACAAATACGGCGTCAAGGTCGTGGCCGAAGAGGCGATCAGCCTCAAGTGGCAGGTGGACGAATACAGCTATTCGATCCCGTCCAACTTCCGCCGCCTCAAGGAACTGGGCTATGAAACCCGCGCCGACCTTGCCCGGTTCTGCGAATTCCTGCCCGCACTGGTCGAGGTGACGGGATACGATCTTGAGGATATCGCCCGCCTGCTGAACGCCACCGATCCCAAACTGGCCGGCCCGCACTACACCGTCGCCACGCTGAAACAGGTGGCGCGGGCGTGGATGGATGACATGCACGATTACTGCAACATCTCGCATTCGCTGCCCGGGCTGGACCCGGTGCAGTCGGCCTATACTCTGGCCCTGCGCAATTTCCGTGCGGCCCGGCCATGGCTGCGTGACAATTACGGCCCCCGGGATCGCTTCGGCTATGTGGAACCGCTGAACGGACGGACCCTGTTCACCTCACTGCGCCACGGCCCGGACGGCGAACAGGTCTACAGCGTCCTCCACATGGAGGGCAAACCCACCCCCGATATCGACCCTCTGCTATTGGGCGTTCCCGGCACCGAAGGCTTTGGCTGGCACTGCGCCCTGCGCTCACCGGGTATTGGCCCCGATTACCTCAGCGGCCCGATCGTGCTGCGGGATTCAATGGCGCTGGTGTTCACGCGCAAGGGGTGAATGCCTGTCCCGTCAGAGCGCCGACAATGTCGCATTCTGTGAACAAGCGGCGGTTCCGTTCGGCGCTTTGACAGGCTACAATCATGGCCGAGGCAGAAAACAGGAGAAACCGATGCGCAAAGCAATCTTTGCCGCGATGGCAACACTTATGCTTGGGGCGTGCACGGGCTCTGAACCTGCAACCGGCGCATCGCTTGGCCGGTTCGAAGTGATCGGCGTCGAAGACGACGACATGCTGAAAATGCGCGCAGGCCCCGGAACAGGCTACATCGTGATCGTAGGCCTGCCCAATGGCACTGTCCTGTGGGTTCAAAGCTGCCAGCAGACCGGCGGCACCCGCTGGTGCAAAGTCTATCTGGATCGGGCGCGCGGGCTCAAAGGGTATGTTTCCTGGGCCTATCTGCGCGAAATGTAGCGGCGTTCCGCCCCCCTGCGGATCAGACCGGAACGCGCAACACCCCGGCCACCGGCAACGCGCCCACGGGCGTATCCACCGGATGCGGATTGTGGTTGAACCAGAACCGCTCCGTCCCGGTGTCACGGATGCGCACCCCTTCGGGCAGCTCCTGCACGGCGATCCCCGCCAACGCACATAGCTCTGACAACAGCAGCCTCAACGCCTCGCCGTCGCCCCAGCCACCCATGTAGGTCACCTTGCCTGCGCGCATCGCCAC
This sequence comes from Puniceibacterium sediminis, assembly GCF_900188035.1. Taxonomy (GTDB): domain Bacteria; phylum Pseudomonadota; class Alphaproteobacteria; order Rhodobacterales; family Rhodobacteraceae; genus Puniceibacterium; species Puniceibacterium sediminis. Next base: position 423,003 of record NZ_FZNN01000001.1, on the reverse strand, counting down.
GGCATCACCACTGGCAGTGCGCAGCACAACCTCCGCCCCGCCTTCCAACTCCTCCAGCCAGCCTGTGACTGCCCCGCCGCCAGCCAGCGGCACCGGCATGTCCGCCCGCAGGCTTTGCAGCCGCGAAACCGTCACATCCAGCCCATTCCACGCCGGGGGCAGCGGCACCGGCATACGGAATTCCCCGTCCCGTGCGGCAGTGCGCGGCCCGATCAGAACCTGCGCCCCGCTGGCACTCAGCGCCGCCTTCAGATCGTCCGGCACCACCATCAGCCCCGGCGCCAGCACCAGCCCGTAGCCCGCAAAATCCCGCACGCTCGGCGGCAGGATATCCACCGACAGCCCCAGTCGGCGCAGTGCGCGGTAATGCTGCAGCACCAGATCGAAATAACACAGCCCCGCCCCATGCGGCTGAATCTGCCACATCCATTCGGCACCGTAGTCAAAGATCAGACCGACACGCGCCTGCCTCTGCGCCACGTCGGGTGCATCGGCCAGTTCTGCCGCCACCATCGCCGCCTCGTGAAACGCCTGCGCCTCGGCTCCGTCCGGGCGCAGCATGCCGGTGTGCATCTGCTCTTGCGCGAAAGGTGCCTGACGCCAGCGGAAATAACACACCGCCTCGGCCCCGTGGGCAAAGGCCTCCCATGTCCAGAGCCGCACCATACCGGGCAGCGGTGCGGGGTTATGCGGCGCCCAGTTCACCGGGCCGGGTTGCTGTTCCATCACCCACCAACGGCCACGCCCTGCCCCATGCGCCCCCTGCGCCGCGCCAACCGCACGGTATAGATCGTGATGAAAGGCCTGAAAATCGGGATCCCCCTGCCGCGCAAAATGGCGCTGCTGTTCAGGCGTGGCGCCGACGCGATCCTCCAGAAACCCCAGCGGATAGCTGTCCCATGTGGCTATATCCAGATCAGCGCCAAGATCGAAGTGATCGAAATCCGTGACCCGCCCCATGTAATTATGGCTGACGGGTGCGGCAGAATGCTGACGGATGATGTCAACCTGCGCGCGGTTGAACGCCACCACCTGATCGGATGAAAACCGCCGGAAGGCCAGCACATGCGCCGGGTTCGGTTCGGTCACGGTCAGGTTGGGCAGGTCGATCTCATCGAAATCCGCATAATCCATCGACCAGAACACATTGCCCCAGGCCGCATTCAGCGCACCGATATCTCCATCGTTGCCATTCCCGGGATAGGCCATCCGCAGCCAGCCGCGAAAGGCCGCGCGCGCCGCCTCGGAATAGCTGATCACCGTGTCATGGCAGCCGTATTCATTGTCGGTCTGCCAGGCCGCAACATGCGGGTTCGCGCCATAGCGTTGCGCCAAAAGCGTGGTAATGCGGCGACATTCCTCAAGGTATCCGGCATGGGAAAAGCAATAGTGCCGCCGTGATCCAAACCCGCGCAGGCGACCCTGATCATCGACGGCCAGCATGTCGGGATGACGCGTCAGCATCCAGCGCGGCGGCGTCGCGGTCGGCGTTCCCAGCACCACACGCAGGCCCGCCGCCCCCAGCACCGCGATCGCCTCGTCCAGCCAACCGAAGTGCAGATCGCCGGGCGTTGGCTCCAACCGCCCCCAGGCGAATTCCCCGATGCGCACCCAGGTCAGGCCAAGCGCGGCCATGCGCGCCGCATCCTCTTCCCATTGCTCACGGGGCCAATGCTCGGGGTAATAGCAGGTCCCAAGCGTTCGTTTCAGGATGCTCACAGCAGCACCCGGTTTGCCGCCTGCCCCTTGTATCCCGTCGCCACGGAAAAGGTGACACCGCCCAGCGGATCATTGTCCGCCGCGCCATAGGCCGCCGAGGTCACGAACAGCGTGGTCAGATCCGCGCCGCCAAAGGCCGGACATGTGGTCTGCGCCGCCGCCACGCCAAGTGCGGTCATGAACTGCCCCTCGGGCGAATAGCAGGCCACGCGCCCCGCGCCGTACTGGGCATTCCACAGATTGCCCTGCCCGTCACAGACAGCACCGTCCGGGCGCAGGCCCTCGCTGCTCAAATCCAGCCAGTCCTCAGGTTCGGACGCGGGCCAGCCGTCATCATCCAGCGTCACCCGCCGGATGATGCCCGTGGGCGTATCGGCGAAATAGGCATAGGCGCCACCGGGCGCAAAGCAGATCGCATTCGAGATGGTGATATCGGGGTAAAGCAGCCGCAGCTCGCCCTTGTAGAAGCGGTAGATCGCCCCGGCCTGATGTTCGGCCCCCTTGCCCATGGTGCCGATCCAGAAACCACCCCAGGGGTCGGCGCGGCCATCGTTGGACCGCGTGACGTCATTGTCAGCCTCCAGCGGGCAAACCGTCACCTCGGCCGCCGTTTCGGTGTCAAAGGTGAACAGATCCTTCTCGGACGCGATCAGCAGCCTGGTGTCGTCGATCCAGCCTGCGGCCGAACACATGCGGTCAAAATCCCAATGCTTCTCGCCCCGGCTGTCGCGGGCATAAAGCCGTTTGCCCAAGATATCGAACCAATAAAGCGTCTGCGTCTCCGGATGCCAGAGCGCGCCTTCGCCCAGCTGGCAAACGGTGTCACTGTAGATCAGATGGCTCATTTCGGCGCTCCTTCATCATAGGCGGCCACCATATCACGCGCACGCGCCGCGATGTCAGCAGCTGACCGCCCCGGTGCATACAGCGCCGTTCCAATCCCGAACCCGGTGGCCCCCGCCGCGAACCACTCGGCAAAGTTGGCCGCAGCCACGCCGCCCACGGCATAGGTCCTGGTCCCCTTCGGCAGCACCGCGCCGATGGCCTTCAACCCCGCGGGCCCGATCAGCGAACCGGGGAACAGCTTGATCCCATCCGCGCCGGTGCGCAGGGCGGTGAACGCCTCGGTCGGTGTCATGATGCCCGGATAGGACAGCAGCCCGGCCTTTTTCGTCGCCATGATGACACGCTGATTGCAATCAGGCGAGACGATCATATGCGCGCCGATCTGTGCCAGACGCAGCACCTCTTCGGGGGCCAGAACCGTGCCCGCGCCAATGGTCGCCTGCGTACCGAACCCATCCAGCATCGCCTTGATGCTGACGAACGGCTCGGGCGAATTCAGCGGTACCTCGATCTTGGTGATCCCCGCCGCGATCAGCGCCTCGGTGACGGCGGCGGCCTCGGGCGGGGTGATGCCGCGCAGGATGGCGATGATTTCACGGCTCATTTGGTATCCTTCGTTGCCTGGGCCGCCTTCAGCCCTTCCAGCGTCATGCGTTCTGCATCGGCCAGCGTCACCGGCACCGACTGCGCCATCAGCGCGGCGCGGTATGGTGCGGCAACCGAAGTCGCCCCCAGCAGCGCAACCTGCTGCCCCAGCCAATAGGGTTTCGCCGCCGCCAGTTCGGCGCCGATCAGCATCCCCGACAGACGCGCCCGCGCAGTTGCCCCGTCCAGATCGTGCAACAGCGCCCCGGCCCGCAGCCCAAACAGATCCGCCGCCAGCCGTTCGGGCCGCGACATGACCGTGTCCACCGCCTCGGCAAAGGCCCCTTCGTCCCAGCCCGACGCCGCCACCGAATGGCGCAGCACGGACTGCCCCGACAGCAGCGCAAACAATTCGCCGGTCATGAAGGTGCGGAAACTCACGATTTCCCCGGCCGAGATATGCGCCCATTTCGAATGCGTCCCCGGCAGGCAGATGATCCCGTCGTATCCTGGGTTCAGCGACAGGAAACCGGCGATCTGCGTCTCTTCTCCGCGCATCACATCCGCCGGATGCTCTTGCTTGACCCCCGGCAGGATGCGCACCCGCAGGCGCGGATCCGATGTGCCAACCAGCCGTGCCTGCGCGGCCGCTGGCGGCGTGCAGGGCACCGTGGCATAGGGCGCTTCGGCCCAGCCCTGCCGCGATCCGGCCATGCCGCAGATCATCACCGGCGTGCTTTGCCCCTCTGGCAGCACATCGCCCACCAGCTTCAGCAGCGCCGGTTCAAACCCGTCCTGCGCCAGCGTTCCCATGCCGTCCGCGCTGGCGCGGCGCTCGATCACGCCACCTGCGCCGTCCATCAACCAGACCCGCAGATGCGAAGTACCCCAGTCGGCAGCAATCCATGTCACAGCAGTTGTCATCCCGTCACCACCACGCCGCCATCAACGGCCATAAGTTGCCCGGTCATCATCCGGCTGGCTGACGAGGCCAGAAACAGCACTGCCGCCACGATATCTTCAGGCATGATTTCCTCCTTGAGGCATTGGCGTTCCAGATGCGCGGCCAGCGCCTCGGGCGTGACCCACATCTCGCGCTGCTTGTCCGTCATCACCCAGCCGGGCGCAATCGCGTTGACGCGGATACGATCCGGCCCGAATTCCCGCGCCAGCGACCGGGTCATCGCCGTGATGCCGCCATTGGCGGTCGTATAGGCCGGATACCCCGCGTTCCCCATCATATAGCTGATCGACGAAAAGTTCACGATCGCCCCCTGCCCGGCGGCCTGCATCCCCGGGATCACCGCCTGCGCGGCAAAGAAATATGCCTTGAGGTTGATCGCCTGCGATTTGTCCCAGAACGCCTCATCCACCTCAAGGGTCGTGTGACGCCGGTCATTGGCGGCATTGTTCACCAGCACGGTGATCGGCCCATGCGCCTCTGCCACCTGCGCGATAGCAGCGCGCAGGGCCTCCACATCGGTGATATCACAGGGCACGAACAGCGGCGCGCTATCGTATTTCGCCGCCATCTCCGCGACAAAATCCGTGGCACCCGATCGCTGCACAAAACCGACCTTAGCCCCCTGTGCCAGAAACCCCTCGGTCAGCGCCGCACCAATGCCCGATCCGCCGCCGGTGATGAACACCGAAGCGCCTTTGAGGTCGTGAAAGCTCGGCATACTCATCAGCGGCCCCCCCGCGTAACAAAGCCAGTCACCTGTCCCACCAGAAAATCAGCCCCCATGCCCTTGTCCAGCTTGCCATTCCGGTTGGCGCTGCGCGGTTTGTCAGTCATGCTCTTTTGCCTTCAACGACCCACATGGTTTGCGGGAAACACCACGGCAGGGTCAGACCGTGCTGCATAAGGTACGCCCCCGAAAGCGTCACATCCGCCGACTTGAGCAGCGGCACCCCCCGGGACAGGCCAACAGCCTCGGCCCGGTTCACCAATGTGATGTCATACCGCGCATCCCGCTCCAACCCCGTCAGGCGCAGGGGGCGCGGCACGATCTGATCGGATGCACCCATCTGCGCGGCAAAGACCACGAACCGCGCCGCGTCGCGCGCCAGCTGCATCTCGGCCAGCACCGCCGGGTCAGTGCTATCCAGCCGCAGGATATCCGCCGCCATCCGCCAGTCGCGGTTGTCCTTCCACCACTGCGTGACCTGCTGCAACACGCCTGCCTCCTCGGTCGTCAGCTCGCGCGGGTCCATCTCGAACCCCATCTGCCGCTGCGCCGCAACCCATGCACGGAACCGGATGTCGATCACCCGACCCGAGGTATGGCACCGTCGCGGCCCCACATGGCTGCCTGTCACGGCGGCAGGCAGAAACAGCGCCGCGTCATGCTGGATGCGCGCCCGTTCCAGCGCATCGTTGCTGTCTGACAACCAGATCCGCGAACAGCGCTGCATGATACCGAAATCAATCCGCCCGCCGCCCGATGCGCAGCTTTCAATCTCGACCGCCGGGAAATCGGCGCGCAGCCGGTCCATCAGCGCATAGGTTCCGCGCGCCTGTCGCGCATCCGGCATCGGCAAAACGCGGTTATGATCCCACTTGATATAATCGATCGGATAGCGCCCCAGCACTGCCGCGATACGCGCATACAGATAGTCCCGCACCTCGGACCGGCTCATATCCAGCACCCGCTGCTGCCGCCCCTCGATCTGATCCTCAGGCCCCAGAACCCAGTCGGGATGCGCCCGTGCCAGATCGCTTTTCAGGTTCACCATCTCCGGTTCGAACCACAGGCCAAAGCTCATGCCCAGCGCCGTCAGATGCTCGATGAACGGCGCAAAGCCATCCGGCCATTTTCGCGGATCAATCCCCCAATCGCCCAGACTGGTCGTGTCATCATCGCGCCGCCCGAACCAGCCATCATCCAGCACGAACCGCTCGGCCCCCAGATCCGCCGCGCGGCTGGCAATATCCTTCAACGTTTCAAGGTTGTGATCGAAATACACCGCTTCCCAGCAGTTGTAGTGCACGCGACGCGGCGCATCCGGCATGGGCCATGTCACCACGCGGTCGCGCAGATGCCGCTGAAACGCCGTGCCGACCCCACTCAACCCGCTGTCCGAAACGGTCAGGAACAGCACAGCAGTTTCGAACCTCTGCGCAGGCTCCAACTCGGTCCCTTGCGCATGACCAAATTGCACCTGCCGCCGCCCGTCCGGCAGCTCTTCGGCCAGCATCCTGTGCCCGCCGGACCAGCCATAATGCAACCCGTGCACCCTGCCCGCCGTATTCGTGGCCCCCGCCCCGGTCAGCAGAAGGCCCGGAAAATGCGCATGATCCGTGCGCCCCAGACGGCTTTCACGCAGATGCACCCCCGGTCGCCAACCCACCTTGTTCAACCGGAATTCCCCGATCCAGCGACCCGAAACATCCACCATCCCGCCATCTTGCGGCGCGGGCAGCACCGGTGCCGCAAGCCAATCCAGCCGCACATGCTGATCCGCCATCAGCTCGGCCCAGGCCCGGATCACATGACTGTCGCGGCAGGGTTCGAAATGCGCGCCATAGCGCAGCCCCAGCCCCGCATCGCGATGCCACAGCGTCAGCCGCCCCGCCGCCACCTCGGCACGTTCAAACACCAGCCGCGTGCTCAGCAATGCCCCCTGCGCACTGCGCAACACCAGCCCCGGTTGCCCCGGAAAACTGCGCCCCGCCTCGGGGCACAGGCTCAGCGGCGGCAGGGCGTCGATCATGCCGCCGGTCACATCCTGCACCGCCATCGCGGCCAGCGCCTTCAGATCCTCATCCGCGGGCAGCGCAAGCCCCCAATAGACCACCTCGGCCATCTCGCCCGCCCGCGCACTCAGCACCAGGGTCTGACGCCCGTCATCCAACCGCCAGACCTGCATCACTTGACGGCACCCAGCGTCAGACCGGCGATGAAATGCTTCTGCATCAGAAAGAACATCGCCACCGGCGGCAGTGCGGCCACGATGCTGCCGGCTGACATCAGATGATAGGCCGCCCGGTACTGCGCGTTGAACGATGTGATCCCGGCAGTGACCGGCTGGCTTTCGACACCCTGTGTCAGCACCACGGCCCAGAAATAATCGTTCCAGATAAAGGTAAAGATCAGCACCGCCAGCGCCGCGATGGCGGGTTTCATCAGCGGCAGCACAACGAACCAGAAGATCCGCCATTCCGCCACGCCCTCGACCCGCGCCGCTTCGATCAACTCGAACGGCAGCGCACGAATGAAATTGCGCATGAACAGCGTGCAGAAGCCGGTCTGAAAGGCGACATGAAACAGCACCAGCCCCAGCTTGGTATTATACAGCCCCAGACCCAACGTCAGATCCCGCACCGGCACCATCAAAATCTGGAACGGCACGAAATTGCCCGCAACGAACATGAAGAAGATCCACAGATTGCTGCGGAACCGGTAAATCCCCAGCGCAAAGCCCGTCATGCACGACAACGCGACCGCGCCGATCACCGTCGGCACTGTGATCAGGATCGAATTCATCAGGTAGCGCGGCATGTCGCTCTCAAAGAACACCTTGGCGTAATTCTCAAACCCCGCAAAGCGGGACGGAACACCCCAGTAATTGCCCGCGGTGAAATCAACATCCGGTTTCATGGAAAACACCGCCACCGCAATCAGCGGCAAGAGCCAGGCAATCAGAGCCACAGGCAACAATCCCTGATACCCCAGCTGCCAGCCACGCGAAGATTTTTCTATCGGCGTCGGAAACATCTCTCAGCCCTCACAACAGGTCGCACAGTCGCATTTTTGCCTATCTTTAAAGAGTGAAAGCACAAGCGACCTGCCCTTCTTCTCGTTTCGAATACGCACTTTTCGGGGCTGAAACAGGCTCACCTCGGTCTCTCCTGGCGATACATCGACCACAGGAAGTAGGCGATAAAGACCAGCATGATGAGGAACAGCACCACGGCAATCGCCGCGCCGTACCCCATGCGGAATCCATATTCCGACAGCGCCTTTTCGAACATGTAGAACGACAGCACCCGGCTCGATCCGAACGGCCCGCCGTTGGTCATGATCGAGATGAGGTCAAACGAGCGCAGCGCGCCGATGATCGTCACCACAAAGGCGATAAAGGTCGCCGGCCGCAGCTGCGGCAGGATCACGTACCACAGCATCCGCCAGCCCTTGGCCCCGTCCAGCCGCGCCGCTTCGACCTGTTCGGGATCAACGGCGTTCAGCCCGGTAAGATAAAGGATCATGCAATAGGCCGTTTGCGGCCAAAGCCCCGCGACGATAATGCCATAGGTCACCAGCGCCGGATCGCCCAGCACGTTGATCGGGCCCAGCCCGACCCAGCCCAGCATCACGTTCAGCAGCCCGAAGGTGGGGTCATAAAACCAGCTGAACACCAGCCCCACCACAACCTGACTGATCACGAAGGGAAAGAAGAACAGCGATTTGTATAGCCGGATGCCCCGCACCGTCTGGTTCAGGAACAGCGCGATGAACAGCCCCCCCGGGATCGCCAGAAGGTACAGCACCAGCCATTTGACATTGTTCCACAGCGACACCTCAAAGGCGCGGTCACTGCCCAGATCACGGTAGTTCTTCAGCCCGACAAACTCCGGCGTGCCCAGCCCGTCCCATTTGTACAGCGACAGGTTGAAGCTCTGGAACACCGGAAAGATCACGTAGAACAGAAAGAACAGCAGCCCCGGCGCTAGGAAAAGCCACGGCGCGATGGCCTGCGCATTGCGTCTGCGCGGGCGCGTGTCCGGGGCGGTTGGCAGCGCGGCGTTGGTCATGGGATGGCTCCTGTGGCGGCCAGTGTGTCCGGGCAGCGGCCAGGGGAAACCCGCCTCACCGCCCGGACCGGCATCATAGGGCGGGGTTCACCCCGCCACCCGGTTCAGTAGATGCTCGACCGCGCGGATTCGAGCCGCTGCAGGATGTCGTCAAGGTTGTCGGGGATCACCATGAATTCCTGAAACCCCTCCATCGCCGCTGCCGCCATTTCGGCCGGGGCATCGCGATCAAAGAACTGCGCCACGCCACCGGGGCTGTTGGATGACAGCATCTGAAAACCCTGTTGCAGGAACTTGTCGTCATCAACCGAAGCGGCGCTGTTCACCGGCAGCTGCCCCAGCGCGTCGCCCGCGTTGATCAGCGTCTGGTTGTCGGTCGAAACCACAAAGCGCAGGAATTCCCGGGCCGCTTCCTTGTTCTTGGCATTGGCCGGAATGTGGAAGGTATCGGTCGGTGCATCCTCTGCCAGCGCCACATCAGGATTGATCGCCGGGAACTGATAGAAATCCAGCTTGGAATCATCCAGCCCCGCCTCGCGCAGCGGTGCCACGGCAAAGTTGCCCATCAGATACGCGGCAGCATCGCCATTGACGATAAAGGGCAGCGCCTCCTGCCAGCTATAGGACTGGTGGTTATCGACAAAGGCCCCCATGTCGATCAGCTCGCGCCAATGGGCAAAGGTCGCCCGCACCTCGTCCGAGGTCCAGCTTTTTTCGCCATTGGTCAGCGCCGCGTGGAAATCATAGCCGTTGGTGCGCATGTTGAGGTAGTCAAACCAGCCGGCGGCCGTCCACAGGAACTTGGTCCCGATGGCATAGCACTTGACCCCGTTGTCCAGCAGCACCTGACAGTTGGCCTTTTCCTCGTCCCAGGTTGCAGGCTCGCTCAGACCGTACTGATCATAGATGTCGCTGCGATAATAAACACCCCACTGGTAATAGGTATAGGCCACGCCCCATTGCTTGCCATCCAGCGTCATCGCCCCCTTGGTCGATGCCAGGTTTTCGGCAATCTCGGGCTCTTCCCACAGGTCCGATACGTCCTCGAACAGGCCCGCTTTCACATAGGGCCGCATCCGGTTGGCGGCGTACCAGTTGGTCACATCCGGGGCATTGGCGGTCAGAAAATTGCGGATCTGCGTTTTGAACGCATCACGGTCGATCACCGTCAGCTCGATGTTCAGATCCGGGTGCATCGCGCCAAAGCGCTCCACCATCCCCTCCATCACCGCGCGGGGCGCCGGATTGGACATATCCGAAAATATCACCAGATCACCCGACAGCGCATGCGCCTCGGCAAAGGCAACCGGAGCGGTGGCAAAGCTGACCGCCAGCGCGGCAGCCGTGGTTCTGAAAATGGACGTCATTGGGTCTCCTCCCGAGAGTTTCCAAAGTCAATTCGCACAATAATTGGTTCCAATATTTGAAACCTTGTTTTGTATATTGAAAATATAACCGCGACTCGCCTATGGTTGTCAACAGCCGTGACTGCGACAGCCAGATAGACAGCCACAGCAATCGCCACGGCAGGGAGGATTCAGAGAATGGCACAAACCGGTCAAACCGCGACTGGCGCTCCGATTGGCGCACCGACGGGCACCCGGGCGGGCGCAACGGCCGGTGATGGCACCGTCGGCAAGGCGCTCGAGGTGCTGGACAGCGTCGCCTCCTACGGTCGGCCGGTGCGGTTCTCCGAACTGCTGGCCGACACCCCCTACCCCAAGGCAACGCTCTACCGGTTCCTGCAAACGCTCACCAATCAGCGCATGCTGACCTTTGATCCAGAGCGCAGCACCTATGCGCCCGGCATCCGGCTGGTGCGGCTTGCCCATGCCGCCTGGGCGCAGTCCTCGCTTGCCCCCATCGCGCGCACCCATCTGGACCGGCTCAGCGCCTTGGTCGGGGAAACCGTGCACCTTGCGCAGTTCGACCATGCTCAGGTGCTCTATGTCGACAAACGCAACGCCCGCCAGCCGGTCGAGATGTTCAGCCAGGCGGGCAAGATCGGCCCGGCCTATTGCACCGGCGTGGGCAAGGTCATGCTCGCGCATCTCCCGCCCGAAGATCTGGACCGCGCGCTGGCACAACAATCCTGGCACCGGTTCACCGAACACACCTTTTGCGACGCAGACAGCCTGCGCCGCGAACTGGATGCGATCCGCGCCCGCGGATACGGCTTTGACAACGAAGAACACGAACCCGGCATCATCTGCGTCGCCGTTCCGATCCTCACCGCAAAACGCCGCCTTCTTGGCGCGCTCTCCGTCACCTCAACAACGACCCGCACCGATATCAGCCAGCTGGGCCTGCTGGCCCCGCAGTTGCAGACCACCGCCCGCGCCATCGCGGACGAGGCCGAAACATGGGCCTTTCCACAGTCAGAAACCACACCTCAGGGAGGAGCCTGAACCATGTCCCAAGTGACACTGAACGGCGCGATCAAACGCTATGGCGAAGTCCAGGTGATCCACGGTCTGGACCTCGCGATCGACGACGGCGAATTCTGCGTCTTTGTCGGCCCCTCTGGCTGCGGCAAGTCCACGCTGCTGCGGATGGTCGCCGGGCTTGAGGATACCAGCAGCGGCACCATCCAGATCGGTGACCGCGACGTCACCCGGCTCGACCCAGCGGAACGTGGCGTGGCGATGGTGTTCCAGACCTACGCGCTCTACCCCCACATGACGGTCGAGGAAAACATGGGCTTCGGGCTCAAGATGAACCGCCACCCCAAGGCCGAGATCCGCGCAAAAGTGGCCGAGGCGAGCCGCATTCTGAAACTCGATCCCTACCTCAAACGCAAGCCTGCCGCGCTTTCGGGTGGTCAGCGCCAGCGCGTGTCGATCGGGCGCGCCATCGTGCGCGGCCCCGAAGTCTTCCTGTTCGACGAACCGCTGTCCAACCTTGACGCCGAACTACGCGTGGAAATGCGGGTCGAAATCGCCCGCCTGCACAAGGAAATCGGCGCGACGATGATCTACGTGACCCATGATCAGGTCGAGGCGATGACCCTGGCCGACAAGATCGTCGTGCTGCGCGCCGGTCATATCGAACAGGTCGGCGCGCCGATGGACCTTTACCGCAACCCCGACAACCGCTTTGTCGCGGGCTTCATCGGCTCGCCCGCGATGAACTTTCTGCCGGGCACGGTCACGCCGCAGGGCGTCACCGTCGCGGGGCTGGACCTGACCGTACCGGCACCTGCCTCGGCGCGCCCCGGAATGGCCGTCGATGTCGGCCTGCGCCCCGAACACCTGACCGTCACACAGGGTGGCCCGCTGACCGTCGATCTCAGCGAAAGCCTTGGCGGCGTATCCTATGCCCACCTCGTGACACCGACGGGGGAAAAGATGGTTGTCGAAGAGCGCGGCGAAACCCGTTCACGCTCGGGCGACAGGCTGGGGGTCAGCATCGCGCCCGAGCATGTCTTTTTCTTTGACAGTGAAACCGGCGCACGGCTGCGCTGATCCGGCGGCGCGGCAGCCGACCACGACGGCGCGTATTTCGAAAGAGAAGAAGCAGGGAACCAGCCCTGCCTTCATCTGCCCGAAAATATTCCCGCCGGAGGCAAAAATGTCTTTCGAACAATCCCCCGGCGGCACTGTCGCCCGGGCATCCGGGCGCAACCCCCTCAGCCCGGCAGCGGCACCATGTCCACGGTGTGGCGGCTTTTCTGCCCGCCCGATGACCGCACCGCCCCCTTGACCGGGGCCACGTCGGAATAGTCGCGCCCGACGGCGACAACCACATGATCCGCGCCCACCATCAGGTCGTTGGTGGGATCATATTCGATCCAGCCAACCTCTGCCCCGCACCAGACCCGCACCCAGGCGTGCATCGCATCCGCCCCCTCCAGACGCGGCTGGCCTTCGGGTGGTTCGGTGCGCAGAAAGCCACTGACATATCCCGCCGGGATGCCATGCGCCCGCAGCCCCGCAATCATCACATGGCTGAAATCCTGACAGACGCCGTGGCGGTTACGGAACGACTCCGCCGGGGGGGTGTTCACGTCCGTCGCCTTGGAATCAAAGCGCATCTCCTGGTGCAGCGCGCGGCCGACATCGCGCATCGCCGCAAGCACCGTTCCCCCCTCCCGAAGGATGCCGCCAACGAACTGCGTGATCGCACCATCGAACCCCACCCGGGGCGACGGCGCCAGGAAATGATGCGGGCTGTCGGCGTCAAGACCGGGCATGTCCGCCAACTCCTGCGCCAGACGCGGCCGGGTCGGCGACAGATCCAGCTGCGGCGCCTGCGCGATCCGCTCGACCCGCGATTGCACCTGCACGGTCAGTTTGGTCAGCGGCTGCACAAAGGCGATCTCGGTCATCGCATTGCCAAAGAAATCGGTCCAGTCGACACGTTCCTGCGGCTTCGGATCAAAGCTCACCTCGCCGGTGATGCGCCGCTGCTCTCCGGACCGGTTCAGCGGCAGCACCCGCAGCACATTGCGCGCCTGCATCGACGGGGCGGCGTAGTTGTAGGTGATGATCAGTTTTATGTCATACAGCATGGCGTCACGTCAGATAGGTCCGGGTCAGCATATCAGACACCCGCCCGATTGAGCGTGACATCGACAGCAGTTTGTCGGTGTCCAGCGTCGCCGGATCCGCAACAGCCAGCCGGGTTTCCACCCGCAGGATCGCGCGCGCCAATTCGGAAAGTTCGCCGTTCACATCGGCGTCGGGCAGTTCGGCAACCAACCGGCGGGCCGTGCTGACCTGATAGCGCACCGAACGCGGGTTTCGGTGGTCCAGCGCCAGCAGATCGATGACCGTATTGCGGTTGGTCTGAATCAGATAACGGCGGCGATGGGTCATCACGGAATCCCCCACCTCGATCGCGATGTCGAAACTGCCCTCTGGCGCGTTTGGCGCGGCGAAATCGGCCAGCAGACGGGTCATCGCCTGTGCACGCTCCAGCGCCCGCCCCAGGCTCAGGAATCGCCAGCCGACAAAGCGGTACATGTTGTCATGCACAAGGCCCCCAAACGCCGCCGTACCGCGCAGCATCAGCCCAAGCGCCCGCGCGGCTTCGTCCCCCGGCAGCGGCGCGCGGGCATCGGCGATTTCCTCTTCAAGAGACCGCAGCGCGATCCAGCCGTCGATGGAAAACCGGTCCCGCACCTTGGCGGCGCAACGAATGGCGTGCTGGATATGCCCCAAAATCTCCCGTGGCACCGCCGTGTCCAGATCGACCCCGGAACTCTCCAGATACTTCGCAATCCGTGCCACCCGCAGATCGTCCGGCACACCGGCCTCAGCCAGCCGCATATGGTAGGCGCGCGCCAGCCGGATCAGCCCCTCGGCCCGTTCCACGTAACGCCCCATCCAATAAAGGTTATCCGCCGCACGCGACGGCAGCATGCTGGGCCTTGCCCGCTGAAACTGGCTCTCGGTCTTGGTGACGTGATCGGTCGGCACATTGCGGTCCGCCACGATCCAGACATCGGCCACCGACCCGCCGCTGCGCAGCGACAGTGCCGTGGCATCACCTCTGGGCCCGATCCGCGCATAGCCCCCCGGCATGATCGACCAGCCCTGCGCCGTGCGCGCGGCAAACACCCGCAACATGACCGGGCGCGGCACCAGCCGACCGTCCTCATGGACCGGCGTCGTGGACAGGCTCACCGCCTCTTGTCCGACCAGCGCAGGGCCCTGTGCCGCCAGAAGTTCGGCGATATTGGCGGTGCTGCCATCCGGGAAACGCCCCGCAATGACCGTGCCGTTATCCACCTCGAACGGCAGATCCTGCGCCAGCGCATCGCCGATGGTCATCCGGTCGGAATGCGCCTGCACATAGGCGCGCTCCTTGGGTGACCCGCACCACCATGTCGCGATATTCGGCAGCATCAGTGGCTGCCCCTGCAATTCGCGCGCAATACGCGGCAGAAACGCCAGAAACGCCCGCGTCTGCAAAACACCCGTGCCAAGCGCGTTGAACATCGACAGATGCCCCGACCGGATCGAACTCACCAATCCCGGCGTGCCGATCTGGCTCTTGTCATTCAGCTCCAGCGGATCGGTAAAGGCCGCATCCATCCGCCGCCACAGCACCGAAACCGGTTTGTTGCCAGAAACAGTTCGCACCATTGTACGCCCCTGCTCGACCACCAGATCCTCGCCCTCAAGCAGCATGAGGCCAAGGTAGCGGGCGATATAGGCATGTTCGAAATAGGTCTCGGTCCCGATCCCGGCGGTCAGGATCGCCGCGCGGGTGTCGGGCCCTGAACGCCCGGCCTGCATCGCATCGCGGAAATCGCGAAAGAACTCTGCCAGCCGGTAGATCGTGCCATGCGGGAACGGGTCGGAAAAGGTGCGCATGGTGGCCACCCGGTTTTCCAGCGCGAATCCGGCCCCCGATGGCGCCTCTGTCCGGTCGCCCAGCACAAACCACGACCCATCCGGATTGCGCCCCAGCTCGAACGCCACAAAGTTCAGGAAATGCCCCGAGCTGGGTTCGATCCCCACCATCGGGCGCAGCCAGGCCGGGTTGCCCGCCACCAGTTCGGTCGGCAGCATCCCGTTGCGCACCAGATTGCCCGGCCCGTACAGATCCCGCGCCACCATTTCCAGCAGATCGGCGCGCTGGCGCAGCCCGGCACTGATCTGCGTCCATTCCTTTTCGTCGATCAGCACCGGCACATGGCTCAGCGGCCAGTCCCGTTCGGTCGAATCCGCCTCGCGGTACTGGCGATAGAACACACCTGCGTCGCGCAGATACCGGTCGCCCCGGTCAAACCGGCGCGCGATATCCTCGGCGCTCAGCTTGGCAAAACGCTGCAAAAAGGGGCGCCAGACCGGGCGCAGCTGTCCATCCGCGCCGATCATCTCGTCCGACACGCCCGCAGGAATGCCATAGCCGCGGATCAGCGCGGCTATGGCGTCATTTTCGGTGGTACTGGCAGCTTCCACTGGCTCAGATCCCGGGTGCCCGACGCAGGTCAAGCGTCATGGGAAACTCGGGGTGGGTCTGTTCCTGCGGCGGCCAATAGGCCCCGGGCGTGTGGCCCAGCGCCTCGAACCGCGCCAGACGGCGGGCCTCGGCTTCGTTGCCATTGACCGGGAAGGTTTCATAGTTCCGCCCGCCCGGATGCGCCACGTGATAAACACAACCGCCCAGCGCCCTGCCCGACCATTTGTCAAAGATGTCAAAGGTCAGCGGCGCATCCACCGGCAGCGTCGGGTGCAGCGCCTCGGCCGGTTGCCATGCCTTGAACCGCACACCCGCGACCGAAACACCGCTGGTGTCGGTGCGGCGCAGCGGCACGGTGCGGCCATTGCAGGTCACGCCATAGCGTTCCGGGTTGGATGTGGTCAGCTGGACCTGCATCCGCTCCGCCGAGGAATCCGTATAACGCACGGTCCCGCCGATTGCCCCGGTTTCACCCAGCACATGCCAGGGCTCCAGCGCCTGCCGGATTTCCAGATGCGCGCCCTCGTATTCCACCTGCCCGCAGAACGGAAAGCGGAATTCCTTCTGCGCGACAAACCATTCGGGGTCGAGCTTGAAGCCGTGCAGATCCAGATCCCGCAGCAGGTCCAGGAAATCCTGCCACAGGTAATGCGGCAGCATGTACCGGTCGTGCAATTCCGTCCCCCAGCGCACCGGAGTGCCCTGAATAGGCGCATTCCAGCACCGCGCGATGATCGCCCGGATCAGCACCTGTTGGGCCAGCGACATCTTGGGGTCCGGCGGCATCTCGAACCCGCGGAATTCCACCAGCCCCAACCGCCCCGTGGGGCCATCGGGCGAAAACAGCTTGTCGATGCAGATCTCGGCCCGGTGGGTGTTCCCGGTCACATCCGTCATCATGTTGCGCAGCAACCGGTCCACCAGCCATGGCGGCGGCGGTGTGCCGCTCGAAGGGTCCGGTATCTGGCTCAGCGCGATCTCAAGCTCATAGAGCGTGTCGTGCCGCGCCTCGTCGATACGGGGTGCCTGCGACGTCGGCCCGATGAACATCCCGGCAAACAGATAGGACAGCGACGGGTGCCGCTGCCACGTCAGGATCAGCGATTTCAACAGATCGGGACGGCGCAGGAACGGGCTGTCATTGGGCGTCGCCCCGCCCACAACCACATGGTTGCCGCCACCGGTGCCGGTATGGCGACCGTCGATCATGAACTTGTCGGCCCCCAGACGGCACTGACGTGCCTCTTCATAGATCGCCTCGGTCGTCGCCACGCAGTCGTCCCAATTGTCGGCGGGGTGGATGTTCACCTCGATCACGCCGGGGTCGGGTGCCACACGGATCACGTTGATGCGCGGATCATGCGGCGGCGCGTAGCCCTCGATATGGATCGGCAGGCCCAGCGCCTTGGCCGTGCGTTCGGCGGCGGCGATCAGGTCCAGATAGTCCTCCATGTCCTCGACAGGCGGCATGAACACACACAGCTTGCCATCGCGCGGCTCGACCGTCATCGCGGTGCGCACGGCCCCGCCAACGCCGCCAAGCTCCTGCTCGATCACATCCTGCACGGCCTTCTGCTCGGACGGGGCCGATACCGGCTGCTTGTGACCGGCGGACACCTCGGGCGTTGCACCACCCTGATCATAGTCGGGCAGCGGATCGCGGTGAACGCTGGGATCGGTGATATAGGTATAGGGATAGGCCGCAGGCGGCACATAGGGCAGCGCCCCCAGCGGGATACGATAGCCGACAGGCGAATCCCCCGGCACCAGATAGACATGCCCGCGCCGCAGGTTCCACTTTTCAGACCGCCACTTGCGACCCGAGGCCTTGGACTGCCAGCGCTGGATCGGCAGCACAAAACCCGAGGGTTCCGTCAACCCGCGCCCGAACACCCGCGCCATGCGATGGCGTTCCTCGGGGTCCTTCAGCTTGGAATTCTCCGGCGTCACATTCTCGGGCAGATTGCCTTCCTTGATGATCCACTCGGCAGGGTCCTCATAGGCGGGCACGGCCATATCCGGCTCGATCCCCAGCTCCTCGGCAAAGCGCGCGATGAACTCACCGGCCTTTTCGGCATCGGCCCCGGTCTCGGCATTCTCCAGCGCGACAAGGTTGGCATCGGCCCAGATCGGCTTTTCGTCCTTGCGCCAGTACAGCGAAAAGGTCCAGCGCGGCAGCGTCTCGCCGGGATACCACTTGCCCTGCCCATAATGCAGGAACCCGCCCGGTGCGAACTTGTCACGCAACCGGCGGATCAACTGGTCGGCCAGCCCGCGCTTGGTCGGGCCCACGGCGGCGGTGTTCCACTCGGCGGCCTCATAGTCATCGATCGAAACGAACGTCGGCTCGCCGCCCATGGTCAGCCGCACATCGCCAGTCTCAAGCTCGGTGTCGACCTGCTTGCCCAGCGCGTTCAGCCGCTGCCAGCTTTCTTCGGAAAACGGCTTGGTGATGCGCGGGTGTTCCGCCACGCGGGTCACCGTCATGTCGAATTCGAATTCGACCTCGGGCGTGCCCTGCGCCTGATAGCCGCCGGAAATGGGGGCGGCATTCTGGAAATGCGGCGTCGCGGCCAGCGGGATATGCGATTCCCCCGCGAACAACCCCGATGTCGGGTCCAGCCCGATCCAGCCCGCGCCGGGCAGATAGACCTCGACCCAGGCATGCAGATCGGTGAAATCGTTTTCCGTCCCAGACGGGCCGTCCAGCGCCTGAAGATCCGGCTTCAGCTGGATCAGATAGCCCGACACAAACCGCGCAGCCAGACCAAG
The DNA here is from genome assembly GCF_900188035.1 of Puniceibacterium sediminis. Taxonomy (GTDB): domain Bacteria; phylum Pseudomonadota; class Alphaproteobacteria; order Rhodobacterales; family Rhodobacteraceae; genus Puniceibacterium; species Puniceibacterium sediminis. Next base: position 404,411 of record NZ_FZNN01000001.1, on the reverse strand, counting down.
GTGCCGCAGCACATTGACCAGCAGCCAGCTTGAATCCCGGCACGACCCCAGCGCCTTTTGCAGGGTCTCTTCGGGCGACTGCACCCCGGCTTCCATGCGGATGGTATATTCGATATCGCTCGCCACCTTGGCGTTCAACATCACCAGCCAGTCGACGATCCGGGTCTTCTCCGTCGGGATCTGCCGAATGAAATCCGCCAGCATCGGAGTGGCCGGATCGGCGCGGCGATAGATCGACAGGTCCTCGACCAGATCAGCCGGGTATTTGAAGGGATAGAATTCGGCGCTATCCTCGACGAAGAAATCGAACGGGTTGTAGACCGACATATCGGCCACCACGTCCACCTCGATCTTGAACTCGCGCACTGGCTCGGGGAACACGTACCGCGACAGCCAGTTGCCATAAGGGTCCTGCTGGTGGTTCACGAAATGCGGCTGCGGCGACACCTTCAGCGAATGCGAAATCACGCGCGTCCGGCTATAGGGCGCAGGTCGCAGGCGGATGATCTGAGGCCCCATCGTGACATTGCGGTCGTACTTGTAATGCGTAAGGTGGTGGATGCTTGCGTAAATGGCCATCTTGATCGGCTTCCCCTGATCTTTTGAGACACCATCTCAGGTAGTCTTGGCTTTTGCATCCCCCCATTGTGCAGTCTTGCCGGTTTTCTGTGCTCAATCACGTTTTAACTTCTGAACATTGCCGGGTTTTTGATCGGCGCGCCGCGCTGGTTTTTCACCCAAGGTTCTCCCAGACGCTGGCGGCCATCCCAAAGCCCGCCCAAACGGCGCAAACCGGACCGATCCGGTCAAGGCATCCCCGGCATCCGGTTTTCGTCCCGCATGGTCCCAAAGCCGCAAAACGACATAGGGCGCACTGCGAACCGCTCGCATCACAGCCATACGTCAGCCATACGCTTTCCATACGCCTGCCATACGCAATCCAGACCGGTTTTCAGACCTCTGCCGGCGCCTCCAGCAGATCGGCAAAATGGCTCAGCAACCTGTGTTTCAGGATCTTCCCGGTTGCCGACGCAGGCAGCGCCTCGACCAGAAAAATCCGGCTGGGCCGCTTGTAATTCGACAACCGTCCGGCAACAAATTCTTTGAGTTCAGATACTTGCACGACACCCGGCTGTGTGACCTGCACAAAGGCCAGAATATCCTCGTTTCCACCCTCACCCCGCCGACCAATCACCGCCGATTGCACCACTGCGGGATGGTCGTTCAGCGCCGCCTCAACCTCGGGCGGATAGACGTTGAAACCACCCCGGATGATCAATTCCTTGCAGCGACCAACGATGTGAAGGTATTGTTTTTCATCAATTTTTCCAAGGTCTCCGGTCCGCAACCAACCCTCGGCGCTCACTGCCTTGGCGGTCTCTGACGGGTTGCGGAAATAGCCCTTCATCACATGCGGCCCGCGTGTCAGAACCTCGCCCACACCCGGCTCACCGCCCATGCTTTCGTCCAGGGCAATCTCGACCCCCGGCAGCGCAGGTCCGACACTGATATCAGCCAGCCCCCTGGGGTTGCGCGTGCCCGAAACCCCTGCCGTGCTTTCCGTCATGCCATAGCCATTCTGCAACGCGATGCCATAGAACCCTTCCGCCTTGCGCTTCCACGCAGGGTCCAGCGGCGCCGCACCGGACGACACATAGCGCAGCACCGCACTGTCCAGTTTTTCATGCCCGTTTTCAACGGCATAGGCCATCAGTAACGCATGCATCTGCGGCACCGCAGGCAGCACCGTCACCCCATCCAGCAGCGCCTGATACAGCGCCGCCGGGCTGAACCGCGCCGCCAATTGCACCGTCGCCCCCGCATGGGCCGACGCCATCAGCATCGACGCCAACCCGAAAACATGCGTCAGCGGCAGCGCCCCATAGACCCGGTCCCCCGGCCCCAGATCCCGCAGCTCGGCCGATGCTTTGGCCGCATAAAGCAGGTTGCCGTGGCTCAGCATCACGCCCTTGGGATCACCTGTCGTGCCGGTGGTATAAAGCAGCACCGCAACACCGCCCGGCCCCTCCTCCATGACCTCTTCGCTGGTCCGGTCACGCCATAGAACGTGCACATGTCCAGCACCGGTTGCCACCGACGCAGCACTGCAATGGTCCGCATGGGCCGCTGCCTCTTTGGACACCTGACTGGTAAAGATCACCATCGCCGGATCGGCATGGGACATGATCCGGTCAAGCTCGTGCGGGGCCATACGGGCGTTCACCGGCACCGCCCAGGCACCAATCCGGCTTGCCCCGAAAATGCTGGCGGCCACGGACAGACAGTTCTCGGCCACGATCAGAACCCGGTCTCCGGGCCGAACCCCGCCCCGTGTCATCAACTCGGCGTATCCCTCTGAAATGGCAGAATATTCGCGCCAGTCCACCTGCCGTCCATCGCTATCAATGACCGCTGTTTCCCCGCCGCGTAGCGCCACGTTGCGGTCCAGCAGTTGGTGTATCCGGTTGAATGCTGGCGACGATGTCATCTCGCGGCCTCCTGTAGTGAAGTTTGCGTTGCAGGGCGCAGCCGGGCCAGTGCCCGCAACGCCTCACTTTCCAGCTGGGCAATAATGTCCGCCAGCGGCTCGGATCGTTCCAGCAGACCCAGCGCCTGCCCCGCCGAAAGAATGCCGTGTGACGTATCGCCGGTCTCGTAGGCGCGCCGCCCGATGGCGCCGGTGACATGTGGCATCAGCGCCTCGATCCCGATATCGGGCTGTTCCGCCTCAAGCGCCGTGACGATCGCCGTCGTTTCGTTCTTCAGCGACCGGATCGTGTTGCGCACCGATCCCATGGTCAGCGCCGTGTCCCGCTCATCCGCGGCGACCAGCGCCGCCTTATAGCTGTCATGCGCCGCAATCTCTTGCGCTCCCAGCAGGCGCGTGCCCATCACAACGCCTGCGGCCCCACCGGCCAGCGCGGCAACAATCTGGCTGCCCGCCCCGATCCCGCCACCCAGCAGGAAGGGGATTGTCAGCCGCCGCTCGGCCAGGCCCACGTTGATCATGGTGCCAACCAGATCCATCCCCGGATGCCCGCCGCATTCTGCGCCGACAATGGAAACCATATCCACGCCAATAGCTTGCGCCTTCTGGGCAAAGCGTAACGAAGGCACCTTGTGGATCACCGTGATGCCTGCATCCTTGAGGATTTCCAGATATTCCTCGGGATTGCGCCCCGAAGTTTCGACAACCCGCACGCCTTCATCCGCGATCAAGCGAAACACATCCGCCGTCTTTTCCCCCGGCACGAGCTTTGGCAACATCGAGACATTGACGCCGAACTCCCGCCCTTCGGCCAGATCGCGGCAGCGCCGGATTTCCGCCCTGAGGGCCCCCGGCTCCGGAAAGCTCGCTGCGGTGAGAAACGACAGCACCCCGGCCCGCGCACCTGCGGCGACATAACCCGCATCTGACAGCCACATGAGTCCCCCGGCAACCACCGGCAGGCGCAGATCGAAGGCCCGGGTGAGCGCGGTTTCCAAGGCGGGATCGGCGGGTGTCATTCACGCTCCCTCAGGGTTTTGAAATCGGGACGGCGCTTTTCCAGAAACGCGCCCATGCCTTCCCGCGCCTCATCCGAACCAAGCGCCACAGCCATGGCGTCACGCTCATGATCCATTTGGGTTTTCAGATCGACGTGCCGCGCCGTTCCCAACAATGCCTTGATGCGTGCGATGGTGACGGTCGGTCCGGCGGCGATCCTGTCACCCAGCGCCAGCGCCGCCTCCCGCGTGCCCAGCGGCGGCGTCACATCGTAGACTGCGCCAAGATCATATAGCCGTGTTGCCGCGACGGGTTCGCCCAGCAATGTCATCCGGGCGACCATGGCGCGCGGCAGGGCATCAGACAGGGTACTTGTCAGACCGCCATCGGGCACCAGACCAGCGCTGACATAGGCCGCGGTGAATTTGGCATCTTCTGCCGCCAGAATGAAATCGCAGGCAAAGGCCAGCGACACCCCCGCCCCCGCTGCACCGCCGTCCACAGCAGCTATCACCGGTTTGGGACAGGTGCGGAGTGATCGGATCACGTCATGCAGTTCTTCGATCTGCTCGCCGAGTTCATCCAGACTCAGATTCCGCCTTTCGGACAATGTGTTAAGATCACCGCCCGCGCAGAAAAAACCGCCGGTACCCCAGAGCGTGACCGAGGTGATCCGCGCCTCGGTTGCGGCACGCCCGGTGGCCTCCAGAATGGCGGTATACAGATCCGGACCCAGTGGATTGCGCCGTTCCGGAAATGAATTCACCACGACCAGACGGTCACCAAGATCTTCGACATAGGCGCGCTTTGTCATTTGGAACGATCCTTCCCAAGGCTATCCGATGCCACGCGCTTGAAGACACCACTCGCCGTGGCGATCAGTGTACCGTCATCGGCAACAAGCTCTCCGGCGATGAACAGCAGCGACCTTCCGCCGCCCGTGACCCGCCCCATTGCCGTGACGCGTTGACCGGCGCGCGCCGCAGCAACGAACTGTGTGGTCAGTGACACGGTCAGGAAGGGCGCGCGCCCCGTTGGGTCCACCGTCAGACTGCCAGTCGCCCCCATGGCACTGTCCAGCAGAAGCCCCGCGATACCGCCATGCATCACGTGATGCCGGTTCAAATGACCCTCGGCCACATCCAGCCAGCAGCGCGCGCAGCCATCCGGATTTCCCACATCCAGCACATAACCCAGCGACCGCTGCGTGCCGGTTTCCGCCTCGATCAGCTCCATCTCAGGCGGCCGACAGACGGATGAACCGTTCCAGATGGTAATCCGTGTCCCCAAAGCGGTGGTCGATCATCGTCAGACGTTTGACGAGATGCGCGAGCGCGTATTCCTCAGTCATGCCGATGCCCCCGTGCATCTGAATGCTTTCCTCAACCACCAACCGCCCGACGCGTCCAATCAGGTTCTTGGTGGCGCTGACATGGCGTTCGCGCGTCACGCGATCCGCTTCAAGATGTCCAGCAAGGTTGATCACGGCGGAACGGGCCTGCTCGATCTCGATCAGGACATCGGCCATGCGGTGCTGGAGGGCCTGAAACTTTCCGATCGGTCTGCCAAACTGCTGCCGGGTCTGCAGGTATTCCGTGGTCAGCGTCCGGATACTTTCCATCAGCCCCAAGGCCTCGGCGCTGATCGCCGTAACGGCGCGTGCATTGGCACGTTCCAAAGCGTCCCAGGCATTGCCTTCGGACCCTATGAGCGCAGCCTTTGGCACCGACACGCCGTCCAGATCAAGTTCGCCCGCGCGTCCGCCGCCGTTCAGCGGATAGTCGCGGAAACTGACGGCATCAACCGGCAGCAGAAACAGCGAAATGACTGACGTATCGCCTGTGCTGCCCCCGGTGCGGGCCGAGATCAGGACATGTGTGGCAAAGGGCAGCGCGATCACGACGCTCTTGCGCCCGGTCAGGGTCCAGCCATCGCCGGACGCGGTCGCAGTTGCGTCAACATGGCTCAGATCGTAGCGCGACGCAGGCTCAGCGTGGGCAAAGGCCACACGCACCGTGCCGCCAATGATGTCTTCCACAATCCCTTCCTGACCAAGTTCGGCCAGCAATCCGCCCGCAAGAACACCCATCTCGAGCAGCGGTTCAAAGGCACCAACGCGGCCCAGTTCCTCGAACACCAAGGCAAGGTCAAAACCCGCGCCGCCAAATCCGCCCTGATCTTCGGTGAACAGTGCGCCAATCACGCCCATCTCGGCTAGACCGTTCCAAAGCACCTCGGATTGACCAATATCGGACCCGGTCGCCGAGGCCAGAAGATCGGCTGTCACGGTCTCCCGAAGGTAGCGGCGCAACCCGTCCTGAAGCATCTGGCGTTCATCTGTGAGGTCAAAGTTCATGGCTCAAAGCTCCAGAATGGCTTTGCTGATGATCGTGCGCTGGACCTCAGAGGACCCGCCGTAGATCGACAGCTTGCGGTTGTTGAAATAGGCCTGCGTGGCGGGCATCGCATAAGCCGGACCAACGGGTTCGGCGTTCACGCCTTCATCCAGTGCTTCGGATACGAACGGCATCGCATAGACACCAACAGCCTGACGGGTCAGCGCGTTGATTTCCTGCCGGATTTGCGTGCCTTTGATCTTGAGCATCGAACTTTCTGCCCCGGGCGCCTGTCCACCAGCAGCCGCCGCGACAATGCGCATGTTGGTTGTCGCCATCGCCATCAGGTCAATCTCGACCTGCGCGATCTTCGCGGCGAACAACGGATTTTCGATCAGCTTGCGATCCCCGTCCTGCTCCAACCCCGCGATGCGTTTCAGACTGGCAAGTCCCGCCCGGGCAAAGCCGACGCCGGCGATGTTCGTGCGCTCATGTGTCAGCAGATACTTGGCATAGGTCCAGCCCTTGTTCTCTTCGCCGACCAGATTCTCGACAGGCACCCTGACATTGTCAAAGAAAACCTCGTTCACCTCGGGTTCACCGTCCAGCAGAACGATGGGGCGCACTTCGATCCCGGGGGTGTCCATGTCGATCAGCAGGAAAGAGATGCCTTCCTGCGGCTTGCCGTCTTTCGACGTCCGTACGAGGCAGAAGATCATGTTTGCGTACTGACCCAGCGTGGTCCAGGTCTTCTGCCCGTTGACGATATAGTGGTCGCCATCGCGCACAGCCGTGGCCTTGACCGATGCAAGATCCGACCCGGCACCGGGTTCGGAATAACCCTGGCACCACCAGTCATCGCCGTTAAGGATGCGCGGCAGATACTGCGCCTTTTGCGCGTCATTGCCGAACTTCTGCAGCACCGGGCCCAGCATGGCGAGGCCGAATGGAACGATCCTGGGCGCGTGGGCGGCGGTGGTTTCTTCTTCGAAGATATGCCGTTGCACGGCGTCCCAGCCAGTCCCGCCAAACTGCTCGGGCCAGTTTCCCGCCAGCCATCCCCGCGCGTTCAGGATCGCGTGCCATTCCTCGTAGTCGGCTTTTGTCAGACGTTTGCCGCCCGCCACCTTGTCCGATAGCCGTGTGGGCAATTTGTCGGCCAGAAGGGCCCGCACCTCGGCGCGAAAGGCCTTCTGTTCGTCTGTGTAGTTCAGATCCATGTTCGGACCCTTTCTTGTTATGCGCGACCGCTTCACCTTTGGGGGGCGGGTCCGCGCTACTTTGCTGAGTGCGCTTCAGAAGATTTCAAACAGCCCGGCTGCGCCCTGTCCGCCGCCGATACACATGGTCACCACGCCCAGTTTGGCACCGCGACGCTGGCCTTCGATCAGCAGGTGGCCGGTCATCCGCGCGCCGGTCATCCCGAACGGGTGCCCGACCGAGATTGATCCGCCGTCGACGTTCAGACGATCATTGTCGATGCCAAGAAAGTCGCGGCAATAGAGCGCCTGACTGGCAAAAGCCTCGTTCAATTCCCAAAGATCAATGTCGTCGACGGTCAGCCCGTGACGAGCCAACAGGCGCGGAATGGCAAAGACCGGCCCGATCCCCATCTCATCCGGCTCACAGCCCGCGACTGCAAAGCCGCGGAACCGTCCCAACGGCGCAAGACCCGCCTTTGCGGCTTCGTCCGCCTCCATCATCACCAATGCCGCCGCCCCGTCAGACAGTTGCGAGGCATTGCCGGCGGTGATGAACTTGCCGGGCCCCTTGACCGGTTCGAGCTTTTGAAGACCTTCCAGGGTGGTGGTCGGGCGGTTGCATTCGTCCTTGTCCAGCGTGACCTCAACCTCGGATACTTCGCCGCTGACCTTGTCCTTGACTGCCTTGGTCACGGTGATCGGTGCGATCTCTTTGTCGAACCGCCCGGCATCCTGCGCCGCTGCCGTTCGCTGCTGACTTTGCAGGCTCAGCGCATCCTGTGCGGCCCGTGAAATGCCATAGCGTTCGGCAACGATGTCCGCGGTGTCGATCATTGCCATGTAGAGGTCAGGCTTGTTTGCCTCGATCCAGGCCTCGCGCGAATTGCGCACCGGCAGCTGCACCATCGAGATGCTTTCGACTCCACCGACCAGCACGGCTTTCGCGCCTTCGTGGGCGATCATGTGGCCCCCCATGGCCACGGCCTGCAACCCGCTGGCGCAGAACCGGTTCACTGTGGTCGCGGCGATGGACACTGGCAGCCCCGCGCGGATCACCGCCTGACGGGCGATATTGCCACCGGTGACATATTCCGGATAGCCGCAGCCCCAGATGCTGTCCTCGATCAGCGCGGGGTCAATGCCCGCGCGCGCCACGGCCTGCGCCGCCGCATGGCCCGCCATGACCGCGCCATGGGTCATGTTAAAAGCACCGCGCCCGGCCTTGCCGATCGGTGTGCGTGCAACGGATACGATAACGGGATCTTTCATCGGTCTCTCCTTAGCCTGCGTTCAGGCTGTCAAATGTCTGCTCTTCGGCAACCAGCCGCATCAGCAGCGGCGCCGGGTGCCAGAAATAGGGATCGTCCTGAGCATAGGATTCCATGTCGCTCAGGAGGGATTCGAGCCCCTGCATGTCGGCCCACTTCATCGGCCCGCCGCGATATCGGGGAAACCCGTAGCCAGCGAGCAGCGTCACATCGACATCAAGGGGACGCTGCGCGATCTCTTCTTCCACCACACGAGCCGCCTCGTTCACCATTGCCGCCATGTAGCGGCGCACGATCTCGTCCTTGGTGAAGGTGCGCGGAGTGATCCCGGCATCGGCACGAGCCTTGACGATCATCTCGTCGACTTCCGGGTCAGGTGTGCCCTTCCGCCCTTCGTAGATGTAATAGCCACGACCGGTCTTTTGCCCCAAACGCCCGAGGTGGTAGAGTTCGTCCGCCCAGACCGGCACAACCTCTTGAGGGTCTCGGTCCGCCGCTTTGCGCTGCCGCGTCATGTAACCGATGTCGAGCCCGGCCAGATCCGCCACCGCGTACGGCCCCATGGCGAAACCGAAATCGGTAAGGGCCCTATCAATTTCAAACGGGCTGGCCCCAGCCAGAACCATCCGGTCCGCCGCCGCGCGATAATGCGACAGGATGCGGTTGCCGATGAAACCGTCGCAGACCCCGGCACGCACAGCGACCTTGCCAAGTCTTTTTGCCAGGGCAAAGGCGGTGGCGGTCACATCAGGCGCGGTTTCGTCCGCCACCACGACCTCAAGCAATTTCATCACATGGGCGGGTGAGAAAAAGTGCAATCCGATGACATCCGCAGGGCGCGAGATGCTGTTCGCGATTTCGTTGATGTCGAGGTAGGAGGTGTTAGTTGCCAGAATCGCGCCGGGTTTGCAGACGCGGTCCAGCTCGGCAAAGACAGCCTTCTTTACGGCCATATCCTCGAACACCGCTTCGATCACCAGATCTGCGTTTTTCAGTTCGCCGTAATCCGTCGCAGTGGCCAGAGTCCGCCCCAGGATCGCATCGCGCCCCTCTTCGGTCAGCTTGCTCCGCCTGATGGCCGCACCCAGATTTCCGGCAATGGTGTCGCGCGCCTTTTCTGCGGCGGCCCCGTCCTGTTCGATCAGCGTCACCGACAGGCCCCGAAGCAACGCGGCCGTGGCGATGCCTGCCCCCATGGTGCCGCCCCCGATCACGCCGATCTGCGACAGCGTCCTTGGTTCGATGCCATCGATTTCGGGCAGACGCGCGACCTTGCGTTCGATGAAAAAAGCATGGATCAGCCCTTCGCGCTGCGGCGTTTGCATCATCTCCTGAAATTTGGCGCGCTCGAACGCCAACCCCTCGGGCAAATCCTGATCGCAGGCGGCCTCGACCGCCTCGACTGCGGCTAGAGGTGACACGAGGCCCCGTGCCGTTTTCGCCAAGGTGGCCCTGATCGTGGCGCTGGCTGTGGCGTCCGCAGCGGGGCGCGGCATGGCAGAAACAGGGCGCACCGGTGCAGCCTGCGCCAACAGTTCAGAGGCATAAGCCTTGGCATCCTCAAGCAGATCGCCAGTGCCGATACGGTCGATCAGACCGATTTCTAGCGCCGCTTCCGGAGTAACGGGCGCACCGGAGGACACCATCTCCATCGCTTTTGCCAGCCCGGTCAGACGCGGGGTGCGCTGTGTGCCGCCTGCTCCGGGCAGGATGCCCAGCGTGACCTCGGGCAGACCCAGCTTTGTACCCGGCATGGCCAGCCGGTAATGGCATCCCAGCGCCACCTCAAGACCGCCACCCAGTGCCGCACTGTGCATCGCGGCGATCACCGGTTTGGGGCAGGCCTCAATCCGGTTGATAACCTCGGGCAGCCAGGGATCCTGCGGCGGTTTGCCGAATTCGGAAATGTCCGCGCCGCCGATGAACAGCCGCCCCGCGCCATAGATCACTGCAATTCCGGCCTCACCGTCCTGAATGAACGCTTCTATCGCAGCGTCCAGCCCGGCGCGCACAGCCTGACCCAAGGCATTAACCGGGCCATTTTCGATACGGATAAGGCCAATCCGGCCCTCTCGCTCATATGTCACGGGGTGTGTCATGCGATCCCTTTTTCATAGCTCGGACCGGAGTTCAGACCGGTATTCTTCCAACATGCCGCTTTGCATTCCGCTCTGCGGCCAGATTTATGCTCATCCACGCATCGAGACGGCCGATCCCTGCCCCATCATCCGCTCAAGCTCGCGTACAGCGTCGTTCAGCGCCGGGCCGACTTCGGTGCGCAACCGCTCAAGGCTCAGATCGGCGGGCGTCGCGCCACAGGTAAAGATGACAGGCTCGCTCAGATCGCGGGAATGAAACGGCTTGGCGACGGCGTGGATACTGTTCGCAAAATACTCGGTCGGGTCGGCGATCACCGTCCCATTGGCCAGCAGTTGCGCATAGCCCGTCTTGCGGATTTCCTGTGCCCGTTCTGGCGTCAGCCCCCGGTCGCCGTCGGCCTCTGTCACTGTCCTCTCGAACAACTCATCGGAAAGGGCCGACAGCAACGCATGCCCCGAGGATGAGCCGTTGAACGGAATCCTGTGCCCGACCTCCAGCCACAGGGACGACACATTGCGCGGGCGCCATGTCTTGACGATCAGCAACCTGTTCTTGTCCCGCACCAACAACAGCGCCAGCGTGCCGGTTTCGTCCGCCAGCCGCTGCATGATGCCGCCCGACAGATCCACAAAGGAAATCGAAGAAGCCGCCACATTCCCCAGCGCCAGCAGCGCAGGCCCCGGACGATAGCGGTCATGTCGGCGCGCGTGATTCAGATATCCCAGCGACTGCAGGGTGAAGGTCAGGCGCGACACGGTCGATTTCGGCAGGCCCGTACGTTCCGAAATCTCCGCATTGCCAAGACCATCATCCGAGGGACGAAAGGCGCGCAACACCGCCAGCCCCCGCGCCAGCGTGGTAGCAAAACGGCGATCGGTTTCGGTCACTTTGGTCATCGGGAGCTCCTGTTTCGCGTGTCCGGCATGAGCTACATGGACCCCGGAATAAGAAGCGAAATGATCGGAAAGGCCATGATCAGGATGAGTACGATCACATCCACCGACAGGAAGCGCAGGATGCCGGCAAAGATCCGATCAATCGGAACTTCCTTGCCCACCACCCCGGCAATGACAAACACGTTCAACCCGACTGGCGGCGTGATCAACCCGATTTCCAGCAGCTTGATCACAACGACCCCGAACCAGATCAGATCAAAGCCATAGGTTTCAACCAGCGGCACCATCAGCGGAAGCGTCAGCACCATGATCCCGATTGGGTCAAGGAACATGCCCAGCAGCAGATAGATGGCCGCGATGGCCGCCAGAAGCATGAAGGGCGACAGTTGCGCATCGGTCACCACCTGTACGATTTCGCCCGCGACCCCGGTCAGCGCGATGAAAGCGACGAAAATCTTGGCCCCGGCTGCGATAAGGAAAATTGCCGTAGTCTGCACGCAGGTTTCACGCAGCGCCTCGATCAGCGCCTTCACGGTCAACTTGCCTTGGGCAAACCCGATCGCAACGGCTGCTGAGACACAGACCGCTGCCGCCTCGGTCGCGGTGAAGAACCCGCCGTAGATGCCGCCGACAATGATAGTGAACAGGGCAATTGCGGGCCAGGCATCCAGCGCCGCGGCGAATTTTTCGCGCGTCGTGATGATACCGGTGAACCGCGGTGCCGCCGACGGATCGCGCAGAACCCAGACATAGATGACAAGGATGAACCCCAGCAGCGACAGCAGCCCCGGCAGGATACCCGCAAGAAAGAGCGAGGAGATCGAGGTTTCGGTAAAGATCCCGTAGATGATGAAAAGCACCGACGGTGGGATTAGCGATCCAAGGGTACCGCCCGCCGCGACCGACGCCGTGGCGAGGCGTTTGTCGTAGCCCATCCGCAGCATCTCGGGCGAACAGATCCGCCCCATGGTGGACGCGCAGGCGATGGACGATCCGGTGATCGCCGAAAACCCGCCACAGCCCACAACCGATGCAATCGCCACGCCGCCGGGAATGCGCGCCAGCCAGACACGCGCCGCGTGGTAGATCTTGGTCGTGATATCGGCGCGATAGGCGATGTGGCCAAGGGCCACAAATAGCGGGATCATCGACAGATCATAGGAATGGATCAGGTCGAATGAGTTTGAAAACACCAGGGAGGTCGTTGGCCGCACGGCTCGCTCGGGTGCAAAGGCCCCGGTGCGAAAGGCGAACATCACAAATGTCCCCACCGTCGCAACACCGGCCAGCGCAAAGGCAATCGGCACACGCAGGCCCAGCAACAGGATCACAGCTCCAAAGGCGCATAGCCCGACAAGAGTTCCATCCATGCGCTTAACCCTCTGTCCCGTAGGCGGTTTCAGCCAAAGGCTCGCCGTGCCACATCGCCTTGAAATCCGCGACAACCATCAGCAGCAGGCGCAACCAGCAAAAGGACATGCCAATAAGAAAGATCACCCGACCCGGCCATTTCGGCAGCATCAGCTCGCCAAAGAAGAAGCCCCCCGAAGTCATTGCATGTGCCGCCTCGCGCCAGCCCGCATAGATCAGCGGCGCCAGAGCGAACAGGCCCGCGACAGAACCAAGGACCACAAGCGCCTTTTGTCCGTTTTCCGACAGATGGTTGGAAACAAATTCCACCGCGATATGCGCCCTCTGCGCCGTGGTCACGGCCAGCGGCAGCACGATGGCAGCCACCATCAGTTCGCGCACCATGACGATGGCATCCGGCACACCCGAGTTGAAGCACACCCGCAACAGAACCGTCGCCGTGATCAGGACGCCAAGCCCGATCACCGCCGCAACGGCCAGATCAAGCAAAAGCTGTTCGATGCGTCGCAGCATGGACACCTCTGGTAGAGAAATTGGGAAAAGGTGGGCCCGCAAACCAGCGGGCCCGCTTTGGTTCAGCCGTTCAGATCAGCCGCGCGCCCAAGGATAGCCCTGCTCGTCGCGAATGCCCTCATACTTTTCGATCAGGCCACGGTACTCGTCCAGCAGCGCCGCGCCATCAAGGCCCGCCTGCCCTGCCCGCTCGACCCACTGGTCAAGGAACTGCTTGCTGGTCTCGACCAGCTTTGCGCGCTCCGCTTCCGGCAACTCGATGATCTCGACCCCGGCGGCCTTCATCGTCTCGATGGCCTTGTCGTTGTCGGCGGTGATCAACTCGCCCAGTTTGTCTGCCATGCCTTCACCAGCGGTCAGAAGCGCCTCCTGCACCGGCGCATCCAGCGCATCAAACGAGTCCTTGTTCATGAGTACCCCCAGCGCGCCGACCTGACCCCAGTTCAACAGCGTGTAGCTGTCGATCACTTCCTGCTGCTTGAGCGCCGCCATGGCATAGGAATAGCCCTGCGAGCAGTCGATCAGGCCGGTGTCGAGGCCCTGATACGCATCATAGATCGACATCGGCACCATGTTCGCGCCGAACTCACGGAAGGTATCACCATAAGCGCCCACACCGCGCACCTTGAGGCCCTTGATATCCTCGACCGTACGGATCGCCGCGCCCTTGCAGCCGATGTGCACGGCCGAGGTGGTGAAGGTTCCAAGGTAAACAAGGTTCATCTCGGCCAGGTTCGCCTTGATGCTCTCGCTCCCCCGCATCAATTCGTCCGTCGCCTTCATCCCCACCCAGGCATCCGGGTTCTGGATCGGCAGATCAGCGATACCATAGGCGACCATCTCCTGCGGAAAATAGACCGAGATGACAGTACCCAGATCGGCAACGCCATCAGCGATACCGTTCAGCGCCGCACCCGCCTTGAACAGCGCCCCGCCCCATTGGATATCCATTTCAAGCTGGCCGTCCGAAAGCTCGACCGCCTTGTCGGCAAACCATTGCAGCGCCACGGCGCGTGCGCCGCGATTGGGCCCCGCTTCGCCGACGAACAAAGATTGTGCCTGTACGGCGCCGGACATCGCGATCAAAGCAGATGCCGTTGCGCCAAGTAGAAAACGCTTCATAGTGCCCTCCCATTTCCACTATGCAGAATTTATTTCTGACATGCGAATTTGTAGCGCCGAATTTTGCCGAAATCAAGAACTGTGTGCATGGGAAATGAGCAGTTCAAGAATAGACAGCAAACGCGACCGCCGGGCGGCGCCGCGTGTTTTGAAGTTTTGTAAGTGCGTATTTGAAAAGAGAAGAAGCAGGGGACCGACCCCCGCTTTATCTGCCCAAAAATATTCCGGGCGAACCTCTGAAAGGCGATGGGTGAAGCGCCCCCGACTGTGCAGGGATCAGTGTCAGGACTCAGACTGACAAATATGCGTCCCGGATTTCCGGGTTTTCCTGCAGTTCAGTAAGAGAGCCTGCAAATTTCTGCGTCCCGCTTTCAATGATCACCACGGAATCCGCGACCGCCTGAGCAAAATGCAAGTTCTGTTCCGACAGCAGCACCGTAAGCCCTTCGTGCTTCAGCTGCAGGATCACGTTTGCCATCTGCTCGACGATCACGGGGGCGATGCCCTCGCTCGGTTCGTCCAGCAGGACCAGCGCGGGGTTGCCCATCAGGGTCCGGGCGATGGTCAGCATCTGCTGCTCGCCACCCGACAGGGCCTTGCCCCGGTTGCCACGCCGCTCGGCGAGGTTGGGGAACAGGTCGAACAACATATCTTCGGTCCAGGTTACACAGCCCTCGCGCGCAGGCTGGCGGCCAACTTCCAGATTTTCCAGCACCGTCAGCTGGGTAAAGATCCGCCGTTCTTCGGGGACATAGCCCAGCCCGGCCTTGGCCACGCGATGCGGTGCCCAGCCGGTGATATCCTGGCCCTGATAGGTGACCTTGCCACCGCGGGGCTGTATCATCTGCATGATTGACTTCATGGTCGTCGTCTTGCCAGCGCCATTTCGGCCCAGCAGTGCCACGACCTTGCCGCGCCCAACCTCAAAACTCAGATTGTTGAGCACATGCGCCTTGCCGTAGAACGCATTTACGGCTTTCAACTCAAGCATCGGCTTTCTCCTCTGCCGCGTGGAACAGCATCCCACCGCCCAGATAGACCTCTTGCACCTGAGGATTGTTGCGGATCTCTTCGACCGAGCCGTCGGCGATCAACTGCCCCCGGTTCAACACCATGATCCGGTGCGCATGGGCAAAGACCACGTCCATGTCGTGTTCCGTAAACAGACAGCTGACGCCCTGATCCCGAACGATATCCGCCGTCAACTGCATCAGCGCGATGCGTTCGCGCGGGGCCATGCCGGCGGTCGGTTCGTCCATCAACAACAGCTTTGGCTCATGCGCCAGCGCCACGGCGAGCTCAAGCCGCTTGAGGTCACCGTAAGCCAGCACGGCGCAGTGCCGGTCGGCTTGATCGGCCATACCCACAGTGTCGAGAAGCTCCAAAGCCCGGGTGCGGTAGAGTTTATGCGCATAGGGCAGCATGGAATAGATCCGCCGGTGGTGCGAGATCAGCGACATCTGCACATTCTCGACCACTGTCATCGAACTGTAGGTCGCGGTGATCTGGAACGTTCGCCCCACGCCCTTGCGCCAGATCTGGCGCGGAAGCAATCCGGTGATCTTTTCACCGTTTAGCTTCACGACACCGCCGGTCGGCTTGAGCTGGCCCATCAGCATGTTGAAACAGGTACTCTTGCCCGCGCCATTGGGACCGATCAGAGCCAGCAATTCTCCTTGCTCAAGCGAAAAGGACACATCATCCACCGCCTTGATCGCCCCGAAAGAGCGGCTCAGATGCTCGACCGTCAGAACCGCGCTCATCGCTTATCCTCCCCAGTGTTCAGCACGCCAAGGCGTTCGCCCAGCTTGCGCAAGGAACCGACGATGCCTTCGGGCGCGAGGATCACCACGCCGATGATCAGCAGACCCAGCGCGAGGCGCCAGTATTCGAACCGGGTGAGGTAGTCCTTGACCGCCTCGAACGAGGCACCGCCGACCCATCCGCCCGAAAGCGTCTTCACACCGCCAAGAAAGACCACGATCAGCGCATCGAAGGATCGCGCGATTTCAAGTTCGTTGGGGAAAACGCTGCCCTTGGAGAACACGAACAACCCGCCCGCGACGCCCGCCATCGCACCGGCAAAGGCAAAGGCAACCCACTGGATGCGTTTGGTGTTGATACCCATCGCCTCGGCCTGCCGTGCGCTGTCGCGCGCGGCGCGCAGGGCGTAGCCAAAGGGCGAATGCGCCGCGTGGCGCAGCAGCAGGATGCCGCCCGCACAGATCACCAGCGTGAGGTAAAAGAACACCGTGTTGGACGAGGCCCAGGCCGAAGGCCAGATATTGACCAGCCCGTCGTCGCCCCCGGTGATATCGCCCCACTGGAAAACAAGGCTCCAGAGAAGTTGAGCAAAGGCCAGCGTCAGCATGGCGAAATAGACGCCAGTACTGCGCAGACAGACCCAGCCGATGATGACCGCAGCAAGACCCGCGCCCAGTGGGGCCAGGATCAGCGCCAGTTCCATCGGCGTATGCGCATAGGTCACGAACAGCGCCGCCACATAGGCCCCGCCACCAAAAAATGCCGCGTGGCCGAAACTGACCAGACCGCCCATGCCAAGCATGAAGTGCAGAGAGGCGGCGAAGAGGCAGAAGATCAGGATGTCGGTCGCCAGCACCTCGGTAAAGTTGGACCCCAGGATCGGGATCAACCCCAGCAGCACCAGACCGACCGCCACCAGCAGACGCACGGGCAGCCCCGCAGGTTTGATGGGCCGTTCGGGCTCGCCAACCTGTCCGTGTTCGCCTGCAACCTCTTCCTTGCCGAACAGGCCGAAGGGGCGGAACATCAGGACCACGACCATCACCAGAAACATCAACACCAGCGTCGATTTTGGCATGTAGGACACGCCGAACACGTTCAGCACCGAAATGATCACAGCGGCAAGGTATGCCCCCGGCAACGACCCCATGCCGCCAATCACCACCACCACAAAGACCGAGGTGAGGATGTTGAAATCCATCAGAAGGTCCGCACCGCCCTTGGGCAGTTGCACGGCACCGCCAAGGCCAGCCAGCGCACAGCCAAGGAAGAAGACACCTGTAAACAGCCAAGACTGATTGACGCCCAAAGCGCCGACCATCTCACGGTCCTGCGTCGCGGCCCGCACGAGGATACCGACGCGGGTCTTGGTGATCAGATACCAAAGGGCAAAGGCGACAAAGGGCGTGATGGCGATCAGGGCAAGGTCATATTGCGGCACGGGTTCATCCATGATCCGCACGATGCCCTTTAGACCCGGCGCACGCGGGCCAAGCAGATCCTCAGCCCCCCAGATCATCAGGGTAAGGTCCTGAATAACGAGGATAACGCCGAAGGTCGCGACCAGCTGGAACAGCTCTGGTGCGGAATAGACGGGACGCAGAACGCAGATCTCGACGATCACGCCGATCAGCCCGACGATGATCCCGGCAAGCAGGATCGCCCCCCAGAACCCCACCATGCCCGGCAGGACCTGCATCAGCGTCCAGCCGACATAGGCGCCCAGCATGTAAAAGGATCCATGCGCAAAATTCACGATCCGGGTAACGCCAAAGATCAGCGACAGGCCAGAGGCGACCATGAACAAGGCCCCCGCATTGGCCAGCCCGGTCAGAAGCTGTGCAAGAAACAGACCCATCAAAGGTCTCCTGTCAGTCTAGGGGAATTGCAAAAGGAATGGCCCGGACGCATAGCCCGGGCCATTCAAAGGCTCACTCGGAGGGACGCAGCTTTTTCACTTCCTCGTCCGACGGCAGATAATCCGCGCCATCCAGATAGGACCAGTCGACCATCACCCCTGCGCCATCTTTCAGTGCCGTGGTGCCGACAAAGGCGCCCATGGTGGCCTGGTTGTCGATCTCGCGGTAGGTGATGCTGCCCACTGGCGTCTCAACCGGCAGACCTTCAAAGGCTGCGCGGATGGCTTCGGTTTCGGTCGAACCCGCTTTTGCAATTGCCGCCGCGATGGATTCCGCCGCCATATACCCGACGAGCGATCCGATCTTGGGCGTCTCGTTCCACTTGGCCTGATAGGCGTCGACAAAGGCCTTGTTGGCACCGTCATCCTCGGTGAAATCATACCACGGATAGCCGGTCACGACCCAGCCCTCTGGGGCCTCGTCCGCCAACGGCTCCAGATATTCCGGTTCGCCCGACAGCAGGCCGTAGACCGTGCGGCCATCGAACAGCCCACGGGTGGTTCCGTCACGAACGAACTTGGCAAGGTCGGTGCCGAAGGTCACGTTGTAGATCGCGTCGGGTTTCGCACGCTCCAGCGCCTGCACTTCGGCGCCTGAGTCGATCTTGAACAGGGCGGGCCATTGCTCGGCCACGAACTCGACATCAGGCTTGAGCTTGGTCAGAACCTCCTTGAAGGCCGCGACCGCGTCTTTGCCATAGGCGTAGTTCGGCGCGATGGTGGCGTACTTCACCGCATCCGTCTTGGCCGCGGCTTCGGCCAGCATCGCCGCCTGCATGTAGGTCGAGGCGCGCAGACGGAAGGTATAGGGGTTGCCCGCGCTCCAGGTCACGGCATCGGCCAGAGGTTCGGCCGCGAGGTAAACCCACTTCTTTTCGCCAGCGACAGAAGCAATGGCGAGGCCCACGTTCGACAGAATGGACCCGGTCAGCATCACGGCACCGTCGCGGGTCATCAGCTCCTCGGCAATCTTGATCGCCTCGCCGGGATCGCCCTGATCGTCGCGGAAGATGAATTCAAGCGGACGGCCCAAAACGCCGCCGTCACCATTGATCTCTTCCAGCGCCAGCTCGATGCCCTTTTTGTAGGGTTCGGCAAAGGCCGCCATGCGCTTGTAGTGGTTGATCTCACCGATCTTGATCGGCTCGCCGCTTTGGGCGAAGGCCACAGGCGCTGTGCTGGCCAGAAGCGCGGCCCCGATCAGGCCCTTCAGGAAAGTCTTGCGTTGCATAGTGGTTCCTCTCTGTCAGACGCCCCTTTTTATTGGATTTTGGGGCTTTCATGGGAAGTGTTAAGTTCAGTCGTGCTGCACGAATACCGGTCGCACCGGGTCCCCCAGATCCTCTGTTGCCTCTGCTTCGACCAGATCACGGATGCGTTTGCGATAGACATTCGGCCCCTTGTCGATGGCAATCCGGATTGGCTTGCGTCGGTGTGGGCGCTTCTCCTCTTCGTGTACCGCCTCAAGGATTTCCTTGTCCTCAGCAAAGGCGATGCGGAACATCTTGTCCATCTGTTCTGACGCCGCCTCGTCCCCCACCGCCATGTTGCGCAGGTGGGCCCAGTGGTCGATCGTGTAATCTTCGGTCACGGGCGTGACAAAGTGCAGGGCAAAAATGCGCACACCCTGATTGCGGTCTTCTTCATCCAGTTTTCTGTCTGCATCCACGCTGCCAAAGTCGATCACGGCTGTCGAGGGCATATGCAGGTAATAGTAATGCCAGCGGTCCACATTCCCGGTGAACCCGCCGAATGCCTTGAAGAACCCGATCGGTTCGGCATCCCGGATCCAACGCCACGCGACGATCGCCTCGCCGCTGGTCTTGACATGCACCGGCACGTTCTCGGACGCCGCATTGCCCAGCGTGGTCGGGTGCACGAAACTGACATGGGCCGGATCGACAAGGTTTTCCGCCACGTTCAGGTAGTTTGCCTGAATATGCAGCTTGTCGCCATGGTGCAGATGCCAATCGGGGTGCCCCAGTTCCGGCAGATCGAAAATCTTGGACACATCCGCCTTGGCCGGATCGCCCATCCAGACCCAGACAATGCCGTGTCCCTCGTGCACTGGGAAAGCATCGACATAGGCCGAAGCCGGCAGATTATCCTGGCCGGGAACGCGTACGCATTTGCCCGCACCGTTGAAGGTCATCCCATGATAGCCGCACTGGATCGTGTCGCCGATCCGTTTACCACGGCTCAGAGGAAGCTGGCGATGCGGGCAGCGATCCTCAAGCGCGACAACAGTTCCGCCGGAAGCGCGAAACATCACCAGAGTCTGCGACAGGATCATCAGCGGTACCAGCGCCTCGCCGAAATCCGTGGACCAGCCTGCAACGTACCAGGCATTTTTTACGAATGGCATGAATTACGCTCCCTTGTGTCCGGTTTCCGCAGGCGCAGGTCTTGACCTCATGTGGCCTCAGAAACTTGTTAGTTGTCAAACAATATTTTGCAACAATCTCTTTGTTTACCCTGACGGCGTTTCGTGGAAAGATGCTGCACAATTCTCGTGCGGTTTGCAAAGGGCCGGGCGTCATCATGGGTTGGGCATCGCTGCAAGGATTGCGCGGGCCGATCCGCAGGATATGGACACTCCCGTGCTGAAAGACCCGAAAACATCTGACGCGGTTCCCGAGTACCGGCTCGAAGAACAGATCGGCTTCAAGCTGCGTCTGGCCAACCAGAAGCACCTCGAAGTGTTCGCCCGCCTCATGCCCGACGTCACCCCGACGCAATTCGCGGTGATGGCCAAGCTACGGGACGAAGGCACGATCAGCCAGAACCACCTTGGTCGACTGGTTGGCATGGATGCGGCAACAACCAAAGGCGTGGTCGACCGCCTGCGCAAGAAAGGTCTGCTGCAAAGCAAGCCGTCACAGACAGACATGCGGCGTCTGGAAATTTCGCTGACCGAAGAAGGCCGGGCCTTTGCAGATGAGGCCGTCGTCACCGCGCGTGACATTTCCAAGCAGACAGTCGGCGGGCTGACCCAACGCGAAGTGGAGCGCCTTCTGGACCTGCTCGACAAACTCTGACGCATCTCTGTCGTCGCGTTTGCGCATTCGGAAAGAGAAGGCGCAAAGGGCATCCCCAGCTTCATCTGTCCAGAACCACCCCAGGAGTGTCCGCAGGGCGGGGGCAGCCCCCCCTGCGACGACAAAACTCAGCGCAGGCCGTCTTCGCCCACCGCATCTTTGTGAATGAGCCCCCCGACCCGCGGAAGCGGGCGCCCGGAATCCGTGACCGCCACGGCCACCATGATCTCGTTGGCACGGGGTGCATCGCTCAGGCGCACTTCGATACCGTCGAAATGCGATCGCACATAGGCCGCATCCTTGTGTCCCAGAGGCACATCCAGAACCTGCCCCGGGCCGCCCATCTTCTTGGATGACGGCACCAGCGCCGCGCCTTTTTCCACGGCCTTGCGCAAAGGCGCGCCCAGCTTGGGATGCAGGATCGCGGCAGCATGCTCCAGCTCACCATTCTCTCCCACCATGGCGGCCTTGCCGTAGCTTTGGGCCTGCGATGGCGTGATCCCGAGGGCCGCTACACATTTGTCACCCAGAAGAGCACCCAGTTCGGCACCGATTTCCATCAGATCACTCAGGTCTTCGACATATTTCCCGGCAAAGGGGTTGGCGATCACTGCAACGGCCACGGCCTTGCGGGTTGGCGGGGTGATGCTCTTGCCGATTTCGCGATGGGTCTCTTCGACCCAGACCGCCAGTTTGCGAATGTCTGCGCTCATCTCAAACCGTCCTCACCCTTGATGTCCGCCGCAGCCAGACCGCCGGCCCGGTTGTGCACCCGCGCGCCCGTGGTCATTACCAGAACATACAGAAGCTCATCCGCACGCGGGCTGTCGTTGCAGCCCACTTCGATGGAATCGAAATGGCTGCGCACGTAAGAGGCATCCAGATGCGTCACCGGAACGTCCAGCCGGGTGCCCACGCCGCCGACCTTCTTGGTGGAGGGCACGATGGCCTTTGATCCACCCAGGACTTCGCGCATGGCATAGCCCCCCGGTGCATGCCAAAGCGCGCCATGCTCAAGCTCTCCGGCTGCGCCGACGATTGCCCCCTTGCCATAGCCTTCGATCAGCTTGGCATCACCGCCCAGAGCCGCAAGCAGACGCTGCGCCAAATCCACGCCAAGCGGTTTGAGGTCCTCCATGAAGGGCTGAATATCCTCGACATACTGCCCTGCAAAGGGATTGCGGATCACGGCAAAGATCGCGCCGCGTTTCTGAGGCGTGTTGGCGCGCGGCCCGCCTTCGTGAAAGATTTCCTCAACCGAGGTGACGATCTTGCGGATTTCGACGTCAGGCATGTGTCAGTATCTTTCCTTGTGAAATTTCAGTCCCCGGCAGCCCGGTCACCCGTGCAGCCCCCCTCAGAAATAGCGCCGCCCCGTGTATGAGCCCCGCCGTTGCCATATTTTGCGCCACAGCCTGTCCGCGGTCCAGTGCCGCGTCAACCTCGGACGCCGTCAACTGGCCAACATGGGTCACCACGAGATGGTCCCGCAGGTCCGAATCCGGCTGCACATCGGAGGCCCGCTGGCGGCGGATCGCGTGGTGCCCGGGCAGGTCCACGGCGTTGCCGATCAGGGTCGCAGCCACATCCGCCTGCGCCGCCGTGCGCGCCAGCACCGTGACCGCATCCGCAATGCCAAGGGACAGGCTGCGCCCGCCCTGCCCGCTGGTGGCGATACCACGGATCGGATCGCTGGCCGTAATCTCGACCCGGCCCAGATCGGCGCCATCCGGTGCTGCAACGGCCAGACGATAGGTCGCGGCCCCCGTCAGGTGCAAAGCGATGTCGCCGCCGTTGTTCACATAGGCCCGGGCCAGCGGCGTCGCCGCGACCATGGCCGACAGTACCGCCTGTGCCACCGACCCTGCAACCGCCGCCATTGGGGTCACGACGCCATCCGTGTGGTGGCGGGTGGCATCGAACATGCACCGGCCGATTGCGCCCATTGGGGCGTCACTGACCGGACGCCGCAGCAGATCCAGTTCTGCCACCAATTCGTCCAGAACCGTTTCGAACCGATCCCGCGCTGCTGCAAAAGCCGTCTGTCGGTCGCCCGTCACCCCGATGACAAGATCAATCGGTCCGTGCTGCAAATGCAGGCGCTCTCCCGGCAAAAGGGCGGCAACCGGCTTCATCAGGCCCCCTTGGTCCAGCGGTAGTTCCTGCTGTCCTGCGGATCGGGCTGCGACAGGTTGTGTGGCACGCGACGGTTGTCCTTGCGGATGACCGACTGAACCGGCTGGATATGGTTCATGTGCCCGCCCAAGGTGCTGTAATCCTCGCGCCGAAGGGTGAATTCAATCGGCGCGACCAGCGCAGGCGTAGGCACATAACCAAAGGAATTCGTTGGCATGTCCATCACATCCACCATGACGGTGATCCCGCCGCCGGGCCAGACATAGGCTTCGGCACCACCGCAGGACACATAGGTCAGGGCATCCTTGACCGACCGGGTCAGGCGCACCGGATTTTCCGTCACACCCGCCCGCAGGGATCCGCCCGCGCCGCCCATGAACAGCACCGAACACAGGGACGGTTCGCAGTTTTCTGCGATGCGTTCAGCCACCGCCAGCAACGGCGGCGTGATCTCGGCCGGTTGCGGGATCAGGGCATCGTCCAGCACGTAATAGGCCCATTGCTCGCCCGTGGTCGAAATCATCAGCAGCCGCAGACCGGGCTTGGCGACCTTGGGGTCAGCGGGTTTCAGGATCGTCAGCGGATCCTCCACATTGGTCCCGCCCCAGCCGGTGCCCGGATCGGCGACCTGGAAATACCGCCCCGGAGTCGAGCGTCGCCCTTTGACCTTGATCCCCGAAGGTGCCATTTCCAGCCCCTTGCCGGATTCATGTTCGGTCAGCACGCCGGTGATGTGATCGTCGACCACCACCACCTCGTCCACATGGCCATGCCACTGCTTTGCGAACATCCCGATGGTGGCAGACCCGCAGCCCACCCGCATCAGTTTCTCGGTGACGCCATTGATTATCGGCGCGCGGCCTGCCTGCACCACCAGTGTCACGCCGTCGTCTATGACCATCTGGACCGCTTCGCGGTTGCACAGCTTCATCAGTGCATCACAGGTCACGCGGCCCTCTTTCTTGGACCCGCCGGTCAGGTGTTCAACCCCGCCGAGCGAGAGCATCTTGGACCCGTATTCGGCAGTCATCACATGGCCGATCGCTTCGCCGTCGACACGGACGATGGCGCGTTCCTCACCGATGTGGCGGTCGGTGTCGATCTTTACCTTCACGCCGCAGTAGGAAAAGATGCCCTCGGTCACGACCGTGACCATGTCCACGCCCTCGACCTCCTGACTGACGATGAAGGGTGCGGGTTTATAATCTGGATAGGTGGTCCCTGCGCCCACGGCAGTCACGAAGGTCCGGCCCCCCTGGATCACGTCGCCGTTCCAATCCTGCGCGTTGTTGCCCTGATCCAGAAAAGCGACTGCCTGCGCGCCTGACTGGATCACGGTGAGCGGATCAAGCCGCACCAGTTCGCCGCCGTGATTGGCGTAGCGGTCGCAGGCCCCGGATTTGCCGTCGGCGATGTAGCACATCACCGGGCAGGCATCGCAACGGATCTTTTCGGCTGTTTTAGGGGCCGTGGAAGTCAAATCGGTGGTTTCCAGATCGTCAGACATATCCAGCCTCCTTCAGGGCCGCGCGGACACGGGCGGGCGTAGCAGGTGCGTGCATCAGGCGTACCTTTGTCGCGTCGTAGACCGCGTTGAAGATTGCAGGCGCGGTGGGGATCAGCACATGTTCACCCAGACCCTTGGCACCATAGGGCCCGTGCGCATCCTCGATCTCAAGGATCAGCGTTTCGATGGGGGGCACGTCCCCGATGGTCGGGATCAGGTAATCGTGCAGGTTTTCGGTCCGGCCGGGGATAAATTCCTCCATCAGGGCCATGCCCAGCCCCTGCGCGATGCCGCCCTGCACCTGTCCCTCAACCAGCAGCGGGTTGATCGCGCGGCCCACGTCATGGGCCGCAGTGAAAGAAACCGGCGTGATGCGCCCCAGTTTCAGGTCAATTTCAGCAACGCAAAGATGCGCGGCATAGCCGAACTGGGCATAGGGAATGCCCTGCCCGTTTTCGTCCAATGGCGCGATGGGT
This sequence comes from Puniceibacterium sediminis, assembly GCF_900188035.1. Classification (GTDB taxonomy): domain Bacteria; phylum Pseudomonadota; class Alphaproteobacteria; order Rhodobacterales; family Rhodobacteraceae; genus Puniceibacterium; species Puniceibacterium sediminis. The sequence goes on along the minus strand of NZ_FZNN01000001.1, from coordinate 379,277 downwards.
GGATCGTAAGTTTCGACGGCTTTCAGAACATATCCCTCTGCGTCCGCCTCCAGACGGGACAAGTCCACCGCATGGGCCAAATCAGCATCGACCACATGCAGGTGGCCACCATTTAGCGTAATCTCGGCCGTATCCGACGCATTCGCCTGCTGCAACACCTGCGCGCGCAGGGCCTGCCCCGCCAGCCGCGCCGCATTGCCAGACACAAATGTCTGCCGCGAGGCCGAGGTTTTGCCCGCATCCGGCGTGATGTCGGTATCTGCCCCCAAAACAGTGATATCCGCCACCGGCACGCCGAAGGCGCGCGCAAAGATCTGCACAATCACCGTGTTCGACCCCTGCCCGATATCCATCGCCCCCTGATGCAAAACAAGGGTGCCGTCCGCCCGCAATCCGGCCTTGATGGTCGACGGGTTGGGAAGTGATGTGTTGCCGCAGCCATACCAGCCGCCGGCAATGCCGACCCCGCGTTTTACGTCGGCGTTTTCGGCGTTGAATGTGGCACAGGCTTGTTTGGCCTGATCATAGGCCGGTTTCAGCGCCTCAAGGCAGGCCTGGATGCCCACCCCCTGTTCGAACACCTGCCCGCAGACTGTGGGTTGCCCGTCGTGCAACGCATTCTTGAGCCGGAATTCCAGCGGGTCCATGCCAAGTTTGTCTGCCAGCACGTCGAAGGCCGTTTCCTGAGCGATGGCTGACTGTGGCACGCCAAAGCCGCGGAATGCGCCCGAGGGCGGGCAATGTGTATGCACCGCGCGGCTCTGGGCCCGGTAATTGCGAATAAAATATGGCCCCGATGCGTGAACCGGCACCCGGTTGGCCACAGTCGGCCCCCAACTTGCATAGGATCCGGTGTTGAAATCCCCGTGGAAGGTGAGGCCGGTGAGGGTGCCGTCGGCCTTGGCGCCGACCCTGATATCAATACGCGCCGGGTGGCGTTTGGTCGTCGACTGCATGGATTCCACCCGCGTGTAACACATGCGCACGGGCTTGCCGGTCTTCAGCGCCGCAAGGGCAAGGAACGGCTGCACCGACACGTCGATTTTTGATCCGAACCCGCCGCCCACAGCCGTCGGCAGGATGCGGATATCGGCGCGGTCCATTCCCAGAACCTGCGCCAGCGTTTCGCGGTCCATGCCTGTCGCCTGTGTGCAGGCCTGCACGTGCAGCCGCCCGTCCACCACTTCGGCCCAGCCCGCTTCGGGTTCGATATAGGCGTGTTCGACAAAGCTGGTTTCGTAAAACCCGTCCACGACCACATCCGCCCCAGCCAGCGCCGCATCGGCATCACCGCAAGCAACGAAACCGCCGCACATGATGTTGCCGGGGCGATCAGCGTGCACCAGCGGCGCACCACCCTGCAAGGCTTCGGGTACGGTCATCAGCGCATCGAGCGGCTCCCAGATCACCGGAAAATCCGCCGGATCGAAGGCCAGCATTGCATCCGCCTCGCCCACGACGCAGGCCACCGCCTCACCCCGGAACAACACTGTGTCCACGGCAAAGACCGGCTGATCAATAAAGCCCGGGATCACGCCAAAGGCATTCAATCCTTTCACATCCGTCGCGGTCAGCACTGCAACTACATCCGGGCGCGCCTCAAATGACCCAAGGTCGCCGAAGGTGAACCGCGCATGCGGATAGGGTGAACGGATCACGCGGACAACCAGCGCGCCGTCGGGCGCAACATCGTCCCCGAACAGGTCCCGGCCCTCGACCTTGGCCAGACCGTCAAAGCGTCGTGCTGGCGCGCCAAGTTCTTGTGTCGATTCCTGAAGGGTGTCCGCTGCATGGGCGCCGACCACAGCATCAATAATTTTGCGATACCCCGTGCAACGGCAGAGCACCCCGCCCAAGGCATCCTGCACCTGCGCCACGTCGGGCTCTGGCACCGCGCGCAGCAGGGCCACGGCTGAAACCATCATCCCCGGCGTGCAGATCCCGCATTGCGCCGCCTGATGATGCTGAAAACTTTCCTTGAGGCGCAGCGCATCCGGGTCCGCCTTGGCCAACCCGGCGAGTGTCTCGACACTGCGGCCCGCCGCCTGTTGAACCGGCATGAGACAGGCACAAACAGGCGCGCCGTCCACCAGCACCGTGCAGGCACCGCAATCACCGGCGTTACAGCCGATCTTGACATCCTTTGCCCCCAGACGGTCGCGTAGAGCCTGCGAGAGACGCTCACCCACACGCGCTTCGACCTGCACGGGCGCGTTGTTCAGCGTGAATCCTGTCAGATGCGTCGCCGCTGCCTTATCCATGCGCCTGGCCTTTCATGATCTGTGTCAGTGTCCGGCGGATGGCCTCGACCACTGCCTCGCCGCGAAATTCCGCCGATCCGCGGATGTCCGAAATCGGCGACAGGGCCGCCAGCCGTTCGGGTGTGACCCGTTCCAGTGCCTCGGCCAGATCCGCGCCGACCAACGCATTTTCCAAGTCGCCCATACGAAGTGCCACAGGCGAGGCCGACCCGACAGTGATCCGTGCAGTGGCGATGCGCCCGCCCGACAACGTCAGAACCGCGCCAACCATGGCGACGGAAATCACGAGGTACTTGCGCCCGCCGATTTTTGTGAAGCCACCGCGTGCGCCAGCCGACAGGGCCGGAATGTACAGCGCCGTCACGATTTCGTCCGCTGCCCGGGCCGTTTTGCGCACTCCGGTAATGAACTCTGCCAGCACCAGCCGCCGCACGCCCCGGGTTGAGGTCAGCTCGACCTCAGCATCAAGACTGAGAAGCGGCGGCACACCATCGGCAGCGGGGGAGGCGTTACAGATATTGCCCGCAACCGTCCCCGCATTCTGGATCTGCACTGATCCGACCTCTCTCGCCGCCAGTTTCAGCCCGTCGAACGCCGGTGGCAGGTCCGCATGCAGGATATCGCTCCATGTCGTCGCCCCACCGATCCGCCAGCCGGTGCCGACTGCACTGACCCCGCGCATCCCTTCAACGCGGGTCACGTCAAGCAGGGTGCCGTTATAGGCCCGCTCGCCTTGCGCCGGGAACCAGTCGGTCCCGCCTGCGATGACCGACACGGGGGCCTCTGTATCCCGACCGGACAGCGCCCCAAGGGCCGCGTCCAGTGTGGTAGGTGTGAGATAGCTCATGACGCCTCCTGACCTCAGTGATCACGAAAGGGGGTACGGGGCTGACAGACTGGGAAACCCGTCCCCGAAATTTGTTCGCATACGAATAAGAAATCCAGCCGGGCGTCCTGTCAAACGATTTCCGTTCAGCACTGCGGGATCGCCCCACATCTCCCTAGTCCACAAAGGCCTTTTCGACCACAAAAGTGGCAGGCCTGTTATTGGCGCCCTCTTCCAGCCCGAACCCTTCCAGCGCCGCTTTGGTGTCGCGCAGCATATCCATCGATCCGCAGATCATGCCCCGGTCATCGGCCGGGTTGATTGGCGGTACGCCCAGATCTTCAAAGATCTTGCCGCTGGCCATCAGGTCGGTCTGTCGTCCGGTTCGAGGCCAGTCTTCGCGCGTGAGCGTATCATATAGCGTCAGGTTCTGTGCCAGTTCACCCACCAGCGGATCGGCCTTGAGCGCGGCAACAAGGTTGCGGCCATAGGTCAACTCTCCGGCCTCCCGGCAGGTGTGGCACAGGATCAGGGTGTCAAATTTCTCGTAGGTTTCAGGGTCGCGGATGATGCTGGCAAAGGGCGCGATCCCGGTACCTGTGGCAAACATCCACAACCGTTTGCCCGGCAGCAGCGCATCGTTGACCAATGTTCCGGTCGGCTTGCGACGCATCAGCACCGTGTCGCCGACGTTTACCTTTTGCAGGTGCCCGGTCAGCGGGCCACCCGCGACCTTGATCGAATAGAACTCGATCTCTTCGTCCCAACTGGGCGACGCGATCGAATAGGCCCGAAACACCGGCTTTTCCGCATTCGGCAGGCCGATCATCACGAATTCGCCCGACCGGAACCGAAAGGATGCAGGGCGCGTGACCCGGAACCGGAACAGCGAGCTGGTGTAATGTTCCACTTCGGTCACCGTCTCTGCAAAGACGTTTGCAGGAACCGGGAAATCCGTTTGGGGGGCGATGGTCTTGGCGGGCGCGTCGAGTGTCATGTCTGCCTCCTGTTTCATCATCTTCCATTTTTGTTAGTATGCAAACAAGATTTCTGTCAAGCCATTCGCGGCTTCGATCTTGACCGGATCGCATTTTCCATTAGCGTTCAAATGAAATAGCTGCATTTTGATGCACCCCACCGAAAGGACCCCCGCCATGACTGATACGCCCGCCAAACTGGTCATCCGCAATATCGGCCTGATGCTCTCGGGGCGGATGGAGGAGCCGGTTCTGGACGCCGACTGCCTGATCGCGCTGGACGGCAAGATCACCGAATGGGGAAAAGAGGCAGATCTGGACACATCCGAAGCCACGGTCGAAATCGACGCCCACGGCGTCACCCTTTGCCCCGGCCTGATCGACAGCCACATCCACCCGGTCGTCGGCGATTACACCCCACGCCAGCAGCAGTTGAACTGGATCGATTCGACGCTGCACGGCGGCGTGACCACGCTGATTTCGGCAGGCGAAGTTCACATGCCGGGCCGACCAAAGGACATCGTCGGGCTCAAGGCGATGGCGATCGCCTCGCAGCGCTGGTACGAAAATTTCCGCCCCTCTGGTGTCAAGGTACACGCCGGGGCGCCGGTGATCGAACACGGCCTGGAGGAACACGACTTCAAGGAGTTGGCCGAGGCAGGCGTGAAACTGATGGGCGAAGTTGGCTTGGGATCAGTCAAGGACGGCAAGACCGCCCGCCAGATGGTGGACTGGGCGCGCAAATACGGCATCCAGTCGACGATCCACACCGGCGGCCCGTCTATCCCCGGTTCTGGACTGATCGACGCCGACATGGTGCTTGAGACCGGCACGGATGTAGTCGGCCACATCAATGGCGGCCATTCCGCCCTGCCCGATGACCAGATCATCTGCCTGTGCGAAAACTGCACAGCCGCCTTGGAGATCGTGCACAACGGCAACGAACGCGCTGCGGTATTGACCCTGAACACCGCGCGAGAGCTGAAAAAGCTCGACCAGATCATTCTGGGCACCGACGGGCCTGCCGGTTCGGGCGTCCAGCCGCTGGGCATCCTGCGCATGATCGCGATGCTGTCAGCCTTCGGGAATGTGCCCGCCGAACTGGCCTTCTGTTTCGGCACCGGCAACACGTCGCGGCGGCGTGAACTGGACACCGGCATCATCGAGGTCGGCAAGGCTGCAGATTTCGTGCTGATGGATCAGGCACAGCACGCACCGGGCAAGTCGATGCTCGAATCCGTGCAGCTGGGCAACCTGCCGGGCGTCGGCATGACGGTGATCGACGGTGTCCCCCGCTCTGGCCGGTCGCGCAACACACCGCCCGCGACACGCCTGCCGGAGTTGGTGAAAGGCAGTCTGGCGAATGGCGCAGGGGGGCACTAGCGCCGCCCAAAGTCGCCGCCTGACGACAATCAAACCGACGCCCCCGGACAGCAGCAGCCTGACCGGGGGGTGGCATCCCGATGCAATCAGTACTTGGATCGGGAATTAGCTGTAGCTGTTCAGCCGTTGCAGCGTTTTTGCCGCAGTCCGGCGCAGGTTGCGCCACTCGAAAGGTCGGCGGTGCGCGCTCCCCCCGGCTTTTTAAGAACGGACCCGGCTCTGACTGCCGCCTCGTCTTGACCCTCCCGGCTGCATCCTAGATACCCGTCACATCAGGCCAAGGAACCGTCACGGCATGACCGAACCCAAAATCACAGACAGCCACTGCCACCTCGATTTCCCCGATTTCGACGGCCAGCTACCCGAAATCCTCTCGCGCGCGGCTGAAGCCGGGGTGCACCGCATGGTCACCATTTGCACCAAGCTGAAAAACGAGCCGCACGTGCGCGCCCTTGCCGAGGCTCATCCCCAGGTATTCTATGCCGCCGGCACCCACCCGATGAGCGTCGCGGACGAACCGATGGCCACCGTGGAGGAATTGGTCGCCCTCGCGCAGCACGAAAAATTCGTGGCCATTGGCGAGACAGGGCTGGATTATCATTATACCGCCGACAGCGCCGAGGTGCAGAAACAAAGTCTGCGCATCCATATCCAGGCAGCACAGGAAACCGGCCTGCCGCTGGTGATCCACGCCCGCGCCGCAGACGACGACATGGCGCAAATCCTGACCGAAGGTTTTCGCGCAAGGCCCTACTCTTGCGTCATGCACTGCTTCTCCTCATCTGCTGAATTGGCAAAAGCCGCACTGGACCTTGGGTTCTATCTCTCAATGTCCGGCATCGCCGCCTTCCCCAAATCACAGGAACTGCGTGACATCTTCGCTGCCGCACCGCTGGACCGTATCCTTGTCGAAACCGACAGCCCCTACCTCGCTCCGCCCCCGCACCGTGGCAAGCGCAACGAACCTGCCTTTACCGCCCACACCGCCCGGCGGGGTGCCGAAGTCTTTGGGCTCGACTACGCCGACTTCGCGGCACTGACCGAACAGAACTTCGAACGCCTTTTCGCCAAGGTCGCAGCCTACAGGGCCGCCGCATGACCTCTGAGCTGCGCTTCACAATTTTGGGCTGCGGCTCCTCAGGTGGCGTGCCGCGCCTGGGCGGGCTCTGGGGGGAATGCGATCCCGCCAATCCAAAGAACACGCGCCGCCGCTGTTCGCTATTGGTCGAGCGTGAGACGCAAGGTGGCATCACCCGCGTACTGATCGACTCCTCGCCGGACCTGCGCCAGCAGTTGCTGGATGCAAACATCGGTACGCTGGACGCGGTCGCCTATACCCATGCCCATGCGGATCATGTCCACGGCATCGACGATTTGCGCATGATCGTCTTCAACCTGCGCAGTCGCCTGCCGGTCTGGGCCGACGCCCCGACCAGAGAAAGCCTGCTCGACCGTTTTGGCTATGCTTTCATCCAGCCGGAAGGAAGCTCCTACCCGCCAATCCTCGACATAAATGAAATCAATGGTGCTTTCACGATCTTCGGGGCCGGAGGCGACATCACCCTGACGCCGTTCCTTGTCCGTCACGGCGGCATGGATGCGCTGGGGTTCCGCATTGGCAACACTGCCTACCTGCCGGACGTCAAGGACATCCCCGAAGAGGTCTGGCCGGATCTCGAAAACCTCGACTGCTGGATCCTCGATGCACTGCGCCGTACACCGCATCCGACCCATGCACACCTCGCCCAATCTCTCGAATGGATTGAGCGGGCACAGCCGAAACGCGCCGTGCTGACCAACATGCACATCGACCTCGACTACGCCACGCTCGAGGCCGAAACCCCCGACCACATCACGCCGGCCTATGACGGCATGGTGATCCACACGCCCATCTGAGCAGTACCTTTTCGCGTCTTCTATTTCCAAAACGCAATTCTCGGCCTTCGCCCCAGGCACCACGCCTGACAGATCCGGACCCACCAAAATGCAAGCGCTTCTAGACGTCATCCTCCCGGTCTTTCTGGTCATCGGTTTTGGCTATCTGGCCAGCTGGCGCAAGCTCATGCCGGATACGGCCGTTGACGGGCTGATGACCTTCACCCAGAGCTTTGCTATCCCCTGCCTGTTGTTCCGCGCAATCTGGACGCTGGATTTGGGACAAAACTTCGATCCACTCCTTCTCGTGAGCTTTTACACCGGCTCAGCCTCGGGATTTACGCTCGGCTTGCTCGCGGCGCGTTTCGTGTTCAAGCGCGACTGGGAAGATTCCGTGGCCATCGGATTTTGCTGCCTGTTTGCCAATTCACTGATGCTGGGCATCCCGATCACCGAACGCGCCTATGGCGCGGACAAGCTTTCGGCGAACTACACGATCATCGCCATGCACTCGCCTTTCTGCTACGGGATCGGCATCACCGCGATGGAGATTGCCCGCGCCCGCGGAACAAGCCCAGGGCAGCTGCCGCTCAAGGTTCTCAAGGCGATGTTCCGGAACGCGCTGGTGATCGGCATCGCACTTGGGTTGTTGTTCAACCTGACGGGCCTGTCTCTTCCCGCACCGGTCACAGGCGCACTCGACATGATGATCCGCACCGCCCTGCCGGTCGCGCTATTTGGTATGGGCGGCGTGCTCTACCGCTATCGTCCCGAGGGGGATCTGCGCGTCATCGCCTTTGTCTGCGTGGTCGCCCTGATCCTGCATCCCGCAATCACATGGACCATGGGCAAAACTTTTGGCCTGCCACGCGATGCATTCCGATCGGCAGTGCTCACCGCTTCGATGGCGCCGGGAATCAACGCCTATGTCTTTGCCAACATATATGGAAGGGCAAAGAGGGTCGCCGCCTCGTCCGTGCTGATCGCCACGGCTGCCTCAGTCCTGACAGTCTGGGTGTGGCTGGCCATTCTGGGATAAGATCGCCCATTTTCGGGGATACCCGCCCCACATATTGAAGGGTCCAACTTGCATCCCGCCCCTGCACAGATACGCGGGCCGATCAAGCGGCTCCATGCAGTTTCGGGAAAGGGCCGCGACCGCAATGGGGTGTATTCCCTGGTACCCTTATTTCCCCTTCCACATCGGATCGCGTTTTTCGGCGAATGCTTTTGCGCCTTCCATCTGGTCCTCTGACGCATAAAGTTGATCCACTGAGGCAAGCTGTCGTTTCGTGATCCGGTTCAGGGCATCCTGGAACTTCATGTCCTCTGCGTCGCGCACGATTTCCTTGATCGCCGCATAGACCAGGGGCGGCCCCGAGGCGAGAATCTCTGCCATCTTCCAGGCTTCCGCCATCAGATCCGCCCCCGGGTGCACATGGTTCACCATCCCCCAGCGCGCTGCTTCCTGGGCATCGATCCAGCGTCCGGTCAGCAGCATCTCCATCGCGATGTGATACGGAATGCGCTTGGGCAGCTTGATGCTCGCTGCGTCCGCGACCGTGCCGGACCGGATTTCGGGCAGTGCAAAACTCGCGTGATCCGCTGCAAGAATAATATCCGCCGACAAGGCGAGTTCCAGCCCGCCCCCGCAGCAGATGCCGTTGACTGCGGCGATCACCGGCTTGCCGAGCCCGCGCAACTCCTGCAGGCCGCCAAACCCGCCCACGCCATAGTTGCCATCCACCGCATCGCCATCCGCCGCTGCCTTGAGATCCCAGCCCGGGCAAAAGAACTTTTCGCCCGCACCTGTGACAATCGCCACCCGCAGATCGGGATCGTCGCGAAAACCGCGGAACACCTCGCCCATAATCACGCTAGTGGCGAGGTCGATGGCATTTGCCTTGGGGCGGTCCAGCGTCACCTCAAGTACGGCTCCACTGCGTTTCTGTTTCACCGGGCTGTCGGTCATGTTCTCTCTCCTATCCGGATCAACGCATCCACCGCCACAGCCCGGTCCGGCAGGGCGATCAGCGGGTTGACCTCGACTTCGGCCACAAGGCCATCTTGCGCCACGACATAGGCCTGCACGGCCAGAACCGACGCGACTACAGCGTTCATGTCGACAGCCGGTGCGCCGCGATAACCGTTCAATCGTGGCGCGATCCGCAACCCGGCAAGGGCCGTACGGATGTCCCCGTCAGTCACCGGAAGCAGCAGTGAAACCGTATCACGCCACAATTCGGTCAACACGCCACCCGCGCCAATTGTCAGAACGTAGCCATGCGCCGGATCCGCGACCACCCCGATCAGCAGTTCGACGCCGGCGTCGATCATTTCTTCGACCAGGTATTCCGTTGCCGCCATGCCGCTCGCGGCCTCGCTCACCGCCTGTGCGCCCTGCAAACCCAGCACAACGCCGCCCTGATCTGACTTGTGCGCCACCCCCCGCGCCTTTAGCGCGACCCGGCCCATCCCCTCGGCCACCTGCCCCGCAGCCGCTGCATCACTCACAGCTTGGCTTGCCGGAACAGTTACACCGTGGGCCGACAGCGCTGCCTTGGCCGCGACTTCGTCCAGCATCCGCACTGTGGTCGTTGTTCTCGGCAGGAACAGCGGCGCGGGCCGTTCCCAGACTGAACCCAGCGCAATTGCCGCGCGCACTGCCTCCAACGCGGCGTCAAGGCCGCACAGGGGGATCAGGCCCCTGTCGATCAGGTCCTGCGCACGCTTTTCGGACATCGTATCGGCGATGGAAGAGACGACCGCGAGCGGCCTGCCAACCTGTGTGCAGGCTTGCTCGGCGGCCTCGATCAGCTTCTCCCAAGAGGGTGCCGGACACCGATCCTCACGCGGGAAATCAGCCACCAGCAGGCTCAAACCAGCAGAGCCCCGCATCATTTCACCAAACACCTGCGCCATTTGCGGCACATTCCCCCAGATGAAGGTGTTGTAATCCAGCGGGTTAGACAAATGTACCCGGGGCCCCAGCACAACGCCCAACCGCTCTGTCTGCTGACCGCTGAGTGGCGCAAATTCGAGGCCCCGCGCCGCCGCACCATCAGCGACCAGGCTTGCCTCTCCCCCTGAACAGGACATGCAGGCGATCTGATTGGCCGACAGAGGCCCGGTGAAATGCAAAAGTTTCAGGGTTTCGATCAACGCTTCGAGCGATCCGACCCGTGCCATCCCCAGCCGCGCGATCAGCGCACTGGCGCCCACATCACTGCCCGCCAGCGACGCGGTATGCGACACCGCAGCCGCCTGCGCCGCCTCGGACCGGCCCGTCTTGAGCACCACAACCGATTTGCCCAGTGATCGCGCCCGCAGGGCCAGCGCCTGAAACGCCTCGATATCCCCGAATCCCTCGACATGCAGCCCAAGCGCCGTGACGCGTTCATCCGCAAGAAGTGCTTCGCCAATCTGCGCGAGGCTGGTCTGAGCCTGATTGCCCGCAGTCGCCATATAGGCAATCGGCAACCCGCGCTTTTGCATGGTCAGGTTCAGCGCGATGTTCGAGCTTTGCGTCAGGATCGCCACCCCTCGCGTCACATGGGGGAGGCCATGGATATCCGGCCAGAGTGCAGCTCGGTCCAGCGCATTGATGAAACCATAGCAATTCGGCCCGATGATCGGCATATCTCCCGCGGCGGCCAGAAGCTGCGCGTTCAGATCCGCGCCATCCGCCATCTCGGAAAAACCGGAGGCAAAGCAAACCGCCCCCCCGGCGCCCATGACGGCCAGCCCCCCCACGACCGCAATGGTGGCGTTCCGGTTAACGCCGACAAAGCAGGCATCAGGGGGGGCAGGCAAGTCATCGACCCGCGAGTAGGCGCGCGTACCAGCGACGCTCTCGGCAGAGGGATGCACCGGCCAGACGTCCCCGGCATAGCCCATTTGGCGCAGCCCCTCGATCACCGCAGTGCACCAGTCCCCGCCGCCGACAACGGCCACCGAACGGGGCTTCAATAGGCGGTTGAGGTTATGAGTCATCGTTGCCTGTTCCCAGCGCCGAAACACCTTGTTTGGACTTCATCTGTCAAAATGCTGCGCCTCAAAGTCGACCACGGCGCAAAATCCGGGATGGGGCCACGACGCACGGTCAGGACCCCAGAGGGCGCAGCAGTTCGCGGCTGATGATGTGACGCTGGATCTCGCTGGTTCCGTCCCAGATCCGTTCGACCCTTGCATCGCGCCAAAACCGTTCAATCGGCAGATCGGCCATTAACCCCATTCCGCCGTGAATCTGCAGCGTTGCATCCGTCACCCGGGCAAGCATTTCACTGGCGTAGAGCTTGGCCGAGGCGATCTCGCGGTTGGCAGGCAGCCCCTGATCCAGACGCCATGCCGACGCCAGTGTCAGCCAGTCGGCCGCGTCTATTTCCGTCACCATATCAGCGAGCTGGAAGCTCACTCCCTGAAACTTGCCGATCGGTTGGCCGAACTGTTTGCGTTCTGCCGCGTAGTTCAGCGCATAGTCAAAGACCCGCCGCGCACGTCCGACCGCCATGGTCGCCACGGTGATGCGCGTGGCATAAAGCCATTCGTTCATCACGGCAAAACCGCCTTCTACCGCGCCCAGAACCTGACTATCGGGCAGCCGACAATCCGAAAATTCCAGAATGCTGTTCTTGTAGCCCCGGTGGCTCACGCTCTGATATCCGTGGCGGACGTCAAATCCGGGATGGCCGCGGTCCACCAGAAAACAGGTGATGCGTTTTTTGGGGCCGTGCGGAGTGTCATCCACCCCCGTGGCCACGAAAACGATAAAGAAATCTGCGTGATCCGCGCCAGAGATAAAGTGCTTTGACCCGTTCAGCACCCAATCGCCCCCTTCGCGACGAGCCGAACATTTCATGCCGCGAACATCCGATCCCGCATCGGGTTCGGTCATCGCAAGCGCATCCATACGCTCACCCCGCACCGCAGGCACCAGATAACGGTCACGCTGCTCGCCTTCGCAGGCCATCAGGATATTCTGCGGTCGACCAAAGAAATGCGTCAGGGCCATCGAGCCGCGCCCAAGTTCACGCTCGACCAAAGCAAAGTCCACATGCCCCAGACCTGCACCGCCAACCTCCTCGGGGAAATTTGCGGCATAAAAGCCTAGATCAATAACCTTGCGCTTGATCTCGGCGGAAATCTCGGCGGGCACCTCGCCGGTGCGCTCGACCAGATCCTCATGCGGATAGATTTCACGCTCGACAAAGTCGCGCACGGTCGAAACGATCATCGCTTGCTCGTCGCTCAGACCAAAGTTCATGTGCTCAGACCTTCTTGTGTGCTGCGGCCAATTTGGCCAGGCGGGCTTCGACTTCGGGCAACGGCGGGCATGATTTGCGGGTCTCTAGGCTCACATGCAGCAGAAACTGATCACATGTCGCCAGCAATTCCTGATCAACGTCGCGCCGCATCTCATGGTAAAGCTGAAGTTTTTTGCCTTCGCCCAGCAGCACGCGGGTCGCAACACTAAAGCCTTCGCCCGCGTGGGTTTCGTTAAGATATCTGATTGTCGTCTCAGCGGTGAAATAGCTGTTTCCGGCAGCGATATAAGCGCGGTCAGCACCAATATGCGTCATCAACTCTTCGGAGGCATCCGAGAATACTTGCCCATAGCGCCCTTCGTTCATGTGCCCGTTCACATCGGTCCAGTCCACGGGAACTGTGCGGGACTGGGTGATCAGAGGGACGGTTTCAGGCAAAGGCGCACGCAGAGTATTTTCGTGTTCGATCAGCGACTTACCCGCTGCCGCACCCTGCTGCTTCAGCGCCCGCATCATGGCGACGAGGTTGTCGTCGCGCAGGGTTTCCAACTCGCGGATCGACTTGTCACCGGACTGGGCATCGGATTGATCTGCAATCAGATCGACCAGTTCTTCGGTGAATTCCGGCACATCCGTCAGACGGCTCCAGGGCCATTCCAGACAGGGGCCAAACTGGGCCATGAAGTGTTTCATGCCTGCTTCGCCACCTGCCACCCGGTAGGTTTCGAACAGGCCCATCTGCGCCCACCTTAAACCAAAGCCGTAACGTATTGAGTTATCGATCTCTTCTGTTGTCGCAACACCATCTTTGACCAGCCAAAGCGCCTCGCGCCAGACAGACTCAAGGAAGCGGTCGGCGATATGCGCGTCGATCTCGGAGCGGACATGCAACGGATACATCCCGATGGATGTCAGTATTTCCTTTGCCTTTTCAACATATTCCGGAGGGTTCTTCGAGCTAGGGACGAGTTCTACCAGCGGCAAGAGGTAAACGGGGTTGAACGGATGCGCGACCATTATTCGAGATGCAAATGATCCTTGATTTTCCTGCAGTTCCGAAGGCTTATAGCCCGATGTTGAAGAGCCTATCAGGGCGTCAGCATCAGCGTTTTGCGCGATTTCGGCAAACACCGCATTCTTGATGGATAGCCGTTCCGGCACGGATTCCTGAATCCACTGCGCGCCCTTCACCGCCTCGGCGACTGTCGCGTGATAGCTGATCGCGCCACAGGGTGGCATCTGTGTATCGTAAAGCATTGGCAGGGTGCGGCGGCCATTGGCCATGACCTCACCAATCTTGCGTTCCGCCTCGGGATCCGTATCGAAGATCCGTACGTCCCAGCCCATGAGCGCAAATCGCGCGGCCCAGCCGCCGCCAATAACGCCACCTCCGATGATCGCTGCTGTCTTCATGGTACCAAGGTCTCCGTATGTCCGTCTATGGCCAGGATCTGGCCGGAAATCATTCTCGCCTGCGGCGAGGCAAGGTATAGAATCGTGTCGGCCACGTCCTCGGGCGAAACCCAGCTGCGCAAGGAAACGCCTTGGACATACTGTGCGCGGACGTCTTCGGGACTGAGGCCAGAGGCGGCAGATTCCATCGCGACGACATGATCCATCCGGTCGCCGGTTACAGCGCCCGGGCAAATGGCGTTGACGCGCACACCTGCGGGGCCAAGTTCCATCGCGAGGGTTTTCGTCAGGCCGACAAGACCCCATTTCGCAGTGGCATAGGGCGAGCGCAGAGGATAGCCGAAGAGGCCGGCGGTTGAGGATGTGATCACGATGAGCCCCGCGCCCTGCGCCCGCATAACCCGGGCGGCCCAGCGACAGGTCAGGAACGTCCCACACAGGTTCACGTCTAGGCAGGCCTTCCACGCGGCATAGTCAAGGTCTTCTATCCGCCCGACAGGCCCACCAGTCCCGGCATTGGCACAGACCACATCGACGCCGCCCCATTCAGCTTCGACCCGGTCCAGAAAGGCGATCATGCCGTCTTCGTCCGTCACATCAACATGGGCGATAATCTGGCCCGGCATCGCCTTGGCGGCGGCGGCAACAGCGCCCGCATCAGCATCGCAAAGGGCAACTTGATCCCCGGCGGCGACAAATGCCTCGGCCATGGCGCGGCCAAGCCCAGCCCCGCCTCCGGTGATCAGAACGCGCCTCATTGTCTGTCCAGCCGGGTCAGGTCGTAGCCGTACCAATCGAGGATCTCGCGCGCTGCCTGTATCCGGTCAGGGCTGCTTGCACTCGTGCGGTCCATGATCCAGACGCGATTGCCTGCGGGATCGCCGATCGCCGCCGTCCTGTTGCCGCCGTCGAGCCAATGGACCCAGAGCGGACCATCCTCGGTCTCATAACGCCCCTGCCCTCTGGCTACGAAAGAGGTGACCAAAGTCTGCGTTGGGGTCATGGTGCGCATTTGGTCCGAAGCTATGCGGACCTGTGTGCCCACGGGCAGCCCCGCGCCCTGCACCACAACCCAGTCACCGGACAGCCGCGCGGTGGTCACATCGACCTGAGAAGCAACCAGCGTCGATGGATTGCGCAGAGGCACAGCCGTGTCCTTTGCCGGAGAGGCCGCGCATCCCGCAAGGAGAAGAACCAGGGCCAGAAACCTCAACGCGCCACCGGGGCTCGTTTCGTCAAGCCCAGCTTGGCACGAACCTGCGCAGGGGTCATCACGCGGGCGCCCATACGCTCAACGATCCCGGCCGCCCGTTCCACCAGCTGCGCATTGGCGGCAAGCTCACCTTTGCCAAGCCAAAGATTATCCTCAAGCCCGACGCGGACATGGCCGCCGGCCAGCACGGTGGCGGCAGTATAGGCCATTTGGTGACGACCCAGGGCAAAGGCGGAAAAGGTCCAGTCTTTCGGTACGTTGTTCACCATCGCCATGAAGGTGTTCAGATCATCCGGCGCGCCCCAGGGCACCCCCATGCAAAGCTGGACAAGCGCGGGACCATCCAGAATGCCCTCTTCCACAAGCTGCTTGGCGAACCAGAGGTGGCCGGTATCAAAGGCTTCGATCTCTGGCTTGACGCCAAGGTCAGTCATCATCCGCCCCATGGCGCGCAGCATTCCGGGCGTGTTGGTCATCACATAATCGGCTTCGGCAAAGTTCATCGTTCCGCAATCGAGTGTGCATAATTCCGGTAGACATTCCGCAACATGGGCAACCCGTTCCGCGGCACCAATCATGTCCGTACCAGCCGCGTTCACCGGCAATGGGGCATCGACAGGACCAAAGGTGATGTCGCCGCCCATCCCAGCGGTGAGGTTCAGCACCACATCCGTGCCGCTGTCGCGAATTCGCTCGGTCACTTCGCGGTAAAGATCGAGGCGGCGCGAAGGCGCCCCGGTTTCCGGATCGCGGACGTGGCAATGGACGATGGCAGCGCCAGCCTTGGCCGCGTCAATGGCGCTTTCTGCGATCTGCTGTGGTGAGCGGGGGACATGCGGACTGCGGTCCTGGGTGGCACCCGACCCTGTGACCGCGCAGGTGATAAAGACCTCTTGGCTCATACTCAACGGCATCGGACACTCCTGTTTCTGCCACCAGCTTTGCCGCTGGCGCGGCCCCACACCATGCAGTAAAAGCCAAAGGCATGCGCAAAGCGACACAAACCCCGATCAAGATCACCTTTCTGCTGTTCGGGCGGTTTTCAAACCTTTGTCTGGCCAATTGTCTTGAACCGATGCGGGCCGCCAACGGATTCGTGCCACATCCCGCCTATCGCTGGCGCTTTGCCACGCTGGATGGTGGACCGGTGCGGACAAGCTCTGGCCTGCCGGTGCTGCCCGATGCCGCACTGGCGGAAATGGGGGCGGTTGACCGGCTTTTTGTCATGGCGAGCTACGACCACCTGGGCCACGACAGTCCAGCCACCCGCCGCGCCCTGGCTCGCGCGGGCCAGCGCGCCGGTCAGGTGGTGGGGCTGGACGCCGGGGCATGGCTGATGGCTGGGGCCGGACTGCTGACAGACAGGCGCGCAACGATCCACTGGGATCTGGCCGAAGCCTTTGCAGAACGGTTTCTGGATGTGACGGTAGAGCACGAGTCGCACTTACAAGACGGGGACCGGGTGACCTGCGCCGGGGCGATGGCAGCCTTTGACATGACCCGCGCGATGATCCGCGACGATCTTGGCCCTGCGATTGCTCTGGATGTGGACGGGCTGTTTCTGACCGAACGCCCCTCACCCCAAAGCCCGTCGCGGCGGGGTGATCCGCTGGTCAGTCGGGCCACAGCCCTGATGCGGGCACGGCTAGAAGCTCCGCTGCCGCAGGAAGATCTGGCGCGCACGCTTGGCACCACGCCCCGGACGCTGGCGCGGCGCTGTCAGGCGGCATTGAACCTGACGCCGGGGGCGCTCTACCGGCATCTGCGGTTGTCAGCCGCGCGACAGTTGGTCGAATCCTCGGTACTTCCGGTGTCCGAAATCGCGCTGCGCTGCGGCTATGAGGATCCAACCGCGCTGACCCGCGCCTTCCGGCTTCGGTTTGGCGCATCGCCCCAGACGCTGCGACGCCAGTTGAACATGCCAAAGGCACAATGACGGGCCAAATTCGCCTCATTTCCCGGGCATACGGACCCTGTGCCATCCCGGCACGCCGCCGTTTGGAAAGGGTTCAAGATGCGCAGCTATCCCTATTTGGTACACTCCGCCGCAGAGACACTTGGACAACAACCCAGTTTGCGACGGACCGCACCTCGCGGACCACTGCCAAGGCGCGCACAGGACGTCCAGCTGGATCAGGAAGAGGAATACCGTGTCCTCTCGCCCGCGCTCGCACGGCAGATGCAGGCCCGCGCCGCCGAGTCACTGCAATTTTAGGCGGACGGATCAGCAGCCTCTGGCAAAGCGCCGCGAAATCCGGTGGCAACGACAAATTTCTCGGAGCTGTCAGCTCGTGACGCAGGCGGCTTGACGTTTGCAACCTTGGCAAAGCGCTGCTTGAGTAGTTTCTGCAACTCACCTTCTGCCCCGCCTGCCAGGACCTTGGCCACAAAAGTGCCGCCGTCCTCTAGCACGTCAAAGGCGAAATACGCGGCCGCCTCGCACAACGAAATAATTCTCAGGTGGTCGGTCTGCTTGTGCCCGGAAGAGGCCGCAGCCATGTCCGACATCACCACATCCGCCTTGCCGCCCAGCCAATCCTTGACCTGATCGTCCGCGCCTTCGGCAAGAAAATCCAGCACATGCAGCTCGACCCCGGGGATCTGATCGACTTCCTGAAGATCCACACCCAGAACGAATCCGACGGCCTTGCCGCTTTTTTCGCCCAGAGCATTCGTCCGTTTCGCGGCAACCTGGCACCATCCACCGGGCGCACAGCCCAGGTCGACGATACGCGCACCAGGCACCAGAAAGCGAAATTTTTCGTCCAGTTCCAGGATCTTGAAGGCCGCCCGCCCGCGATAACCTTCGGCCTGGGCGCGTTTCACATAGGGGTCGTTCAACTGGCGCTGCAACCAGCGGGTCGAGCTGAGTTTGCGCCCGCGGGCGGTCTTGACCTTGACCTTCAGCTCGCGTTGCCCGCGTCCGGAGGTGTTCTTGCCGGTGGGTTCCTTGGCCATGACTTTCCGCTTCTTCTCTTGTCAAATACGCAAATCCGGCCCCTGCCGTCCGCGCCAAGGCCTCCAGCTAGGCGCTTGCGACCCAACCTGCAAGGGCTAGTAGGGCCCTTCTTCCAGCACGCCATCCGCAGTCATCTGCGCATAAAGCAGCCCTTCGCGCAGGCCGCGGTCGGCGACGGACAACCGATCAGTCGGCCAGCAACGCAACAGCGCCTGCAAGATCGCAGCCCCAGACATAATCAGCGCCTGCCGATCCTGCCCGATGCGCGGATCACGGCGTCGCCCGGCCGGGCCGAGTTCGAGATATCCGTTGATCACCGTCTCGATCTGATCGCTGGTCATGCGCAGGCCATCCACCTTGGTGCGGTCATAACGGCGCAAGCCAAGATGCGATGCGGCAACCGTGGTGACCGTGCCGCTGGTACCGACGATCTGAAATCCCTCGCGGGTTTGCTCATCTTTATAGGGCGCGAACTCCGCGAGGTTTTCTTCGAAATACCACGACATCAGCGCATAACGCGCCGCATCGTCGTCCACATCAGAAAACTGATCCCGCAGTGTCGCCACTCCCAGCGGGACCGATATCCAGTCCACCACCTTTGCAGCGGGAAACGGGCTGTCGATCTGATGAAAACCGGCGTGCAGCCGCATGATCGCCCGGGGACGTTCGGCATTGGGCACCGAAGACAGATCGATCCAGACCAGTTCCGTCGACCCGCCGCCGATATCCACCACCAACAATTGCTCCGTCTTGGTCGAAACCAGCGGTGCACAGGAAATCACGGCAAGCCGCGCCTCCTCCTCGGGCTGGATGATCTCCAGGGTCAGCCCTGCCTCGCGCTGCACCTGCCGGATGAAATCACGCGAATTGACCGCCCGCCGACAGGCCTCGGTCGCGACAAGGCGCATGCGTTTGACGTTGTGGCGGCTGATCTTCTGCTGACACACCTTCAGTGCCGCCACCGTACGCCCCATAGAGGCACGGCTCAGGCGGCCGCTTTTCTCAAGTCCCGCTCCGAGCTGGACGGATTTGGAAAAGCTGTCGACGACATGGAACTGGCTGCCCTTTGGCTGGGCAATCAGCATGCGGCAACTGTTCGTTCCCAGATCCAGCGCGGCATACAGCTCGGCAGGATCCGGTTTGTCGGGCGCGGGGCTCTCGACCGGTTTCGGGAATGCGCCCGCACCCATGGGACGCTCTGGCGCCATCATTTATGCGCCTTCCGATATACAAGTTGCTGTCAGGATACGCAGGCGCGCGCGGACCTGCAAGTTTCTTGGCGATCCGGATCAAAAAGGCGTGTCCCAGTGGCATAAAAGGTGGTGCCCTCCGATATGAGGGAACGCGCATCGCACTTCGCGGAGGATTGACTATGCCAGGATGAATTTCGTTCATCTTGGCCGTGAATGCTTTTCCAACCCGTCGCGGTGGTGCCGCCCAGTCAAGTGCCCTAAGGTCGCCAAAGTCACGCAGCGTCGCGGAATGCGCCGCATCTGTCGAAATCCGCCCCCGTGCCGCGTCGACCCGGCGCTACACAGGCCATACCGGAACAAGGGGAATCATCCATGCCCGACGTCACCATCGTTTTCTGGCGCGACATTCCGGCCCAGGTCATCGTCGGCCGGGGCCGTTCAGGCGCCAAGGTGCAGTTGCCTGAGCGCTTTGAACAGGCAATCGACCGCGCCGCGATGAAGACTGGTGCTGCGGGTACGGACGAATACCTTGCTGAATGGCGCAAAGCCGCCCCCTACCCGGTCGAGGGCGTGCCCTCGGATATCGCGAACGCCGAAGCCGCACGGCTTGAGGCGGAATATGATCAGGACCGTATCAAGGCACTGATCGCAAACAACGGATGGGCCTGAGCGCCTTGCGATTGATGGAGGCCGTGATGGCATTGTTCAACTTCAAGAAACGTGATCCTGATGCCGTTGCTTCAAATGGCCAGATCGAAAGCTTTCTGCAGGGCTATTCCATTGAGGTGATGCCACGCACAGCCGAAAAGGTCGTCGATTTCCGCGCGCTGCTGCCCAAGGGCACCCGGGTTTACATCGCCCATATCGACGGCACCCCGATCGAGGATATGGTCGCGACCGCCAGGCGTCTCAACACTGACGGCTATATCGTCATGCCGCATTTTCCGGCGCGCATCATCAAGGACCGTGCCACGCTCGCCGACTGGATTGCCCGCTATCAGGGCGAAGCGGACGTGCGTCAGGGCCTGCTACTGGCGGGCGGCGTTTCCAGCCCGCAAGGTGATTTCGAGAATTCCATGCAACTGCTGGAAACCGGCCTGTTCGATGCTGCCGGGTTCACGCGTCTGCATGTTGCGGGCCACCCCGAGGGCAGCCGCGACATCGACCCTGATGGCGGCGACCGCGCGGTAATGGATGCGCTGCGCTGGAAGCAGGCGTTCTCGGACCGCACGGATGCGCAGATGGCGCTTGCCACGCAGTTCTGTTTCGACGCCGACCCGATCATCGCCTGGGAAAAGAGGCTGCGCGATGAGGGCATCACGCTGCCAATTCACATCGGCATCGCCGGCCCGGCCAAGCTCCAGACCCTGATCAGGTTTGCCATCGCCTGCGGTGTTGGACCGTCGCTGAAGGTGTTGCAGAAACGCGCGATGGATGTGACCAAACTGCTGCTGCCCTATGAGCCGACGGAGGTGCTGTCCCGACTTGCCGCACACAAGGCCGCGCATCCGGACAGCAATATCGAACATGTGCATTTCTTTCCACTGGGTGGGATCACGGCCAATGCGGAATGGGCAATTGCCAATGGGGGTGCCGCCGGGGTACCTGCTGCCCACAACGGCTAAGGCGTTTATATGGCACGGATCGGAACTCTATGACTTTGGCATTGCTATTCGACCTGGACGGGACGCTACTGCATACCGATCCCCTGCACGAGGCCGTTTTTGCCGAGTTGTTTGCGGAGCACGGTCGTGATTTCGATGACGGATTTTACCTGCGCAACATCCACGGGCGGCATAACCTCGACATCTTTGCCGAACATTTCCCGCAGGAAGTTCCCCAGGCCATGAGCGATGCCAAAGAACTTGCATTTCGCACCCGCCTTGGCGCTTCTGCTGAACCGATGCCGGGCCTTCTGTCGCTGCTGGACCGGGCCGAGGCCGCAGGCTGGCCCATGGCTGTCGTCACCAATGCACCGCGCGACAATGCGGAAGCAATGCTTGCGGCCATTGGACTGGCAGAACGCCTGCCCCTGCGCATCATCGGCGATGAATGCGATCGGGGCAAACCCGACCCGGCCCCCTACAGCGCCGCGATGGAGCGACTATGTGTTGCACCGGCCGACTGCATCGCCTTTGAGGATAGCCCCTCGGGGCTGCGCTCTGCCCGGGCAGCGGGGGCCTACGCCGTCGGCATCCGCTCGTCCCTGTCCGACTCCGCCCTGCGCGACGCCGGTGCCCAGATCACCATCGCGGATTTCACAGATCCTATCCTGCCGGAGCTTCTTTCCCGGCGCATACCATCCCAAGGAGCATGACCTGCATGACCCGCACCATTGTCGAATCCAAGACCAAGACCGCCATCATCGGCTTTGATCAGCCATTCTGCGTGATCGGCGAAAGAATCAATCCGACAGGTCGCAAGATCCTTGCCGCCGAACTGGAACAGGACGATTTTTCGCGGGTTGAGGCCGACGCGATTGCGCAGGTCGCCTGTGGTGCGACGATGCTGGACGTGAATTCGGGCGCGGTGTTTTCCAACAAGATGGCCGAAGATCCGCGTTATGCCGACAACAACTTCGTCGAACCGATGCTGATGCCCGAACTGATCCGGCGGGTTCAGGCCGTTGTCGATGTCCCCTTGTGCATTGACAGCTCGGTTCCCGGCGCGCTCGAGGCAGGACTCGAGGCATGCGAGGGTCGCCCGCTGCTGAATTCGGTCACCGGTGAGGAAGAGCGGCTGGAACTCGTCCTGCCGCTGGTCAAGAAATACAATGTGCCGGTGGTGGCGATCAGCAACGACGACACCGGAATTTCCGAGGACCCGGATGTCCGCTTTGCCGTGGCCAAAAAGATCGTTCAGCGCGCTGCTGATTTCGGCATTCCGGCTCATGATATCGTGGTCGACCCGTTGGTGATGCCGATCGGCGCGATGGGAACGGCCGGCCTGCAGGTCTTTGCTCTGGTTCGCCGCCTGCGCGAGGAGCTGGGCGTGAACACCACTTGCGGTGCCTCCAACATCAGCTTTGGATTGCCCAACCGGCACGGCATCAACAACGCCTTTCTGCCGATGGCGATGGCGGCGGGGATGACCAGCGCCATCATGAACCCGGTCGGCCTGCCTATCGGCGCTTCAAAGATTGCCGAAAAGCGCGCGGCGGTCGAGGCGGCAGGCATCATGCTGCCCCCGGACATGGATGACGAGGCGTTCTGCCAGATGTTCGGGATTGGCAGCACAATGCCGCGCCCCGGCAAGGAGATGGAGGCAATCCGCGCCGCCAACTTCCTGACCGACAATGACCCATCCGGCGCGCAGTGGATCATGTTCAACCGCGACCCGAATGCCGCTGACGGCGGGGCTGGTGGCCGTCGTTCCGGTGGACGCCGCCGCAGGGGGTGATCCAATGATCGGCGGCGTTGTCGTCGTCGCCTGCGCACGACGCCGCTTTTCCGGAGCCCCGAAGAAGCTTTAGCAACGGCTGGAGCAGAGATTTTCGCAGGGGATTCCGTCATGGTCCCCATCGCGTTTGCTCTGCCCGCATTGCAGCAGCTTGAAGCAAGCCTCGGCGCAGGAACTCAGACGCTTGCAGCTGACATCCCGGCAATCGAACGCCTGCGCAAGGCGGAGCGCGTTCACCCGCTCTGCAAAGGTTTTCTCCGCGTCGCCCCAACACGGCTGTGCGATCAAGAGCAGACAGATGAGCCATGGTGCACGTGTCATAAATCACTTCGAGAGCCGTTTACGAATGGTTAACACTCGTTGGAGCCTGCCTGCATTACAAGGGAAATATTCCACTCTGCGCGACAGCTGTTTTTTTTGCGTCATCCCCCCCTGTGACCCAAACAACTTGCCCACGGTCCCAGCTACATCATTCACCATTCGTACCGACCGGCTCACCTTCCGGTGACGGAGGCGACACAATCCTTGCAGCGCTGCCCGCTAACCCACACTGTGTAACCCAACACAGACAGGGTCAAACAACCGCGCCCCACTACCCCTTCTCCAAGGACATTTAATGCCGACCGAACGCCTAACCTTCCCCGGTCACTCCGGTGCCCTTCTGTCGGCGCGCCTAGACCTGCCGGACGGACCACTTCTTGCCACGGCGCTGTTCGCGCATTGTTTCACATGCTCCAGGGATATCCCGGCCGCGCACCGCATCTCCCAACGGTTGGCGGCCATGGGCATCGCCGTGCTGAGGTTCGACTTCACCGGGATGGGCCATGCGCAGGGGGAATTCGCGCATACCACCTTCACTCCCAACGTCGGGGATCTATGTGCCGCCGCCGCCGTGCTGGGAAAACGTGGCATGGCGCCAAGGCTGCTGATCGGCCATTCGCTTGGCGGTGCCGCGATCCTTCGCGCCGCACCTGACATTGCCTCCTCCAGAGCAGTCGTGACAATTGGCACGCCTTTCGATCCGGGTGATCTCTGCCAGAATTTCGGCGGCGCATTGGATGCGAGAGGCAACAAAGGCCATGCACTGATAGATCTGGGCGGGCGCGCCCTTGGCGTCAGCGATGCCTACATCAGCGACGTAGCAGCGACACGTCTGGAACCCATCGTTGCACATCTGAAAAAGGCGCTGCTGGTGCTGCACGCGCCATGCGACAAAACGGTCGATATTTCCAACGCCGCACAGTTGTTCACCGCCGCCAAACACCCAAAAAGCTTTGTTACCCTGGACGATGCTGACCACCTGATCAGCGATCCGAAGGATGCGGAATATGCCGCCACCGTGATCGCAGCCTGGGCTGGTCGCTATCTTGAGCTGAACCACCCTGCCCCCCCAATCGGCGCCCCCGAAGGCGTAGTGCGCGTTTCTGAAGCCGATGCTGACGGTTTTCTGCAGGATGTGCAGTCCGGCCCCTATCACCACGCTCTGGCCGACGAACCGCTGGCCTATGGCGGCACCAATCGCGGCATGTCGCCCTATGGCTTCGTCGCTGCGGGGCTTGGCGCCTGCACCTCCATGACCATACGGATGTATGCCCGGCGCAAGGGCTGGCCGCTAAAGAATGTGCGGGTAGAAGTGTCCCATGACAAGGTGCATGCTCAGGATGCCAGCCCCAGCACCGATACGCAGATCGACCTTTTTCGCCGCCGTATCACGCTCGACGGGCCGCTTGATGCGGCGCAGCGGCAACGCCTGTTGGAAATCGCCGATAAATGCCCGGTGCACCGTACTCTTGAAGCTGGGGCACGGGTCGAAACCGAATTGCTATGACCTCTACCCGCCTCTTCTCGTTCCAAATACGCTAGGCTCCAAAAGGAACAGGCGCACAGCGCTGGCGAACCGGCTCACGCGACCACAGGCGCCAAAAACGAGTGAGGCGCAGAGCATCGCTCTGCGCCTCACAATAGGATCAAGACTGCGAAAGGATCAGCCGCGTGCGCGGCCGACCAGCTTCCAGAGCGCAGGCAGCAGCAGCGCCGCAAGCCCGAGTTTAACCGCATCCCCCAGCAGGAACGGTGTCAGGCCCCACTGCAGGATCGGCTTGTCCCAGCCATAAAGCATACCCAGCCAGATCAGGCCCGGCACGTAGATCAGCACGTTCCCCAGCAGCATCGCGCCGGCCATCTTCGGCGCCGACCGGTCCCATCCGGCCCGTGCGAGTACGCCAAGTGCCAGCGTCGCCAGCACATAACCCACAAGATAGCCGCCAGTGCCACCCATCATGTAGCTGATGCCGTTCAGATCGGCGGTAGAGTTCTGGAACACATCAAAACCCAGCATCCCGATCAGCATCCAGCCCAGCATCGTCACCAGACCAAGACGCGCACCGTAAGCCGCGCCAACGGTCAGCACGGCAAAAGTGCCCATGCTGATCATCACAGGCGAGCCGGGAACCGGCACCTTGATCTTTGCTGCGACAGCCAGAACGGCGATCCCCGCGACCACCAGAGCGGCCTGCTTGATCCGCAGCCCCAGCCCTTCGGTTGCGCCGAACGTGTCGACCAGTACGTTACGCTTCAGTGCCAAATCCATCTCTGTCTCCCCTAGTTTCAAATCCCTGTTACGCGCTTTTCTGCCTGATGACCTGAAATGCTGCAAGTGCTAAGCAGTGTTAAGTCACGGTCAGCGGCGCATATGCCGTCTCCATTCTGTAGGACTTGCGCGGGCCGGATACCGTCCAGACACTGCGCCAGCACGGCCAACCGGCAAAGTCATAGGTCACTTCATAATGGTCGGGGTCGCACCAGTGCGCGTCGTCTGGCGCGGCCGTCCCAAGGGCGATGGTATGAAAGCTGCGCCCATCATCAAAACAGACCGCGATTCCGTCGGTCACCGCCCGCCACAGGTAGCGCCGTCGCCCCTCCAGCGGTTTCTGCCCCGGAAGTTGCAGGATGATCTCCTCGTCATAGACCAGCCCCTGCGGCCCCGGCGACAGGACCGCCTGCCCGGTGGCAATCGCCGCCTGACCGGCCCTGCGATCATCGATATCGCGCCGCAGGCTCCAGTGGCCGACAAAATCGTGCAGGTCGGCGGGTTTCACCCTGGTCTCTCCGGGGTTCGGTCGAATACCACGTTACAACAGACCATCCGTATCCTCTTTCCCGCACCGACGCGGCCGCGCGTGCATCGCTATTTTGTTGGCGTACCCTGCCGCTTGACTGCTTCACTGCCCTGCACAAACACACTTCGCCCGACGCCACAATTATCCACCACCCTTGTCGCTGCGGCAGGCGCAGTCTATGACCGCGCTCAACATCCTCACAAGCCACGAAAGGATCCGCGCCGATGATCCCCCGTTATTCACGCCCCGAAATGGTCGCCATCTGGGAACCTGCCACCAAGTTCCGCATCTGGTACGAGATCGAGGCACATGCCTGCGACGCGCAGGCAAAGCTTGGCGTGATCCCACAGGAAAGCGCGGACGCCGTCTGGAAAGCCAAAGACGTTGAATTCGACGTTGCACGCATTGACGAAATCGAAGCTGTCACCAAACATGACGTCATCGCCTTCCTGACCCACCTGTCGGAACACATCGGTTCGACCGAGGCGCGTTTCGTGCATCAGGGCATGACCTCCTCGGACGTGCTCGACACAACGTTCAACGTCCAGCTTGTACGCGCAACGGACATCCTTCTGGCAGGCGTCGACCGTGTTATGACCGCGCTCAAAACCCGCGCACTTGAGCATAAGGACACCATCCGCATCGGCCGGTCCCATGGCATTCATGCCGAACCGACGACGATGGGCCTGACCTTTGCCCGGTTCTACGCCGAAATGGATCGCAACAAGAACCGTCTGGAAAAGGCCAAGTGGGAAATCGCCACCGGCGCCATTTCCGGCGCGGTCGGCACCTTTGCCAACATCGACCCGGCAGTCGAGGAACATGTCTGCGAAAAGCTTGGCCTGCGTCCCGAACCGATCAGCACACAGGTCATCCCACGCGACCGCCACGCGATGTTTTTTGCCACGCTGGGTGTGATCGCATCAAGCATCGAAAACGTCGCCACCGAGATCCGCCACATGCAGCGCACCGAGGTTCTGGAAGCCGAAGAGTTCTTCTCGGCGGGGCAAAAGGGCTCCTCCGCCATGCCGCACAAGCGCAACCCGGTGCTCACCGAGAACCTGACCGGGCTTGCCCGTCTGGTGCGGATGTCGGTGGTTCCGGCGATGGAGAACGTGGCGCTCTGGCACGAACGCGACATTTCGCATTCTTCGGTGGAACGCACGATCGGCCCGGACACCACCATCACGCTGGATTTTGCGCTGAACCGGCTGGCCGGTGTCGTGGAAAAGCTGGTGATCTATCCCGACAACATGCTGGCGAACATGAACAAGTTCCGCGGCCTCGTGATGTCGCAAAGGGTGTTGCTGGCGCTGACCCAAGCCGGAGTGAGCCGCGAGGACAGCTATAAGCTCGTGCAGCGCAACGCCATGAAGGTCTGGGAACAAGGCGCGGACTTCAAGACGGAACTGCTCGCCGACCCCGAAGTGACGGCAGCCCTGAGCCCCGCACAGATCGAGGAAAAATTCGATCTCGGCTATCATACAAAACACGTGGAAACTATCTTTGCCCGCGTATTCGGCAAAGACTGACAGCGCGTCTGGGCGGGGCACAGGGTCCCGCCCAGAGACCGATATCGCCTTTTTGTCTGCCCCACAGCCTGAAACAACCGTTTCTCACCGCGTGCTTCAAAAGCCGGTTGCTTCTCCAGACGACGCTTCCGGGGACACTCTCACCACAGATATTATTGGAAATTAGACAGATTTTTAGGTAATAACTGCAACCTATATTAACCGAGATGCGCTAGCCCTTGGCCAAGGTCCAACGGAGCGTTTCATGAACAGCCTCACCCCCCTTGCCGCCCTCGCACCACCCGGCGGTAAGCCGATTCTGACACGCAAGGTCAAGGCTGCTATCATCGTGCAGTTCATCCTGAATGAAGGCGCCGACGTACCGCTATCATCGCTTCCTGAAAACATGCAGGAACAGCTGACACAGCAACTGGGTGCCATGCGCTATGTCGACCGGGACACCCTGACGCAGGTGGTGCAGGAATTCGCGGATGAGCTCGAGGCCGTCGGCATTTCGTTCCCAGGAAATATCGCTGGTGCGCTTTCAGCCCTTGATGGCAAGATCAGCGCGGTCACCGCCGCCCGCCTGCGCAAGGAAGCGGGTGTTCGTCAGGCAGGCGATCCATGGGTTCGGATCAGCACACAGGATCTGGACTGGCTGGAACGCATTGTCCTGTCCGAAAGCACCGAAGTTGCGGCCGTCATGTTGTCCAAGATCGACGTGACAAAGGCCGCAGCGCTGCTCGGGCGACTGCCCGGAGTCAAGGCGCGGCGTATAACTTATGCGGTGTCCATGACGGCCGGGGTCACCCCCGAAGCGGTGGACCGTATCGGCCTCAGTCTCGCCAGTCAGATGGATGCTGAACCGCCGCGCGCCTTCTCCTCTGCGCCGGTGGAACGTGTCGGGGCAATCCTGAACTATTCCGCCGCCGACATCCGTGACGACGTCCTCGAAGGCCTTGATGAAACTGACAGCGACTTTGCTGAAGCAGTGCGCAGGGCGATCTTTACCTTCCAGAACATCCCAGCACGGCTTAACGCCATTGACGTGCCCAAGGTCACCCGCGACGTAGAGGCCACCGTTCTGGTCACTGCCATCGCCGGGTCGCGCACCAACGAAGAAAATGCCGCCTGTGAATTCCTGCTGAACAACATGTCCAAACGCATGGCTCAGTCGCTACGCGACGAAGCGGCAGAAAAAGGTAAGGTAAAGCTCAAGGTGGCCGAAGATGCGATGAACTCCGTTGTTGCAGCAATCCGCGACCTTATCGCCTCGGGCGAGATCGAATTGCTCAGCCCCGATGAAGCCGAAGATTCCGCTGCGGAGGAGTGATCTGGTGGCAGGGTTGTGAACTGCGAGCCTCCGGCCTAATTCTTGGCCAGGGTTGTGCAGGAGCGTCGAGTGAGCCGGACAAGCCCAGAAGAGCGGATAGTCGGCAACTGGTCCGACTGGATCGCCGACCGGGCGCGCGGGTGGTGATCCGGCGGATGCTGCGTCTGCCGTTACACCTACGCCTGTGGCTGATGGGGCGGTTTGTGGCACGTATCGTGGCGCCACTCAGCGGATATCGGGCGCGCGCGGTCGAAAATCTGACCCATTTCTGGCCGGATATGCCCGAAGAC
Organism: Puniceibacterium sediminis; assembly: GCF_900188035.1. Classification (GTDB taxonomy): domain Bacteria; phylum Pseudomonadota; class Alphaproteobacteria; order Rhodobacterales; family Rhodobacteraceae; genus Puniceibacterium; species Puniceibacterium sediminis. Next base: position 350,261 of record NZ_FZNN01000001.1, on the reverse strand, counting down.
GAAAAAAGCGCATAGCCGATGCTGTTGCTGAAAATGCCGACGCACGAATATCGAGAATTACGAGTTGGTCGGCCTGCGTGACGGAATGCGGACCCTAACGGTATCGGGCGAAGGGTTGACCGCAGTCTAAAATGCCCGCGCCGAAGGCCGTCCCGTTCTGTCCGTCACCGGGCATTTTGGAAACTTTGAAGCGCCGCGCGCAGCGCTGGCCGCCTGCGGGTTCGAAATTGGCGGCCTTTACCGCCCCATGTCCAACCCGTTCTTCAATGACCACTATGCGAGGAACATGCATCGTCTCTCCGGCCCGGTGTTCGAACAAGGTCGGCGCGGCATCACGGGCCTGCTGCTCCACATCAGGGAGGGCGGCATGGCGCAGCTGCTGTTTGATGTCTATGACAGCGCGGGCACACCGATCGACTTTATGGGTCAGCCCGCGCTGCCCCTGACATCAACCGCCGACATTGCCCTGCGCACCGGGGCGCTGATGGTGCCATTCTTTGGTATCCGCCAGCCCGATGGCTGCAGTTTCAAAGCCGAGTTCGACGCCCCCATTCCTCACGGCGATCCGGTTGAAATGATGCGCGCGGCCACCGCAAAGCTAGAAGAGCGGATCCGCGCCCATCCCAAACAGTGGTTCTGGATCCACCGCCGCTGGAAACCGCGCCGTCAGCGCAAGCGCGCAGCGGCGAAGATTGGGCCGTAATTCGAACCCTGCACCAGCACGACGACGGGCGCGTTGCCTGTGACCCGGGCGGTGGTGGAAAAGCTGCCCTGCCCGTTCCATTGGCCGATGACATTCCAGTCCGTGACGATATGCGAGTAGGGAAGCGTGCGCCCAGCGTTTTCGCCGCGCTTTATCACAACCGATTCCTGCGGGATGTAGCGCACCAGCTCGATCTCCGTCGGGCCAACGTTCCTGACGCTGCTTGCCCGGATGTTCAGCATGCCACCGTTGCGCGAAATTTCCAAAGTCACGGCCGTTGGCACCGCCTTATGAGCCTTGATCAACGCAGCCACATCCTTGGGTCGGTTGCCCACCGCGTCGTGTTTTCCGTTCACGATCATCTGCGGTGTGTAAATCGAGCGGTTGCCCAACGCAGCGGCGTAACCCTTCTGACGCGCTGTAAAGGCCGGAATGGCATATCTATCCTTCCACCCGATATAGTCCCAATAATCGACATGAAGCGCCAGCGGGATGACATCGTCGCGCGCGGAAAGCTCGGCCAGCAACGCATCGGCCGTCGGACATGACGAACACCCCTGAGAGGTATAAAGTTCAACCACCACAGGGCTTTGCTGTGCAAAGACTGAACCGGCGCAGAATATCAACACCCCTGTAAAGCAACTTAGAAGATGACGCATCGCGGTTCCGATCCTGATCTTTGGTTGCGGGAGGGTTACCGAACACCACCTGAAATACCAATCAAGGTTTTGCGAGAGGTAGTTTATAAGGCCATTTTATTAACCGGTAACGCCCAAGGATTTGGCCGGAGCTGTCGGATCTGCTTTCATCCGGCCATTGTGTGCAATGGTATACATAAATTGTCGCACCCCCCTTGATCGCACGTCAGGCATGGGGCAGATAGCGTAACAGACCCAACGAAATCCATTCGTACCTCACAGGGAGACCCCCATGCCCATTTCCGTCGGACAGGACACCGCCAAGACGCGCAAGACGCTTAGCGTCAACGGCACGTCATTTAGCTATTATTCGATCCCAGCCGCCGAAGAAGCCGGTCTGGGGGATTTTTCCAAGCTGCCTGTTGCGCTGAAGGTCGTCTTGGAAAACATGCTGCGGTTCGAAGACGGCAAAACCGTCACCGTCGACGACATCAAGGCCTTTGCCGCCTGGGCAAAGGACGGCGGAAAATCCAGCCGCGAGATCGCCTACCGCCCTGCCCGCGTGCTGATGCAGGATTTCACCGGCGTTCCCGCAGTTGTCGACCTTGCCGCTATGCGTGACGGCATCAAGGCGCTTGGTGGCGACCCGCAAAAGATCAACCCGCTGAACCCGGTTGATCTGGTCATCGACCACTCTGTCATGATCGATGAATTCGGCAACCCGCGCGCCTTTCAGATGAACGTCGACCGCGAATACGAGCGGAACATGGAGCGCTACACCTTCCTCAAGTGGGGCCAGAACGCGTTCAACAACTTCCGCGTCGTGCCGCCGGGCACCGGCATCTGCCATCAGGTGAACCTGGAATACCTGTCCCAGACCGTCTGGACCGACAAGGACCAGAACGGGAATGAAGTCGCCTATCCCGACACGCTGGTCGGAACGGATTCGCACACCACCATGGTCAACGGCGCGGCCGTTCTGGGCTGGGGCGTTGGCGGGATCGAGGCCGAAGCCGCGATGCTGGGTCAGCCGATTTCGATGCTGATCCCCGAGGTTATCGGCTTCAAGCTGACAGGCCGCATGATGGAAGGCACCACCGGCACTGACCTGGTTCTGAAGGTCGTGGAAATGCTGCGCGCCAAAGGCGTTGTCAGCAAATTCGTCGAATTCTACGGCGAAGGGCTGGATCACCTGCCGCTGGCCGACCGCGCGACCATCGCCAACATGGCGCCGGAATACGGCGCGACCTGTGGCTTCTTCCCGATTGACGATGAAACCCTGCGTTACCTCAAGAATACCGGGCGCGAAGAATCCCGTATCGCGCTGGTCGAGGCTTATGCCAAGGCAAACGGTTTCTGGCGTGGTCCGGATTACGATCCGGTTTACACCGACACCCTGGAACTGGACATGGGCACAATCGTGCCCGCCATCTCTGGCCCCAAGCGCCCGCAGGATTACATCGCACTGGACAGCGCCGCGACAGCGTTCGGTCAGTATGTCAAGGGTATCCGCGAAGGCAAGGACGCTACTCCCAAAGAGGAATTCCGCTGGGAAGGCGAAGGCGGCGCACCTGAGCCGACCGATATCCCGGGCGACGAAGGTCATCACAACCGTGGCTATGTCGCCACGGAAGACGGCCACTACCAGTTGCATGACGGTTCCATCGTGATCGCGTCGATCACGTCGTGCACCAACACATCGAACCCCTATGTGATGATCGGCGCCGGTCTGGTGGCCCGCAAAGCCCGCGAAAAGGGTCTGACGCGCAAGCCTTGGGTCAAGACATCGCTGGCACCGGGGTCGCAGGTGGTTTCCGCCTACCTTGAGGCCGCAAACCTGCAGGACGATCTGGACGCCATCGGCTTCAACCTTGTTGGCTATGGCTGCACAACCTGCATCGGCAACTCTGGCCCGCTGGCGCCGGAAATCTCCAAGTGCATCAACGACAATGATCTGATCGCCACTTCGGTCCTGTCGGGCAACCGCAACTTCGAAGGCCGGATTTCTCCGGACGTGCGCGCCAACTACCTTGCCTCGCCGCCGCTGGTCGTGGCCTATGCCCTGGTCGGTGACATGAACGTCGACATCACCAAGGAATCGCTAGGCAATGACAAGGACGGCAACCCCGTCTACCTCAAGGACATCTGGCCGACGACAAAGGAAGTCGCCGATCTGGTTCAGGAAACCGTGACCCGCGAAGCGTTCCAGAGCAAATATGCCGACGTCTTCAAAGGTGATGAAAAGTGGCAGGGTGTTTCGGTTCCGCAGCAGGAAACCTATGACTGGCCGGCAACTTCGACCTACGTTCAGAACCCGCCCTATTTCCAGGGCATGTCGGCAGAGCCGGGCGTTATCACCAACCTCGAGAACGCGCGCGTGCTGGCAATTCTGGGCGACATGATCACCACCGACCATATCTCGCCCGCCGGATCGTTCAAGGATACTACGCCAGCCGGCAAGTATCTGATCGAACGTCAGGTGCCCCAGCGCGAATTCAACTCCTATGGCTCGCGTCGTGGCAACCACGAGATCATGATGCGCGGCACCTTCGCCAACATCCGTATCAAGAACGAGATGCTGGATGGCGTCGAGGGCGGCTATTCCAAGGGACCGGATGGTGAGCAGACGTCGATCTTTGATGCGGCCATGGCCTATCAGGATCAGGGCACACCTCTGGTGATCTTTGGCGGCGAACAGTACGGCGCCGGTTCCAGCCGCGACTGGGCAGCCAAGGGCACGGCCCTGCTGGGCGTCAAGGCAGTGATCGCTGAATCGTTTGAGCGTATCCACCGCAGCAACCTGGTCGGCATGGGCGTCATCCCGTTCGAATTCACCGGTGGTGACACGCGCAAGACACTAGGTCTGACCGGCGAGGAAACCGTTTCGATCAGCGGTCTCGACACGGTCAAGCCGCTTCAGGAAGTGCCTTGCACGATCAAGTTCGCTGATGGCACCGAGAAGACGATCCAGATCAAGTGCCGGATCGATACGGCGATCGAGGTCGAGTACATCGAACACGGCGGCGTTCTGCACTACGTTCTGCGTAACCTCGCTTCGGTGGCATGAACGACGCGCGACCTGTCGCGCTGATCACCGGGGGCGCGCGCAAGATCGGGCGCGCCCTTGCAAACACACTGTCCCAAACACACCGGGTCGCGATATCCCATCGCGGCCCGGTGCCCGTTTTGCCCGATGGCTTCACTCCGTTCCGCGCGGATTTCACAGATCCACAGGCTGCACCGCATCTGGCTGCCGAGGTTCTTGAGGCATTTGGGCGGATTGATCTGTTGGTGAACAACGCGGGATCCGTTGACGAAGCGGACTGCATGGCAGTCAACTATATCGCTCCCCGTGCCCTGTTCGACGCTTGCCTGCCGCAGCTTTCGGGCGGCGGCTGTGTGGTGTCGATATCATCCATGAATGCGCGCCTGCCTGCACTCTCTGCACCGGGCTTTTCGGCCAGCAAGTCCGCGCTTGAGAACTGGACCCGCTGGGCCGCAAAAAAGCATGGGCCCGCTGGAATCCGCATCAATGCCGTCGCCCCCGGGCCGGTCGACATTCCTGACGCGCCCCGGCCACCCGAACTTGAAGCGCTTTTCAGGAAGGACATCGCTCTGGGTCGCTTTGCGACTCCGCAGGATATTGCAGAGGCTGTGCGGTTTCTGGCGTCGGACGCCGCTGGTGCGATAACCGGTCAGGTGCTGAGCGTCTGCGGCGGCTATCGGCTGTAACCCGCGCCCACTACGCAGATTTCCGCCAATAACCAAACCGTGAGCGAACGAATCGCGCTTCCCGGCGTTTATTTATCTGAGAGGCTTTCCACCCAAGAGGAAGCCGTGCAGAGGCGGAACAATGAAGCTGACATTCATGACGATTTATCAGGCGACACTTCTGGCGCTGCTGATGGTGATCGGGGCCTACGCCTCTAGCGACAACCCAAAAGGCTGCCCTTCGCTGCATGCCGAAGCGCAATGCGAGCTGTAGGCCGACCGAATTACTTCGCCAGCGCGGCTTCCAGCGCAGGCACGAACCGCTGTTCATAGTCGCTGCCCACCAGCGGCCCGGCAAAGCGGAACAACACGACACCCTCGCCGTCCAGGATGAACGTCTCCGGCGGGGCGGTGACGCCCCATTCAATGGCCGTGCGCCCCTTGGGATCAAATGCGATGGCTTTGAACGGGCTCGACTCATCCGCAAGGTAGGAAAGCGCGTCGCCCGCCTGATCCTTGAAATTCACACCGATGATCTGCATGCCATCGGCCTGCATCTGCAAAAGTCTGGGATGCTCAGCGCGGCAGGGCGGGCACCAGCTGGCCCAGAAGTTGACCAGCGTCACCTCACCTGTCTTGAGCATGTCCGGCGTCACGCCGGGAAAATCGCCCAGCACCTCAAGCGTGATTGCGGGGGCCGGTTGTCCGATCCGGGTCGATGGCAGGCCCTCCGGGTCGTCACGAAACATGCCCACAAAGGCGAGCATGGCGAACCCGGCAAAGATCAGCGGCGGCGCGATCATCAGCGGCGATAGTTTAGCCATCCCGTTTGCTCCGCTTCTCAACCTGCTCCAGCGCCGCCTTGACCCGTCGCGCCCGCCATATGCTGACGGCTACCAGCGCCACGATCAGCCCCAGCGCAACCACATAGGATGACAGAACAACGCCTGCGTATTTTCCAAGATCGGGCATCATCCTCGCTGCTCCCTTGCGATCAGCGCGCGTGTACGGCGCGCCCGGATTTCCGTCTGCGTGCGCAGGAACACCAGCGCAACGAACAGCAGCACAAACCCTGCGATACAAACCAGCAGCGGGAAATAGAACACGTCGGCGACGTTCTCTTCCTTGTCGAGGCTCAGCGACGCGCCCTGATGCAGTCCCTGGTTCCAGAAATTCACTGCATAGCGGCTAAGCACGGCAAACACCGACCCGACAAGGCACAGGATTGAGGAGAGGTCGGCGGCAGTGTCGTCATCCTCGATCGCGGACCAGAGCGCGATATAGCCAAGGTAGAACAGGAACAGGATCAGGAACGAGGTCAGGCGCGGATCCCAGGCCCACCAGGTGCCCCACATCGGCTGGCCCCAAAGCGCGCCTGTCGCCAGAGCGATCAACGTCATCACCGCCCCCACCGGGGCCGCTGCCCGCGCCGCCAAGGCGCTGACATGGTGACGCCGGACAATCCAGATGATCGACGCGACCAGCATCATCATCCAGGCATTGATCGCCATCAGTGCCGATGGCACATGAAGATAGATGATCTTGACGGTCGAACCCTGACGGTAATCCTCGGGCGTGAAGAAAAAGCCCCAGATCAGGCCGGTGACAAGGCACAGCACAGCCAGAACCGAAATCCATGGCAGCACCATATCCGTCGTGCGGATGAACTTGACCGGGTTTGCATATTCCCAAAGCGACATGAACCTGACTTATCTCCCCATTTCCCAACTGACAGATCAAACAAACGCGCCATGAATGGCAAGGCGTCAGATGCGCACATAACCGTTAGCGCAGGTTGATCCGCAACACTGCCGCCGAAGCGAAGGGCAAAAGCGCCACCGCGCCAAAGCTGATCCCAGCCAGCAGCATGAGCGGCGTCGCGACATCGAGCTCCTCTGCCCCGCGTCGCGCCACCTCGGCACCAAAGATCAGCGTCGGCACATAGAGCGGCAGGACGAGCAGCGACAGCAGAAGGCCGCCGCGTTTCAATCCGATGGTCAGCGCCGCGCCGAAGGTCCCGATGACCGACAGCGCCGGCGTACCTACCGCCAGCGATACCAGTACCCAGAGATAGCCGCCCGGCGCGAGGTTCAGCAACACCCCCAGCACCGGCGCGGCGAGCACCAGTGGCAACCCCGTGGTGATCCAATGCGCAAGGGCCTTCACGCTCACGATCCCCTCCATCGGTAAAGGGGCGGTCGCCAGCAGATCCAGCGTGCCATCCTCCCAATCGAGCGCAAGGATCCGGTCAAGTGACAGCAGGCAGGCCAGCAGCGCCCCGATCCACAATATCCCCGGGGCAATCCGCGTCAGCAACGCCGTTTCGGGGCCGACACCAAAGGGCACCAGCACCGTCACAATCAGGAAAAACGAAAGACCAAGGCCAAAACCGCCGCCCGCCCGCACAGCCAGTCGCAGATCCCGTGCCAGCAGCGCCCTCATAAAAAGGCCTCGTCGCTCTGCGCTGCACGGGGGCTGGCACGAAAGGCGGACAGGTCCAGAACCGCCGCCTCCTCCAACCCAAGATCGATATGCGTCGCCATAAGCGCAGAGCCGCCCTGCCGCAGATGAGCGCGCACTGCAGCGGCAAAGAGCCCGACCGAAGCCGCATCAAGCGAGACGGTCGGTTCGTCCAGCACCCAGATCGGTCGCCCGGTAACCATCAACCGCGCGAGGCCAAGGCGCCGTTTCTGCCCTGCGGACAGGGTCCCGGCCATACGATCCCTCAGATCGCGCAAATCAAAGGCCTCTACCGCTGCCTCGATGTCCGTGCGGCCGAACACAGCCGCCCAGAAAGACAGGTTTTCGTCCACCGTCAGCATGGATTTCAGCCCGTCGGAATGCCCGGCATAGGCCATGGCGTCCATCGCTCCGGAAATCTCTCCGCTCTGGGCTGGTTGCAGCCCGGCGATGGTGCGCAGCAAGGTGGTCTTGCCGACCCCATTCGGGCCGCGCACAATCAGTGCCGATCCCGGCGCGAGCTCAAAGTTCACCCCTTCCAGCACGGCGCGCCCGCCGCGCGAAATCTCGAGATCTGTAACCCGCAAAGTCATGGAACATGACCTAGCTCACCGTGTCCGCTGACAAAAGCACCAAAACGCCCGGATCGTGCCGAAGCCCCTGCCTTCGTCAGCCCGCCGCCGGTTTGACCAAAGTTGAATGCGCGGTGACTACTCCGGGGATCATGCAGGACAGGCCCCCCCGCTCTGGCGCGCGCGGAAAGCCGAAACGCCGCGTGCTGAAAACCGTCGGTAAAATCAGACAGGCAAGGCCGCCAGTGCCACACGGCGACCTTCGGACAACAGCACATTGTAGGTCCTGCAGGCAGAAGGTGAATTCATCACCTCGACCCCCAGCCCCAGCGCCTCAAGCCGGTCACGCAAGGTACGTGGGATATGCGCGATATCGCTGCCGGTGCCGACAAAAAGAACATCAACATCCTGGGACAATTGCATCAGTGTTTCCGGATCATCAAGCCCGCCCCAAGGTTCCACGCCGCGCAGGGAAACACAGATCGGGCCGTGCACCGGCTTGCTGTCGATCCGAAAAAAACCGGGGCCGTACCCTTCGATCGGCAAAGCTTCTGTATAGACGATCTCGTTCATGCGCATGGCATCAATCCCCTAGTCCCACAAAGGCAACCCCAAAAGGATGGCCAAAAATATGATGCCATAGGCAACGGTTCTGTAAAATTTTTCAAGCCCGGGATGGAACAAACGCGCGCCCAAGCGCGCCCCCGTGCCGTAGGGTAACAACAATATCAGCCCCAAAACAACCGCAGGCGGAGTAAGCAGCCCCTGGATCGCCATAAGGGGCAAGAGTAGCAGGCTGGTGACGGTCAGAAACACCAGGCTCGTCGCCCGCGACGTCGTGACGGAATCACGTCCCGCCAGTTGGAACAGCACCATCACCGGCCCCAGCAGACCGGTTGCCCCCCCGACAAACCCGGTGGCAAAGCCGATGGCGGACCGCGTTGCCAGCGTCGGTGTGGTCGCATAGCGCCACCCGGCGACCAGCGCCAACAGAGTGGCCGAAGTTACGCCGATCACACCCCAGCGCAGCACGGTCAGATCCGTCACCCGCAGTATCCACAGCCCTAGTGAGGCAGACAGCGTGGCACAGACGACCATGACCGCGACGCCCCTGCGGTTCACCTGCCCCCAGGCGCGCGGCACTACGGTGACAAAGGACGATAGCGCAGAAACGGCAAAGGCCGCGACTGCGACCTCCATCGACATGACTGAAGAGGCGAGCGGCATGAAAATCAGCGCCGCGCCGAATCCTGCGAATCCATAGACCACACCGGCGATGAAGACCGTCCCGATCAGCGCCCAGAGCCCCGGCATAGCGAGGGTCTGGGCGAGCAGGTCAGGCATCAATGTTGGAATACTGGTTGCCGGAATTCGCGTCGGGTCTGGTCCAGTCCCGCTTCACTCCGAACCGCAGCAACAGGGCCGAGGCGATGAAGATCGACGAATATGTACCGACGAAAATGCCCCACATCATCGCAAAGACAAAGCCGCGGATCACGTCACCGCCCAGCACGAACATGGCAATCAGCGCCAGCATCGTGGTGAGCGAGGTCATGATCGTCCGGCTCAGCGTCTCGTTTATCGAGATGTTGAGGACCTCTTTGAGCTCCATCTTCTTGTACTTGATCAGGTTTTCGCGCACCCGGTCAAACACCACGACAGTGTCGTTCAGCGAATAGCCAACGATGGTCAGCAAGGCCGCGATGATGGCGAGGTCAAACTTGATCTGCACTTCGGAAAACACACCGATGGTCAGCACCACGTCATGCACCAGCGCCAGCACGGCACCGACAGCGAACTGCCATTCGAACCGCAGCCAGATGTAGATCAGCACCGCCCCGATAGCGAGCAGCACCGCGATCACCGCCGTCTGGATCAGCTCGCCCGAAACCTTGGGGCCGACGGATTCCACTGAGGCAAAGCTGATATCCGGTGCGACCGTGGACAATGCCTGACGCAGCTGTTCGGTCGCTTCGGCGGTGATTGCCTCTTCCTCGTCCTGCGCCTGGATGCGAATCATCGCCACATTGTGGTCGGCACCAAAGCTGGGATCAAAAACCTCGGAAATGCTCACATCGCCCAGTTCCAGCGGCTGCAGCGCATTGCGATATCCGCCCACATCCACCGGCTGCGCACTAACCGTGCGGATGGTCGTGCCGCCACGGAAATCGATGCCGTAGTTCAGCCCCTGCACAAAGAAAGAGATCAGCGCGACCACCATCATCACGCCCGAGATACCGAGCCAAAGCTTGGATCTGCCAAAGAAGTCCCAGTTGGTATTGTCGGGCACCAGTCGCATACGCATTTGGATGAACCTTTCAGACTTCGATGGTTTTGGGACGCGTGCGGCGGAACCACATCGCAATCATAAGCCGTGTGACGAAGATTGCCGTAAAGACCGAGGTCACGATGCCCAGTCCCAGCGTGATGGCAAAGCCACGCACCGGACCCGAGCCCATGACGAACAGGATGATCGCCGTGATGATCGTGGTCAGGTTCGCGTCGACAATCGCGCTCTGGGCTTTTTCATAGCCCAGTTCGATCGCCCGTGCGGGCCCTTTGGCGGTGCGCAGTTCTTCGCGGATACGTTCAAAGATCAGCACGTTGGCGTCCACCGCCATACCGACGGTCAGAACGATACCCGCGATCCCCGGCAGGGTCAGCGTCGCACCGATCATGCTGAGCACCCCAAACAGCATCGCGATGTTGATGATCAGGGCGATGTTGGCAAAAACGCCGAACAGGCCATAGGTCAGGAACATGAACAGCAGCACCGCTGCACCCGCGACGACAGAGGCAACGCGCCCGGCATCAATGCTGTCCTGCCCCAGTTCCGGGCCGATCGTGCGTTCTTCGAGGAAATCCAGCGCCGCCGGCAGGGCACCGGCGCGCAGCAGCACGGCGAGGTTGGTCGATTCCTCGACCGAGAAATTGCCCGTGATGATACCCGATCCGCCTGCAATGTGGCTCTGGATCACGGGGGCAGAAATCACTTCTCCGTCCAGCACGATGGCAAAAGGCGATCCGATGTTGTTGGCGGTATAGTCACCAAATTTGCGCGCGCCCGACGGGTTGAAGCGGAAGTTCACCGCCGGTCGGCCATTCTGGTCAAAGGTCGGCTGCGCATCGACAAGCTCTTCGCCAGTCACGACGGGCGCCTGTTCCAGCGTGTAAAACAGACCTTCTTCGTCGCCGGCGGGCAGCACTTCGTTGCCCACGCCTGCGACGGCATCCTTGTCCGATCCGCGGCCCACCACGGGCTGGAACGTCAGTTGCGCGGTGGTGCCGATGATCGCCTTGAGTTCGGCCGTGGAACCGATGCCGGGCACCTGGATCAGGATGCGGTCGGTGCCCTGACGTTGAATCGTCGGTTCGCGGGTGCCAACAGCGTCGATCCGTCTGCGAATGATTTCAAGGCTTTGGCGCACCGTGCGTTCGTCCATCGCCTGACGTTCGGCCTCGGACAGGGTGACGATCAGCTCATCATCAACGCCGTTCACTTCCAGATCTGTCGACCCCGCCCCGGTCAGCGAAACGACTGGCTGCGCAAGGCCGCGCACAACCTCAAGAGCTTTCTCCATCCCCTCGGGTTTCGAGATTTTCACCCGCAGTTCCAGAGGGTTGGAGGGTTGCAGCCGCACGGTGCCGACGCTGTCGCGTTCCGGGCGCAAGGCATCGCGGACATCGGGCCAGAGCGTTTCGAGCCGCGAGGCATAGACATCGGCCACCCGCACCTCGGCCAGCAGATGCGCACCGCCCCGCAGGTCAAGCCCAAGGTTCACAAGACCCGAGGGCAGAAAGGCGGGCCACAGGGCGGCCTGCGCCTCAAGCTCTGCCGTAGAGCCTTGTTTCTCAATGGCTTTCACCGCGTCATTATGCATTTCGACACGGGTGTAGAAGGCGTTTGGCAGGGCAAAGTAAATGCCCAAGGCCACGAGCCCCCAGATGACGACGCGTTTCCAGAGATCAGTTTGCAACATCGCGGGGGGCCTACTTCAGGTCAAAGAACGGGTCAGGAATTAGCGGCGGGTTCAGTCTTGGACAGGACCTGAGCGATGGTGGACTGCACGACACGAACCTTGACGTTATCGGCCAGCTCAACCTCTACTTCGTTGTTTTCCTTGACCTTTACGACCTTACCAATCAGGCCGCCCTGGGTCACGATCTGATCGCCACGGCGCAGGGCCGACACCATCTTCTGGTGATCCTTCAGCTTTTTCTGCTGCGGACGGATAAGCAGGAAATACATGATCGCAAAGATCAGGATCAGCGGGACGAACTGCGCGATGGTACTGGTATCCATGGGGGCTCCTTTGGCATGAGGCGGGGCACCCCCGCTCGAATTGCGCGGAACCTATGTGCAGAGGGCGGGCTTTGCAAGGCGGGTTCTGTGCCGTCTGGCTGGCGTATGGAAACCGTATGGCAAGCGTATGGCTGGCGTATGGCTGCGGCGCGCGGGGATGTTGCGCGCGATTGTCAGGGGGGTGGGGCCGGTTTCGGGCGCAGGACTGCATCTCTTCTTGGCAGTAACCTCGGCCCGCGCCATGGTGAGCGGAGCATGACCAAGACAGAGATCACCATTCCCCTGCCCCCGGACACGGTCTGGGGCATTGCGACCCTGCTGGGCGCGGCGCTGGCCATGGGGATGGTGTTTCTGGCGCTCCTGCAGATGGGCCGTTCTGGCGTGAACCCGTTGGGGCGGTTGCCGGAGCGTCTGGGCCTGAGCGCCCTGAACCCCGGTCTGGTTATTATTCTGATCACGCTCTGGGGGTTGCTGTTCCTGACCCTCACCGCTGGGCTGTTCGGTCTGATTTTCGACATCCTTGTGCACGCGGTGCCAGATGGGGGCCAGACAGAGGATGTCTGGAACTGGCGCTTCAAGCTGGTGCAGATCACCGCGCTGACCGGGGTTCTGGGAGCAGTGACCGCCCTGCCCTTTACGTTGGTGCGGATCAGATTGACCGCCACGCAGAATATCACCGCGGCCGAGTCGCTGTTCAACGACAAGATCAACGCCGCGACGACGGATCTGTATGCGCAGCGGCAGGTGACGGAGGATTTGGCAGACGGTACGCGGTTCAATCGCTGGGAAGACGATGTGATCAAGCGCAACGCCGCCATCGACCGTCTGGAGGGTCTGGTCGAGGAACGCCCCGACACCGCCCCCCGAATCGCCCGGATGCTGAGCGTCTATGTCCGGGAATTGTCGCGGGAAATGAAGCCGAAGGAGGTGCCCGAAGGGGCAGGTCCCGGTGCAGTACGCGAATGGGCGCAAACTCTGGAACCAGCGCGGTCGGATCTGGAAAAGGCGGTCCAGACGCTTGGGCGTTTGCGCCGGGTGTCGAAACGCTCTGCTGAAGAGGTGCCCATCGACCTGCGATCAACTAACCTTCAGGGTTTTGAACTCGGGCGGGCGGATTTCCAGGAAGCAGAAATGAGCGGAGCGCAAATGCAGGGGACAGACCTCAGCGAGGCACAGTTGCAGGGAGCACGCCTCTTCCGGGCTCAGTTGCAGGGTGCAAACCTCAGCTTCGCTCAGATGCAGGGCGCAGGCCTCGGCGATGCTCAGTTGCAGGGAGCAAATCTAATGGTTGCCAATATGCAAGGGGCAGACCTCAGCGAGACACAACTTCAAGGGGCGGCACTAATCAGGGCTAAGTTGCAGGGGGCATATCTAAACTGGGCGCAATTGCAGGGGGCAAACCTCATGAACGCCCAGTTGCATGGGGCAGACCTCCACGAAGCGCAGCTGCAGGGGGCAAGTTTATATGAGGCGCAGCTGCAGGGGGCAAATCTCTTTGGAGTGGATTTTGACGCTTCAACCTCTCTCAGAGCGACGGCGCTCCGAGGTGCTGCTCTGAGAGACGTTGATTGTAACGTAGCACCATTTTTGCAGGATCACATAAACGGAGCTTATGGCGACGCCTCGGTAATCTTGGGAAAATTGGCAAAGCCGACGCATTGGGATCAGGGGGACGAGCCCCTTGGATTGGCTGCATTTGAGAAGGCATGGCGCGCCCACATGCGCAAACTTGGCATGGACCCGGATGATCCGAAGTGAGGACGGGGTGAACCCCGCCCTACGGCCTCGCCCCCCGCGTTCCGCGCGCCGGGTGGTGCCTGCCCGTGGGGTGGCGCCGGGACGGGTGAGCGGGACGCTTTATGGTGCGGGGTCGTTCGTCATTTGAGGCTATGCGCTGACGTCACCAAAGCGCCAGCCCGCCCGAACGGGCAGGCGCTGCCCGGCGCCTTTGGCTTGATTCCGGGCGGGTGTGGCTGCGGCGTTGTCGGGGGAAAGGGTGAATGGGTGTGATTGCAAGGGCAGGCGCTGCCCGGTGGTGCTGCGCACCTTGATTCCGGGCGGGGGTTGGGTTCAGGTAATTTGGCTGACGGGGGGACGGGGTGAAGCCTGCCCTACACCTTGGCGCGAAGATGTTGCATAAGATGGCGACGACTCAATTTTGCCTGTCCAAGGACCGATCCCATGCATGATATCCGCGCGCTTCGCGACAACCCGGCTGCGTTTGACGCGGCGCTACTGCGTCGTGGAACCGAGGGCGTGTCGGCCCAGATCCTGAGCCTTGACGAGGCGCGGCGCGGGGCGATCCATGCGGCCGAGACCGCGCAGGCGGAACAGAACGCCGCGTCAAAGGACGTGGGTCGCGCCAAGGCGAGCGGCGATGAGGCCGAATTTGCACGGCTGCGCGCGCTGGTGGGCGACAAGAAGGCCGAAGTGGCGGCGATGCAGACCCGCGCGAAAGAGCTGGATGACGAGCTGACGGCGCTGCTGATGGCGATCCCGAACCTGCCGTTCGACGACACCCCCGAGGGCGCGGACGAGGCGGATAACGTCGAGATGCGCCGGTGGGGCACGCCGCGCGCGTTGGATTTTGCGCCGAAGGAACACTACGAGATTCCCGCGGTGATCCCGGGCATGGATTTCGAAACGGCGGCCAAGCTGTCGGGCGCGCGGTTTGTCGTGCTGTCCGGTGCTGTGGCGCGGGTGCACCGGGCGCTGGCGCAGTTCATGCTGGATACGCACGTCGAGGAGAACGGGCTGGCCGAGACCTGGACCCCGGTTCTGGTGCGTGACGAAATGATGCTGGGCACCGGGCAGTTGCCGAAGTTCGGCGAGGATTCCTACCGCACGACCAACGGCTGGTGGCTGGTGCCGACGGCCGAGGTGACTTTGACCAATATCGTCAATGGGCTGACCGTTGAGGAAAGCTATTTGCCGCGCCGGTATGTGGCGCATACTCAGTGTTTCCGGTCGGAGGCCGGGTCGGCTGGGCGCGATACGGCGGGGATGCTGCGGCAGCACCAGTTTGAGAAGGTCGAGATGGTGTCGGTCACGCATCCCGATCAGAGCCGGGCCGAGCATGAGCGCATGACCGATTGCGCCGAGGGCATCCTGCGACGTCTGAACCTGCCCCACCGGACGGTGGTGCTGTGTACCGGTGACATGGGTTTCGGCGCGAGTCGGACCCATGACATCGAAGTCTGGCTGCCGGGGCAGAATACCTATCGCGAGATCAGTTCGGTTTCCGTCTGCGGCGATTTCCAGGCGCGTCGGATGAATGCGCGGTTCAAGCCTACGGCCGGCGGCAAACCCGAGTTCGTGCACACGCTGAACGGATCTGGCCTTGCCGTGGGGCGCTGCCTGATCGCGGTGCTTGAGAATGGTCAGCAGGCGGACGGGTCTGTCGATCTGCCAGAGGCGCTGCACCCTTGGCTGCGCGGCAAGACGCGGATCACCGCGCAGGGCGAGTTGGTCTGACGATGGCACGTCTGTGGTCCATACTGGTGCTGCTGGCGGCGGTGACCTTTGCCGCGTCGCCGTGGTTCGTTGACGGGTTCAAGGGCTTTTCGGCGGATCAGTTTCCGGTTCAGGTGCAGAATCCGCCGGTGCAGCCTGCGGGCTATGCCTTTGCGATCTGGGGGCTGATCTATGTCTGGCTGATCGCCGGTGCGGTGTTTGGTGCGATCTGGCGGGGGGATGACCCCGACTGGGCAGAGATGCGCCCGCCGCTGTTTGCAAGCCTTGTGGTCGGCACGGTCTGGCTGCCTGTTGCGGTTGCCTCGCCGCTCAGGGCGACGTTGCTGATCTGGGCCATGCTGGGCACGGCGCTGCTGGCCCTGTTCCGGGTCGGGGATACGGATCGCTGGTGGCAACGGGCGCCGGTGGCAATCTATGCGGGCTGGCTGACGGCGGCCAGTGCTGTGGCCGTTGGGGTCCTGCTGGGCGGGTACGGCTGGATGGCGCCGACGCCTGCGGCGCTGGTGTCACTGGCCCTTGGGCTGGGTATCGCGCTGGTGGTGCAATACCGGCTGCACCGCGCGCCAAGTTATGGCGTCACCGTGATCTGGGCGCTGGTTGGCGTGATCGTGGCGAATTACCAGCCGCTGAACATCGCCGTGGCTGGGCTGGCGGTACTGGGGATCATCGCGATCCTGGCGCTGCGCGGGACCGATACGGAGTAGATCACGACGGTTTTGCCGGGATCGGCGACCTGCCTGTCATCCGTCAGAGCGACGTGAGCCGGGCAGTGCCTGCCCCTGGGATGGCGCATGGGACCCCGGAGCGGCGCGCTTTATGTCTGCAATGTCATTCGTTCACTTGAGCGGAACGCTTACGTCACCAAAGCGCCGGCCCCGGGAAGGGGCAGACGCTGCCCGGCGGCGCTGCGCGCCTTGATTCCGGGCGGCCTGTCGGGATGATGCGGTTCAGGATGCAGACGCGGGTTGCTCCGCCACCGCATCCTTCTGCTCCAGCACGGCCTGATAGGCGTCATACTGGGACAGGAACACCTGCCCTGTCAGCTCATCCAGCAGGTGCCCGCGCTTGAGGCGGTCCATCACCGGGCCTTTGACCTCGGAGAGGTGCAGCTTGACCCCCATCTCGGAGAGGCGGTTGTTGATCGCCTCAAGGGATTCCACGGCGCTCAGGTCAATCTCGTTCACGGCGGAACACATCAGGATCACATGGCGCAGGGCGGTGTCGCCGGTGACGCGATTTGTGACGCTGTCCTCAAGGAAGCGGGCATTGGCGAAATACAGGCTTTCGTCCACGCGCATGGTCAGCACGGTGGGGTCGGTCTGCACCTCGTGGCGGTGGATATTGCGGAAATGCTGCGTACCGGGGACCAGCCCGACCTCGGCCACATGTGGGCGCGATGTCCTGTGCAGGTGCAGCAGGATCGACAGCAGCACACCCGACGACACGCCCGCCTCGACCCCGACCAGCAGCGTGACCAGCATGGTCACAGCGACGGCGGCGAAATCGCTGCGCGAATAGGTCCAGGCGGTTTTCAGGATCGACAGATCGACCAGCCCCAGCACGGCAACGATGATCGTGGCGGCAAGCGTGGCGTTCGGCAGGTAGTGGATCAGCGGCGTCAGCATCAGCGCCGCGATGGCAAGGCCGACGGCGGTATAGGCCCCGGCGGCCGGCGTTTCGGCCCCTGCGTCAAAGTTCACGACCGACCGGGAAAAGCCGCCGGTGACCGGGAAACCACCGGTAAAGGCGGCACCAAGGTTGGCGGCGCCCAGCCCGATCAGCTCCTGATCCGGGTCGATGCGCTGGCGGCGGCGGGCCGCAAGGGTCTGCGCCACCGAGATGGATTCGACAAAACCGATGATCGAGATCAGCAGCGCCGGGATCAGCAGCTGTTTGAGCAGTTCCGGTGACAGTGACGGCATGGTCAGCGGCGGCAGGCTTTGCGGGACGGCACCGACGATGTTGACGCCGCGCGCATCCAGCCCCAGCAACCAGACGGTGGCGGTGGTGACAATGACAGCGGCCACGGGGCCGGCCTTGGTCAGGGCGTCGGCCATGGCGGGCGACAGGCCCTTGGCGCGCAACAGCGGCTTCAGCCCCTTGCGGACCCAGAACAGGAAGGCCGTGGCGCTAAGACCGATGGCCAGCGTCCAGAAATTGACCGCGCCAAGGTTGCTCACCAGAGAGGTCAGCATTTCGATCAGCGTGTGGCCAGAGGCGGGAACGCCAAGGATGTATTTCAGCTGGCTGGCCGCGATCAGAATGCCCGAGGCGGTGATAAAGCCGGAAATCACCGGGTGCGACAGGAAGTTGGCCAGAAAGCCAAGCCGGAACACCCCCATGCCCAGCAGCATCAGCCCCGACATCAGCGCAAGGGTCAGCGCGGCGGCGCCGTAGCCGATCGTGCCCTGCGCCGCGATATTGCCGATCGCCGCCGCCGTCATCAGCGACACCACCGCCACCGGGCCAACCGCCAGCGCGCGGCTGGTGCCAAAGACCGCATAGAGCATGATCGGCACGATCGAGGCATAAAGACCCGCCTCGGGCGGCAGACCCGCCAGCAGGGCATAGGCCAGAGATTGCGGGATCAGCATGATGGTGACGATGACCGCGGCCAGCAGGTCATTGCCCAGTGCCGCGCGGTCATAACGCGAGCCCCAGTCGAGGATCGGCAGGTAACGGGCGAATTTCCTGGGTATCATGGCGGGGTCCCTGCTCGGCTGCGGCACCCGGGGCGGGACCGTCACACAGAGGGAATGTATTGCGATTGTGTCAGGGACTCAAGACGCATTCAAAAAAAAGAATGTGTCTTGAGTCCCTGACCACCGATACCACGGCCGAACTGCGGGCTCGCATCCCCCACAGGCGCCAGAAACCAGCGCGTGCGGAACGCGCGCTCAATTGGATCAAGCGCGGAACGCGCGCACAAGTGGATCAAGCGCGGTAGGCGCGCCAGGTTAGATCAAGCGCGGCTCACCGGTTGGTGGGCCGCTTTCCCAGATGCTTGGTCAGCGCGCCGGCATTGGTCTTGCGGCGGCCCTTGTAGGGGTTCTTGTCCGACTGGCCGCGCATGTACAGGCGGATCGGCGTGCCGGGCATGTCGAAATCCTCGCGCAGCGAGTTCACCAGATAGCGCGAATAGCTTTCGGGCATCTTGTCGGGATGCGAACACATGACGACAAAGCCGGGGGGACGCGTCTTGGCCTGGGTCATGTAGCGCAGTTTGATCCGCTTGCCCTGCGGCGCGGGTGGCGGGTGCTGTTCCAGCATGCCCGACAGCCAGCGGTTGAGAGCGGCGGTGGACACGCGACGGTTCCAGACCCGGTGCGCCTTCATGATGGCGGCGTGCAGCCGGTCCAGCCCCTTGCCGGTCTTGGCCGAGACGGTGACCAGCGGCGCGCCGCGCAGCTGCGGCAGAAGGCGCGTGAATTCCTCGCGCAGCATCTTCAGCTTGTCCTGCTTGTCGTCCTCGATGTCCCACTTGTTCACGGCGATGACCACGGCGCGGCCTTCGCGTTCGGCAAGGTCGGCGATGCGCAGATCCTGCTGTTCGAAGGGGATGGCGGCGTCCAGAAGCACCACCACGACCTCGGCGAATTTCACCGCGCGCAGGCCGTCAGACACGGAGAGCTTTTCCAGCTTTTCCTGAATCTTGGCCTTTTTGCGCATACCCGCCGTGTCAAAGATGCGCATCGGCACATCTTCCCAGTCGATCTGCACGGAAATCGCATCGCGGGTGATGCCGGCCTCTGGGCCGGTCAGCAGGCGTTCTTCGCCCATGATCTGGTTGATCAGCGTGGATTTGCCCGCGTTCGGGCGGCCCACGACGGCAATCTGCAGTGGCTTGGACTTGGTGATGGGGCGGGGCGAATCATCGTCCTCTTCGCCCACATCCACGTCGACTTCGGGCGCTTCTTCTTCGGCGCGCTCTTCGTAGGCGTCCGACAGCGGCATCAGTTGGGCATAAAGGTCGTTCAGACCTTCGCCGTGTTCGGCGGACAGGCGGATCGGTTCGCCGAGGCCCAGGCCATAGGCCTCGAGCACGCCGGAATCCGCCGCCGAGCCTTCGCCCTTGTTGGCGGCCAGGATCACATGCTTGGCGCGTTTGCGCAGGATTTCGGCCAGCACTTCGTCCATCGGTGTCACGCCGGCGCGGGCGTCGATCATGAACAGGCAGATGTCGGCCATATCCACTGCGCGTTCGGTCAGCTTGCGCATCCTACCCTGCAGGGATTCGTCCGTCGCCTCTTCGAGGCCGGCGGTGTCGATCACGGTGAATCGCAGGTCGCCGAGGCGCGCAGCGCCTTCGCGCAGGTCGCGTGTCACGCCGGGCTGATCGTCGACCAGCGCCAGACGTTTGCCCACAAGGCGATTGAAAAGTGTCGATTTGCCCACGTTGGGGCGTCCCACGATGGCGAGGGAAAAGGTCATGGTCAGGCTCCTCGGGTCGGCCACGCCGCCCGTTTCAAGCCGTCCCTCTACCGCATCGTGCGTCTAACGGAAAGCGTGCAATTGCCCCTTGCCCGAGACCACGTAAAGCACGCCGTTCACAACGATGGGTCGGGTGGTGGCCCCGCCATCGATGGCAGTGGTGCCGACAAGCGCGCCGCTGGTGGGGTCAAAGCTGCGGATCTGCCCGTCTGTCGAGGCGACGATCAGCCGCCCGCCTGCCAGAATGGGGCCAAGATTGGCAAAGGTGCGGTCACGCTTTTTCTGCGGGTTGCTGCGGGCCAGATAGCCGGGCAGGTCCACTGCCCAGATCTGGGTGCCATCGCGGGCATCCAGCCGGACAAGCTGATTGCGGTCGGAGACGAAAAACACCGAATCCCCGGCGGGCCACATCGGACCCAGCGCGCCCTGTTTGGCCGTCCAGAGCCGTTCGCCCGACGCCTTGTCCAGCGCCACGGTGCGGCCCGAGAAGTTGCCAGCAAAGACCGTATCGCCCGAGATCAGCGGATCGCCGGTCACATCGTCGATCAGCGCGATGGCCGATCCGTCACGACCGCCCGCGATATTCGCATTCCAGAGCTGCAGACCACCCTGACGGAAGGCCGCCTGAACGGTACCGTCGCCATAGGCAAACACGACGCGCTGATCATCGACCGCGGGTGCGGGCGCACCGGCCACGTTGTTGATGTCGCCCACGCCTTCGATCTGCCAGCGGATGCGACCATCCTGCGCCTCGACCGCCCAGGCAAGGCTGTCACCCGAGGTGAGATAGATCAGCCCGTCGCGGTAGGTCGGCGCGCCCGTCGCGGCACTGTCAAGGCGCTGGACCCAGATCTCGGCACCGGTTGCAGCGTCCAGCGCGCTGAGCGTGCCAAAGCCGGACGCAACATAAAGCCGCCCGTCTGCCGCCGCAAAACCGCCGCCCTGCGCCTGATTGCTTGCATCGCGCAGCGGGGTCAGGTTGTGGGTCCAGAGCACCTGACCATCCGTCGAAACGGCGGTCACCAGATTGGCGCTGTCCATGGTAAAGATGCGCCCGCCCAGGGCCACCTGATTGGTGTTGAGCTTGTGACGGCGTTGATCCCCCTGCCCGATGTTCACCGACCAGAGCGGTGTCAGGCTGGCGCCAAGGGCAGCGTTTTCGGTGCGGGCAAAGGGGCTGACGCCGCTTTGCGCCCATGCGGCATTGGCGACCTGCGCGGGAAGGTTGATCGCCCGCTGGGTGTTGGCAGGGGTGCCTTCCTCGGTGCCGCGGTTCTGCAGCACTTCGCGGATGCCAAGGCGTTCGCCGGGCAGGACCACTTCGTTCGATCCGCAGGCAGCGAGCAGGGTCGCCCCCAGGAGACCGGCCATAATCGTCAGTTTGCGCAAAGCTCTGCCCCCGTGGTCCGTCATCGTCTGGTTCCGCTCTGCCGCTTTGGCAGGACAGATGTTGTTCTGCTCAGGCCGCATCAAGCGTGCCGCCCAGCGACACAATCAACTGCGACGCGCGGCGGCGCAAGCCTGCCGTGACTTCGCTGTCGACAAGGATCGCCTGCAGTTTGGTCAGGGCGGCTTCGGTGTCGCCTTCTTCGATGTCCAGCAGTGCCAGCTGTTCTTCGGCCAGCAGCCGCAGAGCGTTGGCGTTGGTGGCCAGTGTCTGGAACCCGTCCCGGCGTTCCTGCACCGACAGCCCGCCGTTGGAACGGGTCAGCGCCTTGAAGCTGGCGATCTGGCGGTAGATCAGCGGCACCGCGTTGTCGTTGGCTACGGATTGCAGCGTCTGTGTCGCGGCGGCATCGTCGTCGGCACCTGCCAGTTCGGCGGCCAGCAGCATGGAAAGAATGGCCTGCGCACCGGGTTCCGCGGTCTCGATCGCCTTGAGTGCTGCGATGCGCGCCTCGGGTTCCTCGGATTCGAGCGCTGCGGTGATCTGATCGCCAAAGGCCTGCGCCGCGCTGCGGGCCTGTGCCTTTTGATATTCGCGCCAGGCGGCGCCGCCAACGATCAGGATCACCACCAGAACCGCGATCCAGCCGTATTTCCGGAACCCCGCATAAAGCCGGTCGCGCCGGACTTCTTCGGTGACTTCGTCGATGAAACTGTCGGTGTTGCTCAAGGTGCGCCTCGCGTCGGGTTTTCCTGTTGGCCCCCTCTTACCCCGCCTGCCGCTGACTGCCAAGCCGTCTGATCCAGTGGCGGGCGGCGGTTCGCGCGATGGGCGGTGGTCGGGGTGGGCGGCCCTGACTGGCGTTCGAAAACTTCGCATTCACGGGCGAATTGGTACAATCCTGACACTTTTTGCCATGTCATTTGATGTATACATCGCCCTGACCTTGTGAAAACAACCTTTGAGTTTTATTTTGAACCCGGCGGTTCAGTCGGTATTGCCACATCACCTGATCCCGCCCTGCGTGGCGGCCCGCGACAATCACAGGAATATTCTGCATGCGTGTTATCCCGATCCTCACCGCCCTGATCGTGGCCGTGGTATTATATGCCGTGGTGATCGAGCGTGACCGGCTGATGCAGTTCGCCCGCGAGATGAGTCCGCTTGGTGACGAGACGACAGAGATGCAGGAGACATCGCCGACCGAAACCGTGGCGGAAGAGACCAGCGCCGATGAGCCCGCATCGGGTGTGGTGGGCGTGATGGCCCTGCATTCGGTCGCGCAAGAGGTTGACAGCGCTGTCGTCCTGCGTGGCGAAACGCAGGCCCTGCGCGCGGTCGATGTGCAGGCTGAAACTTCGGGCAAGGTGATATCGGACCCGCTGCGCAAGGGCACCTTTGTCGAGAAAGGTCAGGTTCTGTGCAAGCTCGACCCCGGCACCAGCCTTGCCGATCTGGCCGAAGCGCAGGGCAAGCTGTCCGAAGCCCGCGCCCGCATCCCCGAAACAGAGGCCCGCATCCCCGAGGCCGTGGCCCGTGTTGAAGAGGCGCGCGCCCTGCTACAAGAGGCGCAGATCAACGAAAACGCCGCGACCAAGCTGTCCGAGGGTGGTTTTGCCAGCGACACGCGGGTTGCCGGTGCGCAGGCAGGCAAGCGCAGCGCCGAAGCCGCGGTCAGCAGCGCCGAGGCCGGCCTGAAGGCGGCGCAGTCGGGCATGCAGGGCGTCGACGCCGCAATCCAGAGCGCCGAGGCTGCCGTCGCCCGCGCCCAGACCGAGATTGACCGCCTGACGATCCACGCGCCGTTTTCCGGAGTGCTGGAAACCGACACCGCCGAGTTGGGCAGCCTGATGCAGTCCCAGGGGGGCAGCGCGCTATGTGCGACGATCCTTCAGCTCGACCCGATCAAGCTGGTTGGATTTGTGCCGGAACTGAGCGTTGGCCGGGTCGAAGTGGGCGCCCCCACCCGCGCCCGCCTGACCGAAGGTGGCACCATCGAGGGGCAAGTAACCTTCCTGTCGCGCAGCGCCGATTCAGTCACGCGCACCTTCCGGGTCGAAATCACCGTGCCGAACCCCGATCTGGCGCTGCGGGCCGGGCAGACCGCCGAAATCGCCATTCAGGCCGAAGGTGCGCCGGCGCATCTGGTGCCGCAGTCGGCGCTGACGCTGAACGACGATGGCGTGTTGGGGGTGCGGACCGTGGACGCCGAAGGGCTTGCCGAATTCATGCCGGTCGAGGTGATGCGCGACACGACCCAAGGCGTTCTGCTAACCGGTCTGCCAGACAGTGTGAACATCATCACCGTCGGTCAGGAATATGTCACCGACGGCGTGCCCGTCGCACCCAGCTATGAGGACGTCATCCAATGACCGGAATCGTCGACTGGGCCGCCGCACACGCGCGGATGGTGATTGCCTTTATCGTCCTTAGTCTGGTCGTCGGTGCCTATGCCTATGTCGCCCTGCCGAAAGAGGGCGAGCCGGATATCGAAATCCCCATGCTGTTTGTTTCGGTGCCGTTTCCGGGCATTTCCTCGTCTGATTCCGAAACGCTGCTGGTCAAGCCGATGGAGACTGAACTCTCTGATCTGGACGGCCTCAAGACGATGGGTGCCACGGCTGCCGAAGGCTATGCCGGTGTGCAGCTGGAATTCGAATTCGGCTGGGACAAGACCATGATCATGGCCGATGTCCGCGATGCCATGACCAAGGC
Source organism: Puniceibacterium sediminis (assembly GCF_900188035.1). Taxonomy (GTDB): domain Bacteria; phylum Pseudomonadota; class Alphaproteobacteria; order Rhodobacterales; family Rhodobacteraceae; genus Puniceibacterium; species Puniceibacterium sediminis. The sequence goes on along the minus strand of NZ_FZNN01000001.1, from coordinate 325,867 downwards.
GCAGTCCAAGTTTCCCGACGGGGCGGAACAGTATTCGATTTCGGAAATCAACTTTTCCGAATTCCCGATCATCATCGTGAACCTGACAGGCCCGGTGCCCGAACGCACCATGGCGCGGGTCGCAAAGGATCTTCAGGACCGGCTCGAAGGACTGGATGCGGTGCTCGAGGCCGGGATCGCCGGCAACCGCGATGAGATGATCGAGGTGCAGATCGACCCGCTGCGGCTGGAATCCTACAATGTGACGGCGGGCGATCTGATTTCGGTTGTGCAGAACAACAACCAGCTGATCGCGGCGGGCGAAGTCGAGACGGCGACCGGCACCTTCTCGGTCAAGATCCCGTCAAGCTTTGGCACGACGCAGGACATCTATGACCTGCCGGTCAAGGTGAACGGCGACCGGGTGGTGACGCTGGGCGATCTGGCGCGGATTTCGCTGACCTTTGAAGACCGCACCGGCACGGCGCGTTTCAACGGCGAAAACACCGTCGCGTTGCAGGTGGTCAAGCGCAAGGGTTTCAACCTGATCGACACCGTGACGCTGATCAATTCCGAGGTGGAGGCCGCACAGGACTCCTGGCCGCCCGAGCTACGCGCGGTGGTGAATGCAGGCACCTCCAACGACCGGTCGCGCGAAGTCAAAAGCATGGTCAGCCAGCTGGAAGGGTCGGTTCTGACCGCCATCGCGCTGGTGATGATCGTTGTGCTGGCCGCCCTTGGCACGCGCCCCGCCCTGCTGGTGGGATTTGCGATCCCGACATCGTTTTTGCTTTGCTTTGCCTTTCTCGCACTGATGGGTATCAGCGTGTCGAACATCGTGATGTTCGGTCTGATTCTGGCCGTGGGGATGCTGGTCGACGGGGCCATCGTGGTGGTGGAATACGCCGACAAGCGGATTTCCGAAGGCGTCGGCCCGATGAGCGCCTATGTCGAAGCCGCCAAGCGGATGTTCTGGCCGGTGGTCAGTTCGACCGCGACGACCCTGTGTGCCTTTATGCCGATGCTGTTCTGGCCGGGCGTGCCGGGGCAGTTCATGGGAATGCTGCCCGTGACGCTGATCTTTGTTCTGTCCGCATCGCTGGTTGTGGCACTGGTCTATCTGCCGGTCATGGGCGGCGTGACGGGCCGGTTTTCGCGCCAGCTGGACCATGCGACCGATGCGCTGAAGCGGGGATTGCCCTGGGTGGCGCGCGCGGCGCTGGTGCCGGTGGTGCTGCTGGGCATGTTCGTGGGCGCGATGATGGTGGTGAACCCATCTTACCTGTTCAGACCGCCCTCAAGTTTCAACCTGCCGAGCGCACTGAAGGCTCTGGAGCCGATCTTAAAATTTGCGGCCTATCCAGGGGCGGCGATTGCAGTCTTTCTGATCTCGGCCGTCTGCGCGTCGATCGTCATGGACGCCGCCCGGATCGAACGCCGCCGCAAACGCGTCGACGGGCGCTATCGCCGCACACCGTTTGGCTGGTTCATCACCGCCATCGCCGCCAATCCCATCATGCCGCTGCTGACCATCGGGCTGGTGGGGTTCTTTGTCGTTTCGACCTTCACCTACTTTGTCGCGCACAACAAAGGCATTGAATTCTTTGTGGAATCCGAACCCGAGCAGGCCATCGTCTATGTCCGTGCACGCGGCAACCTGAGTTTGGTCGAAAAGGATGCGTTGGTGCAGCGGGCCGAACGGGTTGTGCAGGCGCATCCCGGGGTCAAGACCGTGTTCGCATTCGCCGGTCAGGGCGGGCTGGACAACAACAATGGCGGCGCGCAGGGGCCAAAGGATGCAATCGGTCAGGTCCAGTTTGAAATGATCCCATGGGAAGACCGCTCCGACCGTCCTGATCTGGACGGCAATGTGGTGATCGACGAGCTGAGCGCCGAGCTGGCCAGGATCCCCGGCATCAAGACCGAAGTCTCTGCGCTGGAGGGTGGCCCGGCAAGCGGCAAACCGGTGCATCTGCGGCTCAGGGGCGATGACTGGCAGACGCTGCTGGATGCAACCGCACAGGCCCGGGCCAAGTTCGAATCCACGCCGGGGTTGATCCAGATCGAAGATACGCTGCCCCTGCCCGGTATCGACTGGCAGATCGACGTGGATGTGGAAAAGGCCGGGCGCTATGGCGCGGATGTCGCCACCGTCGGCGCGATGGTGCAGCTGGTCACACGCGGCATCCTGCTGGATACCATGCGGGTCGAGTCATCCGACGAAGAAATCGACATCCGCGTGCGTCTGCCCGAAGAGGACCGCCTGCTGTCGACGCTGGATACGCTCAAGGTGCGCACGGCGGATGGGTTGGTGCCCTTGTCGAACTTTGTCACCCGCAAGCCGGTGGCCAAGCTGGCCGAGATCAACCGGATCGACCAGAAACGATACTTCGACGTCAAGGCGGATGTGGCCGAAGATCTGGCCAAGCTGGTGCATGACGGCGCGGAGGGCCCCGAAACACAGGCCATCGTGAAAGTGCTGGAAGAGGGCGTGTCGGCAGAAGGTACGCCCCTGAGCGCGCCGGATGGTACGCGCTATGCGCTGGTGTCGGTGTCAGACGGGTTCGATGCTCAGACAGTCACACAGGCGCTGGAGGCTGGTGATCTGCGCGCTGTGCCGATTAACGCGAGCGAACGCATCGCCGTGCTGAACGACTGGCTGGCCACCAGCCCCCTGCCCGCAGGCATTGATCCTGTATGGACCGGCGATCAGGAAGAGCAGGACGAAAGCATGGCCTTCCTTGGCAAGGCGTTTGCAGCGGCGCTGGGGTTGATGTTCATCATCCTGCTGGCGCAGTTCAATTCGTTCTATAACGCGACGCTGGTGCTGCTGGCGGTGGTGCTGTCCACGGCGGGCGTGCTGATCGGGATGCTGGTGATGGGGCAGACCTTCAGCATCATCATGACCGGCACCGGCATTGTCGCGCTGGCGGGAATCGTCGTGAACAACAACATCGTGCTGATCGACACCTATCAGGAATACGAACGCTACATGCCAAGGATCGAGGCCATCGTGCGCACCGCCGAGGATCGTATCCGCCCCGTCCTGCTGACCACGATCACCACCATGGCGGGCCTTGCGCCGATGATGTTCGGGCTCAGCCTCGACTTCTTTGGGGGCGGCTATTCCATCGATTCCCCCACTGCGCTGTGGTGGAAACAACTGGCAACGGCGGTGGTCTTTGGCCTTGGCATTGCGACGGTGCTGACGCTGGTGTTCACGCCGTCGATGCTGGCGCTGCGGGTGTGGTTCGTGACCTACGTGACATGGATCGCACGGCTGCTGGCGAAACTCTCGCTGGGCAGATCAAGCCGCGCCGCCCGCGACTGGGCCCTGCAGCGTGACGCCCGCCGCATCCGCGCGCCCGAGATCCTGTGGGAGGATGAGGAATCCGGCACCGCTCGCCTTGCGCCCCAGCCGGGTCGGCCCCTGCGCGCCGCGGAATAAGGGCTGCGGCATCGACCATGCCGCAAACCCGGATGCAGCTTCGTATTCTTACAGGCTCCAATCGCGGTGACCTGCAAAATTTTGGCAAAAATTTTGTCCCGGCGAGCCCGCGGGCTACCCGCAAAATTTTCCTAAAATTTTGCCCCCGCCCTCAGGCGACCGCATCCTTTTCCGCCTGCTGCCGGTGCCAGAGCTGAGCATAGCGCCCCTGCCGCGACAGAAGATCCTCGTGGGTGCCAGTCTCGACCACCTCGCCGTCCTGCAACACGACGATACGGTCGGCGTCGGCGATCGTGCTCAGCCGGTGGGCGATGGTGATCACCGTGCGCCCCTCGGCGGCGACATGCAGGGCAGACTGGATCTCGGCCTCTGTCTCGGTATCGAGCGCGCTCGTTGCCTCGTCCAGCAGCAGGATCGGCGGGTTCTTGAGCAGGGTGCGCGCGATGCCCACCCGCTGCTTTTCACCGCCCGAGAGCTTCAGCCCGCGTTCCCCCACCATGGTGTCATATCCATCCGGCAGACGGGCGATGAAGTCGTGGATCTGGGCCGCGCCTGCGGCTGCGATGATCTCATCCTCTGTCGCGCCGTCGCGACCATAGGCAATGTTGTATCGGATCGTGTCGTTGAACAGCACCGTATCCTGCGGCACCACCCCGATGGCCCGGTGCAGGCTGTCCTGCGTCACGTCCCGCACATCCTGCCCGTCGATTGTCAGTGATCCGCCGGTCACGTCATAGAACCGGAACAGCAACCGACCGATTGTCGACTTGCCCGACCCCGAAGGCCCGACCAGCGCCACGTTCTCGCCCGCGCCGACCTTCAGCGACACCCCTTTGAGGATGGGCCGCGCCGCGTCATAGCCAAAGCGGATGTCGTGCAGTTCGACCACTCCGCCGGACACTGCGATGTCGCGCGCGCCAAGTTTGTCCGACACTTCCGCGGGCTGGCCCAACAGGTCGAACATCTGGCCCATGTCGACCAGGCTCTGGCGGATCTCGCGGTAGACCGTGCCAAGGAAGTTCAGCGGCATGGTGATCTGGATCATGTAGGCGTTGACCATGACGAAATCGCCGACCGTCATGCTGCCGTTCTGCACCCCGATGGCGGCCATGACCATCACCCCGACCAGACCCGCGGTGATCAGCACCGACTGGCCAAAATTGAGGAAGGCGAGCGAGGTCGCAGTCTTCACCGCTGCCGCCTCGTAGCGCTGCATGGCGCTGTCATAGCGTCGCGCCTCGCGCGTCTCGGCGCCGAAATATTTGACGGTTTCGAAGTTGAGCAGGGAATCGATGGCCTTCTGGTTGGCATCGGTGTCCTGATCGTTCATCTCGCGGCGCAGCTTGACCCGCCACTCGGTGACCCGAAAGGTGAACCAGACATAGAGCGCGATCGTCCCGGCGACGACCACCAGATACCAGACGTCGAAAAGGTAGAACAGAACCCCCGCGATCAGTGCCAGTTCGAGCACCAGCGGCCCGACACTGAACAGCAGGAAGCGGAGCAGGAAATCCACGCCCTTCACCCCGCGTTCGATGATCCGGGACAGCCCGCCGGTCTTGCGGGTGATGTGATAACGCAGCGACAAGCGGTGGATATGGGTGAAGGTCTCAAGCGCCAGCGCGCGCAGGGCCCGCTGGCCGACACGGGCGAACACCCCGTCGCGCAGCTGCTGAAAACCGACGTTCATCAGCCGCGCCATGCCATAGGCCACGGTCAGGCCCACGGCCCCCAGGGCCAGTTCCGGCACCTGGCCGTCCAGCCTGTCGACGGCGGCCTTGTAGATCAGCGGCGTGCCCACGGCGATCAGCTTGGCCACCAGCAAAAGCACCAGCGACAGTGTTACCCGGTGACGCACCCAGGGCGTGTCGCGCGGCCAGAGATAGGGCGCCACGCGGCGGATCGTGCGCCAACCAGAGGCCCGCTCATCCCGGGCTAGTTCGGCTGTTTCGGCATCCTGTGAGGAGTCTGGCGGCATCGTCTGTCCTTGATCTTTGCGCAGCCCAGATAGACCGGGGCGTGCCGAATGACCAGTGGTCGGGCCCTGCGGAGGATCAAAGCCGCAAGAGCCTTCTTAGCCGCGAACGGAAGATCGGGTCACAGGTAACCAGCCCCCCCGTTTCATCTGCCCAAAAATATTGGGGGTGTCTGCAAAGCGTGCTGGCAACTTCGCCTGAGCGAAAAAAGGCCCATATTTTTCCGCTTTTTTACGGAGGATGCCTTGCTACACCACGACGTTCGCCGGCTTCTTGATGCCCTTCACGAGCTGAACCCGGCCCAGATCGAGGGTGCCCTGACGAAGATCAAGGATCTCCGTAGAAACACAGAGGCGATCTCGGAGATCGAAGCACGGATAAATCAGGGCCACGAGTGCCCGTTCTGCGGCGACGCGCGACGCCAGGAATGGGGACGCAAACGGACCAGGGTCCGGCGCGACCGATACTGCACCGCGCACGAACGTCAGCTATTCGGATGCTACGGCCAGCCGTCTGACCAAAACCAAGATCAGTATCACTGCAACGAAAAGAAACACCGCACCTACAATCCACGCGATGGGTGTAGAGTAAATATCAGCGACCGTTCCGGCCAAAACCAGACCCAATGCAGCCCCCAACTGTTGGATCAGCGATCTCAGAGATAGCATGATCGACCGCTGACGGTCTTCTACACAGCGATGCAGAATGCTGCTGGCCGGCGTCTCAGAGACACCAAGGATCACAGAATACAGGATGAATACCGTCACAAAGCCGAGGATACTGCCTTGCAACGCCAATGCGATCTGAACGCCTGCCAAGCAAGCAAAACTCGCCGCCAGCGTCATGGCGTGCCGCCGCTTGAAGATCCGGCTGATGTGCGCAGACAGAGATGCGCCGAAAGCGATGGAGAAGAAATAGGTCGCAGTGACGACACCGATCACAGTGTTTGCATAGCCCTCATCCAGCATGGGTTTTGCATGGGTCGGCCAGATCACCTCGACCGGGCTGGTTGCCATCAGAAAGAAGGCCAAGGCTGCCAGCAGTATCGACAGAGCGGGATGTCTCACAGCCAAAAGGCTCGCGTCCTTTATCACCGTTGGGACATTGGCGAAGCCGTGCATGAGAGCAGTGACGTCTCTGGGACGCGGTTTTTCGACAATGGCGAACATCGTGAAAACAAACACGCCCAACATCACACCAAAGCTTGCCAGGTAGGACACATCATAGGTGCTGAACCCGAGGCTTATTGCGACCTCGCCCAAAATATCGGGCAGAAGCCCCCCCACGACGGCGCCAATGGCCAAGCCTACGGCGTTAGCCCATTGCGCTTTGGCCAGTGCGGGTTGGACATCCACATCAGGGGCGAGGGCCTTGAAAGTTTCGACAAACCACGCATCAAGGGTGCCTGACCTGAGCGCGCGTCCAAAACCGATGAATGCAAATGAAAGCGCCAGAACATGGAAATCACGCGTCGACAGAAAGAGCACGAGCGAAATCAAGCTGGCGACGACCGCCGTCAAAAAGACCGGCTTGCGGCCAATGCTGTCGGCGAGACCACCGAACGGCAGCTCCATCGCCATCGTCGTGAGCGAGTAGACCCCGAAAAGAAGCGAGATTTGAACGAGGTCCATGCCACGGTCAACCAATGCCAGTGCAACAACGGCGACTGTCAGCCCCATCGCAAAACGGTCAAGGAACTGGTGAATCTGAAACACGCGAATGTGCCGTCGCGCTGACGGGTTCAGTGCTGCAAAAGAGAACTCTATTTCGGAGGCCATCTTTGCAACATCGACGTTGCTGTGGACATGCACAATACCTCAGGTGAGCCGGAACCTATTTCGCACCACAAAGCTGCCGTTCGAACAGGCGCAAAGAACGGCAGCGAGGTCCGGAGGGTGTGTCGCAACTGGTTTTGTCGCGCCGCCGCTGTCACTTTCGACTTTTGTGCCTGTTTTGGCCGAGATCTTCATGTTGGAGAATATGATGGGCTGTCTTGGCGTAAATCGCCGCCTTGGACGGATCATGCGTGTTTGGGGCACATGTGAGGCTTAGCCAGCTACTTAGACCTTCATGGCGACGATCATCGCCGGAACGCCCATCATGTTGATGACGTGGGTTTCGCCGGTTTCATCCATGCGCTGCTCGATTGATCTGTAACGCGTGGTCGCCTTTTGCTGATGCTCCAGCTTTCTGAGTGTGCGTTCCATGCGCGCTTCCGGCACCACCGGCAAGTCTGCTCACACACCTCATCAGTGCGATCCGACTCGCCCAGATAGCGCTCGATTACCTTGTCGGTCTCACCCAGCTTTTGGCCCAGCTCGCCGCGCATATAATTCCTGGCCCGGGAGTTCAGCGCCTTGGACCGGCTGCCATCAATAGCGACCACATCCCCGTCGAGCAAACCCATGTTACGGCACAGAGCGACAAATTGCTGGCACACCTTGCGGATCGCAGGCCCGTTATCTTTGCGGAAGTCCGCGATCTTCCTGAAGCCGGGCTTCTAGCGACCGGTCAACCGGATGAGCTCCAGATTGCGTCCGCACTCCCGTTCCAACCGCCGCGACGACTGGATCTGGTTCAGATATCCGTAAAGATAAATCCGCAGCATCAACCGAGGATGATAGCCTCGGCCGACCCGTGTTCGCGGGGCGCGCGTTAAACCAGGCGCGGCAAGATCAAGCAAGTCTGTGAAGGCATCAATCCCACGCACCGGGCTGTTCTCATCGACATAGTCCTCCAGAAATTCTGGCAGCAACGTCGCCTGCTGACGGTGTCAGCCTTCGATAAATTCCGACATGAGAAACCTCCGTATCGAATACGGAAATCATACCAGCATGCAGAAAAATAGGGAGTGTTCACACACCCTCTCGGCACAGCAGACCAACACGATTTGCGGACAGCCCCAAAGATATTCCCGGGGAGTTGCCCGAACGGGCGGCGGGGGCAGCGCCCCCGTCAACCCCGCAGAAAGCGCCTAGTCCGGGATGGTGAACACCTGTCCGGGATAGATCAGGTCGGGATTTCGGATGGTGTCCCGGTTCGCCTCAAAGACGCGCACATAGGCGGTGCCTTCGCCATAGCGGTCCCGCGCGATAGCCCAGAGCGTGTTGCCGGGCTGCACGGTGACGGCCCGGACTGCGGCCGATCCAGCCTCGGCTGCGGCGGCGGCCAGAGATTCCGGCGTTTCGCGCAGGAAGGGGCTTTCGACGCGCGAGGTTACCGTTCCCGCCGGTCCAAGCTGATCGACACGCAGCCTGTAGGTTCCACTTTGCACATCCTGCAGCGTCGCCCGCCAGCGTCCGTCCGGCTGGATCGGTGTTGTGCTGACGGGGCGGTTGTTCAGGTAGATGCGCACCGACTCGGCACTCTTGCCACGGCCGGTCAGGACCACGGCACCGTCTGCTTCATAGGTGATCGCATCCAGCGCGACCTCGCTCTGGACGGCTGGACGGGCCGCGGGCCCTGATGGCGGCTGGAGCACATCGATCCCTGCCCGGTTGGACAGGATCACCGCCGGGGCTTGGGCCGTGGACGGGGTCGTCGGCGGGGCGGGCACAACTGGGGACGCGTCGCGCGTCACGGTACCATCAGGTTTACCCGGTGCCGTCGCCACAGCCTGCGGCAGGGTCGCGGCATCCGTGGCCGCGTCTGTGGTTTCGGATGTCGGCGTGTCCCTGTCAGCAGCGGCGGCAATCGCGTCTGCCTGTGGGGTGTCGACAGTTGTTTGCGGGGCGCTGGCCGCATCGGGCGCGGACAGTCCGGCGATTTCGCGGGTCGCATCGGTGTCAGCGGTGGTCTGGGGAACCTCGGGCATGGTGCCCGGCACTGACGTTGCTGCGGCCTGTGCGGTGCCTTCGGGCTGGGCGGTGCCTGTGGTATCGGGGCCTGCGGTATCGGGGCCTGTGGCGCTGTCCGTGGTTGCAGTCTGCCCGTCCCCCGTGTCGTCCATGGCGGCTGTTTCTGGCGCAGAGGCCCCTGCGGGTGCGCCGGATGCCGCCTTGGCGAGGTTCTCACCTGCTGCAGCGACCTGCGCCCCGGCATCAGGCTGTTGCGACCTTGGCGCAGGTTCGGTCTGGGCGACCTGCGGGGTGGGCGCAAGGATCACCTCGTCCAGCGAGTCGCGCGGACCAGACTCTGACTGCGCACGCAAGCTAAGGATGCGGGCCTGATCGCTGGCGGGAATACTGAGGAAAATCGCAAAGCGGCCCGTGGCATCGGTCCGGGTGCTATCGGTCAGGGCGCCGTCCAGCAGCACCTCGACAACACTGTCCGGTTCGGCGACACCGGCCACAAGGGTTTCACCGTCCTGCTGAACGCGCACGATGTCAAAGCTGGGCAGGGTGGTGTCAGCCCCCTGCGGCGCGGCCTGCGCCTGCCGTTCGGCGGCGGGTTCCTGACTGACAGTCCCGGGATCGGAAACCATATCCTCCCCCCCGGCAGGCAGTTCGGTTGCCGGGACAGAGGCCGCGTCGATTGCGGGCAGCGGCACCGCGTCATCGCCGCCTGTGTCCTGCATCACCGGGCGGCCAAAAAAGAACACCCCCGCCAGCACCAAAGCCAGCGCGGCAGCCGCCCCCGACGCGACGCCACCCGCGCCCTTCAATCTTGCATTCCCGGTCATATGGTCCCTTTTATCCCGCATCATCCCGGGCTGCGGCACCCTGTGCGGTTGAGAGTGTATAGCAAGGGGGTTAACAGCGGTCAAAACGCCAAATTCAGTCAGGATCCCAATGATGTCCGTCAAATCCATCTGTGTCTATTGTGGCAGCCGTTCCGGTACAAATCCGGCCTTTACGCAAGAGGCCGAGGCGCTTGGCCGTGGCATTGCCGATGCCGACTGGCGACTGGTTTACGGCGCGGGCGATGTCGGGCTGATGGGCGTTGTCGCGCGTGCAGCGCAGGAGGCCGGGGCGGACACCTTTGGCGTGATCCCCGAACACCTGCTGAAATGGGAGGTGGGTAAGACCGACCTCACCCGGTTCATCGTCACCGAAACCATGCACGAACGCAAAAAGGTCATGGTGATGAACGCCGACGCCATCGTCGTGATGCCGGGTGGTGCCGGGTCGCTGGACGAATTCTTTGAGGTGCTGACATGGCGCCAGCTGGGCCTGCATGACAAGCCGATCGTGCTGATGAACGTCGCTGGCTACTGGGATCCGCTGCAGGGGCTGATCGACCATGTGGTCGACCACGGCTTTGCCGACGAAAGCCTGAAGGGATTTGTTCAGAGCGAAGGCACCGCCGCCGCCGTTCTTGACGCTTTGCGCCGCGCGCTTTCCTGACGCATGGAGGCGGCGGAATAGAACCCAAGCGCCGTCCAGATCAGCCCGAAGGCCACCGCATCCACCATCCCGAAGGCTTCGCCAAAGATCACCACCGCGCAGAAAAATTGCAGCGTCGGGTTGAGGTATTGCACCAGCCCGATGGTGGTCAGCGTGACCCGCTGTGCGGCATAGGTGAACAGGATCAGCGGCACCGCCGTCAGCAGCCCCGAGAACATCAGCAGCGCGGTGGTGGCAAAATCCTCGCCAAAGGCGCCGCCTGCCCCGTTGTGGGTGTGCCACAGCCAACCCAGCGCCAGTGGCGAAAGCAGCATCACCTCGGCGGTGACTGACACAAGCGGGCCGACGGTGACGCGTTTCTTGACCAGACTGTACAGGCCGAATGTCAGCGCGATCAGCAGCGATATCCACGGCGCGACACCGGATGCGACCGACAGCACCACAACCGCAGTTGCAGCCAGCGCAACGGCAAATATCTGCACCCGGCCCAGACGTTCACCAAAGGCCACCACCCCCAGCAGCACAGCCACCAGCGGATAGATGTAATAGCCAAGCGACGCCTCGGTCGTATGGCCGTTCTGGACCGAAAAGATGAACATGAACCAGTTGGCCGAGATCATCAGCGCGGCAAAGCCCAGGATCACCACGCTGTGCAGTGATCCAAGGGCATCGCGCAGCCGACCCAGACGGCCCTGAAACAGCAGGACCACGGTAAAGAAGACCGCAGACCACAGCGTGCGATGCGACAGCACCTCAAGTGGCGGCACATGGGCAAGAAGTTTGTAATAAAGCGGGGACAGGCCCCAGACGGTGCAGCTGGTCACCATCGCAAGCACTCCGGCGCGTGCGCTCTGCATGATGATCCTTCCCGCTGCATTCGTTTGTTGAGCGGGTAGTAGCCCGCCACCGCAGGGGCGGCAAGGCGCTGCGCCGAAGGTTTGTTCAGCTTTCGTCTGGCAGGTCGCGCAAAAGCTGTTCGATCTTGTCGAGCGGGTGGTTTGTCAGCGTTTTGGCAACCTCGGCCACGACGCGCGACGACACTTCGCTGTGCAGCTTGGCGCGCAGCTCGCCCAGAATGTTGGGTGCTGCGACCAGAACGATACGGTCGAACGCGCCCTTGTGGGCCAGCTTGTACAGCTTTTCCGCAAGGTCGTCCGCGAAACGTTCCTTGGCCAATTCGTGCCAGTCCGTATCGTCCAGCGCCGACCGCTGCCCGGTGCCGGTGTCAGGCACCCGCCCGGGGCGGTTCGCCGACTGTTCGCGGTTTGACGGGTTGTCCTGAGTTTCGATTTGGACAACGTTCAGATCCGGGTTCATCTGATCCAGATCATTGCGCAGGAACAGCGCCTTTTCCCCGTCCGCGACGAGAACCCAGGTCCCCTTGGTCAAAATCGCCATTATACTTTCTCCTTGTCACCGCTGCCGTTCTTGTCCTGCCCAAGAGGGCGGGTCGCGCCAGCCGACGTTTCATCATAGCGCTTGCCTTCGTCACGGGTGCCGACCTTGCGCTGAAGCTCGCCACCGCTCCGGCCCTGTTGTGCCGGGCCTTTGGATGCATCTTCGGGGGATTGACCAAGCACCTCTGCAGTTTCGCTCTTGCCATCCTTGGATCTGTGACGCTCTGCCATGAAATCTCTCCTTGATTGTTCACAAAGTCAACGCAGGTGCCGCGGCTGCGTTCCCGCAAAGGTCCGGCCAGACGCAAAAACGCCCCGCAAAATCAATGCGGGGCGTTTCAAAACTCAGCGAGCTGTGGGCCGGTTGGATCAGGCCTTGGACAGACGCTCGGCCACGTTTTCCCAGTTCACGAGGTTGTCGAGGAAGTTCGTGAGGTAGGCGGGACGCTTGTTGCGGAAGTCGATGTAGTAGGAGTGCTCCCACACATCACAGCCCAGCAGAGTGGTCTGGCCAAAGCACAGCGGGTTCACGCCGTTTTCGGTCTTGGTGATCTTCAGCGTGCCGTCGGTGTCAACCACCAGCCACGACCAGCCAGAGCCGAACTGACCGGCGCCGGCGGCGGCAAAGGCTTCCTTGAACTTGTCGACCGACCCGAAGGCTTCGGTGATGCGGCTTTCCAGTTCGGACGGCATCGGGTGCGAACCCGGGCCCATCATTTCCCAGAACTGGGTGTGGTTCCAGTGCTGCGATGCGTTGTTGAAGATGCCCGACTGCGCCACTGCGCCCGCGTCGTAGGTGCCTTTGATGATCTCTTCGACAGACTTGCCTTCCCATTCGGTCCCGGCAATCAGCTTGTTGCCGTTGTCGACATAGGCCTTGTGGTGGATGTCGTGGTGAAACTCGAGCGTCTCCTTGGACATGCCTTTGCTGGCAAGCGCGTCATGTGCATAGGGAAGATCCGGAAGTGCAAAAGCCATTGTGTGACCCCTCTCGTGTTTTTGAAATCGTTGTACGTTACCTGCTACCTTGCGACACGGACGTCAAGGCCGGGGTATGGCAGCGCTGATGGATCAACGCACCTCGACCGCGCAGGTTCCCTCGCCCTTGAAATGGTTGGTATAGCCTATCGGGGTCGCAGACAGCAGCATCTTCTTGGCCTGCTTCAGGTAGGTTGCGGTATATTGAAAGTTCCGAATGTACTGGCCGTGGTTGCTCTTGACCGAAATGGACCAGACAAATGTCGTACGCTTGGCGTTGTCGGCTGCCACCTTGCCTGACACCGGCGCGCCGTCGTTGTAGTATAGGATAATGGGGTCCGAAATCGTGACGGTATCGGCACCGTCTTCGCGCCCCACAAACAGGATCTCGGGAATCCAGCCGCTGCGACCTGTATCGGCTATCCTGCAAATATAGATCTGTGCCGCCTCAGCCATCGGAGCGGCACAAAGGCAGGCAGTCAGGACAATAGCTCTGAGCAAGAAAATCTCCTTTGGACGCGCGTTTCGCGTCTGGACTGCTTCATGCAACCCTAAGGAGGTCTGCGCCCGGTTAACAGCCTTGCCAGCCGCAGGGGCAATTTTCTTTGCAATCTGAGGTAGCCGCCGTTCAATCCCGCCCGGCCCCGCATCGCGACTGGTCAGAAAATCCCCACTTCGGTCCCCGGCGTCGCCGCATTGCAGAGCAGTGCAAACATATAAGGCGCGACTGAGCGGAAACAGATGATCTGCGCCGTTTCATCGTCCCGCAGCCACACCGCCGCCGCGACCTGTGCAAACCGCGTGCGGCGCACCATGCCGGGGCGGAACGCCGCTGGCGACATGTCCACCGGGGCAAGTTTGGCGATGACGTCGCGGATATGGGTCCCGGTCAGGGTAAAGACCACCCGCGCGTCGGACACATCCACCGCAAGCGCGTGGGTATCGCCCAGCGCCTCGGTCAGCTTTGTGACCGTTTCGCCCGCTTCTGCGTAGGGGCACAGCAGCAGCAGCTCGTCCGGCGACATCCAGATCAGAGACGTGTCGCCACCCGACACAACCTCGCGCTGGTCGGGCATGGCGACCCCGGCGACATCGGCCACAGCCTGGGCAAAATCAGCATCAGCGTGATCGCCGCGCAGGGTGATCATGCCATGCAGTCCGGCCTCTTGCACATGAGCAAGACCGTCAAAGGCGGCGGCGTTCAGGGCGCTTACGGGCTCAGACATTCTGTTTCTCCCCTTCCGGGTCCAAGAACACGGCATTGACGATTTTCGTCGGGATGGTGGTCCCGTCAAGCTTGGTGAACTCCAGCACCTCGCCCATGCGATCCGGGCCGTTCAGCACCAGCCCCATGGCGATCCCGCGGTTCAGCGTCGGCGAATGGTAGGTCGACGTGACCCGCCCTTGGGTATGACGCTGGCCGTTGGCATTCGTCCCCGATGCCACAGCCAGCGCGCCATCGGGCAGAACCGAGCCGTCCACCGTCTCAAGCCCGACAAGCTGCCAGCGGGTCGGATCGGTCATATGGCTGCGGGCCTGCGCGCGCTTGCCGATATAGTCGGCCTTTTTCTTCGAAATAGCCCAGCCCAGCCCCAGATCCTGCGGGATCACCGTGCCGTCGGTTTCATCCCCGATCATGATGAAACCCTTTTCGGCCCGCAGGATGTGCAGCGCCTCGGTGCCATAAGGGGTGGCGTTCCATTCCGCGCCTTCGGCGTGCAGCCGTTCCCAAAGCGCAAGGCCCTGCGACGCAGGCACGGCGATTTCATAGCTGAGCTCACCCGAGAAGGAGATCCGGAAGATCCGCACCGGGAAACCGCCCAGCGTCCCGGCCGCCCACTGCATGAAGGGCAGCGTTTCGCGGCTGACATCCATGCCGCCGAGTTTCTCCAACAGCTTGCGGGCGTTGGGGCCAACCACGGCGATCTGGGCGTATTGCTCGGTCACGTTGGCGCAGTAGACCTGCCAGTCCCACCATTCGGTTTGCAGCCATTCCTCCATATGGGCGTGGATGCGTTCGGCCCCGCCGGTGGTGGTGTGGCACAGCCAGGTATCATCAGACATCCGCGCGACAACGCCGTCATCCATCAGAAACCCGTTTTCGTTGCACATCAGGCCATAGCGGCATTTGCCCACCGGCAGCGTGGACATCATGTTGGTATAAAGCATGTCGAGGAATTTGCCCGCATCCGGCCCCTTGACCACGATCTTGCCCAGCGTCGATGCATCCAGCAGGCCAAGGCTGTCGCGCGCAGCCTTCACCTCGCGGTTGACGGATTGTTCGACCGTCTCGTCCTGCTGTACAAAGCTGTAGGGGCGACGCCACTGACCGACGGGTTCCCAGTGAACGCCGTGGGCCTCGTGCCAGCCGTGCAGCGGAGTCTCGCGCACTGGCTGAAAGATGTCACCGCGCGCCTGCCCGGCAATCGACCCCATTGAGATCGGCGTATAGGGCGGGCGGAAGGTGGTTGTTCCAACGCTTGGGATCGCCTCGCCCAGGGCCGCCGACAGCGTGGCCAGACCGTTGATGTTGCTCAGCTTTCCCTGATCCGTCGCCATACCGAGCGTTGTATAGCGCTTGGCGTGTTCAACCGATTCATACCCCTCTTGCGCGGCAAGCTGGATGTCGGACACCTTTACGTCGTTCTGGAAATCGAGCCATGCCTTGGACCGCAACTTGACGTTGGCCCCCTGCGGCATCAGCCAGACCGGCAGCATCGCCGCCTCTTCGCGCGGCGCAACCTGCGGCAGGGTGCCGACCTTGGGCTGATGACCGGCGGCTGTGGCGGCGCTGGACCCGGCTGTGGTGGCGTCGGCAAGAGTATCCTTCAGCTGGATATAGCCGTTGGCCGAACCGGCCGGGATGACAAAGGGGGCACCGTCGTGACTGGTCGGGGCGCGCGACAGGTCCGGGCGGAAAAAGGCGTTGCCCTCGTCCCAGCTCAGCTTGCCGCCGCAATGGGACCACAGGTGCACCACCGGGGACCAGCCGCCGGACATGGCAACCGCATCGCAGGGGATGGTTTCCAGCACCGCGCCCTCGCCCGCCTGATCGCAGATCTCGACCGCGGTCACCTTGCGGGTGCCCTTGACCTTTGCGATGGCCTTGCCCTTCAGGACGCGAATGCCCAGCGCCTCGGCCTGCGCCATCAGCGCACCGCCGCCCTGCATCCGCGCGTCGATGATCACCGGCACGTTCAACCCGTGTCCATGCAGACAGATCGCGGTGCGGTAGGCATCGTCATTGTTGGTGACGACGACAGTACGATCCCCGATCGACACGCCGTAGTTCACCACATAGTCGCGGATCGCCGAGGCCAGAAGCACACCGGGCACATCATTGCCGGCAAAGCTGAGCGGGCGTTCGATGGCCCCGGTGGCGGTCACGATCTGCTGCGCGCGGATGCGCCACAGCCGGTGGCGCGGCCCGGGCGTTTCCGGTGCGTGGTCCGTCAGACGTTCATACCCCAGCACATAGCCGTGGTCATAGACCCCTGCCCCCATGGTGCGGCTGCGCAGGGTGACATTCCCCATGGCTTCCAGCGCCTGAACGGTGTCCTTGATCCACTGTTCGGCAGGTTTTCCGTCAATCTCGCCACCGTCCACCGGCGTGCGACCGCCCCAATGGGCGTTCTGCTCCAGCAGCAGAACCTGCGCGCCAGACCGGGCCGCCGTCAGCGCCGCCTGAAGGCCCGCCACACCGCCGCCAAGCACCAGAACATCGGTGAAGGTATAGAAATGTTCGTAGGTATCGGCATCCACCGTTTCTGCATCGGGCGCGGCACCCAGACCGGCGGACCGGCGGATGAAAGGTTCGTACACGTGCTTCCACAAGGGGCGCGGATGGATGAACATCTTGTAATAGAAACCGGCGGGCAGGAAACGTGACAGGTGCGTGTTGATCGCACCCACGTCGAACTGCAGGCTGGGCCAATGGTTCTGGCTGGCTGCAACCAACCCGTCAAAAAGTTCGGTGGTCGTCGCGCGCTGGTTCGGTTCGAACCGCGCCCCCTGCCCAAGGTTCACAAGGGCGTTGGGTTCCTCGGAACCGCTGGCGACCGGGCCGCGCGGGCGGTGATATTTGAAACTGCGCCCCATCATCAACTGACCATTGGCCAGCAAGGCCGAGGCCAGCGTGTCACCCTCAACGCCGCGCATCTGCTGGCCGTTGAAACGGAATTTCATCTGCTTGGTGCGGTCGGTCAGGCGGCCGCCGGTGGCGAGACGGGTGCTCATGTCTTAGACCTCTGCGCTG
Source organism: Puniceibacterium sediminis (assembly GCF_900188035.1). GTDB lineage: Bacteria > Pseudomonadota > Alphaproteobacteria > Rhodobacterales > Rhodobacteraceae > Puniceibacterium > Puniceibacterium sediminis. The sequence continues at coordinate 308,549 of NZ_FZNN01000001.1, read as the reverse complement.
GTGGTTGGGGTCGTATCTTGCGTATTTGAAATGGCGGGGCGCGTCATGCGAGCTCCCTCCATGACCAGCCGGGGCGTTTTGCGCTGATACGGTCGCGGATATGCTGTGGCGGCTCGGATGTCTGGGCACTGTAGGTGCCGAATACTTCGAGCGTCGCGGTGCAGCGCGCGGCATGGAACCACTTGCCGCAGCCATGGACGTGCCGCCAGCGTTCAAAATGCACGCCGCGCGGGTTTTCGCGCTGAAACAGGTAGCCCTCAAAATCCTGATCCGAGCTTTCGGGGCCATGCCGTGTCAGATGCGCCTCTCCGCCGCCATGAAGTTCGGTTTCTTCGGCATGGACGCCGCAATAGGGGCATTCAAGGATCAGCATGACACGACACTTTCCGGGCGGAGGGCGGACAGCAAAAAACCGGTCGCACGGCAGGTGCGACCGGTCGGGTTCAGAACTGTGGTACGGGTGGCGGGGTTAGTTGCCGCCGGTTGCGTCTTTGGCAACGCCTTCGACAGCGTTGGCAGCGCCCTGAAGCGCAGTGCCAACGTCATTGGCCGCTTCGCCTGCGCCATCAATGGTGATGTTGAGGTCATCGGAATTGTCCGCTGTACCGCCGAATATGACAAAGGCAAGGACCGCCACAACGACGACCAGAATGCCGACGACAAAGGCGATGCCGGTGTTGCCGCCAGAGCGCGTGGTGGTCGTGGTTGTGGTGTTGGACGGCGGCGGGGTCTGTGTTGTGGTGTAGGGTTCGGCCATGACGGCGCTCCTTTGCAATGCGTTGTTGCAATTGGAACAATCGTCGACGGCATTCGGTTCCCGCCCATCTCAAAGATAACCGGCAGAGGCGAATTTTCGCCTGCGCGGGCCGGGGGACAGATCGCAGACATCAGTGCGCCACCCCGGCGGCAACGGATTCGTCAATGAACCGACCCTCGCGGAAGCGTTCGAGGCCAAAGGCCGATGCCAGCGGGCCGGGGGCGCCCTGCGCGATCATCTCGGCCGTGGCCCAGCCGGAGCCGGGGATCGCCTTGAACCCGCCGGTGCCCCAGCCGCAGTTGATGAAACAGCCGCCCAGCGGTGTTTTCGAAATGATCGGCGAACGGTCACCGGTGATATCCACGATCCCGCCCCACTGGCGCAGCATCTTGAGCCGCGACAGCATCGGAAAGGTCTCGATCAGGGCGCGCACGGTTTCCTCGACATGGTGAAACGATCCGCGCTGGGTGTAGTTGTTGTACCCGTCCGTGCCGCCGCCAATGACCATCTCGCCCTTGTCGGATTGCGACATGTAGCCGTGCACGGTGTTGGCCATGATGACCACGTCCATCGCCGGTTTGATCGGCTCGGACACCAGCGCCTGCAGCGCGACCGATTCAATCGGCAGGCGGAACCCGGCCATATCGGCCAGCACACCCGAATTGCCCGCGACAACAATGGCCAGCTTGTCACAGTCGATGTCACCCATGGTGGTGGTCACGCCGCGCACCTTGCCCGCGTCCGAGCGTACTGCGGTCACTTCGCACTGCTGGATGATGTCCATGCCCATGTCCGAGCACGCCCGCGCATAGCCCCAGGCCACCGCATCGTGGCGCGCCGTGCCACCGCGCGGCTGATAAAGCGCCCCCAGAACCGGATAGCGCGGTCCGTCCAGACGGATGATCGGGCACAGCTCCTTGACCTTTTCCGGGCCGATGAATTGCGTCTCGACACCTTGCAGGGAATTGGCGTGCGCCGTGCGTTCGTATCCACGCACCTCGTGATGGGTCTGGGCCAGCATCATCACGCCACGCGGCGAAAACATGACGTTATAGTTCAGGTCCTGACTCATCGTCTCGTACAGGGACCGCGCCTTTTCATAGATCGCCGCAGACGGATCCTGAAGGTAGTTCGAGCGGATGATCGTGGTATTGCGCCCGGTGTTGCCACCGCCCAGCCAACCCTTTTCCAGGATCGCGACATTCTTGATCCCGTGATTCTTGCCAAGGTAGTAGGCCGTGGCAAGACCATGCCCCCCCGCACCGACGATCACCACGTCGTACTTTTTCTTGGGCGTCGCCTTGCGCCAGGCGCGCTCCCATCCGGTGTGGTGACGCAGGGCTTCTCGGGCGATGGCAAAGGCGGAATAGCGTTTCATGGCACTCGATTCTGATCCACGGGTGGGCTTGGGCGATATGTGGACCGGTGCACCAATTCCCCCACTGCTGCAACCGTCACAACATCGCGCAGTTGCGACATGCGTCACGATGTCGGGGTTTTGCCCTTTTGTCACGGGGCTGCGCGCATTACATGTCTGGCTGGGGATATTTTCGGTTGAGGAGACCGCATGATTTTGTTCTGGAGCCTCTGTGCCGCGCTGGCGCTGGCAATGACCGGCCTGCTGGTGACGGCACTGCTGCGCGGGCGTCGCGACACCGGGCCGGTGCAGGCCTTCGACATGCAGGTTTACCGCGACCAGCTGCGCGAGGTTGAACGCGACCTTGCCCGCGGCACGATCAGCCCGGAAGATGGCGAACGCCTGCGCGCCGAAGTCTCGCGCCGCCTGCTGACTGCGGATGCGCAGGTGCAGGGCGACACCGGCGGGGATACACAGCCGCGCGGTGTGGCTCTGGTCATGGCGGTGGTCGTTGCGGCATCGCTTCTGGGCGGGGGTTTCTGGCTTTATGCCCGGCTTGGCGCGCCCGGATACGGCGACCTTGGCCTGAAGGACCGCATCGCCGCAGCCGCGCAGGCACGGGAAAACCGCCCCAGCCAGCAAGAGGCTGAATCCCAGGTTCCCGCGACCAGCCCCACCGATGCACCACCGGAATACGCCGAACTCGTGACCCGCCTGCGCGCGGCCGTGGCCGAACGCCCCGATGATCTGCAGGGCCACATCCTGCTCGCCCGGAGCGAAGCCGCCCTGAGCAATTTCACCAAGGCCTACAAGGCGCAGGAACAGATCCTGCGGCTCAAGGGCGATGAAGCCACCGCCAAGGATTACGCCGATCTGGCCGATATGATGGTGCTGGCCGCCGGCGGCTATGTCTCGCCCCAGGCCGAGGCTGCACTGGACGCCGCCATGACCCGCGACCCCGGCAACGGCGTTGCGCGCTACTATGGCGGGCTGATGCTGGCGCAGACCGGCCGCCCCGATGCCGCCTTCCGGCTCTGGGACAACCTGCTGCGCGAAAGTGCCCCCACAGACCCATGGGTGCCCCCGATCACCAGCCAGATAGAAGAGATGGCCCTGCGCGCCGGCGTCAACGACTACCGCCTGCCGGAAACCGCCATCCCGCTGCCCGGCCCGGCCCTTCCCGGCCCTGGTCAGGATGACGTGGCCTCTGCCGCCGACATGACGCCCGAACAGCGCACCCAGATGATCCAAGGCATGGTCGCGCGCCTGTCCGACCGGCTGGCGACCGAGGGCGGCACACCGCAGGAATGGGCCCGGCTGATCGGTGCCTACGGCGTGCTGGACAATCAGGCTCAGGCCATCGCGATCTGGGACAACGCCAAAGAGGTCTTTGCAGGCGACGAAGAGGCGCTCAAGATCGTCCGCGAAGGGGCCGCAAACGCCGGTATCGCGCAATGACCTCCATACCCCGGCAGCTTCATCTGCCGATAATTTGCCCGGGCAGGGTCCGCAGGACGGGGGCCAGCGCCCCCCTGCCATGCCCCGCAAAGGTGCCGCGCCCATGATCATCGAAACCATCGACGACTTCGCCCCCCTGCTACCGCGCGGCCGGCCCATCCTTGGGCTGGACCTTGGCGAAAAAACCATCGGCGTGGCCACGTCCGACGGGCTGCTGTCCGTCGCCACCCCGCTTGAAACCGTCCGGCGCAAGAAATTCACGCTGGACGCCGCCCGCCTGCAGGAACTGATCGCAGGCCGCAACGTGGCCGGGGTCGTGCTGGGCCTGCCGCGCAACATGGATGGCTCTGAGGGCGCGCGCTGCCAGTCCACCCGCGCCTTTGCGCGCAACTTCGAACGGCTCTGGCCGGGACCGATCACCTTCTGGGACGAACGCCTGTCCACCGTGGCCGCGGAACGTGCCCTGCTCGAAGCCGATACATCGCGCAAACGCCGCGCCGAAGTGATCGACCATGTGGCGGCCTCTTATATCCTTCAGGGCGTGCTGGACCGATTGGACCACATCCGCCGAAACGCCAAAGGCACCCCGGAATGAGCGACGACATCTGGACCCGCGACGAGGTTGAAAGCCCCTGCATCAAGATCTGCGTCATCCACCCGGAATCGCGGCTCTGCACCGGCTGCCTGCGCACCATCGACGAAATCACCCGCTGGTCGAAAATGCCCCCCGAGGAACGCCATACCGTGATGGCCGAACTGCCCTCCCGTCAGGGGCAGCTGACCAAACGCCGGGGCGGTCGCGCCGCGCGCCTCAACCGCAACTGACAGGGTCCCCCCCGGAATCCGCCGCCACAGGGCCCCAAACGCAAATAAGACGCCCCGCCCCGGTCGCCCCCACCCGGCTGCAACCGGCAATCGGCGCAAACCGGCAAACGGGTGACATTGTTCCTCCTCATGCCGAATCCCGGAACAACGTTCTTCTGCGCACCGCGCATCTGAACGCAAACAGACTTGCATCCCGCCGCAGCTCTCGACATCAGGGCCGGAAAACAACATTCCGGAGACCCTCCAATGTTCGAAGAGCTCGGATTCGAAACCCTGACCGCCCCGCAAGTGGTCGTCATCTTTGCCCTGATCCTGGGCGCTGTCTTTGGCATCCTGGCCGAGCGCACCCGCTTCTGCTTTCGCCGCAGCCTTGTGGGCGATGACCGCCGCGAGGCGTTGGGCGTCTGGATGACGGCGCTGGCCGTGGCGATCCTTGGCACCCAGTTCGCGGTTTATCAGGGCTGGATCGACTTTTCCGACCACCGTTTCATGACCCCCGACATGCCGGTTCTGGCCATCGCGCTGGGGGGCGCATTGTTCGGTGCGGGCATGGTGCTGACCCGTGGCTGCGTTTCGCGGCTGACCGTGCTGACGGGCGGCGGCAACCTGCGCGGGCTGTTCGTGCTGATACTCTTCGCCATCACCGCCCATGCCACGCTCAAGGGCGTACTTGCCCCGCTGCGCACCACACTTGGCGCCTACACCCTGCCGCTGGGCGATGCCGTATCGCTCGCCGCACTGCCCGGTGGCGCGCTGTTCTGGACCGCCGTTCTGGCGCTGGCGGCGTTGTGGGTTGGTCTCACTTCGGGCAACCGCCGCCGTACGCTGGTTCTGGCGGCGCTGATCGGCGCGCTGGTGCCGCTGGCCTGGGTCGGCACGGGCTACGTCCTTTATGATGACTTCGACCCCATCGCGATGGAGTCCTTCTCCTTCACCTCGCCCTTTGCCGAGACACTGTTCTGGGTCGTGGCCTCGACCTCGATCCCTGCGGGTTTTGGTGTGGGCCTGATCGGTGGCACGCTCCTCGGCGCGCTGGTCTCGTCGCTGGTGTTCGGCAGCTTCCGCTGGCAGTCCTTCTCGACCCCGCGCGAAACCGGCCGCTACGCCTCTGGCGCCGTGCTGATGGGCGTGGGCGGCGTGCTGGCAGGTGGTTGCACCATCGGCGCGGGCCTGTCGGGCATCCCGACGCTGTCGCTCGCCGCCGTACTGGCACTGGCCTCGATCGCAGCGGGTGCCCTGACCATGAACGCCGTGCTGGGGCAATCGGTGACACCGCTGCGTGCCCGCCCCTAGAGGTAACGCATTACTATCTCTGCCACATTTGGGGCTCTGCCCCGCCCGCGCAAGCGCGGACTCCCCGGAGTATTTGGGGGCAGATGAAAACGAAGACGTGTTATGAGGATCGGCCCGCAGCAGTGCCACGGGCCGACTATGAAGCATAGCTTCATCTGCCACGGTCATCGGCGCTCCCGCCTGTACCGTGACTCCATGGTGGCAGCGCGTGGTTAACAAAATCTTTTCGTTGTTTCATCTGCCCCCAAATACTCCGGGGAGAGTGAGGGGCCGGCCCCTCACTCCGGCGCGCGCCAAAGGCGCAAAGGTCAGCTTTCCGGGCCCTGCTTTTCTATCTGGTTATGGATCCGGCGGATCATCAGCCAGACCGTTGCGAAAACCGGCAGGGTCGCAAGCGCCGTCAGCAGCCCCTTTGAGATGCCGACAACATCGGCCAGCGGATACAGCAGGTAGGACACCAGCGACACCGCGTAGTAGCTGATCGCCACGACCGACAGCCCCTCGACCGTGTGCTGCAGACGCAGCTGCATGTCGGCGCGCTGGTTCATGCCCTCCAGCAATTGCTGGTTCTGAGCGGACCGCTCAACCTCAACCCGTGTGCGCAAAAGATCCCCGGCCCGCATCGCCCGGTTCGCCATGCTGGCAAGCCGCAGTTCGCTGGATTTGACCGTCCGCATGGCCGGGTCGTACCGGCGCATCATGAACTCGGCAAAGGTCTGCCGCCCGCGCCAGCGCGCCTCGCGCAGCACCTGAATACGCTGGCCCACGATCGCCTCATAGGCACCCGTCGCCCCCAACCGGAACGACGCCTGCGCCGACAGCGACTCAAGCTCGGCCGAAACGGACAGCAGGGATTTCAGCGTGTCCTCGGCCGGGCCGGTGCCCTCGGTCATCGCGACCATCAGCTTGGACAGCTCGCTGTCGATCTCGCTCATCCTCGGAGCCAGTTCGCGCACCCGCGAAAAGCCCAGCATCGACATGATCTTGTAGGTCTCGATCTCGCACAGCCGCTGGACGATCCGCCCGATCCGGCGTTCCCCCACATGCGGGCGCGGAAAGACCGCAAACCGCAGATGGCCCGCGGGATCGATGCGGAAATCGCCCGCAATCACCGCCTCATCGTCGATCACGCTGCTTACCGCCAGGCTTTCGGGGACAAACCAGTCGTCGATCTGTTCACCGATCACATCGTCATCCACCCGTTCGCAGACCCGGATCAGCGCCGAGGTGATCCGCACCCCGGGCGCCGCAGCCAGCCATTCGGCAGGAAAGACATCGAAATCCGACGGATCAAAGACCCGCGGCGTGACGCCGCTGAAAAACACCGTGTAGGTCACGAATTCGGTGTGCTGTTCCCATTTCAGAACATGCTGGCCGATGCGGTCGGAAAAATGCGTCGCCCCCGGCTGCGGATGCGCGGTGCCGTACCGGTCCAGCAGGTCGGTCAGGTGCTTTACGTCCAGCGACTTGTCCCGCGATGCGGCATCGTGCGGTTTCTTGATGGCCAGAAACACCGCCCGGCACGGCGCCTTAAGCGATGGAAACGGGCGGGCGTGCAATTCGTTGGCAAGCTTGAATCGCAGGGGGTGATCTTGGATCGGGGGCATGGCTCAGTCCGCTCTGTACCCCTCTGGCGTACCGCCGCCCCCGCGTCATGTAAAGAAAAAGTCTGTTGTGTTTCATGGGTTTGTCGGTGCGCAACCGCATACCGCCGCGCGCCGGGGCTTCGTCCCTGCGATCATGACAGCACCGTCCAGCCCGCCGACCGCCGTTGCAGCGGTCGATACACACGCCTCCGGCCCCTTGCTGCTGCGCTGTTGTCAGGAACACCAGAAACCCACGAATGCAGCCAGTTTACCCACAGAGGAAAAGAGGGCGTTCGCGCCGTCCGTGCATGAGCGCGGAGGTTACAGGCATAGCCAGCCCTGTCGCTATTGGCTGCTTTCAGCCGCCCAGCTGAGTACGCATAGCTTGATAGACAACTGCTGTGGCTACATTTGCCAAATTGAGCGATCGGACGCGTGAATCGAGCATCGGTAAACTGAATGTCCGATCTTCCATCCCATCCAGTATCGCCAATGGCAGGCCTTTGGATTCACACCCGAATACCAGATAGGCATCCTGTTGATAGTCAGGATCGTAAAGTGTTTGTTCGCCGTGCTCTTCGAAGAAGAACAGACTTTCGGGGCGTGGCTTGCGATCATCCAGAAAGCTTTCCCAACTGTCATATTCGCTGAGGTGAACATATTTCCAGTAGTCGGTCCCGGCCCGCCGCACGGCTTTCTCGGCAAGGGAAAACCCGTAGGGCTTGATCAAAATCAGCTCCAGGTTCAACGCAACGCAGGTCCGCCCAATTGCGCCCGTGTTGTAGGGAATTTCAGGCGTGACCAACACAACTTTCATGCAGGGCTCAGACATCGGATGTGTGGACCTTCTCACTCGATGACGCTGCATTCGCAGCGCATCGCTTAGTCGTTCTGATAAATAACGCTCGGGAAACTACCGGTTTTCAAGAAACTGGTGAGCCTGCAGTAGCGTTGTGGCGAGCCCGTCAAAAAAGCCCGGCACGCCAACATCTATCAGGGCTGAAGGCGCGTTTTCTTCTTGTGATGTGGTGCTTTCGGCAGGTTTCACATGAAAAAGTGTGGTCGGAGTATTGAGCAATTCCCGATAGCTCGCGCCTTTTCCGTGTTTGAGCACGTTGATCGCCAGATAATATTCGTGAACTCTATCGGCCAGATCCGTCTCTCCGCTATCCAGAAGAGCTGATCTTAATTTTCGCGAAAACGGACCCCGTTTGAAGTGATTCTGCATGCGCCCCTCGAAAAGGGTGAAGATATCAACCGCAGCCAATTCAAGCGCGACATTCGCGGCGCGAAGCTCTTCTACTTGGGCGTCGGACTTCGCCTGCCCTTCCAACTGATCCCGAATTTCCGAAATTCTGTCTTCGGATATCTTTGCTTTTGCCTGCGCTGCCGCAATCAGTGTCGGCACATCCTGTGATGTTGTCATCGTTCATTCTCCGTAGCGTCCCCCCTCCCTTAAGCTAAGCGGCCGGGAATGATAGGGGCAGGAAGGATTCGCAGGAAGGATTCATCGTGTCGCCGTACAAAGATCATTCTCGGGCGGCGATGCTCCAGGCCGACCATGCGCTGCGCGCCTGACAGAAGTCCGCCCCGATCTCAACGCCAAACTCCTTGAGCATGACACCCGAGCCGCCTGTCGCCGTTCACCGCCCCGGAATGCGAAAAGCCCCGCCGTTTCGGGCGGGGCTTTCCAGTAGCGTCCTAAGGCGGTGCCTCAGGAAATCTTTGTCAGCAACTCATCCAGCGACTTTTTCGCGTCACCATAGAACATCCGCGTGTTGTCCTTGAAGAACAGCGGGTTCTCGATGCCGGAATAACCGGTGCCCTGCCCGCGCTTGGACACGAACACCTGCTTGGCTTTCCAGCACTCCAGCACCGGCATCCCGGCGATGGGCGAATTGGGATCGTCCTGCGCCGCCGGGTTCACGATGTCGTTGGACCCGATGACGATGGCCACGTCGGTCGTGGGGAAATCGTCGTTGATCTCGTCCATCTCCAGCACGATGTCATAGGGCACCTTGGCTTCGGCCAGCAGCACGTTCATGTGCCCCGGCAGACGCCCCGCGACGGGGTGAATGGCGAAACGCACGACCTTGCCCTTGGCACGCAGACGCTTGGTCAGTTCGGCCACGTTCTGCTGCGCCTGTGCCACGGCCATGCCGTAGCCCGGGATGATGATGATCGAATCCGCCTCTTCCAGCGCGCTTGCCACACCATCGGCGTCGATGGCGATCTGTTCGCCCTCAACCGCCATCTGCTCACCCGCCGGGCCGCCAAAGCCGCCCAGGATGACCGACACAAAGGACCGGTTCATCGCCTTGCACATGATGTAGCTCAGGATCGCACCGCTTGAGCCGACCAGCGCGCCAACCACGATCAGCAGATCGTTGCCAAGGCTGAAACCGATCGCCGCCGCCGCCCAGCCTGAATAGCTGTTGAGCATCGACACAACGACAGGCATGTCCGCGCCGCCGATGCCCATGATCAGGTGGTAGCCGATGAACAGCGCCGCCAGCGTCATCAGGAACAGCGGGAACAACCCGCCGGTGTTGAAGTACCAGATAAGGCAGATGACCGAGACCGCCGCCGCCGCGATGTTGAGCATATGCCCACCCGGCAGCTTGACCGCCGCCGAGGATACCTTGCCCGCCAGCTTGCCATAGGCAATGACCGACCCGGTAAAGGTGATCGCCCCGATAAAGATCCCGAGGAACAGCTCGACCCGCAGGATCGACACTTCGACCGGCTGCTTGTGCGCCAGAAGGGCGGCAAAGCCCTCAAGCGCGGCACGCTGGGTTTCGTCCATCGCCATCACGCGGCCCATTTCGATATGGGCGACGTAGCCGACAAAGACCGCCGCCAGACCGACCAGCGAATGCATCGCCGCGACCAGTTCCGGCATCTGCGTCATCTGCACCTTGGTGGCCAGCTGATAGCCGATGGCCCCGCCCAGCGCGACCAGCACCAGCGATGCCAGCCACAGCCCCGAACCGGGGCCGATCAGCGTCGCGACAACCGCCAGCGCCATGCCGGTGATGCCGTACCAGACGGCCCGCTTCGCGCTTTCCTGACCCGACAAACCGCCGAGCGACAGGATGAAGAGCACCGCCGCGACCACATAGGCCGCCGTTGTAAATCCGAATTCCATTGCTCTGCCCCCTTACGATTTCTGGAACATGGCGAGCATGCGCCGTGTTACGAGGAAACCGCCGAAAATGTTGATGCCCGCCATAAAGACCGACAGCGCCGCCAGCAGGATCACCAGCCAGGACCCCGACCCGATCTGCATCAGCGCACCCAGGATGATGATCGACGAAATCGCATTCGTGACCGCCATCAGCGGCGTGTGCAGGCTGTGCGCCACACCCCAGATCACCTGGAAGCCGATGAACACCGACAGCACAAAGACGATAAAGTGCTGCATGAAGCTCGCCGGGGCGAACAGCCCGACAAACAGCACCAGCGCGCCGCCCACAGCCAGCAAAGTGACCTGCGATTTGGTCTGCGCCTTGAACGCCGCCACCTCGTCTGCCCGCTTCTCGGCGGGGGTCTTTTCCTTGACCTTTTCCTTGGGCTTCTGCGCCGCGATCGCCTTTACCTTGGGCGGGGGCGGCGGGAATGTGATCTCGTTCGCATGGGCAATCGTCGCCCCGCGGATCACGTCATCCTCCATGTTGTGATTGACGCGGCCGTCCTTGTCCGGCGTCAGGTCCGTCATCATGTGGCGGATGTTGGTCGCATACAGGGTCGAGGATTGCGTCGCCATCCGGCTGGGGAAATCTGTATAGCCGATGATCGTGACACCGTTGTCGGTGACGATCTTCTGATCCATCACCGTCAATTTGCAGTTGCCGCCCTTTTCCGCCGCAAGGTCGATGATCACCGACCCCGGCTTCATCGCGTCGACCATATCCTTGGTCCACAACTCGGGGGCTTCGCGGTTCGGGATCAGCGCCGTGGTGATGACGATATCGATATCGGGCGCAATCTCGCGGAACTTGGCCAGCTGGGCCGCCGCGAATTCCGGGCTGGATACCGACGCATAGCCACCCGATTCAGCGCCGTCCTTGGCGGTTTCCTCGAAATCGAGGTAGACGAACTCGGCGCCCATGCTCTCGACCTGCTCGGCCACTTCGGGGCGCACGTCAAAGGCATAGGTGATCGCGCCCAGCGCGGTGGATGTCCCGATGGCGGCAAGGCCTGCCACACCGGCACCGACGACCAGCACCTTGGCCGGGGGCACCTTGCCCGCCGCCGTGATCTGACCGGTAAAGAAACGGCCAAAGTTGTTGCCCGCCTCGATCACCGCACGGTAGCCCGCGATATTGGCCATCGAGCTTAGCGCGTCCATCTTCTGCGCCCGGCTGATGCGTGGCACCATGTCCATGGCGATGACGCTGGCACCCTTGTTCGCGGCGGCCTGCATCAGGTCACCATTCTGGGCCGGCCAGAAAAACGAGATCAGCAATTTGTCCGCCGTCAGCATCCCTACTTCGGCGTCCGAGGGCGGGCGCACCTTTGCGATGACATCAGCCCCCCGCCACAGCGCTTCTGCGCCGTGCACAACCTCGACCCCGGCTTCGGCATAGGCCTCGTCCATGAAACCTGCGGCCACCCCGGCCCCGGCCTCAATGGCACAGTCATAGCCCAGCTTCTGTAGCATCCGTGCTGATTCCGGCGTCATGGCAACCCGTGCCTCGCCGTCAAACACTTCCTTTGGCGTTCCAATTTTCACGTCTTAATTCCCCTCTTGCGTCAGACGGCGCCCTTTTAGGCAGCGGCGACCCATTCACTGATGGGTCTACCGTGCTGACCTAGCTCAGACAAGCTTGCTTGCGGTTGTAGACCATAGACTGCCGTGGAGTTTAATCCACCTATACGTATGTTGCGCATGTCAGCGGTGGCTCGCAACATCCTTGCTTTGATTTTGGCGTGTTTCCTATTGGAAACGTTGCAACACGCGGCATCCGGGGGCCTCTGCCCCGCCCGAAACCGCCACGCAGCCACGCGATACGCGACTCTGGGTCGCACCCGGCCAATGCATCCTGGCGCTTGGCAGCCATACGCCAGCCATACGCTTTCCATACGCAAACCATACGGGTTCCATACCGGTCATTTCACATCGCCTTGCCACCGCTGACCGCTCGGCTAACCTGTTGTGAAATCGGGGGAGGCACAGATGAATATCGCAGGGAAACATGCACTTGTCACAGGTGGCGGCACCGGAATCGGCCTTGCCATTGCCCGTGCCCTGGCTGCCAATGGCGCGCAGGTCACCATAACCGGTCGGCGCAAGGACAAGCTGGACGAGGCCGCACAAACCCAAGGCCTTTTTGCGCAAGTGATTGATGTGATGGACGAAAATTCCGTCGTCACCGGCGTCGCCACAGCCGTCGCGGCCCGCGGACCGGTGCAGATCTGCGTCCCCAACGCCGGAATCGCCGAAGGCCGCGCGCTTCACAAGACCGACCTTAACTTCTGGCGGACCATGATGGCGACCAACCTCGACGGCGCGTTTCTCACCATCCGCGAATCCCTGATGTCGATGCGCGAAACCGACTGGGGCCGGGTGATCGCCGTCTCCTCCATCGCGGGGGTCAAGGGTCTCAAGGGCGCCCCCTGCTATTCCGCGTCCAAACACGGGCTGATCGGCCTGATCCGCGCGCTTGCGGCGGATTCTCTGGGCAAGCCCTATACCTTCAACGCGCTCTGCCCCGCCTATGTCGATACCGACATCGTGCCGCAGAACATCACCCGCATCATGGCCCGCACCGGCATGTCCGAGGCTGAGGCCCACGCCGTCATGGACGGCGCCAACCCCCACGGCCGTCTGATCACCCCGGAAGAGGTCGCCGAGGCCGCGCTCTGGCTGTGCGGCGACCATTCAGGCAGCGTAAACGGACAGGCGATCCAGATCGCAGGAGGTGAGATGTGACCGATTTCAACTGGACACGCGATCAGTTCCACCTTCCCCAGGGGATGATCTATCTTGACGGTAACTCCTTGGGGCCGTTACCTAAAATGGCCCCGGCGCGGGTCATGGAGATGATGGAGAACGAATGGGGTGAACAGCTGATCGCCGGCTGGAATGCCTCTGGCTGGATGGCCCAGCCCACCCGTGTCGGCGACCGCATCGCGCGGCTGATCGGCGCCGAAAAGGGCCATGTGGTGATGGGCGACACCCTGTCGATCAAGGTGTTTCAGGCGCTGGCAGCGGCGCTGAAACTCAACCCAGATCGCAAGGTGATCCTGTCGGATTCCGGCAACTTCCCTTCCGATCTCTACATGGCCGAAGGGCTGGTGAACCTGCTTGGCAACGGTCTGGAACTGCGCATCGTCGCCCCCGAAGAGGTCGAGGATGCCATCACCGACGAAATCGCCGTCACCCTGATCACCGAGGTCGGCTATACTACGGGCCGCAAGCACGACATGGCGAAACTGACCGCAAAGGCGCATGAACACGGCGTGATCACCGTCTGGGACCTGGCGCATTCCGCCGGTGCGATTCCGGTTGATCTGGCGGGCGCTGGCGCGGATTTCGCTGTCGGATGCACCTACAAATACCTCAACGGCGGCCCCGGCGCCCCGGCCTTCATCTACGTCGCCCCGCGCCATGCCAAAACCGCCCAGCCCGCACTTGCCGGATGGCTGGGCCACGCCCGCCCCTTTGCGTTTGAGCAAGGATATGACGCCGGCAAGGGCATCGAACGCATGCGCGTCGGCACCCCGCCCGTGCTGCATTTGACGGCGCTAGAGGTCGCTCTGGATGTCTGGGACAAGGTCGACATGGCGGACGTTCGCGCCCGGTCGATCGCGCTCTGCGAAAGGTTCATCGCCGGGGTCGAGGAGCATTGCCCACAGCTAAGCCTTTGTTCTCCCCGCGATTCTGACTTGCGCGGCTCGCAGGTTTCGTTCCGGTTCGAACACGGCTATGCGGTGATTCAGGCGCTGATTGCCGACGGGGTGATCGGCGACTTCCGCGCGCCCGATGTGATGCGTTTTGGGTTCACGCCGCTTTACACCAGCGAAAAGGATGTGGACGAGGCGGTCGGGGTGCTGACACGGATCCTGCGCGGGGCGCTGTGGGACCGGCCTGAATTTCTGGAGCGCAAGGCGGTGACCTAAGCGGTCGGTCACACCAGCCCGGCAGGAACCCGGTGTCGGCTCAGGCCGATTTCCGACCCGGAAACGCCTTGGCCGCCACCCAATCCCGCGCAGCATCCCCAAAGGCCGTAAACAGCGGGCGCGAGACGGGATCGTTCGCCGCATCCCATTCCGGATGCCATTGAACCGACAGGGTAAAACCCGTCGCGCCCTCGATATAGGTGGCTTCTGGCGTGCCGTCGGGGGCATGGCCATCCACCACAACCCGCGCGCCGGGGCGCTTGATCCCCTGCCCGTGCAGCGTGTTGGTCATGACCTCCTGCGACCCCATCAGGCGGGAAAACGGCCCCCCTTCGGTGAAAGTCACCACATGGCGCAGGGCAAATTTCTCTTCCAGCGTGCCGTCGGGGGGCATCCGGTGGTTAATCCGCCCCGGCAGGTCCCGGATTTCAGGGTAAAGCGAACCGCCCATGGCCACGTTCACCTCCTGAAAGCCGCGGCAGATGCCCAGAAAGGGCTGTCCCCGCTCGACACAGGCGCGCACCAGCGGCAACACGATGGCATCGCGGGCGCGATCAAAGGCACCATGCGCCTCGGTCGCCTCTTCGCCGTATTCTTCGGGATGCACATTGGGCCGTCCGCCGGTCAGAACGAACCCATCGCAGGCCTCAAGCAGTTCATCGACCGACATGAACCGCGGATCGGCGGGAATCAGCAGCGGCACACAATCCGCCACACAGGCCACCGCCTCGGAGTTCATCGAGCCGCCGGCATGGGCCGGATACTGGTCGTTCAACAGATGCTGGTTGCCGATGATGCCAACGATCGGACGGGTCATGGTGCCCCCTTCAGGATAGTCGAATGCACATTACATAAGCTACCCTGAAGGAATGGAAAAGAGCGGCTCAGATTTCGGCGCTCAAACCCACGGATTCAATGCCCGCTTTTGCGGCGGCTGCATCATTTTCCGACGAATCACCGGTGACCCCCACTGCGCCGATCACGGCCCCCTTGGCATCACGTACCAGAACACCGCCCGGCACCGGGATCATCTGCCCGCCATAGGCCGCCCCGGCAGCGGCGATGAAATAGGCCTGCGCCTCGGCACGCTTCATCTGCGCCGTGCCCGCCATGCCCAGCATGATGGATCCATAGGCCTTGCCCTGCGCGATCTGGAACCGCCCCGGGCTCGCGCCGTCTTCACGCTCGAACGCGATCACATGCCCGCCCGCATCCAGCACGATGGCCGTCAGCGGGTTCATCCCCGCGGCTTTGCCATGCTCCAGCGCCTTGCGAATGATCGTCCGCGCCCGTCTCAGTGAAATCCCGGCCATATCGTCTCCAATCCCTGTTTCTTCTCTTTCCATGCGCGCCTGAAGGTACCCGAGGGGGCCGACAGCCCCCTCATCCCCTTGTCACGAAGCCTTCTGTGAGGCGGCCTTGAGCTGCAATCTGCGGGCATGAAGCACCGGCTCGGTATAGCCCGAAGGCTGCACGCGCCCGCGAAACACCAGATCACAGGCCGCCTGAAACGCGATGCTGCCAAAGTCCGGTGCCATCGGGCGATAGGCCGGATCCCCGGCATTCTGACCGTCCACGACCACGGCCATCTTGCGCATGACTTCCATCACCGTGGCCTCGCTCACCACATCGTGGTGCAGCCAGTTGGCGATGTGCTGCGCTGAAATCCGGCAGGTCGCGCGATCCTCCATCAAGCCCACATTGTTGATGTCCGGCACCTTGGAACAGCCTACGCCCTGATCGATCCAGCGCACAACATAGCCCAGAATACCCTGTGCGTTGTTCTCGACCTCGCGCAGAACCTGATCTTCGGACCATTTCTGGAACGCCGCCAGCGGGATGTCGAGGATGGTGTCCACATGCGCACGCCGCCCGCCCTTGCGCAGACGTGCCTGCACGGCGAATACGTCGATCTTGTGATAATGCAGCGCGTGCAGCGTGGCGGCGGTGGGCGACGGCACCCAGGCGCAGTTGGCGCCGGCCTTGGGATGCTCGATCTTCTGTTCAAGCATCGCGGCCATCATGTCGGGCATCGCCCACATGCCTTTGCCGATCTGGGCCTTGCCGGACAATCCGCACTCCAGACCGATATCGACATTGCGGTTTTCATACCCGCCGATCCAGGCCTTGCGCTTGATGAAATCCTTGCGGCTGAACGGACCGGCCTCCATCGAGGTGTGGATCTCGTCCCCGGTCCGGTCAAGGAACCCGGTGTTGATAAAGGCCACGCGCGATTTCGCCGCCCGGATACATTGCTTGAGGTTCACCGAGGTGCGCCGTTCTTCGTCCATGATGCCCAGCTTGACGGTGTTCTGCGGCATGCCCAGAACCTTTTCGACAAAGCTGAAGGTCTCGTCGGCAAAGGCGACCTCTTCGGGGCCGTGCATCTTGGGCTTGACCACATAGACCGATCCGGTGACCGAATTGCCGCCCACGCGGGCAAGGTCGTGCTTGGCGATCACCGCGGTGATCATTGCATCCATCAGACCTTCGAACACTTCGTGGCCGTCACGGTCAAGGATCGCGGGGTTCGTCATCAGATGACCCACATTGCGGATCAGCATCAGCGCGCGCCCCTTCAGGGCCACCTTGCCACCGTCCGGCGCGGTATAGACCCGGTCCGCGTTCAGCGCACGGGTCAGGCTCTCGCCGCCCTTCTCGAAGGTCTCTTCCAGATCGCCCTTCATCAAGCCCAGCCAGTTGGCATAGGCCTGTGTCTTGTCTTCACCATCGACGCAGGCGACGGAATCTTCGCAGTCCATGATGGCGGAAATCGCGCTTTCCATCTGGACGTCAGCCAGACCGGCCTGATCCCGGCTGCCGATCCGGTGGGTGCGGTCAAACACCAGTTCAACGTGCAGTGCGTTGTTGCGCAGCACCACCGCTTCGGGTGCACGGGGGTGCCCCTTGTAGCCCACAAATTTCGACGGATCGACCAGCGGCATGTCATCCACCAGCAGGGCGCCGTTGTGAATGTGATAGCGGCGCGCATCCGCGTGGCTGCCGCCATCAATCGGGAATGCCTCGTCCAGGAAAACCCGCGCCCGCGCCACGACCCGCGCACCACGGCCCTTGTCATAGCCGCCCTTGGGCGCTGGTGTGCCCATGGCGTCCGTGCCGTAAAAACCATCATACAGGCTGCCCCAGCGGGCATTCGCGGCGTTCAGGGCATAGCGCGCGTTGGTGATCGGCACGACCAGCTGCGGCCCCGGCACGGTGGCGATCTCGGGGTCAACGTTTGCGGTGTCGATCTCGAAGTCATCACCCTCGGGCAGAAGGTAACCGATCTCGGCCAGGAAGGCCTTGTAGGCTTCGTGATCATGCGGCTGGTTGCGCCGCTTGATGTGCCAGCCGTCGATCTGGGTTTGCAGTTTGGCGCGCGTTTCCAGCAAGGCACGGTTGCGAGGCCCGAAATCGTGGATCAGATCCGACAACCCCTGCCAGAATATGTCCGCAGACACATTGGTGCCCGGCAATGCCTTTTCTTCGATGAAGGAATACAGGATTTCGTCGATCTGAAGATCGGATCGGGTGATACGTGTTGTCATGTCGGCCTCCCCCTAGGATTTGTTCGGTATGCAATTGTGTGCATCATTAGAAAAAGAGTTTCCGATAGGCAACAGGCGAAGCTGATCAGAAGCGGTTCAAAGTGCTCATTCCGCCATTCTGCCGCCTGCCTTCGCAAATTGCGACAACGATCCTCACAACCGGGGAATCCATCCCGGACCCGTGCTCGCCACTGCGCCAGACAAAGAATGATGTATCGCTTCTGTGCAGAGATTTCACCGGCTTCGGTGACTGGCATGATGTATGTCCGTACTGAAAGCGGACATCACAGAAACGAAAACTGACGGCCCGATGTACAATCAGACCGTCAGTTATCTGGTTAGAAAATAGAATGAATCAGCTGCACGCCGGTGCGCGAAATTCCAACAGAAACGTGGCCTATGTCAGAACGACCAACCATGTCACCGAAAGGCTATTCCGTCTGAACCTCTTCGCCGGTGCGCCCGTCGATCTGCGCCTTTGCGCCGTCTGGAGCGTCGGCGGCGCTCACTGTCCAGACAAGCCAGCCAACCAATAGAATGGCGACAAAGATCAGCACCGCCTTCATTCCCAGAATCGAAGGTTTGTGCCGCTTTTCTTCGGTTGTCGTGTTTGTATCGGGTGCAGACATAGGAGAGACCTTTCCAAAAAACAGTGGGAACGCTGTTGCAGCGTCCGTTTCACGGACCTAACACTCGGACAAATGACGCGGTTCCATACGATCAGGGCCTGCGCTGCGAATTCAGGAGAGACCGGAAATGAAAGACGCCGCCCCCCAAACGATCTACCTGCGCGATTACACACCCTTTGGGTTCGTGGTCGAAGAGGTCCATCTGACATTCCGGCTGGCCCCGACCAGCACCCGCGTCCTGAGCCGCATCAAGTTCGCCCCCAATCCGGAGGCCACCGACAAGACGTTCTTCCTGCATGGCGAAGATCTGATCCTGAAGTCGTCCAAGATCGACGGCAAGAAGGTCACGCCCACCGTGACGCCCGAGGGGCTGACCTGCGCCGTGCCCGACAAACCCTTTGTCTGGGAGAGTGAAGTCGAGATCAGCCCGCAAACCAACACCGCGCTGGAAGGGCTGTATATGTCGAATGGCATGTACTGCACCCAGTGCGAGGCCGAGGGTTTCCGCAAGATCACATACTACCCCGACCGCCCTGACGTGATGTCGGTCTTTACCGTGCGCGTCGAAGGCCCGCATCCCGTTCTGTTGTCCAACGGCAACCCCAAGGACAGCGGCGACGGCTGGGCCGAATGGCGCGACCCATGGCCCAAACCGTCCTATCTGTTTGCGCTTGTGGCCGGCGATCTGGTGAATTTCCCCGGTGAATTCACCACCTGTTCGGGCAAGGATGTCGAACTGAACATCTGGGCGCGTCCGGGCGACGAAGGCAAATGCGCCTTCGGCATGGAAGCGCTGAAAAAGTCCATGAAGTGGGATGAGGAAGTGTATGGGCGCGAATACGATCTCGACATCTTCAACATCGTTGCGGTGGACGATTTCAACATGGGCGCGATGGAGAACAAGGGGCTGAACGTGTTCAACTCCTCTGCCGTTCTGGCATCCCCCGAAACCTCGACCGACATGAACTTTGAACGCATCGAGGCGATCATCGCGCATGAGTATTTCCACAACTGGACCGGCAACCGCATCACCTGCCGCGACTGGTTCCAGCTGTGCCTGAAAGAGGGTCTGACGGTTTTCCGCGACTCGCAGTTCACCTCTGACATGCGTTCGGCCCCGGTCAAGCGGATCAGTGATGTGATCGACCTGCGCGGTCGCCAGTTCCCCGAGGATCAGGGTCCGCTGTCCCACCCTGTGCGGCCCGAGTCGTTTCAGGAAATCAACAACTTCTACACTGCCACCGTATATGAAAAGGGCGCCGAGGTGATCGGCATGCTAAAGCGGCTGGTCGGTGACGAAGATTATGCCGAGGCGCTGGAGCTGTATTTCGCGCGTCACGACGGGCAGGCCTGCACGATCGAGGATTGGCTGAAGGTGTTCGAGGATGTGACGGGCCGCGACCTGACCCAGTTCAAGCGCTGGTATTCCCAGTCAGGCACCCCGCGCCTTTCGGTCAGTGAGGCCTACGCCGACGGCACTTATACACTAACCTTCAAACAGCATACGCCGCCCAGCCCGGATCAGGCGGAAAAGCTGCCGCAGGTGCTGCCCATCGCGGTGGGTCTGCTCAACCCCAATGGCGACGAAGTGGTGAAAACCACGCTGCTTGAGATGACCGAGGCCGAGCAGAGCTTTGAATTCCGGGATCTGGCGAGCAAACCCGTTCCGTCCCTGCTGCGTGGCTTTTCCGCCCCCGTGGTGCTGGAGCGCGCGGCAAGCCGGGACGAACAGGTTTTCCTGCTTGCGCATGACACGGACGCATTCAACCGCTGGGAAGCGGGGCGCAACCTTGCCCGCGCCAGCCTTATCGCGATGGTGCGCGACGGTGCGGCCCCCGATCAGGCCTATCTTGACGGCCTGGCTGCGCTGCTGCGCGACGATGACCTCGACCCGGCCTTTCGCGCGCTGATGTTGTCCCTGCCGTCGCAGTCCGAACTGGCGCAGGCGCTGTACGAAGTGGGCGTGACGCCGGACCCCGATCAAATCTGGCAGGCCAAGGAAACCATGGCGGACACCATGGCCCGGACCTTCCGGGATCTGCTGCCCAAGCTAGCCTTTGAGGGCAAGGTGACGGAGCCCTATGAACCCAGTGCAGAACAGTCTGGCAAGCGTTCGCTGGGCGCGGCGGCGCTGGCCCTGCAGACGCGGCTGGACGGCGGTGAAGCGGCGCAAAAGCAGTTCGACAAGGCCGACAACATGACCTTGCAGCTCTCGGCGCTCAGCCAGCTTATTCAGGCGGGCAAGGATGCGAAAGCGGTGCAATCCTTCCACGACCAGTGGAAGGATGACCGGCTGGTGATGGACAAATGGTTCGGCCTGCAGGTCGGTGCAGCGCATCCCGCACAGGCGGTGGACCGGGCGAAAGCGCTGACCGAACATCCGGCCTTTGACATGAAGAACCCCAACCGGTTCCGCGCGGTCTTTGGCGCGCTGGCGATGAACCACGCCGGGTTCCACCGCAAGGACGGCGCCGGTTATGATCTGCTGGCCGATTGGCTGATCAAGCTGGATGCAAAGAACCCGCAGACCACGGCCCGGATGTGTTCCGCTTTCCAAACCTGGCGGCGCTATGACGCCGACCGGCAGTCCCTGATGAAGGCCGCGCTGGAACGCATCGCCGCCCAGCCAAGCTTGTCGCGTGACACGACGGAGATGGTCAGCCGGATTTTGGGCTAAAGCTTTGGAGAGCAGGGCCGGGATGGCGCGGGGGGCATGGCGGGCACCGTCTCGTCCACCCCGACCATCCCATCCTTGGAAATACCTGCCAGACCAGCATTCGACATGATGGACCCCTGTGCCGATCACACAGACAGATCCGATAATAACGGATCTGTCGCCAAGGCAATTGATGACCGGAACAGGATTGAACTTGAGCTTTCGCTCTGTTCAATCGCCTCTTTTTTCGATAAATCGAAGGAACCGGCGGCTTCACGCCCGCGTTATCCGATTGGACTTGCTGTTTTCCGCTCACGCCGGGAGCCAGCACTTTCCTGGGCTTGCGCTGCTTGAACAGACAGCGCGACCCTGTCACAGACCTGTTTCAATAACCTGTTCTGAGTGCCATATGCAGGACCGTATCGACCCATTGATCCAAGAACGCGCGCCGTGGCTATTTGCCGATCGGCCCGGAACGCGGCATGCTCGCGCCACCCTGAACTTCCTGCTCGGGTACGAAAAGACCGTCTCGCTTGCCAGCGCGTTCGAGGAAATGCCCTCGGACAAGATCATGGCAGCGATGGGCCAGCTGTTGGCGCGCGACGTTGAGGTCGCGGGGCTGGGCCACGTTCCCCGTCACGGAGCGGCATTGATCGTGGCGAACCACCCCACCGGGATTGCTGACGGGATCATCCTGAACCATTTGCTGACCAAGGTGCGGCCGGACAGCTATTTCTTTGCGAACCATGACATCCTGCGCGTCCTGCCGCAGATGTCAGACATGATTGCGCCCGTCGAATGGCGGCAGGAAAAGCGCAGCCATGGCAAGACGCGTGAAACGATGGCCTTTACCCGCTCGGCGGTCGAAGGTGGGCGGCTTGGCGTCATCTTTCCGTCCGGACGGCTGGCGAAACGCCGCGGTCTGTCGCTGCATGAACGGCCTTGGCTGGCGTCGGCTGCGATGATCGCGCGCAAATTCGACCTGCCCGTGATCCCGGTAAACATCCGCGCCCGCAATTCGGTGCTGTTCTACCTGTTCGACCTAATCCACCCGACCCTGCGCGACATCACCCTGTTCCATGAGACGCTGAACAAGCATCGCCAACCCTACCGTGTCACGGTGGGAGAGCCGATTTCGGCCAGCGCGCTGCCTGCGCGGTCGGATGAAAGCATCGAAATGCTGCGTCGCGCGACGCTGGCACTGGGTGGTGCGCGGGCACCGGCTGTGTCTCTGGTGGACAGTACGCGCAAGCCATCCTGGCTCAAGGCATACTAAGCGAAAGTTCTGATAGATCGCTCTGGGTCCGCGCCATTGCGGGCCAAACTGCGCTGACCGCCCCGTATTTACTGGCCCTTGGCTAAGGGATCGGCCGCGCCTTTGGCCTTGTGGCGTCAAGCGCGCGACAAAAACTCTGCGATCGGGTCCAGGACATCATGTCGTCACGCTTGGCCGCGTTGTGGAACGGCCCCCAGTCAGCGGCCACACCACGCATCCCCTTTGACACCACACCGTCACGCGCGACAGTGTGCGCCATGATCCTGAGCGCGCAGGACAGGTTAGCAGGCCCGTAGATCAGCGCATCGCCGCTATAGGCGCGACATCCATAGCTGCGCGCCGTTCCCGGCAGGATCTGCAGCAACCCATACCACCGCCCACCACCACCGACGGCTTTGGGGCGGTAGGTGCTTTCATGTTTGGCCAAGGCAGACAGCAGGCCGACCCAGAACGCCTCGCGCTTGGCCTTGTCGGCCGTTCGGTAGGCGGGGCACCAGGCATCAATGTCACGCGGCACCATTCTGGGCAGATCACTGGCATGTCCGCGCAGCGCCGATACCGAAGCGCGGGTCCACAGCAGGCCGCGCGCCCGATCGCTCCAGCGTACGGCAGGCAGGCTTTCAGACCGTGCGACCGGACGCAGAGATTCGGTCACCGCCAGCGGCGATTGCGGCGGAAAGGCGGGCGATGTGGTGGCCCACCCTCTCAGAGGAGCCAGAATCATAGCCAGAAGAAATGCGAAACGCAGCATGGCGGCCACATTGCCTCACATCCACGCTGCCGCACAAGTCGGAGCCCCCGGACGCCGCTGCCCCGCCCAACAAGAGAGACTTCAAATTATATAAAATCTTTGCAAGAATTTTGGAAAGAATATCACTCAAGTGACGCGCGGCTGCCCTTTTTGGGCCAGATTGTATAGGCAGAATAACTGGATGAACCTGTCACATCGCCTTTACTCCCGCTCGCTGGGCCTGCAACTTGGCCCAAGATTGAACGCCCTCAAGTCGGTGTTTCGACCGGGACAGCGTACGCCCGTCGCCGCGAACACCTCACCGCTAGTGCCTAACCTCGACATTACAACCCGTGTCGAGACGCCGGAGACATGCGCACAAGCCCAATATCGCACGCACGGCCAACTCCTCGCGCGGCAGGGCCGGTGGGATGAATTGGCCCGCCTGATCGCCGCAAGCGACCGTCAGCGTCTTGCCACGCCCGGTGCCACCTCAGTGGTTGACCTTCTGGCGCAAGGCGCACGGGGCGATGCCATGGAAGTCGCACGCGACGCCGCGCGGCGCGATGATGTACAGGGCACCAAAGCGGCCTTGGCCACGCTTGACGATATGCAGGCTGACTATCCCCACGACTACGGCATCGGTCTTGTCGTCGCTCAAGCGCATATAGAAATCGGTTGTGAATGGCGTGGTGAAAGCGGGCCAGAAGAAATTCTGACGCACCGTTTGGCCGCTTTCCATGCACACTTCCGGACCGCTGCACGGATTATCAATAGCTTCGACCCTTTTGAGCTTGACGCGCCGTCTCTTGCCGCCGCGCGCTGCGCTCTGCTCGTCGGGCATCCGCGCCCTGCCCCGCGGGTGGCCGACGACTACGAGGATATTATTGATTTCGACCCACACAACCCGAACCACATGCGCAATCTGGGCAATTACCTGCTGCCGCACTGGTTTGGCAGTTACGAGCATCTTGAGCTGGAAGCGCGGCGCACTGCGGCGCGCACCCGCGATATCTGGGGTGCCGGTGCCTATGTATGGGTGTATTTTGACGCGCTGGCGGTCGATCCAGAGGCATTCGGCCTGCTGGATGCCGAATACTTCGTAGAAGGCCTGCACGACATCGTCGCGCGGTGTTCGGATCAGCATACCATCAACCTTCTCGCTGCCTTTACGGGTTTCACGCTTGCGCAATCGGCCGCACCGGTCGATCTCCGCGACCGAATTTCGGGCTGTTTCGACTGGATCGTGCATGACCACCTGCGCGAGCTGCATCCGGTCGTTTGGGCGGCGGCGCTGCCAAAGGCAAAAACGAACCCGCAGACGGGTAATGGAGAGATCGCAGCCAGGGGTCGTGCGCGCGCCATGTCCTCGCTCGCCGGGCATTTTGCATCTGAAATCGAGCATGATCACAAGGACAACTTTGAACAGGACTGTTTGCGCATCGTCAACTGACCGCCCGCCCCCTTGCCCCGGAGCGGCACCTGCCCTAAGACCGGAGCGTTCATACGAATGAGGACGCAAGGCATGCTGGATCTGAGCTACGACTCCCCCAAGCCCAAGGTTATCGCCGGGGCCAAGCACGACTGGGAACTGGTGATCGGGATGGAGGTCCATGCCCAGATCGCGACGCAGGCCAAGCTGTTCTCGGGTGCGTCGACCAAATTCGGCGCGGAGCCGAACTCCAACGTCTCCTTTGTGGATGCGGCCATGCCAGGCATGCTGCCGGTGATCAACGAATTCTGCGTCGAACAAGCGGTGCGCACGGGGCTGGGCCTGAAGGCAAAGATCAACCTTTTCAGTGCATTCGACCGCAAGAACTACTTCTACCCTGACCTGCCGCAGGGCTATCAGATCAGCCAGCTTTACCACCCCATCGTGGGCGAGGGCGAAGTGCTGGTGGACATGGAGCCGGGCATTGCACGACTGGTGCGGATCGAACGGATCCATATCGAGCAGGACGCCGGGAAATCGATCCACGACATGGACCCGAACATGTCCTTCGTCGACCTCAACCGGACCGGTGTGGCGCTGATGGAGATTGTCAGCCGCCCCGACATCCGTGGACCCGAAGAGGCCGCGGCCTATGTTGTCAAGCTGCGTCAGATACTTAGGTACCTTGGCACCTGTGATGGCAACATGCAGAGCGGCAGTTTGCGGGCGGATGTGAACGTTTCGGTTTGCCGTCCCGGGCAATATGAAAAATATCAGGCGTCCCAGGATTTTGGCGATCTTGGCACGCGCTGCGAAATCAAGAACATGAACTCCATGAGGTTCATCCAGCAAGCCATTGATTACGAGGCAAAACGCCAGATCGCGATCCTTGAGTCCGGTGGTAAAATCGATCAGGAGACCCGGCTATACGATCCAGACAAGGGCGAGACGCGGTCGATGCGTTCGAAGGAAGAAGCCCATGATTACAGGTACTTCCCCGATCCTGATCTGCTGCCGCTGGAAATCGAGCAGGAGTGGGTCGATGCGATCGCGGCCTCGCTTCCGGAACTGCCTGACGCCAAGAAGGCCCGGTTCGTCAAGGATTTCGGCCTGTCGGAATATGATGCTTCTGTCCTGACCGCCGACACGGCAAATGCCGTTTACTTCGAAGAGGTTGTCGGCCTTTGTTCAGACGGAAAACTGTCGGCGAACTGGGTCATAAATGAGCTTTTCGGGCGCCTGAAAAAGGACGATCGGGACATTTCCGAGTCCCCGGTGACGCCAAAACAGCTGGCCGGGCTGATCACGCTGATCAAATCGGGCGATATCAACGGCAAAATCGCCAAGGATGTGTTCGAAATCGTGTTTAACGACGGCGGCGATCCCGCGGATATCGTTAAAGAAAAAGGCCTTCTTCAAGTAACTGACACCGGCGCGATCGAAACCGCAGTGGATGAGGTCATCGCGGCCAATCCGGCGCAGGTCGAAAAGGCGAAACAGAATCCGAAACTGGCGGGCTGGTTTGTTGGTCAGGTGATGAAATCCACCGGCGGCAAGGCCAACCCGGCGGCGGTGAACGCCATCGTAGCGGCGAAGCTGGGCCTGTAAAAACCGGCAAAATCGGCGTATGGAAGGCGTATGGAAGGCGTATGGTTTGCGTATGGCAACCGTATGGCTGGCGTATGGCGCCGTGCCATGATCAGAGGCGGCGATCAGCGTGAGCAGGTCGGCCCTTGCGGAATTTGCTGCGTCATCCGTTCCTTGCGCGCCCGCCCCGCAGGGCGGACGTAGAGACATGAACAGCCGTTAATCACCGTGTGGTTGAGGTCGCACTTGTTGATGTCGTGCTTGTTGTCGAACTGGTGCTTGATGCCAGGGTCGATAGAAATGACAGTCCCGGATTTGGCGAGCCGCTGCTGAGTCCACCAAGATCCGGCAGGACCTCATCGGCCATAACCGGCGGTGCGAGCACAAGTGTGAGGGCGGCCAGAGTGGCCGGGAACAGGAGCTTCATTTTAGGTGTACCTTTCGAGTTCAAGGCGGAACGCGCCTGCTCATGGCCCGAAGGACACATGCAGACTCGACCCGGGCTCTCCTCCCGCAAGCAATACCGCCTGCCCAACTCCACTTAAGCGTGTTAGTCATTTTGATTTCAATTGGCGCACTGCGAATGGTACGTGAAATACCGAATCCGCCCGGTGAATGGCCGGAATTGCCACCGCCACGCACACATTACGTGCGTTAAATAAAAAACCACAACCTTAGGTAGATGGAATCAGGCCCCGAGATCCAGAGACAGGGCGTGGATGCGGCCCATGAGGTCGGCGCCGAGGGCGCTGTGGACGGCGCGGTGGTTACTGATACGCGACTGACCTTGAAAAGCAGGGCTGCGGATCACCACATGAAAATGGCTTTCGCCGCCCTCCTGAAACCCAGAATGGCCCCGGTGGCTTTCGCTGTCATCGCGCACAATCAGTTCACTTGGATCGAATGCTTTGCGCAGACGCGTCTCGATTTCCTGAGTTCTGGTCATTTTTTAGCGTTCAACCTCTGTCATCTGTCGGTGGATAGTCTAGAGTTTGGCGTCCGAGTCGAAAAGGTGTTCCCATGAGCAAATCAGATCCATTCGGTTTCGACATGTCAGTGTCGTCTTCGAAAAAGAAAAATCCACGCGGGCGCCGCGGCATGTCCGGTGAGAGCACGACCTCTGTGAGGCTGTGCGAGCACGAGGGCTGTGAGGAGCCGGGCAAGTTCCGTGCGCCCAAGGCCCCGGATGTGCTGGACGACTTTTTCTGGTTCTGCAAGGACCATGTCCGCGAGTACAACCTCAAGTGGAACTTCTTCCACGGCAAGACCGAGGCCGAGATGAACGCCCAGGCCACATCGGACAAGGTCTGGGAGCGCAAGACCAAGGATTTCCGCGACACCGAGCAGCTGGCCTGGTCGCGGCTGGGCATCGAGGACCCGCATCAGGTGCTGGGCGACAATGCGACGCGCAATCCGGGCAAATCGATCACCGGTACCCGCCGCCTGCCCCCGACCGAACGCCGCGCGATCGAGATCCTTGAGTGCAAGGATCACTGGACCAAGGCCGAGGTGCGCAAGGCCTACAAGGGGCTGATCAAGGTGCTGCACCCGGATATCAACGGCGGCGACCGGTCGCAGGAAGAGCAGCTGCAAGAGGTCGTCTGGGCCTGGGATCAGATCAAGGACAGCCGGAACTTCAAGTGATCTGGATGGCCGGGTGGTGAAGACCGGGCGCTGCCTGGGCTGTTGGGTCGCAGCCTGCGGCCGCCCCAAACCGCCCGGCAGCTGGATACTGTTTGAGACGCCGCCGGGGGATCAGGCGGGTTTGAACACCAGGCTCACACCGTTGATGCAGTGACGTTTGCCTGTCGGGGGCGGGCCGTCGTCAAAGACGTGGCCAAGGTGCGATCCGCATCTGCGACAGTGTTCTTCGGTTCGCACACCAAACAGAGAACGATCCGCCTTATTTTCGACGGCGCCGTCGATGGCCGCATAAAAGCTGGGCCAGCCGGTGCCGCTGTCGAATTTCGTATTTGAGTCGTAAAGCGGCAGATCACAGCCGCGGCAGTGAAATGTCCCGGGGCGCTTTTCGTCATTCAGTGCCGAGGTGAAGGCGCGTTCGGTGCCTTCCTTGCGCATCACCTTGTATTCGAGATCCGACAGCATTGCCTTCCATTCGGCAGTGCTGCGGGTGATTTCGAAATCCTGTGCGGCCATCGCAGGCGCGTTTTGCAGCCCGAGGGCGGCGGCGGTGGTGGTCAGGAACAGGCGTCGGTTCATGGTATCCTCCCTTTTCGATGGGATGACTGTGCAGGCCCCGCCCCTGTCAGAGCAAGAGCGGGTGCCGCACATTTACGCGACCATAATGTGTGGTCAGGGGCATGATTGAGAGACAGCCATGCCGCGCCGGACGCAGAACTTGTGCGCTTCCCCTTGCCCCTTCGCGCGTTATGTTGCACCACGGGCACGACACAATTGCGCGACGCTAAAGGACGGTTTCATCATGGCTGACGGTACGACAATCGACATCAATGCAAAGCCGACCGAAGAGATCGACGTTCGCGAGGTTTTCGGAATTGACACCGACATGATCGTTCACGGGTTTCCCGACCGGACAGATCGTGTGCCCGACATCGACAGCACCTACAAATTCGACGCCGATACGACGCTGGCGATTCTGGCGGGGTTCCGCAACAACCGTCGCGTGATGATCCAGGGCTATCACGGCACGGGTAAATCGACGCATATCGAACAGGTGGCGGCGCGGCTGAACTGGCCTGCGGTGCGGGTGAACCTTGATTCGCACATCAGCCGTATCGACCTGATCGGCAAGGATGCGATCAAGCTGGTCGATGGCAAGCAGACCACCCAGTTTCAGGAGGGCATCCTGCCCTGGGCGCTGCGCAACCCCTGCGCCATCGTGTTCGACGAATATGATGCCGGGCGCGCGGATGTGATGTTCGTGATCCAGCGGGTGCTTGAGACCGACGGCAAGCTGACGCTGCTGGACCAGAACAAGGTGCTGACACCGCACAAGTATTTCCGCATCTTCGCCACCGCCAACACGGTCGGCCTGGGGGATACGACGGGCCTGTACCACGGCACGCAGCAGATCAACCAGGGTCAGATGGACCGCTGGTCGCTGGTTGCGACGCTGAACTATCTGAGCATCGATGCCGAAACGGCGATCGTCCTGTCCAAGAACCCGCACTACAACACTGACAAGGGCCGCAAGACCCTGCGCCAGATGGTGACGGTTGCGGATCTGACGCGGACGGCCTTCATGAACGGGGATCTGTCCACCGTGATGTCGCCGCGGACGGTGATCGCCTGGGCGCAGAACGCCGAGATTTTCCACAACATCGGCTATGCCTTCCGGGTCTCCTTCCTCAACAAATGTGACGAGCTTGAGCGTCAGACAGTGGCAGAATTCTATCAGCGCTGCTTTGACGAAGAGCTGCCCGAAAGCGCGGCTTCGCTCAGCATCGGGTGATAAGGGCCGCGCTGGTCCTGTTGCTGGGGGCGACTCCGGCGGCAGCGCAGGAGGCTGACGTCACCTGCGCCGCGCTTTGGTTGGGCTACGCGGATTTCGCGCGCGTCTCGGCCTATCTCGATATTGGTGATGCGGATCGGCAGGCGGCAAGGCACCGCGCGATGGCGATCCGCGCCGGGCTGTCGCCCAAAGATGCCGATCGTCAGATAGATGCGCAGCGGGGTGGCATGTTCCTGCTGGTGCGCGCCACGGTCGAAGATGATGATCCCCTGAGCAGACAGCTTTTCGAACGCCAGATGCAGCTATGTGCGGGGTGAGTCCTGCCGTTCTGATCGGCTGCTTTCTTTACAGTTTTAGAAAGATGCGGGCGCCGGGTTAAGCGTTTTGCCAGTTTTCCGGGCGCATCCTGACCGGCATGGCAAAGTTGCACCACACTCTGGGCACCCTGTGTGCCGCATTGATCTGGATCGCCGCGCTATCCGCGCCCGCCAGCGGCCTGCCAGCAGCCAAACGTGATCTGGCATATGTCTTTGCCGATTGCGCCGGGCGGATGTCGGCGATGATGGAATTCCAGTGGATGTTTGACGGCGCGGCGTCGGAGCGGACGGATGTGACCATCACCCGGTTTGATGTCCTGATTGATGCGACGGCGGGCCCTGAGCAGACCGGGCGCGAGTTGCTGAACTGGCGGATCGAGGCGAAGATGGCACAGTCGCGTCTGCTCAACCTCGCCACCTTTGGTCAGGATGAACGCCTGCGCCGTCAGGCCGCCCGCGCCGCCGCGCAATACGTGGCGCATTGCGAAGCACTGTTGCTGGGCTGAACGCCGCCCCCGGGGTCCGCAGGGATCAGTGACAGATCGGCACTTGTCAAACAGCGTTGGATGTCCAATTAGTCGGGGTATGGCTCAGCAATCCGACAACCCCGCAGATCCCTTCAAAAAGGCCCTCGCCGAGGCGACCAAGGTCATGGCGCACGACCGCGACCTGACGGTCAGCTATTCGGTCGACCCGTCCGGCGTGTCCGGCGATTCAATGCGCCTGCCGCAAGTGTCACGCCGCATGACCCGGGACGAGGTTCTGCTGGCGCGTGGCACGGCGGATGCGCTGGCCTTGTATCACCGCTATCACGATGCGCGCACGCACAGCCGTTACGCCCCGCCGGGTGACATGGCGCGCGAGCTGTACGAATCGATGGAGACTGCCCGCTGCGAGGCAATGGGCGCGCGGGACATGCCGGGAACGGCCGGGAATATCGACACCAAGATCGCCCACGAGGCGACGCGGCGCGGCTATGATCAGGTCAAGCAGGCGTCAGATGTGCCGCTGGCGGTTGGTGCGGGCTATCTGATCCGCCATCTGGCGACCGGGCGCGATCTGCCGCCGGGGGCGCAGAACGTGATGGATCTGTGGCGCGGGTTCATCGAGGATCAGGCTGGCGGATCGCTGGACGCGTTGCAGGACAAGCTGGCGAACCAGAGCGAATTCGCCAAGTTCGCGCGCCAGATCATTTCGGACCTCGGGTATGGCGACCAGCTGGGCGATGACCCGGACGACATGGACGACACCGCCGAGGATCAGGCCGAAGACGGTGGCGAAGAGGAGCAGGATCCCGATAGCACCGGCGATGACGAAGAGGGCGAAGAGGATTCCGAATCCTCGCCTGAGTCGTCGCAGGATGAGACTCAGGACAGTTCGCAAGCTCAGGTCAGCATGGACGAGCTGGCGGATCAGGAGCTGGGCGACGAGGCCGAGATGCCCGATGGCGAGGCCCCGATGGAGCCCCCCGCCCCGCAGCCGTTTTCCGATGCCGATCCGAATTACACCGTCTATGACAGCGCCCATGACGAAGAGATCAAGGCCGAGGATCTGGCCGAACCCGTCGAGCTTGAGCGCCTGCGCGCCTACCTTGATCAGCAGCTTGAACCGCTGAAGGGCGCGGTGTCACGGCTGGCCAACAAGTTGCAGCGGCGTCTTCAGGCGCAGCAGAACCGGTCATGGGAGTTCGACCTTGAGGAAGGGATACTGGACGCCGGGCGTCTGGCCCGCGTGGTGGTCAGCCCGACGACGCCGCTGTCCTTCAAGATCGAAAAGGACACCGAGTTCCGCGATACGGTGGTGACGCTGCTGCTGGACAATTCCGGGTCCATGCGCGGGCGGCCGATTTCGATCGCGGCGATCTGTGCGGATGTGCTGGCGCGCACGCTGGAGCGGTGCAACGTCAAGGTCGAGATCCTGGGCTTTACCACCAAGGCGTGGAAGGGCGGCATGGCGCGTGAAAAGTGGCTAAACGAGGGCCGCGAACAGCAACCCGGGCGACTGAACGACCTGCGGCACATCATCTACAAGGGGGCCGATGCGCCCTGGCGGCGGACGCGGTCGAACCTGGGTCTGATGATGAAAGAGGGCCTGCTGAAGGAAAACATCGACGGCGAGGCGCTGGAATGGGCGCACCGGCGGATGGTGAACCGGCCCGAGGCGCGCAAGATCCTGATGGTGATTTCCGATGGTGCGCCGGTGGACGATTCGACCCTGTCGGTGAACCCGGCGAATTATCTGGAAAAGCACCTGCGCGACGTGATCGCCATGGTCGAGCGGCGGCGTCAGGTCGAACTGCTGGCCATCGGCATCGGCCATGATGTGACACGGTACTACAACCGCGCCGTGACGATCACCGATGTAGAGCAGCTGGCCGGGGCGATGACCGAGCAGCTGGCATCGCTGTTTGATTCCGACCCACGGGCACGGGCCCGGGTCATGGGAATCAAGCGCGCGTCCTGATCTGGTTTCGGATCGGCTTTGCCGATCCGACCGGCGCGGCCATGCGGGCCGCGCATCCGGGGCGCTGCCCCCGTCGCCCATCATGCCAGAGGCCTGACTATGGCGCGACGGGCGGCTGCCCCGGAAAATTCAGGGGCAGATGAAACAGGCGCTTGCCTGTTCTGATCCGGTATCTGGAAATTCGGTCTGGCCGATTGGCGTTTTGGCAGCGGAAGCGAGCCAAAGGTTCCACTGGCGGGCTTTGGCTAAACCAGTAATCTGACGCGCAAAGACGAGGAGTAGGCATGTTTCAGTCATTTCAGGAAACCGCATCACCCGAACAGGGGCCAGCGCGTCTGGCAGCGCTGCGCGAGGCGTTGCAGGCTATGACGCTCGACGGGTTCATCGTGCCGCGCTCTGATGCGCATCAGGGCGAATATGTGGCCCCGCGCGACGACCGGCTGGCCTGGCTGACCGGGTTCACCGGATCGGCAGGGTATTGCGTGGCGCTGCGTGACAGCGCCGGTGTGTTTGTCGACAGCCGCTACCGGGTGCAGGTCAAGGCGCAGGTGGCCGATGTCTTTACCCCCGTCGACTGGCCCGAGGTGGGGCTGGCCGAGTGGATCGCCAAGGCGTTGCCGGATGGTGGGCGCGTCGGGTTTGATCCCTGGCTGCATGCGGTCGAACCGCTGCGCAGCCTACAGGGTAAGCTGGACACAGTGACGCTTGAGCGTTGCGCAAACCTTGTGGACCGGATCTGGGAGGATCAGCCGGCACCACCCACCGGCCAGGCCTCTGTCCAGCCGCCGGAACTGGCCGGTGAGGCGCATGGCGACAAGATCACGCGGCTGGCGGCAAGGCTGGGCCGGGCAGATACGGCGGTGATCACCCTGCCCGATTCAATCGCCTGGCTGCTGAATATCCGCGGGTCGGACATTCCGCGCAATCCGGTGGCGCATAGCTTTGCCCTGCTGCATGCCGACGCCACGGTCACGCTGTTCATCGACAAGGCCAAGCTGGTCGATCTGGGCGATCACCTTGGCCCCCGGGTGTCGGTCGTATCGCCGGACAGCTTTCTGGCCGTGCTTGCCACGCTGAGCGGGCCGGTGGCGATTGATCCGGCGACCTGCCCGGTGATTGTTGCCGATACGCTGTCCGAGGCCGGTATCGAGATGATCGAGGCGCAGGACCCCTGCGTCCTTCCCAAGGCCTGCAAGAACGAGACCGAGATCGCCGGATCCCGCGCGGCGCATCTGCGTGACGGGGCGGCGATGGTGCGGTTTCTGGCCTGGCTTGACCGCCAGCCGCCGGGCAGCCTGACCGAGATCGACGTGGTAAGCGCCCTGGAGGCAGAGCGGCGCGCCACCAATGCCCTGCGCGACATCAGTTTCGAGACGATCAGCGGTACTGGCCCACATGGGGCCATCGTGCATTACCGCGTGACGGAAAAGACCAATGCGCGGGTCGAGGACGGGCATCTGCTGCTGGTGGATTCCGGCGGGCAGTATGTCGATGGTACCACCGACATCACCCGCACCGTGGCCGTCGGCCATGTGGGCGAGGAAGAGGCCGCCGCCTTTACCCGCGTGCTGCGCGGCATGATCGCCATCAGCCGGGCGCGCTGGCCCAAGGGGCTGGCCGGGCGCGATCTGGACGCGCTGGCGCGTGTGCCGCTGTGGGAGGCGGGGCTGGATTACGGCCATGGCACCGGGCACGGCGTGGGCAGCTATCTGTGTGTGCACGAAGGTCCGCAGCGGCTGGCCCGCACGGGAACAGTGCCGCTGATACAAGGGATGATCCTGTCAAACGAGCCGGGCTTTTACCGGGAGGGTGCCTATGGTATCCGTATCGAGAACCTTATTGTGGTGACCGGCGCTCCGGCCCTGGCCGGGGCGAGTGTTCCGGATATGCTGTCTTTCGAGACATTGACCTATGTGCCGATCGACCGGCGGCTGATCGTGACAGAGATGCTGACCGGGCCCGAGACCGATTGGCTGAATGCCTATCATGCAACCTGTCGCGCGCGGCTGGAGCCTTTGGTCGAGTGCGAGGCAAGAGACTGGCTGATCGCGGCGACCGAACCGCTGTGACGCATCCGACATGAACCCGTTACACGGGCAAGAGACAAAGACAAAGTTTTGGGGAGAGACGACATGACGAAACATATCACCATCCGGCCCGCCGAGGGCACATGGGTTGTCCGCGCCGGCGGCGCCGTTCTGGGCGAGAGCAACAAGGCGCTGGAACTGACCGAGGGCGATCTGCCGTTCGTGATCTATTTCCCGAAGGCCGACATCGCCATGGCGATGCTGGACAGCACCGATCACAAGACAACCTGCCCGCACAAGGGCGAGGCGTCGTATTACTCGATCATGTCCAAAAGCCGCACCTACACCGACGCCGCCTGGTCCTATGAGGACCCCAAGCCCGAAGTGGCGGACATAAAGGGCTATATCGCCTTTTACGTTCAGGACGGCGTGATGGTCGAACAGGTCTGAGGTCATTGGCTGGGGCGGGTTCTGACAAGGGCCGCCCCGGTTAGACGGCGCTATGGCGTCAAGGGGGCGGGCTAAAGGCGATCGGCCCTGTGCTTGCGAGGTGCCTTTGCGTTCGGCAGGCAATATATGTCGGATACATCTCCGCGAGATGTTCTGAAGGTCAGATCACCACCAAGAATTTTTGAAGTCCGCTATCCGGAGATACTGTTGAAACAGTTGGTGCGCGACCGCCAACTGCGGAATCAGCGGAACACTTTTCCTGTGAAAGGCCGCTTCGCAAACACTGGTTTTAAGAGCCCAGCTAGCAAGAACAATATTCCGGAATTTAGACGCGAATTTCCAGTGGAGGACTATTTCAACAGTATGAGGACGAAGCGGACTTTGACAAAACTGCGGCCTCAGCTGTAGCAACGCCGAAGCAATCTTCGGTCGAGGGCTTGATCTTCTCAATGACGAAATTCGAAGTCCGACTAATGTTTGAATGGGGAGGACCCTGTTTGTGGGGCATGAATGAGGCGGCTCAAGCCACCTTTGGTGGCTATTCAAACCTGGAGAGCACCCTGCCATTATCTAATAAAATAAAGGCAAAACTGGGCGAGCTAATAGAAATTCACGACGGAGCCTTAGACTGGACAAATCCCGGTGGAGCCAGTCCCTGGTCAAAGCAGGACTTTGATAAGTTCGAGACCGAAGCAAACGCCATCCTGAAAACACTTCAAGCGGACCTGGGTGACCAGTTTCTGATTTGGTACGAGCCGATAGGTGGAGCTGAAAAGCGGTAGCTTTGGGCTCGAAGCGGTCCTTGACTGAAACTGAAGCTGGGCTGGCCCGTCACTTTTGCGGGCGGCGGGCGTTTGGGTGATTGCGGACCTGCATTTCGCCGCCTCAGCTGTGTTCTTCTGCCGCCGTGGCGGCCAGTGCGCGGTTGTAGGCCTTGAGCGCATCCAGATGATACAGCGCGCCCTGGATCACCGGCAGCTTGTCCGTGCCTTGCAGTTCAACCACCGGCAGGAATGGATTGCCGGTACGTTCAAACAGCGGCAAAACGGTGGCCAGCGTCGAGGATGAGGTCACGAACAGCGCCTGCTGGATCATCTCGGCGCAGGTCGCGGCGTCCTCTTCTGACAGGTCTTCGCTTTTGCGCATGACGGCGCTGACCCGGAACATCCGCAGAAGATAGGACTGCGGCCCGGCGGCAAGCTGGATGTTGCGGCGTTCAAGCTGGGTCAGGAAATAGGATCGGTCCACCAGCCGGGCCGCAAGGCTGGTCGACAGCGAGACCGACACCATCACCGCAAGCCCGGTCTGCCAGTCCCCGGTCAGTTCGAACACGATGAGGGTGGTGGAAATCGGCGCGCCCAGCACCGCCGCCGCGACCGCCCCCATGCCGGCCAAGGCATATAGCGTCGAGGCGCCGGAATTGTCCGGGAACAGCCCCGTGGCGATCAGGCCGAATGCCATTCCCGTCAGCGCGCCGATCATCAGAGAGGGCGAAAATATCCCGCCGCCCATGCGCCCGGCAAAGGTGATCGCCACGGCGATGACCTTGATCACGGTGAAGACGATTGCCTCGTGCAGGATCAGGTTGCCGGTGAGGGCGCGGCTGGTCGTTTCATAGCCGACGCCGATGATATGGGGATAAAAGATTGCCAGCGCGCCAAGCAGCAGTCCGGCGGTGGCCGGGCGCAAGAGGTTCGGCATCTTCAGGCCGCGCTGCAGCCGGGTGCCAAGGTCATCAGCCCAGAAGATGCCGCGCATGGTCACAACGGCCACCAGCCCGCAGACCAGGCCCAGTATCAGAAAGGCCGGCAGTTCCAGATAGAATTCGACCGTTGTGGTGCCGGGCAGGCGGAATTCGGTGACGTTGCCGAAGGCCAGCCGGTTGATCACCGTCCCTGCGGCCGAGGCGATGACGATGGGGGCAAAGGCGTGCAGGGCAAAGTGGCGCAGCACGACTTCGAGCGCGAAGAGCGCCCCGGCAATGGGCGCGTTGAAGGAGGCAGAGACGGCCGCCGCCACGGCACAGCCCAACAGGTCACGTCCGGTGATTCCGTCGGCGTGAATCAGATTGCTGACCCAGCTCGACATCATCGCGGCCATATGGACGACCGGCCCTTCGCGCCCCGACGACCCGCCCGTCGACAGGGTGATCCAGGAGGCCAGAATGGATGCG
The DNA here is from genome assembly GCF_900188035.1 of Puniceibacterium sediminis. Taxonomy (GTDB): domain Bacteria; phylum Pseudomonadota; class Alphaproteobacteria; order Rhodobacterales; family Rhodobacteraceae; genus Puniceibacterium; species Puniceibacterium sediminis. Next base: position 271,427 of record NZ_FZNN01000001.1, on the reverse strand, counting down.
ATGCCGGCCTTGCGTTCGACCCGCCCGTTATAAAGAGCCGCGCCTTCGATCACGTCAGCGACGGCGCGGACACGGCCATCGGGTGTGAAGAAATGCATGATCAGCCCCACAACCAATCCACCCGCCACCGGAATCAGCAGCACCCAATACCACGGCAGCGTCTGGGCAAAGCTGGCCAGCAGGTTGACATCTTCGGTTCCGTAGAGGGCTGTTTGCAGTGTCTCGATCGCCTTGCGGAACAAAAGCGCGGCGGTGCCGGCGGCGATTCCGATGGCCAGAGCGATGAACCAGAACTGGATCTGACCGGGACCGCGTTCGCGCAGCAGTTGCCATCCGCGGCCACAACTCGCCGTTGCCTTGCGCCACTGTCGTTTCACCTGCAGGTCCGGCGCCATGCCACCTCCGTCATCAGGGTTTCACACAGGTGGCGACCGGGCTAGGATCGCGCCTGATATGACCGGAGAATTCCATGTACCAGCCCCAGGCCCTGTCCGCCCTTGGTTCTTTTCTAGGCCAACGGTTGAGTACCTCCAAGTCCGATTTGGACCTGCATGGCCAATCAGAGTCCTATTTTTCCCTCAGCCCGCCCGACGCGGTCGCCTATCCGCAGAACACCGGGGAGGTGCAGAAGATCATGCGGATCTGTGCGGAACACGACATGCCGGTTATCGGCTGGGGTATGGGGACCTCACTTGAAGGTCATGCGCTGCCGGTAAACGGCGGGCTGGTGGTCGATTTCCGGCTGATGGACAAGGTGCTGGAAATCCGCGCGGCGGACATGGATGTGGCGGTGCAGCCCGGCGTGACCCGCGAGGCGCTGAACGAAGAGCTGCGCGCGACCGGGCTTTTCTTTTCCGTCGATCCGGGGGCGAATGCGTCGTTGGGCGGCATGGCGGCGACCGGGGCATCGGGGACAACCACGGTGCGCTATGGCACGATGCGCGACAACGTGCTGGGTCTGCAGGTCGTGCTGGCCGATGGCCGGGTGATCCGCACCGGTGGCCGCGCGCGCAAGTCAGCGGCGGGCTATGACCTGACCGGGCTGATGGTCGGATCCGAAGGCACGCTGGGCCTGATCACCGAACTGACCCTGCGCCTGCATGGCCTGCCCGAGGCCGTGTCGGCCGGGGTCTGCGCCTTTACCCGCAACGAGGATGCGGTGAATACCGTGCTGGACACGATCCAGATGGGCATTCCGGTGGCGCGGATCGAATTCGTCGATACGGCGACGGCTGCGGCCTTCAACGCCTATGCCGGGACCAACCTGCCCGCCTGCCCCCACCTGATGGTGGAATTCCATGGATCACCCGATTCTGTCGCGCAGGATGCCGCCCGCTTTGGCGAAGTCGCGGCGGATCACGACGGCTTGGGCTTTCAGTGGTCCACCAAGGAAGAGGACCGTCGCGCACTTTGGGCGATGCGGCACAATGCCTATTACGCCATCCTTGCATCGCGCCCCGGCGCACGGGCGATGGTGACGGATGTCTGCGTGCCGATCTCGCGGCTGGCGCGCGCGGTGACGGAAACCCAGGCCGATCTTGCGCAGGCGTCGATTCCGGGGCCGATTCTGGGCCATGTGGGGGATGGCAACTTTCACAGCGTCCTGTTGATCGATCCCACCCGCCCCGAGGAGCTGAGCGAGGCGCGCAGGCTGTCGCACCGCATGGTGAAGCGGGCGCTGGATCTGGGCGGCACGGCGACGGGGGAACATGGCGTCGGCATGGGCAAGCTGGAATACATGGAGCGTGAACACGGCGAAGGCTGGGATGTGATGACCACGTTGAAACAGGCGCTGGACCCGCAGGGCATCCTTAATCCGGGCAAGCTGATCCGTCCGGTCTGAGGCTGTTACGGTGCGATGAGTCACGCCGACGAAGCGAGGCGGCGGCGATGGGGCAGCGCCCCCGCCCTAGCCTGCGAGAAGCGCGCGCGCGGCGGCGCGGGCCTCGGCGGTGACGGTGTCACCAGCCAGCATCCGGGCGATTTCGCCTTCGCGGGCGGCGCTGTCCAGCGGGACCACGGTCGAGGTGGTCACATCGCCGTCCACACGCTTTTCCACCCGCCAGTGATGCGCGCCAAGGGCCGCGACCTGCGGCGAATGGGTGACCACCAGAACCTGACCGCCCGTCGCCAGCGCCGACAGACGCCGCCCGACCGCATCCGCGGTTGCGCCGCCGACACCGCGGTCAATTTCGTCGAATATCATTGTGACGCCGCGGTTACGCTCTTTGGACAGGCAGACCTTGAGCGCCAGAAGAAAGCGGCTGAGTTCACCGCCCGAGGCGATCTTGCCCAGAGGGCCTGCCGGTGCGCCGGGATTTGTGGCGACGGTAAAGGCAACGACATCGCGCCCTTCGGGACCTGCCGGGCCGTCGGTGATGGCGGTCTGGAACACCGCGCGTTCCATCTTGAGCGGGGCGAGTTCCGCCGTGACAGCCGCGTCGAGGCGACTGGCGGCTGCGCGGCGCGCGGCAGACAGGGCATCGGCGGCGGCGGCGTAGTCGGAATTGGCGGTATAAAGATCCGCCTTCAGCGTGGCCAGATCCGCAGCGCCCGCATCCAGCGCCGCCAGTTTCGTCTGCAATCCAGCGGCAAATTCGGCCAGTTCATCGGGTGCGACCTGATGTTTCCGGGCAAGCGCGCGGATGGCAAAGAGACGCTCTTCGGCGTTCTCCAGCGCGTGGGGGTCAAAGTTCAGCCCGTCAAGGCAGCTTTCGACACCGGCGGTCGCCTCGCCCAGCTCGACCATGGCACGTTCCAGCGCGGCCAGCGGCGCCTCGAGCGCGCCCTCGGCCCGGTCTGCAACACCTTCGAGCCAGCGCAGCGCATCCCCCATGGCCTGTTCGGCCCCACCTGCCAGCGCGGCGCGGGCGCGGGTGATATCCTCGCGGATGCGTTCGGCGCCCTGCATATTGCGGCGCTGCATATCAAGCTGTGCCTCTTCGCCCGGTTGCGGGTCGAGCGTTTCCATTTCGGCCACGGCGTGGCGCAGGAAATCCTCTTCGGCGCGGACGGCATCAAGCGCGGTTTGGGCCGTGGCCAGTGCCCTTTCCGCCTTGGCCTGTCGGGTCCAGGCCTTGCGCGTCGCATCAAGCGCCTGTTCCAGCCCGGCATAACTGTCCAGAAGAGTCCGGTGGCCACGCGGGTTCAGCAGGCCGCGATCATCATGCTGGCCGTGCAGTTCCACCAGCGTTTCCGACAGGGCGCGCAGCACCTCGCCCGAGCAGCGGCGGTCGTTGACCCAGGCGGTCTTGCGCCCGTCGGAACCGTTCACCCGGCGCAGGATCAGTTCTGAGCCGACGGGCAGTCCCGCATCTTCGAGCACCAGACGCGCCATGTGATCGGGAGAGAGGTCGAAGACTGCCGTCACCTCGCCCTGATCCGCGCCCGCGCGCACCAGTTCGGCGCGACCGCGCCAGCCAAGCACGAAGCCCAGTGAATCCAGCAGGATGGATTTACCCGCGCCGGTTTCGCCGGTCAGCACGTTCAGGCCCGGCTGAAAGGCAAGTTCCAGCCGGTCGATGATCAGCATGTCGCGGATTTCAAGCGCGCGCAGCATGGAACGTTCCCCCGGGGACGGCGAATGCCCGTCCCGAACCTAGAGCCACTGCCCTTTGATCATCTGGCGATAAATCTTGGACAGCCAGTTGTTGCCCGACGCCTTCAGTTCAAGCCCGCGCCCGGTCAGCAGCTTGTAGCTGTCCTGATACCATTCGGTGGACTGATAGTTGTAGCCCAGAATCGCACCAGCGGCCTGCGCCTCTTCGGTCAGCCCCAGTGACAGGTAGCTTTCCACCAGACGGTGCAGCGCCTCTGCGGTATGCGAGGTGGTCTGGAAATCTTCGACCACGACGCGGAACCGGTTGACGGCGGCGGCGTAGTTCTTGCGCTTGAGATAATAGCGCCCGATCTCCATCTCCTTGCCGGCAAGGTGATCGAAAGCCAGATCGAATTTGAGAATCGACGAGCGGGCATATTCGCTGTCGGGATAGCGTTCGATCACGGTGCGCAGGCTCTGCAGCGCCTGAAAGGTCAGCCCCTGATCGCGGCCGACCTCTTCGATCTGGTCATAGTAGGACAGCGCCAGCAGGTACTGCGCATAGGCGGCATCGTCTTCAAGCGGATAGAAGTCGATATAGCGCTGCGCGGCGGAACGGCTGTTTTCGTAGTCCTTGTCACGATGGTAGGCAAAGGCCTGCATGATCAGCGCGCGTTTGCCCCAGTCCGAATAGGGGTAAAGACGCTCGATCTCGCCAAAGTAGAAGGCTGCCTGAGTCGGATCGTTGCGGTTCAGTTCGAACTCGCCCCGCTCATAGATCTGTTCAGCTGTGAAATTTTCGAGTTCGGGATTTCGGCCCAGGCTGGTTGTGGCACCACGGTCGCCACAGGCCGACACCAGGCCCATTACCAGAACTGCCCCGATCACAGAAAGTCGCGACCTGCCGCCTGTCATGCCTGCTCACCCTTGATTGCGTATTGCAGGACCCCGGGCCCCGCTATTGCCACCGGTCCTAGCACAGAAAATTCCGGTGCAAAACGCCTTTGCACCGTTTTCCGCTGACCCAATGTCAGAAGCTATACCGAACGGTTCAGGCGACTGCCGGAATCTCGTGACGGTTGACGCCGGCACCGGGCAGACGCGCCGCGGTTTCGGCGGATACGGCGGACATCCGGAAGGCCCCCGGCGTGCTGAACAGTTTGCGCAGCAGCAGGTTTGTCAGGGTGTGTCCCGCCTTGTGGCCGGTGTAATGGCCCAGGATGGGCGCACCGGCCAGGGCCAGATCCCCCAGCGCATCCAGCATCTTGTGGCGCACGGCTTCGTCCGGATGGCGCAGGCCACCGGGGCTGAGCACCTTGTCGCCATCGACGACCACGGCATTGTTCATCGTGCCACCAAGCGCCAGACCCTGTTCGCGCATCGCGTCCACATCCGCCTGACGGCAGAAGGTGCGGCTGTCGCACAATTCGCGCACAAAGGTGCCGTTGCGCAGATCAAGCGACATGTTCTGCGTTCCGATCGCCTTGTCGGCAAAATCGATGTGGAAATCCATCGTCAGGCCACCCGACCCGGGTTCGAGCCGCGCCCAGCCCTGATCGGTTCTGACCTCGACAGGTGCCAGAATTTCGATGACGCGCACTTCGGTATCAAGATCACGAACACCACGGTCCAGAATGCCGCGCACAAAGGGGGCGGCGGATCCGTCAAGGATCGGCACTTCGGGGCCGTCGATTTCAATCAGGGCGTTGTGCACACCGCAGCCGACCAGCGCGGCCATCACATGTTCGATGGTCGAGACAGACACGCCGACGCGGTTGAAGATGCGTGTGCAAAGCGGTGTATGTTCGGTCGCGTCCCAGCGGGCGGGCACCATGGCATCGCCAACGGCAATATCCGTACGCTTGAACCAGACGCCGTATTCGGCCGAGGCAGGACGAATGGTCAGACGCGCGGGTTTGCCGGAGTGGAGTCCGACACCTGAAAATGAGATCGCTGATCTGATAGTGGTCTGCACGGCTTAATCCTTACGGCTAGGCGAAAACGTTTATAGCCCGTTAACGCTCTGAAACTAATTAAAGGGTCACCTCTGTTGTCTCAAATCAAAGATTGCAACGTTCTGAAACATCACCGTGCACTGCGTCGGCGCATCCCCGCGCAACGCTAAAGATCACCACGCAATAGGCTGATATAAAACAAAAAAACGCCCCCGAAATTCGGAGGCGTTTCTGTAACATCGTGTTCAGTCTGAACGACTTGGTTCAGTTTGCCTGACGCCGCAGGAAGGCGGGGATTTCAATCCGCTCCTGATCTGCGTCGGTTTCCTGATCGATCATCGGGTCCGGCTGCAGCTGCTTGCGGGTCTGAACCGGCGGCTGTTGACGGCGGGGGGCTTGCGCCTCTTGTCCATGGCCAGTCATGCGGTTGATCAGTGAATTGATGCCAAAGCGCGGATTGCGGTCGCTTTCGGCGGGTTCTTGCGGTGCGGGGGCGGCCGAACGTCCCATGCCCTGCGGCTGGTTCGGACGGGTGCGCGCGGCAGCGGCCTGAAGACGCGCCATCGTTTCAGCCGACGGCGTGCCGGGGGCCGGAGCACGGGGCGCGACAAAGGTATCCGGCTCGGCCTCGATTTCGGAACGGGGCTGGAACTGGGCTACTTTCGGCTTGTAGGCCGGGGGCGGCAGGCCGTCATCCTGGGCTGCAACCTCTTCGTACTGCTCGTCTTCCTCGAACACTTCTTCCTGATGACGCTGCGCGCCGGCCATGCCTTCGAACAGCGAGGGCTCTTCTTCCTCGTACTCAGGCTCGACCTTCTGGGCCGCAACAGGCTGCGGCTTGGCGACCGGAGCGGCGGGAACCTCATGAGCCTGCTGCTTGAGCGGCTGAGCCAGCGAACGGCGCGGCACGGGAACTTCGGTGTTCACATCCATTGCGTCGATGCCAGTGGCCACAACGCTGACGCGCATCCGGCCTTCCATCGAGGCGTCGAGGGTCGAGCCGACGATGATGTTCGCATCTGCATCGACTTCTTCGCGGATGCGGTTGGCGGCTTCGTCGAGTTCGAACAGGGTGAGGTCGTGCCCGCCGGTGATGTTGATGAGAACACCCCGTGCGCCACGCAGGCTGATTTCGTCGAGCAGCGGGTTCGCGATGGCCTTTTCGGCGGCCTGGATGGCGCGATCTTCGCCCTCGGCTTCGCCCGTGCCCATCATCGCCTTGCCCATTTCGTCCATCACGGCGCGAACGTCGGCAAAGTCGAGGTTGATCAGGCCCGGACGGACCATCAGGTCAGTCACGCCCTTGACGCCCTGATAGAGGACATCGTCTGCCAGAGAGAAGGCTTCGGTAAAGGTGGTCTTTTCATTCGCCAGACGGAACAGGTTCTGGTTCGGAATGATGATCAGCGTGTCGACAACCTTCTGGAGCGCTTCGACGCCGGCCTCGGCCTGCTTCATGCGCTTGTTGCCCTCAAACTGGAAGGGCTTGGTCACGACGCCGACGGTCAGAACGCCAAGTTCCCGCGCGGCCTGCGCGATGATCGGCGCGGCGCCGGTTCCGGTGCCACCGCCCATGCCGGCGGTGATGAAACACATGTGTGCCCCGGCCAGATGATCGACGATCTGTTCGATGCTTTCTTCGGCTGCGGCGGCGCCAACGCTTGCGCGGGCCCCTGCCCCAAGACCTTCGGTGACTTTCACACCAAGCTGAACCTTTGACACCGACTTGGACTGCTGCAGCGCCTGAGCGTCGGTGTTGGCGACGACGAAATCGACGCCGTCCAGTTCCTTTTCGATCATGTTGTTGACCGCGTTACCACCGGCACCCCCTACGCCGAACACCGTGATCCGAGGTTTCAGGTCTTCTTGTCCGGGCATAGTAAGGTTGAGTGCCATGTAAAATTTCCGCCTGTATTAACCGCCCGTTTTTCGGGCTTGCTGCCATAGGTTTTAGGAAATCTAACCCGCCGGGGCGGTCACGTCACGCAAAATATCTAAAAAAGGCACAATTTGTGGGGGCTTTGGGCGGAAATACACCAGTAACGGGGCGTCAAGACTAATTGTGGTGGCCCAACTACAGCGCACCACTACAGGCACCCCCGGACATCCGCCGGGCGCGCTAAAAATCTGCTTGTGTTCGATGGTCGCTGCTCGACCGGATTTCGCCTCATTATGTGCTATGCACTGCGCCTCTGACGGGCGCTGACCCAAGATCGCCTATTAGCGACGGAATGTCATCCGGTTTCTTCGGCAAAGCGACGTCGCTGGCGATTGTCCGCACACGCAGGAAAGCCGGCCCGCGAAGGACCGGCTTTGGTCTTGTCATCAGTGGGTGGATTTAAGAGCGCTGCCTGCGGCGCAGCACGACCGCTGCCGCGACGCCAATCAACAAAAACAGCGCGCTTGTCGACAATGGCACTGGAGCAACATCGGCGATCACCGAAGCTGTCGCCCGGAAAGCCGCGCGACCGCCGTCGTTCACCCTGGTTTCATCCCGCAGGGCAAAGGTCAGCGTATTGACGCCACCCTGAAACAGGCTGGACATAGACGTCCCGTATGCCGTCATCGTGGTAAAGTTGCTGGTGTTGTATTTACTCAGCGTAGCGATTTCGCTGCCGTTCAGGTAGATCGCACCATAGTTGTCGACGCCCCACATGCCGGAAAGGCTGGCCGTGGTGACATCGTACCCGGTCAGGTCGAACTGAAACGAATAACGTGCCGTGTTGACCGAAAACGGATCGTCGATCCAGACCCAGTCTGACGAGATCTCTGTCGAATCTTTGGCGTAGGAGCTGTGATTTGACGCAACGGATACACCCGTATACGCGTTGATCCCTGCTCCATCACCAACCTTGGTACCACCGTAGGAGACTGTAGCTGCCTGGGTCGCCATCGGCAAAGCAAGCATAACAGCCGCAATAATGGCGTTGAACACGCTCATTTTAAAACTCCAATACTAGATATACTGGAGCCTGTTGTCAGGTGATTGCGGCAAAGTTGGGTCCGAAGGCGTCCAATTCTATGGAAACGCCCTCGATTGAATCGCGAACACTCCTACCAGTTGTCGCGGAACCATTTGACCGCCCGTTTGAGCGAGCGTGCGGGATAGCGTTCGACCGGAATTTCGAAATCCCACCATTCGTCCTGCGGATGCGCCGCGAACAGGCACAGCCCCACCGCGCTCGCAAAGCCCGGGCCTGTCGCGGCCTGCGGCAGGCCGTGCACGCGCATCGGGCGCCCCAGACGGACCTGCTGGCCAAGGATCTTGCTGGCCAGACCGTCAAGGCCGGGGATTTGCGACCCGCCACCGGTCAGCACGATCTGTTGGCTGGGCAGGTGTTCAAAGCCGGCCGCATCCAGACGGGCGCGCACCTCTTCGAGGATCTCTTCGACCCGGGGGCGCATGATGCCGATCAGTTCGGCCCGGCTGACAGTGCGCCTGTCGTGGTGCCAGTCGCCAGTGTCGCCGCCGATTTCGATCATCTCGCGGTCATCCATGCCGGTGGCAACCACGCCGCCGTAGAATGTCTTGATCCGTTCGGCGGTCGCCATCGGCACCTGCAGACCCATCGATATGTCGCCGGTGACGTGATCGCCGCCCATGCGCACCGCATCGGCATAGATCATGTGTTTCTTCATGAAGATCGACACACCGGTCGCACCGCCACCAAGGTCGATACAGGCCGCGCCGAGTTCCTGTTCATCCTCGACCAGCGCCGAAACGCCGCTGACATAGGCGGACGACGCGATGCCGGCCAGTTCCAGATCGCAGCGCTTGACGCAATGGGCGAGGTTCTGGATCGCCATGCCGTCCACTGTCAGCATGTGCATGTCGGTGCTGAGTGTCTGACCGAGCTGGCCACGCGGATCGCCCAGACCCGAGCGGTGATCGAGCGCAAAATTCACCGGCTGGGCGTGCAGGATTTCGCGGTCATCGCCGAATTCCGGAACGTCGCAGGCAGACAGCACCCGGGCGATGTCCTGTTCGGACACTGTGGTGCCTTCGATATCGACCTTGCCGTCCAGCCCGTATGACCGAGGCCCCGCCCCCGAGAAGCAGGCAATCACGTGATCCACCCGGATCTGGGCCATCTTCTGCGCCGCCTGAACGGCAGTGCGAATGGCACGTTCCGTTTCACCCATGGCGTTGATTTCGCCAAAGCGCACGCCGCGCGACCGGGTCGTCGCCGCGCCGATCACGCGGAACCCGGATTGCCCGGCCAGCGACCCGATGCCGTCGCTTTCGCCGCTCTTTTCCGAACCGTCGAACCGCAGCACGAGGCAGGCAATCTTGGACGATCCGACGTCCAGGACCGCGATTACACCCCGCTGCATCGCGGCCTTGCGCATGTTGCGCATTGCGCGCTGGGATTGATACAGCTCGATCATTCAATTTCCCTCAGTTTGCATCGTCTTCATCTGCCACATTTCCTGCACCGCATGTCCGGTCAGCCGCAGGGTGGGCCGCTGCGGCAGGCGCAGATCAACCGTCTGCAGATCCCGTTCAAGCAGGTCCACCGCCTCGTCCATCGCTATCGCACGTTCCAGCGCCTGAACCGCTCCGGATTCGGGTAGCAGCAGGCGCTGATCCCGGTCCAGCACCACGTCCCAGCGCCGCTCTCCGATCCGCTGCATGGCGCGCAGGCGCGGCCAGAGCGGTTTCGCCGCCGCCAGCAGCGCCAGTGCTTCGCTCACGTTTGCGTCGGCGCCATCGCCGACGATCAGCGGCAGTTCTGCATGATTGGCGCGATGCGCGACCGGCCCCACATGCACGCCCTTTTTATCCAGAAGCTCAAGCCCGACATCGCTGCGCCAGACCACCACCGGCACCCGTTCGACCACATCGACCTGCAGCACCCCGCCCTGCCGGATACGCAGTCGCGCGCTTTCGACGGCATCCAGACCGACAACCGTGTCGCGCATGGCATCCAGATCCATATCGAAGGACGACACCGGGAAATCATCCGGCAGGATCTCGCGGATATCCTCGGCAACGCTGTCGCTGGCACCGTCGATGGCCATCAGCTTGACCATGAATTCGGGGCGGTGTTCGATCGCGTCGCGGGCATTGGCGATCATGCCAAAAACGACGTCGCGGTTGGCCTGAACCGAAAACCACGCGGCTGTGCCCCCGATGACGATGGCAAGCGGCAGACCGACACGCAGCAATATCCGATAAAGCGGCGTCAGCATCACCCGGTGCATGCGGTAACGCAGGCGGGATGGTGCGGGGTCGGCGCGGCTTATCTGTTGCAAGACGCGTCCTCCACCAGCCAGGAACACAGCTCGGGGAATGTAATTCCCACCGTCTGCCCCTGCTCGGGTGACAAAGAGGTCGGCGTCATGCCCGGCTGGGTGTTGGTTTCCAGCAGGATCAGCCCGGCCAGCCCGCGGGATTCATCCCAGCGAAAATCAGTCCGGCTCATCCCGCGGCAGCCAAGTGCACGGTGGGCGCGCAGAGCATAATCGAGACAGGCATCAAAAATTTCCTGCGGGACCTCGGCGGGGACCACATGGCGCGACCCGCCCGGTTTGTATTTCGCGTCGTAATCGTACCAGCCGTCGGTCAGGATATCGGTGACTGTCAGCGCCCGGTCGCCCAGCACCGTGGTCGTCAGTTCGCGGCCCGGGGCAAAGGCCTCGACCATGACAGTCTCGGGCATGTCGTCGGATAGCTGCGGCGGCCCGTTGGCGGCCTCTTGCACAAGGTAGACGCCGACAGACGACCCTTCGTTGTTCGGTTTGACCACATAGGGCGGCGGCATGACATGAGTGCGGCGCACGTCGTCACGCGGGGCCAGCAGGCTTTGCACCACCGGCAGACCGGCGTCACGGAAGACCTGCTTGCTGCGTTCCTTGTCCATGGCAAGGGCCGAGGCCAGAACACCGGAATGCGTATAGGGAATCTTCAGCCATTCCAGCAGGCCCTGAACACAGCCATCTTCGCCCCAGCGGCCATGCAGGGCGTTGAAAACGACGTCGGGCGCGGCGTCCGTCAGACGCTGCACCAGATCCGGGCCGGCATCGACCTCGGTCACATCATATCCGTAGTCCCGCAAAGCAGTTGCGCATTCCTGCCCGGAGCTAAGCGAAACCTCGCGCTCAGCCGAGGGGCCGCCCATCAACACCACTACTTTCGGGAATGTCCTGCTCGACATCCCTAAACGCCTCAATATGTCCCGGGCTTGTTGCCCTTATCGTTCTGTCCGGCCTGCCTGTGGCCGTGTCTTTTATGGTCTTTCAAGGGCCTTTTGCGGCCTCTTCGTCGCGCGCCGGTTCACCGACCCGCATGATTTCCCAGTGTAACTGTATTCCGCAGTTTTGGTAAACCTTTTTTCGGACCTCTTCGCCCAAGGCTTCCAGATCGGCAGCCGTCGCGCCGCCGGTGTTGACCAGAAAATTGCTGTGCATCTCGCTCATCTGCGCCCCGCCCCGGCGCGCGCCGCGCATGCCTGCGTCGTCGATGACCTTCCACGCCTTCAGGTCCTGCACATCATCCGCGCGCCCCGTGCTGGAAAACCCCGCCGGATTGCGAAAGGTGCTGCCGGCGGTACGGTCCTTTGTCGGCTGGGTCGCGTCGCGCTTGGCGATCTGCGCGGCCATACGCTCGGCAAGGTCGGCAGGCTCGCCGCGCGGCGCCTCGAATGTCGCGCTGACCAGCACCCAGCCTTCGGGCAGGTCGCTTTGGCGGTAGCGCAGGTTCAGATCGTCGGGCGTCAGCGTCACCAGTGCGCCGTCGCGGGTCACGGCCTGCGCGGAAACCAGCACGTCCCTGACATATGATCCATAGCAGCCGGCATTCATCCGCACCGCACCGCCAATGGCCCCCGGAATGGTGCGCAAAAAGGTCAGGTCAACGCCTTCGACCGCCGCCTTCTTGGCCACATGCGCATCAAGCGCGGCCACACCGGCGGTGACACGGGTGTCGCTGATTTCGATACCGTTGAACCCCCGCCCCATCCGGATGACCACGGCCCGCAAGCCGCCGTCCCGCACGATCAGGTTCGACCCGACGCCCATGGGGAAGACGGCAATTTCGGGATCCAGCGCCGCCAGAAACGCCTGCAAATCCGGCAGATCCGCAGGCTGGAACAACCAGTCCGCAGGCCCGCCCACGCGCAGCCACGTGAGATCAGAAAGAGGTCGGTCCGGCGTCAGCGTGCCGCGTACAGGGGGAAGGTCAGCCATGCGGCGTCTTCTGCCTGTCTTTGCGGCTTCGGTAAACCCCCGTCAGAACGCCGGTTACAGTGCCCAGAAAGACCGGAAGCACGACCAGAACAGAAAGGATGGCAAAGCCGATGGCATCCCAGTCCTGATGCCCCCGACTGGTGTAGACTGACCACGACAACAGCAGCGCGCAGACCACCAGAAGCCACCGGATCGACCGGGCAAACCCGCGCCGAACGGCCACCAGCGTGCCGATCAGCGCGCCAAGATAACACAGCAATGCCACGGCATAGATCATGCGCCGCTCAGCCTCCGTGCACAGATAGCAGCGCCGCCAGACGCAACGCCAGCGTCACTCAGCCAGCTTGCCGGGCAGCGCGTTGGCCCAGGCGCTGATCGTACCGGCGCCAAGGCAGACAACCATATCGCCCGGCTGGGTCTGTTCGCGCACCAGCCGCTCCAGATCCGCCTCGTCGCGGATCGCGCGGGCGTGGCGATGGCCGTGACGGATCAGCCCGGCAACCAGATCGTCGCGCGAGGCCCCCGGGATGGGATCCTCGCCCGCCGCATAGACTTCGGCAATCGCCACCACGTCGGCATCGTTGAAGCAGGCGCAGAAATCCTCGAACAGGGACGACAGCCGCGAATAGCGGTGCGGCTGGTGCACGGCGATCACGCGGCCTTCGCTTGCCTGCCGGGCGGCTTTCAGCACGGCTGCAATCTCGACCGGGTGATGGCCATAGTCGTCGATGATGGTGACGCCGTTCACTTCGCCCACCCGGGTAAAGCGCCGGTTCACGCCGCCAAATGCCGCCAGAGCGGTACGTATTTCGTCCCGCGCCATGCCCAGGTGACGCGCCACGGCCACCGCCGACAAGGCGTTTGAGACGTTGTGATCGCCCGGCATCGGCAGGGTACATCCTTCGATCAGCAGCCCCTCGGATTGCAGGGAGATGTCAAAATGCGCGACGCCCTTTTGATACCGCAGGTTCACCGCCCGCACATCGGCCTGCGCGTTAAAGCCATAGGTCGTCACCCGGCGATCGGTGATCTTGCCCACCAGCGCCTGAACCTCGGGGTGATCGGTGCAGCAGACGGCAAGACCATAGAACGGGATGTTCGACACGAAGTCGTAAAAGCCCTTACGCAGGGTGTCGAAGTCGCCCCAGTGTTCCATATGCTCGGGGTCGATGTTGGTCACGATGGCAATGGTCGCGGGCAGCCGGTTGAAGGTGCCGTCGCTTTCGTCCGCCTCGACCACCATCCACTCGCCCTCGCCCATACGGGCGTTGGAGCCGTAGTTGTGAATGATGCCGCCGTTGATCACCGTGGGATCAATCCCGCCGGCAACCAGCAGCTCGGCCACCAGCGTGGTGGTCGTCGTCTTGCCATGCGTTCCGGCAACGGCGATGTTGGATTTGAGCCGCATCAACTCGGCCAGCATCTCGGCCCGGCGCACCACCGGCAGGCCGCGCAGGCGGGCCTCGTCCAGCTCGGGATTGCCCGGCTTGATGGCGGAGGAGATCACGACAACCTCGGCCCCGGCCAGATTCGACGCCGCCTGACCCTCAAACACCTCGGCGCCCAGGTTTTCCAGCCGATCGGTGATCTTTGAGCGTTTGAGGTCGGACCCCTGCACCACATAGCCAAGGTTCAACAGCACCTCGGCAATACCGGACATGCCGATGCCGCCGATGCCGACGAAATGAATGGGCCCGACATCGCCGGGAAGCTTGGTTGCGGCGTGCATCATCTCGGCCTCTTTGACTGTCTTGTTCATACTTTTGGCTCCTGCAGGGCCAGTTCCTGGACGATATTGGCAAGGTCGGTTGCCGCGTCGGGGCGGCCTTCGGACAGGGCAGCCCCCGCCATTTGCACAGCGCCGTCCGGGTTGTCCAGCACCGCCAGGATCGCCTCTGACAGAGATTCGACGGTCAGTCTGGCTTCGGGAATACGGATCGCGGCACCGGCGTCGACCAGACCACGGGCATTGGCGGTCTGATGATCACTGGCCGCAGCGGCAAAGGGGATAAGGATCGAGGGCCGCCCGATCACGCTGATATCTGCGACCGATGACGCACCGGAGCGGGAAATGACCAGCTGCGCCTCGCTCATCCGGGCAGGGATATCGTGGAAAAACGGCAGCACCTCGGCGTTGATGCCGTGTTCGGCATAGTAGGTCGCCACACGTTCTCCGTCTTCGTCGCGGGCCTGATGGGCGACGCGCAGATGCCGCAGCGCCTCCATCGGCAGGCCTGCAATGGCGGGGGGCACCACATCCGACAGGATGCGTGCGCCTTGCGACCCGCCGATCACGAGGATCGACATGGGATAATGCCCAGGGGGGATGTAGGACGCCCCGGCCCGGTCATGGACCGACATACGCACCGGG
This sequence comes from Puniceibacterium sediminis, assembly GCF_900188035.1. GTDB lineage: Bacteria > Pseudomonadota > Alphaproteobacteria > Rhodobacterales > Rhodobacteraceae > Puniceibacterium > Puniceibacterium sediminis. The sequence goes on along the minus strand of NZ_FZNN01000001.1, from coordinate 256,375 downwards.
TTGCCGACATGCACGCCCTCGACCCCATCAGGCAGAACCGTGGGCCAGGTGCCGCATGCGACGATATCCACCCGTTTGGAAAAGATCTGATTCACCCGGCCCAGAACGCCGTTCTGTTCATGGATCATCCGCGGCAGGCCCAGCAGCACAGCCGCGCCAAGTGCCGGAATGCTGGGATAACCGCCAAAACCGACCACAACGGCAGGCCGGTCGCGGTACATCCGCACCGCCGTGCTAAGGACACCCATCGCGACGCGGAACGGCACGGCCAGTTTGGCCAGCAGCCCGCCACGGGCAAAGGTGGCCGAGGCCACCTGCTCGATCTCGACCGAATGGGGAAATCCGCCGGTGTAGCGCGCGCCGCGTGCGTCGGTGGACAGCTTGACCCGCCAGCCGCGCCGCAACATCAGCTCGGCCAGTGCCTGCGCCGGAAACATGTGCCCGCCCGTCCCGCCGGCCGCGATCACCAGCAGCGGCGGTTTTGCCTGCTCAGCCATGACCCAACCGGCAGGCACCGTGCGGGGCCTTGTTCAATGTAGTGTTCACCGGGTTCTCCCCCTTAGAATGTCGCCAATTTCACCCTGCGGGCGCACCCGTGTAAAGGCCAGTAGCATCCCGACGGCAATTCCACCCGCGATGAGCGAGGACCCGCCGTAGCTGATGAATGGCAGGGTCATGCCCTTGGCCGGCAGCAGGCGCACGGCGACGCCCATGTTGATCATTGCCTGAACGCCGAACATGCAGGCCAGACCGGTGCCCGCCAGACGGATGAACGGATCGCGTTCCCGCATCAGCCGGATCAGCGACCGCACGACGATGGCGGCATAGATCGCAAGGATGCAAAGCACCAGCACAAGGCCGTATTCCTCGGCTGCGACGGCGATGATGAAATCGGTGTGCGCGTCCGGCAGCGACCACTTCACCTGCCCCTCGCCCACGCCGACCCCGAAAAAGCCGCCTTCCTGAATGGCGTTGGTGGCATATCCCATCTGGGTGTTCGGATCGATTTCGGGGGACAGGAAGCCGTCGATACGGCGGGCAAAGTGTTCGGAATGTTCATAGGCAATGCTGCCCCCGAACACGACCAGCCCGGCCATGCCCATCAGCAGCAGGATCGGCGCGCCGGCCACGAAATACATCACACCCCAGCCGAACAGCACAAGACAGGCCTGACCGAAATCGGGCTGCATCGCCAGCATCAGCACGATGGCGACTGCCAGCGCAAAGGACCACAATTTGCCCGGAGGGCCGTTGATTTCCTGGCTGGCGGCCATCATCCACGCGGCCACGACGACAAAACCGGGCTTGAGGAATTCACTGGGCTGAACAGAGGCGAACCCCAGCGAATACCAGCGAATGGCGCCCTTGCCAAAATCCGTGCCCAGAAACGGCAGCATCGCCAGCGCGACAAACGCGATAAGAAATCCGATGACCGCAAGGCGGCGCACCATGACCGGCGAGGCGAGCGAGGTCAGGAACATCGCCGTCAGCGCAAGACCGCCGAAAAACGCCTGTCGCTGAACGTAATAGAACGGGTCAAGGTTGTTGCGTTCCGCCAGCGGGGGCGACGCGGCAAGGCCCAGAAGAATCCCGATCCCGAACAGCATCAGGATGCAGGACAGGGACCATTTATCGACTGTGCGCCACCATTTGGGCAACACAGGTTCGCTGTCACGCACGGAAACCGTGCCGTAAACCATCTCGGTCATGTAAGTACCGCCAAAACTGCCTCAAAACGCCCGGTTTTCCGGGTCTGAGGTCAAGTGTAGCGAATTCGAAGTACCCAAGCCAGAGGAAAGACGCGCCCCGCCCTTGCGTGCCGGGCCGCGACGTGGCTATTCGGCGCCATGAAAGTGACGACCCTTATCCTTGGTGCCGGGGCGGCCGGCCTCATGGCGGCGGCCCATGCCGGGCGCGGCACGCTGCTGATCGACCACGCCCGCGCACCCGGCGAAAAAATCCGCATCTCGGGCGGCGGGCGCTGCAATTTCACCAACATGCACTGCGATTTCCCCAACTTCCTGGGCGGTAATCCGCATTTCCACAAATCCGCGCTCAGCCGGTACACCCAGTGGGATTTTCTGGATCTGGTTCAGCGTCACAACATCCCCTGGCATGAAAAGACGCTGGGCCAGTTGTTCTGCGACCGCTCGGCCAAGGACATCGTCGCCATGCTGCTGGCCGAGACCGAGGCGGTGGGTGCGCAGCTCTGGCTCCAGACCAGCCTGAAGGATCTGCGCAAGACCGACACAGGCTTTGCCGCCGTGATCGAGAAGGACGGCAAGACTACTCAGGTGACGGCGGACAATCTGGTGGTCGCCACCGGGGGCAAATCGATTCCCAAAATGGGCGCCACCGGCCTTGCCTATGACATCGCGCGGCAGTTCGACATGGCGGTGACCGAAACCCGTCCCGGGCTGGTGCCGCTGACCTTTGCCGAAGACCGTTTCACCCCGCTTGCCGGTGTCGCTCTGCCCGTGCGCGTCCATCACGGCGCCACCCATTTCGACGAGGCGATGCTGTTCACCCATCGCGGGCTGTCCGGACCGGCGATCCTGCAAATCTCAAGCTATTGGCGCGAATCCGACAGCATCGAAGTTGACCTGCTGCCCGCGACCCCGCTGGCGCAAATCCTGCGCGACAAACGAAAGGTCGAAGGCCGACGCGCCCTGACCACCGAACTGGGCCATCATCTGCCCACACGGCTGGTCGAACATCTGGGCCAGACGATGGATTTCAAGGGCAATCTTGGCGACCTGTCCGACAGCCGCATCGACGCGCTGGCCAACGCCCTCAACCGCTGGGTGCTGATCCCCGGCGGATCCGAAGGCTACCGCACCGCCGAAGTGACCCTGGGGGGCGTCGACACCGACGGGCTGTCGTCGACGACGATGATGTCAAAGACCGTGCCGGGGCTCTATTTCATCGGCGAAGCAGTCGATGTGACCGGCTGGCTGGGCGGCTACAACTTTCAGTGGGCGTGGTCGTCGGGCTTTGCGGCCGGCACGGCGATCCGCGCGGCAGCGGGCTGAGGTCGGGCGGGCGCGCGACTGCCCCCGTCTACGTCCAGCGCCCCAACCGACGCAGATTCATCCCGTGTCGCAATAGCACCGCTGAACACCGCGTCGCGCGGCACGGATCTTGAAACGTCAAGAAAACGTCATATAACTGCTATCTGTTCTTCACATACGGCGTTCCGATGTCCTTTGCCGATCACCCCACCCTGCACCCCTTGAACCTGGGTCGCACGATCGAGGCGCATGTGCCGCGCAAGGCGCTGCGTGATTGGTGGAATCGTGTGCTTTATGGACCCGATGCGCCGCTTTCGGATGAATGCATCTATGTGCGGCCCCGCGACGTGATCTACGGCTACGCCAAGGATGCCGGCAAACGCCCCCTGCGGCGCCACGAAAGCGGGCGTGTGGTGGATGGCGACTGGGATCTGCAACGCTACAGTCTTGAGAGCCACCTGAAGCTTGACAGTTCCCGGATGCATTTTGTCGAGGGGGTTCCGTGGGAACAGACGCCACTCTACGACAGCCTCATGCGCGCCATTTCCAAAGGTCATACCCCCGACGGATGTGCCACCCGCGAAGATGTGCTGGCCCGCTATGCCGCGCTGGACCGCGTCTTTGAAGATGTCCAGCGTCTGGGCCGATTACTGACCCGTGCCGAAATGCCCGAATATTTCCGCCGCGAACATGGTGGCATTCTGATCCATCTGGGCAGGGATGGCACCTTTCTGCGGGCCAGCGGCGGCATGCACCGGTTTGCCATCGCCAAGATCCTGGATCTGCCCGAAATCCCCGCGCAACTGGGCGTGGTGCATCCTCAGGCCCTCTACATGAACCTGCTGGCGCCGCTGCGCAAATCCATCCACCACCGTCCGGGTCCGGTGGTCAGCTAAGACCCAGACCGCCACGCACCAGCGCGGTGAAATCATCGCCGCGCTGCTCGAAATTGTCATACTGATCGAAACTCGCCGCCGCAGGCGCAAGCAGCACCACATCACCCGGCTCTGCATCCGCCATGGCCCGGCTGACGGCGGCCTGCATCGTGGTGCAGACCTCTGCCTCCACCCCGCCAAGGCCAAGCGCAAATCCCGCCGCCTCGCGTCCGATGACATAGGCCTTGCGCACGTGGCCCAGCCCCGGGGCCAGCCCCGCCAGCCCGCCATCCTTCTGCAACCCGCCACAGATCCAGCGGATGTTGTCAAAAGCCAGCAGCGCCTTCACGGCCGAATCGACATTCGTCGCCTTGGAGTCGTTGACGTAGGTCACGCCACCTGCCTCGGCCACGATCTGGCTGCGATGCGGCAACCCCTGAAAGCTATGCAGCGCCGCCTCGATCTGCCGCGGCCCCATACCAAGCGTCCGACAAACCGCAAAGGCGGCACAGGCATTCTGATGGTTATGCGCGCCGGGCACCCCCTTCACGCCGCGCAGATCAATGGATGCGACCTGCCGCCCCTTGCGCCACTCGCTCAGGAACCCCTTGTGCACAAAGACATCCCAGCCCGGCCCGCCCAGCTTCTGGCCTGACGACACGCGGATCACCCGGTCATCCCCCGGCCCCTCGCTCAGCTGATTGACAAGGTACTGGCCCTCGGGTTCGTCCACGCCGATTACCGCACGGTCCGGGCCACCTTCGGCAAACAGCCGCCGCTTGGCCGCGAAATATCCGCCCAATCCGCCGTGCCGGTCCAGATGATCGGGGGACAGGTTGGTGAACACCGCCACATCCGGCGTCAACGACCGGGCAAGGTCGGTCTGATAGGAACTCAGCTCAAGCACCACGACACCAGCCTCACCGGGCGGGTCGATGTCCAGCACCCCGCGCCCGATATTGCCGGCCAGCTGGCTTTCGCGTCCCGCCTCGCTCAGAATGTGATGGATCAGTGCCGAGGTGGTGGATTTCCCGTTTGATCCGGTGATGGCCACAACCCGCGGCGTCACGTCGTACTGGTCCCAACCCGACAGGGCGAGCGACCGGAAGAAGACCCCGATGTCATTGTCCACCGGCACCCCCGCCGCCCATGCGGCAGAAATCACCGGGTTCGGAGCAGGATACAGATGCGGGATACCCGGGCTGACCATCAGGCTGGCGATATCCTCAAAGGCACCGGGCCGGGTCAGGTCACGCAGCTCGAACCCCTCGCCCGCCGCACGGTCGCGCGCCTCGGGGCTGTCGTCCCAGCAGACCGGCACCGCACCACCCGCAACAAGCGCCCGCGCCGCCGACATTCCAGACCGCCCAAGCCCCAGCACGGCGACGCTTTGCCCTTCAAAACCCTGAACCGGTATCATGATGTCCCCTCGAAACAGTTGCTCCAGCGCTAACCGATCCCGCCCAGCGTTGCCAGAGCCACCCTATTTCATCTGACCGAAAATATCCCAGGGGGCGCCGATCAGGCGACGGGGGCCGCGCCCCCGAAACCACCCCCGAAACCACCCAGGCCACAAGCCGATCAAACGATGCGGCGCGTCACACCAGCCAGAGGCGCCGAGGCGGAGGAGGCACGACGACAACGAGACAACCAGCGCGCGCCGTGAGGCGCGCTCCGCCGGATCAAGCCATGAACCGGATCAGCGGACCTTCAGCGTCGCAAGGCCGATGATGGCAAGGATCAGCGAGATGATCCAGAACCGGATCACGATTGTCGGCTCGGCCCAGCCCTTCTTTTCATAATGGTGATGGATCGGCGCCATCAGGAACACGCGCTTTCCGGTGCGCTTGAAATAAAGCACCTGAATGATCACCGACAGCGCCTCGACCACGAACAACCCGCCGACGATGCCCAGCACGATCTCGTGCTTGGTGGCCACCGCGATCGCCCCCAGCGCGCCCCCCAGGGCCAGCGATCCGGTGTCACCCATGAACACCGCCGCCGGTGGCGCGTTGTACCACAGGAACCCCAGGCCGCCGCCGATAAGCGCGGCAGAAAAGATCAGGATCTCGCCGGTGCCGGGCACATAATGCACATCCAGATACTCGGTGAAGTCCACCCGCCCGACGGCATAGGCAATCACACCCAGCGTGCCGCCCGCGATCATCACCGGCATGATGGCCAGCCCGTCAAGGCCGTCGGTCAGGTTCACGGCATTGGCCGCGCCAACGATCACGAACATCGAAAACGGGATAAAGAACCAGCCCAGATTGATCAGCGTATTCTTGAACACCGGCAGCGCCAGCTGGTTGGTCAGCTCAGCCGGATGATAGAGCGACGCCCAGTAGGCGGCGATGCCGGCAATCAGGAACCCAAGCAGCAGCCGCACCCGCCCAGACACACCGGCCGAGCTTTGCTTGCGCACCTTGGCATAGTCATCGGCAAAACCGATGGCGGCAAAGGACATGGTCACGAACAGCACCATCCACACGAACGGGTTGTCCAGCCGCGCCCACAGCAGGGTCGAGGTCAGCAGCGCGCCGACGATCAGCAGCCCACCCATCGTGGGCGTGCCGGCCTTGATGAAATGCCCCTCGGGGCCATCGGATCGGATCGGCTGGCCCTTGCCCTGTGTGCGGCGCAGGACGTTGATCAGCGGCTGGCCAAAGATGAACCCGAACACCAGCGCGGTCATGAAGGCCCCACCGGCGCGAAAGGTGATATACCTGAAAAGGTTAAAGAAATCCCCGCCATCCGACAATCCGGTCAGCCAATACAGCATGTCATTCTTTCCTTTTTCACGTGCTCGTGCGCCCTCAGGCGTCGGTCAATCCCGCGCCTTGGCGCATTTTGCGGATCACGTCAACCACACGGCCCAGCCCCATGCTCAGCGATGCCTTGACCAGAACCACATCGCCGGCGTCCAGATCATGGCGCACCGCTTCGGACATCTGCGCGCTTGTCTCGCTCCAGCGTCCACGCTTTTCGGTCGGCAACGCCTCGTACAGATTTTTCATCAGGGGGCCGACGCAGTGCACCACGTCGATTGCCTTCATCGCCGTCTGCCCGGCCAGCGCCGCATGCAGTTCTGCCTCGGATTGGCCCAACTCTTTCATGTCGCCCAGATAGGCGATCCGTCGGCCCTTGCTGACCCGGCCCAGATCGTGATGCACCTCTGCCGCCGCCAGCACCTCAAGCGCTGCGGCCATCGATGCGGGGTTGGCGTTATAGGCGTCGTCGATCAGCTCGAAGGTCATCTGCGTTTCGACCGCATCCATGGCGATGACTTCGCGCATGCCGCGCCCGGCGCCGGGCGTCCAGCGCCCCAGATCGGCCAGCGCCGTCGCGCGGTCCAGCCCCAGCGCGCCCGCAACCGCCACCACCGCCATGGCGTTGACGGCAAAATGCCGCCCCGGCACAGAAATCTTGTAAAGGACCGGCGTGCGCCAGGCCCGCCCCTGCACAACAGTCGCCTGATCTCCGATCCGCAGATCGCTGACCCGGTGGTGATTGCTGCGCTTTTCACCAAAGGTCACGACCTTGGCGCCCTTTTTACGTGCCGCGTCGATCAGGATGCCCGAGGTGTCCAGATCGCCGTTCACAATCGCCACGCCATTGGGCTCCAGCCCCTCGACAATCGCGGCCTTTTCCCGGGCGATGCCCTCAAGGCTCTCGAAGGCGGCCAGATGCGCCGGGGCCACGATGGTCACCACCGCCACATGCGGGCGCGCCATACGGCTCAGCGGTGCGATCTCTCCGGGGTGGTTCATGCCGATTTCGATCACGGCGAATTCCGTATCCCGTGGCATCCGTGCCAGCGTCAGCGGCACACCCCAGTGGTTGTTATAGCTGGCCTCGGCGGCATGGGTCCTGCCCTGCCCGCCCAGCACCTTGCGCAGCATCTCCTTGGTCGAGGTCTTGCCGACCGACCCGGTGACAGCGACGACTTTCGCGCGGCTGCGGGCGCGGGATGCAACCCCCAGCGCCTCAAGCGCGGTCTGCACATCATCCACGATCAGCAGCGGCGCATCGGCGCCCACACCTTCGGGCACCCGTTCGACCAGCGCGGCGGCCGCTCCGGCCTCCAGCGCCTGTGCGACAAAGTCATGCCCGTCGCGCGCCGCCTTGAGTGCCACAAACAGATCGCCGCGCCGCAGAGTGCGGGTGTCGATGGACACGCCCGACGCCTGCCACTCGATGGTCGAGGATCCCCCGGTGGCGGCTTCGGCCTCGGATGCACTCCACAGGGTCATGCGAATTTCCCATCCAGCGCTGACACCGCCACGCTGGCCTGTTCGGCATCGTCAAAGGGAAACACGGTTTCCCCCACGATCTGCCCCGTCTCATGCCCCTTGCCGCAGATCAGCAACGCATCGCCGGGCCCGATTGCATCGACGCCGCGCAGGATCGCCTCGGCCCGGTCACCGACTTCCAGCGCGCCGGGGGCACCTGCCATGACAGCGGTGCGGATCAGCGCCGGATCTTCGGATCGCGGGTTGTCGTCGGTCACGATGACCATATCGGCCGCCGCAAGGGCAGCCTGCCCCATCAGCGGGCGCTTACCGACATCGCGGTCGCCGCCGGCACCGATGATGGCCACAAGGCGGCCCATGACATGTGGGCGCAGGGCGCGGATCGCCTTTTCCACCGCATCCGGGGTATGGGCATAATCGACATAAACAGCCGCGCCGTTTTCGCGCGTCGCCGCCAGCTGCATCCGGCCCCGAACGGTGTCAAGAAACGGCAAGGTGTCGAACACCCGGTCCACATCCGCCCCGCAGGCAATGACCAGCCCGGCAGCCAGCAGCACGTTTTCCGCCTGAAAGCCGCCGATCAGGTCCAGCCGCATCTGCCACACACGGCCATCCCAGCGAATGCGCACATCCTGCCCCGTGGCATCATAGCGTTGCGCCATCAGGCACAGATGCGCGCCCTCTGCGGTACCGACAGTGATCAGACCCTGGCCACGCGCACGGGCGATGGCGGCCATATCCACGCCGCGTGCGTCGTCGATATTGACCACGGCCACACCATCTTCGGGCAGCACGCGGGCGAAAAGCCCGGCCTTGGCGTCAAAGTAATCCTCAAAGCTGGCGTGGTAATCCAGATGATCCTGGGTGAAATTCGTGAACCCCGCCGCGCGCAGTTGCACCCCGTCCAGACGACGCTGTGCCAGCCCGTGCGAAGACGCCTCCATCGCGGCATGATTGATACCCGCCGCAGCGGCACCCGCCAGAATCCGGTGCAGGGTGATCGGTTCCGGCGTGGTGTGACGCAGTGGCGTTTGCCAGTCGCCCTCGACGCCGGTTGTGCCGATGTTGACCGCCGGAAACTCAAGCTCCTGCCAGATCTTGCGCACAAAGGTTGCAACGGATGTCTTGCCGTTGGTGCCGGTCACGGCGACCATCACATCGGGCTGCGCCCCGAACCAGAGCGCTGCGGTAAAGGCCAGCGTCTGGCGTGGATCGGCGGCGATGACCAAGGCGGCGTCGGACGCGGCAAGCTCGGCACTGGCGATCCGCGCGCCCTCGGCATCCGTCAGGATCGCCACGGCCCCAAGGCTCAGCGCATAGTGGATGAACGTCGCACCGTGGATACGCGTGCCCGGTAGGGCGGCGAACAGATAGCCCGGCTTTACTTCGCGGCTGTCCACCGCAATGCCGCTGATCTGCGCGTCGCGTCCGCCGCGGGCGGTCAGCCCCAGCTGGCTCAATGTCTTGATGGCTTCGCTCATGAAAGCTCCCCAGCCTTCGATTTGCGTGAGATCTCCGCAGACCCGTCTAGTTACGGGATAGCACGATCGGTGCTTGTTGCAACGGTTCCACCTCGGGGCGCAAGCCCAGAAGCGGCGCAACCCGGCCAATCAGTTCCGCCGCGACCGGAACGGCGGTCCATCCGGCAGTGCGGCGCGGCTTGTCGCCGCTATTCTCGGACGGCTCGTCCAGCGTCAGGATCAGCACATATTTCGGGTCCGTGGTCGGGAACATCGTGGCAAAGGTCGCGATGACCTTGTCCTTGTAATACCCGCCGCCATTTTCCTTGGGCTTGTCCGCCGTACCGGTCTTGCCGCCAACGGAATAGCCCGGCACGTCGCCAAAGCTGGCGGTGCCTTCGGTCACCACCTTGCGCAGCATGACCCGTGCGGAAGCTGCGGTGGCTTCGGACATCACGCGCGGGCCCAGTTGCGGCCTGCTCTGCTTGAGCAGTGTCGGCGTCACCGTGTGGCCGCCATTGGCGATGGCCGCATATCCCGCCGCCAGATGCAGCGGCGAGGCGCTAAGGCCGTGACCGTAGGAAATCGTCACAGTGCTCAGGTCCGTCCATTTCTTCGGCAACAGCGGCTTGCCGCCCGCCGCCTCGACAATCTCAAGCCCCGTCGGCTTGAAAAAGCCCAGCGATTCCAGGAACTCCTGCTGGCGCTGCGGTCCGATGGCCAGGGCAATCTTGCCCGTGCCCCGGTTGGAACTATGCACCATAATGCCTTCGACCGTCTGTACGCCGTAATTCTTGCCGTTGAATTCGCTGATCTTGAAGCCGCCGATCTTGAAGGGCGGCGAGGTGTCGATCACCGTATCCGGCGTCACCAGACCCAACTCCATCGCCTGACTTGCGGCAAAGATCTTGAAGGTCGAGCCGAGTTCATAGACGCCCTGCACCGCGCGGTTGAACAGCGGGCTGTCACTGGGGCTGCCCTTGGTGGGGTTTGCCGGGCGGTCGTTGGGATCAAAGTCCGGCAGACTCGAAATGGCGATCACCTCGCCGGTGTGCACATCCATAAGCACCGCCGCCGCGCCCTTGGCGTTCATCAGCCGCATGCCGCCGTCCAGAACCCGCTCCATCGCCGCCTGAATGGTCAGGTCGATGGACAACTCCAGCGCCGCACCTTCGCGCGCCGGATTGCGCAACTCTTCGTCAAAGAACTTCTCGATGCCCGCAGTGCCGACCACTTCGGCGGAATGCACGCCTTCGCGGCCGAAACCCGACCCGCCCAGCACATGCGCGGCAAGGTGGCCGTTGGGATAAAGACGCATCTCGCGCGGACCGAACAGCAGGCCGGGCTCACCGATGTCATGCACTTCCTGCTTCTGCTCGGGCGACAGTTTCTTGCGCACCCACAGGAACTTGCGCGGGCCACTGAAATCCTTGCGCAGGCGGTCCTCGTTCAGCTCGGGAAAGATCCGGACCAGCTCCTTGATCGCCTTTTCGCGGTCGATCATCTGCTGGGGATGGGCGTACAGGCTGTAAGTGTCCATGTTCGTCGCCAGGATACGGCCCCGGCGGTCGACGATATCGGCGCGCTGCGCAATGATCGACGCACCCGCCACCTGTGCGCGCGGCTCGGATGGTTCGGAATTGGCCAGAACCCCCATCCGCACACCGATCACCGAAAAGGCGCAAAAGAACATCACACCCAGCACCAAAAGCCGCCCCTCGGCGCGGTTGCGGGCGCGGTCGCGCATCTGTTCGTGCCGAATGCGCAGATTCTCGCGGACGATCGCATCGGGGTTTTCACCCTTCTGGCGGGCTTCGAGAATACGCGCCAGAGGACGCAGCGGCGTGCGGATCATGGCTCTTGTGCTCCTGTGGTCACGATATCTTCGTCACTGATGGCGGGTGGTTCGGGAGCAACCGGATAGGCGATCTGATCCACCCGCCCGAAATGACTGGCGCCCAGCGGCAGAAGGCCCAGCCGTTCAAAGTTGATATCGGCCAGATCACGCAACCGGTCCGGGCGGTTCTGATAGGCCCATTCGGCCCGCAGCACCGACAGCCGTTCACGCGCCCCACCGATGTCGCGCTGCAACTGTTCGACCACGCCGATCGCCGCCTGAGTCTTGTAATTCTCGTGATAGGCCCAGAAGGCCAGCGCGATCATGCCCAGAAAACTGGTGACATACAAAAGCGACCGCATCAGCGCGCGCCCTTCGGTTTGGACGGGCCACCAGACGTCAGCACGGGCATGGCCACGGATTTGGCGTCAATCTCGCCAGACGGCGCATCAGTGCGCCGCGCGACGCGCAACTTTGCCGACCGCGCGCGCGGGTTTTCGTCCAGCTCTTCGGGATCCGGCCCCACCGCCTTGCGGGTCAGCAGTTCGAACTGCGGCGGCTCTGTATCCAGAACCGGGGCAAAGCGGTTGGCATTGCCGGTTTGCCCGGCACGCGCCTGCAGGAACCGTTTTACCATCCTATCCTCGACCGAATGGAAGGTGACCACCGCAAGTTTTCCGCCGGGTTTCAACGCGCGCTCAGCAGCCATCAGACCTTCGAACAGCGCGCCGTATTCATCATTCACCGCGATGCGCAGCGCCTGAAAGCTGCGGGTCGCCGGATGGCTCTGCCCGGGCTTGGACCGTGGCAGGCAGGATTCGATCAGTTTCGACAGCCGCAGGGTCGAGGTGATCGGCGCATCCGCGCGGGACCGCACAATCGCCTTGGCAATCCGGCGCGACGCGCGCTCTTCGCCATAGACGAACAGGATCTCGGCCAGCGCCACCTCGTCCAATTCGTTCACGAGGTCAGCAGCAGAGGGGCCATCCTGGCTCATCCGCATGTCCAGCGGACCTTCCTTCATGAAGGAAAAACCGCGCTCTGCCCGGTCAAGCTGCATGGAACTGACACCCAGATCCAGCACAACCCCGTCAACACCCGACGCGACCTGATCCATCTGGGCAAAGTTGGCCTGCACCAGCCGCAGCCGGTCGCCATAATCTGCCGCCCAGGGTGCGGCCATCTGATGCGCCAGCGGGTCACGGTCAATACCGATGACCTGCGCGGCACCCGCGTCCAGCAACCCGCGCGCATAACCGCCCGCGCCAAAGGTGCCGTCAATCCAGACACCCTCAACAGGTGCAACAGCCCGCAAAAGCGGGCGCAGTAGAACGGGAACATGTGGGGCTTTGTCTGGGGTCTGCTCTGCCATCGCCTAACCCTCCAACGTCGCGCCATCCAGGAAGCTGAGCGGATCGAAATCCTCGGGAAGCTCGTCCAGCCATTCCTCGGTCTTGGCGACCTCTTCGGCTTCGTAGGTCTCGGGGTTCCAGATCTGAAACGTGTCGCCATTGGCAATAAAGAACGCCTCGCCCTCAAGCCCGATCTTTTGGCGCAGCTTGGCCGGCAGCACAAGGCGGCCGGTTTCGTCGACGTTGGTGGGATGGCTCTGACCATGGAACAGCCGCTGGAGCATCTTGCGCTCCATCGCGCCGCGCGGCATGGCGTCGATCTTTGCATCGACCTCGTCGATCGCCTCGATCGTGTAGCATTCCAGAAATTTGCGGCGGTGATCGCCATAGACGATGACCAGCTCGGGGCTCAGCCCTTCGGTCCAGTTCGGGTCCGACGCCTCAAGCACACGGCGAAACGAGGCCGGGATAGACACCCTGCCCTTATTGTCGACCTTATGCTGGCTTTCGCCTCTGAACCTGCGACCCACTGTCCCGTGTGCCCTTTTTATCTGCGCCCTGGATATGAAAACGCCGGGAAGATCCGCTGCCACTGATCAACCCGGCGTCTTCGTCCCGCTGTGGCGGGAGTGACCAGCTGCGCGCGCCATCTGGGGGGATGTCTGCTCGCTCGCGCGCTGGATCTCTTGCGGTACGATGAAGGTCGGGGCCTGTATGAAACCTGCCGGTTCTCTTGTTTTTAGTCTGGGAATGTTCGTTGGGGTTCTTGATGACCCTCTGTCTTTCCCGTCCCTCATCGCATGCACTATGGATGCCATGGGAATTCGTGGGAATCAACTCATTTTTGCACCACGCCGCTATCTCGCCCTGCCTTTTGACTAAGGAACAAGCGTGGTTTTTGGGGGTGATTATCCCTGAATTCGCTGAATTGGTGAAAATTTTCGACTTACACACTACATATAGTGCACAACTGAGTACGCAAAAAATTCCCCCGAAATCCCAAAAAATATTCCATCTCAGCGCCTGACGGGGGTGCATCAGCCATACGCACCCTCAGAACAGGCCGGAATCAGTTGAATATTAACACTTTCTTTAGTTTTTGATTCGCGATCCGACGTCTTTTCGCGCCTCGCCCATGAATTCCCATAAATCCCACCGGATCTCACCCCGAACCGGCAGGATGGCGACAAACCACGCCAGACTGTCGCGATGAGGTCACAGGTTCGGCCATCGCCCCCCGCAGGAACACACCCGGCAAACGGACGTGACGACCCTGCGCCCATGACACGTTTGACAGCTTGATTTCGTGGCACGCTCCGCCTAACGAAGGGATGCCTCGGTCCGGATGGTGACATTCGGTGAATAGGGAACGTGGTGCGCGCGGTTCAGACCCCGCACAAATCCACGACTGCCCCCGCAACTGTGAGCGGCGAGCGTGACCGGCATATGCCACTGGGGAACACCCCTGGGAAGGCCCGTATCACGCAGCGACCCGCAAGTCAGGAGACCTGCCAAGGTGATCACCCCTACCCCAGCGCGGGGCGCGCACGGGTTACGGTTCTCCGTAGTGGTGACGATTTTCACCGTTTGCGGAGGGGCCCCTTTCCAATGACACGCCAAGATGACCCGAAGACCCGCCACAGAGGCGGGCACGACCCGGAAAGGTTCACCATGACCCGCCTTTTGTGTGGCGCCTCGCTGTTTGCGCTGGCCACGATTCCCGCTGTCACGCCGCGCGCGGCCGCAGCCCAGGACATTCTGCAACTGGACCCGATCACCGTTTACGCCAACCAGAGCGATCTGCCGCTCTCGCGCACAGGTGCCAGCGTTGACATCATCGACGCCGACGAGATCAAGGGCAGCGCCAGTGACTCCCTCACCGACATTATGTCTCAGACACCCGGCGTCACCTTCACGCAGGCAGGCGGCCCCGGTGGTCTGTCCTACAGCAACACCGGCGGCATTCGCATCCGCGGCCTCGGCGACAGATACGTGACGGTTCTGCTGAACGGGATCGACATTTCCGATCCATCCTCGCCCCAGACCAGCTTTGACTGGAAGAACGTGCTGGGCGGCGGCATCGGCCGGGTCGAGATCGTCAAAGGCGCGCAATCTGCGCTTTACGGCTCCGAAGCCGTGGGCGGTCTTGTCGCCCTTACCGCCGCCGATGCAGCAGAGGAGCCAGGCACATCCGGCTCGGTCGGGATCGAGGTCGGATCTTATGGCACACGCCGCGCAACCTTGTCCTATGGTGTCTCCACAGATCGATCAGGTCTGGCCGTGACAGCATCGCGAACACGCACCGACGGGTTCAGCGCCTTTTCCTCGGATTCAGAAAAGGACGGCTTCGCCGGCGGACAGTACAGCTTTGATGCCTATTACGACCTCACGCCCGATTTGCGGCTGGGTCTGACCGGCTTCTCCTTCGATTCGGAATTCGACTATGACTCCGGCGCAAACACCGCCGACACCCGGACACGCGGCCTGCGCGCCTATGTCGAAGCGACAACCGGCCCGCTTCAGCACACCTTCGACATCTCGCGCTTCACCATGGACCGGACTACGCCCTTGGGCTTCACCCCCGAATTTGAAGGGATGCGCGACAAGATCGGCTACAATGGCAGTTGGACAGCCTCGCCCGCTCTGACCCTGTCTTATGGTGCGGACTGGACACAGGAAACCGCCGACAGCTTCACCAAGAAAGAGGTCCGCGTCACCGGTGCGTTCACCGAAATGCAATATGCCGCCACGCCCGATCTCGATCTGGCCCTGTCGGTGCGTCACGACGAAAACTCGCAATTCGGCGGTTTCACAACCGGACGCGCCGCGCTCACATGGCGCGCGCGCAATGATCTTACCCTGCGCAGCACTCTGGCCAATGGCTTCCGCGCGCCGTCGCTGAATGAACTGTACGGCAACTTCGGTGCCAATCCCAAACTCGACCCTGAACAAAGCCGCAGCTTTGACCTTGGCGTCGAAAAGACCTTTGTCGGCGGTGCCTCGGTGACCGCGACGCTGTTCTACACCGAAATCGACGATCTGATCGACTACACCACCGCCTACAACCAGATCGACGGCACCTCGGCGTCCAAAGGTATCGAACTCTCGGGCAAGATGCCTGTCACGGACCGCATCACCCTGACTGGCGCGTTCACCTATACCGACTCCCGCGACAAGGACGAAAATCCGCTGCAGCGCGTACCGCGTTACGCGCTGGATCTGGGGATTCTTGCGGACATTACCGATCAGATCAGCGCAGCCGCCAGCCTGACGCGCCGTGCCGATCTTGCGGCAACCTATGGCGCGTCAGGCGTCCAGTCCGTCCCGAGCGACTATACTGTCGTGAACGCCAAGCTCGGCTATGATTTCGGCAACGGGGTCGAGGGTTATGTCCGCGTCGAGAACCTGTTCGACGAACAGTACGAGGCAATCCCCGGCTACCAGACCTCTGACCGGGCCGCGTATTTTGGCGTTGTCGCGTCATTCTGAACGCCTCTGTCCCGCCGCCGCATCGGGTGCATCCCGGGCGGTGGCGGCTCTCTCTATTATATGGTGTGTTAGCGGCACCAATGACCCGCGCGTCAAAACCGCAAAGGTCGGCCCAATGATCATGAGACCTGAATGAAGCTCGCCCTGATCCTGTCCGGACTATTGTTGGCGCTGTTCACCGCGTCGCTCTGCCTTGGCAGTGTCGCCATCACGCCCGTCGCGGCGCTCAGCGCGCTGCTGGGTTGGGGCGATCCGCTGCACATCATGATCCTGCAGGAAATCCGCCTGCCGCGCGCCCTGCTGGCGGCGATGGTTGGCGGATCGCTGGGGCTGTCGGGCGCGGCAATGCAGGGTTATCTGCGCAACCCGCTGGCCGAACCGGGGCTGATCGGCGTCTCGGGCGCTGCCGCCCTTGGCGCTGTCATCGCCCTGCAAACCGGCATCGCCACCCTGTTCACCCTTGCGCTGCCGCTCTCGGCCCTGCTGTTCGCGCTGGCCGCTGTCGGGCTGATCCTGCTGCTGGCCGGGCCGCGCGGCGGGTCGATGACACTGATCCTTGCCGGTATCGCCATTTCCGCGCTGGCCGGCGCGCTGACCGCGCTGGTGCTGAACCTCTCACCCAACCCCTATGCCGCGTCCGAGATCATCTTCTGGATGATGGGCTCGGTCGCGGACCGTTCGATGGAGCATGTGACCCTCGCCCTGCCGGTCATGCTTCTGGGCTGGGCGCTGCTCGCTACGCTCGGCCGGGGGCTGGACGCGCTGACACTGGGCGAAGACGCCGCCGGGTCGCTGGGGATTTCGATGTCATCGCTGCGCCTGCGCCTGCTGATCGGCACCGCCGCCGCCGTGGGCGCCGCCACCGCCGTCGCCGGGGCTGTGGGGTTTGTCGGGCTGATCGTGCCACATCTTCTGCGCCGCGTGACCCAAGGCCGCCCCTCGGCCCTGCTCTGGGCATCCACCCTTGGCGGGGCGTCCATGGTCCTTGCCGCCGATATAACGGTACGACTGGTGCTGCCGACGCGGGACCTCAAGCTTGGGGTCGTCATGGCCCTGATCGGCGCGCCGCTGTTCCTGCACCTTATATACCGGACAAGGAAAGAGCTGCCATGACCCTGCTGCGCCTGTCCGATCTGACGGTCACGCGCGGGCAATGCCCGGTGGTTGACCATGTCACACTCGACATCAAAGCCGACGAATGCGTCGGCCTGATCGGCCCCAATGGCTCGGGCAAGACCACGCTGATGCGCGCAGCCCTTGGGCTTTTGCCCCACACCGGCACCAGCAGCCTGTCACAGATGTCCCCGCGCGCCCGCGCCGCACAGGCCGCCTGGCTGCCGCAGTCGCGCGAAATCGCCTGGCCGGTCACGGTCGAATCCGTCGTGGCACTGGGCCGCCTGCCGCATATGCCGCGCGGCACCCGGCTGCGCCCGGAGGATCAGGCCGCCGTCGACGCAGCGCTTGACCGGATGGGGCTGACCGCCTTCCGCCACCGTCTGGCGACCGAACTTTCGGGCGGTGAACAGGCCCGCGTCCTGATCGCCCGCACCCTTGCGCAGGACACGCCCCTGCTGATGGCGGATGAACCCATCGCGGGGCTTGATCCGGCGGCGCAGCTGTCCACGCTTCAGGTCTTTGCCGATCTCGCCCGCGAAGGCCGCGCCGTGCTCACCTCGCTGCATGATCTGTCGCTTGCCGCGCGCTACTGCACCCGGCTGATCCTGCTGCACCGTGGCCGCCTGCACGCCGACGGCCCCCCGGCCACAGTACTGACTCCCGACACCCTGGCCGAAGTCTTTCACCTGCGCGCCCGCGTGCACATGACCGACGATGGCCCGCTGTTCCAGCCGCTGGGTGTGTTGAGCTAGCGCATATCGCGTTTGATTGAACGCGACATGCTCTGGGCGCGCCGCGACTCAGGCCATACCGCCCTTGATCAGCCCCTCGGCCAGCCGGGCATAGGCCTCGGCCATCACGCCCTCGCCCGCCGCAACCGGGGTACCGCCATCCCCGGCCAGCCGGGTTTCAAGGTCAATCGGCAAAGACGCCAGCATCGGCACGCCCAGACGCTCTGCTTCGCGCTGCACGCCGCCACTGCCAAAGATATGACTCTCGCCACCGCAATGCGGGCAGTGGAACACCGACATATTCTCGATCAGCCCCAGCACCGGCGTCTTGAGCGTCGCGAACATGTCCAGCGCCTTGCGCGCATCCAGCAGCGCCACATCCTGCGGCGTCGACACCACGATCGCCCCGGTCAGATCAGACTTCTGGCACAGCGTCATCGCCACATCGCCGGTCCCGGGCGGCAGATCCACGATCAGCACATCCAGCTCGCCCCAGGCCACCTGCCCCAGCATCTGCTGCAACGCGCCCATCAGCATCGGCCCGCGCCAGACAACCGCCTTGTCTTCGGGCAGCATCAGCCCGATCGACATTATCGTCACCCCATGCGCCTGAAGCGGGATGATCGTCTTGCCGTCCGGGCTTTCGGGCCGTTTGCTGACCCCCATCATGCGCGGCTGGCTGGGACCATATATATCTGCGTCCAGCAACCCCACGCGCCGCCCCTGCCGCGCCAGCGCCACGGCAAGGTTGGACGACACGGTGGATTTCCCCACACCGCCCTTGCCCGACCCGATGGCCAGAATGCGGTCAACACCGGCGGGCTTGGTCGGACCCGCCTGCGGTTTCGGATGCCCGCCGATCTTCAGCGATGGCGCCTTTTGCGCCGGGCCATGTGCCGTCAACGCCGCCGAAACCGATTCCACCCCTGCGATTTCCGCCACGATCTTCTCGGCGGCCACACGCAGTGGCTCCATCTGGCGGGCGATTTCGGGCGAAGGTGCCTCGATCACAAACCTCACCCGGCCCTGATCAACGTTCAGCGCGCGAATCATGTCACGCGAAATCAGGTCCCCACCGTCCGGCAGGACGAGTCGCGCAAGCTGCGCCCGAATCTCTGTCTCCATCAAATCCATGCCAAATCTCCCGCGAATCGCGCCCGAACCCCGAGCGATTGTTTCGATTGTGTGAACGCTAACAATAAACCGTACGTACTTTCGCCCAACAGGTGAGCAATTGCCTGAAATAGGTCAGTATTCACTATGCATTTTCTGCATAGCAGCATTGAGCCTAAAAACCATTGTGCAACTGCAGCAATTACCCCATCTTGGATGCAACAGAACGAAACACATGAACCGAGGCGAAGCACAATGGCCTACGCAACAAACATCCACACCGCACCGCAAGATGCAGCAGCATCGCGCTTTTCGGCAATCGTCCACACTCTGCGCACTGGCCTGGCCAAGCGCAAGCTCTACCGCAACACGCTGGACGAGCTGCAATCGCTGAATGACCGTGAACTGGCCGATCTGGGCCTGCACCGCTCCATCCTGCGCCGCGTCGCTTACGAGGCGGCTTACGCGGCCTAAACTTTCGGCAGCGGGCAGATGATGCCCCTGCATGACGCAACGGCAGATGTTTTTCTGGCGAAGCATTGAAACTAAATCAAGGAAGATAGAGTTCCTTGAAAACAGTTCGGTGGCCCTCTCCTCCTCCCTGGGTCCTCGATAGCGCGGCGACACTACTCCTCCCCCCTGGTGTCGCCGCACCAAAGTTTCCGGGATCGGTCCATCGGGACCCACTCCCACAACAGTTCGGCGGCCCCTCCTCCTCCCTGGGTCGGTCGATAAAGCGGCGGCACCTCTCCTCCTCCCTGGTGTCGCCGCACCTAGTTTCCGGGATCGGTCCATCGGGACCCACTCCCACAACAGTTCGGCGGCCCTCTCCTCCTCCCTGGGTCGGTCGATAAAGCGGCGGCACCTCTCCTCCTCCCTGGTGTCGCCGCACCTAAGCTTCCGGGATCGGTCCATCGGGACCCACTCCCACATCAGTTCGGCGGCCCCTCCTCCTCCCTGGGTCGTTCGATAGCGCGGCGGCACCTCTCCTCCTCCCTGGTGTCGCCGCACCTAAGTTTCCGGTCTGCCACTGCGGACCACACCAATCGGGGCCCCTCTCCTCCTCCCTGGGGTTTCGTGAACTCAAACGGCGGCGCAAGTTTCCCTCGCGCCGCCGTTTTTTTATGTCCCACATATCTGAAAACCTCGCGCCAGCGCCCTGCCAGCCCGGCATCGGCCCGCGCAGGGCCACCCGACAAGCGGGCGGACAATTCCAGATTGCAGTCAAAATGAATTTATCAATTGCCACGCGAATTAGCCCGAGCTGGACAAAGCCTGCCGCTGCGTCAGGTGCCTCCCCAAAACGCAACGCACCGGCACCCACCAACACCGCCGACAACACACCGCGGCGCTAGGCCGCATTGCGTAAATGGCACCCAGAATAACCACAAAGCGCAGCACCCTGTGACGCCCCGCACTCACCGTGCCGACGCTGCGCCGCAATTGCACCCGCTCCCTGTTGCGCACGCTTCCGTAGCCCCCCGGGTCGCCAGCCTGTTTGCGCCTGAACAGCGTTTTTGCGCGGCTCCCGCTTCCCCTTGGCCCGTCGCTTCGATAGACCACTGGCAACAGAATTAAGCAGAACGGGACACGCACCCATGCCGATGGAAAAAACATTCGACGCCGCCGAGGCCGAACAGCGCCTGTACAAAGCCTGGGAAGAGGCGGGCGCGTTCAAGGCCGGTGCCGGCCCCGCGCAGTCCAACCCCGACGCGCAGCCCTACAGCATCATGATCCCGCCGCCCAACGTGACCGGGTCGCTGCACATGGGCCACGCCTTCAACAACACGCTTCAGGACATTCTGGTGCGCTGGAAACGGATGCAGGGGTTCGACACGCTCTGGCAGCCCGGCACCGACCACGCCGGCATCGCGACGCAAATGGTGACCGAACGCGAAATGACCGCCAATCAGGAACCCTCGCGCCGCGAAATGGGGCGTGACGATTTCCTGAAACGCGTCTGGCAGCAAAAAATCAAGTCGCGCGAAACCATCATCGGCCAGCTAAAGCGCCTTGGCGCCTCCTGCGACTGGTCCCGCGAAGCCTTCACCATGTCCGGCGCCCCCGGTGCGCCAAAGGGCGAAGAGGGCAATTTCCACGACGCCGTGATCAAGGTCTTCGTGGACATGTACAACAAGGGCCTGATCTATCGCGGCAAGCGGCTGGTCAACTGGGACCCGCATTTTGAAACCGCGATCAGCGACCTTGAAGTCGAAAACATCGACGTCGCGGGCCACATGTGGCACTTCAAATACCCGCTCGCCGGTGGTGAGACATACGAATACGTGGAAAAGGATGAAGACGGCGAAATCCTCTTTACCGAAACCCGCGACTATATCTCGATCGCCACAACCCGCCCCGAAACCATGCTGGGCGACGGCGCGGTCGCGGTGCATCCGCTGGACGAACGCTATGCGCCCATCGTGGGCAAGCTTTGCGAAATCCCCGTCGGCCCCAAGGAACAGCGCCGCCTGATCCCGATCATCACCGATGAATACCCCGACCGGACGTTCGGCTCGGGCGCGGTCAAGATCACTGGCGCGCATGATTTCAACGACTATGCCGTCGCCAAGCGCAATTTCATCCCCTGCTACCGCCTGATGGACACCCGCGGTGCCATGCGCGCCGACGGCGCCCCCTACGTGGACGAGGCCGCCAAGGCGCAGACCATCATCGACGGTGCCGAGTTCACCGAAGCCGAAGTGGACGCCATCAATCTGGTCCCCGAGGCCTATCGCGGCCTTGACCGGTTCGAGGCGCGCGAACGCGTCATTGCCGACATCACCGCCGAAGGTCTGGCCGTGATGACCCAGATGAACGATCCCCGCCTTGGCAAAGCCGCCAAGAAGCCCATCGCCCCCGAAGAGGGCGGCGAGGCGCGCGAAGATGAACTGGTCCCGCTGGTCGAGGCCAAGACCATCATGCAGCCCTTTGGCGACCGCTCAAAGGTTGTCATCGAACCGATGCTGACCGACCAATGGTTCGTCGACACGGCCAAGATCGTCGGCCCGGCGCTCGACGCCGTGCGCGATGGCACGACCCAGATCCTGCCCGAGCGTGAGAAAAAGGTCTATTTCCACTGGCTGGAAAACATCGAACCCTGGTGCATCTCGCGTCAGCTGTGGTGGGGCCACCAGATCCCGGTCTGGCACACCCCGGGCCTTGGCGGTGAATGGCGCAGCTTCTGCGCCGCGACCGAGGAAGAAGCCCTGGCAGAGATGCAGCTTTTCTTTGGGGATGAGGCCGATTTCCTGATCGTCGAAGACGCCGCCGCGGCCGAAGACATGCTGGCCGACATGCTGTCCCAGGGCACCGACTACACCGGCGTCGATCAGCGCCACCGCGCGCAGGCGATCCCGGTCTTCCGCGACCCCGACGTGCTCGACACATGGTTCTCCTCGGGTCTCTGGCCCATCGGCACGCTCGGCTGGCCCGAACAGACGCCGGAACTGAACAAATACTTCCCGACCAGTGACCTCATCACCGGCACCGACATCCTGTTCTTCTGGGTCGCGCGCATGATGATGATGCAGCTGACCGTCGTCGATCAGGTGCCGTTCAAAACCGTCTACCTGCACGGCCTCGTCCGCGACGCCAAGGGCAAGAAGATGTCGAAATCGCTTGGCAACGTCGTTGACCCGCTCGACCTCATCGACGAATTCGGCACCGACGCCCTGCGGTTTACCAATGCCGCCATGGCCTCGGTCGGTGGCGCGCTGAAACTCGACACGCAGCGCATCGCCGGCTACCGGAATTTCTCGACCAAACTCTGGAACGCCTGCCGCTTTGCCGAAATGAACGGCGTGTTCCAGCCATACGCCAGCCATACGGAATCCATACGCTTTCCAGACGCTTCCCAGACGGCCAATAAATGGATCATCGGCGAAACCGCCAAGGTCCTGGCCGAGGTCAACGACGCCCTTGAAAACTACCGTTTCAACGACGCGGCAAGTGCGCTCTATGCCTTTGTCTGGGGCAAGGTCTGCGACTGGTATGTCGAGTTTTCAAAGCCGCTGTTCGACAGCCAGGATGCTGAAATCATTGCCGAAACCCGCGCCACAATGGCTTGGGTTCTCGACCAGTGTCTGATCCTCTTGCACCCCATCATGCCCTTCATCACCGAAGAACTCTGGGGCACCATGGCCAAGCGCGACCAGATGCTGATCCACGCCGACTGGCCCACCTACCAAGTGTCTGACCTTGTTGATGAAACCGCCGACTCCGAAATGACCTGGGTCATCTCCCTGATCGACGGAGTCCGCTCTGCCCGCGCCCAGATGCACGTCCCCGCAGGCCTTCAGGTGCCGATGCTGGTCACCGAACTCGACGCCGCCGGACAGGCCGCGTGGGACCGCAACGAGGCGCTGATCAAGCGTCTTGCCCGTATCGACAGCCTCGACAAAACCGAAGGCTTCCCAAAGGGTTGCGTCACGGTTCCCGTCGCGGGCGGCACTTTTGGCCTGCCCCTTGCCGGGATCATCGACGTGGCCGAGGAAAAGGCACGGCTGGAAAAGACGCTTGGCAAACTAGGCAAGGAAATCGGCGGTCTCAAGGGGCGTCTCAACAACCCCAAGTTCGCTGAAAGCGCACCAGAAGAGGTGGTCGAGGAAGCCCGCGACAACCTGAACGCCCGCGAAGAAGAGGAAACCGCCCTCAAAGCCGCCCTCGCCCGGCTCGCCGAACTGGGCTGATCCGGGCGTTAACCATTAAGTAACACCCGAGTGTTAGATATCGGCGAAGACAAGAGTTCTTCTGCCCGTCAGAGCAGTTCAGCCCGGACTTGACGGGCTGGAAAAGCGCCCGGCCTCCTCCCCCTAGGGTGCGGGCGCTTTTCGCTCTGTCCGATTTTCGCAGAAAATGTTCGGTCGGCCTGGCTTCACGCCCGCCAGAACCGCACTGTCAAAATCGCATAAACTGACAAAAGCTCCAGCCTTCCCAACAACATGGCAAAGATCAGGATCCACTTTGCCGTGTCGTTCAGCCCCTGAAAATTGCCCGACGGACCGATTCTGTCGCCCAAACCCGGGCCGATATTGCCCAGCGCCGTCGCCGCCCCCGAAATCGCGGTCACGAAATCCAGGCCTGTCATACCCAGCGCCACCGACAGAATTCCCAGTGTCACGACGAAGAAAACAAAGAACGAAATGACCGACGACAGCACATCCTCGCCCACGACGCGCCCCTCGTAACGGGGGGTAAAGATCCCGTGCGGCGCGCGGATCTTGCGCAGCTGCACCCCGATCGACGCGAACAAAAGCTGATACCGGAACACCTTGACCGAACACGCAGTCGACCCGGCGCAGCCGCCGATCAACCCGATGAAAAAGAACAGCGCAATCAGGAACGGCCCCCAGGTCATGTAGTCGACCGAGGCATAGCCGGTCCCCGAAATGATCGAGGTGATGTTGAACAACGCCTCGCGAAATGCCTGCTCCGGATGATGCGGAAACACCCGCAACAGCACAAAAACCGTGACAAGGACAAGCACCGTGATGATCATCAAAAAGGTCTTCACCTGGCTGTCGCGGAAAATCGCCCGCTGATTGCCGTTCACCATCTGCACGTAGCGCACGAAGGGCAACGCGGCGAGGATCATGAACACCGAAGCGACGTATTCCGCAGGCCCCGAGAATGTCCCGAAAGACGCATCGTAGTTGGAGAATCCGCCGGTCGAAACAGTGCTAAGAGCATGCACAGAGGCATCAAAGGCGTTCATCCCGCACATCAGATAGGACACCGCGCAGGCCATGGTGATCGTCACGTAGATGGTCGAGATGGATGAGGCGATCTCGGTCGCCCGCGGCAGGATTTTTCCCATCGTGTCAAAGGCTTCGGAACGGAACACCTGCATGCCACCAACCCGCAGTTCGGGCAGGAAAACCATGGCGACAACGATGATCCCGATCCCGCCCAGCCACTGCAGCAGCCCGCGCCACAGCAGGATGCCCTTGGGCAGCGTCTCAAGCCCGGTGAACACCGTTGACCCGGTGGTGGTCATGCCCGACATCGCCTCGAAAAACGCATCCACAAAGCGCGCCTCTGTCGCCCCCATCGCAAAGGGAATCGCGCCAAAGATCGGCAGCGCCACCCAGACCCCCGTGGTCAGAAGAAAGGTCTGCTGGATCGAAAGACGCTCTTGCACCGCATTGGCGCAGGCCAGGGCGATCAACCCGCCGCAGAACATTGTGACGATGGAGCTTTGGGCGAACACGGTCCATTCGCCACGCCCCTCGGCGATGTCCACCAGCATCGGCAAAAGCATCGTGGCGCCCAGAATGGTCACCAGGATACCGATCACATAAAAGACGGGGCGCAGGTCAAACATGAGGCGAAGCGTTGGCCCCGCGCCGCTCTGGTGTCAAGCCGATGCTCTCGGAACGGCAGCCGCCGGGGCAACGTCACCCGCGACAGATGCCGCAATATCGCGCCCTGCACCTGCCCGGAAAACTCAGGCGCACCCGCCGATCAGCCGACGTGGAACAGCGTCGAGAACAGCTTGGGATCCAGTGAATCACTGGCAAATGTAGTGCCTTCTGTCAGCACCGACACCGCGTCATGGCTGTGCAGGCTCTCTTGGTGCGAGGCAAGCACGCGATAATCACCGATCCGCGGATCATTCTGCAAGGCTTCGGCGAACAGCCGTGCCGCATCCTCGACAAAGATGGGATTGGCCGCGTTCAGCTCGGCAAAGGCCTGCTCGTCCTCGCGCTTGACCATGACCTGCGTTTCCGTCGGCACCGCGCGGCGGCACATGTCGATCAGATCCTCGAACCACAGGCATTTACCGTCCGCCGTCAGCTCGACCGAAATCCGCGCGACCGACCGCTGGGAATGCGGCGTCGCCAACTGTCCGCGCGTGCGGCGGGCATGTTCCGACAATTCCAGCGAACAGGGGCAGGTCGAGCTGTAGACATAATCCAGATGCATGATCTTGCGCCGCACCCCGTCGATCTCGATCAGTTCCAGCGCGATATCGTAATACTGGTACCCCGACAGTCCCGAACGCAGGCTTTGCACCTTCACCGGGAACTTCAGCCGCATGTTGATGCGCGCGTCAAAGCTTTCCAGATCGGTCTTGTAGTCGTCCAGCGCCGCCTCGATCACGCCAAAGCTGAAGGTTTCCTCGGCGTACTCATAGAACGACCGCATGATCCGGGACATGTTGATGCCCTTCTTGTCGGCCTCAAGGCTCACGGTCCCCGTCACGCTGGTTTCCAGCGAAAGGTCGCCCTTGTCCCGGGTGTGGTACTGAATCGGCAGGCGGAAATTCGAAATGCCCACATGCTGGATTGCCCGGTTCGCCCCCTTGATCAGCGCCGAAGGACCGTTCTGCAGATCCGGCAGAGTGTCCTTGTAGGCGGGGCTGGCGTCGAAATCCGCCTCATAGGCGCGCGACAGCAAAGGATAGGCGTCGACCGGCGCGTCAGGCGCCAGACGGGCCAGCACAGGGTCCAGAGATTCGATTTCGCTGTCATGGGCCTTTCCGGCCCATTTTCGCAGCACGGCAAGCGCCGCAGCCGCCTCTTCGCGGCTTGGTTTGCGGTCCATTTCGGGCGTGTGCATGTTCATCAGTAGGCCCCTCTCGCCTCAGCGTTCAATGCTTACATAAGTCTTCCGACAAAGGAATTCCAATTTTACAGAACAATACGAAGGGATGCCCCCGCCAGATCACCATAAGTTCACCGGCAGGGGCAGTATCATGCAGCTGTATTTCAGACGGCCGCCAGCGCCTGCAACACGTCCTCGACCAGATCCTCGGGGTCTTCGATGCCCAGCGACAGGCGGATCAGCCCTTCGGTGATCCCCAGCGACGCCCGCAGTTCGGGTGCCAGACGCTGGTGCGTCGTGGTGGCCGGATGGGTGGCGATGGATTTCGCATCCCCAAGGTTGTTCGAGATCAGGATAACCTCCAGCGCATTCAGGAACCGGAACGCCGCCGCCTTGCCACCGGCAAGGTCAATGGACAGCATCGTGCCGCCCTTGCCCAGCTGCCGCAGCATCAGCGCGTATTGCGGATGGCTCTCAAGCCCCGGATAGATCACATTTGCCACGCCGGGTTTCCCCTCAAGCGCGCGGGCAACCGCCATCGCACTGTCGGTCTGTGCGCGCACCCGCAGGTCGATCGTCTCGATCCCCTTCAGCAGCACCCAGGCCGTGAACGGGCTCATGGATCCGCCAGTATGCTTCATGTAGGGCTCAACCACCCCGCGGATGAAATCCTTGGTGCCCAGGATCACACCGCCCAGAACCCGGCCCTGCCCGTCGATATGCTTGGTCGCGGAATAGATCACCACATCCGCGCCCTGCGCGATGGCATCTGAATAGACCGGCGTGGAAAACACGTTGTCGACCAGCACCAGCGCACCCTGCGCATGGGCGATCTTGGCCACACCTTCGATGTCCACCAGTTCCAGCGTCGGGTTGGACATGGATTCAAAGAACACCGCCTTGGTGTCGGGCCGCACAGCCGCGCGCCACTGCTCCAGATCCGCACCATCGACAAAGGTCACCTCGACGCCAAAGCGCGGCAGGATCGTCTCCAAGATATACAGACAGGACCCAAACAGCGCCCGGGCCGAAACCACATGGTCCCCGGCTTTCAGCATCGACACCAGCGCGCCGTTGACCGCCGCCATGCCGCTTGCCGTGGCAAACCCGTCCTCGGCACCTTCCAGCAGCGCGATACGCTCTTCGAACATGCGCACGGTCGGGTTGCCGTAACGGGCATAGATATACTCGTCCGGCGCACAGTCGATGAACCGGCCCTCGGCCTGCTCGGCGCTGTCATAGGCAAATCCCTGAGTCAGGAAAATCGCCTCGCTCAGCTCGCCCCACTGGCTGCGTTTGGTCCCGCCATGCACCAGCTGTGTGCGTTTCTTCATTGTTCTGTCTCCTGGCCCGCGGCCACAAAAAAACCCCGTTGCGGCCAAGCGCAAGGGGGCTCCCTCGTCGTCTGACCTCTTTAGCGGCATTTCCGGGGTTGCGCCTGACACCAGTCAGTCTCCCCCCGAGTGGCCCGCAATCCGGTAACAAATCGCCACGCAAATCTCTTAGGTGGCGTTGCGCAACAGGTCAATACCGTCACGGTCCTGTAACAGCCGCTTCACGCCAGCTTCGTATGGATGGGTTACCGATCAGCAACCAGATCTTGTGGGGCCTGACCATGTCCTTTTTCGACACCAGCACTGCGCGAACCCTGTTCCTTGACATGATGCGGCTGGACGGGCTGCGACAAAGCCTGGACGCAGCCGTCGCCAATGCCATGCCGGAAAACACGCTGGAAGACGAATTCACCGAAGCGGTGCTTTTCGTGCTCTCGATCCGGCTCAACCGTCTGACCGGGGGCGCGGCGGACATGACATTCTCGGCGCGCTGTCACATCACGTCAACCCGCGCGCAATGGCTGCCAAAACGCATGGCCTGGGGCGGGATGCGCCGCGTGATCGACCTCTATTGCGCCGCCTTCCGGGGCGAGGTGCTGCATTGCGAAACGGCGTGGTACAATCATCAAAGCCGCGTAGACCCCAGCGCAAAACCTGAACGACCCCGGACTTGCGGTCGCGCATAAATCCGGCATGATCGGCGGGCCATTTCAGGAGCCCCCGCATGACCACCCCAATCGATCTCTATTTCTGGCCCACGCCAAACGGCTGGAAGGCGTCCATCGTCCTCGAAGAGATGGGACTGCCCTACACCACCCACCTCATCGACATCTCGGCGGGTGACCAGTTCACGCCGGAATTCCTGGCAGTGTCCCCCAACAACAAGATCCCCGCGATCACCGATCCCGACGGCCCCGATGGCGCGCCGATCCACATCTTTGAATCCGGCGCGATCCTGCAATACCTGGCCCGCAAGACCGGCACCTTTGGCGGCGCAACCGAACGCGACCGCATTGCCGTGGATCAATGGCTGATGTGGCAGATGGGCGGCCTTGGCCCGATGGCCGGGCAAACGCACCACTTTCTGAAATTCGCCAAACAGGACATTCCTTACGCCAAGGACCGCTTCCGCAGCGAAACCGGACGCCTTTACAAGGTGCTCGACCACCAGCTTGGCCAAAACGAATACGTTGCTGGCCCCGACTACAGCATCGCCGACATGTCGATCTGGGGCTGGGCCTCGCTCTGGGAAGGTCAGCAGCAGACGCTTGAGGACAAGCCAAACCTTGCCCGCTGGCTCGAAACCGTCGGCAATCGCCCGGCGGTCAAACGTGGCCGCGCCCTGCACGCGGATAAACGCCGCGATCCAACGGCAAAACCACAAACCTGACCACCCGCACCACGACCGGACAAAGGCGTCAGATCGCAACCCGCGCGAAGACCGTGGCCACAGGGCCGCGCTCGACATGACCAGAATGCGCCGCAGGCGCATGCCGCCGGATCACATCACCACAGATCCGAATTCAGAACGGAACATCATCCGCCGCGCAGATAAACCGCGCCACAACCTTCTTGGTGCCCGATTTTTCGAATTCGATTTCCAGCTTGTCACCCTCGATCCCGATAATGGCGCCATAACCGAACTTCTGGTGAAACACCCGCTCGCCCATCACATAGGATGACACCGCGTTCAGATCGATCACCGTGTTGCGGCTTTCCTTGGGCTGGCTTATCGGCCGCGTCGCCGCGCGCTCCTGCAACCGCTTCCAGCCGGGCGAGTTGTAGACATTCGCCTCCATCGCCCGCTTCTCGATCCCCGATGACGCGCCGCCCATGCCCGCAGCGCCGTACCCACCGCCATACAGCCCCGGCGGCGTCAGCACCTCCACATGCGCCTCTGGCAACTCGTCAATGAACCGCGACGGCATTTGTGATTGCCACTGGCCATAAACCCGCCGGTTGGCGGCAAAGGATATCGTGCACAGCTCCTCGGCCCGCGTGATGCCCACATAGGCCAGCCGCCGCTCTTCCTCCAAACCCTTGACGCCGCTTTCGTCCATGCTGCGCTGCGACGGGAACAGCCCGTCTTCCCACCCCGGCAGAAAGACTGCCGGAAATTCCAGCCCCTTGGCGGCGTGCAGCGTCATGATCGAAACCTTTTCGCCGCTATCTTCGGTCGAATTGTCCATGATCAGGCTGACGTGTTCCAGAAACCCCTGCAGGTTTTCGAACCCCTCCAGCGCCTTCACCAATTCCTTGAGGTTCTCCAGCCGCCCCGGCCCCTCGGGCGTCTTGTCGTTCTGCCACATCGTGGTGTAGCCGCTCTCGTCCAGAATGATCTCGGCCAGCTCCATATGGCTGATCTCTGGGGGGCCATATTCGTACTGCGGACCGTCGGCCCCATCGTCCAGAACGTCATCCTCGCCAAGGCCCACAGCCCGCACCGGGCCGTGTAGCTTGCTATTCCAGCGCGACAGCCCCTCGACCAGCTTGCGCAGCTCGGACCCGCCCTTGCCCTTGATCAGCCCCTGATCCACCGCCATCCGCGCGCCTTCGACCAGGCTCACACCCGCCGCCCGCGCCGCCACCTGAATGGTCTGCTGCGCCTTGTCACCCAGCCCCCGCTTGGGCGTGTTCACGATCCGCTCAAACGCCAGATCATCGTCGGGGGATATCACCAGCCGGAAATAGGCCATGGCATCGCGGATTTCCAAACGCTCATAGAACCGCGGCCCGCCGATAACCCGGTAGGGCAATCCGATGGTCAGAAACCGGTCCTCGAACGCCCGCATCTGATGTGACGCCCGTACCAGAATCGCCATGTCGTCCAGCGAAACCCTGCGCATCCCGCGCGTACCGGACTGCATCGATTCGACCTCTTCACCGATCCAGCGCGCCTCTTCCTCGCCATCCCAGTGACCGATCAGCCGGACCTTTTCGCCATCCGGCACCTCGGTCCACAGCTCCTTGCCCAACCGGCCCGAGTTGCCCTTGATCACCCCCGACGCCGCCTTCAGGATATGCGGGGTCGAACGGTAGTTTTGCTCCAGCCGCACCACATGCGCGCCGGGAAAATCTTTCTCGAACCGCAGGATGTTGCCCACCTCGGCCCCGCGCCAGCCATAGATCGACTGGTCGTCATCGCCCACGCAGCAGATATTCTTGTGCGACGCCGCCAGCAGCCGCAGCCACAGATACTGCGCGACGTTGGTATCCTGATATTCGTCCACAAGGATGTACTTGAACCAGCGCTGATATTGTTCGAGCACGTCGGGATGCTTCTGAAAGATCACGACGACATGCAGCAGCAGATCACCGAAATCGACGGCGTTCAGCTCCTTCAGCCGCGCCTGATAGGCGGCGTATAATTTCGGCCCCTTGTCGTTATAGGCCCCCGCATCCGCCGCAGGCACCTTGTCAGGCGTCAGCGCGCGGTTCTTCCAGCCGTCGATGATGTTGGCCAGCATCCGCGGCGGCCAGCGTTTGTCATCGATCCCCTCGGCCCGGATCAGCTGTTTCAGCAGCCGGATCTGGTCATCCGTATCCAGAATGGTGAAATTCGATTTTAACCCCACCAGTTCGGCATGCCGGCGCAACAGCTTGACGCAGATCGAATGGAACGTTCCAAGCCAGCGCACACCATCAGCCGTGCCCCCCAGCAGGCGGCCCACACGCTCTTTCATCTCGCGCGCGGCCTTGTTGGTAAAGGTCACCGCCAGAATCTCGTCCTGCCGCGCCCGACCGGTGGTCAGCAGATGCGCGATCCGCGCGGTCAGCGCCTTGGTCTTGCCCGTGCCCGCCCCGGCCAGCATCAGCACCGGGCCGTCCATGGTTTCGACCGCCAACCGCTGCTCGGGGTTCAGCTCATCCAGATAGGGCGCGGGCCGGGCGGCCATTGCGCGCGCGGACAGCGAAGCGCCTTCGAAGGCGTCCATTTCATCGAAACTGCTCATCCCCCCAAGATAGCGCTGTCGCTGTCCGAGATAAAGGGATGTTCGGGAATTGTTCCAGCCGCCGCCGGGGAAAGCCTGTAACCTCCTGAACAGCAACGCGTCCCCCCTTGCAGCCGGTCCCGCAACCGGCCAATCATGCGCCATGGACATGAACAGCCGCTTCCCCGCCATCACCGACCTGCGCGCCCGCGCCCGTCAACGTATTCCCCGGTTTGTCTGGGAGTATCTCGACTCGGCCACCGGCACCGAAGCCACCCAGCGCCGCAACCGCGCAGCGCTTGACCGTATCCTGTTCACCCCCTCGATCCTGCACGGCGAAATCTCGTCTGATCTGACGACCTCCCTGCTTGGCGAAACCCATCCCCTGCCGGTGGGCATCGCGCCGCTTGGCATGTCGGGGCTGGTCTGGCCCGATGCCGAACGCACGCTGGCCACCGCCGCCACCCGCGCGGGCATTCCCTATGGCCTGTCGACCGTCGCCACCCAGACCCCCGAAACCATCGGCCCGCTGACGGGTGGCAAGGGCTGGTTCCAGCTTTATCCGCCACGCGACACCGAGATTCGCCGTGACATGCTGCGCCGCGCGCGTGAGTCGGGCTTTTCCACCCTGATCCTGACCGTGGATGTCCCCGTCGCCTCGCGCCGCGAACGCCAGCTGCGCTCGGGCCTGACGCAACCGCCACGCCTGACGCCCCGCCTGCTGGCGCAGGTGGCGCTGCGCCCCGCTTGGGCGATGGGCACGGCGCGGCTGGGCATGCCGCATATGCGCACGCTCGATGATTACAGCAGCGACACGGGGTCAAAGGATTCCACCGCCCATGTCGGATACCTGCTGCGCACCTCGCCCGACTGGGATTACCTCGACTGGCTGCGCGAACACTGGCAGGGCAATCTGGTGGTCAAAGGTGTGCTGAACCCCGCCGATGTGCCGCGGCTGGAACGTTCCGGCGTCGATGCGATCTGGGTCAGCAACCACGCCGGCCGCCAGTTCGACGCCGCCCCGGCCAGTATCGAGGTTCTGCCCGCCATCCGCGCCGCCACCACCCTGCCGCTGATCATGGACAGCGGCATCGAAGGCGGGCTGGATATCCTGCGCGCCATCGCCCAGGGCGCGGATTTTGTCATGCTGGGCCGCGCCTTTCACTACGCGCTTGCCGCCCTTGGGCAGGACGGCCCGGCCCACCTGATTGACACTCTGGCCCGCGACATGGCCGCCAACCTTGGCCAGCTGGGCGTCGCCCGCCCGACCGATCTGCGCGGCCTTGCCCATCTGGGCTAGGCCGACCGCCACAAATTGAGGCATCCAACCGGGCACAGGCGACCTACCCGTTCCGGCCAGTTGTGAAGCTGAAACTTCTTCCGTAACCTCACGGCAATCCTCATTCTCAGGAAGCTCCCCATGCCCGAATTCAAGAAGATCCTCATCGCGAACCGTGGCGAAATCGCTATCCGCATCATGCGCGCTGCCAATGAAATGGGCAAAAAGACGGTCGCCGTCTTTGCAGAAGAGGACAAGCTGGGATTACACCGCTTCAAGGCGGATGAGGCGTATCGCATTGGCGAAGGCCTTGGCCCCGTCGCCGCCTATCTCAGCATCCCCAACATCATCCGCGTCGCCCGTGAATGTGGCGCCGATGCGATCCACCCGGGCTATGGCCTGCTGTCCGAAAACCCCGATTTCGTTGATGCCTGCGACGCGGCCGGAATCGCCTTTATCGGCCCCAAGGCCAAGACCATGCGCCAGCTGGGCGACAAGGCCAGCGCGCGCCGTGTCGCGGTCGAGGCCGGCGTTCCGGTCATCCCCGCGACCGAAGTGCTGGGCGATGACATGGCCGAGATCAAGAAACAGGCCGCCGAAGTCGGCTATCCCCTGATGCTCAAGGCGTCATGGGGCGGCGGCGGTCGCGGCATGCGCCCGATCATGTCCGAGAAAGAGCTTGAGGAGAAGGTCCGCGAAGGCCGCCGCGAAGCCAAGGCCGCCTTTGGCAACGACGAAGGGTATCTTGAAAAGATGATCCTGCGCGCCCGCCACGTCGAGGTGCAGATCCTTGGCGACCAGCAGGGCAACATCTACCACCTGTTTGAACGCGACTGTTCGGTGCAGCGCCGCAATCAGAAGGTGGTCGAACGCGCCCCCGCCCCCTATCTGAGTGAGGCCCAGCGCGAAGAAATCTGCGAACTGGGCCGCAAGATCTGTGCCCATGTGAATTACGAATGCGCCGGCACGGTCGAATTCCTGATGGATATGGACAGCGGCAAATTCTTCTTCATCGAAGTGAACCCCCGCGTGCAGGTCGAACACACCGTGACCGAAGAAGTCACCGGCATCGACATCGTGCAGGCCCAGATCATGATCGCCGAGGGCAAATCACTGGCCGAGGCAACCGGCAAGGCGTCTCAGTATGACATCCGCCTCACCGGCCACGCGCTCCAGACCCGGATCACGACCGAGGACCCGCAGAACAACTTTATCCCCGACTATGGCCGCCTGACCGCCTATCGCTCGGCCACCGGCATGGGCATTCGCCTCGACGGCGGTACCGCCTATGCCGGCGGGGTCATCACGCGGTATTACGATTCGCTGCTGGTCAAGATCACCGCTTCTGCCCAGACCCCGGAAAAGGCCATCGCCCGGATGGACCGCGCCCTGCGGGAATTCCGCATCCGGGGCGTTTCCACCAACATCGCCTTTGTGGAAAATCTGCTCAAGCACCCGACCTTCCTCAACAATCAGTACCACACCAAGTTCATCGACGAGACGC
Source organism: Puniceibacterium sediminis (assembly GCF_900188035.1). Classification (GTDB taxonomy): domain Bacteria; phylum Pseudomonadota; class Alphaproteobacteria; order Rhodobacterales; family Rhodobacteraceae; genus Puniceibacterium; species Puniceibacterium sediminis. The sequence goes on along the minus strand of NZ_FZNN01000001.1, from coordinate 221,541 downwards.
CCGAACTGTTCCAGTTCAAGAAGCGCCGCGACCGGGGCACCAAGGTGCTGACCTACATCGCCGACATCACCGTCAACGGCCACCCCGAGGTCGAGGGCCGCGCCAAACCGCTGGCCGACCTCAAGAACCCCAAGGCCCCCGCGACCCGCGCCGACACCATGCCCTACGGCACCCGCAACCTGCTCGATGAAAAGGGCCCGCAGGCGGTGGCCGACTGGATGGCGGCGCAGAAACAGGTGCTGATCACCGACACGACCATGCGCGACGGGCACCAGTCGCTGCTGGCCACCCGGATGCGGTCCATCGACATGATCAAGGCCGCACCGGCCTATGGCGCCAACCTGCCGGGCCTGTTCTCGGTCGAATGCTGGGGTGGTGCGACCTTCGACGTGGCCTATCGCTTTCTTCAGGAATGCCCATGGCAGCGCCTGCGCGATATCCGCGCCAAGATGCCCAACATCATGACGCAGATGCTGCTGCGCGGATCGAACGGCGTCGGCTACACCAACTACCCCGACAACGTCGTTCAGGCCTTTGTCGCGCGCGCCGCCCTGTCCGGCGTCGATGTCTTCCGCGTCTTTGATTCGCTCAACTGGGTCGAAAACATGCGCGTCGCGATGGATGCGGTGCTCGACTCCGGCAAGGTGCTGGAAGGCTCGATCTGCTACACCGGCGATATCCTTGACCCCGACCGCGCCAAGTATTCGCTGAAATACTATGTCGAGATGGGCAAGGAGCTGAAGGCCGCAGGCTCTCACATCCTGGGCCTCAAGGACATGGCCGGCTTGCTGAAACCCTCTGCCGCCGGTCCGTTGGTCAAGGCGCTGAAGGAAGAGGTCGGCCTGCCGATCCACTTCCACACCCACGACACATCGGGTGCAGCCATCGCATCAATCATGGCCGCCGCCGCGGCCGGGGTTGATGCCGTCGATGCCGCAATGGATGCGCTCTCGGGCAACACCTCGCAACCCACGCTTGGTTCGGTGGTCGAGGCGCTGCGCTTTACCGACCGCGATACCGGCCTTGATATGTCCGCAATCCGCGACATGTCGAACTACTGGGAACAGGTGCGCATGCAATATGCCGCCTTTGAATCCGCCATGCAGGCCCCCGCCTCCGAAGTCTACCTGCACGAAATGCCCGGCGGTCAGTTCACCAACCTGCGCGCCCAGGCCCGCTCGCTTGGCCTCGAGGAACGCTGGCCCGAAATCGCCCGCACCTATGCGGACGTGAACCAGATGTTCGGCGATATCGTCAAGGTCACGCCCTCGTCCAAGGTGGTCGGCGACATGGCCCTGATGATGGTCAGCCAGGGCCTGACCCGCGCCAATGTCGAAGACCCCAAAAGCGACGTCAGCTTCCCGGATTCGGTCATTGACATGATGAAGGGCAACCTTGGCCAGCCCCCGGGCGGCTTTCCCACGGGAATCGTCAAGAAGGTGCTGAAAGGTGAAAAACCCAACACCGAACGCCCCGGCAAGAACGTTCCAGCCGCCGATCTGGAAAAGATCCGCACCGAGGTCAGCAAAGAGCTGGAAGGCAAGGAAGTCGATGACGAGGATCTGATGGGATACCTCATGTATCCCAAGGTGTTCCTTGACTACATGGGCCGCCACCGCACCTACGGTCCCGTCCGTGTCCTGCCGACAAGAACGTTCTTTTACGGCATGGAGCCGGGCGAAGAGATCACCGCCGAAATCGACCCCGGCAAGATCATGGAAATCCGCCTTCAGGCCATCGGCGAAACCCAAGAGGATGGCGAGGCGCGGGTGTTCTTTGAACTCAACGGCCAGCCCCGCACCATCCGCGTGCCCAACCGCAAGGCCAAGGCATCGTCAACCGCCCGCCCCAAGGCCGAAGTCGGCAACCCCAACCACATCGGCGCGCCGATGCCGGGTGTGGTGGCGACCGTCGCGGTGCAGGTCGGCAAGTCCGTGAAAGAAGGCGATCTGCTGCTGACCATCGAGGCGATGAAGATGGAAACCGGCCTGCACGCCGAACGCGACGCCACGGTAAAGGCGGTGCATGTGCAGGCAGGCGGCCAGATCGACGCCAAGGATCTGCTGATCGAACTGGAGTAACCCCAAGGCTCCCTGGCCTTCCTCCGCGCAAGGGAACAGGATCCGTCTGCGCACGTCAAAATAGAAAGGCCGGGCCTCCAATGCCCGGCCTTTCGCGCAGATGACGATGGGCTCAGCCCTTGCGACGACGCAGCGCCGAAAGGGCACCAACGCCTAGCAGAATCAAAGGCAAGCTTGCCGGCAGCGGCACAGCCGCGACAACTGAATAGGACTGCGCTCCGATTCCGAAAGCAGTATCAAAGTTCTGCACAAGCGTCTTTCCCGTTGAATAGGACACCGAAAAGCTGCCATTCGGAAACAGGACGCTGCGGTAATCCATGACCACATTCGCATTGTCGGGATCGAAATCCGCCTTGAAACTAAAGGTTTCAAGGCTGTCAAAACCCGAAAACGTCCAAATCAGGTTGTCGACGCGCAAACCACCATCGCCGGTGTCAAACGGTGCCCCCGCACCAACGACAGCCGCAGTTCCGCCTTGTGCAATGGTGGAATCAAAATTTCTGGAAAGATCACCGATGAACATATTAAGCCCGGTTATCATCGCAGAATCCGAGGTGTTGGTTAGGCTGAAGACCGGTACGTTCCCATCCGCGCTAATGCCAAGATCGAATCCGACAGATCCCGCCGAAGCTGCGCTCCCCATGAAAAGTGCGGTGATGGACAGGGTGACAAAACGCTTCATTGCATGCTCCGATTTCAAACTAAGGCCAAAATGTGTCCAGAATAGATAAAAAGCAGTTAAGATCAGTGGCGGTTGAGATTTGTCGGCTTCGGGCAGGCCGAAGCCCACGCAAGGCAGAAACGGATCTCCGGGCACGCGTTGATCGGCATGTGGTGAAATTACCGCCTGAACGGAAATTTCCTCTTGCAGCCCGCGGCTCACACGACTAAATCCGCCACACCATCGGTAAGCGGGCGTAGCTCAGGGGTAGAGCATAACCTTGCCAAGGTTAGGGTCGGGCGTTCGAATCGCCTCGCCCGCTCCAATGGTAACGAAACGACTGAAGCGCGGGCGTAGCTCAGGGGTAGAGCATAACCTTGCCAAGGTTAGGGTCGGGCGTTCGAATCGCCTCGCCCGCTCCAGTCGGAATCGTAAAGTACTGCATTTAAGGCCGCCCTCCGGGGCGGCCTTTGCTTTTGCGCCCCACCCTGAAAACGCGTCTTGCCGGGCACTCTGGTTGCGGATAGAACGAATGCGGAACGTGCCGGGTGCCACCATTCTTGGCTTGCGAAGGCGGCCCGCAATGGGTTGTATCCGGGAAAAGAGGGCCGACAAAATGCTGACATCGGTAGAACTTTGCGCAGGTGCCGGCGGTCAGGCCCTTGGCCTTGAAAAGGCGGGATTTCATCATTCCGCTCTGGTCGAAATTGACAGCCACTGCTGCAACACCCTGCGCCACAACCGGCCTGAATGGAATGTGCTCGAACAGGATATGCGCCTGTTCAAGGATCAGGCCGCGGGCTTCAAGGGCCTTGATCTGCTGGCCGGTGGCCTGCCCTGCCCGCCGTTTTCCGTTGCCGGCAAACAGCTTGGCGAACAGGACGAACGCAACCTTTTCAACGATGCCATCGACATCATCGACGTGGCCCGCCCCCGCGCCGTGATGATCGAAAACGTGCGCGGCTTTCTGGATGCGGTGTTCCACGACTACCGGGAAAAGCTCAAAGGCCAGCTTGATAAACTCGGCTACCGCACCGACTGGCGTCTGCTGAACGCCTCCGATTACGGCGTGCCGCAGCTGCGCCCCCGCGTGGTCATCGTCGCGATTCAGAAATCCCGCGCCGATCTGTTCCAGTGGCCCGAACCAAAACCCCACAACCCGCCCACCGTCGGCGAAACCTTGCATGACCTGATGGCGGCGCGCGGCTGGCGTGGGGCGGCTGACTGGGCTGCCAAGGCCGATGAAATCGCCCCCACCATCGTCGGCGGCTCGAAAAAGCACGGCGGCCCCGATCTTGGCCCCACCCGTGCCCGCGCCGCCTGGGCCACTCTGGGTGTCGAGGGACGCACGATCGCCCCCGAGGCCCCCGATCCCTTCCACGACGGCATGCCGCGTCTGACCGTGCCGATGGTTGCCCGCATTCAGGGCTTTCCCGACGACTGGCACTTCACCGGCGCAAAAACCAACGCCTATCGTCAGGTCGGCAACGCCTTTCCGCCGCCCGTGGCGCAGGCCGTCTCGACCCAGATCGCGCGCGCCCTGCGCAAACGAATGCTGCGCTCCGTCAGCGCCTGACCTGCACGGGTCCGGACATGAAAAAGACGCTCCCCCCCAGCCTTATCAACCCGGACCACGTCGATTTCCCCCTGCTTGACGCGCTGGCGCGGGACATCACCAAACGGGCCGGTGGCGCCGATGCCCTGGCCGAATCCTTCCCCACCATGCTGCGCCGCTGCATCGATGACGTCATCATGACGCCCAAGACCGGGCGGCGGTCCTATGACGAGCTGGAAAAGACCGAAAAGACCTATATCGGCACCCGCGTCGAAATCGAACTGCGCGCCCTGCTGCGGCTGTCCAAGGGGCGGCTCGATACGGTGATTCTGGGCCATGACGTCGATATCAAGAACACCATGGGCAGCAACTGGATGATCCCGACCGAAGCCGTCGGCCACCCCTGCCTTCTGGTCGCCGCGGACGAGGCGCGCGCCACCTGCTACCTCGGCCTGATCGTCGCGCGCCCCGAATATCTGACCGCCGGGCAGAACAAGGATGCCAAGAAATCCGTCTCGGCGACCGGCTTTGGCCACATCCTCTGGCTGCTCTGCCATCACCCCTATCCTGCGAATTTCTGGCGCACCGTGCCGCCCGACACCATCACCCGCATCTTTGCCGGCACTACCGGCAATCAGCGTATGGCCACCCTGTTCCGCGCCGTTCAGGGCCTGCCGATCACCCGCGACGTGGTCGAAGCCGTGGCGCAACAACAGGATTTCATGCGCCGCATCCGAAGCGACAAAGGGCGCGGCACCCGCGATCATCTGGCCGAAGAAGGCATCCTTCTGCTCTCGGGCCACTACGACGCGCCGCTGATCAAGGCACTGAACCTGCCCCCCTGCGCGGGCAGCGAATTCATATCCTACCAGCCGGTGACACAGGCAGAGGCCGATCTGGCGATCCGCACAGGCGCACCGCTCTGCTGGCCGCCGCGTCAGGGCGCGATGGATCTCTGAGCCAGACCGGAAAGAGGTCCAGCGCCGACCCGCGGGGTGGCGCCTGCAACGATTGAGCCGGGCATTTTATGCCTGCAAAGTCATTCGCATCTCAGAGCTATGCGCTTACCTCACCAAAGCGCCGCCCCGGGGGGCGGGCCGGCGCTGGACCGGCGCGCTGCGCGCTTGATTCCGGTCCGGGACTGCGGCCCAAACAGCCCGCTCAGAACGCCTTGAACGTCAGCGTTGTCAGCGTCCGCTCCAGCCCCTTGATCCCGGTCATGTGCTCATTGATGAAATGGCCCACATCCTGCCCCTCGGGCACGTACAACTTGACCAGCAGGTCGTATTCCCCGCTCGTCGAATATAGCTCGGAATGGATCTCGCGCAGGGCGATTTCCTCGGCGACGGCATAGGTCGTGCCGGGCGTGCAGCGGATCTGGACAAAGACGCAGGTGGTCATGAAAGGCTCCTATTCATTGCCCAAAAGCTGGCACAGCCACCCCGCCCGCACAATCGCAAAACGCATGGCCCCCTTGGCGCTGCCCGCCCCGCCGCCTATAAGCTCTGCGAACGCCTATCGCAGGAGAGCCCCATGCGCACCGCATCCGTCACTCGCGCCACAAACGAAACCGACATCACCGTCGACATCAACCTCGACGGCACCGGCGTGTATGACAACCAGACCGGCGTCGGCTTTTTCGACCACATGCTAGACCAGCTGGCGCGCCACGCGCTGATCGACATGACCATCCGCGCCAAGGGCGACCTGCATATCGACGATCACCACACCGTCGAAGATACCGGAATTGCCCTGGGTCAGGCGCTGACACAGGCGCTTGGCGACAAGAAGGGCATCCGCCGCTACGGCTCCTGCCTGCTGCCGATGGACGACGCTCAGGTGCGCTGCGCGCTGGACCTCTCGGCGCGGCCCTTCCTCATCTGGAACGTTCCCATGCCGACCTCCAAGATCGGCACCTTTGACACCGAACTGGTGCGCGAATTCTTTCAGGCGCTCTCCACCCATGGCGGCATCACCCTGCACGTGGATCTCCTCCACGGGTTCAACAGCCACCACATCGCCGAGGCGGCCTTCAAATCCGTCGCCCGCGCCCTGCGCGACGCACTGGAAACCGATCCGCGCACCGCGCAGGCCATCCCCTCGACCAAAGGTGCGCTGTAACGCGCCCATCGACCAAAGGCGCGCTCTGACGCCCCCCACCTGACACATCTGGACCAAGGCCCGACATGCTGACAGCCATCATCGACTACGAAAGCGGCAATCTGCACTCCTGCCAGAAAGCCTTTGAACGCATGGCCACCGAAACCGACGCCGGTACGGTCATCGTCACCACCGATCCCGACGTGGTGGCCCGCGCCGATCGCATCGTGCTGCCCGGCGACGGCGCCTTTCCTGCCTGCGCCACCGCCCTGCGCGGTGACAGCGGGCTGTATAACGCCATGGTCGAGGCGGTCGAGGTCAAGGCCCGCCCCTTCCTTGGCATCTGCGTCGGCATGCAGCTGATGGCGCGCAAAGGCCACGAATATACCGAAACCGATGGTCTGGGCTGGATCGACGGAGAGGTCATGCACATCGCGCCCAAGGAACGTTCCTTCAAGGTGCCGCATATGGGCTGGAACGATCTAGTCCTGAACCACCCGCACCCCGTACTGGCCGGGATCGAAACCGGCGACCACGTCTATTTCGTGCATTCCTACCAGATCCGCATGGCCGACCTGACCCAGCGCATCGCCCATGTGGATTACGCCGAAGAAATCACCGCCATCGTCGGGCGCGACAATATGCTTGGCCTGCAATTCCACCCCGAAAAATCGTCAGAAAACGGTCTGCGGATGATCGCCAATTTCCTCGGCTGGAAACCCTGACACCACGGGGTACCCCGCCAACGCCCTATCGCAGCCATACGGTTTCCATACGCATACCATACGTTTTCCATACGGCGTTTTTCCTTGCCTGCCAAAGACTTGGACACAAAAAAGGGGCCGACATCAAAATGTCGACCCCCCGTATGGTTCTTTGACGCGAACGCCGGGTTCAGACCTACTTAACCCGCGCCCACTTCTGCTTGGAACACAACAGGCCCCCAGCCACGCATCCCGACAGCTGAAGCGCGTCGCCTTCAACCAGCATCTTGCCCATGTAGATCTTGTTGTTCGACGGACGCCACACCTGACCACGGTATTTACCGTTGCCCTCCGGCGCCATGTCGATGACCAAGGTCTTGCCAAGGTTGGGGGATTTGTATTCGCCCGTGTCGTTGAACGTACGGTCGATCGTGCCGCAATAGTTCGCGCCACAGGGCTTTACGCCCACAAGGGCATAGGCCCCGTCATCCACTTCGGTCTTCCAGGTCCCCTCGACCGGATCGGCCCAGGCCGCCCCCGCACATAGCGTCAGGGCCAACATAGCAACGCTCAGCTTCGTCATGTCTCAACTCCTCCCAAAGTGTTCTGCCCAAACCGTGCAGCCGCCCCCGTTCCCAATCAAGTCTGACGTGAGGTCGCGTTGCATCTGTCGTTCCGTCATGCCAGACACGCGCCATTCACGGGCCGGAAATTTTCAGGGAAAACGCGCATGATCCTCTACCCCGCAATCGACCTCAAGGATGGTCAGGCTGTCCGCCTTCTGCGCGGCGACATGGAAAAATCCACTGTTTTCAACGACAACCCCGCCGATCAGGCCCGCGCCTTTGTCGATGCGGGCTGCGAATGGCTGCATCTGGTCGACCTCAACGGCGCCTTCGCAGGCACCCCGGTCAATGGCGCTGCGGTTGATGCGATCCTCGCCTCCTGCAAGGTTCCGACCCAGCTCGGCGGCGGCATCCGCGACATGGCGACGATTGAATCATGGCTGACCAAGGGCCTCGCCCGCGTGATTCTCGGCACTGTGGCGGTCGAAAACCCGGACCTCGTACGCGAAGCCGCCCGCGCCTTTCCCGGTCAGGTCGCCGTCGGCATCGACGCCCGCAATGGCCGCGTCGCAACCAAGGGCTGGGCCACGGAAACCGACGTGATGGTCACCGATCTGGCCAAATCGTTTGAGGATGCCGGCGTCGCCGCGATCATCTACACCGACATCAACCGCGACGGCGCCATGCAGGGCCCCAACATCCCCGCGACCGAGGCTTTGGCCCGCGCCGTCAGCATCCCTGTAATCGCCTCCGGTGGGGTCAGTTCCCTCAACGATCTCAAGGCCCTGCGCGACACCGGCGTGATCTCCGGCGCAATCTCGGGACGCGCGCTCTATGACGGCGCGCTTGACCTCTCTGCCGCACTTGCAGCACTCAGGGACTAGGCCACTGGAAACTGCCCGGCGGTTTCGCTAAACCGTCCCCAAAGGACAATTGCCATGCTCAAGACCCGCCTGATCCCCTGTCTCGATGTCGCCGATGGCCGCGTGGTCAAGGGCGTCAATTTCGTCGATCTGCGTGACGCAGGCGACCCCGTCGATGCAGCCCGGGCCTATGATGCGGCGGGCGCGGATGAGATCTGCTTTCTCGATATCCACGCAACCCACGAAAATCGCGGGACAATGTTCGATGTGGTAACCCGGACCGCCGAACAATGTTTCATCCCCCTCACCGTCGGTGGCGGTGTGCGGACGGTGGCTGATGTCCGCGCCTTGCTGCTCGCGGGCGCGGACAAGGTCAGCTTCAATTCGGCCGCAGTCGCCAACCCCGATGTGGTGACCGAAGCGGCGGACAAATTCGGCAGCCAGTGCATCGTTGTGGCCATCGACGCCAAAACGGTCAGCCCCGGCAAATGGGAAATCTTCACCCACGGCGGACGCCGCGCCACCGGCATCGACGCCGTCGATTTCGCCATGACCGTCACCGCCAAAGGCGCCGGGGAAATCCTGCTCACCTCGATGGACCGGGACGGCACGCGTTCCGGTTTCAACCTTCCCCTCACCCGCGCGATCAGCGATGCAGTCAGCGTTCCTGTCATCGCGTCCGGCGGCGTCGGAACGCTGGATCATCTGGTCGAAGGCGTGACCATCGGCGGCGCAAGTGCAGTTCTTGCCGCATCGATCTTCCACTTCGGTGACTTCACGATTGCCGAGGCCAAGGCCCATATGCAGGCGGCCGGCGTGCCGATGCGCCTGTCATGACCCTCGACGATCTCGCCGCGACAATCGCCGCCCGCGCCTCTGCGGATCCCGAAAGCAGTTGGACCGCCAAGCTCCTCGCCAAGGGCCCGGAAAAATGCGCCGAAAAGTTTGGCGAAGAGGCGATCGAGGCCATCATCGAAGCCGTGAAAGGCGACCGCGACCGCCTGACATCCGAAGCTGCCGATGTCCTCTTCCACCTGCTGGTGATGCTTCAGTCCCGCGATGTCCCCCTCGCCGATGTGATGGCCGAACTCGCCCGCCGTCAGGGCACCTCGGGGATCACCGAAAAGGCCGCGCGCCCCTCGACCTGACCGCGTCTTCATGCCTTCAGCATGGGACGGCGGGCGGGGCGCCTTTCGGCTTTGCCGAAACAGCGCCGCTCGGTGTCAGAGTTTCGACGAAATCACACCGGTCGCAAAACCACCCATGCGCAACTCACCAAACAGCCGCTGATATTCGATCTTGGGACAGCGGTTCTGGATCACATCCACACCACGCGCCTCGGCCATCTTGGCCGCCTCGGCGTGCTCAACCCCGATCTGCATCCAGATCGTGCGCAGCGTCGGAAGAAACTCCAGCGCCTCCTCGACAATCCCCGGCACCGCTTCAGAGCGCCGGAAAATATCAACCATGTCCACAGGTTCAGAGATTTCGCTCAGCGACGCCCTCACCTCCTGCCCGAACAACCGCGCCCCGGCGTGGCCGGGATTGACCGGAATCACGCTGTAGCCGCGCAAGCTCAGATACCGCGCCACATAGTAGGACGGGCGCACTGGGTTCATCGACACGCCCACGACCGCGATCACCTTTGTGCGCGTCAGGACGTCCTTGAGAAAGGTATCGGAATAACTCATGGCCTCACGCTACACCCACGCACGAAAAGAAAAAAGCGCCCAAGGAAAACCTTGGGCGCCAGTGCGGAACGAGGGACAGTAAAGGTGTCACGGGGGTTCCGATCCCGCGAGCCTGTAATTTAGATAGGCGTGAAAGTCACAGTTTAAAGCGTTGTAAAGAAACTGTGAACAAAAGACTTGCTTTCTTCCATGCAACCGAATCGATCTCTCTTGCCGAACCCCTGCTCACTGACTCGTGCAACTGTTCTGACGGGTCCCGCCCGACCTCTCGTGGCCCACGCAGCAGAAAAAATTTCCCCGTACCGTACCAGGTCCCGATTGATGGCGCCTCCGCGTCGCAGGGAAATCGCCCCCTCCAACCCGCGGGCAGTGACAGATCACGCGCCTCCAGCTTGTCCAGCATCCAGACCAGCGGGATATTCGACAACCCCCGCGCGGCACCAGAACGGCCCAGCTGACCGCCGACATCGCCATGGGTGCCCGGAAACCAAACCTGCTCGACCGTCACCGACCAGTCCTGCGGGCATTGCCACAGCACCGGCGCATAGGCCCGGCGGCGTTCATCCAGTGCCAGCGCATGATACCCGTGGCGCACGGACCGGCCGAGCTCATGGTTGTGAAAGGCATGGCTGTCGGTCTGCAGGCGCCACAGCAGCGGCAGCCGCAGCCCCAGCGCCTTTACCGTATCCCAGACGCCCAGCATTTCGATTGCCGTTTCTGGATGGCAGTATAGCCGCGCAAAGGCCTGGGCCGTCGCGCCCTCCGGATCCATCTGATACAGGCGATAGATCTGGCGGATGTTGCTTTCGGTCGCGTCATCACGCCTGATCAGCCCGATCCGGTCGATGATCCCAGCCAGCGAACGAACCGCATAGGCCCCCCGCGAATACCCCAAAAGGAAAATCCGGTCCCCGGGCCGATAGCGCGAGGCAAGATAACCATAGGCCCGCCGGATTTGCCGGTTGATCCCGCGCCCGGTCACCACATCAACGGTCGAAGCCCAATCAGGCCACTGCAGCCCCGCCTCGTAGTAGACCGAAACGTTGCCGCCCTGTTCGCGCAACAGACGATAGGTCAGGCCGGCATTCGTCTCTTCCCCCGCCTTCAGCGACGACATGGTGCCGTCAAGAATGATCACATGGTCCCGCGCCCCGCGCGCAACAGAATAGCTGGAGTGGTCGGAGGCGAAACGCCTCGCGAACCATCCACGGACTCTGTCACTCAGCGGCGATCTGATCATTCTGTAATAATTCCCACACCCTTTGCGGTGTAAACGGCATGTCGGCCTGCCGGACACCCCGCTCCCACAACGCATCTTGCACCGCATTCGACACTGCGGCCAAAGCGCCCACCGTACCGGCCTCGCCACAGCCCTTCATGCCCATTGGATTGGCCGTCGACGGCACGGCCTCGGTGGTGAAGCCGATCATCGGCACATTGTCCGCACGCGGCATCGCATAATCCATGAAACTCGCCGACAGCAGCTGCCCCGTTTCGTCGTAGACCACCCGTTCCTGCAACGCCTGACCGATGCCCTGGACCACACCGCCATGCACCTGCCCTTCGGCCAGCATGGGGTTGATGAGGTTTCCGAAATCGTCGACCACCGTGTAGCGTTCAACGGTCACAGCACCGGTTTCGGGGTCGATCTCGACCTCGGCGATGTGCGCGCCGTTGGGGTAAGAACGTGCTGGCAATTGCGCTGTTGCCTTGTGACTTAGCAAGTCGTCGCGCCCCGCGACCCGGGCCATTTCAGCCACGTCAAGCATGGTGGGCGTCAAGTTCGACCCCTCGGCGCGAAAGCGTTCATCGTCAAAACTGATCTCTGATGCAGGCACACCCATCTCTTCCGACAGGAAGGCCGAGAATTTCTCGACAATTTGGGCAACTGCGGTCAGCGTCACGTTGGTCTGTACCGTCACAGACCGTGACCCGCCCGTACCGCCACCCTGTGCGATCAGGTCGCTGTCACCCTGCACCACACGAATGCGGTCCGCTGGAATCCCGGTCTGATCCGCCAGAAACTGAGCATAAACAGTCTCATGACCCTGACCGTTTGATTGTGTGCCCACAAAGATCACAGCGCTTCCATCCTCTTCAAACGTGACCTGCACGTTTTCAGTAGGAGACCCCAAAATGCTTTCGATATAGTAACAAAGGCCCTGCCCGCGCAGCTTGCCCGCCTTCGCCGACGCCGCCTTGCGCGCATCGTACCCGGCCCGGTCCGCAGTTGCCGCAGCGCGCTCCAGCACCCTGGCGAATTCGCCGACGTCATAAGTTTCGCCAACGATGGTCTTGAACGGAAACTGGTCGGGGCGGATAAAGTTGATCTTGCGCAACTCCCAAGGATCAATACCCAATTCGCGTGCGGCGCGGTCCATGATGCGCTCCAGCACATAGATCGCCTCGGGCCGTCCGGCCCCGCGATAGGCATCCACCTGGGTGGTGTTGGTATAGATTCCGTCGACCTGAATGAACATCACCGGGATGTCATAGACCCCGGGCAGAACCCGGGAAAACAGCTGCGTCTGGATCATCTGGGCAAAATTGGAATTATATGCTCCCAGATTGCTGACCGTCTGCAGGCGATAGCCCGTGATGCGGTTATCCGCGTCAAAAGCCAGTTCGGCCAGCGTGACCAGATCGCGCCCGGCATTGTCGCTCAGCATCGCCTCGCCTCGCTCGGACATCCAGCGCACCGGACGCCCCAGTGCCCGCGCCGCTTGTGCGCAGACGAAATATTCGGGGTACGGCATTCCCTTCATGCCAAACCCGCCGCCCACATCCGGGTTGGTCACGCGCACGTTTTCCGGCGCGAGTCCCAGCAAATCAACAAGGTTCTGCTTGAGCCCCCAAACCCCCTGCCCGCCAAAGGCCAGATGCAGCCGCGTGCCATCCCATTCCGTGAAACAGCCGCGCGGCTCCATCGAATTCACGATGATCCGGTTGTCCGCAACCTCAAGGCTGACGGTACGCGCCGCCGACGCGAATGCCTGATCGGTCGCCGCCTTGTCGCCCAGCGCCCAGTCAAACGCCTTGTTTTCAGGTGCTTCGGGGTGGATCGCCTCACCACCCACTTCCAGCGCAACATGTACCGGCAGATCATCATAGTCGAATTCGATCAACTCGGCTGCGTCGCGCGCCTGTTGCAGCGTTTCGGCAAAGATCATTGCAATGGGTTCACCAACAAAGCGCACGCGGCCCCGCGCCAGCAACGGGCGCTCGGGTGCGGCCCCCATGGATCCGTCCTGATTCTTGGCCAGTGTCGCCCCCATACCCAGCCGCACACCCGCATCCAGAAGGTCCTGTGCCGTCAGCACAAGGTGTACGCCTTCGGCCGACCTCGCCTCGGAAACATCCAGCTTGGTAATCTCGGCATGGGCAACGGGCGAGCGCAGGACATAGCCATGCAAAGCGCCTTCGGGGGCGATATCGTCCACATATTGCCCATGACCCGTCAGGAAACGTGTATCCTCGACCCGCTTCACCGGTTGGCTTTTGCCGAATTTGTCCATGACCCGTTCCTTTGCGCAATGTCCGTGTTGAACGGGACATTAGACCGCAGAGTCACGGTGTCCAGAGCGGCAGCCGCCTCAGGTCACGCTCAGAATGAATAAGTCCCCACGCCGACAATTACGCAAGCAGTCAGATTGCGGGATAAACGCCGGGAAAAGCCGACCTGCCCGGCTGGGAACAGATCGTAGGCATCAAACCTCGTCTGCATTCTCCACGGCGTAGCGTTTGAACAACCCGCCCTGCGTAAAGAAAAACCCAAAGATCGCCGCGGTCAGCCCGAAGGTCTTGAAGTAGACCCATGTTTCGGTGCTCATCGTGCGCCAGATCACCTCGTTGGCCAGGGCGAGCGCAAGGAACAGCGCGCAGACCCGTTTGGTCAACAGCATCCAGCCCTCTTGCTCCAGCGGCATCAGGCCTTCCATCACGTATTTGAGATAGCTTTCACCCTTGAGCAGGCCGAACGCCAGAACGCCACCGAACAACAGATAGATCAGCGTCGGTTTCATCTTGAAGAACCGGTCGTCGTTCAGCCAGACCGAAAGCCCGCCAAAGACGGTGATCAGCACCACGGTGACGATCTGCATCCGGCTCAGCTTGCCCGTCAGCGCCCAAAGCACGGCGGTCGAGGCGATGATCAGCGGGATGAAACCCGCAGTGACAATGATGAACCCCTTGTAGTCGGTGCCCGCGATGTTGAAGGTCTCGTCCTTGAGCCAGACATAGGCTGCAAAGAACAGCACCACCGGCCCCAACTCCAGGGTGGTTTTCAGCATCGGGTGGATCTTGCGTTCTGCCATGGGGGCCTCCGTTTCAAAGTCTATATGGGGGGGTTATCCAGAGAACTCAACAATCACCGCACCCAGCGCGATCAGGGCCATCAGGGCAATGCGACGCGGCCCCACGGTTTCCTTCAGCACCAGCCAGCCGATCAAGGCCGCAAAGACGGTTGAGGTCTCACGCAACACCGCTGCCTCTCCCACATTGTCGAGCCGGGTGGCCAGCATGATCGCCCCAAAGCTGAAGAAGGCCACGATGCCCCCAAACACCCCGCGCAGCAGAAGCGGCACCAATGTCGGGCGGTCGGCCATATGACGCCAGCGGTGGGCGGCATAGAACGGCAAGGCAAATCCGTCGATCACAAAGAACCAGGCAAGGAAGGTGAAAGGATCGGCCGTCGCGCGGATGCCATAGGCGTCATAGGTCGTATAAAGCGCTACAAAAAGGCCGGTTACAAAGGCAAGTCCCATCGCCACCGGCAGCGTGTCGCGCTGGGGTTGCAGATAGATCATGTTGTAGACGGCAAGGCCGAATATCCCCGACAGCAACACGCCCACGCCCATCCATTGCATCGGGTTGAACACTTCACCGAACAGAAAATAGGCCCCGATCACAGCAAACAGCGGCCCTGTCCCGCGCACCACCGGATAGACCACCGTATAGGCGCCCTTGGTGTAGGCCATGGCCTGCAGGCTTTTGTAAAAGATGTGGATCAGCCAGACGATGGCAAAGACTGACCACATATGCGGTTCGGGCCAGGGCACCAGAAACAGCGCCACGGGCAGCGCCATGACAAAGACACTGGCATCAATCGCGCCGCGGGTCAGCCAGGGATCGTGCCGCCCCTTCTGCAGCGCGCCAAAGACGGCATGCAGGAAGGCCGCAAGCACGGCAAGGATCAGGGCCAGATTGTGCCCCGCCTCGGTGCCCTCTAGCGAGATGAGCCAGTTGCTCACTTAACGCCCCGTGGCGGCCCGACACCGGAGGGCCAGCCCTCCGGACCTCCCGGAATATTTTTGGACAGATGAAGATGGGGAAGAAGACAGAGCGCAGCTCATTCGTCGTCAAGGCCTGTCAGGGCGGCGGCGAATTCTTCTGGATCAAAGGGTTGCAGATCGTCGATCTGTTCGCCCACCCCGATTGCATGGATCGGCAGGCCAAACTTGTCGGCCAGAGCGACCAACACGCCACCCCGGGCGGTGCCGTCGAGTTTGGTCATGACAAGGCCGGTCACATCGGCAAGTTTCTGGAACGTTTCAACCTGACGCAGGGCGTTCTGACCGGTCGTCGCGTCCAGCACCAGAAGGGTGTTATGCGGGGCGTCCGGGTCCTTTTTACGGATCACGCGGACGATCTTGGACAACTCCTCCATCAGATCCGCGCGGTTCTGAAGACGACCAGCCGTGTCGATCATCAGCAGATCCGCCCCATCGGCCTGCGCCTTGGTCATCGCATCATAGGCAAGGCTCGCCGGGTCCGAACCTTCGGGCGCGGTCAGAACCGGCACCCCGGCGCGATCGCCCCAGACCTGAAGCTGCTCGACCGCAGCGGCGCGAAAGGTGTCACCGGCGGCGATCACCACCTTCTTGCCAGCGCCGCGAAACTGCGAGGCGAGCTTGCCAATGGTCGTGGTCTTGCCCGATCCGTTTACACCCACCACCAGAACCACCTGCGGCTTGGTCGGATATAGCGGCATCGGCCGGGCCACCGTGTCCATGATCCGGGCGATTTCGGCGGCGAGCAACTGTTTGATCTCGCGGGTCGAAACCTTTCGCCCCATGCGCCCTTCGGCCATGTTGGCCGTCACGCGCAGGGCGGTATCCACGCCCATGTCAGCGGCGATCAACAGCTCTTCGATCTGTTCGAGCATGTCATCGTCCAGCGTGCGGCGCATGACCGGCGCGCTGTCGCCACGTTTGAACAGACGCCCCAGAATGCCGCCGCCAGTGGTCTGGCCCGGATTAGCAGGCAGCTCCTTTGGCGGCGCGACCGGCATCTCCGGATCAGACTGGGGGATCTCAGGCGGCGGCGCGACAGGCTGTGGGGGGGCCTGCGGCGTGGGATCGGCGGGCTGCGGCATGTCTGGCGCCGGGGGCGCGGGCGCGTCGGGGGCCGCTGGTGCCGGTGGCACGACGGGGGGAATATCCGGTTCCGGCTCGGCGCTGCCGCCGTCCTCGACAATGGCATCCAGCCCCTCTTCCAGCTTGGAAGAAGATTTGAACAATTTGGTTTTCAGCTTGCCGAAAAAGGACATCGCACCGCTCCCGCTCAGGTGACTTTGACCTAATACGCCTTTGGCCCAGATGAAAGTCTGTTGACGCAACGCGCCCCGGAGGGAGTTGGATCCGCATCTCACAGAGGGTGATCATCTGTGCGGGGGCTGGTCAGGCTGGGCAGTGCCCAAACGTCGGCCACGGGACCGTCTAGGATCGGGCGGGAATGGCAACATGGCACTGGCGCAGCGAACCGGCCCCGGGGCGTATCCGCGCGACGACGCAGGCGAAACTGCCCGATTTCAAAAGGGACAAGAGACGGGCGGCCCCCGCCGGGCGCCCGTCATCCTCGCGTCAAAACCCGCGCTCAGACCTCGTTTGCAAAATGCTTCATCGTCAGGCGGATCGGGTTTGGTGCCGCCTGCCCCAGACCACAGATCGACGCATCTGCCATAGCCTGGCAGACTTCCTCGAGCAGCTCGGTATCCCAGCTTGGTGCCTGCATCAGCTTGACCGCCTTTTCGCAGCCCACACGGCAGGGCGTACACTGTCCGCAGCTTTCCGCCTCAAAGAACCGCAGCATGTTCAGCGCCGCACTCCGGGCAGAATCCTGATCCGACAGCACCACCACAGCAGCAGACCCGATAAAGGTATCATGCGGCTGCAGCGTGTCGAAATCCAACGGGATGTCGTCCATCGACGCGGGCAATAGCCCCGAGGACGGCCCCCCCGGCTGATAGGCCTTGAGAACATGGCCGTCGAGCATACCGCCCGCAGCCTCAATGATATCACGAATGGTCGACCCGGCTGGCAGCAGATGCACACCGGGGTTCTTGATCCGCCCCGAAACGGAGTAAGAGCGCAGGCCCTTGCGGCCGTTCCTCTCGACCCCGTTCAGAATCTCGGGTCCCTCGCGGCAGACCCGCGCCACCCAGTGCAACGTCTCGATATTATGGACAAGCGTGGGCCGTCCAAACACCCCGACCTGCGCCACGTAGGGCGGGCGGTGGCGCGGAATGCCGCGCTTGCCCTCGATCGATTCGATCATCGCGGATTCTTCGCCGCAGATATAGGCCCCCGCCCCGCGCCGCAGGTCGATATACCCTTCGGTGACGATCCCCGCTTCCACCAGCGCTGCAATCTCGCGCCGCAGGATTTCCAGAACGGCGGGATATTCGTCGCGCATATAGATAAAGCAGGTCTCTGCCTCGACCGCCCATGCGGCGATCAGCATCCCCTCAAGAAACATATGCGGCGTGCTTTCAAGGTGAAAGCGGTCCTTGAAGGTCCCGGGCTCGCCCTCATCCCCGTTCACCGCAAGGTAGCGCGTACCGGAGTTCGCACGCACGAACCCCCATTTGCGGCCAGACGGAAAGCCAGCACCGCCAAGACCACGCAGCCCGGAATCGTGCAATTTCTGCTGCACCGCTTCCCAGTCGCCGCCCTTGCGCAGCGCTGTCAGTTCTTCGTAGCCGCCCGCTGCGACATAGGTCGCGTAATCCTCGTACTCAGGAATATGCGCATGGGTGTGCCCCGCCGCGATTGCGGCCTGCACCTTGTCCGGCGTGGCGTGGTCGATATGGGCGTGGCCCAACTCCAGCACCGGCGCGGTGTCGCATCGCCCCATGCAGGGCGCGCGCAGCACCCGCACCTGCGCCGGGTCCATGCCGTCCTGCAGCGCCGCCAACAAAGCCTCGGCACCCGCCAGCTCACAGGAAAGCGATTCGCAAACCCGGATGGTCAGGGCGGGGGGCGGGGTTTCACCCTCTTTCACCACATCGAAATGGGCATAAAAGGTCGCGACTTCATAGACTTCAGCCATCGACAGGCGCATCTCTTCCGCTAGGGCACGCAGGTGCGCCGCAGAAAGATGCCCGAACCGGTCCTGGATCAGATGCAGATGTTCGATCAGCAGGTCGCGTCGACGTGGCGCCGCGCCAAGCAATTCACGGACCTCGGACCAGGCGGTGTCGTCCAGCTGACGGCCCTTGGGCGTACCGCGTCCCTTGCCCTTGCCCGACTTCCAGACGCCCTTGCGCTCATCCACTGCCATGCCTCTTCCCTCTTCCCTGGTGCCAGCACCCTAGCCGACTCACCCCCGCAAGTGTCACCAAAAACCGACATCAAAGCCGATTGAAACGGCCGCAAAAATGTCGTGGTTCGCCCTGATGGGTGTCCGAATTTTCCTATAGGCCTAGCATGCCGCTTCCGGCGCCTTAAGGCAGCCAAAAGGATTGGGCCTGACTGGCAAAGGCCGCACAGGCACCGTGTCCCCCGCCCCGCACCTACGCCGCTTCGGCCATACTTGTGCCACCATTCGAGGCAGTCATCCACTTTCTGACAATTTCGTTAACCTAAGCAGCGTTTACCGCATTCCCAGATCGCGATGTCTCTGGCAATCTATTCAAATGCAACACATCCTGTCCCTTGTCACCGCCCTCACCCTTTCCCTGACTCTGCCAGCAGCGGCGCAGTCGCCCATGTCCGGGGCCGAATTCGACGATTATGCCACTGGCAAGACGCTGTATTTCGGACTTGGCGAACAATCCTACGGGGTCGAGGAATACCTGCCCGACCAACGCGTACGCTGGTCCTTCCTTGATGGCGAATGCAAGGAAGGCACATGGTACGAAGACGCAGGCCAGATCTGCTTTGTCTACGAAAATGAACCGACCCCGCAATGCTGGAGCTTCTTCAAGGACGGATCAGGCCTGCGCGCGGTGTTCGAAAACGACCCAGGCGCAACCACCCTCTACGAGGCGCGCCAGAACGAAGAGCCGAT
Source organism: Puniceibacterium sediminis (assembly GCF_900188035.1). GTDB lineage: Bacteria > Pseudomonadota > Alphaproteobacteria > Rhodobacterales > Rhodobacteraceae > Puniceibacterium > Puniceibacterium sediminis. The sequence goes on along the minus strand of NZ_FZNN01000001.1, from coordinate 202,032 downwards.
GATGTGCTACGGTCCCGAAGTGGGCGTCTGAGCGTACAGCTCACTCTCCCGCGCGGACAAGGCGTCACAGCCCAACCAGCCCCCTGATGAGGCGGCCGCAGGCCAACGACGAGGTAGTAGCCGGAGCGCGCGAAAGCGCGCACCGCGGGATCAGGCCCCGATTGTCAGAACAGGGATCCCTGTTCCGGGGCCTTCTTGGCACTTTTCTTCGGTACCGCCCCGCCGATCTTGTAGCGTCCGTCGGCAAACTCGATTTCCAGCCCCGAAGCCGCAGCCGCGTCTGCCTTGGTGGACACCACATGCCCATCCCCACGCACCACCGCATAGCCGCGCGCCAGCGTTGCCTTGTAGCTTAGCGTCTCGCGCAAACGGTCCAGCGCCTCAAGCCGCTTGCGCAGGTCACTCATCTGCCCCCGGCCTGCATCGTCAAAGCGGCGCGACACGTCACGCAGCCGCTCTTTCTTCATCGCAACGTCGCGCTGGATGGGGCGCATGCTCAGCCGGTCCGCCCGCCGCCCCAGCGCCTCCCGTTTTGCCAGCACCAGCCGCCCAAGGCGAGGCACCAACCGCGCGGCCCGGTCGTCCAGCCGCCCGCGTCCTTGCGTAATCCGCATCGACAGCGTCGCAGGCCGCAACGATCCCGCCTGTTCCGACAGCCGCACGCGCCGGATCTGCACCGACCGGATCAGCGCCTGACCCAGCCGTTCGCCGACCGAATCAACCTTTTGGCGCGGCTGTTCCAGCAGCGTCTCGACCCGCGGCAATGCCCGCGCCAGATCGCGCAGACGCTGGCCGCGCACCTCCAGCCTCTGACTCAGAGCGCGGCCCAGACGGGCCTGCATGTCCCCGACCCAACCCAACAACTCCAGCCGCACCGGCACCGCCAGTTCCGCCGCCGCCGTAGGTGTCGGTGCCCGCCGGTCCGAGACGAAATCGATCAGCGTGGTATCCGTCTCATGCCCCACGGCCGAGATCAGCGGAATCTCACTCGCCGCTGCGGCCCGGGCCACGATCTCTTCGTTGAAGCCCCAGAGATCCTCGATCGACCCGCCGCCCCGCGCCACGATCAACAGATCCGGGCGTGGAATGGACCCTCCCGGCGTCAGCGCATTGAACCCGGCAATCGCCCGCGCCACCTCGGGCGCACATTTTGCCCCCTGCACCGCTACCGGCCAGATCAGCACCTTGCGCGGAAACCGCTCGCGCAGCCGGTGCAGGATATCGCGGATCACCGCGCCGCTGGGCGAGGTCACGACCCCGATCACCTCAGGCAGATAGGGCAACGGCTTCTTGCGACCGGCCTCAAACAGCCCTTCGGCCTGCAACGCGGCCTTGCGCTTTTCCAGCATCGCCATCAGCGCGCCCATACCGGCCGGGCGGATGTCTTCGATCACGATCTGGTATTTCGACTGCCCCGGAAAGGTCGTCAGCCGCCCCGTGGCAACGACTTCCATACCTTCCTCCGGCTGGGTCTGCAGCTTGGACACGGTGCCCTTCCACATCACCCCGGAAATCACCGACCGGTCGTCCTTGAGGTCAAGGTATACGTGACCAGAGCGCGGCCGCGACACGCGCCCCACCTCGCCCTTCACCCGGACGAATCCAAATTCGCCCTCGATCACACGTTTGACCGCGCCCGACAGTTCGGAAACGGTGAACTCCGGTGCATTTGCCCCGTCGGGGGCGTCGTCGATCAAATCGGACATCTGCGCTCGCTTGCTCTTGCCTGCCCGCAACCTTAGAACGCGGGGGCACAAAGGCCAAGCAGGAGAGCGCGCCCCATGAACATCCTCATCCTCGGAAGCGGCGGGCGCGAACATGCGCTGGCCTGGGCCGCCCTGCAGAATCCTAAATGCGATAAACTGATCGTGGCCCCCGGCAATGCCGGCATCGCCATGATCGCCGAATGTGCCCGGCTCGATATCAACGACGGCGGCGCAGTGGCCGAATTCGCCGGGGAAAACGCCATCGACATGGTGATCATCGGCCCCGAAGCGCCGCTTGCCGCCGGTGTTGCCGACCGCCTGCGTGACGCGGGCCTGCTGGTCTTTGGTCCTTCGGCAGCGGCTGCGCGGCTTGAGGCATCGAAAAGCTTCACCAAGGAAATCTGCGACGCCTGCAACGCCCCCACCGCCGCCTACGGGCATTTCACCGACGCCGCAGCGGCAAAGGCCTATGTTCAGACGCAAGGCGCGCCCATCGTCATCAAGGCCGACGGACTTGCCGCCGGCAAAGGCGTGATCATCGCCGAAACCCTGGACGAGGCCGAGGCCGCTATCGACGATATGTTCGGTGGTGCCTTCGGCGGGGCCGGCGCCGAGGTGGTGATCGAAGAATTCATGACCGGCGAAGAGGCATCCTTTTTCGTCCTCTGCGATGGCACCAACGCCCTCCCCATCGGCACCGCGCAAGATCACAAGCGCGTCGGTGAGGGTGACACCGGCCCCAACACCGGCGGCATGGGCGCCTATTCCCCGGCCCCTGTTCTGACCGATGCGCTGGCCGAACAGGCCATGGCCGAAATCGTCCGCCCGACCATCGCCGAAATGGCACGTCGCGGCACGCCCTATCAGGGTGTGCTTTATGTCGGCCTGATGATCTCGGAACAGGGGCCACGGCTGGTTGAATACAACGCCCGCTTTGGCGACCCCGAATGCCAGGTCCTGATGCTGCGTCTTGGTGCGCAGGCGCTCGATCTGATCCATGCCTGCGCCGAAGAGCGGTTGGGCGAAATGCAGGTGAACTGGGCCGACGACCACGCGGTGACCGTGGTGATGGCCGCCAATGGCTATCCCGGTGATTACGCAAAGGGGGACGTCATCGAAGGGCTGACCGACCTGCCCGAAGACAGCTTTACCATGATGTTCCACGCGGGCACGGCTGAATCCAAGGGCCAGATTACCGCCGCAGGTGGCCGCGTTCTGAACGCAACGGCCCGCGGCGCAACACTGCAAGAGGCCCGCGACCGCGCCTACGCCCTGCTGGATCGGGTCAACTGGCCCGGAGGGTTCTGCCGCAACGACATCGGCTGGCGCGCTCTCTGATCCGTCGGTGCGGGGGCTCTGCCTCCGCCGCAGTGTTTATGGGCAGATGAAGCAGGCGGTCCCGTCTTCATCTGCCCGCAGATATGCCCAACGGAATGATACGTGTTCTTGGGGTTACCGACATGCCAGCGCGGCATCTATACTTGCGCGGCTTGTGTAAGGACCGACCTCACGCGCCACCAAACGACCAGCGGCAAACCGCACCGCCATCACTTGGCTCCAACCCGCATTGGCAGCGATGATTTCTGCCCCACTACCGCAGTCACGGATGCCGCTCTCTACGTGGTCCCATCCGATACGGTGATTGGTAAGGCCAGCCAGCTCGGCCACAGGAACCAGCTTGCCATCCTCCAGCCGAAAGAGCCGCAGAACCCGGGCCAGATGCGGGCGGTCGATATAGGCAATCTCGATCCGTCCATCGCCGTCCAGATCCGCCGCCCCCAATGGCGCGAGCCAGCGGTGGCGCTGACCAATATACGGCGTTGCAGCGATGCGCCCTTCGGCATCCCATATGGCAAGGCGCGCGCCATGGGACAGGCTGCTCTCGACAGTGACCACCTCTGGCGCACCGTCGCCATCCACATCCCAAAGGCGGGGCGCGATATCCTCGAACACCAGTGACTCGGGCAACACCGCGCGCAAAACCCGCCCATCTCGCAAGGTCAGCTCCAGCGCGCCCCATTCCAGCGCATCGCCCAGAATGGCATGGTCATAGCGCCCCGTCGGCTCCAGATACCGCGCGTCGATAATTTCTGCCCGAAGCGCGCCGCTGGCGCCCAGCAACGCCAGCCACACCGGCAAAGCTCTCAGCGCGCGGCGGGCCTGCCGCCCCCACAGACGCAACGCAGGGCGCCGCGCCGGATCTGATCCTGCCGGGATCAGATCTGCTTTTCCGGCATCTGCACAACCAGCCCATCTAGGGCATCGGTGATCTTCAGCTGGCAGGTCAGGCGCGACCGCTCGGGGTCCGGCTGGTATGCGAAATCCAGCATGTCCTCTTCCATATCGTCCTTCGCGGGCAGCTTGGAAACCCAGGCCGGATCCACGTAGACGTGGCAGGTCGAACAGGCGCAGGCGCCGCCGCAATCGGCCTCGATCCCCGGAATGTTGTTATCCCGCGCGCCTTCCATGACGGTCAGACCGTTGGCCACTTCCACCACATGTTGGGTGCCGTTGTGCTCGATATAGGTGATCTTTGCCATGTGATCTTACTCCTAAAACATGTTTGCCGACTTACCTAGTGAAGCACACAGCAACCTGCCAGCCCTTTTGCGATAACAGGCCCTGCACAGTTGCGCCAATCACCATGTGTTCTAAATTTGCTCCGATGAAGGTCACGCAACCGTCCATAACCTGCAAACTCCCGCCGAACGCGCTTCGGAGGCGATAAGTTCAAGCGATCCAGAACGTTCAAACTGGCACGATCAAAGCACGAGGCATTGCGCCCGCCGCTTCCGAACCTGTCAGCTTCACCGGATCATGGGCAAGCGTTGCGCCATCATAACCCCACGGCTTGATCCGAAGGTTCAAGGCCGGAAAATCCGCAGTCGCGGCACCGAATCGCGCAGATGCCGTTTCAGATCAGACGCGTCGGGGGGGCCTCGGCGGCAAGGGTGATCTGCTCCAGCTTTGCACGCCGTTTTTTTGCGGCATACATCCGGCTGTCAGCCGTTTGCAGCAGTGCCTTCACATCCGCCCCGTCTTCGGGCCAGCGGGCACGCCCCAGCGCGACCGAAATGTTGTCAATTTGCTCGGGCGCTTGCGGCACAGTCAGGCGGATCGGCTCGGACAGCGCCTGTTCAAGTCGGGCCACGATACGCTCGCAAACCTCCTCTGATACCCCCGCAAGCCAGATCCCGAACTCGTCACCACCCAGCCTTGCGATCAGGTCATTCTGACGCAACTCGGCGCGCAGACGCTGGGCCGTGCAGCACAGCACCGCATCGCCCACCGCATGTCCGAACCGGTCGTTGACCGCCTTGAAGCCATTGAGATCCAGATAGAGCAGAACTCCCTGCGCGCCATCGGCCAGCAAGAGAGCATCGCCGGTCATCTGCGCGAAGGTCGCGGAGTTCAAAAGCCCGGTCAACTGATCGGTCGACGCGAGACGGCGCAACTGCTGTGCCTCGCGGCGCAGGTCGGCCTGCTCGGCCAGGCTCTGACGCAAACGGTCGCGCGCTGTTTCCGCGACCGATTGCACTTCGATGAATTTGCTGACCATCGTCTTTGTCTGATCGGCCTGAACCAGGGCGAGGGTCCGCCCGCCCTTCCAGTCAAAATCCAGCCGTCGGATGTAAAAGACGAAGGACTGCCCGCTGGCAAGTTTCAGGCGCATATGGCTGGGGCCTGATCGCCGGATTGCCCGTTCCAGTAGGGTATCGTGGTCCGAATGTTCCGTAGTGCCGATAGCCCCAAGGGTTTCGGGCGCGTGTGGGTGGGTCAGTTTGACCGCCGCTTCGTTGGCCAAAAGGATCTGGCCCAGGTCATTGACGACAAAAGTCGGTTCGCTGGCGTGCTGGATCGCGATCCGGATGCCCGTCAGGACAGCATTTTCCTCGTCATCATTCGAAAAATTCGTACCAGCTACCATCGGCCACACGCTCCAACGCCACGACAACGCGGCACTTGGGGGCACCACGGGCAATCGCTTGTTCTACTTGGACGCCAGCATACCCGTTTGTTTCAGCAGCGATGCGTCCAAAAAGATTCGTGGTTATCATGCAAAGCGAAGGCCGCCCTTCGACGCGGCTTCCAAAGGGACAGCGCCGGTTTACAAAAACGATCCTGTCTTTCTCGACGCTCTCGATCCGGAAGTCGCCGCCGACGCGGCGCATGACGTCCACCAGAACCCGTCCGATCACCTCGGCATCTTTCGGAAGTTCGCCCAGTTCCGATTCGTACAAGGCCTTCAACCGCAGGGCTATTGCGTCGCCTGCGACCGAAATGAACGCCGAAGAATCGTCGAGACCGAAAACCTCTTCCAGAGTTCCGGCGAGAGTGCCGACGATATCCCCGAAAAAGCCGCCCACAGACAGGTCAATGAAGGCAGTCTCTGGATCCGGACCTCGCACGGGCTGCATCTGCTCTCCTTCCAAAGGAAATGTGCACCACACAAGGATATGCAAAGAAACTTAAAGAACCGCGAATACTGACCGGACAGCGCACCGACGGTCACCTCAAACACAAAAGGCGCCCCGCTACCGGGACGCCTTTTGCCTCATTGGATAGTACCTGACTATTCGCTGTGCAGGCTCAGCGCGACAAAGCGCGGATCGCCGCCACGCCGCACCAGCAAGAGCAGAGACTTGCGCCCGGCCTCTTCGGCTTCATCGATACGGTCCTGAAGATCGGACACGCTCAGCACGGCACTTTGTCCGGCCTCGGTGATTACATCGCCGGTGCGCAGCCCCTTTTCAAAGGCCTCGGATGTTTCATCAACGGCGGTCACGGCCAGACCCTTGATCGACTCGGGCAGCTGCATCTGGTCGCGCATTTCCGTGCTTAGCGGTGCCAGCGTCAGCCCTAGCAGAACGACCTCGGCCGGCTCTTCTTCATCTTCCGGCTGCACCTGCGATGCGGGCACGGCGCTTTCCACTTCTTCCCGGCGGCCTAGCGTGATGCGCAGCGTTTCGGTCTTGCCCGCACGGTTGACGATCACACGCACGGTCTTGCCGACCTCGGTATTGCCCACCTGACGGACAAGCCCGCGGGTATCGGCCACGTCATTGCCATCAAAGCTCAGGATCACGTCGCCGGACTGCATCCCGGATTCCATCGCCGGACCTTCGGGAACATCCGTCACCAGCGCGCCTGCGGTATTCGCCAGCCCCATCGCCTCGGCGACGTCATCCGTGACGTCCTGAATGCGCACGCCCAGCCACCCGCGGCGCGTTTCACCAAATTCCTTGAGCTGGTTGACCACCCGCTTGACCACGTTCGACGCCATGGAAAAGCCAATCCCGATCGACCCGCCGTTGGGCGACAGAATCGCGGTGTTCACGCCGATCACCTCACCATTCATGTTGAACAGCGGTCCGCCCGAGTTCCCACGGTTGATGGCCGCATCGGTCTGGATATAGTCGTCATAGGTCCCCGACAGGGCGCGGTTGCGCGCCGAAACGATCCCGGCCGAGACTGAAAATCCCTGACCCAGCGGGTTGCCCATCGCCACCACCCAGTCGCCGACGCGCGCAACGTTGCTGTCACCGAAATTCACGAACTTGAGCGGCTCTTCGGCATCAACCTTGAGCAGGGCGATATCGGTGTTGGGGTCAGTGCCGACCAGCGTGGCAGGCAGCTCGAAACCCTCAAAAAATTCGATCTGGATCTCGTCGGCGCCTTCGATCACATGGTTGTTGGTGACCACATAGCCGTCTTCGGAAATAACAAAGCCCGAACCAAGCGCCGAAGATTTACGCGGCCGCTCGCCCTCACCGTTTCCGTTGCGATCCTGGAACTCGCGAAAGAAATCCTCGAACGGGGACCCTTCGGGCACGATGCCCTGCGGTCCCGTCCGCCCTGCCACCGTGGTCGAGGTCGTGATATTGACCACAGACGGGCTGATGCGTTCGGCCAGTTCGGCAAAGCTGCTCGGCAAGCCCTGAGCGGCGGCCATCAGTGACGTCGAAAGGATCAGTATCATGGACAGCGTCGTCAGCCAGAACAGACGTAGCGGCGTCGCGTTGTCGCGTGTCCGTGCAATTGCTTGGGGTTTCAAGTGGAACTCCTTCCTTCTGGGGATCAGGCGCGCGGCGGCGTTCGTGCCTCTATACGATTTAGAACATAAGGGTGTTTGAGCAACACTCAAAGACAGACTTGCCTGATCAAGCGGATGTGACGGAAACGTGAGGCATCGCGCCAGCTTCGACGCATTTTTTCAGGTGTCGGCCAGTGTCGGCATATCAAAGTTAATATGGCCTTAATTGCAGGCCGGGATCTGGCGACGCCTCTGGTATTTCCTTGTCTGTCAGGACAGCGGTTCAGCCGACCCGCTGCGCCGCCCAAAGGAAAATAAGTCCAAAGAAGATCGCGCCAAGCCCAACAGCGCGCCGCGTCTCGACCGGCATCGCCCGCAGTGTTTCCAGCAGACGTTCAACAAGCGAAGGGGCCAGTGCGTACACCAGCCCCTCGATCACAAGAACCATACCGATTCCCAGCAGAACGTCCGACATTACTGCGACGCGGGTGCCGCAAGACGTTCAGATTTGAAGTAGTTGAAGAACTCCGAATCCGGCGTCATCACCATGGTCGAGTTGCCTCCGGTCAATGCCGTCTCATAGGCCTGAAGCGACCGGTAGAAGGCAAAGAATTCCTGATCCTGACCATAGGCCTCGGCAAAGACCTGGTTTCGCCGCGCGTCTGCTTCACCACGAATGATGTTGGCATCACGGTCGGCCTCGGACAGTGTCTCGGTCACGGTCCGGTCGGCCAGGGCGCGCACACGCTGCGCCGCCTCGTTACCGCGGGCGATCTCGTCCGCAGCTTCGCGTTCGCGTTCGGCACGCATCCGGGCAAAGGTCGCCTCGAGGTTCTGCGTCGGCAGGTTGGTCTGCTTCAGCCGCACGTCGACGACATCAAGCCCCAGACCGCTGGCCGATGTCCGTGCCTGATCCCGGATCCGGGTCATCAGCAGACGGCGATCCTCGGACAGGATGGTGTCGGACGTCACCTGATCCGCACCCAGAACCTCACGGATCTGCGCGTTGAGGACAGACGACAGACGATCCTCGGCAGCACGAATGCCACCCACGCCCACGGCCTGACGGAACTGCACCACATCGGCAATGCGGTAACGTGCAAAGGCGTCAACGACCAGACGACGGTCATCCGATGGCGTGACTTCGATGGTTTCGGTATCCAGGCTCAGGATACGGTCGTCATATTTGACCACGTCCTGAATGAAGGGAACTTTGAACGCCAGACCGGGTTCTTCCTTCACGGCCTTGATCTGGCCAAACTGCAGCACCAGCGCCTTTTCACGCTCGTCCACAACAAAGACCGAGGACCAGACGCCAACGACAATGACCACAGCTGCGATCAGAATGATATTCAGCTTGTTCATGGCTCAGTTCCCCTCCTGCGTCGATTTCCGGCCCAGCTCGTTCAGCGGCAGATACGGCACGACGCCGCCCCCCTGCCCGTCGCTGCCGGTTACCGACTTGTCCAGGATCATCTTGTCGACGTTGCCCAGAACCTTTTCCATGGTCTCAAGGTACAGGCGCTTGCGCGTCACATCCTCGGCCTTGGAATATTCCTCAAGCACCGAGGTAAAGCGGCTCGCATCACCTAGGGCTTCGTTGACCACACGGGCGCGATAGCCCTCGGCCTCTTCCTGGATCTGCGCGGCTTCACCACGTGCCTCGGCAAGGACGCGGTTGGCATAGGCATCAGCCTGACGCTGAAGACGATCACGTTCCTGCTCGGCGGCCTGCACCTCGCGGAAACTGTCGATGACTTCGCGGGGCGGATCGGCGGTTTCAAGGTTCACACGCACGATGTTGATACCGCTCTGGTATTCGTCCAGCGTCGCCTGCACATCTGCCATCGCCGTATCAGCGATCAGACCCCGGTCCCGGTTGAGGATCGGCGCCAGGTTGCTGGCGGCGATGATCTCGCGCATGACGGATTCAGACACAGCGCCCACGGTCAGTTGCGGATCGCGGATGTTGAACAGCAGCTTTGCCGGATCGTTGATGTTCCAGACCACCTGAAATTCGATATCCACGATATTGGCATCGGTGGTCAGCATCAGCCCGTCACCATTGTCACCGCGCCGGTTGCCGATATTCTCGGTCCGCTCGGATGTGACGTTGATCACTTCGTAGGTGACAAACGGCCAGGGGGCAAAGTTCAGACCGGGATTGCCGGTCGACGAATACTTGCCCAGAAACAGCTCGACCGATTGTTCTTCGGGTTTCACGGTATAAAAACTGTTGAACGCCCAGAAACCGGCCACAACCAGCGCGCCGATGATCATCGTGCCACGGGTCAGCATCGGACCACCGCCGCCAGTTCCACCGGAACCGCCGGTCGATCCGCCATTGCCACGGCCGCCCATGAGCACCCGAAGACGCTCCTGACCCTTTTTCACAAGCTCGTCGATCTCGGGGATCTGCGAAGAGCCTTCCTCGGGCCGTCTGCCACCGCCGTTGTTACCGCGATTGCCGCCGCCCTGTCCGCTTCCGCCGCCGCCCCAGGGGCCGCCGTTGTTGCCTGCCATTTGGTTTCTTTCCCTCTCCGTCAAATTCATATTTGGCGCTTACGCTATAAACTGTGCAATCCTGCACGAAATTCAAGCACTGCGCACTGGATTGCGCATTGTCACGATCTCTTCCGACATGGTCGGATGCACTGCGACGGTGCGGTCGAAATCTTCTTTCGTCGCGCCCATCTTGATCGCAATTCCCGCCAGCTGGATCATTTCGCCGGCATTCGGGGCGACGATATGGCACCCCAGCACCGTGCGGCTGGCCTTGGACACGATAAGTTTCATCAACACCCGGTCCGGCTTGCCGATAAAGGCGGTCTGCATCGGGCGGAACGAGGTGCAGTAGACCTCGATCTCTTCCTGTTCGCGCGCATCCTCTTCGGTCATCCCGACGCTGCCCAGCTCGGGCTGGGTAAAGACGGCGCTGGGGATCAGCGCATGATCGACCGGTGTCGGGTTGCCCTTGAACACAGTCTCGACAAAGGCCATGCCCTCGCGGATCGCTACCGGGGTCAGGTTCACCCGGTCGGTCACATCACCGATCGCATAGATCGACGGCACCGCGGTCTGGCTGTATTCGTCCACCACGATCTGCCCGTTCCGGCCCAGCTTGACGCCCAGCTCTTCCAGACCCAGCCCGTCCGTGTTCGGCTTGCGCCCGGTGGCAAACAGCACCCGGTCAAAGACGCGGGTATCGCCATTGGTTGCTGTGACCCGGATCGGCCCCTTCTGCGTGCCGCCACCATGCGTGCCCTGATGGGCCATGCCGCTGTCGCCAACTGATTCGCCCGTCTCCTGGATCGAAACGCCCATGCCTTCGGCGGTCTCACCATCGGCATCACAGCACATCTCGACGATGTTGGTGCCGGTGTGGATGTCGATGCCGCGCTGTTTCATTTCCTCGGCAATCAGCCCGCGGGCCTCTTCGTCGAAGCCCCGCAGGATCTGCGCCCCGCGGTAATACTGCGTCACCGCGACACCCAGCCCATGCAGGATACAGGCAAATTCACAGGCGATATACCCGCCACCCACGATCAGGATCGAACGCGGCAGGGTCTCCATCTGAAAGATGTCGTCAGACACGATCCCAAGTTCGGCGTTCGGCATGTCCGGGCGCACCGGACGCCCGCCGACAGCCACAAGAATATGGCGGGCTGTCTTCTCTTCGCCGTTGGACAGCAGAACCGTGTGCGGGTCCTTCATTGTCGCACGGCAATCGAATGTTTCCACGCCCGAACCGCTCAACAGCTTGCGATAGACGCCCTCAAGCCGGTCAAGCTCACCGTTCATCCGCCCCGAAAAGACGTTCCAGTCAAAGGCACCGGTGGTGATATCCCAGCCATACAGCCCGGCGTCCTGGGCAATTCCGGCGTATTCGCTGGCAAAGACCATCAGCTTTTTCGGCACGCAGCCGCGGATGACACAGGTGCCGCCATAGCGGCTCTCTTCGGCCAGCCCGACCTTGGCCCCGGTCTCGCCGGCCGCAATCCGCGCCGCGCGCACGCCGCCCGAACCGCCACCGATGACAAAGAGATCATAGTCAAACTCGCTCATGGCCTATCCCCTTCCGGTCTCGGAATGAAGGTATCCCACAGGACCCCCTGCTTGGCCAGTGCTGCAAACGCAAAAGCCACAGGGCCACTCGCGCCCCAGCCGCCCCCAAAGCCTCCGACAACAGCATTTAACGAAGAGTGTGAAGAGCTGGCCCCTTCACACCGATCCTGACCTCCCTGCGGGACAGCACCAAGCGTGCCGACCCGTTTGCGCGGCAACGGGTCTTGCTACACCTTCCCGGCGTTGATGTCGCAAAGTTCGACCCGCCCGTCGATGTGACCGATGACCACCAGATCACAGATATCGATGAACAGTCCGTTCTCGACCACACCCGCGATCTGGTTCAGCGCCATGGCAAGCTGGGGCGCATTTCCGATCCGGCCAAGATGCAGATCAAGGATGTGATTGCCCTCATCCGTGATGTAGGGCTGCTCGCCCTCCATCCGCAGGCTCATCTCGCGGCCCGCCACGTCCATTCCACCCAGCATATTCCCGATCAGTTTCTGCGTGGTGGTCCAGCCAAAGCGAATCACCTCGACCGGCAACGGAAACATGCCAAGGGTTTCGACGGCCTTGGCCGCATCGGCGATCACGATCATCCGGTCGCTTGCCGATGCCACGATCTTTTCCTGCAACAGCGCGCCGCCACCGCCCTTGATCAGGTTCAGCTCCGCATCGAATTCGTCCGCCCCGTCGATCGTCAGATCCAGCCAGCGCGCCTCTTCCAGCGTGATCACTTCGATACCGACCTCGCGCGCCAGATCCGCCGTGCGGGTCGAGGTTGGCACACCGTGAATCTTCAGCCCGTCGTCACGCACCCTTTCCCCCAGTCGCCGCACCAGCCAGGCGGCGGTGGACCCGGTGCCCAGACCGACACGCATGCCGTCCTCGACAAATTCGGCGGCGCGTCTGGCGGCGGCATACTTGGCTTTGTCGATGGGCGACATATCTGCGGACATGGGCGGAGCTCCTCTGTTTCGCATTGCTTATAGAAAAGATGCCCCCCCCATGCGAGCGCGAATTGCCCGCCCCCCCACGGGCAAGATCTGGCGATATGGGGGTATACCATACTTACTGCGAATCAGCGCATCCTGTAGGTTGAACATGCAGCCAATATTATTTCAGGCCGCATCTTAACTTTATCAAAAATTCATCTCAACCATCCATTTTCAAAGGATATTATCATGGCAACTGTAAGCCGCGTGAACCTGCGTATTGAAGACGCAGGCAAGAATAGCAGCCGGGTCCACCTGTCCTATCGCATCTGTTTTTCGCACTGCGAAGCGATGGCAGGATCGACCTTTGTCGAGAACGTGACACTGCGCGGGGATGACCCCGTCTGGGACGATCACCTGATCACCCTGCGCAACGGCTGTATCCGTGCCCAGAACGGATGCATCGACCGCGAGATCACCCGCGTCGTGTCCAACAGCGTGCTGGACGAAGATCCCGACACGATCATCTTCGGCTGGGTCATCGGCAACAAGGACGAAATCTATGGCCGCGTCAGGCTGACCCCCTTCGCACCGACCGGCAGCCGGGGCGACAGCAACATCGTTTCGGCCAATTTCGGCCCCGCCGGTCGCTAGGCCTACCGAGATGCCTGCCGACGCCAACCCGGCAGGCTGCGACCACCGCTAAGGCTGCGGAGCTTCGGTGGTCCTCCCCATGTCGCCTCTGGCGGCATGGGGTACCGTTTTTGGCACAGATACGCTTTCTGCTGGGTCTGTGTCGCTTCTGACACCCCGGGCATGACCGCCGTCGCATAGACGGACAGCATGACACCGCAATATCGCCTGCATTTCGCCCCCGACAACGCCTCGCTGATCATCCGGCTGGCGCTGCTCGAACTGGACGTGCCGTTTGAAACCGTTCTCGTCGACCGCGCCAACCGAGCTCAGAATAGCGCCGCCTACCACCAGCTGAATCCCGTCGGCCGCATCCCTGCCCTGGAAACCCCGCATGGGGCGATGTTCGAAACCGGCGCCATCCTGCTCTGGCTGGCCGACCGGCACGGCGCCCTGATGCCCGCGCCCGATTCCCCGTCCCGCGGCGCGGCGCTGTCCTGGCTGTTCTTTCTGTCGAACACCCTGCACGCCGAACAGCGGATGCTGTTCTACCCCGACACCTATGCAGGTGTAGCGCCGCCTCAGATGCACCCCACCCTTACGGCCAGCCTGCACCGCCATCTGACTCTGCTCGACGGTCAGGCGGCCAAGGGCACGGGCTGGCTTAATGCCGCGCAGCCTTCGGCGCTGGATCTCTACATCGCGCCGATGCTGCGCTGGTGCGCTCTGTATCCCGCAAACAAGACCGGCTGGTTCAACCTTCGCACCTACCCCGCGCTCGCCGCCCTTGCCGCCCGGATCGAGGCGCGCAACAGTGTATTGACCGCATCACGCGACGAAGGCCTTGGCCCGCACCCCTTCACCGCCCCTCAGCCACCGATCCCTCCGATAGGAAGCGCAACTTAACCATGTTCCTCTCCGTTTTTGACATGTTCAAGGTGGGCGTTGGCCCGTCCTCCTCGCATACCATGGGGCCCATGGTGGCCGCCGCGCGCTTTCTGGATGCCCTGCGCGCCGCGCCCTTTCACTGCGCCGGCGTGCGCGCCACGCTGCACGGCAGTCTGGCCTTTACCGGCGTCGGCCACGCGACCGACCGCGCCACGGTGCTGGGACTGGCCGGGTTCCGTCCCGAAACCTATGACGCCGCCGCCGCGCAGATCGCGCTGGACCAGATTCGCGACACCCACAGGCTGCATCCCCAAGGCCTGCCGGAACTGCATTTCGACCCTGTGCATGACCTCAAGTTCGACTTTGGCCCCAACCTGCCCGGCCATGCCAATGGCATGATCCTCATGGGGACCGACGCACAGGGCGACGTGATCCTTCAGGAAACCTATTACTCCGTCGGCGGCGGTTTTGTTCTGACCGAGGCAGAGCTGGCTCAGGGCAAGGATACCGACACCGGCGCGCCGGTCCCCTACCCCTTCAAATCCGCGAACGAGATGATGTCGATGGCAAAGGCATCCGGCCTGTCCATCGCGCAGATGAAGCGCGCGAACGAACTGTCACGCGGCACCGTCGAAAGCGTCGACGCCGGGCTCGCGCGGATATGGCAGGTGATGAATGACTGCATAGACCGCGGCCTGACCAACGACGGCATCCTGCCCGGCGGGCTCAAGGTGAAACGCCGCGCCCGGGCGATTCACGACGCCCTGCTGGCCGAACGCGGCCTGAACCAGAGCGCGCCGCACACCATCAACGACTGGATGTCAGCCTATGCCATGGCGGTGAACGAAGAGAACGCCGCCGGTGGGCAGGTCGTCACCGCCCCCACCAACGGTGCGGCCGGTGTGGTGCCCGCAACGATTCGCTACTGGCTTGACCACGTACCCTCGGCCAGCAAATCCCGCGTGCCCGATTTTCTGCTGACCGCCGCCGCCATCGGCGGGCTGGTGAAATACAATGCCTCCATCAGCGGAGCCGAGGCCGGCTGCCAGGCCGAGGTAGGTTCGGCCGCCGCCATGGCCGCCGCCGGTTTCTGCGCCGTCATGGGCGGCACCCCCGAACAGATTGAAAACGCTGCTGAAATCGCTCTGGAACATCACCTTGGCATGACCTGTGACCCGGTCAAAGGTCTGGTGCAGGTGCCTTGCATCGAACGCAACGGCCTTGGCGCGATCAAGGCGATCTCGGCCGCCTCGCTCGCTCTGCGGGGCGACGGCGTGCACCTCGTCCCGCTTGACGCCTGCATCGAAACCATGCGCCAGACCGGCGCGGACATGTCCGAACGCTACAAGGAAACCTCGTTGGGCGGATTGGCGGTCAATGTCCCCAACTGTTGACGCAAGATCAACTTGAGTTGGCCGAATTGCGGTCGGGAAGGTAACCCTCAGGACTCTTGTCACGAAATCCCAGTTGCGTCAGGAACTTACCCGAACCAAAGTGCTTTGATCGTGGGGGGGGGCATAGATGACTACCGGAAAAGCAGCAAAAAATTTGGCGCACTCTGCTGTAAGTAGAGGCTTGTCACGCCACCTGACTCTGGATAGCGTCACCTCATGAATAAAGACAACCCTCTGTTGGGCATCTTGTTGATGTTCGGTTTCTGTGTCGTTGCCCCCATGGGCGACGCGGTTGCAAAGCTTTTGGGCGGCAAGGTGCCACTGGGGCAATTGCTGTTTTTACGCTTCGGCATACAGGCGGTCGTGCTGATCCCGCTCATCATGATGAGCGGTCGGATCTGGCGCATGCACGGCCGAATCCTGCGGCTGACTGTCCTGCGCACGCTTCTGCATATTCTGGGCATCGGGATGATGTTCACCGCGCTGATGTATCTGCCGCTGGCCGATGCCGTCGCCATCGCCTTCATCATGCCCTTCATGATGCTGATTCTGGGGCATTTCGTGCTGGGCGAAGAGGTCGGCATTCGCCGCCTTCTGGCCTGTGCCGTCGGCTTTATCGGCACGCTTCTGGTGGTTCAGCCGTCGTTTGCCGTTGTTGGCTGGCCCGCGCTGCTGCCACTGGGCGTTGCGGTGAACTTTTCCGTCTTCATGCTGGTCACCCGCCAGATCGCCAAGGAAACCGACCCCATCGGCCTGCAGGCGGTCAGCGGCGTCATCGCCGTCATCATCATCGGCCCGGCCCTGCTTCTGGTGCCTGCCGATGCCATGCCGGCCCTGGCCTGGACCAATCCGACCAGCAGCACCTGGGGCCTTCTGCTGGGCATCGGTCTGCTCGGCACACTTGGCCACCTGCTGATGACATGGTCGCTGCGCTATGCGCCCTCTGCCACCCTTGCCCCGATGCAGTATCTGGAGATCCCCATCGCCACGATCATCGGCTTTGCGGTCTTTGGCGATCTGCCCAACCCGCTGGCAACCATCGGCATCTGCATCACCATGGCCGCCGGCCTCTATATCGTCATCAGAGAGCGGGCCATGATGCAGGCGTCGCGCTCAGCGCCTCCATCAAATGATCCAACGCCGTCACCGGCAGAATAACCAGCATCTTCGCGGAATCGAACCGCAGCCGCACCGGGCCCGAAACGACGTTAGATGTGCCCACGCGACCGTCAGGCTGAAATGCGATGCCCGAAATCGGCCACTGCAGCCCCTCCGAATCACCACGGACCGGCCCCAGAGGATAAAGCGAAATCCGACTGCCAAGCGGCAGATCCAAGCGAAGATCCGGCGGACACAGGAGCAACACATCGTCCTCACCGACCAGAATGCAGCGCTTTTCAGGATACCGGGTAAGCACGGTCATCGCCGCCAGCTGATGATCAACCCGCGATCCCAGAAACCCGTAGCCCAGCACAAGCGGAGCCGTCACATGCCTCAGGCACTTGTCAAAATCGGTACTGTCCTGCTCGTCCAGCCTGTACAGGACCCCCGGCGGCAGGGCAGCAATCGTTTCCGCGCTGGCGGAATCCATATCTCCGATCACCGAATCGGGCGCGATTCCCACGGCCCGCAACACATCCGCCCCACCGTCCGCCGCGACAATCAGGTTAACCATGCCCGCCAGTCGAATGACCGTCTCTTGCCGCGCAACGGCGCCACCGATCAGAAAAACAGTTGCAGAAGTCTGAATTATGGGTTTTTTCATAGGCAGTTAATGCCTCTTCTGGAAACTGACCACAATCTCGACATTGAATGATACCCTCTACGACACAAATTTGGTCGGCTTTGGCCTTCGGTACATGCTAATAATTGTAGGCGAAGTAGAGTAAAAGTGAGTAAAGCATGGCCGGTTTAACTAAGATCCTAAAGGTTTCCTACGGGTCCTTCGCCTGCACCTTTGAAGGGTTCGACGATCCGTTCGTCGCCATAAAGGCCATCACTGAATACCTCCACGACATCGCTCGGGACGACCCCGATTTCTGCGCGCCCCCGCGGGATGCAGCCGCGCAAAAGCTGGCTGAAATCGTTGGGCGCGAAAGCGGGGTCTCTGTCGAGGCGCGGATTGAAAACAGCGTTTACGTTCTGCGCGCGCCCGCCCCGAGCCACCAAACCGCCCCGCCTGCCGCCCGCAGCCCTGACAGCATAGATGCCAAGCTGCGACGAATCCGTGACGTCGTCATGGCAACGCGCGGCGGTTCACGCGCGACCGGCTTCCAGAATGCGCTGTCCAAGCGTATTGGCTCTGGCGTTACCAACGCCGCGCCCGCCGCAATGAGCCAGACAACTGATCCGCGCAGCGGCACGGCACCCCATGTCACTCCGGGTGCCACCACAATTGTGCGAGCCGCTTCATCCAGACTCGACCTTTCCAAATTCGCCATCATGCAGACCGAAACCGAAGGCAAGGAAGAGCTGGCCGGCAAAGACATCCCTGCCGGCCCCCGGCCGAACACCGATAAATTCGACCCGACAACTGGACACAAGGCCACCGCAACCGCGCCCAAGATATCAAACGGCGCGAAAAACGACAGGCGGAACAGCGGCCTGACCCCCGAGCAGCAGGCAGAGCTTGCCCGCGAACTTGCCGAAATCAGGGCAATGCTTCAGGACGACTTTGTCGGCACCGAAAATGACACATGGGATGTCCCGCCCGCTCAGCCCGCTGTCCCCCCCACTGTGGCCGGAAATTCCGATGAAGAACGCGATGCCGTGAGTTCTGCGCTTGATGATGCCGTGGATGACGCGGTCGAACGCGTTGCACTGGACGGACATCACAAGGCTGAAAAGACGCCCCGTCAGGCCCGGTTCCTGCGCACCGAAAACCTGATCGCAGAGGGCGATACATCTGTCGATCGTATCCTGCAGGAAACCAACACCCAGCTGCGCGAACCCGAAGCGGACCGACGCCGCAGCGCCATCGCCCATCTGCGCGCCGCCGTTAGCGCAACCCGCGCCGACCGGATCCTCAGGCGCAAGACCGATGTCGAGAACGCGGCCGACCCCTATCGCGCCGACCTCGCAAACACCGTTCTGCCGAAGGGCCTGTCTTCCGCTTCTGCGCCCGCTGCAAAGGCCAACCCGAATTATGCGTCCCCGGCACCGCTAACGCTGGTCGCGGCGCAGCGCGTCGATCGCCGCGCCAGCGATGATGGGGACACCCCCTCCCCGCGGGACCCTGAAACCGCAAAACACGGCTTTGGAAAATTCGCTGAAAACATGGGCGCGCACGCGCTCTCGGAACAGCTCGAAGCGGCGGCGTCCTACCTTTCGTTTGTGGAAGGTCACGAAGAGTTTTCGCGCCCGCAACTGATGATCAAGGTAAGCGCCGTCGAAACGACGCCGTCCAGCCGCGAAGATCGCCTGCAAACCTTCGGTAGGCTGGTGCGCGAAGGAAAAATTCTAAAGGCCGGTGATGGCCGTTTCACTGCCTCAGAGCGGATCAGGTTCAAACCGGGCACGCGCGCGGCGGGCTGATCCCACATTTGGCGGTTGTCGTAAAAACGGCGGGCTGCAAGGGCCCGCCGTTTTCATGTCTGGCATTTTTCCTGAATGCAGGTGGCGTTACTGGTCCTCGTCGGGATCGGCCTGACCGACACCCCGAAAGACGTATTTGAACGGCAACGCCCAAAGCACGCCCAGCACCAGATAGACCAGCAGCTCAACGAAAATCGGCGGGCGCCCCATCCATGTCACGATGGAAAGCGCCAGAACGATGTAGACCGGCAGCCCGACCAGAAGGATCAGCGCAGACAGCCGGCGGCGGGTCTTGTAGGTCAGGGCCATGATGCGCTTGCTCCGGGTTCAGTTCAGTCGGCGAAGGGGTCGGTCACAAGGATCGTGTCTTCGCGCTCGGGTGAGGTGGACAGCAGCGCCACCGGACAGCCGATCAGCTCTTCCACACGGCGGACATACTTGATCGCCTCGGCCGGCAGATCGGCCCAGCTGCGCGCGCCTTCGGTCGACTGCGACCAGCCGGGCATTTCCTCATAAACCGGCGTGCAGCGCGCCTGCGCATCCGCCGCCGTCGGCAGATAGTCCAGCTGCTGACCGTCCAACTCGTACCCCACACAGATCTTCAGCGTCTCGAATCCGTCCAGCACGTCAAGCTTGGTAAAGGCGATACCGTTCACGCCGCTGGTCGCACAGGTCTGGCGCACCAGCACCGCATCGAACCACCCACAGCGCCGCTTGCGCCCGGTGACCGTGCCAAACTCATGGCCACGCTCGCCCAGCCGCTGACCGTCGGCATCGTGCAGTTCCGCCGGGAACGGGCCCTCACCCACGCGTGTGGTATAGGCCTTGACGATGCCCAGCACAAAATCGATCGCGCCCGGGCCAATGCCCGTACCCGTCGCCGCCTGACCCGCAATCACGTTGGACGAGGTGACAAAGGGATAGGTGCCGAAATCGATGTCCAGCAGCGCGCCCTGTGCGCCCTCAAACAGGATACGCTTTCCGGCGCGGCGCTTTTCGTTCAGCACCTTCCAGACGGGTGCGGCATATTCCAGCACCAGCGGTGCGATCTCGCGCAGATCCGCCAGCAGACGGTCGCGGTCAACGGGCTCAAGCCCCAGACCACGGCGCAGCGCATCGTGGTGCACCAGCGCCCGGTCAACCCGCGCCACCAGCGTCGCATCATCCGCCAGATCCGCCACCCGGACCGACCGCCGGCCGACCTTGTCCTCATAGGCCGGGCCGATGCCGCGCCCGGTGGTGCCGATCTTGGCGACATTGGTCGCCGCCTCGCGCGCCCGGTCCAACTCGCCGTGAATCGGCAGGATCAGCGGCGTATTCTCGGCAATCATCAGCGTCTCGGGCGTGATCGTCACACCCTGACCGCGCAACTGCTCGATCTCTTTCTTCAGGTGCCAGGGGTCCAGCACCACGCCGTTGCCGATCACCGACAGCTTGCCGCCGCGCACGATCCCGCTTGGCAGAAGGGACAGCTTGAACACCACCCCGTCAATGACCAGTGTATGACCGGCGTTGTGACCACCCTGAAAGCGCGCGATCACATCGGCGCGCTCGCTCAGCCAGTCTACAATCTTGCCTTTGCCTTCATCGCCCCACTGGGCACCTACGACGACCACGTTTGCCATGTCTTACGACCTTCTGCTGCGGTTCCAAACCCGCGTCGGTATAGCGATGCATGAACCGCAGCGAAACCACGAAATTGCGAACATGCTGGACAGTCTTCTGGCATCACGCCATCAAGGGGTCCGGATTGACGTGGCAAAGGTCGGAGAGACAAGGCATGGGCTTCTTCATACGCTGGCTCTGCGCCTTCGCCCTTCTGGTAATCACCTACAACCCGACGCCGTTCAGTTACGTCCGCTGGGCCGCGCAGAACTATCAGACCCAACTGCCGCTGACCGTGCTGCTGGGGCTGATCCTGCTGATCGGCTACCTGATCTACCTGCGCGCCACCCTGCGCAGCATCGGCGCCTTCGGGATGATCCTGATCCTTGCGCTGGTCACCTCCCTGCTCTGGGTGCTGTATGATTATGGCCTGCTGGACCTGTCCAACCCCGATTTCACCCTCTGGATCGGGCTGCTCGCGCTGTCACTGGTGCTTGGCATCGGCCTCAGCTGGAGCATTATCCGCCGCAAGCTGTCAGGTCAGGTCGATATGGACGACGTCGACGAATAACCGCGCGGCCCGCAAACCACGGCCAGCGTCTTCTCTTCCAAAATACCCAACTTTCCGCCCTAGGACCTCTGCGCCAGACGCACAGGCTGTCCGTGTGGGGTCGCCAGATACGCCGCCTCCCAGTCCGATTTGAGCCGCGCCAGATCCGCAGCCCCGGCCAGCCCCCGCGCCGTCAACAAACGCTCAAGCGCCTCGACCCAGGCCAGGAAATAATCCTCTCCGCCGTCCAATTCCTTATCCAACCCCTGTTCCGCCAGAACCGCGCCAAAGCCCTGCGCCCAGTCCGGCCAGGAAAACACCCCGGTTTCGGACAGATGCACGGTCAGCGCAAAGATCTGCGCGTGCCATGGCTCCAGAAACACCGGCTCTTTCATGCGGGCACCAGATAGCTTTGCCAAAGGTCCAGAATGACCTCGTCCCTGGGGTTTTCCGCATCGACCCACAGTTCTGAAGCGGCGAACACCACCGCATATAGCGGCTCGGGGCACTCACCCAGCCCATGCGCATTGGTGTCGGGCAAAACATGCGCGCCATGGCACATCAAAACACGGCCCGTGGCCCCGGCGGCATAACCCGGTAGCCGCGTATGTCCGCCCTCGACAATCCGGTTGGCGGCGGGCCGCAGCGTGCGCACCGAATCCCCCGGCGCAAACCGCGCCGACACGCCGTTTTCCCGCGCAGAGGGTCCACCGCGCTCCAGCGCCTCGGCGACCTTGCTTGCGCGAAGCGCGCGAAAGTCCAGCGGCCCGGGCACCGGCGTATCCCCGGCAAGCGACCCGGAGTCGCGCAATTCCTGCGCGCTGACCAGCCCCCTTTCGACCAGCAGATCTGCCAACCCGGCGATCCACTTTTCGTAATAGGAAAATCGCGCGTAATCCTTTGGTGCTACACTCTCGCGCGCCCGGCGCGCCGCATCTATCGGCCAGGCCCCAAGCGCGCCGCTGGCGACGGTCATCGCAAGCGCCCGCTTGTGCCACTCCGGCGCGTGCAGCGGCGCATCCTCGGCCTCGGGCACAACGGCCCCGTCACCGAACCGCCCGCCCATGTCATGAACCCGGCTCATTCTGGCGCTCGGGCTGGCACCCTTGCCAGCCCGGTCCCGATCATCGAATCGCGTGTGACCAGCGTCATCAACGCGTCCTCATCCATGCCTTCGGTGCCCGGCGGTTTCTGCGGAATCACGAGGTAGCGGATTTCCGCAGTGGAATCCCAGACCCGCACCGCCTGCCCCGCAGGCAGTTCCAGACCGAAATCCGCCAGCACGCGACGCGGTTCGCGCACCACACGGGCGCGGTATGCATCGGACTTGTACCAGCTTGGCGGAATCCCCAGCAGCGGCCACGGATAGCAGGAACACAAGGTACAGACGACGATGTTGTGGGTTTCATCGGTATTTTCGACCGCAACGATATGTTCGCCCTGCCGCCCGTAATATCCCATCTCTGATATCACTTCGGTCGCATCACTCAGCAGACGCGCACGAAAACCATCGTCGGCCCAGGCGCGCGCCACCACGCGGGCACCGTTCTGCGGGCCGATCTTTGTCTCATAGGTGTCGATGATGGCATCCAGCGCCGCGGGATCGATCAGCCCCTTGCGCAGCAAAAGGGTTTCAAGCGCCCTGACCCGCAGCGCCGGATCGGGTGGCAGCAGGCTATGGGGATGGTCGTCGTCGTGATGATCATGGGGCATCTCGGGATGATGCGATGATAGCGGCGTTTGGGCAAGTCCCAGTTGCCGCAGCGGCTGCACGCTCGGGCGCTTTGCCGCTCGATATTTTCCGCCGCGATCGCCTCTCGGACCAATGGCGCGACACTGTCGGCCCTTGGGATATTTCTGTCCCGGACAGGACCGGACCCGCGCAGCGACAGAGGAACCGGAACAATGCCCCACCGACGGGGCACAAGCGGGGTTGCGCCGCCGCCTGCGAACTTCTAAGTACCCGACGATCCCGACCAAAGGCAGCCGCTATGGAAAACGTCATCCTCATCATCCACCTGCTCCTGGCGCTTGCCCTCATCGGGGTGGTGCTCATGCAGCGTTCCGAAGGCGGTGGCCTTGGTATGGGCGGCGGTGGCGGCGGCGGCGCCATGAGCGGCCGCGCAGCGGCCACGGCTCTGGGCAAGATAACCTGGTTCCTTGCAGCGGCCTTCATCTGCACCTCGATCACACTCACCGTGATCGCGGCGGCCAACAGTTCGGGCAGCTCTATCATGGACCGGCTGACCGGATCGGCCCCCGAGCCCGCAGCAGACATCACCATGCCCGACCTGAATACCGACGGCCTGCTGCCGCCTCCAACCGCTTCGGAAGGCGACGCAACATCGCCGCTGGTCCCACGCGCAACCGAGTAATCGGCCAACGGTGGCAGCCAAGCCACCACACCACCACAACAATTTGAGTTTCGCACTCCAACCGCAACAGCATCTTGCGGTTGGCTGGACATTTCGGTGCGAATCCTCTATGGCTTTAATCCCGTGATGCTACGGTCCCGAACGGGGCCGTGGGTGACCAATTCTCGACCAAAATCACCAATCTAATCACGGGGTTCGCGCCACATGGCACGTTTTATTTTCATCACCGGCGGTGTCGTTTCTTCCCTTGGCAAGGGGCTCGCTTCGGCGGCTCTTGGCGCTTTGCTTCAGGCACGCGGCTTTTCGGTGCGCCTGCGCAAACTCGACCCCTACCTGAACGTCGACCCCGGCACGATGAGCCCCTTTGAACATGGCGAGGTCTTCGTGACCGACGACGGGGCCGAAACCGACCTCGACCTTGGCCACTACGAACGCTTCACCGGCGTCTCGGCGCGCAAGACCGACTCGATCTCCTCCGGCCGCATCTATTCCAACGTGCTGGAAAAGGAACGCCGCGGCGACTATCTGGGCAAGACGATCCAGGTCATCCCCCACGTCACCAATGAGATCAAGGATTTCATCTCGATCGGCGAAGATGAGGTCGACTTCATGCTTTGCGAAATCGGCGGCACCGTCGGCGATATCGAAGGCCTGCCCTTCTTCGAGGCGATCCGCCAGTTCTCCCAGGACAAGCCGCGCGGCCAGTGCATCTTCATGCACCTCACCCTGCTGCCCTTCATCAAGGCGTCCGGTGAACTCAAGACCAAGCCGACCCAGCACTCGGTCAAGGAACTCCGCTCCATCGGCATCGCGCCCGATATCCTTGTCTGCCGCTCCGAGGGTCCGATCCCCGCCAAGGAACGTGAAAAGCTCGCCCTCTTCTGCAACGTCCGCCCCGATGCCGTGATCGCCGCACAGGACCTCAAATCGATCTACGAGGCCCCCCTTGCCTATCACCGCGAAGGCATGGACCAGGCCGTGCTCGACGCCTTCCAGATCACCCCGGCCCCGCGTCCGATCCTTGACCGCTGGGAAGACGTCGCAGACCGCATCTACAACCCCGAAGGCGAAGTGAACATTGCCATCGTCGGCAAATACACCCAGCTTGAGGATGCCTATAAGTCGATCGCCGAGGCGCTGACCCACGGCGGCATGGCCAACCGGGTCAAGGTCAACATTCAGTGGGTCGATGCCGAAACCTTTGACCGCGAAGACCCCGCCCCCTACCTCACCGGCCTCCACGCCATCCTCGTGCCCGGCGGCTTTGGCGAGCGCGGCACCGAAGGCAAGATCAAGGCGGCCCAATACGCCCGCGTCCACCAGATCCCCTACCTTGGCATCTGCCTCGGCATGCAGATGGCCGTGATCGAGGCCGCCCGCAACGTCGCCGGCGTCAAGACGGCAGGCTCGGAAGAATTCGACCACGAATCCGGCAAGAAACGCTTTGAACCCGTTGTCTACCACCTCAAGGAATGGGTTCAGGGCAATCAGCGCGTCAACCGCTCGGTCGGTGACGACAAGGGCGGCACCATGCGCCTCGGCGCCTATGACGCCGTGCTGACCCCGGGCTCGAAGGTTGCCGAAATCTACGGCACCACCACAATCGACGAACGCCACCGTCACCGCTACGAGGTCGACACCCAGTACCGCGAACAACTCGAAAAGGTCGGCCTGTCCTTCTCCGGCATGTCCCCCGACGGCAAACTGCCCGAGATTGTCGAATGGAAAGACCACCCCTGGTTCATCGGCGTCCAGTTTCACCCCGAGTTGAAATCAAAACCATTTGACCCGCATCCCCTGTTCAAGGACTTTGTGCGGGCGGCAAAGGATGTGTCGCGGTTGGTATAAATCCCACGCGCGGTCTTAGCCCTTTATGTCTTGCCCTAAACCGCGTGTCACACACCCCTCACTGGATATCGATTCAGATGGTGAGAATGTTGAAGCGACATGATCAGGAAGTGAGTTCCCACGCCCAAATGACATCGAGCGTAGCTGTCCGGATACCTCCATTTGGAAGCAACCACTTACCGCATCGACTTCATCTGTAAAGCCTTGAGGACTTTGTGTTACTTCATAACAAAGAAAATTCTTGTTAATCGTTTTGCAGAAACGACTATCCGTTCTGGCGTCGACAATCTTACCGCCCTGCCAACTCGTGGTAAAAATGCTTCCATTCCCATAGCTGCCACTAGACTTACGAAGCACGTTAGGTTCATGCACTAAGGCCCAACATACAGCCTTATCTTTCGTGATTGTGAATACACCGCTTTTAGCAACCCGGAGCACACCAGCCTTGAGAAACCAAGATATAAGTCCGGATGCAGGGTAACCGGCGATCGCAGTTTCCAGAGACGATTGGATTTTTTCTCCTAAGCCGTCGCTTTTGCCAGAAGTGCAACCGGTGAGGACTGAGACGCGATCCGAGAGTGTATAATCCACAAAAACAGTTTTTGATCCAGGCCCAGCTCCGGGAGGACCTGCGCCTTCTGTGGCTAATTTACTTAGCGCCTGGAAATCAAATTCTTGCGCTTCAGTGGATATCGGCGCCAGAAAAACACATATAGAAAAAGAACAAGTCAACCCAAAGCTTTGAAATATATCCATAAATACCTCCTTTTACAGAATTTCCCACCGGAGAGATGGCAAGCAAAATGCTAATAATAAAAAAATATAATTCAACATAAAATGCCACTTCCAACGGTTTCACAAGGATGTCATTATGCCAAAAAAAAGTTTGGCCCCTAATTTTTGGCTTTAACCGGCTACCCTGACTCCCAACACAGGGCCAGCGCCTGCCCGTGGGATGGCGCTCGCAACACCTGAGCGGGGCTCTTTATCCCACCACGTCATTCACCGATCAAAGCTCAGCACCAACGCCACCAAAGCGCCAGCCCGCCGGAACGGGCAGGCGCTGGCCCGGCGGTGCTGCGCACCTTGATTCCGGGCAGGCACACCGCTCGGCTGACTGCTCGAACACTGCGCCGCCAATCCCGACCATTCCAAACCCCTCCCCATGGGATGGCACCCGCAACACCTCAGCTGCGCACTTTATCCCACCACGCCTTCGTCGATCAAAGCTCAGCACCAACACCACCATAGCGCCAGCCCGTCCCGCCAAAGGCGTGCCTCTGTCACGACACGGGCAACCGCTGGCCCGGCGCGCTGCGCGCTTGGTCCCGGGCAGGCACACCGCCCGCCCCAAAAAGGATCACAGCCTCAACCCGCCCGAAATTCCCCATAGGGCGGGCATCACCCCGCCCCCACTTCGGGAGGGACCATTCCGCCCCAACCCAGAACCGCACAACTCCAGCGTGCGCCCGAGCCATACGCAAGCCATACGGTTTCCATACGCGTTCCATACGCCGCCCAGACGCCCTCTTGCGCCGCCACCGCCCCCCGGCTAAGCCAAACCCATGCTGTCTTATCAACACCACTACCACGCCGGGAATCTGGCTGACGTTCACAAGCACGCACTGCTTGCCTGGATGCTCAACTACCTGATTCAAAAAGATAAACCGCTGACCTATATCGAAACCCACGCGGGCCGGGGCCTCTATGACCTCTCCGCCCCCGAGGCGGTCAAGACGGGCGAGGCGGCCATGGGCATCACCCGCACCGCAGGCTGGTTCCCAAAGGGCCACCCCTACGCCAAGTCACTGGAATCCATACAGAAAAAGCACGGCAAAACCGCCTATCCCGGCTCCCCCCTCATCGCCGCGACCATCCTGCGCCCCGACGACACCCTGCATTTCGCCGAACTCCACCCGGGCGAATTCACCGTCCTGCGCGACGCCCTGTGGGACTATAAAGGCCATACATATCAACAGGATGGCTTCGAACTCGCGCAAAGCCTCTGCCCCCCAGAACCGCGCCGCGGCCTGCTCCTCATCGACCCGAGTTATGAGGTCAAAACCGACTACGACACCATCCCGAGGTTCCTGCAAACGCTGCACCGGAAATGGAACGTGGGCATCCTAACCCTTTGGTATCCCATCCTGAAATCCGGCGCACATCTGGAAATGCTCGCCCAGTTGCAGCACGATCACCCCACTGCCCTCCGCCACGAAGTAACCTTCCCCCCCATCCGCGACGGCCACCGCATGACGGGGTCCGGCATATTCGTGATCAATCCCCCCTACGGTATTGAAAAAGAAATGAAATTCCTGTCAGATCGTTTCAAAGGCCTGCGCTGACCGCCACACTAAAACCCGTCATACGCCAGCACGAAAAAAAGGGTCGCCCTTCCAAAAACTGTCGCGAAGCCCAATTCACCAGCCCCCTGTTTTCCAGGCAAAACGATTACCTGCAGCAGGCGATGACTGAACGTAATCTAGGCGTAAGCGCAGATTCACTCGTACAGATACAGAATTCTTTGTCTTATGACATTTCGTTAAGACACAAATAGACTATATGTGATGGCATGTTTGCAGAATTCCTCCAGCGGCTGACCCGGCCCAACCCGACCCCGATGCAAGATGCCGATGCGCGCCTCGCACTGACCGCCCTCTTGGTGCGGGTGGCCCGTTCCGACGGGTCTTATGATGCGCAAGAAAGCCAGCGTATCGATCGCATTGCCGCCTCGCGTTACGGACTGTCGCCTGCAGGGGCCACCGATCTGCGCAAGCAGGCCGAAGAGTTGGAGACCGAAGCGCCGGACACTGTACGATTTACCCGCGCGATCAAGGATGCCGTCGTATATGATCACCGCATTTCCGTGATCGAAGCCCTTTGGGAGGTGGTTCTAGCCGATGGCGTAAGAGAGGCCGAAGAGGATTCTCTGCTGCGTCTTGTCTCCAACCTGCTGGGTGTCAGCGACGTTGACAGCGCAATGGCGCGTCAGCGTGTCGAAACCCGCGAATGATTGCCTTCTTTCCGATGTACGACCGGGCCGAGACTGCTTCGGCCAACGACGCCTTGTGGGCAGCTTTCCGGGCGCGGCTGGGATATGGTCCGGACCGACTTGACCGCGAAATCGGCCTTTGGGATGGGTGGGAAAATCCCGAACTACTATTGTCGCAGACTTGCGGCCTGCCCTATCGCACGCGGCTTCAAGGCAAGGTCACTCTGGTCGGTAGTCCCGATTACGGTCTGCCCGGCTGCGCCCCCGGGTTCTATAACTCGGTTCTTGTGACCCGGGCCGACAACCGCCACCCTGTGCGGAATCTTTTGGGTCAGCGCCTTGTCATCAATCAGCACCATAGCCAGTCAGGCCATGCCGCAATGGTCTCCCACGCGCAATGGCTGGGCGCCAATCTGGGAACCATGCGTGAAAGTGGCGGGCATATCGAATCCGCGCACATGGTCGCCCGAAACGAGGCAGATCTGGCAGTGATCGACGCCCATACCTGGCGGTTGATACAACGCTATGAAGAAGTGGCGCGGGAGCTGCGGGAATGTGACCGCACGATGCCCACACCGGCCACGCCTTTCATCACGGCGCGGGGCACCGACCCGCAACCGCTGTTTGTCGCGCTGAGATCGGCCCTCGAGGATCTCCCCCCCGAGACCCGAGCCATCCTGAACCTTCGCGCCATTGTCGATATCCCGCACGAGGTCTATGTGGCCGTCAAAAATCCGGTTCGCGCCTTCGAAACCAGCTGACCTTTGGTCAATACTTGGGCATATCGGCCAATGCTGCCGCTTTCGACGTTGCATTGCACATAATTTTTCCGTCATTCTGCACAGCAACTCGGATCAACAATCTGGCAAGGCCTTCGTGACAGACAGCACCCCCGTGATCGCCATCCGTAATCTCCACAAGCAGTATGGCGCGCTTGAGGTTCTCAAAGGTGTCGACATAACCGCACGCCGCGGCGATGTCGTCGCACTCATAGGCTCGTCCGGCTCTGGAAAATCAACTCTTCTGCGCTGCGCCAACCTGCTTGAGGACAGTCAGCAGGGCGACATTCTGTTCAAGGGTGAACCCGTCATCTGGAAGGGTCGCGCCATGTCGCGCCGTCCGGGGGATGCAAAGCAGGTCCTGCGAATCCGCACCAACCTGTCCATGGTGTTCCAGCAATTCAACCTGTGGTCCCACCTCACCATCCTGGAAAATGTGATGGAAGCACCGGTTACCGTTCTGGCACGCGATCCGGACGAAGTGGAAAAGGCCGCACGGCGATATCTCGACAAGGTCGGCATCGGTGACAAATGCGACAACTACCCGGCGCAGCTGTCTGGTGGCCAGCAGCAGCGCGCCGCCATCGCGCGTGCACTCTGCATGGAGCCCGAGGCGATCCTTTTCGACGAACCGACGTCTGCTCTGGACCCGGAGCTTGAGCAGGAAGTGGTCAAGGTTATCAAGGATCTGGCGGCCGAAGGGCGCACGATGCTGATCGTGACCCATGACATGAAACTGGCCCGGGATGTGAGCAAGCACGTCGTGTTCCTCCATCAGGGCCTGATCGAAGAGGAAGGCCCGCCAGAGACGCTTTTCGGCAATCCGAAATCTGAGCGCCTGCAAGGCTTTCTGCAATCCACCACATGAGACCGCGTTCGCCCCGCGCCCCGGTCCCAACAAAAAAGTCGCAATAAGGGAGACTGAAATGAAAAAAATCCTAATCGGCACCGCCGCACTGGTGCTTTCGACCTCTTTGGCCTTTGCCGCATCTCATTCGGTCGTCCGTCTGGGCACCGAAGGCGCCTACCCTCCGTACAACTTCATCAATGACGCAGGCGAGGTCGACGGCTTCGAACGCGAGCTGGGCGATGAACTTTGCGCCCGTGCCGAACTGACCTGCGAATGGGTCACAAACGACTGGGACAGCATCATCCCGAACCTCGTCTCGGGCAACTACGACGCCATCATCGCCGGCATGTCGATCACCGACGAACGGGACGAAGTCATCGACTTCACGTCGAATTACACCCAGCCCGACCCCTCGGCCTACCTCGCGCTGGAAGGCGCCGCGCCGGATTATGCCGGTGGCGTCTTTGCTGCACAGGCCGGTACGATCCAGGCCAGCTACATCGCCTCCTCCGGCGCCACGCTGGTTGAATTCGCGACACCGGACGAAACCGTCGCGGCCGTGCGCAACGGCGAGGCGGACGCAGTGCTGGCCGACAAGGCCTACCTCCTGCCCATCGCCGAAGAGTCGGGCGATCTTGCCATTGTCGGTGACGACGTCCTAATCGGCGGCGGCATCGGTCTGGGCATCCGCGAAAGCGATACCGAACTGAAGGCAAAGTTTTCTGGCGCAATCGATTCAATGAAGGCAGACGGCTCGCTCAACGCCCTCATCGAAAAGTGGCTGCCGGGCTCGGCCACTTTCTGAACCTAACTGGGGGAGGCACCAAGGCCTCCCCCTCTTCTATTTCCAGCTACGCACATTCCGACTCCAGTCAGGGGCGCTGACATTTTCAATTTCTGCACAGATCCCAGCACCCTGTCCGATGCCGCATGGCTCGGATGCTACCTGACGACCGGCAAACACATGGCGCTCTACTGGTCCTTCGGGACAGTTCTGCTGCTGCTGGCAATCACCGCGCCGACTGCGCTGGCCTTCGGCTTTGGCGGCGCGGCGGCCGCCCGTTCGCGTTTTCTGCCGCTGCGCTGGTTCGGGCAGGCCTATATCGCGCTCGTGCGTGGCGTTCCCGACATCGCATTTTTCCTGTTCTTCGTCATCGCGCTGGATCAGGCGTTCGAATATCTCCGACACAAGATCAAATGCCCCGACTGGGATCAGCCGATCCGGCAGGGCAACGATTTCGTGGTCTGTCAGGCCGCCAAGCTGCCGCTTGGAAATGCCGCGCAGTGGGTGCACGAAACCTATGGCTTCTTCCTCGCCGTGCTGACCTTTTCGATCGTCTTTGGCGCCTTCGCCGCCAACGTCCTTTACGGTGCCATGCGTGCCGTCCCCCACACCCAGTTGGAAACCGCCGAGGCCTATGGCATGACCCCGCGCCAGACCTTCCGCCGCATCCTCGTGCCACAGATGTGGGTCTATGCCCTGCCCGGTCTTTCGAACCTCTGGATGGTGCTGATCAAGGCGACGCCGCTGCTGTTCCTGCTCGGGGTCGAGGATATCGTCTATTGGGCGCGTGAATTGGGCGGATCCAAGACGCCGCGTTTCACCGATTATCCCCATGGTGACTGGCGCATGTGGTACTTCTTTGCGCTTCTCGTCTTCTACCTCTGTTTCACCCGCGTCTCGGAAATCGTGCTCGAAAGACTGATGATCAGGCTGACACACGGGCAGGCCACCATGGGTGGCGAAGCGCAGCGAAAGGCCAACGCATGAGCTGCTGGGACACCATCGCCGACTACGGGCTGCGATCCATCGGGATTGGCGAGCGCCTGTTGCCGCGTTCCGATTTCACCCTGTGCCAGCAGGTCGTGCTGATCGGGTCGGGGATGATCTGGAACATCTATTTCGGTATTGTGGCACTGGGCACTGGCTTCCTGCTTGCCACTGCCGTGGCGCTTGGCAAGGCGTCAAGCCACAAGGTCACGCGCAAGCTGTCCGAATGGTTCATCTTTGTCTTCCGGGGCTCACCGCTCTTCATCCAGTTCTTCTTTGCCTATTTCGGTTTCCAGGCCCTCAAGTCGGTCTCATCCGTCTTTGATGCCTTCTCGGCCGCCTGGCTTGGCGCACTGATCGTGCTTTTTCTCAACACCGCTGCCTATTCCGGCGAAATATTTTATGGCGCGCTGCGGTCGGTCCCCAAGGGCGATGCCGAGGCGGCAGATGCCTATGGTCTGTCCGGCTGGCCACGGTTCCGGCGGATCATCTGGCCCACGATGCTGCGCCTCGCCTGGCCCGCCTATACGAACGAGGCGATTTTCCTGTTCCACGCCACAACGCTGGTCTACTTTTCAGGCTTCCCCGCCTGGCAGCAGCGCGGCGATGCGCTCTACTATGCCAATTACTTTGCCGACAAGACCTTCAACCCCTTCGTGCCCTACCCGATCCTTGCTGGCTATTTCATCGTTCTGACGCTGATCGTCGTTTCTTTTTTCGGCCTGATCAACCGGCGTCTTAACCGCCACTTGCCACAGGAACGACGTGCAAAGATACGCTACCGCCCCAATCTGATCCGCTAATGCCCCAACATTCTGGGGCAGACAGTCCGCCAAGTCTGGAAGATCGGCCAGATTATTAGCTTGCAAGCCCCCCCGGGCAGTCGCTATCTCTAATTTGATCAAATTACTCTTATAACCGGTGTCCCATGTCCTCCGCCATGAAGAACTACCTGCGCAAACACCCAGAGGTCCGCACGATCCGCGTCGCGGCTGCCGATCTTAACGGTCAGCCCCGTGGCAAGCGCGTGCCGTCGCGCTTTGCCGACAAGGTGGTCGAGGATGGCACCCGCTTTCCGATGTCCGTCCTCAACCTCGACATCTGGGGCGAAGATATCGACAACAGCCCGCTGGTTTTCGAAACCGGCGATGCCGACGGTGTCCTGAAACCGACCGAACGTGGCTTTGTCCCGATGCCCTGGCTTGAGGCACCGACCGCCCTGCTGCCGATCTGGATGTTCCGCGAAGATGGCCGCCCCTACGAAGGTGACCCGCGCCAGACTCTGAAGACCGTGCTGGATCGGTTCAAGGAAAAGGGTCTGACCCCCGTCGTCGCGGTCGAGTTGGAATTCTTCCTGATCGACGATTCCGGGCGAAACCTTCAGGTGCCGATCTCACCGCGTTCGATCAAGCGTCGCAAGGCTGCCGAGACGATGTCGATCCGTGCGCTCGACAGTTTTGACTCCTTCTTTACCGATCTCTACGACGCCTGCGAGGCCATGGACATTCCCGCCGACACCGCGATTTCCGAGGCCGGGCTTGGCCAGTTCGAAATCAACCTGATGCATGGCGACGATGCCCTGCGCGCCGCCGATGATGCCTGGCTGTTCAAGCTGCTGGTCAAGGGACTTGCCCGTCGCCACGGCTTTGCCGCATCGTTCATGGCGAAACCGTACGAGGACTACGCCGGTTCCGGCCTGCACACGCATTTTTCCGTCGTGGACAAAAACGGCGCGAACATCTTTGACGATGGCGGCCCAAGAGGTACGGCGCTGATGCGCCACGCCGTCGCGGGATGTATGAACGCGATGCACGACTGTGCCCTGATTTTCGCGCCGCACCAGAACTCATTTGACCGGATGGTGCCGGGGGCGCATGCGCCTTCAGGCATTTGCTGGGCCTATGAAAATCGTACTGCGGCAATCCGCATTCCGTCGGGCAGTTCTGCTGCGCGTCGGATCGAACACCGTGTGGCCGGGGGCGACGTGAACCCCTACCTCATGCTCGCCGCCATTCTGGGTGCTGCGCTGAACGGAATCGAAGACGGGGTCGAGCCACCCGAACCGATCACCGGCAACGCCTATGCGCTCGAGCTGCCCCGCATCCCGACGACCTGGGGTGAGGCGATCGACGCATTCGAGAACAGCACGATTGTGCCGCGCATCTTCTCGGCCGAGCTCATCCGCAACCTCGTGTCGACCAAGCGACAGGAGCTTTTCTACATGGCGGAGCTTAGCCCCAACGAACAGGTCGAAATCTATCTCGACACTGTCTGACCCTTGCACGGACGGGCGCCCCCCCTTGTCGCCTGTCCGCCGCATCCCTAGCTTTGTTATGACATTCCTAAAAAATGGTGCCTTATGAAAATCGGCATTCTGCAAACCGGCCACGTCGCAGATGACCTTGTCGCCGAGAATGGCGACTATCCAGAAATCTTCGCCCAGTTCCTGTCCGGGCGCGGTCTCACATTCCAGAACTACGCTGTAGTGGACGGCGAATTTCCCGACGGCCCCGAAGACGCCGACGGCTGGCTCATCACCGGATCGCGCTTTGGCGCTTACGAAGATCACCCCTGGATCGCGCCTCTGGAACAGCTGGTGCGCGACATCTACGCCTCGGGCCTGCCGCTGATCGGGGTCTGTTTCGGCCACCAGATCATCGCACAGGCTCTTGGTGGCAAAGTCGAGAAATACGGCGGCGGCTGGTCCGTTGGCCGCACCGCCTATGAAATCAACGGCGAGACCCTGAACCTGAACGCCTGGCATCAGGATCAGGTAACTGCCCTGCCCGAGGGCGCGCAGAACATCTCGAGCACCGATTTCTGCACGCATGCCGCCGTTCTGTATGGCGACCGGGCCTTCACCATCCAGCCCCACCCCGAGATCAACCGTACCTATATCAAGGGTCTGCTCGAAACCCGCGCCCCCGGCGTGGTGCCCGAAGACCTGCGCCAGGACGCTCTGGCCCAGCTCGACAACGATACCGACAGCGTGCGGCTTGCCGAGATGTTCGCCCTGTTCTTTACCGAAAAGAGGATAGCATGACCGACTGGACAGACGCCCTCCCCGAGGCTGCAAAGGCGTTCCTTGAAAACCGACGCCTGGACGAGGTCGAATGCATCATCTCGGACCTGCCCGGCATTGCCCGAGGCAAGGCGGTTCCGGCATCAAAATACGCACGGCAAAAGTATTTCCACCTGCCGGATTCGATCTTTTTCCAGACCATCACCGGCGACTGGGGTGAGGCGGCGGACGAGAACGAAGGGTTCATCGAACGTGACATGATCCTGAAGCCGGACATGTCCACGGCCACTGCCGCCCCCTGGACTGGCGACTGGACGCTCCAGATCATCCACGACGCCTATGACCGCAAGGGCCGAGCAGTTGGCTGCGCACCGCGCAACGTGCTGAAACGGGTTTGTGATCTTTACAAGGCGCAGGGCTGGCAGCCGGTCGTTGCGCCCGAGATGGAATTCTATCTGGTCGCGCGAAACATCGACCCGGCCAAAAGCATTGAACCGATGATGGGCCGTTCTGGCCGCCCCGCAGCCGCACGTCAGGCCTATTCGATGACGGCAGTGGACGAATTCGGCCCGGTGATCGACGATATCTACGATTTTGCCGAGGCGCAGGGATTCGAGATTGATGGCATCACCCAGGAAGGTGGCGCCGGCCAATTGGAGATCAACCTGGCCCATGGCGATCCGGTCAAGCTGGCGGACGAGGTGTTCTTTTTCAAACGCCTGATCCGCGAGGCAGCGCTGCGCCACAACTGTTTCGCCACCTTCATGGCAAAACCCATCGCCGATGAACCCGGTTCAGCCATGCACATCCACCACTCGGTGCTGGACATGGAGACTGGCAAAAGCATCTTCACCGGCCCAGCGGGTGGTGAAACGGATGCGTTTTTCAATTTCATCGGCGGACTGCAGACGCACATGCCGGCAGCGCTGGCTGTGATGGCGCCCTATGTGAACAGCTATCGCCGCTATGTAAAAGATCACGCAGCACCGATCAATCTGGAATGGGGCCGCGACAACCGCACCACTGGCATCCGTATCCCGCTGTCGGGGCCGGAATCGCGCCGGGTCGAAAACCGTATCGCGGGCATGGACTGCAATCCCTACCTTGGCATCGCGGCCTCGCTCGCCTGTGGCTATCTGGGCATGATGCAGGAACTGCGCCCCACCAAGCAGTTCAAAGGCGATGCCTATGAAGGCGAGGGCGACATCCCCCGCGTGCTTGGTCAGGCGCTGGATCTGTTCGACGCCTCCAAGGACCTTCACGAGGTGCTGGGGCCGGAATTCGCGCGGGTCTATTCCATCGTGAAGCGGACGGAGTATGAAGAGTTCCTTCAGGTGATTTCCCCATGGGAACGCGAGCATCTTTTGCTGAACGTCTGAGCCAGTATCATTGTCGGACCGGGGCGATGCCCCCGGTCCGCCGGCTTATTTTTCGAAGAGAAGAAACAGGGGAGCCGAGCGGATGGATCTGCTGTTTTCCAATGACAAACGCGGCCAGTATCCGCAGAGTTGGTACGCCGCGACGGCGGACACCTTAGAACCATTTGCCCCGCTCAAGGGCGAGACGCGGGCGGATGTCTGCATTGTTGGCGGCGGCTACACCGGCCTGTCGGCGGCGCTACATCTAGCGCAGGCCGGTCTGGACGTGGTTCTGCTTGAGGCACATCGCGTCGGCTTTGGCGCGTCGGGGCGCAATGGCGGGCAGCTTGGATCGGGCCAGCGGCAGGATCAAAAGGTACTCGAGTCGATGCTGGGCGCGGACCATGCCCGCAAGCTCTGGGAACTGGGTGAGGACGCCAAGGCGCTGGTCAAGTCGCTGATTGCCGAACACGCGATCGACTGCCATCTGAAACCCGGCGTGGCCTGGACGGCATCAGCGGAAACCGACGTTGGCGATCTGCATGGATATGCCGAACACCTGTCGCAGCGCTATGGCTATGACCAGATCGAGACGCTGGACCGGGACGCCTGTTTCGCGCTTTGCCCTTCGCCCGATTACAAAGGCGGAATTTTGGATATGGGCGCCGGACATCTGCATCCCCTGCGCTTTGCACAAGGCCTGGCCCGTGCCGCCACAGCGGCGGGTGTGCGGATCCATGAGACGAGCCATGTGCATCACATCGTCAAGGGCGATCCGGCCACGGTTCAAACCGATGCAGGCCGGGTGAGCGCGCGGCACGTGATCCTTGCGGCGAATGGCTACCTTGGGGGGCTGGAACGCAGGGTCGCGGCGCGGGTCATGCCGATCAACAATTTCATTGTCGCAACCGAACCTCTGGGAGCGCGTGCCCAAGAGGTGCTGACCCGGGACGTAGCCGTTGCCGATTCCCGTTTCGTTGTGAATTATTTCCGCCTGAGCCATGACAAACGCCTGCTGTTCGGCGGTGGCGAAAGTTATGGCTACCGTTTTCCTTCCGACATCCGATCAGTGGTGTCAAAACCGATGCTCAAGGTCTTTCCACACCTCAGCGACGTCAAGCTCGACTACGCTTGGGGAGGCACGCTGGCGATCACCATGAAGCGTATGCCCTACCTCACCCGCCCGGCGCCGAACATGCTCTCGGCCACAGGCTATTCCGGGCATGGAGTCGGCACCGCAGTGCACGCAGGTCAGCTCATGGCGCGGGCGATCCAGGGCCAGGCCGAAGGGTTCGACACCCTGGCCTCCGTGCCCCTGCCCGCCTTCCCCGGTGGTCCGGCGATGCGCAATCCGCTTCTTGTCCTCGCGATGACTTGGTACGCCCTGCGCGATCGGCTGGGTGTGTGACCGCGATTCCGTCACAGGATTTTCACTTGGGGAAGTTCCACGCCTGATTTACAAAACCTGACACTGACCTTCAGGAATTTGAAAATGACGCCGATCCCGGACATGCACGATGCGGAACCGATCCCCGAGGAAGCCCGCGCAGAAATCGACAGGCTGCTCAGATCAGGCGACCTGTTCCGGTACCACGCGCCCGCAGACGCGCCAGTCAGCCTGTTGGAAGCCGAATTCGCCGCGCAGTTGGGATCGAAATACGCGCTGGCGGTCAGCAGTTGCTCGGCTGCACTGTTTATTGCGCTCAAGGCGCTGGATCTGCCGCGCGACGCCAAAGTGCTCATCCCCGGCTTTACCTTCGCCGCAGTGCCTTCGGCTGTGGTGCATGCCGATTGCATCCCGGTGTTGTGCGAAGTTGGCGGTGACTACCGTATCGACCTTGATGATTTCGCCGCCCGGCTGGACGGGGTGCAGGCGGTCATAATCAGCCATATGCGCGGTCACACCTCGGATATGGATGCGATTCTGGCGCTATGCGATGCCCGCCAGATCCCGGTGATCGAGGATGCCGCCCATAGTCTGGGGACAACTTGGGGCGGGCGTAATATCGGTACTCTGGGCCGGATTGGTTGCTTCAGTTTTCAAAGCTACAAGCTGATCAATGCCGGCGAAGGCGGGATTCTTGTGACCGACGATGCGGAACTTGTGGCCCGCGCGATCATCATGTCCGGGGCCTACGAACACAACTGGGCCAAACATCCGGTACTCGGGGCTGCCTGCACGAAATGGCAAAACAAACTGCCGCTTTATAATCTGCGCCTGTCCAACCTCGCAGCCGCGGTCATCCGCCCGCAGCTGCCGCATATCGCACGCCGTGTGACAGACGGGCGGCGCAACCATGACCATGTTGCCGCGGCGCTGAACGCCTGCCCTTGGATCGAAGTCCCCGACAAGCTGCCGCAGGAACAGCGCGCGCCGGATTCGCTGCAGTTCAATCTATGCGGCATGTCGGATTCGCAGGTATTGGACTTTTCCAACGTGGCAGGCGCTGCGGGCGTCAAGGTGCAGAATTTCGGGCTGAGCGTCGACAATGCTCGGGCGTTCTGGAACTGGAAGTTTCTGCCCGATCTGCCTGACCTGCCCCGAACCCGCGCCATGCTCATGCGGGCCTGCGACACCCGGCTGCCTGCGCGACTCACGCTCGACGAATGTTCGGCGGTGGCGGATGCCCTGCTCAGTGCGGCGCATCAGGTAATGGACCGGCAGAAGGCTTATGCCACCTGATCCGCCGAAACCTTTGCGTCGTCATCTGTCCATAATTCCTCCGGAGAGCACGAGGGGCTGGCCCCTCGTGCCGTCACCAGACGCGGCACTTTCGAAAGGATGTTTCAGCCGCCCAGCTTGTTGAGCTTCTTCTGCAGCGCAGCAAGCTCTTTCTTTATTGCGTCCAGATCCTCGGGGGTGCCCTCTTCCTCGGCTTCGGGTCCAGACCACTGCTTGCCCACAGTGCCGGTCATGGCCTTGATAAAGGCTTCCTGCTGAGCCTGCACCGCCTCGAATCCGGGCACCTTTGTCATCGGATTGATCGAACCCATGTTCTCGACCCACTTCGACTGGCTGTCGCGAAACATCTCAAAGCTTTGTGCCAGGAACTGCGGGACGACGCTGGTCGCCTGTGTCGTATAGCTGCGCACAAGGTCGGTGAGGACATTGATCGGCAACACGCTTTCACCCTTACTCTCGTGCTCGGCCACGATTTGCAGCAAGTACTGACGGGTCAGATCATCGCCAGATTTCAGATCGACGATCTTCACCTCACGGCCGATGCGGATAAATCCGGCAATATCTTCAAGCGTTACGTAATCGCTGGTCTCAGTGTTATACAGCCTGCGACTGGCATAGCGTTTGATCAGCAGCGGTTTGTCTGGATCAGCCACGAAGTCCCTCCCAAAGATGCAGCGGTGCAGCAAAGTCTAGGCGGCTGTTGCACAAAAGAAAAGGCCAAGCTTTGCGCATATGCACAGACACTATGCTGCACGTAAAAAAGGCGGGATCCGAAGATCCCGCCCACCGAACTGCACCACTTGGGAGGAGAATGGTGCAATTCTCAAAGCTGTGCGTGCTTTGAATACTAGCTAAACTGTCCAAAACTTACTTTGCCGGAGCTGTGGCCTTCTTCGCAGCGGCAGTCGCGTCGTTAGTAGCTTTCTTGATGGCCGCGGAAGCATCCTCGGTGATGTCCTTGCCAGCCGCCATCATCAGCTCGACGGTGTCCATCTGGATCTTCTTCGCAATTTCAGCGAAAGCCGACATGTTCTCGGCAGCGGTTTCGGCCTGGGCAGATGCAAAGTCGGTCATCGCCTTGGCGTAGTCAGCCGGCTCGGACTTGGCTTTGGACATTTCCGACAGCTTGGTCAGAGTTTCTTTTGCCCACTTGGACGAAATCTCGGACGACTTGTTGGCCGCTTCCAGAGCCACACCCGAAAGCTTCTCGCTCAGAGTTGCTGTTGTCTTGAATGCATCGTCCATAGCCTTCGTATCCACGGGGAATGCGCCCATCATGTCTTTGATGGCAGCGGTGAAATCTTGTGCTTTAGCAACCATTGTATTGATCCTTTTGCTTATGGCGGGCCCACCCCGCCTTTCCTTAAGCTGCCCCTAATATGCATGCTGCAGTGCAGCATTTCAAGGAAAAATGCCGCGCTGCAGCAAAATTCTGCAACCTATTGATTTGGCTTGGTTGCCTTGATCTTTACATAGGTTCCCGGAGCAGGTTCGAGGCTGGGATGCGCCGAATCACCGGGCTGACGGGCCTCAATCCACTTGCCCGAACGCTTTGCCAGCCAAGCCTCCCACCGCGGCCACCAGGAACCATTGGTGAACTCTGCCGTCTTCAGCCACTCATCAGGTGAGAGGTTCATATCATCGTTTGTATAATGGCCGTACTTCTTCTTGCTGGGCGGGTTGACGATGCCAGCGATATGCCCGGACTCTGAAACCACAAAGGTCTTGGATCGGCTGCCCATCTTCTGCACGCCCCGATAGCAATCCTTCCAGGCAGCG
The DNA here is from genome assembly GCF_900188035.1 of Puniceibacterium sediminis. Taxonomy (GTDB): domain Bacteria; phylum Pseudomonadota; class Alphaproteobacteria; order Rhodobacterales; family Rhodobacteraceae; genus Puniceibacterium; species Puniceibacterium sediminis. The sequence goes on along the minus strand of NZ_FZNN01000001.1, from coordinate 161,231 downwards.
ATGTGATCCGTCTCGCAGGCTATCGACATCAGCGGAACCGACACGTCCTTCAGGTTTAGTGTGTGTCCCATCAACTCGAAACCGCCATCAGCGAACTTGTTGTCCTGACACAGCTTGCGCAAATACTGCACCGCCATCTTGCCCGGCAGATTCGCCCCGTCCCCATTCCAGTACAGCAGATCAAAGGCCGGGGGCGTCTCACCCATCATGTAGCTTTTGATGGCAGGACCATAGATCAGATCGTTCGAGCGCAGATAAGAAAAGGTCCGTGCCATGATGAAGGACTTGAGCAGCCCGGTATCACCAATCTCGTTCTCGATGCCGTCGATAAAGTCGTTTTGCAGGAAGGGTGTGAACTCTCCCTGATCGCTGAAATCAGTCAGCGCAGTAAAAAAAGTCGCGGATTTGACCGATTTGTCCCCATCCTGTTTCATCAGCGACAAGGTCAGGCTTAGCGTCGTGCCGGCGATACAGTAGCCAACAGCGTTGACCTTTTCCTGCTTCGTGATTGCCTTGGCTTCGCGGATGGCCGTCAGAAATCCTTCGTCGATATAGGTGTCGAGCCCCACGTCAGCATAGCTTTCGTCCGGGTTGATCCAGCTGACTACAAACAGGGTATAGCCCTGATCAACAACCCAGCGGATCAGGCTGTTCTCGGGCTTGAGATCAAGGATATAGAACTTGTTGATCCACGGCGGGAACAGCACGATTGGTATCTCGCGCACCTTTTCGGTGGTGGGGCTGTACTGAATCAGCTCCAACATCCGGTTGCGATAGACCACCTCGCCCTTGGCGGTGGCGATGTTCTTGCCGATCTCAAACGCACTCTCGTCGGCAAGGCGGACCACCAACTCGCCATTGTTGGCTTCCAGATCCGCCACCAAATTCTCAAGCCCCTTGACCAACGACGCGCCATCGGTCTCGACCGCTTTTTGCAGTGCGTCGGGATTTGTCGAGAAAAAGTTGGTCGGCGCCATCATATCCACGATCTGGCGCGCAAAGTAGCGCAGCCGCCGCTTTTCCAGCGGCTCCATGTCATCGATCTTTTCGACCGCCTCTTGCACTGCTGCGGCGTTGATCAGGTACTGCTGCTTGATAAAGTTGAAATAGGGATGACTGTCCCACATCGGATTGGAAAACCGCCGGTCCTTGGGGCCGGGATCCGCAGGTGCCTCAAGTTTGCCCTTGGCCAGTGCCTGCTGCGCCTCGACAAAGTGAGTGACGGATCTGCCCCAAAAACTAATCTGATGTTCAAGGATTCTTGACGGATTATGAACCCATTCCTGCCAGTATGCCTTCAGCGCCTTGCCATACAATTCCTGCCCGGGGCCAGACAGGGCGGGGTTCACACGCTGCTTGCTGCCCATCGCCGAAAGAAGCCTCTGGGTCAGCGCCTCTACTTTGGTCAAGTTTTCATTCAGCCGCTCCAGATCTTCGGATGCGACGATGTCATTAGTTGTCATTGCGAGATTTCCCCCCTATCTTCGCTGCTGTGCAGAATACCGTCGCCTCAGTCGGGGGGCAAAGCGACGATTTAGCTCGGACCCCACTCCGAAACAAAGGAGACGCATCATGCGCCACATGGCCACATACGACCTGATGGAGACCATCAGGAACACAAATCAATGGATGGGCGCCACGGCGCGTACCGTTGCGTCTTACCCTGCATTCGCGCTTTTTTCCAACCCGGCGATCCAATGGATGGCTGCGTGGGGTGAAGTGGCGGAGCGCAGCTTTGAGCGGATGAATGCCAAGCCGGACTGGGGCATACGCTCTATCACCTGTGCCGACGGCAGGGATCATCTCGTCAACATTGAAACGGTGGTTCAACGCCCCTTTGGCGATCTGCTTCATTTCGATGTTGCTGGCCGCGCCGAACAAAAGCGCAAGATACTTCTGGTTGCACCGATGTCCGGCCACTACGCCACGCTTCTTCGGTCGACTGTGATTTCGCTTATTCCCGACTGCGAGGTCTATGTCACCGATTGGCACAATGCCCGCGACGTGCCCGTCAGCGCCGGCAAATTCGACATTGAGGATTACACCCTCTACCTTGTTGATTTCATGCGCCATCTAGGTCCCGACACTCATGTGATCGCGGTCTGCCAGCCAGCGCCTTTGACACTGGCGGCCACCGCCTACCTCGCCGAGGAAGATCCCGACGCGCAGCCCCGTTCGCTCACGCTCATTGGCGGTCCTATCGACCCCGATGCAACTCCGACGGATGTCACTGACTTTGGACGGCGCGTCACGATGGGTCAACTGGAAGAGACCGCAATTCAACGCGTTGGCTTTTCTTATCCGGGTGTCGGACGGCTTGTCTACCCCGGCCTCCTGCAGCTCTCGTCCTTCGTCTCTATGAATCTGGACCGCCACTCCAAGGCCTTTGGCGATCAGATCATGCGCGTTGCACGTGGCGAGGCCTCGGACCACGACGCCCACAACCGTTTCTACGACGAATACCTCGCCGTGATGGACATGCCGGGCGAATTCTACCTCTCGACCGTCGAACGGATCTTCAAGAACGGCGAGATTGCAAAGAACGAATTCGTCGTGAACGGCAAACCAGTGGATATCGGAAAGATCACCAAGGTCGCAGTCAAGACCGTCGAAGGTGCGAACGATGATATCTCGGCCCCCGGTCAGTGCATCGCGGCGCTTGCCCTGTGCACCGGCCTGCCCGATTCGATGAAGGCAAGCCATCTGGAACCGGGTGCGGGCCATTACGGCATCTTCGCCGGCAAGAGCTGGCGTAATAACATTCGCCCACTGGTGCTTGAATTCATCGATGCGAACTCGGGTAAAAAGCCGACAGCGGCAAACAGCAACGCGGCCTGACGCAAAACTCCAGTAATTTTTCAAAGGCCCGGCAGGATGACCTGTCGGGCCTTTTTACGCTCCGCCTCAGCGTGCCGCGTCGAACACCATATCCATCATCGCCTGCGTTCCGCGCGAAAACTCCAGCGGGCAGGCGAACTCTGCCCCGCCTCGAACCGCAGTGTTAAAGGCTTCGACTTGCTGCACATACTGGTTGTCCGCAGTGAACCGCCACACTTGCGATGCCTGGTCTGCGCCGGACAGGTCAATCCGCGCTTCGCCGTAACTGCCGGCATTGAACGGCGCCGAAAGCTTCATGAGCCCCTTGTCGCCATGGAATACCATCTCCTGAAACGGCGCCAGACGCATCGAAACCATGCCGGTGTAATGGAACGACGGGAACTGTGCAGTCAGGTGCGCCGTGGTATCCACGTCGCCGTCCCAATCAATCTGCGTTGAAAGAATCGCCTCGGGCTCTTCTCCGGTGACGAAACGCGTGGCGCCAAAGATGTAAACGCCGATATCACGCAGACCACCGCCGCCGATATTCTTGCGGTTGCGGATATTGCCCGGATCCGGGTTGTTGTAGCTGAAGGTCCCTGCAACGCGACGGATCTGCCCCAGAACCCCGTCGCGATACAGGGCTTGCGCCTTGATCCACTGCGGGTGATGCACGATCATATAGGCCTCGGCGATCAGCAGGCCGGTCCGATCGCGCAGCGCGATGAGATCGTCGATCTCGCCCGCCTCCAGCGCAATGGGCTTTTCACAGAGCACATGCTTGCCCGCTTCGGCCGCCTTTGTAGCCCATTCAACATGCAGATGGTTCGGCAGCGGAATGTAGACCGCGTCGATCCCCGGATCTGCCAGAAGCGCCTCGTAGCTGTCATACAGCTGCAAGCCCGGCGCCATGCTGACAAAATCCACCGCCTTGGCCGGATCTGATGTCGCAAGCGCTGCCAATTCGCCTCCCGCCGCCAGATGAATGGCCGGCGCCATCTGGCGCTTTGCGAAATTCGACGCTCCCAGAATGCCCCATCTTACCGTTTTCGACATGTCCCGCTCCCTATCCTGATGACACCACAGTTAGCGCGAACAAGACCGGAAAAGCCAGAGCGTCTGACCATGGCCCAGCGTAGGTTTACTAGTTCAAAAATTCGCCGCCGGAGACGAAAAATATTCCTAACGAGCCGAAAAAAAGGCGGCCGGGGAAACCCGACCGCCATCTGACATTTGGCAAACGTACAGGATCAGGCCTGAGACATCATCCCTTGATCACGCGCCAACTCGCGCATCCGCTTCTGCAGCTTTTCGAAGGCTCTCACCTCGATCTGACGGATACGTTCGCGGCTGACGTTGTACTGAGTGCTCAGATCCTCAAGCGTCACGGTCTGATCGGATAGACGCCGCTGGGTCAAGATATCCTTTTCCCGGTCGTTCAGCACGTCCATCGCACTGGCAAGCAGGGCGCGGCGGGCCTCAAGCTCGTCACGCTCGGCATAGTCGCCGGCCTGATCGGCGTCCTCGTCTTCAAGCCAGTCCTGCCACTGCATAGATCCTTCGCCCTCGGAACCGACAGTCGCGTTCAGCGACGCATCGCCCCCCGACATACGACGGTTCATCGAGATGACTTCGGTTTCGGTCACGCCCAGATCGGTTGCGATCTTGGTTACATGTTCCGGGCGCAGGTCGCCCTCTTCCAGTGCGCCGATCTTTGACTTGGCCTTGCGCAGGTTAAAGAACAGCTTCTTCTGGCCCGAGGTCGTGCCCATCTTCACCAGCGACCAGGACCGCAGGATATATTCCTGAATCGAGGCCCGGATCCACCACATCGCGTAGGTCGCCAGACGGAAGCCTTTTTCGGGATCAAAGCGCTTTACCGCCTGCATCAGGCCGACATTCGCCTCAGATATGACTTCGGCCTGAGGCAAACCGTAACCGCGATAACCCATCGCGATCTTTGCTGCCAACCGCAGGTGAGACGTGACCATCCTGTGGGCCGCTTCGGTGTCCTGCTCTTCGACCCAGCGTTTGGCCAACATGTATTCTTCTTCCGGCTCAAGCAGCGGGAATTTCCGAATTTGTTGCAGATAACGGCTCAGCCCACCTTCCGGTGACGGGGCCGGCAGATTGCCATAATTACTCATCCCTCTTCCCTCCATTTGTCGGGGCCGCGCAATGTATAAACGCTTAACATACATATGGGCAGCGGCCCGAGGGGTTTCAAGCGCATAGCGCGCCATTCGTTAAAGAGAGCTTAACGCATACGGCAGCGATGTGGATCCCTATGTCAGTGCGCTCACGCGCATGTGCTGTTTGTGAGAGCCCCTCAGGCGCGCAAATGCGCAATGAGGTTCTCCATATCTTCTGGCAGGGGGGCCTCGAACTGCATCCATTCCCCGCTGACAGGATGTTTAAAGCCAAGCTCTGCCGCATGCAGCGCCTGACGAGAAAACCGCTGCACTGCCTCGGCGGCCTCGGGTGATACAGCAGAAGCCGCCAGTTTGCGCCGCCCGCCATAGGTCGGATCACCCACAAGCCCGTGCCCGATATGCGCCATATGCACGCGAATCTGGTGCGTGCGCCCAGTTTCCAGACGGCATTCCAGCAGCGCGAGGGTCGGCGGTGTCCCAAAACTCTCGAGCACTCGCGCCCGCGTCACCGCATGTCTGCCCTGTCCAAAGAACACAGCCTGTTTCTGCCGGTCCGTCCGGTGCCGCGCCAGTTGAGTCGTCACCTTGATCACCGCCCCCGGCTCGGCCGACACCCCGCGGATACCACGCAGCCGGGGATCACCGGTGTCTGGCACCCCATAACAAAGCGCGAGGTAGGATCGTGCCGCTGTATGAGCCTCGAACTGGGCCGCGAGGCCATGATGGGCGCGGTCCGATTTAGCCACCACCAGCAACCCGCTGGTATCCTTATCGATGCGGTGCACGATCCCAGGGCGTTTTTCGCCACCCACGCCGGACAGATTGCCGCCGAAATGATGCAGCAGGGCGTTTACCAGCGTCCCCGAGGGCGAACCCGGCGCCGGATGCACCACCATGCCTACGGGTTTGTTCACGACGATGAGGTCCGCATCTTCATAGACGATGTCCAGGGCTATCGGCTCGGGGCCGATATGACTCTCTTCGGCTTCCGGCAGAACGATGTCGATTTCGTCACCCTCGGCCACCTTGGCCTTGGGATCGGCCAGTGCAGCGCCGCCGCAGGACACATGGCCCTCGGCGATCAGCCGGGCCAGCCTTGTGCGCGACAGCGCCGCTTCCTCTGGCACATCGCGCGCCAGCGCCTTATCAAGGCGCGGCGGCGGTGCCGCGCCAATCACCACCCGCAAAACGTTGGACGCCATGACCGATACCCCCGAGCCGCCCCTGCCCGAGCCGGCCAATCTGAAATTCCTGCGGTTGCTTGTCACGACGCTGACAGCCACCATGATCGTCGGGCTTCTAATCATCATCACGCTGATTGTCATCCGCTACCGTGACCGCAGTGCGCCTTTGCCCGATACAATCACTTTGCCGGACGGGGCCACAGCCACGGCATTCACCCAAGGGCCGGACTGGTACGCGGTGGTGACGGGCGACAATCACATACTGATCTTCGATCGCAGCACGGGTGTCCTGCGCCAGACAATCGACGTCGATTAAAGGTCGACCTCCCAAGTCTGCTCCACCAGATCCACGCCGAAACTGTGCACCGGATTCGACTCGACCAGCCGCCAGCCGTTACGGGCATAAAGCGCGCAGGCCGCCTTGTGGCTTTCGTGGGTCCAGAGCACCATGCGGCGATATCCCGTTTCGCGTGCGTAGCCCATGCAGGCCTGCAACAGCCTCAGGCCAAGCCCCTTTCCGCGAGCGGCAGGCGTCAGAAGGAACAGCCGCAACTTGGCGGTTTCTGTATCTTGGCGAACGCAAAAGATGCTCCCCAGCCGCTGACCGTCCTCCACGGCGATCCAGGCCCGTTCGCAGGCAGGATCCCGTTCACGTTGATAGGTTTCAAGGATACCAGCCACCAGCGGACCAAAGCTTTCGTCAAAGCCTTCGGCACGCGCGTAAAGTTCGCCGTGCTGCGCAACCAGCCAGCCGACATCGCCTGCTTCCAGATCTCGCAACGTTACCACCATGGCATTAGGTAACCCGGTCCGCGCTTGCATTTCAACGGTCTGCATCGTAGGGAAACGCCCTTGATACAGACCGCCGCAAAGACGCCTGCATGGGCGGATGCGCGGCCCCCGCCCCCGGAGCGCGCCATGAGCATCAATACCGAACGCGACGTCGAAGCCAACCTTCAGATAGGTCCCACCGATATTGGCATGGTGCGTCTCTTCGTCCTGACCGATCAACTCGAAATCCCGATGGACTTCACGCCCGAAGAGGCCGACGAAATCGCCGAGGAAATCCGCGCCGCCGCCGCCGCCGCCCGCAAGGTCAAGCCGCGCGGCAAGCGCTAACTCGATCCCAGCCCAAAGTCGGGATCCCGTAGTAATTGCAGCCGCTGCGCAGCATGTGCGGCGAACCGGCGAATCAGGGCATTGCGCCGCGCCCCTGCCAGCTTTGCCTCGGGTGCCATTCGCAGGATTTCGGCATCGTAGGCATCCGCGATGATCAGACCGGTGCCCTCGGGCAGCAGATCGGTGGGAAATTCCTGATCCACGGCCCAGAAGTATCTGTCACACCAGTCAAGATAACCCTGCCATTTGACGTCCGACATGAAATCCGCGCGGCTCGACTTGCATTCGACCACCCAGATTTCGCCCTTCGGACCCAGCGCCATTACATCGACCCGCTTGCCGCGCTCTGGCGTGAACTCTTCGATCACGGAAAATCCGTGGCTCGCCAGGTGGCGGCACACGCCGCGTGCCAGCAACTGGCCGGGCATCAGGGGAATATCAGGCTGCATGGACATAGGTAAATGTACGAACAATAGGTGAACAAATGCAACCCCCACCACAGAACCCTTCCATCGTGGCCACTGACGCTTAGATTATGCAAAATACGTATCCCTCGAAGGAGCCGACATGACCGAAGACACCAGGCTGACCTCGGCCCAGGCGCGCGGCGTGCGCTATGCCCGCGAGTTGGAAAACCACCTCAGTTGGCTCGAAACCTTCTCGGGCACCGCATTGGGCGTTCTGGCCGTGGCCTCGGGGATCTACACCTACCTTGGGGTTTCCACGCTCCTCGATGACAACGGCGCGATGTCGGTCTTTGCCGCGATCGCTTATTCCGTCGCGGTGTCAGTCGGTATTTTCGTATTCTGGTCCTACCTCATGCGGCTTTTCCCGGCGGTGCGGTCCAAGGGGGCAAAGGCCGGGTTGCTGGCCTCCATGGGCCTTGGCTCTCTGGCGATCATCGCCATGTCTTCCTGGCTCAATGCGGCAGCGCTGGCCGGATCGGCGGCCGTTGAACAGCACCTTGCCAAGACCGTGCAGGACTACCAGTCGTCACTGGAACGGGTACACGAGGTTGCTCTGACCGGTCAGTCGTTGGAACGCGATGTCGCCCGCGTCCGCCAAAGTTTTGAAGACCTTTCCGAACAAGAGGCCGCCGGTTCGCTGTCCGGCCTTGCAGGGCGCGGCGCGGTGTTCCGCGTGTTGCGGCAGAAAGCCTCTGAACTCTCTGGCCTTGAGGCACAGATCGCCGCCCAGACGCCGCTGGTTGAACAGGCCTTTGCCCAAGGCAACAGCATCCTGTCGCGGATGCGTGCCCTTACCGTTGAACCCGGCCCGGTCGAGGCGCGCTCGGTCGAATTCTCTGAATCCGCCGTGCAGCTGCAGGGCCTCATCGCGCAGATGCGCCAGCTTTCTGTCGCGGCTTTGGTCGAACGCGCGGCGCAGGACCTGTCGGCCTCGGTCGTCCTGCCGGAGCTCGACGGCGGGACAGAGGCGAACCGTGGCAGCCAGGCCGCCACTATCACATCCGTCCTTGAGGTACTTTCGCAGCGCGCCACGACGCTGGAACGGGCCGCACAAGACGTTCTGGCCCTGCAACCGGCGGAAGAGGTTACCTATACGCCGATCTCTTCGGCCGACGCCGTAATCCTTTATGCCCGCAATTTCGTGCCGTCCTGGGCCGGCGCCATTGCCATTGACCTGCTGCCTGCCGTTCTTGTCTTTATCCTTGCCATTACCCAATCCGCCATCCGATCGGGACGTGAAGGCGTTGGGGTCGAGGACACCATGACCATTGCCGAACTACGGGCTGCCCTTAGCGCCGTGCGCGATGTCGAAGAGGCGATCAGCTTTCGACCGGACCCCGCCTTGACAGCGCAGGCTGCGGCACCTGAGCCATCGACGACGGTGGCTGAAGGCAGCGCAGAAACCCCAGCCGACTCCGCCGCCCAACACGCAGACATCTCCCGCCTCCCGGGAAAAACCGCCTGATGCGCAGTTTCTCGATTTCGCGGGTGCTGACCGGCGCGTTGGTGGTCCAGCTTGGCATCGGCGCGCTGCTGGTGCTGGACGACATACGCGAAGGCGGCTTCCGGTTGCCGAATTTCGGCCCTAGCGCCCCCCGACTCAGCGAACCAGTGCACCCCGGGGATCAGCGCCGCACATTCAACCCCTCCCGCGACCGCCCGCCACAGTCCCCCCTCCGGGACGCGGATGCCCTGCCCGACCGACTGACCCTGACACAGGACAGCGGCGGCATGTGGCGGCTGGAGGGCGGCATTGAAAGCGGCGATGCTGCGCGCATCCGCGCCCAGATCGACGCCGCCGAAACGCCGATCGAGACGCTGATACTGCAAAGCCCCGGCGGATCGGTGCAGGCTGCATTGGAACTGGGGCGATACCTGCGCGAAGTTGGGATCGATACCCGGATACTGGACGGCGAATTCTGCTATTCCGCGTGCCCCTACCTGTTTGTCGGCGGCGTCGGACGGCAGATAGCCGAAGGCGCGTCGGTCGGGGTTCACCAGCACTATTTTGGTAAAAGCTCCCTCTTGCCCGCCTTTGCCGCAGTCGAAGACATCCAGCGCGGTCAGGGCGAGGTTATGATCTATCTAGAAGAAATGGGAATAGACCCACTGGTCATGCGACACGCGCTGACCACACCCTCGGACGAGATTTATATTCTTCTACCCGAAGAGCTTGAACGCTATGGATTTGTCGGTTCGGAATAATAGCGCAGGACAGGCCGACCCGGCGGCGACCGCCATCCCGACTCGGGGAAAAGTATGCTTTGGGAACGAAGCTGTAAAACTGACACACAATCCGCGCCGATGCCCCTTGTCGAAGGTCCACCCAGCGCCTAACTTGTGCGGTGGCGGGTTTCTGCTCTTCTCGTTTATGGTTGCATTCCGGTGGCCTTAAGCAATTCCGAGGGAGTTGGCTCTGTCCGGATCCTGGTCCGGTTACCTGACGCCCACCTGTACATACAGGTCCTCGGGAATGAGATAACCACACGGTTGCTGCGGTTCCCGCCACTGAAGAACGCCCGCCAGAAATGGGGGGCGTTTTTTGCAATCTGAAACGCAGTCCCGGGACCGGTCTCATGGGCGCTGCGGCATTTCGCTAAGAGGATCCACAAAAGGCCTTTGATCTCGGCCCCGCTTCGATCCTCTTCACGAACGCCTGCAGATCCCGAAGCTTCCGGATGGCAGCTACATATTTTTAGCAGCGTCACTTCCTATCCTATGTCACGATCATCCCTCACGAAAAATACCAGACCACCATGCAACCGATTGAAACGCCGACATTTCAAATCCAGCCTGACGCTTCCGAGTGCAACGCAAAATCTTTCCGGGCGCGGATAAACTGCGCGGGTAACGGTACAAACGCCCCTCACCTGGCACAGATGAGTGTATTTTGAGGATGTGAGCCATCACCATGGGCCGTGCCGAAAATAGAAATAGCGCGCCAGAATACTGGAGCGCTATTATCAGTGGTCTGCAATGAAAAGCCGTTCAATCCCCGGGGCGGGCTTTGTTCCGGAAACGCTGGACAGACATGCCTGGTCAGAATGCTTCGGGACGCGCCTCGCGCGCCATGTGATCCAGCACCGCATTCACAAAGCTGGGTTCCTTGCCATCAGGATAGAACGCGCCGGCAATATCAACGTATTCCTTGATCACGACCCGTGGCGGCGTGTCGGAATTGACCAGCTCGGCCCCGGCGGCGCGGAAAAGTGCGCGGATCGTCGGGTCGATCCGTGCAATCGCCCATTTCGCAACGATGGCGCGGTCAGCCATCTGGTCGATCTTGCCCTGCCAGGCCACGGCATCCTCGATCGTTTTGGTAAACAGATCGACATCGCCTTCCATCATCTCGTCGCCCTCATAGATCTCGCCAAAGCGGTGATCCAGAAACTCGAGCCGCACCTGATCGACGGTCTGGCTGGAATGCTCCATTTGGAACAGCGCCTGCACAGCATAGAGCCGTGCCGCCGATTTCATCTTGCGCTTCATGTTCCCCGAAGGGGCGGTGGATGGCGTGGTCATGCGGAGGTCTTGCCCTTGATGCTTGCAGCGATCTGGTATTCGTCCCGGGCGGGTTTGAACCCCACGCCCTCGCGCTGGCCGCCCCACTTACGGCTGAGCGCGATCAGATGCAAGGCCGCAGCGGCAGCACCGCCACCCTTGTTTTGTCCTGCCGCCTCGGCGCGCGCTTCAGCCTGGGCCATATTCTCGACCGTCAGGATGCCGTTGCCGATACACAACCCCTGCAGGCCCAGCAGTGCGAGCCCGCGCGAGGAATCGTTGCACACCGTGTCGTAATGAGTCGTCTCACCCCGGATGATGCACCCCAGCGCGACATAGCCGTCAAAGTTGCTGAGCCGTTCGGCGATGCCGACGGCGGTCGGAACCTCCAGCGCTCCGGGCACTTCGACCGTTTCGTGTGTCCCGCCGGATGCTTCGATCTCGGCCCGTGCGCCAGCCAACAGCTGATCGGCGATGGCGCGGTAATAGGGCGCGACCACGATCAGCATCTTCACCGGCTTGTCGAATTCTGCGCGCGGCAGGGTGTAGTGCGCTTCACTAGCGGCCATTATCCAAGCTCCGAGATTTTCTGGGTTCCAGTGATTTCCAGACCATAGGCTTCAAGCCCGACAACCTTGGGCGTCGGCGAATTGGTCAGCAGCGTCAATTTCGACAGTCCAAGTGAGGACAGAATCTGCGCGCCCAGGCCATACTGGCGCAGTGTTCTGGGCGACACGTCATCATGGTGGTCCAGCTTCATCGCCGTGTCACGCAGCAGCACGACAACACCGCGTCCCTCGCGGGCGACGGCCTCCATCGCGTGATGGAACTCGGACGCACGACCCTTTGGTCCGGTGCCGATCACGTCCAGCATCGGGTCCATGGCGTGCATGCGCACCAGTATCGGCGCGTCGCCGGAAAGGTCGCCCTTGGTCAGGACGATGTGTTCGTCGCCATGGGTTTCATCCGTGTAAATCCGCATGTTCCATTCGCCGCCGAATTCGGAGGTGATCACTTCTTCCTTGCGCACCCGCACAAGGTTGTCGTTGCGCCGCCGGTAGGAAATCAGATCACTGATCGTGCCGATCTTCAGCCCGTGGCGCTGCGAAAACGCGACCAGTTCCGGCAACCGCGACATTGTACCGTCTTCGTTCATGATCTCGCAGATCACACCGGCCGCGTTCAGACCGGCAAGCCGTGCCACATCCACCGCCGCTTCGGTATGGCCCGCACGCACCAGCACGCCGCCATCTTTCGCGCGCAGAGGGAACACATGCCCCGGCGTCGCGATGTCCTGTTCACCCTTTGAGGCGTCAATCGCCACGGCGATGGTCTTGGCCCGGTCAGCAGCGGAAATGCCGGTTGTCACCCCTTCGCGCGCCTCGATCGAGGTGGTGAAAGCCGTTTCGTGGCGCGACGAATTGTTGGTCGACATGAGCTTCAGGCCCAACTGTTCGACACGGTTGGCAGTCATCGCAAGGCAGATCAAGCCGCGTCCGTAGAGCGCCATGAAGTTCACCGCATCCGGCGTCGCCCATTGCGCCGGGATCACCAGATCGCCTTCATTCTCGCGGTCTTCGTGATCGACCAGAATGAACATGCGCCCGTTTCGTGCATCTTCGATGATCTCTTCGACGGATGAGATCGCGTCTTTCCAGCTTTCTTCGACTGAACCGGGGGTTTCGTAATCCGCCATGGGACCTCCGCAAATGTCGCCGCCACGGGTGCGGCCAAGGGTTACGCGCCAGATAAGCCACACAGACGCAATTGACCAGTGCGACGTGACGGGGCGAGGAGCCGCCAAAGCGTATGGCACTGGGGCAGTCAGGGCTGATTAGCGCGCGCGATCGCACCGTCAGGGACGGCGAGCTGCCCATGGGGGCGCGACAAGAGCCATCCCTGCAAAGGAAAACGGCACAAACGCGCAGCCTGTGATACACTATTCAAATTGATGAAAATGGATTTCAAACATGCCCGATTCCCGCGATAGCGACCCGGTCGCAGCAGATTTGACAGCCCCCATCGCCCCTGCACGGTCCAACCTGGCGCCAATCGATTCCCTGCCTTTCACCGTCAGCCTGCGCCGGGTGAACCTTGGCGTCGGTTACACAGCGGCCTGCCTGCCGCTTGCGGTCTGGCTGCCCGGTTTTCTGCTGGGTACCTGCGCGCAGAACAACGGGTTGGATTCGATCAGCCACTATTACTACAGCCCCATCGGCGGCGATCTTTTTGTCGGCGCGCTGTTCCTGATCGGCATGCTCATGCTGTTCTTCTTCACCGTCCCCGATGCCGCCGTAGGCGTTGAGGCGGTCAGCCAGGTCGATGAATACCGCCGTTTCAGCCAACGCGACCTGCGGCTGGCCCAGATCGCCGGGGCAATGGCATTTCTGATCGCCCTCATGCCCACAAACGGGTCAGGCTGCTCTTTGTCTGACGATACGATGCGCGCCTTTTACGTGGCCGCGCCTGGCAGTGGACTTTTTAGGAGCGGAACACAGAGTGTCAATCAGGCGGTCATCGGCTTTGACCTTGGGGCGATCTCCGGCATCCCTTTCACTGCGCTGATCCACAGCCTGGCCGCTGGCGTGATGTTCTCAATCCTCGGCTACTTTTCGCTATTCGTCTTCACGCGCGTACAATCGGCCAAGTCGATGAAGACCGCCACCTCAACCGGCTTCAAGAAAAAGATGCGCAACGTGATCTACGTCACATCGGGCATCACCATCTTTGCCGCCGTTTTTGCACTGATCTTCAAATACGCGGCCTGCATAGGCGCAAAAGACTGCTCCTATGACGCCAGTAACTTCACGTTCTGGGCAGAAGCCATCGCGCTGCTCGCCTTCGGGTTCAGTTGGCTGACCAAGGGGCGGTTCATCGGCTGGCTGGCCGACGAACCTTAACCACGCGCCGCATAAAGCGACACCGCCGCTGCGTTGGACACGTTGAGCGACCCGAAATCGCCCGCGAAATCGATCCTCACCAAGGCATCACAAGTCTCTTTGGTCTTTTCACGCAGCCCCGGCCCCTCGGCCCCCAGCACCAGCGCCACGGCCCGGTCACGCCGACCTTCCAGCGCGGATTCGATGGTCTGCTCGGCCTCGCCATCCAGTCCCACGATGAAATAGCCCATGACCTTCAGCCGCTCCATCGTATCGGCCAGATTGCGTTCCCGCAGGTAGGGCTGCCGTTCCAGCGCGCCGCTGGCTGTTTTTGCAAGGGCCCCGGTCTCGGGCGCGCTGTGGTGTAGCGTGCCGATAACCGCACAGGCACCGAATACCTCGGCCGAACGCAGAATCGCGCCGACGTTATGCGGATCAGTCACCCGGTCCAGCAAAAGCACCCGTGGCGGACGCGTGCCGTCGCCCAATGCCACATCTTCCAGCCGCCCCCAATTCAGCGCCTTCACCTCAAGCGCGGCCCCCTGGTGCACAGACTGCGGATCCAGCGGCGCGGAAAACCGGCGTGGATCGCTGATTTCGGGTTCGATCCCTGCGGTGGCGATCGCGTCCTCCAGCTTGCTCTGCGCATTCAGCGTCACGATCAGCCGCAGCTTTTCGCGTTTCGGGTTCATCAGAGCATCGCGCACCGCATGCAGCCCGAAAAGCCACACCGTCTCAGCCGCCGACGCCTTGCGCGACTGTTCTTTTTCCACGACCCATTTGGGTTTTTTCACCATGTTCCGGCCCTTTTCGAGATCCGCGGGACCATGGGCAAAGCCGACGACGACCGCAAGGGATTTTCCGGTTGACGCCGGATTTATGCCCGAGTAATCACCCCCTCACGTCAACGCACCCCGGTGCATTGACAGTGGGCGACAGGCCGCAAGGTGTGGCAGGGGACTGTAACTCCCTCGCGGAGACGCACGCCTGGTTCGATTCCAGGGTCGCCCACCATTTTCCTTCCCAATATCAAAAAATCCTGGCCCCTCAGGGCAGATTGTCAAACGGGCTAAGCGGGTTTGACTCTTCATGTATCGGTTTTCTTCGATCCAAGAAATATCAATGCCTGCTTGCCCCCCGGCCTATGACCACGACCGTGTCGCGAGACCTCAACAGAGCATGTTCCTGAGGAACTCAGACACCCGCTAGCAAGGGTTTGTGTGGCGACGAATTTTATTAGCTACTAGGATATATTTTACACGGACAGCCCCATATGCATCGTGATTTTTACTACGCCGACGGTCCAAGAGAATAGTCATTTATAGCTCACTAGCACCTTTTGTGTAATCAGTTTGCAAAATTATCCAACACATTGCACCTTGCGTCGTTAGAGTTCACGCATCTGTAAGGACGCCGTGTTGTCCTGTGACGAGTGGTCTGGTGAGGTCGAGAGGCGCTGCATTAAATGATTGGAAGCAACTGCTTAGCCCGGATCGCACCATGCTGACCAAACTGCTATGGGCCCTCCCCGCCGCCGTTGCGATCCTTTTGGTTGAGACCAGCATGGGCACTGGGATTTCTGTTCCCGTACCGTTTTTAACTATTATTGTCTGCGTCACAATTGCAGGCGCTTTTGGTGGACAGCGCGCCGGGCTTCTTGCCGGAAGCATGGGAGCACTATTTGTCGTCCGAGCGTATTTTGAACAATTTGGCCCCCCCAGTCTAACGGGGGGTGTACCGCAAGCAGCTATTGGTTCGGCGCTGATCTTTTCCATCGGCACCCTACTTGGGCGTTTGAAAGACCAGCGCGATACCAGCGTAAAATCCTTGCGCGAAAACGAAAAAATCCTCGAATCCTTGCTGGACAGAGAGAAGGTTGAAAAGGGCAGGCAGGCTACCAAGGTTGCCGAGAGCGAAGCAAGGCTAAGCACCGCCGTCCGTATCGCAGGCGTCGGCCACTACTCATTCAGTGTGAAAACCGGAAATTGTGATTTCTGCTCGGATCAGCACGCCGCGCATTTTGGCCTCACACCTGACGAATATTGCGCTAGGGCAGCTGGACCGAATCCGGAACTTTTCTACGTGCACAGTGATGATCACCACATCGTCCTGGACGCTATCGGCCGGATAAACTCTGGTGAGGCCCTTATTTTTGAATATCGTGCAGTGCGTCCAAACGGCGAGATAAGGTATATCCGGGAATTCGAAGAGCCGATTTTTGATCACAACGGTGACGTGGTCGAAAATGTCGGCACCAGCATAGATTTAACCGAATTGCGCCAGGCCGAGATACGTCTGCGCCAGTCGCAGCGCATCGAAGCACTTGGCACTCTTACTGGTGGCGTGGCACATGATTTCAACAACTTGCTGGCCATTATTCTTGGAAATCTGGAGCTGAGCCTCGAAAATGGACAGGCCGATGACTGGCGGGACCTTATTGGAGAAGCAATCAAGGCAACCAAGCGCGGCGCGGATCTGACAAAAAACCTGCTCAGTTTTTCCCGGCGCGCCCATCTTGAACCCAGGCGCCTGAATCTGAACCAGAGCATTCAAAAGACGATGGCTTGGGCCAGCCGGGTTTTGCCCGAAACGATCGATGTCGAAAACGCGCTCATGGCCGGGATTTGGGATGTTGAATTGGACGCCGCCTCAGTCGAGAACGCGATCATCAACATTCTACTGAACGCGCGCGATGCAATGCCCGCAGGCGGCAAGGTGACAATCGAGACCGCAAATATGAGGATCGGCGAAGAATACTTCAATCAGCGAGACGAGGATATAGCGCCCGGCCGCTATGTAATGCTGGCGATCAGTGATACCGGACACGGCATTCCGCCCGAAAAGATCGACGCAATCTTTGAGCCTTTCTACACCGACAAGCCCGTTGGCCAAGGGTCTGGCTTGGGGCTTTCGATGGTGCATGGATTTATCAAACAATCCGGTGGCGCGATCCGCGTACATTCCGAAGTTGGTGTTGGGACGACATTCAAGCTATACTTCAAGGCCGCGATGCAACCCGAAACGCCCCCCCAAAGTGAGATTACCGAACCGCTTCATCCAGTAGGCAAACGCGCCGAAATCCTCGTTGTAGAGGATGAAAAAGATGTCATCCGCATCCTGAAACGCGTTTTGGAGGGTGCAGGATATGCGGTAACGACCGCAACAAGCGGCGATGAAGGTTTGCAGAAATTCAAATCCTCCGGCCGGTTTGACCTTCTCCTGTCAGACGTTGTTATGCCCGGCAAACTTCAGGGTCCTGCTTTGGCAAAAGCGATCCGGTCGATAGATCCGGACATCCCATGCATCTTCCTGTCCGGCTACGCGTCAGAGGCAACAATACACGGCAATGGGTTAAAGCCCTCGGATATCCGGCTGATGAAACCGGTAAGCCGCCTGGACCTTCTCCGTGCGGTGTCCAAAGCGCTGATTCAAGTTAAAGAGAAAACTTGATATCCCCATTTCTATTCCTGATCGATTGGCTTCGACCTGACAGGCCGCTGAAACAGTGCACGCGCCAGAGAATTTCCCGGTCATATAAGCAGTGAACCTTTTGATGTCGGAGGGTCGCCGCGCAATCCTCCCGTTTGTAACGGGACATGGTCGTAGAACTTGCGCAGAAATCCTCTGTTTCTGGGCGGGGATGATGCCGAGGGTGCCGATTATGCGCGAGCTCATATAGGAGCGTGACCTGCGGGAATGACATCAAAATGCCTTTCTAGTCAGTGGAAAGGGCGCGCCATCCGCGTCCAAGAAGAGCCTTGAAACAGGATCGCGAAGTGAGCAGTCCAAGGCAGCTTTTTCAAGGATGTGGGGGTGGTCGACAGAAGACCGGCACAACCCAAAAAAGACGCGGCTAACAAGCTCCCAGCACGGCATTCTGAAGACGACAGCGCATGAGTTCGCCGCGTCAGTCTATGGGATTGCTGCGCGGCTCTCGTACTCAGATTTCAAGTCGTCGGCTCCCCACGCCCGATACATCGAGCGAAGGTGCGTTACCGAGATCAGCATTGAGCGCGTCGAGGAGGCCAAGAAGTGGCAAGGTGCCCACTGCCCGATTATCAGGCGCTACTCGAAGACAGCTAGACCAATAAATCAAGCGTCTTTAAGGTAAAGTGGCAGCCCGTAGGGGAGTCGAACCCCTCTTTTCAGGTTGAAAACCTGACGTCCTAACCGATAGACGAACGGGCCATGCCTTGGCGTGAGGCGGGTTTTAGGGAAACCCTGCTACATGCGCAAGCGCTAATTTTGGAAAAAACGCCTTCGATGCAAAAGTTTTTCCGTGTCCCCGTCAAATTGTCGAAAACAATCGGGGAAGACATGAATAACAAAGGCTTAAGTGACGGATGTCACGCAGCGGCCCCAGCAGGGGCCGCATCTTCCAGCCGTAACTGGACAGAACGACGCCCGCCCCACTCATTTACTTCAAGCCGACCAGCCAGATGGAATCGTTTCCCGCCGTGATCGCGAAGCGCCGGGCCGAGCGGTCCATCGAGCGCGCCAAAGCAGATTGCATCGATCCGCGCACCAAGGCCGTCACCGAACGAAATCTTGAGATGGCTCTGTCCGACCTGCTTTGCAAATCCGATCTGCACATCCGGAAAGACGTAGCGGGGCGCCGCCGCGCCGGCACCGAAGGGACCTGCCGCCTCGAGCTGTTCCAGAAGCTCCAGACTGGCCGCACCGGGCATCAGGATGCCGTCCAGCCGCAAGTCGACCGCGCCACCCTGCCCTGCGCCCTGACGCTCCAGCAAAGTGCCAAGGCGCGTCATCGCTGCCTCTACGCTGTCACGCTTTACCGTGAGGCCTGCGGCCATCTTATGCCCGCCGCCCCGCAGCAGCAGCCCCTCAGAAGCCAGCCGCTGGATCGCCGCGCCAAGGTCGACACCGGCGACCGAACGGCCAGAGCCTTTGCCCTCGTCCCCGTCCAGGCCGATGACGATGCTGGGGCGGTTGGTCATCTCTTTCAGGCGCGATGCGACGATGCCCACGACACCGGGGTGCCAGCCTTCGCCCGCAGCCCAGACCAGCGGTCCGTCCAGCCCGCGTTCCTCGGCCTGTGCCAGTGCTGCGGCACGCACGGCGCCTTCGATCTCGCGACGTTCGGTGTTGAGAAGGTCAAGCCGTTCGGCCATGGCCTGCGCCTCGTGCGGGTCCGTGCAGGCCAGCAGCCGCGCGCCAAGGTCCGCCTGCCCGATCCGCCCGCCGGCATTGACCCGGGGGCCCAGCACAAAGCCAAGGTGATAGGATGTCGGCGCGGTATCGAGCCGGGCCACATCCGACAGCGCCACCAGACCGACACGTTCACGCCGGGCCATGACCTTGAGCCCCTGACGCACCAGCGCCCGGTTGACGCCCTTCAGTGGTGCCACGTCCGCGACCGTTGCCAGCGCGACAAGATCCAGCACCCCCATGAGATCCGGGCCCTTGCGCCCTGCCTCGCGTATTTGCCGACCTGCCTCGACCAGTACGAGGAAAACGACAGCCGCCGCGCAGAGATGCGCCAGGTCCCCGGATTCGTCCTGCCGGTTGGGGTTCACCACCGCCAGCGCATCTGGCAGGGTCTCTCCCCCCAGATGGTGATCCAGAACGACGACATCCGCGCCTTTGGCGGCAGCAATTGGCCCGTGGCTAAGCGTGCCACAGTCCACACAGACAATCAGATCATGCGCGGCGGCCAGTTCGGCCATGGCGGCGTCGTTGGGGCCGTATCCTTCGTCGATCCGGTCAGGGACATAAAGGGTGACGTTCTGACCCAACTGGCGGAACCAGTCGATCAGCAGCGCCGCAGAGGTGCCGCCGTCAACGTCATAGTCCGCAAATATCGCCACCCGTTCGCGCCGCTCGGACGCCTGCAGCACCCGGGCTGCGGCCTTTTCCATGTCGCGCAGGGATCGCGGGTCGGGCAACAGATCGCGCAGGGTCGGCGCAAGGTAGGCCTTCGCCTCCTCGGTCGGCACGCCAAGCCGCGCCAGCGCCTGACACAGCGCCGGGGGCAGGTCCGTCTGCTGCGCCATGGCTTCGGCTTGTCGGGTGACTTCGGGCGCCGGGCCGACCCAGCGCCGCCCCGTCAAAGATGACTCCACGCCAAGATAGCTCATGCCTGCCCCACCCCGGGCGTGATGCCCAGCTTCTTCTCTTTCAAAATACGCAGAACCCGGCGACGCAACCGTCGCAACGCCTGAAGGATCAGCGTGTCGGGTTGCGGTAGGTCATGCGCCGTACCGACCCGGTTTTCGACCGCATCAGGATCGTTTCGGTGGTCAGATAGCCGACTTCCCGCTTGATCCCCGCAACGAGCGAGCCTGACGTAACGCCGGTCGCGGCAAAGATCACGTGATCCGTCACCATGTCATCGCGCGCATAGATCCGGTCCAGATCGGTGATCCCGGCCTTGCGGGCGCGGGCCGCTTCATCTTCGTTGCGGAACAGCAGGCGACCGTAGATCTGCCCGCCCATGCATTTCAGCGCCGATGCGGCCAGCACACCCTCGGGCGCGCCGCCGGAACCCATGTACATGTCGATGCCCGTCACATCCGGTTCGGCGCAGTGCATGACACCAGCCACATCCCCGTCAGTGATCAGCCGGATCGAAGCGCCGGTGCTACGCACCTCCTGGATCATATCTTCGTGCCGGGGGCGTTCCAGAATGCAGACGGTGATGTCCGAAGGATCGCAATTCTTGGCCTTGGCCAGGGCCGCGACCCGTTCAGCCGGGGACATGTCGAGCGTCACGACCCCTTCGGCAAAGCCCGGGCCAATGGCCAGCTTGTCCATGTAGACGTCCGGCGCGTGCAGCATCGACCCGCGCGGCCCCATGGCAATCACCGTCAGGGCGTTGGGCATATCCTTGGCCGTCAGGGTCGTGCCTTCGAGAGGGTCAAGCGCGATGTCCACCCCGGGGCCCTTGCCCGTGCCGACCTCTTCGCCAATGAACAGCATCGGTGCCTCGTCCCGTTCGCCTTCACCGATCACCACGACGCCGGCAATGTCCAGCATGTTCAGCTGGCTGCGCATGGCGTTGACGGCCGCCTGATCAGCGGCTTTTTCGTCGCCGCGCCCGATCAGTTTGGCCGAGGCGATGGCAGCGGCTTCGGAAACGCGGGCAAGACCCAGCGAGAGCATGCGGTCATTGAAGTCGATGGGCGTGGACATGGGGAAATTCCAATATGCTTTTGGCAGTCCGGCAACACCTACCCTGCGCCACAGGCTTGGTGCAAGGCGGCGCGACGTTGGTTTCGTCGCTAACAGTTGTGTCCTGTGGCACGCAGGCAGACCCTGTCGACATCGCGGCTGGCCATCAGTCGGCCCGCGATCACATGGGTACGGGGAAACCAATGCACAGCGTCCACATCATCGGCGGGACGGGCGGTTCCGGAAACGTAGTCACAGAGGGCGATATCAAGGCGAAAGCGATAGCCCTCGGCGGCAATGTCCAGATGCCCCAGAGAGGCGCGCAACCGTGCGGTGACGCCGGTTTCCTCAATCAGTTCGCGCAGGGCGGCCTGTTCCAGCGTTTCGCCCGGATCGACCTTGCCCCCCGGAAAGCCCCAGAGCCCGGCATCCGGCGGATTGCGGCGGCGCACCAGAAGCACCTCTGCACCGCGCAGGACAACCGCCAGTGCCGCCGGGACTGGCGCGTCAGACACTTTCGATGCGCAGGGCCACCGGTTCACCCGACACAACGCCGGTATTGGCCATTGCGGCCAGCGCGACATCCAGCGCGGCGCGAGTCGTCTTGTGCGTGACGATCAGCACCGGGGCCGCATCGTTGGTGTGGTCGTACTGGCGCATCCGGTTGATCGAAATCCCGGCATCCCCAAGCGCGGTCGCGACCTTGGCCAGCGCGCCAGGTTTGTCGATCAGCCCCATGCGCAGGTAGTAGGGCGCGGGGCTGGCAACCCTGGACGGCGTTACGGGCTTCAGCGAAGAGGCGGGCTGACCAAAGGTCGACAGTCGCGTGCCACGGGCAATGTCCAGCACGTCGCCCATGACGGCGCTGGCGGTCGGGCCTTCGCCTGCCCCTGCCCCGCGCATGACGATCTGGCCGACCTGATCGCCCTCGATCACCACCATGTTCGTGCCGCCGTCCAGCTGGCCCAGAGGCGATGTCGCGGGCACAAGGCAGGGCGCCATGCGCTGTTCCAGACCGCGCCCGGTCATGCGGCAGACGCCCAGCAGCTTGATCTTGTAGCCCATGTCGGCAGCCTGACGGATATCGTCGATCGACACCTTGCCGATGCCTTCAAGTTCGACTGCATCAAAGGCGACCTGCGTGCCATAGGCAATCGCCGCCAGCAGCGACAGCTTGTGCCCCGCGTCTATGCCCCCCACGTCAAGGTTCGGATCCGCTTCGAGGTAGCCAAGCTTGTCCGCCTCATCAAAGGCCTGATCATAGGTCAGACCGGCACTTTCCATGCGGGTCAGGATATAATTACAGGTGCCGTTCATCACGCCCATCACGCGGCCGATGTCGTTCCCGGCAAGGCCTTCGGTCAGCGCCTTGATCACCGGAATGCCCCCGGCCACGGCAGCCTCGAACCGCAGGACGCAGCCCTTGTCTTCGGCCAGTTGGGCCAGCGCCTGACCGTGGTGGGCCAGCATCGCCTTGTTGGCGGTGACCACATCCTTGCCCGCGGCAAGCGCGGCTTCGGTCGCGGCCTTGGCGGGGCCGTCGCTGCCCCCCATCAGTTCGACAAAGACATCCACATCGTCGCGCACGGCCAGTGCCACGGCGTCATCTTCCCAGGCATAACCGGCCAGCGATACGCCACGGTCCTTGTCCCGGTTGCGTGCCGCGACAGCGCTGATGACGATGGGTCGACCACTGCGTTCGGCCAAAAGGGTGGCTTTCTGGCGGATGATCTTGATCACCCCGGCCCCGACCGTACCAAGACCCGCAATTCCAAGGCGCAGGGGTTCGGTCATGGCATTTCTCCTGAAAATAAGGTCCGGGGATCGGATTTTGTTCAGGCGATGCTGTAGTCCGTTCGCCGGGGGGGTGCAACAGGCCGACAGGCCCGTCGGCCCCCGGTCCGGCATTCGCCGATGCAGCCGCATCAAGGATCGGCCTATTCGGTTTCTGGTACGCCGCTTTCCATCCGGCTCTGGGTTTGTGCGTCCACCACCGGTCCGACCAGCAGCGCGGCCCGCGCCCGCAGCGCTTCGGCCCGGGCCAGCACGCCTGCGCGCATTTCCGGCGTGGCCCGTGGGGGATCCGAGACCAGCAAGGTTTCGATCGGGACCAGCCGGGGATAGGGCGCATCTGCCACGCCGGGCGTCTGTGTGCTGTCCAGTTCGGGGAACTGGGCGCAGGCACAGAGCAGCAGGGTGGCAGGCAAAAAGCGCATCAACTGTAGTCCGTTACGTGTATCGGTGCGAACCGCCTTAGCGGGACACCTGAATGGATTCGAGGTATTCCGCCAGCGCCACAAGCTTGCGTGGTGTCGGGGTCATTCTGCCGTCGCCGGAATCATAGGGGATAAGGTCGCCTTCCAGCAGGGCACCGAATTCCGGCATCCCCGGTCCGGTCATGGTTTTTGAGTGGGCATAGCCGTCGATGGTCGACATGATCTTGGCCCGCGGGAATTTATCGCCGTGCCGCACCGAGATCAGGGTCAGATCCTTGGGAGCCTTGGCCATCGCGCGGGCCATGGGGCCGTCGCCCTTGGCCGCGTTGCCATGACAGACTGCGCAATTCGCCACAAACAGGCTGCGCCCGTCATCGGGTTGCGGCATGGCGTCGGGCGGCGCGCAGGCGGCGATCAGCAGGGCTGCACAGGCGCTAAGCGCAAACGATGTCCGGACCATCACACTGACCTTCTCTTTGAATAATGACTTCCCCATCTCTTGCCCGGGGTCCCGAACGATTCAAGCCCTATTCGGGAATGAGGGCCTTGATAAGCGTCAACAAGCGGTCGAGAAGTAACGGCAGGACTTGGGGCGCGGCTGTGCGCCCTGTGCCCTTGATCACCAGATCCGGAGACTCCGCCATGCCCCTTGCCGCCCTTACAATGCTGGCCGCCGGACTTGGCATTCCTGTTCTGGCCGCGCTGAATGCCGCCCTGGGGACGCGCCTTGGATCGCCCGCAGCGGCGGCGGCGATCCTGTTTTGCGTGGCGCTGGCGGCGACGTCTGTAGTTGTGGTTGTGACCGGGCCGCAGGCATTGGGCCGGGTGGCGGGAACGCCGAAACACCTGTTTACCGCCGGGCTGTTGGTGGCCTTCTACATCCTGTCGATCACCTATATTGCACCGCGATTCGGGGTCGGAAACGCGGTGTTCTTTGTGCTTTTGGGGCAGTTGTTCAGCGCCGCCGTCATTGACCATTTCGGCCTGTTCGGCGCGCGGCTCAGCCCGCTGACCCTGACCCGGGCCACGGGGATTTCACTGATGGCGCTGGGGGTCTGGGTGACGCAGCGCGCGTGAAGTGACGCATAACCAATTGATTTAAAGCAATATTTGCGCAATCCCGCTGTCACCCTGCCCGCAACAGCCCCTGATCAAGCCGCAAGATTCGGTCCATTCGCCCCGCGAGTTCAAGGTTATGCGTGGCGATCACCGCCGACATGCCGGTTTCGCGGACAAGGGCGATGAGCGCGCCGAACACCTGATCCGAGGTTTCGGAATCCAGATTGCCGGTGGGTTCATCCGCCAGCAGAAGCTTGGGCCCATTCGCCATGGCGCGGCAAAAGGCGACGCGTTGTTGTTGCCCGCCCGACAGGGCCGCGGGCCGGTGACTGGCGCGGTCGGCCACGCCGACAGAGTCCAGAAGTTCCATGGCGCGCGCCTCTGCCGCCTTGGTCGTGGCGCCATTGGCCAGTTGCGGCAGCACGATGTTTTCCAGCGCGGTGAATTCCGGCAGCAGGTGGTGGAACTGGTAGACAAAGCCGACGTCCGCGCAACGAACCGCCGTGCGTTTGCGGTCATTCAACCCGGTCATGTCGGTGCCGGCGATGGCGACCGTTCCGGCGTCGGGCGTATCCAGCAACCCGGCGATGTGCAGCAGGGTCGATTTGCCCGCACCCGAGGGGGCGACCAGGGCCACGATTTCGCCCCGCGAAACGGTCAGATCCGCGCCGCGCAGGACCTGCACCTCGCTCGGCAAGCCCTTGAAATATATCTTTTCTATGCCCTCAAGGCGCAGTGTCACGTCATTCATAGCGCAGCGCCTCTACCGGGTTCATCCGCGCGGCACGGCGTGCAGGAAAGATGGTGACAATAAACGACAGGCCCAGAGACAGCGCCACGGCGGACAGGACATCACCCAACTGCAGTTCGGCCGGCAGTTGGTAGATACCACGCACCGATGGGTCCCAGACACCGCCGCCAGAGACGTAATTCACAAAGCTGAAGATCGGGTCAATGTAGAGCGCGAAGAGGCATCCGAAGATCACGCCAAGCGCCGTGCCGATCAGCCCGGTGAAGGCGCCGCAGATAAAAAATACCCGCATTACAGAGCCTTGGCTAAGCCCCATGGTGCGCAGGATGCCAATGTCACGGCCCTTGTTCTTGACCAGCATGATCAGGCCGGAGACGATGTTCATCGCTGCGATCAACACGAGGATCGACAGGATGATGAACATCACGTTGTCTTCGATTTCCAGCGCGCGCAGGAAACCGCCAGAGGCATCTTTCCACGTCCAGATCAGCGCGCGGTCACCCGCCTGTTGCAGCAGGGCGGCGGCGTAGCTTTCGGCCTGTTCGGGATCCTGCACCGAGATTTCGAATTCATCGGCCACGCCGTCGCGGTTGAAATACCGCTGCGCCTCGGCAATCGGCATGTAAATCCGTGTGCGATCAATATCATAGCGCCCGGCGGTGAATATATAGACCACCTCGTAAGCCTTGACCCGGGGGCTGGTGCCGAAGGCGGTTTTCACGCCGTCGGGCGAAATCAGCCTGACGGAATCGCCAAGGCCCACGCCGATTTCCCGCGCGACGCCGGACCCGATGGCGATGCCGTCGTTGAACCGGGTGATGTCGCCCTGGGCGGTTTCGGGGTCGGCGATCCGGGGGATGGTTTCGAGGTTTTGTTCAGATATGCCAAAGACTTCGACACCGGCGTTGCGGTTGTTCGCGGTGGCCATGACCTGACCCTTGACCAGCGGTGCTGCGCGGATCACGCCGGGCACCTGCGCCAGTTTTGCGGCCGTCGCATCGTAGTCGGCAATGGTGCGTGAGACGCGGCCAAACTCGTCCTCTTCGCCCGCGTAATAGACTGTCACATGGGCGCTGGAACCAAGGATGGTGTCGACAAATTCCGTGCGAAATCCGCTTCTTACGGCCAGGGTCGCGATCAGGGCAAAGACCGCGAGGGTGATCCCGGCAAGGCTGATCCAGGTCATGACGCTGACCCCGCCTTCGGCCCTTTTGGCGCGCAGATAGCGCCAGGCGATCATCCATTCGAACCCGGCAAAGGGCGGTGGGGTACGGGCCAAATCTGATGCCTTTCGCGGTGTCTGGTCGGGCTGGAAGGTGGCCCCAGAGCGGTCTGGGGTCAAGCCGCCGAGCGAATTTCTGCCGGTATGCAGAGCCCCCGTCTAGGCCGTTTCGGGCCGTATGGAAAGCGTATGGTTCGCGTATGGATTCCGTATGGCTGCGGTATGGCAGCCCTGCCCCGGCGCGGCGCGGACCGGGGCGGGGAAATTTGCGTTTCCGGAAAGAGATGGAGCGAGCGGAGTGGCGGCGCCTGCCCCCTTGCCCCCGCGCGCGTGATGAGCATAGTGCCCGCATGACAGGACCCCGTTACACCCCGCTTGTTCAGACGCTTCCCGCAACCGTGCCGTTTGTCGGCCCCGAGGTGCAGGAGCGCGAGATGGGCCATACCTTTCGCGCCCGTCTTGGCGCGAATGAAAGCGTCTTTGGCCCATCCCCGGATGCGGTCGAGGCGATGGCGCGCGAGTCGACGCAGATCTGGAAATATGCGGATGCGACGAATTTCGATCTGAAGGCCGCGCTGGCGCAAAAGCTGGGCACCACCCAGAAGAACCTGATCATCGGTGAGGGCATCGACGGGCTGCTGGGCTATCTTGTCCGTCTGCTGGTCGCACCGGGGGACCGGGTTGTGACATCCGATGGCGCCTATCCGACGTTTAACTATCATGTGACGGGGTTTGGCGGGGGACTGGTCAAGGTGCCCTACCGCAGTGACCACGAGGATCTGCCTGCACTGATCGCCAAGGCAGTCGAGGTCGATGCCAAGATGGTCTACCTTGCCAATCCGGACAATCCGATGGGCAGTTGGAACACCGGGGCCGAGATCGAGGCGGCGCTGGATACCATGCCTGAGGGCGTGCTGCTGATTCTGGACGAAGCCTATATCGAATTTGCCCCGGCAGAGGCCGTGCCGCAGATCGCGCCCGACGACCCCAGGGTGATCCGGCTGCGCACCTTTTCCAAGGGCTATGGCATGGCGGGGGCGCGTGTGGGGTATGGCATCGGCGCGGTCGATCTGATCCGCAGCTTTGACAAGATACGCAACCATTTCGGCATGAACCGCGCCGCGCAGGTCGGGGCGCTGGCGGCGTTGCAGGATCAGGACTGGTTGCAGAGCGTTTTGACCTGGGTCGCCGAGTCCAAGGCGCGGATCGCTGAGATTGCCGTTGCGAACGGTCTGACCCCGCTGCCGTCGGCGACCAATTTCGTGACGGTGGATTGTGGGCGCGATGGGGATTTCGCCCGGACGGTGCTGCATGAGTTGGTCGAGCGCGGGGTTTTCGTGCGGATGCCCTTTGTGCCGCCGCATGACCGCTGCATCCGGATCAGCGCGGGCACGCCTGCCGATCTGGACGTGCTGGCCGAAGTGCTGCCGCAGGCGCTGGCAGCAGCGAACGCCGACGCGGCGAGCTGACCCCCGGCACCACACCATGATGTGAGGTGCATCGCGCGGGATTTCCGGCGAATATGGCGGCATGGATCGCATTTGGAGGATGCCATGCGCCCGTTTTCCCTAGCCCTGCTGTGTTGTCTGCCAACCCTGCCCGTTTTTGCCGAAACGATGGATCACACGGCCCATCAGGCCCCGGTGTCAGAGGCATCACAGGCGTATCTGGATGCCAGTGCCGCAATGCATGAACAGATGGACCAGAAACTGACCGGCAACCCGGATGTCGATTTCATCCGCGGCATGATTCCGCATCACCAAGGCGCTGTCGCCATGGCGCAGGCGGTGCTGAAGTACGGATCGGACCCCGAGGTGCGCAAGCTTGCCCAAGGGGTGATTGCCGCGCAGGAGGCCGAGATTGCCTGGATGACCAACTGGCTGGCAAATCAGGACGAGAAACCGATGAACTAGGGCGGGGCGAGGTCTGTGTAAAAGACCCGGCTCCGCCCGCGCGGCGGTTACGTCACGCCTGAGAGATCACCTCGGCCGCCGCCGATACGCCGCCCTTGCCGTGGGGGACCCCCAGCGCGATCAGGCCGGCCTCGACCACGCCCAGCAGGCCGAGGATCATGTGGGCGTTGATGTGCCCCATGTGGCCAAAGCGGAAAAATCCGGTGCCATCCGGGTCATGTTCTTCGGACATGCCAAGGCCGATGCCCAGAACGACACCCGCCTTGGACGCGGTCCATTCACGCAGTTTGGTGCCATTGGGCGCGCCGACCCGCAGGGCGGTGACGGCATGGCTGCGGTTGGCCGGATCGGGAACGTTGAGGCTGAGCGGACCGCCCTGCCCCCAGACATCGCAGGCCGCCCAGATGGCGCGGGACAGATGAGCGTGGCGGGCCCAGACATTTTCGATCCCTTCGGCGTGGATCATGTCGAGCGAAGCGCGCAGGCCCATCAGGTGATGCGTCGGCGCGGTGCCGCTGAAGTACTGATACAGCATTTCCGGCTGGGAACGCGGGTTCCAGTCCCAGTAGCGGGTGACGCGGGGCATCTGCGCGCGCTGCGCGGCGGCGCGGTCGTTGAAGAACACGAACCCCAGCCCCGGCGGCACCATCAGACCCTTTTGCGACGCGCCGACCATGACATCGGCACCCCATGCATCCATTTCGAACACATCACAGGCCAGCGAGGCGATGCAGTCCACCATCAGCAGCGCGGGGTGACCCAGATCGTCCAGCACCCGGCGCAGACCGGCGATGTCGTTGCGCACCGAGGACGAGGTATCCACATGCTGCGCCAGCACGGCGCGGTATTTGTGGCCGGTGTCGGCCTTCAGCGCCTCGGCGACGCGGTCAAGGTCGATGGGATCCTTGCGGCCAAAGTCGATGATGGTCGCGTCGATCCCCATGCCGGTCGCCGTATCCGCCCAGCCCATACCGAAACGCCCGGTCGAGGGGACAAGGATCGATTCGCCGGGGGCGACGGTGTTGGACAGGGCTGCCTCCCATGCGCCGTGACCGTTTGCGATATAGATCGCCACATGACCTTCGGTGCGCGCCACGCGGCGCAGATCACCGATAAGGCCTGCGACCATGACGGGCAGATCGCCTTCGTAGATGTTGGGCGATGCGACATGCATCGCGCGCAGCACGGCATCGGGCATGACAGACGGGCCGGGAATAGCCAGATAAGGACGACCATTGGCCAGTGACATGCGCAAATTCTCCTGAATGGGAATGGGCCTTTGGCCCGACGGCGCAACACTAGCCAGCCACATCGCGACGTCAATCGCTTCTGCGCCGCTTGCCAGCCCTGGTTGCAGCGCTTAAACCCCCGCTCACGAAGGGGATTGCAATGTTGTCAGAGATCTGGAGCCGTATCGAACAGGGCGAACGTCGTTTTCGGCGCTCGTTCGGTAAGGATATCACGGATCCCGTGTCGCGGCGCTGGTCGGCGCTGCACTATAATGTGTTCGACCATGCCTTTCTGCGCAGCATATGGACCAACTTTTTTGAAATTGCGCCCGGCGTTTATCGGTCGAACCAGCCAACACACCGGCGGTTCCTGAAATACGCGAAGCTTGGCGTGCGCACGGTGGTGAACCTGCGCGGCGAGGAAAAATATTCCCACTACCTGTTCGAGAAAGAGACGCTCGACGGGTTGGGCATTACCATGGTCAACGCCAAGCTTTGGGCGCGCATGGCGGCAAGCCGCGAACGGGTCGTGCATGTGATCGACGTGCTTCGTGAGGCGGAAAAGCCGGTGCTGTTTCACTGCAAGTCCGGGGCCGACCGGGCGGGGTTCGCCGCTGCGCTGTACCTTATGGTGTTCGAGGGTCAGCCGGTCGAAGTGGCCCGCAAGCAGCTGGGGTTGAAATACATCCATCTGGATTTCACCAAGACTGGAATTCAGGACTATATCCTTGATGTTTATGCCGCACGGGTAAGCCAGAACCCCATAGGGTTCGAGCAGTGGATCCGCACCGAATACAACAGCAAGCCGATTCAGATCGGGTTCGACACGCGTGCAGATCCGGCGAAAATTGCCACGGAACTAACGCAACCTGCGTGAACCGCGCCGCGCGGTCCAGGAACGGCACCCCCATTTGGTCGGCATATGGGTGTGTTGCTGGTCGCGCTGGCCTTGGTGATGCCTGAAGGCCCGGACATCGGGAACCTCGGCTACATGATAAAGCCGGTGTTCGATCAGGCGCTGGCGGGCGGCTCACAATCCGCGCGGGTCTGGGTGGCGATGGCAAGCTTTGCGATCTTCAACATCCGCGCCGTGGCCAGTATGGCACATGATGTGCTGCTGGCGTGCATTTCGCAGCGGACGGCGGACAGCGCCTGCCTATGCTATCCGCGATATGCACCATGCAGCGCCGCCGGGTCGGTACCACCCAGATAGCGCACCAGATTGACCGTGTTGCGGGTGCCGCGCCGCAGCCAGCCTGCCTCGGCATAGGTGCGCGGGCAGGTTTCGGCATAGACCGGCAAGCTGCCCAGACGTGCCCCAAGGGCGCGGGCGATGGCGACATCCTCCATCAGCGGCAGGTCCGGGTAGCCGCCGACGGCATCATAGGTTGCGCGGTCGATCAGCAGCCCGTGTTCCCGGTCAGGCAGGCGCATCCCGGCGCGCAGGTTGGCGACCCCGGCGGCCATGCGCGGGAACAAGGCCCGGCCATGGAAACGCAGGCGGAAATGATGGGCGCCCGGTGTCTGCAGAACTTCGCCCAGATCGCGGGCCCAGCCTTTGGACAATGCGGTGCCGGATTCGAGAAACATCAGCCAGTCGCCGCGTGCGGCGTCCGCCCCGCGCCGCAGCCGGACCGAGCGCGAAACCGGTGCTGTCAGCCAGACCGCCCCGGCCGCATCCGCCACCGCGCGGGTGGCATCAGTGGATCCGCCGTCCGACAGGATCAACTCGCGCACCAGTCCGGCCTCCAACCCCTCCATCAGCGAAGGGATTGTCACGGTCAGCCCGTCAGCCGCGTCAAGTGTCGGTATGATGATCGAAATCGGCGCGCGCATGGCCTGCCCCTGTTTGCCTCGGGTCGGTCATCCTATATGAACGCCGTGGGATCAAGAGGAAGACCGCAATGACCACCCCAGAACGCACCGTGTTGTCCGTCACCGGCCCAGAGGCCGCGAGCTTCCTTCAGGGGCTTGTCAGCAATGACGTGACGCGCCTGAAGGACGGGCTGGTCTATGCGGCGATGCTGACACCGCAGGGCAAATACCGCGCGGATTTCTTTCTGGTGCCTGACGGCGACGGGGTGCTGATCGACGTGGCGACGCCACTGGCGGCGGACCTGCTGCGGGCGCTGACGATGTACAAGCTGCGATCCAAGGTTGAGGTGGCGCAGACCGACCGCGTCGTGTCGCGCGGCACTGGCCCCGCGCTGGACGGTGCCTTTGCTGACCCGCGCGACCCGCGCATGGGCTGGCGCGCCTATGACGGGCGGCCGGATGAGGCGGGGGTTGACTGGGATGCCCTGCGCGTTGCCGCCTGCGTCCCGGAAAGCGGTATCGAACTGACGCCGGACACATTCCTTCTTGAGGCCGGGTTCGAGCGGCTGAACGGCGTCGATTTCCGCAAGGGATGTTATGTCGGCCAAGAGGTCACCGCGCGTATGAAGCACAAGACCGAATTGCGCAAAGGGCTGGCCGTGGTCACCGTGACCGGCAGCGCGCCTGTGGGCACCGAGATCACGGCAGAGGGCAAGGCGGCCGGGGTGCTGTTCACGCAGTCCGGTGGCAGCGGCATCGCCTATCTGCGCTTTGACCGTGCCAAGGGTGAGATGACGGCGGGTGATGCCCGCCTGACCCACCCCTGATCGGCAGGGCATAAAAAAAACGCGCCCTGCCCGCTGGGCTGGACGCGTCCTAATTCCATGGCGCCGGGCCTTGCGCCCGGCACACCCCCCGCATCAGGCGCGTTCGGCGTATTCCATGGTTTCGGTGTTCACGATGATGTCTTCGTCCTGGCCCACAAACGGCGGGACAGAAACGCGGATACCGTTGTCCAGAAGCGCAGGTTTAAAGCTGTTCGCAGCGGTCTGGCCTTTGACGACCGGCTCTGTCTCGACGATGCGGCAGGTGACTTTCTGCGGCAGGGTCGCGTTCAGCGCCTCGTCTTCGTGGAATTCGATGTGGATCGTCATGCCGTCCTGCAGGAACGGGCGGCGTTCACCCAGGATGTCTGCGGGCAGTTCGACCTGCTCATAGGTCTCGGTGTCCATGAAGGTCAGGATGCCGTCGGTTTCGAACAGGAACTGCATGTCCTTCTGATCGAGGCGCACACGCTCGACCTTGTCCGCCGAACGAAAGCGTTCGTTCAGCTTGGAGCCGTTGCGCAGGTTCTTCATTTCGACCTGGGCAAAAGCGCCGCCCTTGCCGGGCTTTACGTGGTCGACCTTCACAGCCGCCCAGAGGCCGCCGTTATGCTCCAGCACATTACCGGGGCGAATTTCGTTACCGTTGATCTTGGGCATATGTCAAAACCGTGTCAGAGGGTTGATGAGGGACTGAGCGACCCTATATATCGCTATACCCGCCCTGACAAGACAACCAGATATCGTGCTGCGTCTGCAGAAAGGTATGCGTCAGGGTTATGGGTGCTATGCGATATCGGGGTATCCGAATCGAGTTGAATAGGCCATAAGGGCGCTCACGCCTGAAAACACAAGAGCAATAATCAAAGGACGAAACATGCGAGATTTCGTTGATGGAACAGCCTACAACAGCGAACAAGGCAACCGTGCCAAGAAGCTGTTTGCGGCGGTGGTCCTCGCGGCACTGGATGATGCAATTGCCGACGACAAGAAGTACGGCAATGGCCCCGAACAGATCGCCCGCTGGGCACGCTCGCGCGATGGGCGCGAAGTGTTGTCCTGCGCCGGGATCGACCCGAACGAACGGGTTGTGACGGGTCTGATGGATTTCGTTGGCAAGGGTGTGCGCACCTCTGTCGCGTTGTCGCGCGAAGAAAGCGAACGCCGCCACGCGGCGGAACAGGCCGAAGCTGCCTGATCCTCTATCAAGTCAACTAAGATCAAAGCACGCCCCAGGGCGTGCTTTTTTTATCCCCGAAGCAGATATTTTTGGGCAGGGCTGACCTGCGGCAGTGTGCCTGCATGTCCACGGCTGCCGACATCTTCACTCTGGGTTCGATCCCACAAGTGTGCGCTGGATTTCCCGCTGGACCAGCTTTTGGACATTCCGGGTGATGCGATCACCCAGCACGCCCTGCAATTCCTGCCGCACAACGTCAGCAACCAGATCACGCAGCATCAGCTCGTCGATCCCGCCGTTCAGGTCGGCAAAGACATTTTCGGGTGCCTCCAAATTCGCGTTGGCAAGGATGTCGCTTGTCAGGACGTCCTGCGCAGCGCGGTGCGGCATCGCCCTGGCTGTGGTATTTTCATCACTGACGGGGCTGGCATGGCCTGAATGCAATGCGTTCAGATCCACGTTCCCGCGCATCGCACCGGGTTGCCCTGCCATGAAGTCGGGACTGTCAGCAGCTGCCGCTTTGCTGGAAATCATCTCTTCCAGAGCCGCAATTTTCTGTTCCAGTGTCATGTCGTTGACAGAAGTGCGGTGAGATCGCGCCGACGCGCTGTTCGGCGTCTGGGCGGCCTTGGTCGACGGCCCGGACGAACCTGCACCATAGAGCAGCGCCTGCGTCAGAAGCATGGGCTTTTTATCCGGCTCCTCAGCCCCGTACCGGGACCCGTCCTGATCCACCCGTTGGGCGGGGGTCAGCACCAGCCTGTCAAACACCTTGGGGGATTCGGGTGCCGAATTGAAATTGTTGGATAGGAGCCTGCGGATCGAGGAAAGGACGCTTGCAGGCTCTGTTCTTACCTCGGGGTTCGACATTTCTGGTTCCATTTCCGCCTCGGCGTAAGTGTAGCGAGCGCCGAGACGTCAAACAACCTATGGTGTAGAAAAGATTACTCTTTTCCCAAAGCGCGCAGGACACGATCCAGTTCCCTGCCCTGCTTGCTGATCTTGGACGGCGCGCCCTCGACCAGGTTGTAATAGGCCGACGGGTCGTATTGCTGGACTTTGAGACCCAGCTGATCCGCGGTCAGCACACCCATGGAGAACAACACGGCGTAGGCCGCAACATATTCATCGACCGAGGCAGAAATCTGGCTGGCACGGGCATCAAGAAGTTCCTGTTCGGCGTCCAGCACATCCAGCGTTGTGCGTGCGCCAAGCGTCGCCTCTTCGCGGACACCGTCAAAGGCGATCTGCGCCGCGCGCACCTGATCCGCACTGGCAGAACGGCTGGACCGGGCGACCTGCACCCGGACATAGGCGTTGGCGACATTCTGTTCGATACCAAGCTGGGTCAGCTGAAGCTGTGCGCGGGACGAATCCCGGTTCGCCATCGACTGCCGCACGAGCGAGGAGAGACGCCCGCCCTGATAGATCGGGCCAGAGGCGTTCAGCGAAACCGATCCGCCCCGGGTAAAGGCGTCATTGTCCACGTTTTCCGTGATGCCGATGGTGCCCTGTACGGAAAGCTTGGGCTTCATCGCCGCCTTGGCGCGCAGAATGTTGAGTTCGTTGACCGAAACCACATATTGCGCCGACAAAAGGTCGGGATGGGTGCGCATGGCGACGGCGCGCGCGGCCTCGACCGAAGGGGGCAGTTGCGGGACAGTGCGCGGATAGCTCAGCGCGCCGGGGCGACGGCCGGTGGCGACGCGGTATTCTTCTTGTGCAATAACAAGATTGCCCTGCGCGGCGGACAGTGCCGAACGCGACGCGGCAAGGCGGGCCTGCGCCAGGGCGACATCGGTGCGGGTCACTTCGCCAACCTCAAAGCGGTCTTCGGCGGCGCGCAGTTCCTGCGTGATCAGACGCAGGTTGTTCTGCCGCAGCGATACGGTTTCCGTGGCCCGGCGCACTTCGAAAAACGCCTGAACCGCGCGCAGAAGGATCTGCTGTTCGACAGACAGAAGGCTTTGACGGGTGGCAAGCACCGATTCCTTGGCCGCGTCGATGGCAAGGCCCGTCTGACCGAAATCAAACAGTGTGATTTCGGCGCTAAGCCCGATCGACGTGGTATTCTGCACGTTGGCAACGGTCTGAAACCCGGTTGTGGCACTGCGGACCGTGCCAAAATCACGGCTGAGGTCTGCAACCCAGTTGAGGACGGGACGCAGGCCCGAAATCGACTGTGCCACGCTTTCATCCGCCGAACGCAACACCGCACGGTTCTGTTCCAGAAGGCCGCTGGTGTTATAGGCCCCGACCAGCGCATCGGCCAGAGTATCGGCCTGCGCAGCCGCTGCGATCCAGACCACGGCCAAGCCGGTGGTCACATGTTTCAGTAACGCCCTGGGTGTCATCATTGCCTGTCCTGCCTGCTACGAGCCGCTTTTCTTGCTCCTGCTCAGAGCGCGAAGGCGAATTCTTTTTCAAACCCTGCCAGCACCGGAGCGCTTGCGTTGAATGCAAATCGCCAAGAAACGGCGCCATCTATCCTGTGACCTATCTGAACCACGCCCAATGCCCCCTCCATAAAGAGGCAGGCGATGCGGCCGCCATCCTTGAGCTGGTCAATCAGCGCCTGCGGCACCTGTTCAACCCCGCCTTCGACGATGATCGCATCATAGGGGCCGTGTTCGGGTGCACCGGCCGCAAGCGGGCCTTCGTGCAGGATCACGTTGTCGGCGTGGTGGTCCGACAGCAGGCCAAGTGCCTCTTTCACCCGGGACGCGTCGTCTTCGACGGCGACAACGGCTTCGGCAATATGTGCGATCACGGCAGAGGAATAGCCAAGCCCCGCCCCGATATCGAGCACGAGGTCGTCATTGCCGACGTCCAGCGCATCCAGCATCTTGGAAAAGGTGCGTGGCTCAAGCACGACACGGCCACCGCCAATGTCGATATTTTCACTTATATACGCGGCCTCGGCCCGGTCGCGGGGCACAAAAGCCTCGCGCGGGACATCAAGCATCGCGTCGATGATCGGGAACTTGGTAACATCGGAGGGCCGCACCTGCGTGTCGACCATCATTCTGCGGCGGGTGGCATAGTCTGACATGCACTAAACTCTTTCGTTCAGAATCCTGAACCTGTCATGCCACAGAAGGTACGCCACGGCAACGTCCGGGCGCGACAAATACATCAAACTAAGTGCAACCTGTCGAATCTGCGCAACGCCCGGGCGCTGTGCCCGGGCGGCGTATCAGTTGCCGTTATTGCCGACGGTCCTGCGCACGACGCTGTCATCCAGCAGCGCCGCCGCGATCACCATGACCGGGATCGACACGATGCCGCCAATCGGGCCCCAGAACCACAGACCAAACACCAGCGCCACAAACACCAGCAAGGCGTTGAGGGATACGTGTTTTCCCACCAGCGACGGGGTGACGAACTGCGCCTCCATCATGTTGAGGCTGAGATACCCAAGGAAGGGCGCGCCCACCATCAAGCCATCGAAATGCACCAGCCCGCTGAGCAGCAGCCCCGCCATTATCAGGGCCGGTCCCACGTAAAGCACGTAGTTGAGCAAGAACGCGGCCATCCCCCAGACCCAGGGCAGCGGCAACCCGAGCAGCATAAGAACGCCGGTCAGTGCCAGACCCAGACCGAAGTTTATAAAGGAAATGGTCACGAAGTAGCGCGACACCAGAGTTTCGGCCGTCTTGAACCGCTGCTGGATGATGCTTGACTGCGCCACGCCGCCGATCCGCTTGGCCAGGGCCGAATAAACCTCGAGCCGGGTCAGCAGGAAAAAGTAGTAGGTTCCGGCAAAGACCAGCACCTGCCCGATGATCACCGGCGCAAGAAACAGGGCGTCCGACACCGAGGGCAGCGCCGATGCGGCACCCTCTGTGCTGCTGTTTTCCGTGGCCTCTCCGCCAAGGGCGCGCTGCACTTCGGAATTCATGTCGTCCAGCCCGCGGATCATGCCGCGCAGATCATAGATCAGCGACTGCAATTCATGGCGAATGCGTGGGATTTCATCCATGACACGCCACAATAGCGGTTCGAGCGCCAATATCAGCAAACCCAGCGCCGCAAGTGTCATGATCAGAATGATCGTTGCCGAATATCCCACCGGAATTCTGAGCCGATTGAAAAGATCCATCAGCGGCGCGACGATAACGCCAACGACAACGGCAAGCGTCATCGGTGCCGCGATATCCTGCGCGAAGTGCAGCGCGCACAGCGATACGATCAGCGCGATCAGCACCGTCGCGCTGCGTTGCGGGTCCGAGGCGGACATAAGTCGGTTTGCCATGATCGGGGATCAGCGCGGTTTGTTACGGGAAGTGCCACGCCCGGCAGCCAATCCCATCAGAAAGCCTTCGATCATCTGCAAGACGGGATCTGGCGCCCCTGCCGCAGGAGTCGGTGGCGGCCTGCGGTACACACGCCGTTTCTGGGCACTGGCGATGGCAAAAAAGATCAGACCGCTGGCAAAATAGACAGACCCGACCACCTGCGCCGCAAAAATAGCACCACCCCAACGTTCAAGCATGAGCCAGGCGGCAAATGTCAGAAATGCCGCGCCAATCGAAAGAAAGACGGCCCCGGCCAGCGAAAACGCGACTGCGCGCGACGTCCGCCGCGCGTAGTCCCTAAGCGATGCAAGCAGAAGCATCCGTTATTTCCGACTGGTCAGAAGACCAGCAAGAAAGCCGATGCCAACCGCGATGCCGATGGCTGTGCCCGGCTGGTTGCGGATCGCGGCAAGCGCCTGCTGTTGCATATCCTCTGCGCGAAGCTGCGCTTCGGTCAGCGTGTCGGAACCGCGCTCACGCAGATAAGCCGCGCGTTCTTTTGCAGCCGCGACGGTTTCGTCCTTACGGCGCACGCCGATCTCGGTCAGCAATTCAGAGATCGAGGCCAGATCCTGTTTCAGTGTCGATACCTGATCCGAAAGATCCTTGTAGTCGCTTGATGCGCTATTGGGTGTAGTTGTCTGTGCCATTTCTTGGTCCTTCCAACGAGTGGTCTGTCTAAGGAACGCCGGCCCCACGGCTTTGTTCCGTCTGAAACGTATTAGAGCATACCGTGACGGGATGCGCCAAACCTGCTTGACGTCGCAGATGAGAAAACCTAATCAGGCGAAGCTCCGGCGGGTTGGCGGAGAGGTTACGCAGCGGATTGCAAATCCGTGAAGACCGGTTCGATTCCGGTACCCGCCTCCAAGCACTTTCACTTTATACTGGTCTGCCGGATATCCTGTGGCTGCGCGGGTTTATCGCGACGCGGGCCGAACAGCCCCGTCCGGGGCTGGTTTTCTGCCTCACACCGCTTCAGGCATACCGCGCGCGTGTCGCACGCCTAGCATACCTGATCCGACCTGAACGCGATTCTGCCCCGCCGCCCTCAGTCGTCAGCGGTCCGGTTGCGCACATGCAGCCCCAGCGCGTCATAGAGCGCCCCGAGCGCGCGCTGATCATCGCTGTTGCGCGGTGCCGTTCGGCTGCGGAACAGCGTCGCCTGCGACCGCAGGACAGGCTCTTCGCTCAGGATCTTGAGGTGGTTGGCGCGCAGCGTCTCACCGCTTGATGTGATGTCGGCAATGGCTTCGGCGGTCAGGTTCTTGACTGTGCCTTCGGTTGCGCCCTGGCTGTCGACCAGCTGGTAATCCGCAACCCCGCCATAGCGCAGATAGTCCCGCGTCAGGCGGTGATATTTGGTCGCGATGCGCAAACGGAAGCCGTGTTCCGCGCGAAAGGCCGCCGCCGCCGCATCCAGATCATCGAGCGTATCCACATCGACCCAGGCCTGCGGCACGGCGACGATGAGGTCGGCAAAGCCGAATCCCAGCTCGCGCACTTCCTCGACCTTCTGGTCCCATTGCACCAGCTTTTCGCGGATCAGGTCGGTGCCGGTCACCCCCAGATGGATACGCCCGGCGGCCAGTTCGCGCGGGATTTCTCCGGCGGACAGCAGGACAAGCTCAATCCCCTCAACCCCCGTCACCGCCCCGGCATATTCGCGCTCGGAGCCCGTGCGGCTCAGCGTGATGCCGTGCTGCGCGAACCACTCGAATGTCTTTTCCATCAGCCGCCCCTTGGACGGCACACCCAGTTTCACGCTCATTGGCCCTGCTCCAGCGAACAAAGGATATCGGGCCGGATCACCCCGCCCACCGCCGGGATCGACGCGCCATCGCCCAGGCGCTGCGTCAGCGCGTCATAGCGCCCGCCGGTCGCCACGGGCGGCAGATCGGGCCGGGCCTCGGGGTAGAAACCAAAGACGAACCCGTCGTAATATTCCATCGATGTGCGCCCATAGGCCGCCTCGAAATCAAGCTTCTGCACATCGACC
The DNA here is from genome assembly GCF_900188035.1 of Puniceibacterium sediminis. GTDB lineage: Bacteria > Pseudomonadota > Alphaproteobacteria > Rhodobacterales > Rhodobacteraceae > Puniceibacterium > Puniceibacterium sediminis. Next base: position 121,474 of record NZ_FZNN01000001.1, on the reverse strand, counting down.
CCGCGCTGGTACATGGCATCGCAGCGCCGCGAGAACTGCTCGACTGCGGTGCCGATGGACGGCATGTCCACCGCGATGTCGCGCAGATGTTCCAGAGCAAAGACACAGGTTTCGCGCACCGCCAGCACCGCGTCGATCAGCGCCACCTGCCCCGCACTCAGCGGCGGTTCGGCGGCGTCTTCGCGCAGGGCGCTGATGCGGGCGGCGATTTCTTCCTGCGACCGCAAGCCGATCATCGTGCCCGCGCCCGCCATCGGATCCTCGGCCGCCAGCAGCGCGGCCCGCGTGGGCGGCACCGGGGCACGGCCCGAAAAACGATCCATCAGCGCGCGGAACCGCTTGGGTCGCCAGATGTGGCGCAGCAGCGCGGCGCGACGACGCTCGGATGTCTCAAGCCCCTGCACCGCAGCCAGCAGAATGCCCATGTCCCCGGTCGCGGCGCGCAGCCCATAGGGCTTCAGCACCTCGGAAAACAGGGAAAACACTTCGGCATCGGCCGCCGCCGGATCGCGCCCGTCAAACACCTCATACCCGACCTGAAGGTATTCCGACGCCCGCTCCGGGTGGTCCTCCTGACGGCGAAAAACCTCGCCTGAGTAGGTATAGCGCGCAATTTCGGCACCGTGGCTCATGTGCATCTGCACCACCGGCAGGGTGAAATCCGGGCGCAGCATCTGCTCGCCCCGGTCCGGATCCTGGGTGACATAGGCGCGCGCCCGGATGTCTTCGCCGTAAAGGTCGAGGAACACCCGCGCAGGCTGCAGGATCGAACATTCCACCGGCTGCCCGCCCGCGGCCTCGAATGCCGCGCGCAGGCGCTCGGCCACGGCGCGTTGCGCTGCGATGCTCATGCGCGGCCCTCCGGATGCTGAAAACCATCGGCCCACACATGACCGCGCTGACCGCCGCCAACGCTGGAAATCCGGGTCGCCCCGTGACGGGCCGATTGTAGGGTCTTGGCCATGATGCATTCCAATCCGGCTCTGCTGCGCCGCTCATGTATCCGCTCGTCCCCAAAGGGGCAAGCGCACCCGCCCCAAAGGCGCGCGCACATCTGCACCCTGCCTCACCTGTCCAAAAATATTATCCGGGGGCTGACCATCCGTCAGGTGGGGGAAGATCACAGCAAGATCACAGGCAGTTGCGCGCGGGCGGCGCGCGCATTATGCCACAGGCCTGACCCGGAGGCCGACATGTCCAACACCGACATCGAAGAACGCATCGCCCACCTGACCCGCGCGATCGAAGATCTGAGCGACACCGTGGCGCGTCAGGACGGCGAAATCTCGCGCCTGACCCGGCGTGTGGAAATGCTGATGCATCGCGAAGCGGGGCGCGAGGCCGAAGGCTCTGGCGGCGTCGTGCTGGGCGACGAAAAGCCGCCGCACTACTGACCGCATGACTGACGGGCGTCAGTCGCCCTTCAGATCCATCGCCAGCGCCGCGCCGTCATGGACCAGCACAGTCTTCCAGCGCGGATTGCTGCCGAAATTTTCGTAGATGCTCAGAAACGCCGTGTTCCGTTCCAGCCGCCCGATCCGCGACCCGCAGGGCAGCCCCTTGGCCACCGCACAGATCCGCGATTTCAGCGCCTCATAGGCGGCATCGGTCCTTGATCTGGGGACTGTGTCCGACGGCAGGCCATAGCGCAGCTGTTCGTAATCGCTGGGCGCGCTGAAGATCGCAAAGGCGGCAGTGAACTGGCGCGCGCAGCCATCGTCGAACCCGGTCAGAAAGAAGCTGCGTGCGGCACTGGTCCCCGGTTCGGAATCAAACAGCGCATAGGCCGGCCGCCCCTTGGGATAGGTCGCAACCCGGGTGCCGAAATCCCTGCCCGGCGCGCCGCAGAACCGCGCGATCTGGCCATAGGGCAGCGTTTCGTCCGGTGTCGCCGTCACATAGTTGACCGCACCGCTGCTGACGGTGCCGGAATTGCCATTGGCGCAGGCCGCCAAAAGGCTCAGGACCAGAAGCCCCCAGACAGATTTCCCCAAAACAGCCCCCACGCCTTTGGTATTGCGGGGTATCTATCGCATTTTGTCATGGCCCGTCCACCGGGCCAGACCCCATCGGCAGGATCTGACACACAGTGCGCCGCGCCGGATCGCGGAGTGACGCCGAAACGGGCGTTTTCAGAATTCCTCGACCGCGAGGATGCCACCCAGCGATTTGATCGCGCCCTTGATTTCGGGCGTGACGGGGAAATCCTGGTTCAGGTCCACCTCGACCTCCCCGGGCAGGCCCGCATCCGACAGGCACAGCCGCACCGGCCCGCGCCCGGCCTTGGGCAGCTGTTCCGCCGCGCGGTTCAGCACCGACGCGATGTTGGGCAGCGCGCTGGCATTGTCGACGTAGATCAGCATTCCCGCAGACCCGGCCCCCGCGACGGCCACATCGATCGGCGCGACAGACCGGCCCAGCAATTTCAGCTGATCGCTTTCCAGCGTCGCCTCGACCGTGATCACCACCTTGGCGCCGGTTTCCAGAAAATCGCGTGATTTCTCAAGTGTTTCGCTGAACAGCGTGACCTCATAGTTGCCGGTGGTGTCTGACAACTGGGCAAAGGCAAACCGGTTGCCGCGCGCCGATTTGCGTTCCTGCCGCCCGGCGACCACCCCGGCCAGCTTGGCGATGCAGGCACCGCCCTGCACCTTAGCCAGAAGTTGGTCCAGCGTGAGGACACCCTTGCGTTTCAGCGGTGCCATGTAGTCGTCCAGCGGATGGCCCGACAGGTAGAAGCCGATGGCCTTGAATTCTTCGCTCAGGCGTTCGGCGGGCATCCAGTCGTTGACCGGCGACAGGCGCGGTTCGGGCAGATCATCGCCCGCCTCACCAAACAGCGACACCTGATTGGAATTCTTCTGTTCATGGATCGCCGCCGAATAGCCCACCAGCGATTCCAGTGAATCAAACACGCGCCGCCGGTTCGGATCCAGCTGATCGAACGCCCCCGCCCGTGCCAGCATTTCCAGCGGGCGCTTGCCTACGCGCTTCAGATCGACCCGCCGCGCCACGTCAAACAGGTTCACGAACGGTTTGTCGGCACGTCCCTCGACCACCAGCCGCATCGCATCGGTGCCGACGTTCTTCAACGCGCCCAGCGCATAGACCAACTCGCCGTTCGCCACGTCGAACGTGGCCTGCGAACGGTTCACGCAGGGCGGCACATAGCCAAGCCCCAGCCCCTTTTTCACCTCTTCGAAATACACCGCCAGCTTGTCGGTCAGGTGGATATCGCAGTTCATCACACCGGCCATGAACTCGACCGGGTGATTGGCTTTGAGCCATGCGGTCTGGTACGAAACCACCGCATAGGCCGCCGCGTGGGATTTGTTGAAACCGTAGTTGGCGAATTTTTCCAGAAGGTCAAAGACCTCGCGCGCCTTCTTCGGCTCGACGCCCTTGGCCTTGGCCCCGGTTTCGAACTTCGGGCGCTCGGCGTCCATCGCCTCCTTGATCTTTTTACCCATCGCGCGGCGCAGCAGGTCAGCGCCGCCAAGGCTATATCCCGCCATCTCCTGCGCGATCTGCATCACCTGTTCCTGATAGACGATGATGCCTTGGGTTTCCTCAAGGATATGGTCAATCAGCGGGTGGACCGATTCCAATTCCTTGAGGCCGTTCTTCACCTCGCAATAGGTCGGGATGTTTTCCATCGGGCCGGGACGGTACAGCGCGACCAGTGCCACGATATCCTCGATGCAGGTTGGCTTCATCCGCTTCAGGGCATCCATCATGCCGCTGGATTCCACCTGGAACACCGCCACCGTCTTGGCCGCCGCGTAGAGTTTATACGACGCCTCGTCGTCCAGCGGGATCGCGCCGATATCGTCAATCGCGACCTCGGGCGGGACGTACAATTCCGTGCCGTCCGCTGCGATATGCAGATGCCGCCCGCTCTTCTTGATCAGGTCTACGGCGTTCTGGATCACCGTCAGCGTCTTCAGACCCAGAAAGTCAAACTTCACCAGACCGGCCTGTTCCACCCATTTCATGTTGAACTGGGTCGCGGGCATGTCGGACCGCGGGTCCTGATAGAGCGGCACCAATTCGTCAATCGGGCGGTCGCCGATCACCACGCCGGCTGCGTGGGTCGATGCGTTGCGCAACAGCCCCTCGACCTGCTGACCGTAATCCAGCAGCCGCGCCACCACTTCCTCGGAGCGCGCCTCTTCGCGCAGGCGCGGTTCATCCGCCAGCGCCTTTTCGATGCTGACGGGTTTCACCCCCTCAACCGGGATCATCTTGGACAGGCGGTCCACCTGGCCATAGGGCATCTGCAAAACGCGGCCGATGTCGCGCACTGCCGCCTTGGACAGCAGCGCGCCAAAGGTGATGATCTGCCCCACCTTGTCGCGGCCATATTTCTCTTGAACGTAGCGGATCACTTCTTCCCGCCGGTCCATGCAAAAGTCGATGTCAAAGTCCGGCATCGACACACGTTCCGGGTTCAGGAAGCGTTCGAACAGCAGGCTGTAACGCAGCGGATCAAGGTCGGTGACCGTCAGCGCATAGGCGACCAGCGAACCGGCACCAGACCCCCGCCCGGGGCCGACCGGGATGCCATTATCCTTGGCCCATTTGATGAAATCGGCAACGATCAGGAAATAGCCGGGAAAGCCCATGCCTTCGATGATGCCCAGCTCGAACTCCAGCCGGGCGTCATAATCCTCGACCGGGGCGGCGTGGGGAATGACCTTCAGACGCTCGACCAGACCGGCCTTGGCCTGACGGCGCAGTTCGACCACCTCGTCATCGGCGAATTTCGGCAGGATCGGGTCGCGCCGATACGCCATGAAGGCACAGCGCCGCGCGATCTCGACCGTGTTTTCCAGCGCCTCTGGCAGATCGGCAAACAGCGTCGCCATTTCCTGCGGGGATTTGAAATAATGCTGCGGGGTCAGCCGACGGCGCGGCTCCTGCTGGTCGACATAGGCGCCTTCCGCGATGCAGATCAGCGCATCGTGGGCCTCGTACATCGAAGGCTTGGGGAAATAGACATCGTTGGTCGCCACCAGCGGCAGACCCATGCCATAGGCCATCTCGATGAAACCACGCTCGGATGCGCGCTCGTTCTCGGGCAGGCCATTCTCGCCGGGGTGACGCTGCAATTCGACATAGAGCCGATCCGCGAACACCCCGTGCAGCCGCTGCATCAGCGCCTCTGCCGCCGCGCGCTGCCCCTGTTGCAGCAGCAGGCCCACAGGCCCCTCGGGTCCGCCGCTCAGACAGATCAGCCCCTCGCCGTGTTTTTCAAGATCCGCCAGCGTCACATGCGCCAGCTGCCCGTCGCCGCGCAGGTACAGGCAGGAATTCAGCTTCATCAGGTTTTCATAGCCGCGTTCGTTCTGCGCCAGCAGAACCACCCCCGCAGGGTCGCGCGGACGTTCGCCCGGCTGGGGATCGACAAAGCGCAGATCGACCTGACAGCCGATGATCGGCTGCACACCCGCCCCCGCCGCCGTCACGGAAAACTCCAGCGCAGCAAACAGGTTGTTGGTGTCGGTGACCGCAACGGCGGGCATACCCATGGTGTCGCACAGACCGGACAGCTTTTTCAGCCGTACAGCCCCTTCGAGAAGGGAATATTCGGTGTGGACACGCAGGTGAATGAATCGGGGATCTGAGCTCATGTACCCTCAGTATGAAGTATCCCGCGATAGGAAAAGGGGTCACATCCGCGATGCGACCCCTCAGCGCACAATCCTGCGCGTCAGATCAGAAGTTGCCCAGCGGAACCCGGATGCCGACCGAAATCACGTGATCGCGCTGATCGAACTCCAGTGGCGTGACAGGGCTGGACGAGCCGCTGCCCGGCACGGGCGTATCGACCCCGAGGCAGTGCCCAGGTCGAAATAGCGATAACTCGCCTCGAGGAAAACCGGGCGGCCACCTGTGTTCAGCTCGGCCGAGACGCCAAAACCCACCGACCAGGCAAAGCCGGTGTTGGTGTCGCCTTCGAACGTGCGTGAAACCGGGGTCGAGGTCGCATTGGTGCGCGTCCAGTCGCTCATCTCGTTTCTGGCCATACCAATGCCCGCCGTCAAAAACGGCTGAAACGACTCATGCCGCCCCATGTAGGCCAGCGGTTCAAAGTAGCCGTTCAGCATCATCGCCCGGCTCTTGATCGACCCGCTCATATCCGCATGCGGCCCGGGCGTGGTCGGATTGGTGTGCGACCAGTCACCGTCGAAATCCGCTTCGCCAAAACCGGAAAACGCCAGATCGCCACGGAAACCATTGGCAAAGTCGTACCCGATCGCCGCTTCGACAAAGCTGGCATCATCGACATCCATATTGAAATGGACCCGCGGATCGCCCGGAAAACCCGGCGGCTCCCAATAGGCGTTCTGCGCCTCGGAACGTGCCTTGCCCAGCGCACCGCGCACATAGGGCCCCGCCGCGGATGCAGGTGTCGGCAGGGCAATGGCCGGGTTCTCAACCACCGGCGTCAGGCCATTGGCGCCCGCCGCAGTTGCGTACTGACTGAGGGCAAGTGCCGCAGCCGTCAGCGTTAATTTACGTATTTTCACAGGGTAAGCCTTTTACTGCCACACGCCTCAGGCCCGCGAAATTGCGGGCCTGAGGAATTTTACCTTAAATTTGACTTTGTGAATAGTCAGCCGTGACCCGTCAGTACCGCGACCCGAACCGCTTCGGCATCTGCTGCCAGCGCGGTCGCCTGCGCATCAGTCAGCTCTGCCCCGGTCAGGATCTTGACCACCGCATAGGCAGTCAAAGGAGTGACTTCCAACGTCTTGTCGGATGCAGTTCCCAGGAACACGGGCAGCAACGCCGTCGACGGAGTGGACACCCCATATGTGGACAGGATTGAACTGCCATCCAGTGCATCCTTGAACAGCGCGAGGTTCTGCAACGGCGAGTCGACGAAGAGCAAGTCGTCGAAATTCGTGGCCAGCTGCAGGATCGCCTGATCCAGCGTCAGATTGTAGAAGTCGGCCATTTCGGGTGTGAAGTTGGACAGAGCCTCTTCCAACGCCCGGTTGAGCACGGAATCAGGTGAACGCGCCACGCTCAGGCGGCCCAGTTCGACCTCGGGAATGCCCTCGGCTGCCCAGACCGGCTTGCCGCCGCCCGATCCGCCCTGACCGGCCGCCGGTCCCTGACCTTCGGAGTCGTCCGACGGACCACCCGCGTTGCCCGAACCGCCACTGCCAGCGTCCGTGGCCCCGCCATCTTCGTGGCCACCGTCTTCGTGGCCACCGCTACCCTGACCGCCCTGCCCCTGACCTTGGCCTTGGCCTTCCCCCTGGGCTTGATTTCCCTGACCATTTCCCGAGTGAGACTCAGCAAAGGCCGACTTTGCAAAGAGCGACACCGGATCGCCAATGCTACCGAAGGCTACAGCCGCCCCGATGGCCAGTGCCGAGACGCAAACCAGCTTGGTATTTGATTTCAATTTGAACGACATGCTAATTCCTCCACATGTTGTTCGCTTATAACGCCCACTGCACATTCGGATTTTGACGCGCGTCAAGTCGGCCGAAATTCCTCAGGAATAATTTCTTCTGTCCGGCCCGTTGCCGCGACCCTCTTGTCATCACCCAGCCTGCCCAAAATTCCGGCATCGCTGTCGGCTTGCCGCGGCGGGACCATGATTTTTCCCTTGCCAAGCAGGTTTTCCCCCGCCTAGCCTGAACGCCAGTCAAAAACTGACCCGCGCAACTTCTACGCCGCATCGAGGGCGCGCAGACTTGGGGTCTTTTCGGTAACGCGGCAGGTCTTCATCATGGATATCACCTTTCTTCTGAACGGAGAGAGTGTTGAGATCAGGGACGTCGATGCGACGACAACCCTGCTCGACTGGCTGCGCGAGGACCGCGGTCTGACCGGCACAAAAGAGGGCTGCAACGAAGGCGATTGCGGTGCCTGCACGGTCATGGTCACGGACCAGACCGGGGCCCGCGCGCTGAACGCCTGCATCCTGTTCCTGCCCCAGTTGCACGGCAAGGCGCTGCGCACGGTCGAAGGACTGACCGCCCCCGACGGCACCCTGCACCCCGTTCAGCAGGCGATGATCGACCACCACGGGTCGCAATGCGGATTTTGCACACCGGGTTTTGTGATGTCGATGGCCACCGCCCATGCCAACGGCGATACCGGCCACGACGATGCACTGGCCGGGAACCTTTGCCGCTGCACCGGCTACGCGCCGATCATCCGCGCTGCGAAGGCAGCACAGAATGCACCCATCCCCGACTGGCTGGCGGGCGAATCCAGCCGCGTCACCCCCTACACCGCGCCGCAGACAGATTCGGGCAATGCCCACGCCCCCGAAACCGCCGACGCCCTGGCCCAGCTTTACGCCGACAATCCCGACGCCACGCTGGTGGCCGGCGCCACCGATGTCGGGCTTTGGGTCACCAAGGGGCTGCGCGCCCTGCCGCAGACGATTTTCCTGAACCGCTGCCGGGATCTGCAACAGATCACCGAAACCGACACCGGCGTGCGCATCGGCGCGGGTGTGACCATGGACCGGGTCCTGCCGCTGATGCGCCGCCTGCATCCGTCCTACGCCGAAATGATCCGGCGCTATGGCTCGGCTCAGGTCCGCGCTGCGGCGACCATCGGTGGCAATATCGCGAACGGTTCGCCCATCGGGGACAACCCGCCCGCGCTGATTGCCCTGAACGCCACGCTGCACCTGCGCCACCGCAACACCCGCCGCGACCTGCCGATCGGGGATTTCTTCGTCGCCTACGGCAAACAGGAGCGCGCGCCCGGCGAATTTGTCGAGGCCGTGACCATCCCCCGCCAGCCCGACCGGCTGCGGGTCTACAAGCTGTCCAAACGCTTTGATCAGGATATTTCCGCCGTCTGCGGTGCCTTCAGCATCACGGTCGAGGATGGCAAGGTCTCGGACGCCCGCATCGCCTTTGGCGGCCTTGCCGGAACACCCAAACGCGCATCGCGGGTCGAATCCGCCCTGACCGGCAAGCCCTGGACCCACGACACCATCGCCGCCGCCCGCCACGCATGGGAGGATGACTTCCAACCGCTCTCGGACATGCGCGCCAGCGCGGAATACCGCCTGACCACGGCCCGCAACATGCTCACCCGCTACCTGCTGGAGGATCTGGGCGACCCGGTCTCGGTGCTGGGGGTGACGCCATGACCGTCGCCAAACCCCTCCCCCATGACGCCGCCCGCCTGCACGTCACCGGCGCGGCCCGCTATGTCGACGACATCCCCACCCCGACCGGCACGCTTCACCTGGCCTTTGGCACGGCGACCATCGCCGCCGGGCGCATCACCGATCTGGACCTTGCCCCGGTGCGCAGCGCCCCGGGCGTCATCGCCGTGCTTCAGGCGCGTGATCTGCCCTTTGCCAACGATGTCTCGCCCTCGGCGCATGACGAACCGCTGCTCTCGGGCAGCACGATCCACTACCTCGGGCAGCCCATATTCCTTGTCGTCGCCACCAGCCACCTTGCCGCACGCAGGGCCGCAAAAATGGCCGCGATCACCTATCAGAAACGCGACGCGATCCTCAGCTACGAAGACGCGATGGAGGCCGACAGCCGGTTCGAGGATGGCCCGCGCATCTGGCAAAAGGGCGATACCGACGAAGCCATCGACACTGCCCCCCACCAGATCGAAGGCCAGATCGCGATGGGCGGTCAGGAACATTTCTACCTCGAAGGGCAGGCCGCGCTGGCCCTGCCGGGCGAAGATGGCGACATGCTGGTACACAGCTCGACCCAGCACCCGACCGAAATTCAGCACAAGGTGGCCGAGGCGATTGGCCGCCCGATGCACGCCGTCCGGGTCGAAATCCGGCGCATGGGTGGCGGTTTCGGCGGCAAGGAAAGTCAGGGCAACGCACTGGCCGTGGCCTGCGCCGTCGCGGCACGCCTGACCGGCAAGCCCTGCAAGATGCGCTATGACCGCGATGACGACATGATCATCACCGGCAAACGCCACGATTTCCGCATCGACTACCGTGCCGGGTTCGACGATGCGGGGCGGCTGGCGGGCGTCGAATTCGTGCAGATGACCCGCTGCGGCTGGGCGCAGGACCTGTCGATCCCGGTGGCCGACCGCGCCATGCTGCATGCGGATAACGCCTATCACCTTGAACATGCCCGCATCGAAAGCCACCGCCTGCGCACCAACACCCAGAGCGCCACCGCCTTTCGCGGTTTCGGCGGCCCGCAGGGGATGCTTGGCATCGAACGGGTGATGGACCACGTGGCGCATACCCTCGGGCTTGATCCGCTGGCGGTGCGGCGCGCGAATTATTATGCGCCCAGCGTTGCAGGGGGGCTGTCTGCCCCCCACGCGGCTGCGCCGCGCCCCCCCGAGAGTATTTCCGGACAGATGAAGTCCGGAGAAGATCTGACGTCACGCGGGGCCGTTGATGATGTGCCGCCGGGGCGGGCCCTGCAGGCGCCCGCAGGGGTGCAGACCACGCCCTATGGCCAGCCGGTCGAGGATTTCATCCTGCACGAAATGACCGATGCACTGGCAGCCACCGCCGATTACGCGACCCGGCGCACGGGCATCGCGGACTTGAACGCCGCCAATCCGGTTCTCAAACGCGGGATCGCCCTGACACCGGTGAAATTCGGCATTTCCTTCACGCTCACCCACCTCAATCAGGCCGGGGCGCTGGTGCATGTCTATCAGGACGGTTCGATCCACATGAACCACGGCGGCACCGAAATGGGACAGGGCCTGTTCCAGAAGGTCGCGCAGGTCGCAGCCTCGCGTTTCGGGGTGCCGCTCGATGCGGTCAAGATCACCGCCACCGACACCGCCAAGGTGCCCAACACCTCGGCCACGGCGGCATCCTCCGGCTCCGACCTCAACGGCATGGCGGTCAAGGCCGCCTGCGACACCATCCGCGACCGCATGGCCGACCTGCTGGCCGAAATACACCAGACCGACGCCGCCGCGATCCGCTTCGAAGCGGGCGAGGTGCACGCAGGCGGCAAGACCTACACCTTTGCTCAGGTCGCCACGCTGGCCTATGAAAACCGCATCAGCCTGTCCGCCACCGGGTTCTACAAGACGCCCAAGCTTGAATGGGACCGGATCCGGGGACAGGGCCGCCCGTTCTTCTATTTCGCCTATGGCGCAGCCTGTTCAGAGGTCGTTGTGGACACCCTCACCGGCGAATACCGCATCCTGCGCACCGACATCCTGCATGATGCGGGTGCCTCGCTGAACCCGGCGCTGGACATCGGCCAGGTCGAAGGCGGCTTTGTGCAGGGTGCAGGCTGGCTCACCACCGAGGAACTCGTCTGGGACGAAGATGGCGCTTTGCGCACCCATGCGCCCTCGACCTACAAGATCCCCGCCTGTTCGGACCGCCCCGCCGTGTTCAACGTCGCCCTCTGGGACGCCGAAAACCGCGAAGACACCATCTACCGCTCCAAAGCCGTGGGCGAGCCGCCATTCATGCTGGGGATATCGGTCCTGATGGCCCTGTCCGATGCCATCGCCGCCTGCGGCACGACCTACCCGGCGCTCGACGCGCCAGCCACGCCGGAACGGGTGTTGGCCGCAATCCAGCGGGTGCGCGATGCAGACTGATTCCCCCGATCCGCGCCAGCGGTCGGCCCTGACGCGGGGGGACCGGCATGGGCTTTGACCTCGCCGCCCTCGACGCCGCCGTGAAGCGCCACGGCACCGTTGCCCGCGTCGTCATCGCCGCCGTCGCCGGGTCCTCCCCGCGCGAAGTGGGGGCCGCGATGCTGGTCTGGGACAGTGGGCAGTCGGGCACCATCGGCGGCGGCGCGCTGGAATATCAGGCCGCGGCAAGGGCGCTGTCACACACCGGCATCAGCCGCCATGCGCTTGGCCCCGAACTCGGCCAATGCTGCGGCGGCGCCGTAACCCTGCTTTGCGAACACTTTGATGCCAAAAGCCTTGCCGCCCTGCGCGACCAACCGGTGATCGCCCGCGGCCCCGGCACCCCTCCGCTTGCCGTGCAGCGCCTGATTGATCGCGCCCGGGCGCGCGGAGAGGCCCCCAAACCCCAACTGCTGCAAGGCTGGATGATCGAGCCGCTACTGGTGCCCGCGACCCACCTCTGGATCTGGGGCGCGGGGCACGTGGGCCGCGCGCTGGTCGATGTGCTGCACCCCATGCCGGACCTCGCGATCACCTGGGTCGATACCGGCCCCGAACGCTTTCCCGCCACCGTCCCGCCCGGCGTGACGACCCTGCCCGCCGCCGATCCGACCCGCGCCGTACCCCTTGCGCCAAGGGGCGCGCGGCACCTGATCCTGACCTACAGTCACGAACTTGACCTTGCCCTGTGCCATGCGCTCCTGTCTCATGGCTTTGATTTCGCGGGACTCATCGGGTCGGACACAAAGTGGGCGCGTTTCCGCAGCCGCCTGCGCAACCTGGGGCATACCGATGCCCAAATTGCGCGCATTTGCTGTCCGATCGGGCAGAAACAGCTTGGCAAACATCCGCAGGCCATTGCAGTTGGGGTAGCGGCCCAGATACTCGACACGCAAAAAGACAGGGACAGTGCGACGTGGCAGACACACTCCTCAGCCTCCGGGGCCTGACAAAGGCCTATCCGGGTGTCGTCGCCAATGACGACGTGTCGTTCGACATCCGTGTCGGCGAAATCCACGCCCTGCTGGGCGAAAACGGCGCTGGCAAATCGACGCTGGTCAAGATGATCTACGGCCTTGTCAAACCGGACCGGGGCGACATGACACTGGGCGGCGCGCCCTATGTTCCGGGTGAACCCAAGGCCGCCCGCGCCTCCGGCGTGTCGATGGTGTTTCAGCATTTTTCCCTGTTCGAGGCACTCTCGGTCGCCGAAAACGTCGCCCTCGGCATGGAAAACCCGCCAAAGACCCGCGATCTGGCCCGCCAGATCCGCGAGGTGTCGGAAACCTACGGCCTGCCGCTTGATCCCTTCCGCGTGGTTGGCACCCTGTCGGCGGGCGAACGCCAGCGCGTCGAAATCATCCGCTGCCTGCTGCAAAATCCGCGCCTGCTGATCATGGACGAACCGACCTCGGTGCTGACCCCGCAAGAGGTCGAGATCCTCTTTGCCACCCTGCGCAAACTGTCATCCGAAGGCACGGCAATCCTCTATATCTCGCACAAGCTCGAAGAGATCCGCAGCCTCTGCGACCACGCCACGATCCTGCGCTTGGGCAAAAAGGTCGCCACCTGCACCCCGGCAGAATCAACCGCGCGGGAGCTGGGCGAACTCATGGTCGGCTCCTCCTTTGCGGCCCCAGTCGCGCGCGCCCATGCCTCGGGCGCGGTGCTGCTGGAAGTGCAGAACCTGTCACTGCCCGCCCCCGGCGCCTTCGGCACACCACTGCGCGACATCTCGTTTTCGGTGAAGGCGGGCGAGGTGCTGGGCCTTGGCGGCGTGGCAGGCAACGGTCAGGACGAATTGCTGGCGGCGCTGTCGGGCGAACGGCTGTCGCCCCCCGGATCGGTGACGCTGAAAGGCGAGGATGTCAGCCGCGCCGGGCCAATGTCGCGCCGCGATGCGGGCCTGCTCTCGGCCCCCGAGGAACGGCTGGGCCACGCCGCCGCCCCCGCGATGAGCCTGATCGAGAACGGCGTGCTGACCGCCGCGCGACGCGAAGGTCTGGTGTCACGTGGCTTTGTGAACTGGGGCAAGGCGCGCAAATTCGCCCAAAGCGTGATCACGGCTTTCGATGTGCGCACCCCGTCGCCGATGGCCGCTGCCGGTGCACTGTCCGGCGGCAACCTGCAGAAATTCGTGATCGGGCGCGAAATCCTGCAACGCCCGGATGTGCTGGTGGTGAACCAGCCGACCTGGGGCGTGGATGCCGCCGCCGCCGCCGCCATCCGTCAGGCCCTGCTGGATCTGGCCGCCAAGGGCGCGGCGATCATCGTGATCAGCCAGGACCTTGATGAACTCATGGAAGTCTCGGACCGGTTCGGCGCGCTGAACGAAGGGCGGCTGTCCCCGCTGCGCCCGGTGTCCGAGCTGAACATGGAACAGATCGGCCTGATGATGGGCGGCGCGCATGACATGGAGGTGGCCCATGTGGCCTGACATTCCCAAACTCTCCCCCCGCGCCGACGCCCAAGAATTTTCTGAAAATTCTTGCCAAAACTTTTCAGAAAAGTTTTGCGCGACCGCCCCGCAGGTGCACCCGTGATCCGCCTTGAACGCCGCCCGCAGCCGTCGCGCGCATGGACCGCGCTGACCCCGGTTCTGGCTGTTCTGCTCACCATGGTCGTCGGCGGCATCATGTTCGCCCTGCTGGGCAAGCCCCCGCTCGAAGCGATCCGCATCATCTTTTGGGATCCGCTGTTTCACCCCCAGTTTGCCGCCTATTCCCGCCCGCAACTGCTGGTCAAGGCCGGGCCGCTGATCCTGATCGCCATTGGCCTGTCGCTGGGCTTTCGCGCCGGGATCTGGAACATCGGCGCCGAAGGCCAATACATCATGGGCGCAATCTGCGGCGCCGGCATGGGGCTTGCCTTTTATCCCACCACCTCGCCGCTGATCTTTCCCGCCATGGTGATGGCCGGGGCCTTGGGTGGCTGGGCCTGGGCGATGATTCCGGCGGTGCTCAAGGTCCGGTTCGGCACCAATGAAATCCTCGTCTCTCTCATGCTGGTCTATGTGGCCGAAGCCTTGCTTGCCTCTGTCTCGCAAAAACTGCTGCGCAATCCCGAAGGCATGGGTTTCCCCGGGTCACGCAACTTCAAACAGTTCCCGGCGGCCCACAACGCCGAGATTTTTGCGAACAGCGGCATGCACTGGGGCGTCATCGCCGCCTTTGTCGCGGTGATCTTTGCCTATGTCCTGCTGACCCGCCACATCCAGGGCTTCAACATCCGTCTCACCGGCGAAGCGCCCCGCGCCGCGCGCTTTTCCGGCGTCTCGCCCGCGCGCATCATCTTTCTCTGCCTCGGTTTCGGCGGCGCGCTCGCCGGGGCCGCAGGGCTGTTCGAAGTCTCTGGTCCCGCCGGCCAGATCACCATCGACTTCAATTCGGGCTACGGCTTTACCGCGATCATCGTCGCCTTTCTGGGCCGCCTGCACCCCGTCGGCATCCTGCTGGCCGGGCTGCTCATGGCGCTGACCTATATCGGCGGTGAACTCGCGCAGCTCATGCTGGGACTGCCGGGCGCCTCGATCCAACTGTTTCAGGGCATGTTGCTGTTCTTCCTGCTGGCCACCGACGTCTTCACCAACTTCCGCCTGCGCTTTGGCAAGACTGAGGTGACCTGATGGACCTGAGCTCAATCAACCCGATCCTGCTGATCGCCTCGATCATGATCTCGGCCACGCCGATCCTGCTGGCCGCCATTGGCGAAATGGTGGTGGAAAAGGCCGGCGTGCTGAACCTCGGGGTCGAGGGGATGATGATCACCGGCGCCGTCGTGGGCTTTGCCACCGCTGTCAGCACCGGCAGCCCAACGCTTGGCTTTGCCGCCGCGGCCCTCGCCTCGGCCGTCCTCTCGCTCAGCTTTGGCGTGCTGACGCAGATGCTGCTGTCGAACCAGGTGGCGACCGGTCTGGGCCTGACCCTTGTCGGCCTTGGCCTCTCGGCGCTGATCGGCAAACCCTATGAGGGGATGAAATCCCCCACCATGTCCAAACTCGACATCCCCATCCTTGGCGACATTCCGGTTCTGGGGCCGATGCTGTTTTCCCATGATCCGATGGTCTATTTCTCGCTGTTTCTGGTGCTCGCCGTCTGGGGTTTCCTCAAATTCACCCGCGCGGGGCTGATCCTGCGCGCCGTCGGTGAATCCCACGATGCCGCCCACGCGCTGGGCTACAAGGTGATCCGCATCCGCATGATGGCGATCTTCTTTGGCGGTGCCTGCGCCGGCCTTGGCGGCGCCTACCTCAGCCTCGTCCGCGTCCCGCAATGGACCGAAGGTATGACCGCCGGTGCCGGCTGGATCGCGCTTGCCATCGTGGTCTTCGCCTCCTGGCGGGCGGAACGCATCCTGATCGGCGCCTACCTCTTTGGCGGCGTCACCGTGCTCCAGCTCAACCTCCAAGCCGCAGGCGCACGCGTCCCAGTCGAGATCTTGTCGATGTCGCCCTATCTTATAACCATTCTCGTGCTGGTCATCATATCAGCCCGAGGCGCCCATGGCGCACCGGCCTCACTTGGCCGCCCCTTCCACGCCTCGCGCTGAGGCCAAAACCAAAACCACTCTCAGGGAGAGATACCATGAACCGCAGAACCCTACTCAGCACCGCCGCCGCCCTGTCGCTCATCTCGGCCACAGGCGCCCTCGCCGCCTCGCATGGCGACAAACTCAAGGTCGGCTTTATCTACGTCGGCCCCATCGGCGACGGTGGCTGGACCTTTGAACACGACAAGGGCCGTCTCGCCGTTGAGGCCGAATTCGGCGACAAGGTCGAAACCGTCTATCAGGAATCCGTGCCCGAAGGCGCCGATGCCGAACGCGCGATCACCCAGATGGCCCTCTCGGGTGCCAACCTGATCTTCACCACCTCCTTTGGCTACATGGACCCGACCATCAACGTCGCGGCCAAATTCCCGGATGTGAAATTCGAACACGCCACCGGCTTCAAGCGTGCGGACAACGTCGGCGTCTATTCCGCCCGCTTCTATGAGGGCCGCGCCATTCAGGGCCACATCGCCGGCAAGATGACCAAGACCAACAAGATCGGCTACATCGCCTCCTTCCCGATCCCCGAAGTCATCCGCGGCATCAACTCCGCCTATATCCACGCGAAAAAGGCCAACCCCGCCGTCGAATTCTCGGTCATCTGGGCCTACACATGGTTCGACCCGGCCAAGGAATCCGACGCCGCCCGCGCCCTGATCGAAAACGGCGCCGACGTCATCCTGCAGCACACCGATTCCACCGCCCCCCAGGCCGCCGCTCAGGAAGCCGGGAACGTGATCACCTTCGGTCAGGCCTCGGACATGTCCGAATACGCCCCCATGCCGCGGGTGTCCTCGATCATCGACAACTGGTCGCCCTACTACATCGCCCGAGTGCAGGCGGTGATGGACGGCACATGGGCCTCCGATGACACATGGGACGGCATCGGTTCCGGCATGGTCGGCATTGGCGAGATTTCGGACGCCGTCCCCGCCGACGTCAAGGCCGAGGCCCTCGCCCTGAAGGACAGCATCGCGTCCGGCGACTACCACCCCTTCACCGGCCCGCTGAACAAGCAGGACGGCTCGGTCTGGCTGGCCGAGGGCGAAACCGCCCCCGACGGCGACCTGCTCGGCCTGAACTTCTATGTCGAAGGCCTGACCGGCGACATCCCGAACTGATCCTTACGCGCCCACAAAACAGGAAAGCCCCGCCCCGCGCGGGGCTTTTTTGTTTGGGGGGCGATCCGACGTCTAAGGGCCGCGTGGCGGGAGACAGGTTTGGCAGCGGGCGGCTATGCTGTCCTCACTCCCCTTTCCTTGCCGGTGCATCATTCTTGGTTCAAGAAGCGTGCGCTAAAAAAAGACGGGCAGCAGCTGACCTTCTCAATGGGTGCGAACTTGAGGTGCGCCCGCAGGGATTACAGACCTCACTACGATCAAGCTTGCAGGTCAACACTATTTCGATAAGCGTAAAAGCATCAATATTAAACAAGGCGAATTTCAATGTCTGATCGTTTGTTGACTGTCCCCGAACCTAAGTTTGATCTGTATGAAACCGGTTTTAAGGGAGTTTGTCAGCTTGACCGTGCAGCGGATGGTAAGAAGCTGTCAGAACTAGTCGAACGCATTTCCGAACCGATGGTTGTAGCTCTCAATGCCCCTTGGGGCGCTGGAAAATCCGTATTCCTCAAGTGCTGGGTAGGAGCACATATGCAAGAAAATGGAGGAACCGCAAAGACAGTATATTACGATGCGTTTCGCCATGATTTCATGGACGATCCATTGATCGGTCTCACAGGCGTTATCTCGGAACGACTTGGAGAGACGGGCGCCCACGCGAAGAAATGGCAAAAAGCCAAAGAGGCTGCATCAAAACTGGTGCGGCCAGCAGTCCGGACCGGGCTTGCCTTGGCAACGGCTGGAATGACAGAAATTTCCGGTGCAATCGTCGATGCCGCACTTGAAGCCGGTTCGGACGAGCTGAAGCAGGCTTCACGAGAATTCTGGAAGAAAGAAAACGGCAAGCGAGCAGCCATGCAAGGCTTCCGCGAGGCTTTGGAGAATTTAGCGTCAGACCAAAAACTCGTGATTGTCGTCGATGAACTTGACCGTTGTCGTCCAGACTACGCGCTAAACCTTCTTGAAGTGATCAAGCACTTTTTTGACGTGCCAAACGTCCATTTCATTCTTGGTGTTAATCTCAAGGAATTAGCCAACAGCGTTAGATCTAGGTATGGCGCAGACGTGCAAGGTGCAAAATACCTCCAGAAATTTATCACGGTATCAATGCCCTTGGTTCCACGCCATTCAAGATCCGCATCTGCACAGCTGCAAATCCGGCATTTTCAGAGAGTGTCTAAAGAGATTGGGCTCTTCGGTTCTTGGAAAAGCGACTGGCTTGAAGATTACCTAAGGTTCGTTGACCATCATGCGGGTTTAAGCCTTCGTGATGTAGAGAAAATTGCCACTCTTGCAATGGTTACCCCAAACCCACGTGAGCAACCCGAAGCAAAGCTTCATCTCTACATTGGTTCGCTGATTTTGCAGGTTTTGGCCCCAAGCGCTGTGGAAAATGCGCGCCTAGGAAAATTGATTGGTGAGGACGTATTTTCCGTATTTCAATTGAGTAGAAGGCCAAATCCACACACTTGTGAACCAGATGCCCATGCTGTTTGGCGGCTTGTAACTACTAAAGATGTCGGATCTCTCCCGGCCTATCTGGATGAAGCGGCAGAAAAACTCTTTGCGGACCGCGAGCCAAAAGAATTGTTGCGTGAGGTCATCGCCGAAACGCTGGACGTTTTTCAGGTCTTGAGCTGAAGCCTTTTTCGACCAGTAAAATCGGCTGCGTTTTTAGCAAGCGAGCAGTTGCACAGCCCAAATTCAGCCACAGATGGACGAAACCTCGGCAAGCCATGCCACAAGTCCGAAACTAGTGTCGGCTGACCCGCTCAGCTTGAGCCTCGATCTGCCCCCAAACAACCATACCCCAAGCCATACGCTTTCCATACGCGAACCATACGGGTTCCATACGGCCTTTCCGGCCCGTTTCAGCCTTGGCAGTCAAACCCGAAATCCGTGCTATGTTCCCTGAAAACACAGCGGAGGACCCCATGCGCAAACTGCAAACCCAAGGCGTTCATCACATCACCCTGACCGGCGCAGACCGTCAGTCCAGCATCGATTTCTGGGAAGGCGTGCTGGGCATGCCCTTCATTTTCGACCAGCCAAACCTCGATAATCCGGGCGAGGGGCATTTGTATTTCGACCCCGGAGATGGCCGTCTGATCACCATTTTCACCAATGAAAACAGGGCCCCGGTGCATGACCGCACCCCGACTGATCCGGGCTGCGTGCACCATATCGCCTTCAACGTCTCCAACGCCACATGGCGGCAGGTCACCGCGCGGCTCGACGAACGCGGCATCAAACATTCCGGGCCCAAGGATCGCGGCTTCATGGATTCGATCTATTTCAAGGACCCGCTCGGCCTGCTGATCGAGCTCGCCAGCTACAAATTCGAACCGCCCACCGGCTGCACCCACGCCGACGTGATGATCGAAGCCCACCGCATCCGCGTACAATCCGGCGACCACCACATCGCCGAAGCCCACCTCGCCGACGCCATCGAACTGCTTGTCACCCGCCGCCAGCAGTCCCTGTCCGAAGATCGCAGCCCGAAAAATCCGTATTGAACCAACGACTTGATCACAGCGCCCTCCTCTTGCAGGATGGGCTGACACCACCGGCAAACAACCCCTGAACCAAGGCCAGACATGACCCAGCTTACCACCCGCGACGGCCAGACCGTTCCGCCCTTTGCCTTTGGCACCATGCAGCTCGGCGGCCGCGCCGATGCCACCCAAAGCCGCGCCATGTTCGATGCCTGCGTCGAACGCGGCATCCGGCATTTCGACACCGCCTACGTCTATACGGACGGTAAATCCGAAACCCTGCTTGGCGAATTCGCGCGGCCAAACCGCGACGCACTCTACATCGCCACCAAGGCCGGTTTCGCAGGTGGATCGTCACGCGACAACATACTGACAACATTCGGCGAAAGCCGCCGCCGGCTGGGGATGGATGCGGTTGACCTGCTCTATCTGCACCGCTGGGATGGCACCGTACCGCTGGAACAGACTTTCGAAACACTTGCCGAGCTACAGTCCCAGCAGAAGATCCGCCACATCGGCGTGTCCAACTTTGCCGCCTGGCAGGTGATGAAGGCACAGGCCGTCGCCAACCGCTTTGACACCCGCATCGACGTGATTCAGCCGATGTACAACCTTGTCAAACGTCAGGCCGAGGTTGAGATCCTGCCGATGTGCGCCTCCGAAGGCATCCTTCCGGTGCCTTATTCGCCCCTAGGCGGTGGTCTGCTCACCGGGAAATACACTGGCGACAGCACTGGTCGCCTGACCGAAGACGACCGCTATGCGAAACGCTATGCGCTTGAAACCATGCACAGAACCGCCGCCGATCTTTCGGAACTGGCGCAGGAGTTGGGCACCCATCCCGCCACGCTTGCCGTCGCATGGGTGGCCCGCCATGTCGCCGGGCCGGTGCCGATCCTTTCGGGGCGCACCGCCGAACAGATCCTGCCCTCGCTCGCCGGGATGGACTATGTTCTGGATGACGCGCTTTACGTCCGCCTCTGCGCGCTAAGCCCGACACCGCCCCCAGCCACGGATCGCCTTGAAGAGGCCTGAGATACGCCTATTCCGCACTCCAGCAGGCCAAGGAATGGCAAAGGTTCGCCGTTGATTTCCCTTTGCCGGACAGGCGGCTAGATAGGGGGCATGACGACTTTGCCCCCTTCCCTGCAACGCTGGTTTGATACCCGTGGCTGGCAGATCCACCCGCACCAGCGTGAAATGCTGGAGCGTGCGGGCGAGCCTGCGCTGCTGCTGATCGCGCCCACTGGCGGCGGCAAGACGCTGGCCGGGTTTCTGCCGACGCTGGTCGAATTGGGAGAGACGCCGCCACCGGGGTTGCACACGCTTTATGTCAGCCCGCTCAAGGCGTTGGCCGCGGATATCAAACGCAATCTGCGCATACCGGTCGAGGAGGCGGGCCTGAACATCCGGATCGAGGATCGCACCGGCGATACTTCCTCTCATGCAAAACGGCGCCAGCGGGGCGATCCGCCGCATATCCTGCTGACCACCCCCGAAAGCCTTGCGCTGCTGACCTCTTACGAAGATGCGCCACGGATGTTCGCGGGCCTGCAACGCGTCGTGGTCGACGAAATCCACGCACTGGCCGAATCCAAGCGCGGCGATCAGCTGATGCTGGCGCTGGCGCGGCTGTCTACCCTCTGCCCCGGGCTGCGCCGGGTGGGATTGTCGGCCACCGTCGACGACCCCGCCGCCATCGCCCGCCTGCTGGCCCGCGCGCCGGACCCCTGCGCCATCCTGACAGCCGACCCCGGCCCCGATCCGGACATCCGGATGCTGGTCACCGATCAGGCCCCGCCGTGGTCCGGAGGCGGTGCCGCCTATGCCATCCCGGCGGTGCTGGCGCAGGTGCGCGCGCACAAGACCACGCTGATCTTTCACAACACCCGTGCGCAGGCCGAGATCTTTTTTCACAACCTCTGGCTCGCCAATGACGACGCCCTGCCCATCGGCATCCACCACGGATCACTTGACCGATTGCAGCGCGAAAAGGTCGAGGCGGCGATGGTGGCGGGCCAGCTGCGCGCCATCGTCTGCACCGGCAGCCTCGATCTTGGCATCGACTGGGGCGATGTGGATCTGGTGATTCAGGTCGGCGCCCCCAAGAACGTCAAACGCCTTGTCCAGCGGATCGGGCGCGCCAACCACCGCTATAACGCACCCTCCAAGGCGCTGCTTGTCCCCGCAAACCGGTTCGAGGTGGTGGAATGTGTCGCCGCGCTCGACGCAGTCAAGGCCCATGATCTGGACGGCGAACCACGCGGCCCCGGCCCGCGCGACGTGCTCTGCCAGCATATCCTGATCGCCGCCTGCGCCGGTCCGTTCGATGCAGATGCCCTCTACGGCGAAATGACGACCGCAGGGGCCTATGCCACCCTGACCCGCCCGCAGTTCGACGATTGCCTGCAATTCTGCGCCACCGGCGGCTATGCCCTGCGCGCCTATGACCGCTGGCAGCGCCTGCTGCAACGCCCCGATGGCCTCTGGCAGCTGCGCGATCCACGCTCGGCAGCGCGCATCCGGCAGAACATCGGCACCATTCAGGACACCGATACGCTCAAGGTGCGCTGGCGGGGGCGTGGCGGCGCACCACTGGGCGAGATCGAAGAGACCTTTGCGGCAAGCCTGACCAAGGGCGACACATTCCTGATCGGCGGGCAGATCGTGCGCTATGAAGGCCTGCGCGAACTGGTGGTCGAGGTCAGCCGCGACCCCGGCAAAAAACCCAAGATCGCCACCTTCATGGGCACCAAATTCGCCACTTCGACCCAGTTGTCCGCCCGCATCGTGAAGATGTTCCAACAGGACATATGGCCCGACCTGCCGCCCCACACCGCCCAGTGGCTTGCCCTGCAACGCAAGGTTTCGCGCCTGCCAGAACCGGGGCGGCTCTTGATCGAAAGCTTTCCCCATGACGGCCGCCAGCAACTGGTCATTTACGGCTTTGCCGGGCGCAACGCGATG
This sequence comes from Puniceibacterium sediminis, assembly GCF_900188035.1. GTDB lineage: Bacteria > Pseudomonadota > Alphaproteobacteria > Rhodobacterales > Rhodobacteraceae > Puniceibacterium > Puniceibacterium sediminis. Next base: position 98,745 of record NZ_FZNN01000001.1, on the reverse strand, counting down.
CAGACGCTCGGCCTGCTGCTGACCAAACGGATGGAGGAGATGGGCCTTGCCCCCATGGGCTTTGTCGCCACCGATTACGCCACGCTGATCTGGGGGCTGGATGCGGTCATCGACCCCGCCCCCCTGTTTGACCTTGATGCGCTAGAGTCCGGTCTTGAAGGCTGGCTGGCGGGCAACGCGGTGATGAAACGCACCTTCCGCGCCTCTGCCACCATCGCCGGGCTGATCGAACGCAATCTTGGCGGCCAGCGCAAATCCGGGCGGCAGGCCACCATGTCGTCGGACATCCTCTATGACACGCTGCTGAAATACGACCCCGACCACCTGCTGATGCAGATCACGAGGGAGGAGGCGATGCGCGGCCTTGTCGATTTTGCCCGCATCCGCGAGATGGCCGCCCGGGTCGGCGGTCGGATCGACCATGTGACGCTCGACCGGGTGTCGCCCCTTGCCGCGCCGCTGTTTCTCGAACCGGGCCGCGTGCCGGTACGCGGATCAGCCGACGAACGCCTGCTGGCAGAAGAGGTCGCGCGCCTGATGGATACCTCTGGCCTCAGCGACGTCGACACTCCGGATTGACACCGCTTTGCCCTTGCAGATCCGGCCCTGTTCCGGCTTTGTACCGCCATGTCATTCGCCTTCACCTTCCACGAAACCCCGCTTGTGGCGCTGCCATCTGGTGCGCTGCACTGGCCTGCGCGGGATCTGCTGGTGGTATCGGATCTGCACTTTGGCAAATCCGCACGGGCGGCGCGGCACGGTGGGGCCGCCCTGCCCCCCTACGACACGCGCGACACCCTGCTGCGGCTGGAAAGTGACCTCACCACGACCGGGGCCAGCCATGTCATCTGTCTGGGCGACAGCTTTGATGCGCCCGAAATCGGCGCCGCCCTTCCAGAGGATGAACAACTCTGGATCACCCGGCTTCAGGCGGGGCGCGACTGGACCTGGATCGAGGGCAATCACGACCCCGGCCCCATCGGCATCGGCGGCACCCATCTGGCGCAACGGGCGCTTGGCCCGCTGGTGTTTCGCCACATCGCCACATCCACCGAACGGGGCGAAGTTTCGGGGCATTACCACCCCAAGGCCCGGATTTCCCTGCGCGGCCGAACGCTGTCTCGGCCCTGCTTTCTGGTGGATGACAAACGGCTGATCCTGCCTGCCTATGGCGCCTACACCGGCGGTCTGGACACGGGCGCGCACGCCCTGTCGGCGCTCATGCAGCCGAACGCGCGGGCCATCCTGACCGGGCCCACGCCCTGCGCAATCCCGATGCCGCGCTAGGCAGGACTTGCGCTTGACGGAGCCTCATGCCCATTCTGCCCCATGACCGATCTCAACACCCGCATCCGCAACAGCTTTGGCCGCCAGTCGATGATGGCCACATTCGGCGCCTCGCTGGCCGATGTGGCGCCCGGCTGCGTGACCATCCATGCCCCGATCCTGCCGGGCGCGATGCAGCAGCAGGGATTCGGTCATGCCGGTCTTACCTTCTCGATCGGGGATTCGGCGGCGGGATACGCGGCGCTCACCCTCCTCGCTCAGGATCAGGAGGTCGTCACCGCCGAGATCAAGATCAACCTGCTGGCCCCCGCCCGTGGCGATCTGCTGATCGCGCGCGGCAAGGTCGTGAAACCCGGCCGCCGTCTGGTCGTCGTGACATCCGAAGTCTATGCCCGCGCCGGGGACACCGAAACACTGATCGCGATCCTTCAGGGAACGATGATCCCCGTTCCCGCCTGAACGCTGGAAATCCTAGCTCAGCACCGCCTCGATATGCCCCCAGACACGCTGATCCGGCACATGCAGGCGCAATTCGTCCCCCACGGCCAGCCGCCCGGGCCGTTCAACCCAGGCCGTCACACCGCGCCGTCCCTCTGCCGAGGGCTTGAACCGCTTGCCGAAACCGGCGCGCTCGGCCTCGATCTCGCGGGCGGGCAAGACACAGGGGCGGTTTTCCATGTCGATGGCCAGCATCACACCATCCGGCCCCTGCAGGCGCGATGACGGCGGCACATGGGTGAAATCCGGGATCCCCTCGATCACCATCGACGCCCCCGCCCATTCCGGCGCAATCGCGTCCAGCCCCATTTTTTCGGCAATCTGCGCCAGTTCTTCGGCGGAAACGACCGACAGCTGCCGCACGTTGCGGATCTCGGTGTCGCGCGGATACTGGCTCAGCATCCTGCTACACGACGGACGCGTCAGCCCCGAATGCCGCTCGCCCTCGATACCTTCCCAGCCCAGATCAATCGCATCGACCGGCTCGGAACGGATATTCTCGCCCGGAACGGGCACACGGCCCAGCCAGCGGATGGTCGCGGTAAATTCGGTGGGTTTCAGGGCAGGCATCGGCATCTCCAGAATGATGCCGACAGAGTGACGCCCGCAGCCGGATTGTCAAATCGGATTGCGTGAATTGACGTGTAAATTCCGTGAATTAGACCCTCAGACCGAGAGGGTGAAAAACATCCGCCGGAACGGGAAAAGAACCGTGCCGTTCGGCCCCTTGGGATAGGCCTTTCCGATCACGCTCTCATAGGTCTTGATCAGCCGCGCCTGTTCATCCTTGTCCAGCTTGTTCAGGATCGGCCGCGCATAGGTGCCCTCGGTGAACCGCCGCACCGGGTGGCCTTCGCCGTCGGGTGCCAGTTCCTGATAATACTCGGTCTCCCACAGGGTGACCTTGCCCAGCGGGGCCAGCAGGCGGTGATATTCAGCCGGCAACAGCACCTTTGTACCGTGGAACCCGTCGGCGCGGCCGGGGAAAAGCTCTTCGACCAGCGAACGCCACAGCCGGTGCGACGGCGCGTTGTTCTGATGCGGCAGCTGCACCGCCAGAACGCCGCCCTTGGCCAGCATACCCGCCAGCCGGGGCAGCAGCACCTCATGCGAATCCAGCCAGTGTATCGCCGCATTGGAAAAGATCATCGCGGCCGGCGCCTTGGCCTGCCATTCGGCCAAATCCTGTTCCAGCAGTTCGTCATAGCCGCCGCTCAGCCGCGCCTGGGCCAACATCGCCGGGCTCGCGTCGACCCCGATCAATCGACGTCGAAGTTGCCCCAGCGCCGGGCCAACCGCGCCGCTGCCACATCCCAGATCGACCACATCGCCTTCGGGTAACGGCCCGACGGACCGCAAGAGATCCAGCGCGGGGCGCAAACGCAAACCCCGGAACCTGTGATAGGCCCCGGGGTTCCAATCCTGATCGGCCGTTATGGTCATACCGAAGGTTCAGGCTCCAGACCGCCATCCGCCGGTTTGGCCTTGGGCTTGGTCTTGGGAATTGCAGTGACGCTGGGCGTTTCCTCTTCGCCAAGGCCATCGTCGCCCGGTCCCGCCTGCGGCGGCTCGCCACGGATCACGCGCTTGATCTCGTCACCGGTCAGCGTTTCGTATTCCAGCAGGCCCTGCGCCAGACGATCCCATTCGACCTTCTTGTCGGTCAGGATCTGGAACGCGCGGCTGTAAGCTTCCGAGATAAAGCGCTTCACTTCGCTCTCGATCACTTCTTTCGTATGCGCGGACACCGACAAACCAGCGGTTGAACCGCTATAGCCCTCGTGTGCCTCGGAATAGTCGATGTTGCCGATCTTGTCCGACATGCCCCAGCGTAGCACCATCGCACGGGCCAGTGCGCTGGCCTGCTGGATGTCGCCCGCAGGACCGTTGGACACGTTGTCCTCGCCATACTTGATGACCTCGGCCGCCTTGCCCGCCATGGTCATGGCCAGCTTTTCCTCACACTCGGAACGGTGCCAGTTCAGGCGGTCGATCTCGGGCAGGGAAACCACCATGCCCAGTGCGCCACCGCGCGGGATGATAGTGGCCTTGTAGACCGGATCGCACTGCGGCAGCGACAGACCCACAACGGCGTGGCCAGCTTCGTGATAGGCGGTCTTTTCTTTCTGCTCAGGCGTCAGGACCATGGACCGGCGCTCGGCGCCCATCATGACCTTGTCCTTGGCGTATTCGAAATCCTCCATCGTGACGAACCGCCGCCCGACGCGCGCCGCCATCAGGGCGGCCTCGTTCACGAGGTTGGCCAGATCCGCACCGGAAAACCCGGGTGTGCCGCGGGCGATGATCCGCATATCGGCATCGGGGCCAAGCGGCGTCTTGCGCGCATGCACATGCAGGATCTTTTCGCGGCCCTTGATATCCGGATTCGGCACCGTCACCTGACGGTCGAAACGACCGGGGCGGAGCAGCGCGGGGTCCAGAACGTCACGGCGGTTGGTGGCGGCCAGGATGATGACACCCTCGTTCGCCTCAAATCCGTCCATCTCGACCAGAAGCTGGTTCAGCGTCTGTTCGCGTTCGTCATTGCCACCGCCATAGCCAGCGCCACGGTTGCGGCCCACGGCGTCGATTTCGTCGATGAACACGATGCAGGGCGCGTTCTTTTTCGCCTGCTCGAACATGTCACGGACACGGGACGCGCCGACACCAACGAACATCTCGACGAAATCGGAACCCGAGATCGTGAAGAACGGCACACCCGCCTCACCGGCAATCGCCCGCGCCAGCAGCGTCTTACCAGTACCCGGAGGACCCACCAGCAGCGCACCCTTGGGGATCTTGCCGCCAAGCCGCGAGAATTTCTGCGGATTGCGCAGGAATTCGACGATTTCTTCCAGCTCTTCCTTGGCTTCATCGATGCCCGCCACGTCGTCAAACGTCACCCGGCCATGCTTTTCCGTCAGCATCTTGGCCTTGGATTTGCCAAAGCCCATCGCGCCGCCTTTGCCGCCACCCTGCATCCGGTTCATGAAATAGATCCAGACGCCGATCAGCAGCAGGAAGGGCAGAAGGCTCAGCAGGAAGGACTGAAAGCCCGACTGTTGCTGTGCTTCGGCCCGCACGGGGATATTGTTTTCGACCAGCATGGTGGTCACGGTCGCGTCTTCCGGCTTGATGGTCATATAGTCGTTGCCATCCGTGCTGCGGAACCGCACCTGTTCGCCATCCAGCGTCACCGAACTGACGGTTTTGCTTTCCACCGCGTCGACAAAGTCCGTATAGCTGATCTCGCGGCTCTGAAGCGTCGTTCCACCGCCACTGAACAGGTTGAACAGCGCAAGAACGAGCAGGAACAGAACCACCCAGAAGGCGATATTACGTGCGTTTCCCAAGGAAAACCTCCTAAAAATCCGGTGTGCGTTCATAGCACACAACGTCACCGCGTAACATAGACATCACGGCCGCCGGTTCAATGCGAAAGAAGAAAACTGGCAAACCCATTCATCTGTTGTCCCATGGGCCAAAGCTGCGTGGTGTTGCCCGGCCCATGCCCCATGGCATCACAGGCCACCAGCCGATCGCCGTCCCAGACAGACGGCAGGCTGCGGGCGGTCTGGAACACCGGTGTCCCTTCGGGCCGAACACCCAGCTGCGCCCAACCGTCCTCGCCCAGCGCACGGATGGCCAACCCCTTGAGAGTGTGATGAAAAACACGCCACCGACCATCCCACAAAGCGTTATCACCAACCACGGAAAACTGGTTTCGGACGGCTTGCGGTTCGCGATAGATCCGGATCATTTCGCCGATACTACGCACCTCGCAGCCCTGCAGCGTTGCGGCCCCACCCGATAACACGCGGTCCAGCACAGCTTCGGTGGCCTCAGCCCGCGCCCGATAGGAAGAAGTCGAGACAAATTGTAGCGCCGCGGCCAGCAGGCGCATCTGCGTGTCCAGCTCCACAGCCCCAAATCCGGCGCGGTCAAACAGGATATCGCCCGTTGGCCCTGCGGCTGTGTGCTCTTCCTGTCCGGTCGCCTGCCAGACCGACAGGGCGCGTGCGCACAGCGCCTCTTTGGCTCGCGCCATCCGGCGTGCAGTCGCGGCGATGGTTTCGACACCCAGCCCCTCGGCCTCAAGCGTGCTCAGCAGGCGGCGCATCCGCACCCGATCATAGCTCGTATCATCGTTGGACGGATCATCGACCCATTTCCCCTGAAGCGTGCGCAGATAGTGACGCAATTCTTCGCGCCGCATCTCAAGACAGGGGCGGATGACGTTGAAATCGCCCCCTTTGACCGGGGCCGCAGGCGGGGCTTCACCCGATATGTCGCCGGGCACCACAGTCAAAACATGCGCCGGACGTTTGGCACGCATCGCAGATAACCCCTCGACGCCAGAGCCGCGCTTCAGCCGGATCAGAAAGGTTTCCGACAGATCGTCCTGCGTGTGCGCCATCAGCACATGCCGCAGACCGCCGCGCCAGCGGTCAAGCAGCCCAAGCCGCGCCTGCCGCGCGGCGTCCTGCACATTGCCCTGTCCGTCCCAATGCCAGCGCAGCGTCGCATGGGGCCAGCCCAATGTCGCGCATTCTTCGGCAACCATCGCCGCCTCGGCCGCCGCCTCGGCGCGCAACCCATGATCCACCGTCGCCACCCAAAGACGCACGCCCCAGACACGGGCCCAGTTATGCGCAAGGTACAGCATCGCCATGCTGTCGCCACCGCCTGAAACGGCCAGCCCGATATCGGTGGGAAATTCGGGGCCAAAAAGCTGACCCATGCTGTCGGCGAACCGCTGATCAAGGGATCCTTCGACGGCTTTCACCTGCTGCTCACTGGCAGCCAAGCGCCGTCATCTGGCCCTGTGCATCCGCCACAACCGAGGCACCGGGATAACGCGAAGCGACTTCGGCCAGAGTGACACAGGCCTCCTGCGTACTTCCCAGCTGGCCCAATGACTTGCCCAGCCGAAACAGCGACTCGGGCGCGACTTCGGACTGGGGATAGCCGGAATAGGCATCAAGATAGGCCCGCGCTGCGCCGCGGGTGTCGCCATTGCCTTCCAGCGCCTTGCCCTGGCCCAGAAGGGCGGCCGCCTCTAGCGGTCCGCCCGGATAGGTCTCGCGAAAGGCCGCAAAGAGGTCAGCGGCGCCGCGAAAGTCACTTTTGGCGAGCGCCTCCTGCGCCCGCCGAAAATCGTTTTCTTCACTAAGTGCAAGTTCACCACTGCCACTCGACGGCAGGGCAGCGGTATCGGGGGCAGGCGCAGCAGGTGCCGCGCCAGTCACGGCAGCAGTGCCACCGCCCAGTCGCGGCGTGCTGCCCAGCTTGCCGACGTCACAACCGGGCTCGATTTCACACAGACGGAACTCCATGTCGCCGATACGGTTGGTGCCGTCCTCGACCACACGACCGATGCGATACTCAATCTCCTCGGTCTTCGAAGTCAGCGCCTGAAGCGCCGACTCGATGGTGTTGACCCGATCGATGGTATTGCCACCAACCGTCATGCCGCTGCTGCCTGTTGTGCTCAGCTCGGTGCGCAGACGCTGCAATTCGACATAAAGCACCGACAGATCCTGCCGGATGTCCGCTAGCGTTTCGGCCTGCTGGGCAGGCACTGCGCCCGCCGTCAGGCTGAATGCCAGTATCATCGCCGTCAATCGCATGGACGCACCTCCTCTGTCGCGGCTCAGCTGGTCAACCCGCCAGCCGAAATGATCGTCACGGCGCGACGGTTCTTGGCATAGCAGGCTTCTTCGGAACAAATCTCGATCGGACGCTCCTTGCCGTAGCTGACGAACTTCAGACGACTTGCCGGAATGCCACGGGCGATAAGGTATTCCATCACCGAATTCGCGCGCCGCGCGCCCAGTGCAAGGTTGTATTCCCGTGTGCCCTGCTCATCCGCATGACCTTCGATCACGGCAAGGTAGTCGGCGTTGGCCATCAGCCACTGCGCCTGTCCGTCCAGCGTCGCCTGCGCCTCGGGGCTCAGGCTCGACGTGTCCACCGCGAAGAGCACCCGGTCACCCACGTTCTGCTGGAAATAGGCGGACGAGCGCGGGTCGTTGGCGCTTCCGGGAATGATCCCGCCCTGTCCGGCGGTGGCATCGTACCCGCCAGCGCTGCCATCACCGGGAAAACGGTTGGGGTTGGTACAGGCTGACACGGCCAGAGCCGCCATCAGCATCAAAGCCTTGGAAATATGTTTCATGGATCCTGTCCTGCTCTTGCTTTTAAACCACGCTACCATAGCCACCCGGCCTTGGGAACGCGGCGGAACTTCTTCAACGGCGCAACCCAAGAATTTTATGAAAATTCTTGCCAAAATTCTTCAAAAGAATTTTGCGGCCGCCTCACATATCACTGCAGCGGTCCCCAGCTCGGGTCCGATGCGCCCTGAGGCGTCGGCACTCGTTTGAGGTTACGCCCTGAAATATCAACGGAATACAGCGACGAAGCGCCCTGCGCGCCCTGGGTTTCGCGCATGAACATCAGCACGCGACCGTTAGCTGCCCAGGTCGGACCTTCGTCCAGGAAGGATGCCGTCAAAAGCCGCTCTTCCGACCCGTCGACCCGCATCACACCGATGTGGAACCGTCCCGCGTTCTGCTTGGTAAACGCGATCAGATCGCCGCGTGGCGACCAGACCGGCGTGCCATAGCGCCCCGCGCCAAAGCTGATACGCTGCGGCTCGCCACCATTTGCGGACATGACATAAAGCTGCTGCGTGCCGCTCCGGTCGCTTTCGAACACCAACCGGCTGCCGTCTGGGGAATAGCTCGGGCCGGTCTCGATCGACGGCGCCGTGGTCAGCTGCGACGTCGCCCCCGACCCGATGTCCATGCGGAAAATATCCGTATTCGCGCCCTGCGTCACCGAATAGACCACGTTGCGCCCATCCGGGGCAAAGCGCGGCGCAAAGCTCATCATGCCCGGCTGGGTCGGCAGAATGCGGCTTTGTACATCACCGACGTTCAGCACATGCACGCGGGGCTCACCTGTTTCGTAGCTCGTATAAAGCACCCGGTCGCCGGTCGGCGAAAACCGCGGCGCCAGCACGATGGAACGGCTGTCAGTCAGGTACTGCAGGTTCGACCCGTCATAATCCATGATCGCCAACCGCTTGGCGCGCTGATCCTTGGGGCCCGTTTCGGAAACAAACACAACCCGGCTGTCGAAATATCCCGACTCGCCCGTGATGCGCGCATAGACCTGATCGGCCACCTTATGCGCCATCCGCCGCACGCCGTCCGCCGTTCCGGCAAACTGCATCCCGTCGCCCAACTCGGTCCCGGCAAAGACATCATAGACGCGGAATTTCACCACCAGCTGGCCAGAACCATTCACATCCACCGCGCCGGTGATCAGCGCCTGCGCGTTGATCGCCTTCCAGTCGGGGAACTGCACCGGGCTCTGGAACGAGGTGATGTTCGAGATATGGGCATCGCGCGGGATCTCGCGGAACAGGCCCGTGCCGGTCAGATCCTCGGCGACCACGCGGCTCAGCTGGTCGGCGTAGCTCTGTGCTGCTGCCGATTCCGCGACAAAGCTGGGCACCGCGTAGGGGATCGGTTCGATCACACCTTCGGTGATCGTGATCCGAAGCGGCCCGTTCTGTGCCATGGCCACCGGCACTGCCAACAGGGCCATCGCCGCTGCTACCGTGACGCAGGTCAAAAACTGTCTCATCACTTGCCCATCCTCTCAGGCTCTGTCCCACGACCTGTCCCGGTCGCCTGTCTGCTCTCTGCCGCAACTTGGCCGAGTATGTCCAAACTCTTAACGCATCAGACCACAAAAAGTGCCATGCGCCGTGCAAAAATGGCACGACAGCATCAGCGTCCCCCGTTCCTAGCGCATCCGCATGCCGTCCGGATCAAAGGTCATCTCGATGTTCTGCCATTGTCCGTATTTTTCTGCCGGAAGGCGATAACCGTCGCCCTGGCACCGCAGCAACGCACGCCGCGCCGCCTGAAAAGCCACATCGACCGCCGCCCCAGACCCGCCTTCGGATCGGATCATGCGGATCGAATCCGAAATCACTCGGCCGTTCTGTTCCAGCTCGACCGCGACCGTCACCGTCACATTCGATGCAAGGCTGCCTGAATCCACAACCCAGCACTGCTGGACCGCGACCCGCATGGCATCCTTTTCGCCGCTGGTCATCGGCGGGCCGGTTGGAATGTCGGGCCGCGACGACGTTGTGCCCCCGGCCAGCGCCTGCGCCAAGGCATCCGCGACAGCATCCGCCGTGTCGGTCTGCGCCGGTTCCGCCGCCGGCTTTTCAACCGGCTTCTCGGCTGGCTTCTCGGGCGCGGCCTCTGCCGTCTGCTGCGGCGCAGGGGTCGGCGCGAGGGCCGGCCTTGTACGCGGCCGCACCGATACATCCGGCGCGGAACTTGGCGGTTCCGTGGCTTCGGTCACAATCTCGGTCGCGGCCTCTTCGGGGGCCGTTGCCTGCTGTTCCGGCTCGGGTGTGACTTCGGCGGGCGCTTCGTCAGGCACAACCGCCTCCTGCACATCCGGGGCGACCTCGGTGTCGGGCGCAGGCGGCGCAACGGGTTCCGGGGCCACGCGCGGCGATGGGCGCGGCTGCGGGCGGGGCGAAGTGTCCGGCAGGCGCACGGTCTCCTCGGCTGGTGGCTGCATCACCGGTGCCGTGTCGCTCACATCGGCGGGCGGTGGCGGTGGCGGTGCAACCGGGGCAGGTTCGGGTTCGGGTTCCGGTGCCGGGGTCGGCTCCGGCTCTGACACCTGCGCAGGCGTGGGATCAGGCGGCGGCGGGGTCGGTGAGGGTTCAGTAACAGGCTCTGCCTCTGGTGCCGGGGGCGCTGCGACATCAACCGTGCTTTCGGGGGGCTGTGACGCGGCCGTAATCGCGGCAAACTCGGCCTCGGACAGGACCTGCACCTCGCTCACCTCCATGGGCGGCGGATCGGAGACGAATACGCCCCCGAGCAACACCCACAGGATCAGCGCGGCATGGCCCGCCCCCGATATATATTGACCCGTGTTCAAAAGCCCGCGCCCTAGCGTCCCGACCCATCAAGGGCCGGCCCGCCAATATCCGTCACAAGCCCGATGGACGAAAATCCACCGGCATTCAGCGCACCCATCACCTGGGCGACTGTTTCATATGGCACAGCCCCGTCCGCGCGCAGGAACACCCGGTCGTCCGACCGTTCGGTCGCAATGGCCCGCAGGCGGTTCACCAGATCATCGCGCGCGACCTCGGTCGTCTGGATCATCACGACGCCACTGGCATCAATGGTGACGGTCAGCGGCTCTTCGTTCTCGGACGGCAGCGCATTGGCGGCCGTCTTGGGCAGCTCGACAGGCACACCCACGGTCAGCAGCGGCGCGGCGACCATGAAGATGATCAGCAGCACCAGCATCACGTCCACGAAAGGCGTGATGTTGATCTCGGCCATGGGCTGCGCACGCCCGCCGCGACGACGCCCGCGCCGTCCGCCCCCGCCACCTGATTTCACGACGCCCGCACCCATGGCTCAGGAATCCAGCTGGCGCGACAGGATGGTCGAGAATTCGTCGGCAAAGGCCTCGTAGCCGCCGATGATCCGGTCCACATCCGCCGAAAGCTTGTTGTAAAAGATGACCGCCGGGATCGCCGCCAGCAGGCCCAGACCCGTGGCCAGCAATGCCTCGGCAATACCGGGGGCGACAACGGCCAGGTTGGTGTTCTGCTGCTGCGCGATTTCGATAAAGGCGTGCATGATGCCCCAGACCGTCCCGAACAGACCGACAAACGGTGCCGTCGATCCGGTGGTCGCCAGAACCGGCAGACCCTTTTGCAGGTCTTCGGCCTCTTTCTGGATGGCCACGTCCATTGACCGGTCGATCCGCGCCTGTGCACCCGCAATCAGACCGCCATCGGCACGGTGCGACCGCCGCCACTCCATCATCCCGGCGACAAAGACCTTTTGCGCCCGCCCCGAAGGTTCGACCCCGATCTGGTCGAACAGCTCATCCAGCGGCTCTCCACTCCAGAACGCCTGATCGAACACCGCCGCCTCGCGCCGCGCCTTGCGGTAGGCGATCTGCTTTTGAATGATGATCGACCATGACCAGAACGATGCGATCATCAGCAAGGTCATCACCAGTTTCACGGTCAGCGTCGCGCGTGCGAACAGCGCCCACATCGAGAAATCGATCTCGCTCGCGAGTGCAAGGGTCTGCGTTTCCATATGCCTGCTCTTTATCCGGTTCGGCCACTCTGTCGCGGCTCTGATTAGGGCCGTCCATACCTGATTTGCAGGGCCAAGGCCAACACAATGCCGTCATCCGGCCGCCCAAAGACGTGTTTTAAGCGGGGCAAAAGGACGTTTTGCGCCCGTTCAGTGCAGCAGCAGGCGGATATTCGCCGGCAGCCGTGCGGGATGGCCCGTATCGTTGATGCAGACCAGCGTGACCTCGGCCAGAAACAGCCTCTCTTCGCCGCGCCGGACCTCCTGCCCCATGATCAGCCGGGCCCCTGTCACGCTGCGGATCGTCGTGCGCACTTCAAGGGTATCGTCGAACTTTGCGGGCAACAAATAGTCCGCCTCGACCCGCCGCACGGCAAAGACCAGGCCATCCTCTTCGCGCATCGCATTCTGGTCGATGCCCAACTCGCGGACCCAGTCGCTGCGGGCACGTTCGATATAGCGCAGATAATTGGCGTGGTAGACGACGCCGGCCATATCGGTGTCTTCGTAATAGACCCGGACGGGAAATCTGTGCGTCATCGGCATCGGCCTCATGCAGTTCGGGGGCGTTTCCCGCACCCTAGGCAGCGGCTGCCCCCCGTGCAACCACGCGTTCGGGGGCGCTGCCAGCACCGTCTATACAGACGACTCCGCCGGGATATTTTCAGGCAGATGGAACGGGGCTTCAGTCCTGCGGCAGCATCCGCGCGGCAAGCCGCAGGGCGTGGCTTTTGTCCTGCGCCACGGCGGGCATCACCGGATCATAGGCGGCGCGGATCAATGCGCCGATCTCGGGGCGCAGAACCACGCGGCCATCCGCCAACTGACCCAAGGGCGAGCGGTCGACAAAGGCCCTGTCCGACCACAGCAATACCGTCTGCACCGCCTGGCTCAGCGCCAGTTCTTCGGCGGGCAGCGCAGCAAGCTGATCATCCATGCGCAGAAACACAAAGGCCGCCCGGATCGCACCGGCGGCATCGAAGCGAAAGACCCGGTACTGGTTCGCCCCGGCGCCCTGCAACCGCGCCACCAGCGGCACCAGATCCGGCACCAGCTTTTCCAGGTTGGGGACCTCGGGCAGTTCCGCCCAGTCGCGGCAAAAGAACACCATCAGGTTCGAACCCAACTCGGGGTCCATCTCAACCGTTTCAAGGCCCGCCAGCGCCGCCACGGCCTCGATCGCGCCCTTGATTACCGGCAAGCTTTCCGCCTCGATCCCGAAAACCACCGGCGCCAGTGCACGCGACCAGCGCGCAAAAAGGTAACTGCCATCGGCGCGGGTGAACAGCGCCTCTATGTCCTGCTGTGTCAGATCCTGCATTCGCCCTGCCTCACGTCTTTGGATTCGACGCGCATCTCGCATAGCTGACGGGCGGAAATCAATCGCACCGTCGGGGATCTGCGTGTACTCCCCCCGCTTCTTCGCTTTCCAAAGGCGCGTCCCTAGCCGAAAAGATCGCTCTGCCCCGCCGGTTTCGGCATCGGCAGCCCCATGTGATCCCAGGCCTTTTGCGCCAGCATCCGCCCACGTGGCGTCCGCTGGATCAGCCCCTGTTGCAGCAGGAAGGGCTCGATCACTTCCTCCAGCGCATCACGGCTTTCGCTCAGCGCCGCGCTCAGTGTCTCGATGCCCACCGGACCGCCCGCGTAATTATCGGCAATCAGTTGCAGATACCGCCGGTCCGCGCCGTCCAGCCCCAGATGATCCACGCCCAACCGCGTCAGCGATGAATCCGCCAGCGCCTTGGTCACCACACCGTCGCCTTCGACCACCGCGAAATCCACCACGCGGCGCAGCAACCGCCCGGCAATCCGGGGCGTGCCGCGCGAGCGGCGGGCAATCTCGCGCGCGCCGCCATCCTCGGCCGGAACGCCCAGCTTGATCGCATTGCGCGTGACGATGGAGTGCAACTCGTCCTCGGTATAGAACTGCAACCGCGTCGGAATGCCGAACCGGTCGCGCAGCGGCGTTGTCAGCAGGCCCAGCCGCGTCGTCGCCCCGACCAGCGTAAAGGGCTGCAATTCGATCCGCACCGTGCGGGCGGCAGGCCCCTCGCCGATCACCAGATCCAGCTCGTAATCCTCAAGCGCCGGGTACAGCACCTCCTCGACCGCCGGGTTCAGCCGGTGGATTTCGTCGATGAACAGCACATCGCGCGCCTCAAGGTTGGTCAGGATCGCCGCCAGATCGCCGGCCTTGGCCAGCACCGGACCCGAGGTCATGCGAAACCCCACGCCCAGCTCGCGCGCCATGATCTGCGCCAGCGTCGTCTTGCCCAATCCGGGCGGCCCGTGGAACAGCGTGTGATCCATCGCCTCGCCGCGCATCCGGGCGGACTGGATGAACACACGCAGGTTGGCTTTGGCCTCGGCCTGCCCGACAAAATCGTCAAGCATCTGAGGCCGCAGCGCGCGGTCAAAATCCTCGGGCTGCGCTTCGGGGCGCAGGGTCGGGTCAGGCTCGGCCATGGCTCACCCCGCTTTGATCCAGAATATTCATGCCTTTGGCGCCAGCAGCTTCAGCGCCGCGCGGATCAGATCCGGTGTTTGCGCGTCGGGCAGATCGCCCGCCGCCTGCGCCACCGCACCCGCCGCTTCACCGGGGCCGTACCCCAGGTTCCCCAGCGCCGACAAGGCTTCGGCCTGCGCCGAAGGGGCCGCGCGTGGCGATGGCGCCGACCGGGCCTTGGGCGTCGCAACCTCGATCACCTCGCCCAGATCATCCGCAGGCGATGGCGCCACCGCCGCGCCCATGGCCATCACCACCGGCGCCTTGTCCTTCAGCTCCAGCACGACACGCTGCGCCGTCTTGGGGCCGATGCCCTTGGCCGCCTTGACGGCGTTGATATCCCCCAGCGCAATCGCGCGGCTGACGCCATCCGGTCCCAACGTGCCGAGAATGGCCAGCGACGCCTTGGCCCCGACCCCCTGCACCGACATCAGCAACCTGTGCCATTCCTTTTCCACCAGCGACAGGAACCCGAACAACTGCAACAGATCCTCGCGCACCAGCAGGTCGGTGAACAGCGCCGCCGCCTCGCCCGGGCCGGGCAGCGCCGCCATGGTCCGGTCCGAACAATAGACGATATAGCCGACGCCGCGCACGTCGATCAGCACGTGATCTTCGCCCTTGTATTCGACCCGCCCCGCGATACGCCCGATCATTCCCGCAACTCCCGCAGGGCAGGCACCCGGGCGTGATGCGCGTGACAAATGGCAATCGCCAGCGCATCCGCCGCATCGGGGCCGTGGATCTCGGCGTCTTTCAGCTGCATCTTCACCATGTGCAGCACCTGCGCCTTGTCCGCATGGCCCACGCCGACAACCGTCTTCTTGACCTTGTTAGGCGCATATTCCCCGACCTCCAGCCCGAACTGTGCAGGCACCAGCAATGCAATCGCCCGCGCCTGCCCCAGCTTCAGCGTCGCCACGGCATCCTTGTTCACGAATGTCAGCTCAACCGCCGCCACCTCGGGTGCATAACGGTGCAGAACTTCGGTCAGTTGCAAGTGCAAGGACAGCAGCCGCGGCGCCAGTTCGGGCCCGGCACTGGTGCAAACCCCATTCGCGACATGCCTGAGTCGGCTCCCATCGACGTCGATCACGCCCCAGCCAAGGTTGCGCAACCCCGGATCAATGCCCAATACCCGCATGCCTGTCGCCTTTTATATATTTTCGCAGAGGGTTAGCACGAAACGCGAACACGCGCCAAGCCCTGTTGCACGCGGCCCGAAAACGACACTACCCGTACATAGGCGACACGGACCTTGCCAAATTGTCTGCATACGTACGATTCAAAACACCCCGCTGTCATAATTTTGTCAAAGATAACAATTTCTTAACCACTATTTTTGCTATGCGTTTTTTGCATGTAACCCATGCAATTTTGGTGGCTTGTACGTTCACAAACCGCCTACTAGATGAGCATCAACAAAACGCAATGCCCGCTTTATGAGAAGGATCAAGATTATGGCTGCTTTTGATACGTCGCGCTCTTTTGGCCATGCTGGTCTGATCGGTAACATTTTCGTCTCCGCGCTGGACACCCCGCGCACCCGCAGCGGCGCAGGCCTGTCGGTTCAGATCGCTGAACTGTTCAAGTCGGCTTTCGGCGCTGTCTCTGCCTGGAACGATGCCCGCATCACCCACAAGAGCCTGTCGCGTCTGTCCGATCGTGAACTCGACGATATCGGCCTGACCCGCAGCGAGATCTACATGGTCTCCCGCACCTGAAAATTCGCCCAATCGGGTGAACAAGGCCGCGTTCCTTTGCTGGAACGCGGCCTTTTCGTGTCTGCCGCCCCGCCGGTGGCTGACAAACCCACAAAAAAGGCGCGCCACCCTGTTACAGGTGACGCGCAAATATCGCTTGAACTCATATAGCCTTCATTTGGCCCAGCAACGGCCCCTGCCCGACACCGGCCAACACCCAAGGCGCCTTTGACTGGCAAACTGACAGACCGCGTCGGCAATGCGTCAAACAACCCGGTCCCGCCGCCCGACAAACGGCGCGAAGCAGATCAGGCCTTTTGCAGCGTCAGCGTCGTCCACTCGCCAATTTCCTGACGCCGGACAAGGGCGATGCCGTTCTCGGCGTAGGCGGCAATCACGTCATCCGCCTGTTCGTTCAGAATGCCCGACAGAATCGCATAGCCCTGCGCGCCGATATGACGTCCCATATCGGGTGCCAGGTCGATCAACGGGGCCTTGAGGATGTTGGCAAAGACCAGATCAAAAGGTGCCGCCGCCAGCAGGTCGGGATGCTCGAACCCTGTGGCCTCGACGCATTTCACCTGACCGGTCAGTTTGTTTGCGATCACATTCGCCTCGGCCACGTCGACCGCAACTTCGTCGATATCGCTGGCCAGCACCGGACCGGGCCAGATCCGCGCCGCGCCCATCGCCAGCACGGCCGTGCCACAACCGATGTCGGCCACGCTCTTGCCGACAAAGCCGCCCGTCGCCAATTCGTCCAGCGCGCGCAAACAGCCCAGCGTCGTGCCGTGGTGCCCGGTGCCAAAGGCCATCGCCGCCTCGATCAGCAGCGGCTCGCAGCCCTCGGGCACCTTGTCCGCGTCATGGCTGCCGTAGACAAAGAACCGACCGGCCTCGACCGGCACCAACTCGCGGCGCACCTTGGCCACCCAATCCGTCTCGGGGACCTCGGAAATCGCAAAGGGCCGCGCTCCATAGGCCGCCGCCAGCAGCGCCAGCTCGGTCTCTTCGGGCTGCTCTTCGAAATAGCCGCCGATCTCCCACAGGCCCGATCCGTCTTCCATCTCGAAAACGCCAACGCCGGTGGGCTCGGGCCAAAGCGCTTCCATGGCCTCGCCAAGGGCTTCAGCTGCGTCCTTGCCCATCAGGGTCGTCAGGGCCGTAAAGGTTGTCATTGTCGCGCCATTTCCCCCGAACCGGGACCAGTGTGCCAGACAGGCCGCAAGGCCCTGCCAGAAGTGATGCGTCGTTTACACACGCAAACGCCCACACCGCAAGCCCCCCGCCCCGCTGGCCCCCCGCCCTGCAGACCATCAGCCCGTCGGCTATTCCGCCGGTGCCGGCAGCCCGCGGGAAAATATCGTCTCGTTGCCCGGCTCCGGGTGGCGCGGGATCATCAGCGCAAGGCCCAGCGACGTTGCCGCCATCCCCGCCGCCAGCAGGAATACGGACCCCGGCGATACCAGCCACAGATACCCCAGCAGCGCCGGCAGAAACACCGCCGCGATGTGGTTGATGGTGAACGCAACCGCCGCCGTCGGCGCAATATCCCCCGGGGCCGCGATCTTCTGGAAATAGGTCTTCAGCGCCAGCGCCAGCGCAAAGAACATATGGTCGACCACATACAGCGCTGCCGCCAGCACCACGCCCCAGCCAAACCAGTAAACCCCGCCATAGGCCAGAAAGACCAGGACCAGCCCGGTATATTCAAACATCAGCGTGTTGCGTTCGCCAAACCGGAACACCGCCCGCCCCATCAGGGGCGCAAAGATCATGTTGGCCACAAGGTTGATCAGGAACAGCCCCGTCACCTCGTCGACCTCGAACCCGAACCGCTCGACCATCATGAACCCGGCAAAGACCACGAATATCTGCCGCCGCGCGCCTGACATGAATTGCAGCAGGTAATACAGCCAGTACCGCCGCCGCAGGATCATCTTCTTGATCTGCGGATTGGGTGCCTCGAACCGGGGAAAGGCAAAGGCACAAAAGCCGACAATCAACAGGGTCGCCCCACCCGACACCATGTAGACAAAGTTGTAGGACAGATCGAAGGCCTTCCAGGTCATCACGATCAGCACATAGGCGACCAGCGTCGCCCCCGACGCGGCGGCCAGCAGCAGCCCCAGCATCTGCGGCGCGCGCCCCTTCGGCAACCACTGCAATTGCAGCGACTGGTTGACCGTCTCATAATAATGAAACCCGATCGAACTCAGCATCGTGATGGTCAGGATGCCGCTCAGATGCGGGAACCACGCCGTCACCGCCGTCGCGCATCCCAGCAGCGTGAGTGCTACCAGCGCCAGAACCTGTTCGTGGACAAAGATGATGATCGCGATCACACCAACGGCCAGAAAGCCGGGGATCTCGCGCACCGTATGCAGCCAGCCGATGTCGGCCCCGTCGAACTGCGCCGCGTCGATGACAAAATTGTTGAGCAGCGCCGACCAGGTCGCAAAGGACAGCGGCATCGCGATGGCCATGAGGAAAAGCAAGGTCACAGGCCGCCGCCAAATCGGCAAATCCCCGGCATCCGCCAGCCGCACAATCCGCCTCATCTCACGCCCTCACTTTTTCAGGCCGGATCAAATCTTCCCGGCGTCTTCTCTTTCCAAATACGCGAATGCCACCCGCTGGCCCGTCGCAAGGCTGCTTTTGCGCGGGCCAGTCGCCAAAACGCAATTAGCCATACGCCAGCCATACGGTTTCCATACGCGTTCCATACGGTTGCCAGCCAGTGAAAACTGCTCAGTTGCGGATCTTCCAACCGGTCCGGAAAATCCACCAGATCGCGCCCAGACACAGCCCGGTGAACAGCCCGATCGCCAGCAGGCTGAGGCCGATCGGTACATCTGCCGAGCCAAAGAACGCCCAGCGAAATCCGGAAATCAGGTAGACCACCGGGTTGAACAACGCCACCGTCTGCCATGCGTGAGGCAGCATCGAAATCGAATAAAACGACCCGCCAAGGAACACCAGCGGCGTCACGATCAGCAGCGGAACCAGTTGTAATTGCTCAAAGTTTCCAGCCCATATGCCGATGATGAAGCCCAGCAACGAAAAGCTCAGACAGGTCAGCACCATGAAGGCGAGCATCGCAAACGGGTGCTGAATGCTCAGGTCCACGAACAGCGCGGCCGTGCCCAGAATGACAAGGCCGATGAACATCGCCTTGGTCGCCGCCGCCCCCACATAGCCCATCACGATCTCAAGGAAATTGATCGGCGCGGACAGCAGTTCATAGATCGTGCCGATGAATTTCGGGAAATAGATCCCGAACGAAGCATTTGAAATCGCTTGGGTAATCACGCTCAGCATGATCAATCCCGGCACGATGAAGGCACCATAGGACACGCCCTCGACCTCTTCGATCCGGCTGCCGATGGCCGCGCCAAAGACCACGAAATAGAGCGAGGTCGAGATGACAGGCGAAATGAAACTCTGCATCAGCGTGCGGAAGAACCGCGCCATTTCAAAGAAGTAGATCGACTTGACTGCTTCCCAGTTCATGCCGCGTCCCCCGTCTCTTGAACCAGCCCGACAAAGATGTCCTCAAGCGAACTCTGACTGGTCCGCAAATCCCGCAGCACCAGCCCCGCCGCGCTCATCGCCGCCATCAGCTTGGCAATCCCGGTTCGCTCGGCCCGTGTGTCATAGGAATAGATCAGCGAATCTCCGTCCTCGGCCAGCTCCAGCTTGAATTCTCCAAGTGACTGAGGAATCTCGGAAATCCTCTCCTGAAGCTCGATCCGCAGCTGCTTTTGCCCCATCCGGGTCATCAGCGCGTCCTTGTCTTCGACCAGCAAAAGCTGCCCCTTGTTGATCACCCCGATCCGGTCGGCAATCGCCTCGGCCTCTTCGATGTAATGGGTGGTCAGGATGATCGTCACGCCATCCGCCTTCAGCTTGGCCACGATCTCCCACATGTCCCGGCGCAGTTCCACGTCCACGCCCGCCGTCGGCTCGTCCAGAAACAGAACACGCGGCTCATGGCTCAGCGCCTTGGCGATCAGCACCCGCCGTTTCATGCCGCCAGACAGTGCCCGGATCGGCGTGTCCTTCTTGTCCCACAGCGACAGCTGGCGCAGGATCTTCTCGATCAGCGCATCATCCTTGGCCTTGCCGAACAGCCCGCGCGAAAGCCGGACAGTGTTCCACACCTTCTCGAACGGTTCCAGGTTCACCTCTTGCGGGACAAGACCCACAAGTGACCGCGCCGCGCGGTACTGCGTGACCACGTCATGCCCCCCCACCCGGATGGTGCCGGATGTGGCCTGCGTGATCCCGCAAATGGTTGAAATCAGGGTCGTTTTGCCTGCCCCGTTCGGGCCAAGCAGCGCCAGGATTTCACCTTCCTCGATGTTCAGGGTGACGCCCTTGAGCGCCTCGAACCCGCCATCGTAGACCTTTTTGACATCGTCAATCTGCACGATCGCCGTCATAGCGCACCTCCGAATCCTGTCGGCAACCTAATCCGATCGCCTCACAGCGCAATGTGCAAATCCGCGTAGCCCCTGTGCCCGTCCGGCCCTTGCCAGCCAACTGACACGACACTCTCAGAGCTATCCCGACATTTCATCTGTCCAAAGAATATTCCGGGGGAACCGCCCGTCAGGGCTGCGGCGGCAGCCCCCCCAAAACAGCGTTCAGCTCCCGCGCACCGTGTCGATCATCAGCTGCACATTCTCGGGATTCCCGTCCGGGGTGATCCCATGCCCCAGATTGAAGATATGCGGCCCCTTGGAAAACGCCTTTACCACCCGCCGCGTCGCTGCCACGAGCGCATCACCACCGGTCACCATGTGGGACGAGGCGAGGTTGCCCTGCACGCATCCCGAAACCTGCACATGCTCTGCCGCCCATTCCGGCGTCACGCTATCGTCCACCGCCACGCAATCTGCGCCCGTCGCCGCATGGAACCCGATATATCCCTCACCAGCCTGACGCGGAAAGGCGATGACAGGAATGCCCGGGTGCCGCCGTTTGAGCTCCTGCGTGATGATGCGCGCGGGTTCTTTCGCATAGCGGTCGAAATCCGCACCCTTCAGCGATCCGGCCCAGCTGTCGAAAAGCTTGACGACCTCGGCCCCGGCGTCGATCTGACGCGACAGGTATTCGATCGTGCCCTCGGTAATCCTGTCCAGAAGCTGTTCGAACAACGCGCGGTTGCCGTCCTTCAGCGCATGGGCAGGCCCCTGATCCGGTGTACCCTGCCCTGCGATCATATAGGTCGCCACCGTCCAGGGCGCGCCCGCAAAGCCGATCAGCGTCGTCTCTTCGGGTAGTTCGCGGCGCAGGATCTTGATGGTCTCGTAGATCGGGGACAGCGTGTCATCGATGGCGCTCACCGGTTTCAGCGCGGCGAAATCCGATTCAGACGTGATGGTGGATAGACGCGGGCCCTCGCCGGTCACGAACCACAGATCGGCGCCAAGTGCCTGCGGCAGCAGCAGAATGTCAGCGAACAGGATCGCCGCGTCGAACCCATACCGGCGGATCGGTTGCAGGGTGACTTCGGCGGCAAGCTCGGGATTGTAGCACAGGGACAGGAAGTCACCCGCCTGGGCGCGTGTCGCCTTGTACTCGGGCAGATAGCGGCCGGCCTGGCGCATCATCCAGATCGGCGGCGTTGGCAGAGTTTCGCCCGCCAGCGCGCGCAGGATGGTCTTGGTCATGGGAAACGTCCTTTTCGATTTGCAGGTTGGTCCGATGCCAGCGCCGATATGTCAACCCGGGACAAGGCCCGGGAGAAGGATTGTCAGTCCAACTTGTCGCCGTTATGGCTGTGCCATGAGAACAGATTTGCCCACCCCCGCCACCCCCCTGCGCATCGGCACCCGCGGTTCACCGCTGGCGCTGGCGCAGGCGCACGAGACTCGCGACAGGCTTGCCCAGGCCTTCGATCTGCCGCACGAGGCATTTTCGATTGTCGTCATCAAGACCACCGGCGACCGGATACTGGATCGCCCGCTGAAAGAGATCGGCGGCAAGGGCCTGTTCACCCGCGAGATCGAAGAGGACCTGCTGTCTGGCGCCATCGACATCGCCGTGCATTCGATGAAGGACATGCCGGTGCTGCAGCCGGGCGGCCTGCTGCTTGACACCTACCTGCCGCGCGAAGATGTGCGCGACGCCTTCATCTCACCCGAGTTCAGCAGCATTGCCGAATTGGCCCCGGGCGCGGTGGTCGGCACATCGTCCCTGCGCCGCCGTGCGCAACTGCTGCACCGCAGGCCGGATCTGACAGTGGTGGAATTCCGCGGCAACATGCAGACACGCCTGAAAAAGCTTGCCGATGGCGTGGCGAGCTGCACCTTTCTGGCCATGGCC
Source organism: Puniceibacterium sediminis (assembly GCF_900188035.1). GTDB lineage: Bacteria > Pseudomonadota > Alphaproteobacteria > Rhodobacterales > Rhodobacteraceae > Puniceibacterium > Puniceibacterium sediminis. Next base: position 76,243 of record NZ_FZNN01000001.1, on the reverse strand, counting down.
GGGCTGAACCGGATGCAGATCCCGGGCGTGCCACACACCCCCATCGCCACCAACGACATGCTGCCCGCCGTTGCGCAGGGCGCCATCGGGATTGAACGACGCGCGTCCGACGACCGCGTTGCCGAGATGCTGTCGGCCATCCACCACATCCCCACCGGCCAGCGCCTTGCGGCCGAGCGCGCCTTTCTCGCGCGGCTCGACGGGTCGTGCGAAACGCCGATTGCTGGCCTTGCAGAACTCGACGGCGGTACGTTGAACCTGCGCGGCGAAGTGCTGCGGCCCGATGGATCGGTGGCTCATCCCGGTCGGCGCGAGGGGCCAATTGCGGACGGGGCCGAGATGGGCCGCGATCTGGCGGCGGAATTGCTGGGCACCGCCGGTCCGGGCTTTTTCGACTGGCATACCGGCGCACCGAAGGTCTAAAGCAGCCCGCGCAGGCCCCGCAAGAGGCCTGCGTCGTTAATCCGGGAACACCTTGCCCGGATTGAGAATCCCGCGGGGATCAAGCGCTGCCTTGATCGCCTTCATCGCCGAAACTGCCACCTTGTCCTTGCGCCGCGCCATGCTGGGCCGCTTGGTGACCCCGATCCCATGTTCGGCGGAAAACGACCCACCCAAGGCTAGCGCCTCCTCTTCGACCGCCTCCATGATCGCATCGCAATGCACGGGGTCCGGGTTTCCGGGCCAAACGGTATAATGCACATTCCCATCCCCCAGATGCGACACCAGCATCAGTTCCGCCTGCGGGTCCAGAACCGCCAGACGCAGGTTCATCCGGTCCAGAAAGACCGATACCTTGTCCAGCGGTACGGCGATGTCATTGTTGACCATCGGATTGCGGCTGACCAGCAGCGACCCCGCCGCCTCGCGCCTCTCCCATATCTCGGCGCGCTGCGCTTCGTTCTGGGCCACCACCGCATCAAGCACCCTGCCGCTTTCCAGCATGTCACCCAATACCTCCTCCAGATATCCCACAAGCGGCACCTCTCCGTAGGGTCCGGGCGTTGCATCCCGTGGGGCTGTGGCGGCGATTTCGACCATGATGCAATGTGCATGTTCGGTATCGAAGGGCGGACGGGACTGCGGGTTGTGGCGGGCATATACCTCAAGATACGCCTGCGGCATGTATTCAAATGCCTCAACCGCGCCACCGGTTGCCATCTGCAGCGCATTCAGTAGCGACAGTGCATCGTCCAGAGACGCCACCGCCACCATCGCGGTGGCCGTGGCGGCGGGCCTTGGCACGAGCTTCAGCACCGCCTGCGTGATCACACCCAGCGTCCCCTCTGCCCCGACCATCAGGTGTTTCAGGTTCAGACCCGAGTTGTCCTTGTGCAGTTCAGACATCAGATTCATCACCTGACCGTCGGCCATCACCACCTCGATCCCCAGTACCAGATCGCGAGTATTGCCATAGCGCAGCACGTTCGACCCTCCCGCATTGGTGCTAAGGAAACCACCCACCATGCTGGACCCGCGCGCACCAAAGGTCAGCGGAAACACCAGCCCCTTTGCCAGTGCCGCCTCGTGCAGATTGGCAAGAATCACACCCGCTTCGACAACCGCAATCCGTGCCTCGGGCCGGATCTCGCGCACGCGGTTCATCCGGTCGAGCGACAGCATGATCGCACCCTCGGCAAAAGTGCCCCCGGCAAGCCCGGTATTCCCCGAGACCGGCACCACCGGCATCCGCGCATCAAACGCCACCTTCATCACCGCCGACACCTCTGCGGTCGAAGCGGGGCGCACCACGCAAAGCGGCGTCCAGTGATAGGCGCCGGTCCAGTCCTGCGACCACGGCGCGGCGTCGGCGCCGGTCAGGACCGCGCCATTCCCAACCGCACGCCGAAGCGCGCCAAGAACGTCGCTCATGGCACAGGGGCCTTGAAGGTCAGCGACGCCCAAAGCGATTCCCACGCGTATCCATCATGCGTGGTGGGATCCAATTCGTTGAATACCACCGAATCCACCAGATATTCGTGCCCCGCCTCGACCGGCAGAATGACCTGACCCTGATCATTCGTGCGGTGATAGGTCGACACACCCTTGGCCTCGCCCGGGGCTTTGTCGAAAAGCTCTACCTGCACATCGGCGCGCGGCTTGCCCTCGTAGAGAACCCGCACCGCAAATCCGTCCAACAGATTGTCGGTATAGGGGTTGGTTTCGGCCACAATCTCGGTCCGCAGACCCACTTCACGGTCTGCACCCTTGGCGTCGCCAATGCCAATCAGGCTCTTGGCAAAACGGGTGTATAGCTCTTTGACCGACTGTTTCGTCAGACCGCGTTCCAGATGACGCTCCTGGGCCCAGGTGATATCCTTGTGTTCCGTGAACCCCACGAAGGTTTCCCATTTGGGATAGGTCAGGGAGTAGTCTCTGGTCACATGCACCACGACCGCCAGACCTTCGCCCTCTGCCGCCATGTTCAGCGCTGGACGATCCCCGGCGCGGCCCTCGACCGGGATCACGTCGTCACCGCGCACCAGATCGAAACGCGTAAAATTCCCCGGTACATAGGGAAAGGCGGACCCTTCAAAGCCCTGCCCCACCCGAATATCGGCCAGAAGCGTGGTCCCGGCCGACACCTGATACTCTACCGGAGAGATCCAGAATTCATGCGCCGTCGCGGGCAAAGCAGCCAACAGCGTGGCCGCGAACGTGAATTTCGAGGTGAGGATTTTCAGAAATGACATGCTCTAATCCGACCCTCTGACCTGCTGGCGCTGCACACCCAACCCCGCGACACCCAGTTCCATGACATCCCCGGCCTTCAGGTAGAGCGGGGGTTTCATCCCCATGCCTACCCCGGGCGGGGTGCCGGTTGCGATCACATCTCCGGGATGCAGCGTCATGAATTGCGACAGATGCGCGATGATCTGGGCCACGGTGAAATGCATCGTCCGGGTCGTGCCGTCCTGACGCCGCACGCCATTCACGTCAAGATACAGCGCCAGATCCTGCGGATCGCCGACCTCGTCCGGAGTCACCAGCCACGGTCCGATGGGCCCGAAGGTATCGGCCGATTTGCCCTTGATCCACTGACCGGAACGGCGGATCTGGAAATCGCGTTCGCTGACGTCATTGATCACGCAATAGCCTGCCACATGGTTCAGTGCCTCGGCCTCGGTCACGTATTTCGCCTTTTTGCCAATGACGAACCCCAGCTCGACCTCCCAATCGGTGGCGGTTGATCCGCGCGGAATTTCCACATCGTCATTGGGGCCGACGATGCAGGATGTCGCTTTGGAAAAGACGATCGGTTCCTGTGGCAGGTCCATGCCGGCCTCGGCGGCGTGATCGGCATAGTTCAGCCCGATCGCCAGGAACTTGCCCACTGCGCCGACGCAGGGTCCGATGCGCGGGGTGCCATGGACCAATGGCAGGTCTTCCGGGTCCAGCGCGGCGAGCGCCGCAAGGCTCTGCGGCAGCAATGAAATGCCCGCAAGGTCCATCACATGCGCCGACAGATCGCGCAATCCGCCCGAAGCATCAAGCATTCCCGGCTTTTCCGCGCCCGCAGGTCCGTATCTCAGAAATTTCATGGCTCGCTCGCTCCCTCACTCCGTTTCAGGCAACATTAAAGGGAATTGGCGCGACTTCAATTGGTGGACACGTCAGGGATGCTCCTGGGGCTGCGACTCAATCTGCGCAGCCTCTCGACACTTGACCAGAAGACGCAAAGCGCAGCGGACAGATGTGCCTCAGTCCAGCGTATCCGCAAGCCAGTTGCGCAGCAGGAAATGAGCAATTGCACCATTACGGGCCGGCAGGATTTCCGGGTGCTGCCCGGCAAAGGCCACGGCCAGTTCTTCGCGACTGACCCAGCGTGCCTCTTCGATCTCGACCGGGTCGATGACAATCTTGTCGCTCAGCGCCTCGCCCCGGCACCCAATCATCAGCGAGGCGGGAAACGGCCAGGGCTGGCTGGCGAGGTAACTTACCGCGCCGACCTGAACGCCGGCCTCTTCGAACACCTCGCGGCGCACTGCTGCCTCGATCGCCTCACCGGGTTCGACGAAACCGGCAAGGCAGGAATACATTCCCTTGGGCCAGCCGGGCGAACGGCCCAAAAGCACCGAATTGCCCCGCAGGATCAGCATGATCACCACCGGATCGGTGCGCGGGAAATGATGCGCGCCGCAGGCCGGGCAGACCCGTTGCCATCCGGCCGAAGCGATGTCCGATGCCGCCCCGCAGCACGCACAGAACCCATGCCGGGAGTGCCAGGAAAGGATCGCCTTTGCGCTGGCCGCAAGTTCAGCATCGCGGGGGCTGAGGCCGGTCATCACCCGCCGCAGTTCGGCAAAGCGCTGACCGGGGGCAAGGCTGGGGTGCACCTGTTCGCTAAGGTCCGAAAAACCGCCCAACTGCCCGAGGTCCTGCCCTTCGGGTTGCCAATTGGAAATATCGTGGGCGAAGCGTGCCGCGCCGTCTTCGCGGCCCAACAGGATCGGCTCGGCACGGGCTTCGGCCAGAACCGGATGATCCAGCGGCAGGCGTACCAACTCCTGCGCGCCCTCATCCCCGCTTACCAGAGGCTTGCCCTGCCACATCAGTATCGTGCGTGTATCGGATGCCAGCAGTGCTGCCGCCAGCGCCGGGATATCCCCGCGCAATTCTGCCGCGCGGTCCAGTGCCGAGCCGCCGAATGTCACTTCTTCTGCATGCCGCATGCCGCACCTATTCCTGACCCGTGGTTGCACAATTTCCATGCCATGGTCGCGCACCGGAGGCAAATGCCTTTCTTCGTTGACTTTTTTTCGCCCGCGGCAAAAACTCTTACTGTCAACCGCTGGTAAACCCCGGTTAGTGCAAGTCAACGCTAGGGGGGCCCGCCTGTCTGACCCAAGGTTAGGCAGCACCGCCATACCGGCTGTCACAATTGTCGTTATCCTGTCATCGACCTCAGATTCGGGAACCCAGCATGTCAGCCTCCTCGTCCTCAAAACTTACCCGTCGCGCCTTGTTGGCGGGCACTGCCGCAAGCAGCGCCTTGATCGCATTGCATCCCTATTCCGCCTTTGCCGCAACCGGGCAGGCACATCTGAGGCTTCTTGAAACGACCGACCTGCATGTGCACGTCCACCCGTATGACTATTATGCCGACAAGCCCGTGGATACTGTCGGTCTTGCCCGTACTGCGGCAATCATCAACGACATCCGCGCCGAGGCGACAAATAGCCTGCTGCTGGACAACGGCGACTTTCTGCAGGGCAACCCGATGGGCGACTACATCGCTTATGAGCGGGGAATGAAGGCCGGCGACATGCACCCGGTCATCACGGCCATGAACACCGTGGGATATGATGCCGGGACCATCGGCAACCATGAATTCAACTACGGGCTCGATTTCCTGATGAATTCGACCGCCGGGGCGGACTTCCCCATCGTGCTGGCCAACATCGCCACCAAATCCGGCGCGGGGCCGCGCGATGACACGACACTGTTCAAACCCTACGTGATCCTGGACCGCACCGTCACCGACGGCGCCGGGAACACCCATCCGATCAAGGTGGGCGTGATCGGCTTCACCCCGCCGCAGGTGATGAACTGGGATCGCAAGAACCTCGAAGGCAATGTGCAGGCACGCGACATCGTCGCCACGGGAGAAGCCTGGGTGCCCGAGATGAAAGAGGCCGGTTGCGATATCATCATCGCCCTGTCCCATTCGGGTATCGGCGCAGCGCAACCGACCGAAGGCATGGAAAACGCCTCTGTCCCCGTCGCGGCGATTGATGGCATCGATGCCGTGATGACCGGCCATTCGCATCTCGTCTTCCCCTCGCCGACCTATGACGGATATGCCGGCGTCGACGTGACCAAGGGAACCATCCACGGCAAGCCCGCCGCCATGGGCGGTTTCTGGGGCAGTCACCTCGGGGTGATCGATCTGCTGCTGGAACGCGAAGGCAACGTCTGGCGGGTGGTCTCCAGCACCTCTGAGGCGCGCCCCATTTCGCAGCGCAACGAAGACCGCAGCATCACCGCGCTGGTGGAAAGCGATCCCGCCGTGATTGCCGCGACCGCAAAGGAACACGAGGAAACGCTGGCCTATGTGCGCCGCGCGGTTGGCAAGACCTCTGCCCCGTTGCATTCCTACTTTGCGCTGGTGGCGGATGACCCATCGGTTCAGATCGTGTCGATCGCGCAGACATGGTACATCACCGAAATGATGCAAGGCACCGAATACGAGGGCCTGCCGATCCTTTCAGCTGCCGCGCCTTTCAAGGCCGGCGGACGTGGCGGCGCGGAATACTACACGGATGTGCCCGCCGGTGATGTGGCGATCAAGAACGTGGCCGACCTTTACCTGTATCCCAATACCGTCCGCGCGGTGAAAGTGACGGGTGCCGAGGTGAAGGACTGGCTGGAACGCTCGGCTGGGATGTTCAACCAAGTGGCAGCCGGAAAGGCAGATCAGCCGCTGCTGAACCCGGACTTTCCAAGCTACAATTTCGACGTGATCGACGGGGTGACCTATCAGATCGACCTGTCGCAGCCGTCGAAATTCGATCCCAAAGGCGTGCTGCTGAACTCAGAGGCGCAGCGCATCGTGTCTCTGGCTCATAACGGCGCCCCGGTCGATCCGGGTCAGGAATTCATCATTGCCACGAACAACTATCGCGCGGGCGGCGGCGGTTCCTTTCCCGGTGCCTTGGGCGATACCGTCGTGTTCGAGGCGCCCGACACCAACCGCGACGTGATCGTGCGCTACATCGTCGAACAGGGCACCATCAACCCCTCCGCCGATGCCAACTGGTCGTTTGTGCCGATGCCCGGCACCTCGGTCATGTTCGAGACGGGGCCAAAGGCGCGTGACTACGCCGACAAGGTTTCCAGCCTCACGCTTGAGGACGCGGGCGACACCGCAGAAGGGTTCGCGCAGTTCCGCATTCTGCTTTAGCGGCACGGCACATATTAAATTACGGCGCCCGCATACAGGCTTGTGGCCTTGTGCGGGCTTCCTGTGTTGAAGCGGTTCATGCCAGCGTCGGCGCGGACTCCGTGCGCTGTCGAGGCCCGCATGAAACACGCTTGAGATGTAGGGAGCGCCACTGAGCGCCAAGCTGTAATCGCCCCTTTCGGCGCGGGCCGCTCGACACCGGGTTGGCTGCATGGTCTATGCAGCGCCGAAACTGTGCCAAAGGATATCCCCATGCTGCGCCTCATCGTCCTGCTCCTCGCCCTTGGATTGCTGGGTGCATGGCTCACTCTCCCGAACGAAGACCGGGCCGAATCCGCGTTGCGCGCTACGCTTCTGGACTCCCTTGCATCCAAGGATCTCAAGGGCAAGGATGCAGTGACCTCTGCCGCGTTGATGGGCTGCCGTCTCAACCCCGAAGGCTGCTACGATCTGGTTCGCGCGGGTTTGAAGACAACCTATGAAGATCGCACCTTTTATGCCGTCGTTACCGTCACGGGATTTGATCGCAGCGCCACATGCTACGGCGCTTTCAATACTTTCACCTGCCCCGGCGGCTTTGCGCCGAAATGAGCCAGCGCATAAACTACAGCGCTGTCCTGTTTGACCTTGACGGTACCCTGATCGACAGCGAACGCCTCAGCATTGCTGCCGGGCAGGCCGCCTTTGCCGCCCTTGGCCACGCTGTCGAGCAGACCTTCCTGCACCAGCTGATCGGCAAGGATCGCAACAGCGGGGATGCAATCCTGCGTGCGCAACTGCCGAATCTCGACCTGGACGCGCTGGATCACCACTGGACCATCGAAGCAAGGCGCCTGCACACAGCGGGGATCGACCTCAAACCCGGTGCGCTGGCCCTTCTGAACGACCTCGCAGCGCGGGAAATCCCCTGCGGAATCGTGACCTCATCGCAATCAATCTCTGCACAGGAAAAGATCAGCCTGACCGGTCTGGACAAATACTTCTCCACCGTCGTCACCGTAAACTGCGTCACACGCGCGAAACCCGCACCTGACGCCTATCTGCTGGCGGCGCAGCGTCTTGAGGTTGACCCGACCGCGTGCCTCGTTTTCGAGGACAGCGATACCGGCGCGCAAGCCGCCCACACCGCCGGGATGCGCGTGGTACAGGTCCCTGATCTGCTTCCTACCGCCGGGCATCATGCGCACCACGTCGCACCAAGCCTGCTTGCGGGTGCCCGGGCCGCTGGATTCAACTGATGTGAAAGCCGGGTTGCGAATCCGATTTTCAGACCCTATGTAGTCCGTCGAGGGGTTGGCGCGGGCAGGCGCCTCGCCAACCCGGTCAGATCCGGAAGGAAGCAGCCGTAACGAGCCCCGCTTGGGTCGTTGTCAGCCTCTCACCTAAGTTTCAGGTCGCACAGCGACTTGAAACGTGCCGCATAGGTTGCGTTTCCTGAAAACGCACCACAGGCGGCGCAGGAATAGATTTTCCGCGCCCCATTACGCCGATCACCGATTCACATGTGCAGGTTTCGCCTATTCGGCATGGCGCACGAAAATCGCACGCCCCCGAGTTGCCGCCATCGCCCAGGCCATCTGCGCATCCGTTTCCACCGCACAGGGCCGAACATGCCGAAGCCGCGCCAGCGCCTCGTCCGGGGCCTCTCCGGCCTCGATCATCAGGCGCAACGCTACCATGCCAGATCGCCCGCAACCGCCCCGGCAATGTATCAACACCCGGCCACCCCCGGCCAATGCAGCCAGCACCTGCGCCGACACCTTTGGCCAAGCCTGAAGAAAGGCCGCCCCGGGCGTATCGAAATCCTCGATCGGCAGATGCACCCAGCGGGTGCCCTGATCCTGAAGGCGCGCGCCAAGATCCCGAACGCCCCCACCAATCATCTCAACCTCGGTGGTCAGGGAAATGACGATGGCAGGTGCCCAGCCATGGATATGCTCAAGGTCTTCGCCATAGGTGCCATCCGACCCGGGCAGCGGCGCAATTGCGAGGATCCCGTCCCCCACATGAACGGCATGCATCACCGTCATCGCCTCAAAGCTCCGCCGCGCCGAAGGTATCGCAGGTGTCGATCTGCCCGCTGTTGTACCCCTTTGCAAACCATGAAGACCGCTGCTTTGACGTCCCATGGGTAAAGGTGTGCGGCTGCGGGACGCGTCCTGCGCGCTTTTGCAGATAATCGTCGCCGATCCGCTTTGCGGCATTCAAGGCCTCGTCAAGATCGCCGGGCTCCAGAATGCCATTGACCGACTGCGCCCAGACCCCCGAAAGACAATCCGCCTGAAGCTCCAGCCGCACGGTCAGTGCATTGGCGTCGCGCTCAGAGGCGGACTGCCGCAGCCTGTTGACCTCGCCCAGAATGCCCAATTCGTCCTGCACATGATGCGCAACTTCGTGGGCGATGACATAGGCGGCGGCAAAATCGCCCTGCGCGCCCAACTCCTGCGCCAGAGTGGCAAAGAAATCCGTATCGAGGTAGGCCTTGTTGTCGGCCGGGCAGTAGAACGGGCCAGTCGCCCCGCTCGCGCCGCCACAGGGTGACTGCGTGACCCCGGAATAAAGGACCATGATGGGTGGCGCATATTCCGCGCCCAGTTGTTCTGCGAAGAGACGATCCCAGACTGTTTCGGTGGTGGCCAGAACCTGCGCGGAGAATTCGCCCGCCTGTTCTTCGGCCGCGCTAAGCTCGCGCGGAGCCGAGCTTTCTTGCGGCAGCTGGCTTAGCAGTGGTGTGACGTCGATCCCGGCAAAATAGCCTATCGCCAGAACCACGAGCAAGCCGACCCCGCCGATGCCTGCTTTGCCGCCGCCACCCGACCGACGCCGGTCTTCAACGTTGCGGCTGCCGCGCACACCTCTGAGACGCATATATCTTCCCCCTGATCATCACCCGCCGCGATGATACACGACCCATGTCCCCGGTAAACAGGAACCGGGCCTGCGCAGCGGTCTTGGAAACAAACCGCCAGCCGCCTGAAAGTTCCGGAGGCATTGGACACTACCGTACGACCAGCCCGGATTTCGTATGTCCATGAATATTCTCGGGGAGGGGCGGTCAGTGGCAAGACGGGGGGCAGACAGCCCCCCTCCCACCTCGGCGATTAGACGACCTGACCGGGATGCGCCTCAGCCCATGCCTCAAGAAAGGCCGCGACATCCTCGCGCCCCGCCTGCCCGATCATCTTCCGAGGCAGGGCCACACCCTGCCGCAGTGCCAGTTCCAAACAGGCCAGATAATCCCGACCGTCTTGCTGGAGGTTGTTTTCCGAACCGTGAATGATCGTGCTCAACAGCGTGCCCCCATAACCGTTGACGTGACTCAGATCGGGCCGCAGGCTCAGGAAATATTCCAGCACTTCGGGCAAACCACTCCATCCCGCGACTTGCACCGGGGTCAGCCCTTCGGAATCCGTGCCGTCGTATTCCACGCCCAGCCCGACGAGACGGCGGATGTGATCCAGACGGCCCGGCAAATGCAGGATTTGCCGTAGAATGGTCCGGTACGCCTCGGGCAACTTATCGGGATCGATGAAGATGCCGGGGCGCAGATCACCATCCGCCGCCTGCGCCAATAGCTTTTCCTCCCGGGTCAGGGGGATCGCGGCACCGCGCTCTTCGATCGCGTCCGCCACGATCCGGTTGCCATGAACCCGCGCATAGGAATAGGCGCTGACGCCCTGATAGGGCCGCGCCGGATCCGCGCCATGTTCCAGCAGCAGTGCCACCATTTCGACCCCGGAACCGCGCCGCGCTGCGTGATGCAGGGCCGGGATGGTCCAGGGCTGCACGTCGACCGCATCGGTGTCGTCAAAATCATCCGGCTGCGCGCCATGCTCCAGCAGCATCCGAACTGCCGCGACATCGTCGAAATCCATCGCCCGCAGCAGCGCATTGGTGCCTTTCGGGTCGGCGCCGTGCGCCAGCAGCATCCGCAGCCCGTCGTGATGGCCAAGTTCGGTCGCATGATACAGCGATTCGCCGTCGTTCGGGTCAGCGCGGTGGTCCAGAAACCAGCGCGCCAGCACCATGTTGTCCGAATGACCCAAGGCCCCGTAAAGCGCCGAAAGGGCACGATCCGGCGCTGCCTCCGCGGCATACCCGTCGTTCACATCCGCCCCGGCAGTCTTCAGCGCCTCGGCGACCGCAAGCATGTCCGCCTCAAGATCAGGGCGCTGCTTGATCCACTTGGAAAAAGCGAGGTGCAGGATCGGCCGCCGCGGGCCGAATGTCTGCACCGCCAGCCCGGGGTCACGTGCCAGCGCCGACACGACGGCAGCACGGTCGTACAGGGCGCATTGCAGCCCGAACAGCCCATCGGCAAGATCCGGCGTTTCGTCCAGCAGCTGTTCGGCGGCCCAGCCATGACCGTGAAACAGCGCGACCTTCAGCCGCTGCTGCCGCGCCGCGCGGTCCATGCCAATCGTCTCGGCGGCCAGCTTCAGCCGGGGCCAGCTTTCGAAATCATGTTCCCGGGCGATGACGTGCAAGAAGTCGGCATGTTTCAGCGCGCCCAGATCTGCACGTGGCACATGCGCCTTTAACCGCTCCAGCGCGCCGGGTGCGCGCGCTGCATGGGCTTTTTTCAGCGCCTTGGCGTCGCGGCGCAGGGAATCGAGGGTAATATCGGTCGGAAAGGCCGGGGATAGGGCCATGTCAGGTTCCTCCTGTCGCTGCCCGAGGATCCGCTACTGTCCGGGCACAGAAAAAAACCAAATGTGGTCTTTCACGTCGCAAGGCAGGTGCAGCACGCTTTCCGCGGATCAGGTGGCCCCCTGCCCCGGGACCTGCCGTAATCATACCGCCGACCCAACCAGACACGCAAGCCCGTGCGCGCATCCCGGTGGCAAAGGTTTGTGCAGCGACGGATGAGACCTGGCCGGTCGCGCATCTGCGGTGGACGCGCCGCACCGCAACCCGTAGTTTGGCAGCGAACCCCGAAAGAGGCCATGCATGTCCGACGCGCCCAAGTATCAGGTCCTTGCCCGCAAGTACCGCCCCGAAACCTTTGTCGATCTCGTCGGGCAGGACGCGATGGTGCGTACGCTCAGGAATGCCTTTGCCGCCGACCGCATCGCGCAGGCCTTTATCATGACCGGCATCCGTGGCACCGGCAAAACCACCACCGCGCGGATCATTGCCAAGGGCATGAACTGCATCGGCCCGGACGGCACCGGCGGCCCCACGACCGACCCCTGCGGGCAGTGCGAACACTGCACCGCGATCATGGAGGGGCGGCATGTCGATGTGATCGAGATGGACGCCGCGTCCAACACCGGCGTCGCCAACATCCGCGAGATCATCGATTCCGTGCACTACCGCGCGGCTTCGGCCCGCTACAAGGTCTACATCATCGACGAAGTGCACATGCTGAGCACCGGGGCCTTTAACGCGCTGCTGAAGACGCTTGAAGAACCGCCCGCGCATGTGAAATTCATCTTTGCTACCACTGAAATCCGCAAGGTTCCGGTGACGGTCCTGTCGCGCTGCCAACGGTTCGATCTGCGCCGCATCGAACCCGAGGTGATGATCGCCCTGCTGCAAAAGATCGCCGGTTCCGAAGAGGCGCAGATCAGTGACGACGCGCTTGCCCTGATCACCCGCGCCGCCGAAGGATCAGCCCGCGACGCGACCTCGCTTCTTGATCAGGCGATAAGTCATGGCGCAGGCGAGACGACGGCAGAACAGGTCCGCGCCATGCTGGGCCTTGCCGACCGTGGTCGGGTGATGGACCTGTTCGACCTGATCATGCAGGGCGACGCGGGGGGGGCATTGTCCGAACTCAGCGCGCAGTATTCCGAAGGTGCCGATCCAATGGCCGTGCTGCGCGATCTGGCCGAGGTCACGCATTGGATTTCAGTCGTCAAGATCACGCCCGAAGCTGCCGAGGATCCGACAATCAGCCCGGATGAACGCACGCGCGGCCAGTCCATGGCCCAGCGTCTGGGAATGCGCCCGCTGACGCGGATGTGGCAGATGTTGCTCAAGGCGCTGGACGAAGTCGCTTCGGCACCGAATGCGATGATGGCGGCCGAAATGGCGGTGATCCGGCTGACCCATGTCTCGGAACTGCCCTCGCCTGAGGATCTTGTGCGCAAACTCCAGAACAGCGCACCGCCTGCGCCCGGGCCGGGTGGCTCTGGTGCAATCGGCGGGGCATCGGGCGGCGGCACGATGAGTGGTGCGACCTCTGCGGTATCACATCAACGCGCAGGCGGCGGTTCCGGCGGCCAGCCCGTTCAGGCGCTGGCGACTGAAGTCGACGCCGCGCTGGCCCGTTTCCCCAGTTTTGAGCATGTTGTCGAACTGATCCGCATCAACCGGGATGTGAAACTGTTGGTCGATGTGGAAACCGGTGTGCGCCTTGCTGCCTATCAGCCGGGCCGGATCGAATTCACTCCGGCCGACAACGCGCCCTCTGACCTTGCCCAGAAACTCGGCGCGGCGCTGCAAAGGTGGAGCGGCAACCGCTGGGCCGTGACCCTGGTCAATGATTGCGAAACGCCAACCATCGCGGAAAAGCGTGACGCGGCCGACATCGCCCTGCGCGCCACCGCGTCGGAACACCCGCTGGTCGTGGCCGCGCTCGCCGCCTTTCCCAAGGCCAGCATCCGCGACATCCGCAGCGCCGAGGCCATTGCCAATCTGGCTCAGGCCGAGGCCCTTCCCGAGGTCGAGGATGAATGGGACCCGTTCGAGGACGGCTGAATTCACCAGCGCAACAGTCGCGTGGCCCCCACAAAAACGCAGGACAATTCTGCGAAGTGCCACAAAGTTGCCAGTTCAGGAACAATGCTCCCCTTGTGACGCGCCCCCCCCGCGCGTATCTCTGGAACAACTCAACGGACAGGAGACAGACATGCTCAAGGGACTAGGCGGGCTTGGCGATATGGCCAAGATGATGAAGACCGCGCAGGAAATGCAAACCAAGATGACCGCCCTGCAGGAAGAGATGCACAACATCATGGTTGTAGGAGAGTCCGGCGCGGGCTTGGTCAAGGCGACCTGCTCGGCCAAGGGCGAACTCAAGGGGCTGGATATCGATCCTTCGATTTTCAACAAGGACGAAAAAGAAGTGGTCGAGGATCTGATCATGGCCGCAGTCAAGGACGCGCAGGGCAAGGCATCTGACCGCGCCCAGCAGGAAATGTCCAAACTGACCGAAGCCATGGGCCTTCCGGCAGACATGAAGCTTCCGTTTTGATGCTGAAACGGGCGCCGCGCGGACAGCTGCGGTTTGCCCCGCACGTCCCGGTAGCCCGGGTCTGACTTAGGCACCCTACCGGCATGAGCGAACGCACCGACATCGACGCACTGATCGACCTGATGGCCCGCTTGCCGGGCCTCGGGCCCCGGTCTGCGCGCCGCGCCGTGCTGCACCTCATCCGCAAGCGCGCCCTGCTGCTGACGCCTCTGGCAGATCTCATGCAGACGGTTGCCGCCACAGCGCGCGAATGTCTGAACTGCGGCAATATCGGCACCGGCGACATCTGTACCATTTGCGCAGACGAGAAACGCGCGAATGGGCTGCTTTGTGTCGTCGAAGATGTGGCCGACCTATGGGCGATGGAACGATCGGCGACTTTCAAGGGGCGTTATCACGTCCTGGGTGGCACGCTCTCGGCGCTGGATTCAGTCGGCCCCGAGGAACTGCGCATCCCGCGCCTAATCCACCGCGTGGATGCCGAAGAGATCACCGAAGTCATACTCGCGCTGAACGTCACCGTGGATGGCCAGACGACTGCACACTATATTACCGATCAGCTTGAGGGGCGCGTGACGCTCAGCTCGCTTGCCCAAGGGGTGCCGATCGGCGGAGAGTTGGACTATCTTGACGACGGCACTATTACCGCCGCATTGAACGCGCGCAAGCGGATCGAATAAGCACTGACCGGTGCCGGTGCTGCTCCCATACCGCAGATGTCCGACAGCCCTTACAAGCCCGGGATCGGCAGGCCAAAGGTCTGCGCCAGAAGTACGAAATTCAGCGTCAGGACAATCACCGCACCAAGGATTGCCAGCCCCCGCACCAAGGCCCCGGTGCGGAAATCCCCCATGATATCCACGCGCCCGGAAAACACGATCAGCGCCACCATCGGCACCGGCAGCGCGATGCTCAGCACCACTTGCGACATGACCAGCGCCTCGGTCGCATTCACCCCCAGGGCGACGACCACAAAGGCCGGGGTCATTGTTACAAGACGGCGGAACCAGATTGGCAGGCGCATGTTGATGAAGCCCTGCATGATCAGCTGCCCCGCCATCGTGCCCACGACCGAGCTTGAGATGCCCGAGGCGATCAGCGATACCAGAAACACCCCCGCCGCCGCCGCACCGAACAGCGGTGTGAGCGTGTGATAAGCGGTTTCGATCTCGGCCACTTCGCTGTAGCCCACGTGGAAGGCGCTCGCCGCCATCATGACCATGGCCATATTCACAAGGCCGGCCGCAGCCAGCGCCAGCACCACCTCGATATTTGAGAACCGAACCACCTTGCGCCTGTCGGCATCATTTTTGACAACCGCGCGGGCCTGAGTGAGGCCCGAGTGCAGATAGATCGCATGCGGCATGACCGTGGCCCCGATGATCCCCACGGCGATGGTCAGCGCCGTGGCATCCGGCAGGCTTGGCATGATGGCACCGCGCGCCGCATCCCCCCAGGCGATGGGCGCGATGAACACCTCGATCAGGAAGCATAACCCGATTACCCCGACCATTGCACCGATGATTAGTTCCAGTGGCCGGAAACCCTGAGCTTCGAACAGCAGGATGCCATAGGTGACGATGGCAGTTACCACCATGCCCGACATCAGCGGCATGTCGAACAGCAGGGCAAGACCGATTGCGCCGCCCAGGAACTCGGCCAGATCGGTGGCCATTGCAGCGATTTCGCTGACGAACCACATGGCAAGCACGACGGGGCGTGGGAAATGATCCTTGCACAGCTCGGCCAGATTGCGCCCTGTCACGATCCCGACCCGCGCCGACAATGCCTGAAACAGCATCGCGATCAGGTTGGCGGCCAGCACCACCCAAAGCAGGGAATAACCATAGCCCGCACCCGCCTGAATGTTCGTCGCGTAGTTGCCGGGATCCATATAGGCGACCGATGCGACGATGGCCGGACCGGCAAACACAAGCGCCGCGCGTGGCCCGCGCCGGGTGCCGGCCAGAACCTCGGCAATGGCTGATTGTGTGCGCCCGGTCGAGCCAGTGTTCATCCGGGAATCCGATGTGTTCTATCCGCCTGCATCCACACCGCAATATGGCTGCGGCGCCGATACTGTCAATCGATCATGGCTTGCCATGGTCGCCCGAACACGCTGGCAAATGAACGCGCGACTGAGCCGTTCGGTTATGAGAGCATAGCTCGGCTGCGACAATGGCGGCTCAAAAAAACAAAAGACCCGCAGGGGCCTGCGGGTCTCAAGGTTGTCGGTCAGACGAGGAGTTCAGCGGCGCGGGTCGTCGCTGTCGTCATCCTCGTCATCATTGTCTTCCGCATCCGGCAGATTGAAGAAGCTGTCCGCGTCGGCGAAGTCCTTGTCCGAGCGTTTGTCTTCGCCATCGTCCTCACGCGGGTCCGACAGGCTGAAGGTTTCGAGACCTTCGATCGCGGTCGGCAGGCGCGGTTCTTCGCCCATGCCAAGGCTCTGTTCGGTGCTCACCAGCTTGCGACGCTCATCGTCGGACAGAACATCCGCCTTCTTGGACGCCTTCTGTACCGCCGCATCCAGTTCGGACTGCTTGCACAACCCAAGAGCGACGGGATCGATGGGCTGGATGTTGCCAATGTTCCAGTGGGTCCGCTCGCGGATTGCCTGAATGGTCGGCTTGGTGGTGCCGACCAGCTTGCCAACCTGCCCGTCTGTCAGTTCCGGGTGGAACTTTACCAGCCAGAGGATCGACGCCGGACGGTCCTGACGCTTGGACAGCGGAGTATAGCGCGGGCCACGGCGCTTTTCCTCGCCGACAGCGGCGGCGTTGAACTTGAGCTTGAGCTTGTAGATCGGGTCTTTTTCACCCTTGTCGATTTCCGCCTGCTCAAGCTGGTTGTTGGCGATGGGGTCGAACCCCTTGACGCCGGTGGCCACGTCGCCGTCTGCGATGCCCTGCACTTCAAGCTCGTGCATGCCGGTGAAATCCGCAATCTGCTTGAAGGTCAGGGTCGTGTTATCCACCAGCCAGACGGCCGTGGCGCGTGCCATGATCGGTTTACTCATTCCACGTCTCCTTCATATCTTTCCGCGCATCTATCGCGGCATATGCCTGTCCCGACGCATAGCTTCGCTATCGCCCGGGGGTCCAGGCGGTTCCGGTTTGGGCCGGAACAGGTTACCGTTGTCGGGGAACTTGCGCGCCTTATAGTCGCCCAGACCCCAAGTGGAAAGAGAAAATGCGCTGGCTGATTCTGCTCTGTCTTACCGCCACCTTTGCCCGGGCCGAGGGTGAACGCCCCGGCGAGTTCGACTATTACGTGCTTTCGCTCAGCTGGTCGCCCAGTTGGTGCGCCGTGACCGGGGATGCGCGACGTTCGCCCCAGTGCGATCCTGAACGCGATTTCGGCTGGGTGTTGCACGGGCTCTGGCCCCAGAACACGCGCGGCTATCCGTCGTTCTGCCACAGCGCCACCCCGCCACCGAGCCGCGCAATGACCGCCGCAATGGCCGATGTAATGGGCACGGGGGGCAGTGCTTGGCATCAGTGGAAAAAGCATGGGGTGTGCTCGGGGCTGTCGGCGCCGGACTATTTTGCCCTGGCGCGCGAGGCTTACGGTCGGATCACCCGCCCCGAGGTGCTGCGCAAGCTGGACAAACCCGTGACCCTGCCCGCGTCGCTGATCGAACAGGCTTTCATCAGGGACAATCCCGTACTGGAGCCGGACATGATCACCATCACCTGCAAGGACGCCCGAATCCAGGAGGCGCGGGTCTGCCTGTCGAAATCTCTGGACCCGGTGCCCTGCGGTCAGGATGTGGTGCGGGATTGTCGGATGAAGGACGCCCTGTTCGACCCGGTGCGCTGAGAGAACAGCGTGTTGCGCAACGATAAGATCACAGGGCCAGCGGATTGCTCGTCCCCCTCACCCCGCCTTGCGCAACTCTGGCGCAACCTTTGTTCCCAGTACCTCGATCGCCTTCATCATCGTGCTGTGTTCGATCACGCCGATCGCCATCTGGATGCTCACCCGGTCAAAGCCAAGATCTTCGCGCAGGCTCAGGATCTTGTCGGTGATCTGAGCAGGAGAGCCGACAAACATCGCGCCTTCGGGGCCCATGCCTGCATCGAACTGCGCACGGGTCTGCGGCGCCCAGCCGCGTTCGCGTCCGATCTGATCCATCACCTGTTTCTGCGCCGGGAAAAAGATGTCCGCCGCCTGCTTACCGTCCTCGGCCACGAAGCCGTGCACGTTCAGCGACACCCGCGCCACGTCCGCGTGGCCTGATTGCGCCGCCGCGCGACGGTATAAATCGGCCAGTGGCGCAAAACGGCGGGGTTCACCACCGATGATGGCCAGCGCCAGCGGCTGCCCCAGCGTACCCGCGCGCACCATGCTTTGCGGCGTACCCCCGGCAGCGATCCAGATCGGCAGCTTGCCATGCACAGGGCGCGGATAAATGCCCAGCCCGTCGATGGCCTGCGTGAAACCACTGCCCGGCCAGGTCACGACCTCACCCTCGTTCAGGGCCATGAGCAGCGCCAGCTTTTCGTCGAACAGCGCATTGTAATCGTCCAGATCATAGCCGAACAGCGGAAAGCTTTCGATAAAACTGCCGCGCCCGACCATCAGTTCGGCGCGCCCATTGCTAAGCCCGTCCAGCGTGGCGAATTGCTGGTAGATCCGAACCGGATCGTCTGAACTGAGCACCGAAACCGCCGAACTGAGGCGGATGTTGCGCGTCGTGCGGGCGGCGGCGGCCAGCACGACCGCCGGGGCCGAGATGGCGTAGTTCGGACGGTGATGTTCCCCAAGGCCAAAGACATCAAGGCCGACCTGATCGGCCAGCTCGATCTCCTCGATCAGGTTATTGAGGCGCTCAGGCGCGTCGATGTGTTTGCCAGTGACCGGATCGGTGCCGATATCGCCAAATGTATAGAGTCCGACTTCCATGAGGAGCCTCCTTTTGTTCAGCAGTATCTAGCCCCGGGGAGGCCTTTACCGAACCTCCCCGGGCGCACAGATCCTGTGCATGTTCAGAGCGTGAGGATCGTGCTGCCGGTGGTCTTGCGAGCCTCAAGCGCGCGGTGCGCGTCCGCCACATCCGACAAAGCAAATCGCTGGTCGATGCGGATTTTCACATCACCCGAGATAACCTTGCCGAACAGCATTTTCGCCATTTCCTGACAGACGGCATGGTCGCTGATATGGGTGAAAAGTGTCGGGCGGGTAATCTTGAGCGAGCCCTTGGGTCCGAGGATACCAAGGTTGAACGGCGGCACCGGGCCGGACGCATTGCCAAATGAGATCATCATGCCCAGCGGTTTCAGGCTGTCGAGCGACCCGTCGAACGTGTCCGCGCCGACGGCGTCCATCACAACATCGACGCCTACGCCGCCAGTCAACTTTTTCACCTCTGCCGCCCAGTCGGCGGTGCGGTAGTTGATGCAGTGACTTGCCCCATGATCGAGGGCCAGCTGGCATTTTTCGTCCGTCCCCGCCGTGCCGATCAGGGTGATCCCTTCTGAGCGCGCCCATTGGCAGGCGATCAGGCCAACCCCTCCCGCCGCCGCATGAAACAGCACGGTATCGCCGCGCTTGATCGGCGTGGTGCGGTGGAACAGATACTGCACTGTGAGGCCCTTGAGCATCATGGCGGCACCTTCGTCGAAGGAGATTTCGTCAGGCAGCGGGCAGACCTGCGCGGCGGGCATTACCCGCGCCTCGGTATATGCGCCCGGAGGGGCAGAGGCATAGGCGGCGCGGTCACCGACCTTGAGGTGGGTGACCCCCTCGCCCACCGCTTCGATCGTGCCGGCGGCTTCCATTCCCAGCGCGTGGGGCAGCTGCATAGGATAAAGCCCGGTGCGCTGGTAGACGTCGATGAAATTCAGCCCGCAGGCCGCGTGGCGGATACGGATCTCGCCCTTGCCGGGGATGCCTACTTCGCGGTCTTCGATAACGAACACTTCGGGGCCGCCGTGTTCCCGGATGATCGCGGTTCTGGCTGTGGTGGTCATGTTGTCTTCTCCATTTGGCGCTGCCGATCCATGCCTGCCACGGACAGGTCTGCTCTGCAAAGAGTGATCAGTGTTTGCGCGAATCCGTGTTATGATTTCCCATAGTTGCTGCAGATCGGTCTGACCATCAATGCGGCGGGGGTCGGACCCGTAAATCACTGTCGCCGCGTTGCGAAAGGTGTTTGAGCGTGACCCAGACAATTGGAAATCCCCTTTCATGGACCGCGCAGGCTCTGGGCCGGTCCGGCAGTCATATTGCCGCTTCGGCCCGCGAGCTTGCGAATGACGGCAGCGCCGCGCCGCGTGTACGGCCCCTGGACATAAGCGACATCCGCGCGGCTCTGGCCGAGGGATGGGAAGACTTTACCGCCTCGCGCAGCGACGTGATGTTCATCGTTCTGGTCTACCCGGTCATTGGCCTCGTGCTGGTCGGGATAGGCTTGCAGATGGCGATGCTGCCGTTGCTGTTCCCTCTGCTGGCGGGCTTTGCCCTGCTGGGGCCCGTCGCGGCGGTGGGCGTATACGAAATAAGCCGCCGCCGGGAACAGGGTGCGGAACCACGCTGGTTTGATGCGCTCGGGGTGGTGGAATCACCCAGCTTCGGGGCCGTTCTGGTGATGGCCTTTTACCTGACGGCGCTGTTTGTGCTCTGGATGCTGACCGCTGCCGAAATTCACAAACTCACCCTGGGCGAGAGCACCCCCGCGACCCTTTCGGCCTTTGCCGGACAGGTGCTGACCACCCCGGGCGGCTGGGCGATGATCGTGCTGGGCTGCGGCGTCGGTTTCATCTTTGCCGTCGTGGCGCTGGCGATTTCGGTTGTGTCGTTTCCACTGCTGATCGACCGGCATGTGGGGGTCCCTGTGGCCATCGCCACCTCGGTCGAGGTGCTGCGCCGCAATCCGCGAGTGGTTCTGACATGGGGTGCGGTCGTCGCATTGGGTCTGGCGCTGGGGGCTGTTCCGCTGCTGTTGGGGCTGATCGTGGTACTGCCAGTGCTGGGACATGCGACCTGGCATCTGTACCGGCGGGCGGTGGGCTGAATCCACAATCCGCATTGCATCAGAAGACTGCAGCCGACCAGCGTGACGGTCGGCTGCAGTTGTGTTGGCGTCAGGCCACCTTCAGGACGATCTTGCCGATATGACCTGAGGTTTCCATCCGGGCATGGGCGGCGGCAGCCTCGGCCAGCGGGTATTCGGAATCCATCACCGGCGCGATCCGCCCGGCCGCAAGCAGAGGCCAGACCCTGGCGCGCAGATCATCAGCGATCCGCGCCTTTGCCAAATCGCTTTGCGGGCGCAGGGTGCTGCCGGTGATTGTCAGGCGGCGCATCATCACCTGGGCAAAGTTCAGTTCGACCTTGGGCCCCTGCAGAAAGGCGATCTGGACCAGTCGCCCGTCATCTGCCAGCGCCTTGACGTTGCGCGGCAGGTAATCGCCACCCACCATGTCGAGGATGAGGTTGGCACCACCCTCGGCGCGCAGCACCTCGACAAAGTCCTCTTCGCGGTAGTTGATCGCCTTTTCGGCCCCCAGATCCACGCAGACCTTGCACTTGTCGGCGGATCCGGCAGTGGCAAAAACCCGCGCACCGAAGTGATGCGCCAGTTGGATCGCCGTTGTACCGATGCCCGACGACCCGCCGTGCACGAGGAACCGCTCGCCTGCCTGCAGGTTGCCGCGCAGAAAGACGTTGGTCCAGACGGTGAAATAAGTCTCAGGCAGGCAGGCCGCCTGTTTCAGGTCCAAACCGTCCGGCACCGGCAGGCAATGGGCCGCCGGGGTCACCACATATTCGGCATAGCCCCCCCCGGGCAGCAGGGCACAGACCTGATCCCCGAGGCCCAGTCCCGTGACGCCCTCGCCCAGTGCCACGACCTCACCCGACGCCTCCAGCCCCGGCAGGTCACTGGCCCCCGGCGGCGGGGCGTAGGAACCCGCCCGCTGAAGGGCATCAGGGCGATTGACGCCGGCATAGGCCACCTTCAAAAGCACCTGCCCCGGTCCGGGCTGCGGAACCGGCCGCTCTGCAATCTTTAGAACATCAGGGCCACCGGGTTTGGTGATCTCGACGGCGCGCATGGTCTGGGTCATGGGTCGGGTCCTTGTGTCTGCGTTTGTCAAGACGATTTCGTCTGCTGGCCGGGCAGATCATCACGCGCCGCTACGGGCGCCTTTACCTTGCTTAACACCCAGGCTGGTCCGGCGAAAACCCTGCCTATCAGCGCATTGCCGCGCAGCTGTGCCTTGACCTTCTCGATCTGCATCACGTCACCGATCCGCCGGTCGAGGAACGCCCAGGTCGCCTGATGATCAACAGACACGTCGCCCAACCAATACAGCACGGTCGAGGAATAGACCGCGCTGAGCGTTGCGCGCTTGGTGTACCAGTTTACGTCGTCCGAGGTATCCCCGAGCGCCGTCCATATCCTGTCCGCCGTGCCCCAGATCAGTTTTGCGCCGTCCGCCGCATGTATCGGCAGGGAAAACAGCGTGGTGCCGCGACGTACTGTCTCGCGATCCTCAGCCGCTTCAAGGCGTAGCCGCACAGCCAGCGTGACCCTGTCGCGGAATTTCATGTCGCTCATGTCGGTCGCGTCCAGCCGACGCACCATCTCATCGTCGCCGCGCCGGTGAAAGGTC
This sequence comes from Puniceibacterium sediminis, assembly GCF_900188035.1. Lineage (GTDB taxonomy): Bacteria > Pseudomonadota > Alphaproteobacteria > Rhodobacterales > Rhodobacteraceae > Puniceibacterium > Puniceibacterium sediminis. The sequence continues at coordinate 53,517 of NZ_FZNN01000001.1, read as the reverse complement.
ATAGCCAGATCAAGCGCGCCACGGGGAAACAGCGCCCGGGCGACCACCGGATCGACGCCGGAGTCGGCGACGGCGACGTTGAACGTCGCCTCGGACCAGCCGTCGAACGGCACATGCGTCAGCGCGGCCTGCAGCAGGCTGGTTTCGGTCGGGTCATACTGTGGTGTCATGATATTCGCTTCCGTCAGATATCTGTACAGAACCTAAGCGTTTCGCCGGATTTGACCAGAGACAGATGCCCGCAGGGGGGCGGTGTTGCGCTGTGGACAAAATAGCAAAGCCTTGCTATTGGGCGCCTTCCTGCAAATCATTGCAACTCAAACTAGAAAGGTGGTGAAAACCACATGCAGGTTAGTGTTCGCGACAACAATGTCGATCAGGCCCTCCGGGTTCTGAAGAAAAAGCTCCAGCGCGAAGGCGTGTTCCGTGAAATGAAGCTCAAGCAACATTTCGAGAAACCGTCTGAGAAAAAAGCGCGGGAGAGTGCCGAAGCGATCCGCCGTGCCCGCAAGTTGGCACGCAAAAAGGCAGAACGCGAAGGCATGATCTGATCGTGCAATCCGAAAGGCGGTTACCGGTTTTCGGATGAATTGCACGGCCAGAACTGGGCTGTTTTCCACACTAAAATAAGCGATTTGACGACCCCCGGGCCTTGGCTTCGGGGGTTTGTCGTTTTGGGCGGCTCGCAAAAACCTTTAAAAGGTTTTTGGCAAATTTTTTTCTGAAAAAATTTGGGGTTGCGCCCCGTCAGACCGGCAGTGCAGTGGTGCGGCACACAGTGCGCAGGGAAAAGCTGGATTGCATCTGCGCCACCCCGGGCAGCCGGGTCAGGTACTGGCGGTGGATACGGGCAAAATCCTCGGTATCCTCGGCGACGATCTTCAGGATGTAATCAGCCGCCCCTGCCATCAGGTGACATTCGAGCACGTCCGGGATCCGCGCTACGGCCTTCTCAAACGCCTCAAGAACCTCGTTGGCCTGTGCGCTGAGCTTGATTTCCACATAGACCGTCGTCGGCAACCCAAGCCTGCGTTCATCGAGAAGCGCCACGTAGTCGCGGATATAGCCGTCCTCTTCGAGCCGCTGCACCCGCCTGTGACAGGCCGATGCCGAAAGATGCACGGACTCGGCCAGATCCGCGTTGGACATGCGCCCCCTGCGCTGCAGGACGCGCAGGATACGGCGGTCTGTCTCATCAAGGCTCAAACCGGGCGGGTCCTTTCTCAAGAGGCGCACATAGACGAAGATCCTTCGACTGTTTTCGCTATCACCGCATCAAATCTGTGCGGAAATTGCAAGCCGATAAGCAGAAGGTGGCATCATTGACACAAGGGAGAGAGTAATGAAGATCGGATGTCCGACTGAGATCAAGCCACAGGAATTCCGCGTCGGGATCACCCCGAACGCCGCGCATGAGGCGGTGCGCCATGGTCATGAGGTGCTCATCCAGACCGGTGCCGGGCGTGGTGCCGGGTTCGAGGATGCGGATTACATCGCCGCAGGTGCCCGGATGGTCGACACGGCCGAGGAGATCTTTGCCGAGGCGGAGATGATCGTCAAGGTCAAGGAGCCACAGGCTGGCGAACGCAAGATGCTGCGCGAGGGGCAGTTGCTGTTCACCTATCTGCATCTGGCACCGGACCCTGTGCAGACCAGAGAACTGCTGGCATCCGGCGCGACCTGCATCGCCTATGAGACCGTCACCGACGACCGTGGCGGGCTGCCGCTGCTGGCGCCGATGTCCGAGGTGGCAGGCAAGCTCGCGCCGCAGGTCGGGGCCTGGACCCTGCAAAAGGCCAATGGCGGGCGCGGCGTTCTGATGGGCGGCGTGCCCGGCGTTTCCCCTGCGCGGGTCGTGGTCATCGGCGGCGGCGTTGTGGGCACACATGCGGCGCGGGTCGCGGCGGGCATGGGCGCGAGCGTCTCGGTCCTGGACCGGTCACTGGGGCGGATGCGCTATCTGGATGATGTTTTCGGCAATGTTTTCAATACGGTTTATGCCAGTGCCGCCACTACGGCCGAGCTGGTTGCCCAAGCGGATATGGTGATCGGCGCCGTGCTGATCCCCGGGGCCGCCGCGCCCAAGCTGGTGAGCCGGGAGCAGCTTTCGACAATGAAGCCCGGAGCGGCCATCGTCGACGTCGCGATCGATCAGGGCGGCTGTTTCGAAACCTCGCGCGCCACCACCCATCAGGATCCGATCTATGACGTGGACGGGATCATGCATTACTGCGTGGCGAACATGCCGGGGGCCGTGGCGCGGACATCCACAATCGCGCTTGGAAACGCGACGATGCCCTTCATGCTGGCGCTTGCAGACAAGGGCTGGCGACAGGCCTGCGCTGACGATCCGCACCTGCTGAACGGGCTGAACGTTCATGCCGGGAAGCTGACCTACTATGCGGTCGGGCGCGCGCTGGGGATGGATGTTATGTCACCACAGCTGGTGCTGAAGGCCTGAGGCAGAATCGAAAAGGCCGGGGATGTACCCCGGCCTTTTGCTTTATTCAGAACGACTTACTTGCGCAGTGAATCGCGGATTTCCAGCAGCACGTCGAGCTGTGACGGACCAGTGTGCACCTCGGGTGCCACATCGTCGGGCTTTTCAGCAGCAGCTTTTACGCGGTTGACCATCTTGACCAGCATGAAGACCACAAAGGCGATGATCAGAAAGTTGATCACGGCCATGATGAATTTGCCGATGGCAAAGACCGGCGCGCCGGCTTCTGTTGCTGCGGCCAGCGACGCGTGGGTGCTGCCGTCGAGCGTGTAGAACCAGCCGGAAAAATCGATGCCGCCAGTGAACAGCGCGATGATCGGGTTGATGATGTCACCGACCAGCGACGCCACGATCGCGGTGAAAGCCGCGCCAATGATGATGCCGACGGCCATATCCATGACATTGCCCTTGGCGATAAAATCTTTGAATTCCTGAAGCATAAATCTGTCCCTACTATTTGACTACGGCGGGCTTTCTGCCCGACTCTGCGGGTCTATAGACACCGATCTTTCTATTTTGCACCAATTTTATGCTTAATTGTCGATTAAGTTCCGTTACGTTCAGCGCGTTCTGCGGCGGGAAGGTCCCACCGCGCATAGGATCTGTCGTGATTTTCGATCTTCCGGTGCAGGCGCTCCAGAAAACCCGCGTGGATCAGGCCGGCAATGTCCCGGTCAGGACATAGCGCAGGATATCTGCCACTTCGCCGGGTTCGCGGGCCACGGCGAGGGCGGCCGCGTCAACCTCTTTCAGCGCATGATCATGGTCGCGCTGCTGCAGGATGATCAGGGATTTACCAAGCGCGGCGGCATAGCCCGCATCAAAAGCGGCGTTCCACTGCTTGTATTGTTCGCCAAAGCGGACAACGACCACATCGGCATCGGCGATCCCCTTGCGGGTGCGGATGGCGTTGACCATGGCACCCTTGTGGTCGTGCCAGTATTTGTTCGGCTCGACGCCCAGTATCGCCACGCCGCAGTCATCCGAGGCAGCGTGATCGGTGACGGGGCCCGTGAACGTCACATCAAGGCCCTGAGCGCCGTCGATGATCTGATCACGCCAGTCGGTGTGGATTTCGCCGGACAGGTAAACGGTCAGTCCCATGGGTGCCTCGCTTTGAAATATCGGTTGATACCGTTACCTAAGGTTTAATGCTTCGGACGCAAGCCTGTGGCTGTCCGCGGATCGGGCGAATTCGCCCAAAAACAGGCCAAAGGCACCGGGTAAACCCTGGCCGGTCTGCCCGCCTTGCGACTAGCCGCGCAGGATGCCGCCGGTTGCCTTCTGGACCTTTTCGACGATCTTCGCGGAAATCGCTTCGATGTCCTTTTCCTTCAGCGTCGCATCGACCGGTTGCAGGCGCACGGTCAGGGCGATGGATTTCTTGCCCTCGCCCAGCGAGCCGCCGATGAATTCGTCAAAGACGCGCACATCGGCGATCAGCGCCTTGTCCGCGCCAGCGGCGGCATTGACGAGGTTCAGCGCCTCGACTTCGGCATCGACGACAAAGGCAAAATCGCGTTCGACGGCTTGCAGATCGTTCAGCACCAGCGCGGGCCGGGTCGATCCGGTCTTGCGCGGCAAGGGGATTTCGGCGGGCCAAATGGTGAAGGCCACGGCAGGGCCTTTCACATCCAGCGCCTTCAGCACCTTGGGGTGAACTTCGCCAAAGATTCCAAGGGTTTTCTTGGGTCCAAGGCAGATACGGCCGTGACGGCCCGGATGCCACCAACCATCGCCGCCGCGCAGGATCTGGACCTTTGCGGGGGCGCCCATCGCGGCGAGGATCGCCTCGGCGTCGGCCTTGGCGTCAAAGACATCCACACCGCGCGACGTGCCGTGCACATCCTTGGGCCCGGTGCGCCCGACCAGCAGGCCCGAGATCTGCAAGGACTGTTCACCCGGCTCACCGCCGGAAAATACCGCGCCGATTTCGAACAGCGCCTGATCCGGGAAGCCGCGTGCCTGATTGCGCGCTGCGGCCTGTAGCAGGCCCGGCAGCAGGTCGGGCCGCAGGTGGCTGAGGTCGGCGCTGATCGGGTTGGCCAGCATCGTCGCATCATCGCCACCGCCGAACAGGGTCGCGGCGGCCTTGTCGATAAAGCTGTAGGTCACACATTCGTTGTAGCCCAGCGATGCGGCGGTGCGCCGTCCGGTCTGTTCGCGCTTTTGCAGCGGCGACAGGATCGGTTTGGGCACGCCGGCCTGAATGCGCGGCATCGGCTTGCCCTGCAGTTTGGTGAGGGAGGCGATACGCGCGACTTCCTCGACCAGATCCGCCTCGCCCATGACATCGGGGCGCCAGCTGGGCACCTTGGCCATATTGCCTTCAAGAACAAAGCCAAGCCGGGTAAGTGTCTGGCGTTGCTCGGATTCCGAGATGTCCATACCGACCAGAGAGACCACGCGCGCCGGGTCAAGCTTGTAGGCTCGGGAAGTGTCGGGGATCTCGCCCGCGACAACTATTTTGGACGCCTCACCGCCCGCGATATCAAGGATCATGCGGGTCGCGTGTTCCAAGCCAACCGGTGTCCAAGCCGGGTCGATGCCACGTTCGAAACGGTAACGGGCGTCGGAGTTGATCTTAAGCGCGCGGCCCGTATAGGCGGTGCGGACGGTGTCGAAATAGGCGGATTCGACAAAGACATTGGTGGTTTCCATCGTCACACCGGTGGGCAGGCCACCCATGACGCCGGCAATGCTCTGCACGCCGTTATCGTCTGAAATCAGCGTCATATCCGGCTGAAAGGTATAGCTCTTGTCGTCGAGACCCATCATGGTTTCGCCGCCCTTGGCGCGATGGATGCGCAGGGATCCGGCCAGCTTGTCAGCGTCAAAGACGTGCAGCGGGCGGTTGCGGTCGTAGGTGAAGAAGTTGGTCACATCGACCAGGAAAGAGATCGGGCGCAATCCGATGGCGCGCAGCTTTTCCTGCAGCCACTGCGGGCTGGGTCCGTTCTTTACACCCTTGATAACGCGGCCATAAAACACCGGGGCGGCGTCCAGCGTATCGTCATCGATGCTGACACCAATGGGGCACGGGAAGGTGCCGTCAACCGGGGCCACGTCGTGCGGTTTCAGCGCGCCAAGGCCACGGGCGGCAAGGTCACGGGCGACGCCGCGCACACCCAGCGCATCGGGGCGGTTGGGGGTGATGGCGATGTCGATGACGGGATCGACCTTGGACGGATCATTCTGTGCCAGCCAGTCGGCAAAGCTCTGACCTACCTCACCCGAGGGCAGCTCGATGATGCCGTCGTGTTCTTCGGACAGTTCCATCTCGCGTTCGGAACACATCATGCCGAAGCTGTCGATGCCGCGAATCTTGCCCACGCCGATTGTGGTATCGATTCCAGGGACATAGGTGCCCGGCTTTGCCACGACCACAGTGATCCCGGCCCGCGCATTGGGCGCGCCACAGATGATCTGGGTCTCACCGTCGTCAATGGCGACCTTGCAGACCTTGAGCTTGTCCGCATCGGGGTGTTTCTCGGCCTCAAGCACCTTACCGATGGTAAATCCCGACAGCTTTTCCAGTGGGTTTTCAACACCTTCAACCTCGAGGCCGAGGTCGGTCAGCGCCTCCAGGATCTCATCCAGAGAGGCGGTAGTGTCGAGGTGATCCTTGAGCCAGGAAAAGGTGAATTTCATCGGTCTCAACCCGTTAATTGCGTGTTGCACCCCCCATAGCGGATCGGAGTCCGGGGGGAAAGAGGCGGTGCGCGTTAACCACTGCCCCGAATCGGGGGGATGGCCCCGGTTAACAAGGGTTTTGGCCGATATGGAAGCCGTATGGAGTGCGTATGGAAACCGTATGGCTCCGACGTCTGGCAGAGCGAGCGTTAACGCGGCGCGCGCTCAGTCTGTCCGCTTGGCAAGGGTGTCGAGCTTTCCCATGCGGTAGAGATGCAGTTCGCGCAGCAGGCGCAATGTCGGCTTGGCCATGAAAAAGACCGAGCCGATGATGAATAGCCAGATGGCGGCGGTTTCGTAAGCGGGCCAGAGAAAGAGCACGGAGCCGATCAGAAAGCAGGCGGCGGCCGAGAAATCGACCGAGGTATGGGCGATTTCATATAGCGCATAGATGCGCCGCGTGCCGTCGTTGCGATCACGGTTGCTGTGGTCAAAGAGGTTCATCAGCAGTTCCTCTGTCTGAGTTTGAAACCCGATTGGCGCCATCTGCGGATGCGGAGCCGGGCAGCGCCTGCCCGTTGGATAGCGTTCACAACTGGTGAGCGAGGCGCTTTATGGCTGCAAGGTCAGTTTTCGATCATGGCAATGCGCCGACAGTACCCAAGCGCCAGCCCAGGGGACGGGCTGGCGCTGCCCGGCGCCGTCGGCTTTATTCCGGGCGGGGACTGATATCTTAAAGTTCCAGGCCGAGTTTTATGGCAGCTTCTTGTTTTAGATAGGCAACTGCCAAATCCTTCAAAATACCGAAGGTCGCCCCGCCAATTTCTTTTGCGCCCTCTTTGGCTTTTCGCCAAATGGTGTCGGAGCGAATGGCGTTGATATAATCATGCCCAGACGCAGTCACACGAAAACTATCGGGGCCTACGCTCGTCACAAGCCCCTGATCCGACATCAAAAGAACGTGGTAATGTTCCTTTTCCTCTTGGCCTGTTGAGCTTGAAGTTCCCCCGGGCATTAAAGCTATCCAATCCGCGTCTCCTTCGTATTTGAAGAGAAGATCGCGGATCAGATCATCGTCGCGTTTCACCTGCTCAACCCGCCATGCAGTGTCGGCACGTCCAGCGAGGCAAAGCCGTAGTGGCGCAGCCAGCGCAGGTCGGAATCAAAGAAGGCGCGCAGGTCGGGGATGCCGTATTTCAGCATCGCGATCCGGTCGATGCCCATGCCGAATGCAAAACCCTGCCACAGGTCGGGGTCGACCCCGGCGGACCGCAGCACATGCGGGTGAACCATGCCGGAACCCAGCACTTCGAGCCAGCCGTCGCCTTCGCCGATCTTGAGCTGACCGTCGACCCAGGAACACTGGATATCAACCTCGGCCGAGGGTTCGGTGAAGGGGAAATGCGAGGCGCGAAAACGGGTCTTGATGCCGTCGACTTCGAAAAACGCGGCAAAGAATTCCTCGAGCACCCATTTGAGGTTGGCCATCGAGATATCCTTGTCGATGGCAAGGCCTTCGACCTGATTGAACATCGGCGTGTGGGTCTGGTCGTAATCGGCACGATAGACGCGGCCCGGGGCGATGATGCGGCAGGGCGCGTTGACCTTTTCCATATGGCGGATCTGCACCGGGCTGGTGTGGGTGCGCAGCACATGCGGCGGGCGGTCGTCGTCTGTCGCGCGGTGCATGTAGAAGGTGTCCATCTCGGCCCGCGCGGGGTGGTGGCCGGGGATGTTCAGCGCATCGAAATTGTACCAGTCGGTGTCGACCTGCGGGCCTTCGGCCACGGCAAAACCCATGTCGGCGAAGATCGCGGTGACCTCTTCGGTGACCTGGCTGATCGGGTGGATCGTCCCTGTGCGCTGGCCGCGTGCAGGCAGCGTCACGTCCAGCCATTCGGTGCGCAGACGTTCATCCAGCGCGGCATCGGCCATCGATTCCTTGCGTGCGGCGAGGGCCGAGTTGATCTCGTCCTTCAGCGCATTGAGCGCGGGGCCTGCGGTCTGGCGTTCCTCGGGCGTCATGCGGCCAAGTTCGCGCATTTGCAGGCTGATCTCGCCCTTTTTGCCAAGCGCCTGGACGCGCAGCGTCTCGAGCGCGGATTCGTCGCCTGCAGCCGCGATGGCCTGGATGTATTTGTCACGCAGATCTGTCATGGGGGCCTCCGGAAGTCCTTGGCGCTCTGCTAGCACAGCATCCCGGGAATGCAAGCTTTCGGGGCGATGTGTGGCACGCCTTTGGCCGAGGGCCTGTGTTGATGCGCGCCCGGCGCGGCCTTTTGCGGCAGGATGTAACGGTTGAGCCGGGGGCTGATCCCGGGATTTGTGCAACGCCGCCTTTTCCCAGCCTGTCATGTCCGTTCGCGAGCGGTGATACTGGCCCTGCCCCGGCGGATGCGGCAGGGTCCCGTAAAAGACCCGATCAGGATTGCCCCATGACTGACAACCTCACCCGGATTCAGAGTTCCGATCTTAGTATGACCATCACCGATCTGGGTGCCGAGGCGCAAAGCCTGCGCACCGCCGATGGGCGGGAGCTGTTGTGGCATGGCGATGCAAAGTGGTGGGGTGGGCGCGCGCCGGTGCTGTTCCCCATCGTCGGGCGTGCGCCAGACAACCGGATCGCGGTGGGCGGGTTCCAGGCCGAGATGGCGCAGCACGGGTTTGCCCGCCGGTCGGTTTTTACGCTGGAGGAAAACGGCCCCGGGATGTGCCGTCATGTCCTGCGCGACACTGAAGCCACGCGGGCGGTCTATCCTTTTTCCTTTGCGCTGCGGATCACGCACCGGCTGGAGGGTCTTGAACTTACTGTAAGTGCCGAGGTCGAGAATTGCAGCGACGTCGAGATGCCCTTTGGGTTTGGCTTTCACCCGGCGTTCCGCTGGCCCCTGCCCGGCTGCGATGGCCAGCCGCATGAGGTGGTTCTGGATAACGGCGGGGAACCTGAGATGGCCCGGCTGGAAGGTGGCCTGCTGAGTGAGAGCCTGTTGCCATCCCCTTTCCACGGTGGGCGGCTTGAGCTGCGGCCGGAACAGTTTGCCGAGGATGCGATGGTGTTCCCCGAGGGGGCTGGCACGGGGTTGCGCTATGGTATGGCGGGCGGAGCGCAGCTGGCGTTCCGGTTCGAGAACCTGCCCAACCTTGCGCTGTGGAGCAAGCCCGGCGCGCCGTTTCTGTGCATCGAGCCCTGGCACGGCATGGCCGCAAGGGTCGGCGCGTCACATCAGATTTCCGAACGGCCCTATAGCCAGACACTCGCCCCCGGCGGGGTGGCGCGGTTTTCATGGTCTGTCGAGGTGCGGCTGTAGCTGCAGGCGCCGTACAAACGGTCGGGGCGGCAAAAATCTTAGACCAAGATTTTTGGAGTGAGAATTTTCGTTCGAAAATTCTTGGTCCTGGCGGCGCGGTTCGGATTCATTAGGGGCGCACTGGTCCGGACATGCAAAAACGCCGCGAGGGTTACTCGCGGCGATTTCAAATTCGTGACCTTGAAAGGGTCAGGCGGGCAGTGCGGCCTTTGCCTGAGCGGCGATGGCGTTGAACGCCTCGGGCTCGTGCACGGCGAGATCGGCCAGAACCTTGCGGTCGACTTCGATCCCTGCCAGCGCCATGCCGTTGATGAAACGCGAATATGTCAGCGTATCGTCGTACATGCGCACAGCAGCGTTGATCCGCTGGATCCACAGCGCGCGGAAGTTGCGCTTGCGGTTCTTGCGGTCACGTGTGGCGTACTGGTTTGCCTTGTCGACGGCCTGTGCGGCTACCTTGAAGGTGTTCTTGCGACGGCCATAGTAACCTTTGGCTTGGTCGGTGATTTTCTTGTGACGGGCGTGGGTAACTGTCCCACCTTTGACTCTTGCCATGATTGCGGCTCCTTAACTATCTACAGGTCTATCAGCGGTCGTAGGGCATATAGCCCTTGACGATCTTGGCGTCGGGGGCCGACAGGGCTGTCGTCCCGCGCGCGTCGCGGATGAACTTGGTGGAGCGTTTGATCATGCCGTGCCGTTTGCCGGCCTGGCCTGCCATCACCTTGCCGGTGGCAGTCACCTTGAAGCGCTTTTTGGCGCTCGACTTGGTCTTCATCTTGGGCATTTCCGTCTCCTTAACTTTTGGGTCGGTAGGACGTGCGACTCGGCATGCCACGTGGGCCGGACACACGGTGATTGAGCGGGCCGTATAGGCGGGCTGGATCGGTGTTGCAAGGGGGTATCGTATGGGCGAGTGCCCGACCGGGCCGGACGGGTACTGTGGATCGGGCGCTGAGCCTTGCGGGAGGAACCCCGGTCAGATCAGCCGCCCGATCACCAGAGCCGGATCAACCCGGATCGGTGGCGTAGATCAGCCGTTCGTCGCAGGGCGCGACGCGCAGGATGTTGGTCGTCCCCGAGGTATTGAAGGGCACACCGGCCGTGACCACGATCTGATCGGTTGTCGTGGCATAGCCGCCTTCGCGCGCGGCGCGGGCCGCACTGACCACCGCCTCTTTGAAGCGTTCGAGCACGCCGACCTGAACGGTATTCGTCCCCCAGAGCAGCGCCAGACGCCGCGCCGTGGACAGCGATGAGGTCAGCGCCAGGATCGGAACGCGGGGGCGTTCGCGCGCCACCAGAAGGGCGGTCGTGCCCTTTTGAGTGAAACAGCAGATCGCCTTGATATCCGTCGTCTCGGCAATCTCGCGCGCGGCGGCCACGATACCATCGGCGATCGAGGTGCGCTTGGCGGTGCGCGATGCTTCGATCACCTCGCGGTAGGTCGGGTCGCTTTCGACCTCCATCGCGACGTTGTGCATGGTGGTCACTGCCTCGACCGGATAGGAGCCGGCCGCGGATTCAGCCGAGAGCATGATGGCATCGGCACCTTCATAGATGGCGGTTGCGACGTCCGAAACTTCGGCCCGGGTCGGCATCGGCGATTCGATCATCGATTCGAGCATCTGAGTGGCGACGATCACCGGCTTGGCGGCGGCGCGGCACTTGCGGATCAGGCGTTTCTGGATCGGCGGGACGTTCTGCACCGGCAGTTCGACGCCCAGATCGCCGCGTGCGACCATGATGCCGTCGGACACTTCGAGGATCTCGTTAAAGGCTTTCACACCGGCCGGTTTTTCGATCTTGGACAGGATCGCGGCGCGGCCTTTGCACAGCTCGCGCGCCTCAAGCACATCCTCGGGACGCTGCACAAAGCTGAGGGCGAGCCAGTCGACACCCAGCTGGCAGACGAATTCCAGATCCTTGCGGTCCTTTTCCGACAGGGCGGCCAGCGGCAGCACCACGTCGGGAACGTTCACGCCCTTGCGGTTGGAAATCGTCCCGCCGGTGATCACGATGCAATTTGCGTAATCCTTGCCGCAATCCTTGACCTTGAGGCGGATCTTGCCGTCGTTCACCAACAGGTGCGCGCCGGGTTCGAGTGCTGCAAAAATTTCGGGATGGGGAAGGTTCACGCGGTTCGCGTCGCCTTCGGCACTATCGAGATCCAGACGGAATTCGGCACCTGCAACCAGCTCTTCTTCGTCACCGGCAAAGACACCGACGCGCAGTTTCGGCCCCTGAAGGTCAGCCAGGATGCCGATGGGGCTGTTCAGATCCACCTCGATCTGGCGGATGATCGCGTGGCGTTCGCGAATCTCGTCATGGCTGCCGTGGCTCATGTTGAGGCGGAACACATCAGCCCCGGCCTCGTGCAGCTTGCGGATCATCTCGTAATCGGACGAAGCCGGCCCGAGCGTGGCCACGATTTTCACATTGCGCAAACGTCTCATATTCACTGTCCTGTTCGGAATTTCAGCGGCCTGACCGGGGTCTCCCGAGCCTTAGTTACCGCTAACATATTAGTGCCCTTATTGCGTATTTCCCTAAAGCGCGCAACTCCTCTATGAGATGCGCCGGAGAGATGACATACCCATGACCTACACCCCTTACCATATAGTTGGCGCCGGGCGAAACAGCCCGTGGCTGATCACCTGCGACCATGCGGCCAACATCGTGCCGCCCGAATTAGAGGCATCTTTGGGACTGCCGCCCGAAGATATGGCACGCCACATCGCCTATGACATTGGCGCAGCGGGGGTGTCGCGCGCGCTGGGGGAGGCTTTGGGCGCGCCGGTGATCTGTTCGAACTTTTCGCGGCTGGTGATCGACCCGAACCGGGGCGAGGATGATCCGACGCTGCTGATGCGGCTTTATGACGGATCGGTGATCCCTGCGAACCGCAAGGCGGACGCCGCAGAGAAAGAGCGCAGGCTGGCGGCCTATTACCGGCCCTATCACACGGCGCTGGAGGAGTTGGCAGCGCGGCGCGAGGATACTGTGATCGTGGCGGTGCATTCCTTTACACGCCAGTTGCGCGGTCGCCCTGAACGGCCCTGGCACATCGGTATCCTGCACGCCTGGGACCGGCGTCTGTCGGACCCGCTGATCACGCTGCTGGATGCAGAGCCGGATCTGGCCGTGGGGCGCAACCAGCCCTATCCCGGGCACCTGCCAGGCGATTGCGTTGATCAGCACGGGCTGAAACACGGGCGGCAGAACACGCTGATCGAGCTGCGCAGCGATCTGATCGAGACGGAAGAAACGCAGGCGGCATGGGGTGCGCGACTGGCCCCCATGCTTGAAGAGGCGCTGCGGCGTGCCGATGTATGAAGCTATGGAGGATTTGAGACATGGATGAACAGACCCGTATCGAGCTTGAGGCTGCGGCCTTTCGCCGGTTGCGCCAGCACCTGATGCAGGACCGCACCGATGTGCAGAACATCGACCTGATGAACATGGCCGGTTTCTGCCGCAACTGCCTGTCCCGCTGGTATCAGGAGTCCGCGAACGAACGCGGCATAGAGATGAGCAAGGACGAGGGCCGCGAGGCCTTCTACGGCATGACGATGGACGAATGGAAAGCCCAGCACCAAACCGAGGCGTCAGGGGCCAAGCAGGCGGCGTTCGAGACCGCCTTTGCCGAGAATGTCGGCAAGAAGGACTGAGCCGAGTGTCGTGGCCTGAGAACCCGTCTCAGGCCACCCGCGCGGATGAGGGATAGACCAGCGGCTCGCCGTTGGGGCGGGTCTGGAGCATGTCGCGTATTGCCGTGTCCGACAGGCCGTCTTCTATCTGATCGGTCCAGACCCGGAAATATTTGAGGTTATGGCTGCCAAAGGATGTGATCATCGCCACATCGGCAGCATCCGCGCCGCGCACCATCAGGATGCGCCCCGCCCGGGGCGTGTTGTAGCGCGCATCGAAGGTGTACCAGCGGCCGTCCAGATACACCTCGAACCAGGCGCAGAAATCGCCCGGCCCGGAATAGGGCACGCCGATGTCGCCAAGATAACCGCTGGCATAGCGCGCCGGAATGTTCATCGCGCGGCAGAATGCGATCGACAGATGCGCAAAGTCGCGGCAGACGCCGGTCCTTTCGTGAAACACCTCGGACGCGGTCTTGTTCGCCCGACCGTAGTGATAGCCAAAGGTCACGTGGTTGTTGACGTAGGCCACGATCGCCTCGACCCGCTGCCAGCCTTTGGCGGTCTGGCCGAACATTCCCCAGGCCTGCGAGGTGAGGTTGTCACTGTCGCAATAGCGGCTGGGCAGCAGGTAGCTGAGGACCTCGTCGGGAAGTTCGGAAATTGCATGCTGCGCGGCGGCTGGGGCCTGCACGTCTTTCTGGCCATCGAAATCGACAACGCAGTCCGACCAAAGCCTGGTCGATCCGGGAAGGGCGACAATCCGGGTAATGCGGTTCCCGAAGCGGTCGATATAGCTTCGCGCGTCGCTTTGCTGAGGCGCGCGCACGACGTCGTTTCCGATCAACCGCCCGTCAAGCGCACTGTGGGTCGAGAGAGCCAGGAGCATCGGCACCGGGGCCGAACATTCGATATCAATCTCGAATCCGAAACGGATGAGCATGGTTGGTCCTTGTTTTTAGGAGTAGAGAGGGCGATGGTTCAGCATTGCAGAGCCATTGCGCAGAGTGGAAACGCGCCTGTACCGGAAAGGTTCCAGTGCCCCGAAGTTTACGCATCCTCCACCGGACCGAATACAAGTACGACCGGAAGATCACGCTGAACCCGCACAAGCTCATGTTGCGGCCACGCGACGGGCACGATCTGTGGGTGGATGACGCGGTGCTGACGATCCGTCCCCGGGCCGAGCTGCGCTGGTATTTCGACACCTTCGGGAATTCCATTGCCGAGGCGACCTTTTCAGAACCCACCGACTCGCTTTTCATCGAAAGTGAGCTGCTGTTGCGGCGCTATGGGTCAGACGTCCATGCCCGGATGGAGGGGGACCATGTCTGCCCCTACCCCTTTGTCTATTCCGACGAAGACGCGCGGGATCTGTCGCCCTATGTGGATCTTCACAATCCGCAGGATGCCGGGGTGCTGGACCAGTGGCTTGCGCAGCATTTCACCGACCGGCCCGGCAGCGCGGTCCCCTTTCTGCGCAGCCTGAGCCACACCATCCACCGCGTCACCGGATATTCCCGGCGCGAAGAGATGGGCACACAGACGGCGGGCGAAACCATTGCCAAGGGGCTGGGCACCTGCCGTGACTTTGCCTTTCTGTTCATGGAGGCGACGCGCCGGTTCGGCTTTGCCGCGCGGTTCGTCACAGGATACCTAGATTCCGGTGCAGGGCCGGATGCGCCGGTCGGTGGCGGGGCGACCCATGCCTGGGCCGATGTCTTTGTGCCGGGCGAGGGCTGGATCGAGTTCGATCCGACCAACCGGCTGACTGCGGGCAGCGCGTTGATCCGGGTTGCGACGACCCGCACACCGACACAGGCATCACCGATTTCCGGCAGCTACAGTGGCAACGGCGCTGTCTTTCTGGGCCTTACCGTTTCGGTCACCGTTACCAATATGGATTGATTCCGCCACCGGCTTGCAGATCGCCCGACAGGTGCCTAAAGCTGCCGACCTTATTCATAGGAGTTGCGACATGGACATGAACAGACGCACAGTGATGACAGCCGGTGTTGCAGCATCGATGTTTGCCATGCTGCCCCGCGGCGCAATGGCGGCCTTCAGCCCCGCGCCCGATGGATGGCACAAGTTTGAAATCACCACGCGCATCGCCCTGCCCGCAACAACCGAAGCGGCGCAGATCTGGGTGCCGCTGCCCGCCGTTGACGAAGCAGGCTGGATGACGCCCGGCGCGACCGACTGGACGACCAACGCAGACCGCGCCGAAATCGTGACCAACCCGGACAATGGTGTGGCCATGCTGCATGCTGAATGGGATGCAGGCACCAGCGACAAGGTGCTTGATCTGGTCAATACCATCTCGGCCCAGGGCCGCGACACGGACCTGACCCAGCCCGGCCAGACGCCGGAACTGTCGGCGCAGGAGCGTACGCTTTATACATCTGCAACCGCGCTGATCCCGACTGATGGTCTGGTCAAGGAAACCTCGGACAAGATCACCGCCGGTGCGGACAGCGATCTGGAAAAGGCGCGCCTGATCTATGACTGGATCGTGGAAAACACCGCGCGCAACCCGGAAACCCGTGGCTGCGGGCTGGGTGATGTGGCATCGATGCTGGCCGTGGGTGACCTGACGGGCAAATGTGCCGACCTCAATTCGCTGTATGTCGGGCTGGCCCGCGCTGCCGGTCTGCCGTCGCGGGATGTCTATGGCCTGCGCGTGGCGAAATCGGCCTTTGGCTACAAGAGCCTTGGCGCCGGTTCCCCCGATGTGACCAAGGCGCAGCATTGCCGCGCCGAAGTCTTCCTCGACGGCTTCGGCTGGGTCGCGGTTGATCCGGCAGATGTGCGCAAGGTCATGCTGGAAGAGCCGCCCAAGGATCTGGCGCTGGATGACCCCAAGGTCGTCGATGCCCGCGCCGCGCTGTTCGGCGGCTGGGAAGGCAACTGGATCGCCTATAACTTTGCCCATGACGTGGTGCTGCCCGGTTCGGACAATGGTGCGGTTGAATTCCTGATGTACCCGCAGGCCGAAGTGGCTGGTGAGCGGTTCGATCCGCTGGACATGGACCGCCGCTATTACACCATCACCGCGCGCGAACTGACGGCCTGAGCCGACGCAAAGCCAGATCAAGACAGACAGGACTCTGCCGGGCGCCCCCTGGCAGAGTCCCCCTCCCCCATAAGCTTGGCTGAGCGACTTCGGCCCGGTCACAGGCCCGAGGTAGATTTGCGGCGCTGAACCCTGCGTGATGACGCGCGGATTCACCACCCTTGCAGCAAGCGCTGCGGTTGATGTCCGCTGCTCGAATCGACACTCTCAAATGCGCCGACCCGGTGCCTTTTGCTTGAGTGCGGCCCGAATTTTGCCCCCGACATCAGCGGATCTGTCTGCGCCCTGCGACACGCGATCCAAAAGTCCCACCCACGCCCAATTTTTCGCCATCCATCATTGCGCCGCACATCAATTGAGCGCGCCAATCAATTTGAACGCCTTCTAGCGCACCAATAGACTCATTGGTGCAGGAATGAGTTTTTGCCTCGCGCAACCTGTGCCGCAAGGGACGCAACAACTGTCCCGAAACGACATGGAGTTTGAACATGAGACACTTCAAGGAAGGGATCGCGGCCCTGCTGCTGGCTGCCTCCCTCACATGTGCACAGGGCGCCGCAGCCCAGGGCACCCTGCGTATCGGCATGACGGCATCCGACATTCCGCTGACCACCGGCCAGACCGATCAGGGCGGCGAAGGCATGCGGTTCATGGGCTATACGGTCTATGATTCGCTGATCGAATGGGACCTGACCAGCGCCGACAAACCGTCGGTTCTGATCCCCGGCCTTGCCACCGAATGGTCGGTCGATGCCGAGGACAAGACCAAGTGGACCCTGAAGCTGCGCGAAGGCGTCACCTTCCATGACGGCAGCCCCTTTACCGCCGCCGACGCGGTCTGGAACTTTGACAAGCTGCTGGTCGACACCTCCGAACAGTACGATTCCCGTCAGGCTGCGCAGGGCAAATCGCGTATTCCGGCCGTCGCCAGCTATTCGGCCGTTGACGACTACACGCTTGAAATCATCACCAAGACCCCGGATGCCACGCTGCCCTATCAGCTGGCATGGATCCTGATGTCGTCCAAGGCGAACTGGGAAGCATTGGACAAGGACTGGGAAAAGGTCGCCAACACGCCGTCGGGTACCGGCCCCTGGAAGCTGGAAGCCTTTGTGCCGCGTGAGCGCGCCGAACTGGTCCCGAACGAGGCGTATTGGGACGAAACCCGTATCCCCAAGCTCGACAAGATGGTGCTGATCCCCCTGCCCGAGCCGAACGCCCGCGCCGCTGCCCTGCTGTCCGGTCAGGTCGACTGGATCGAGGCACCAGCGCCCGACACCATCCCGGCGATGACCGGCAATGGGTTCACCATTTCGTCCAACGCCTATCCGCACAACTGGACCTGGCACCTGTCGCGTCTGGAAGGGTCGCCCTGGAACGATATCCGCGTGCGCAAGGCGGCAAACCTTGCCATTGACCGCGAAGGCATGGGCGCCCTGCTGGGTGGCCTGATGGTCCCGGCCAAGGGCTTCCTGCCGCCGTCGTCGCAGTGGTTCGGTGAACCGACATTCGAGGTCAAGTACGACCCCGAAGCCGCCAAGGCCCTGCTGGCCGAGGCAGGTTACAGCGTTGAAAACCCGCTGAAGGTCAAGGCGCTGATCTCTCCTTCGGGGTCGGGCCAGATGCTGCCGCTGCCGATGAACGAATACCTCCAGCAGAGCCTTGCCGAAGTCGGCATCGAGGTTGAATTCATGGTTGTCGAGTGGAACCAGATGATCAACCTGTGGCGTGCCGGTGCTGCCGATGCGGCGGTCGAAGGGGCGATGTCGATCAACTTCACCTACTTCATCCAGGACCCGTTCACCGGCCTGATCCGCCATTTGTCCTGCGATCTGATTGCGCCGAACGGCACCAACTGGGGCCACTATTGCGACCCGGAAATGCAGGCGCTGTTTGACGAGATCAAGACCACCTTCGACCCCGAGGAACAGGACAAGGTCCTGCGCAAGACACACGAGAAATACGTGGACGACGCACTGTTCCTGATGGTCACCCACGACGTTGCCCCGCGCGCCCTGTCCCCCAAGGTCAAAGGCTTTGTGCAGGCGCAGAACTGGTATCAGAACTTTTCGTCCATCACGATGGAATGATCTGAGCCCCGCCCCCCGCCGCGCCCACCGTGGCGGGGGGCTTTTTTATCCAAGGAATGCCAAGTGTTCAGCTATTTCCTACGCCGCGTGATCCTGATGCTGCCCGTTGCCTTTGGCGTCTCGGTGATCTGTTTCCTGCTGGTCCAGATTGCCCCGGGCGATCCGCTGACCGCCATCATGCCGGTCGAT
This sequence comes from Puniceibacterium sediminis, assembly GCF_900188035.1. GTDB lineage: Bacteria > Pseudomonadota > Alphaproteobacteria > Rhodobacterales > Rhodobacteraceae > Puniceibacterium > Puniceibacterium sediminis. The sequence goes on along the minus strand of NZ_FZNN01000001.1, from coordinate 35,071 downwards.
GCAACGGCGGATGAACAGGCCGCCATGCGCGCAATTTATGGCCTCGATAAACCACTGCCGGTGCAATACGCGATCTGGATTGGCAACCTTGCGCAGGGCGACATGGGCAAGAGCATCGCCACCGGACGACCCGTTGCCGGCGAAGTCTTTGGCGCCGTTCAGAATTCCCTGCTGCTGGCCGCCAGCGCCGCGGTCATCGCCTTTCCCATCGGCATCTTCCTTGGCTTTCTGGCCGGGTATTTCCGCGACACCCTGCTGGATCGCGCCGTTACGGCCATTTCGATCGCGGGCGTATCGGTGCCGAACTACTGGCTGGGCATCGTTCTGGTCATCATCTTTTCCGTCAACCTTGGCTGGCTGCCGTCGATGGGGGCCGGTCCGGGTGGATCGCAGGACTGGTCCTGGGACTGGCTGCATATTCGCCACCTTGTGCTGCCTGCCGTGACCCTAGCCGTGGTGCCCATCGGGATCGTCGCGCGCACCGTGCGCGCGCTGGCCGGGGACCTGCTGACACAGGATTTCGTGCTGGCGCTATATGCCAAGGGGATGAGCCGGGGCGACGTGCTGCGCCATGTGGCCCGCAACGCCGCCGCCACCGCGCTGTCGGTCATGGGGCTGCAGCTGGGTTATCTGCTGGGCGGGTCGATCCTGATCGAGACGGTGTTCAACTGGCCCGGCTCCGGGTTCCTGCTGTCCAACGCGATTTTCCAGCGCGATCTGCCGCTGTTGCAGGGGACCATTCTGGTGCTCGCGCTGTTCTTTGTGGGCATGAACCTGATCGTCGACGTGGCGCAGGCCGCCATCGACCCGCGTATCAAGAGGAGCTGAACCATGGCGGCGGTCGATACCGACATCCTCGAAGAGCCGGTCACGGAATCAGGCAAGGGCTACTGGTCCGGCGTGGGGGCACGTCTGATGCGCGATCCCGTCACGCTGATCTGCATGGCGGTGATCCTGCTGCTGATCCTGTCGGCAATTTTCGCGCCCTACCTTGGGCTTGCCGATCCCTACAAGGGGTCGATGATCGCCCGGTTGAAACCCATCGGCACGCCCGGCCACATCCTTGGCACCGATGAACAGGGCCGCGATATGCTGGTCCGGCTGATCTATGGCGGGCGGCTGACGCTGTTCATTGGCCTCACGCCCGTTGTTCTGGCGTTTTTTATCGGCGGCACGCTGGGGATCGTCGCGGGCTATGCGGGCGGCTGGGTCAACACGGTGATCATGCGCACGGTGGATGTGTTCTTTGCCTTTCCGTCGGTCCTGCTGGCCATCGCCATTTCCGGCGCGCTGGGGGCGGGGATCGTGAATTCGCTTGTCTCGCTCACCATCGTGTTCATCCCGCCGATCACCCGCGTGTCCGAGGCGGTCACCTCGGGCGTGCGGGCATTGGATTACATCGATGCGGCGCGGGCATCGGGTGCCAACGCACTGACGGTTATCCGGGTTCATGTGATCGGCAACGTGCTGTCGCCGATCTTTGTCTATGCCACCTCGCTGACGTCGGTCTGCATGATCCTTGCCGCCGGGCTGTCGTTTCTGGGTATCGGGGTGCGCCCGCCGGAACCCGAATGGGGGCTGATGCTGAACACGCTGCGGTCGGCCATTTATGTGAACCCCTGGCTGTCGGCGCTACCGGGGATGATGATCTTTGTCACTTCGCTTTGCCTCAACCTGCTGAGCGATGGCGTAAGGAGTGCGATGAATGTCCGTGACTAACCCCCTGCCCGACGGCCTTGCCGACAAGGGCGGCCCGGCGCAGCCATTGCTGATCGTGCGCAATCTGCAAAAGTATTTCCCCGTGCGCGGCGGCATCCTTGGCGGGAAAAAGGCGCTGGTGCAGGCCGTCGATGGCGTGTCGTTCGAGGTAAAGAAGGGCGAGACGCTGGGCATCGTCGGTGAATCCGGCTGTGGCAAATCCACCACCGCGCGGCTGCTGATCGGCCTGATCGACAAGGACAAGGGCGAGATCATCTATGACGGTCAGGACCTTGGCGGCACGCTGTCGCTGCGCGATCTACGGCGCGGGGTGCAGATGGTGTTTCAGGACAGCTATGCCTCGCTCAACCCGCGGCTGACTATCGAGGAGAGCATCGCCTTTGGTGCGCGCATTCAGGGGCTGTCCGATCCCGTGGGCCGCGCCCGCCGGTTGATGGAGCGTGTGGGGTTGGCGCCCGACCGGTTCGCCCAGCGGTATCCGCACGAGGTATCCGGCGGCCAGCGGCAGCGCATCAACATCGCCCGCGCGCTGGCGATGTCACCGCGATTGGTGGTGCTGGACGAGGCGGTTTCGGCGCTGGATAAATCGGTCGAGGCACAGGTGCTGAACCTGCTGGCTGACCTGCGCGCCGAGTTTGGCCTGACCTATATCTTTATCAGCCACGATCTGAACGTGGTGCGCTATATCTCGGACCGGATTCTGGTGATGTATCTGGGCGAGGTGGTCGAGATCGCACCGGTGGATCAGATCTGGTCGTCGCAGGCGCATCCCTATACGCGGTCGCTGTTTTCGGCGATGCCGTCGATGGATCCGGACAACCGCACGATGGAACCGCCGCTTGCCGGTGATCCGCCCAACCCGATCAACCCGCCGTCGGGCTGCCGGTTTCACACCCGCTGCCGGTTTGCGGAAACGGTCTGCAAAGCCAAGGTGCCGACCCTGCGCCCGCTGTCGGTCGGGTCCGAACATTTGGCGGCCTGCCATCTGCACGACCTAGGGTCGGGACACAGCAAGGCCGGAAAGGACGTGCTGGCATGACCGGGAACCTTGTCGATATCCGCAATCTCAACGTCCGCTTTACCGGCGCGCGCACGGTGCACGCGATCAACGACCTGACCCTGACATTGAAACAGGGCGAAACGCTGGCGCTGCTGGGGGAAAGCGGGTCGGGCAAGTCGGTGACGCTGAAAACACTGCTGCGCCTGCTGCCACCGAAACGCACCCAGATTGATGGCGAGATCGAGGTGAACGGTGTCGATGTGCTGACCCTGTCGGGGAAAAAGCTTCAGGCCTATCGGGGCGAAGAGGTTTCGATGGTATTTCAGGAACCGGGTTTGGCGCTGGACCCTGTGTACACCGTCGGCGACCAGATCGCGGAATCCGTGATGCGCCACAAGGGCGTGCGAAAGGAAGAGGCGCTGTCCACCGCGCTCGACATGTTGCGGCGGGTGCGCATCCCGTCGCCCGAACGCCGTCTGCGCAACTATCCGCACGAACTGTCCGGCGGGATGCTGCAACGGGTGATGATCGCGCTGGCGCTGGCCTGCCGTCCACGCCTGCTGCTGGCGGACGAGCCGACCACGGCGCTGGATGCGACGGTGCAGATACAGATCCTGCTGCTGCTGCGCGACCTGCAGCGCGAATTCGGCATGGGGGTGATATTCGTCACCCACGATATCGGCGTCGCGGTCGAAGTGTCCGAACGCATCGCGGTGATGTACGCCGGACAGATCGTGGAAGAGGGCACCACGCGCGAGGTCATCAAGGACCCGCGCCACCCCTATACACGCGGGTTGCTGGCGGCCAATCTGCACGACGCGGCGCGTGGCGCGCGGTTGAATGCCATCCCGGGTGCGCCGCCGTCGCTGGATACGCGCCCCGACGCCTGTTCTTTTGCCCCGCGCTGTCCGCTGGCAGAACCGGCCTGTCGCGCCGCCCTGCCCCCGGTGCATGTGCCCAGCGACAGACGCCGGGTTGCCTGTATCCATGCGAATGCATTTGTGGCGGCGGAGTAGGACATGCTGATTTCCCACGATCCCTTCCGCTGCTTCATGCCATACGAGCCGATCCCGGTGACCAATGCCGACAGCGGCCCGCTGTCCGGCCTGACGCTGGCGGTCAAGGATATCTACGACGTCGCGGGATACCGCACCGGATCGGGCTGCCCTCTGCGGTTGGCCCAAAGCCCGGTGGCCAGTGTGACGGCACCGGCAGTGCATCGTCTGCTCGATGCCGGGGCGCGGTTCGTTGGTAAAACCCACACGGATGAGCTCGCCTGGTCGATGTACGGCATGAACGCGCATTTCGGTACGCCCGTGAACCCCGCAGCACCAGACCGCATTCCCGGGGGATCATCCTCAGGTTCTGCCGTCGCCGTGGCTGGGGGCCTGGCGGACATCGCCATCGGATCGGACACTGGTGGGTCGGTGCGTGCCCCTGCCAGCTTTTGCGGCATCTGGGGGTTGCGGCCCACCCACGGGCGCGTTTCGCTGGAGGCAGTTCAGCCACTGGCGCCCAGCTACGACAGCGCCGGTTTCTTTGCCCGCGACGGCCAGACACTGGGCCGTGTGGCACAGGCATTGATCGGACCGGACACCGTTTCGCTGCCGCAAACGCCTATCCTGCTGCGCCCGATGGACATGGCCTCACAACTCGCACCCGAATCCCGCGTAATTTACGAGGCGGTGTTCGGCCCGTTCACGGCGCGCGAAGTCACGGTCTTTCCCGGCGGTGTCGAAGCGGCCTATCACACCTTCCTGACCACCATGGGCTGGGACGCCAAAGCGGCGATTATCCCGTGGATCCGCGCCTCTGCCATGCCACTGGTACACGGGATCGACGGGCGCGTGGCATCGGCGGAACAGATCAGCGCGGCGGATTTTGCGACCGCCAACACCGCACGCGCGGCCTATGCGACGCACATGCAGACCCTTCTGGGGACCACCGGGGTCCTGCTCGCCCCGACGGTGCCGACCGCCCCTTTCCGGCTCGACGCGCCGGTCGAGGTCTTTGACAGCTACCGCCACGACGCCATGCGCCTGTTGTGCGTTGCCGGTCTGGCCGGTCTGCCGCAGGTGACCTTTCCCGCGGGCTGGATTGATGGCGCGCCCTATGGCCTCTCGCTGATCGGGCCACGCGGATCGGACGTGTCGCTGATTGCGCTGGCCGAGAAGCTGTCCAAGGAGGTCCCGTCATGAACTGCCCCATCGAAGCCAATCTGGCCGAACTTGGCCTGACCCTGCCGCCGTCTGCCCCGCCGCGCGCATTGTTCCTGCCCGGCAAGATCACCGGCAACCTGCTGTTCCTGTCCGGGCAGATCTGCGAATGGCAGGGCGTGCCCAAGTATTTCGGCCCCATCGGCAAGGGCTTTGATACCGCAATCGGGCAGGAGGCGGCGCAGATGTGCGCGCTGAACCTGCTGTTTTCCATCAAGGCCGTGGCCGGGTCGCTGTCGCGTGTGCGGTCTGTGGTGCGGCTGGGCGGCTTTGTCGCCGCCGATCCCGGATATCCCGACGGGCCGTTGATCGTGAATGGTGCGTCGCGGCTGTTCATCGACCTTTGGGGCGATGCGGGGCGCCACGCGCGCACGGCGGTCAATGTGGCCTCCCTGCCCGCCAACGCACTGGTCGAAGTGGATGCGGTGGTCGAACTGGGCTGATGCGCGCCGCCAATCCCCGGGTTCTGCTGATGAACCCCAACAGCAACGCGGCGACCACCCGGGCGATGGTTACAATTGCCGCGCGTACCCTTCGGCACGTGCAGGGCTGGACCGCGCCAGACGGGCCGGGTCTGTTGATGACAATGGACCTTCTTGCCACCGCTGCCGAGCAGGTGGCCGGGGCTGAGATCCCCGCCGGGATCGACGGCGTGATCGTTTCGGCCTTTGGTGATCCCGGGCGCGCGGATCTGGCGGCGCGGCTGGCGGTGCCTGTCGTGGGCATCGGAGAGTCGGCGGCGCTGGCCGCAGCAAAGGGCGGGCGTCGCTACGCCGTGGTGACGCATACTCCGGGACTGGTCGACGGGATCGATGCGTTGATGCGTGCCTCGGCACCCGGGGGTGCCTATCTGGGAACGTTCCTTGCTTCGGGTGATGCGCTGGCATTGGCCGCCGATGCGCAGGCTCTGGACACCGCGCTTCTGGCGGCGGCGCGGCGCGCACATGCGGCGGGGGCCGAGGCGGTGATCATCGGCGGCGGCCCGCTGGGCGAGGCGGCAGAGCGCTTGCGCCCGCAGGCTCCCTGCGCTCTTGTCGCGCCAATCCCCGAGGCGGCGCGCCGTCTCCTCTCCCTTCTTCAGGATATATCATGACCCACCTAGATGCCTTTGCCGACGCCCTGATTGACGCCCACCGCACCGGGACACGTGTCGCCCCGGATGGTGGCGCGCCCAGCACTGTGGCCGAAGCCTACCACGTCCAACGCCGGGTGATCGCCGCCCTTGGGCCGGTGGCAGGGTTCAAGACCGCCCTGAAGCCCGATGCGGCGCCGATCCGTGCGCAGCATGCCCTGCCCTCTGGCGCGCGGGTGGCGATGGGCGACCGTATGGGGATCGAGCTTGAGGTCGGCTGGAAGATCATCGCCCCCCTGCCCGCGCCGGGTGCTGCTGACTTCGACGAGGCGCTGGTGCGTTGCGTCCTGCCGGTGCCGGTGATCGAACTGGTCGACACCCGGCTGAGCGGGCCGATGGCCGAAGGTCCGATCACAAAGCTGGCTGATTTTCAGATTAATCACGGGCTGATCATCGGCACCCCTTTGGCGGATTGGGACGGGCGGGATTTCGGGGTGGTCACGGCGCGAATGCAGAAGGGCGCGCAGGTCATCCTCGACGGGCAGACAACAGTGCCCGGCGGATCGGCCCTTGGCACACTCCGCGCGCTGGTGTCCGAAATCGGCGATCACTGCGGTGGGTTGCAGGTGGGTCAGATAGTCATCACCGGCACGCTGCATCCGCTGACCTATGTCAGCGAACCGGGCGAAGTCACCGGGCAGATCGACGGGCTGGGCGAGGTGTCGGTCACTCTGGGCTAGACTGGAAGCAGGGCAAGCTGGTTTATGGTGCGTCTTACCTGATGTGCGCGGCTTTCCCCTTGCAGGGAAGGACCGGTTCGTGTCCAGACCTAACATCATTGATGCAAGTCGTGGCGGCATCTCGACGCCGCCAGTCTACTTTAGTCTGCAGCCTCTTTTAGCGTTTTTATGACAGCAAGCGCAGCCTCACCAGCCTCACGCCCTTTTACGATGAAATGTTCGCGGTAGATGCCCATATGATGCTCCGTCTCGTGGAAATTGTGAGGTGTCAAAGAGACCGAAAGAACGGGAACATCAGCATCTAACCCTGCCTGCATCAGACCATTCACGACCGCTTGAGCAACGAAATCGTGTCGATATATGCCCCCATCAACAACAAACGCTGCTGCTATGATAGCGTCATACTTTCCACTCTTAGCCAAACGACGCGCGAGAAGCGGAAGTTCAAATGCTCCCGGAACATCGAACACATCTATTTGCTTCGAAGGGATTATCTGCATAAAACCTATCAACGCTTGATCAACAATTTCCGCATGCCAATTTGCTTTGATGAAGGCGTATCGGGTGGGTGTCATAGTGATCTCCTTTTTAGTGACACTTCACCCAAGGCGATCACGCGCCAGCCCTCTCCACTGGATGTGAATCAGAGGCGCATTCTCTTTCATCCGGACTTTAACCGTCGGCTCAGGAATTACACCTGATCTGCTTGACCCTTCCAATAGGAAGGCGCTCGCGGGCTTGCAGTTGATACTGCTTACCGCCGGTGGGGAATTTCGCCCCGCCCTGAGAATATGTTACCCATCGCTGTTATTGCTGACCTGCGCAAGCCATTCGTCAACTGAAACTTTGTCCGCACAACCGACCTATCAAATAGCGCGGCACCTTCGAAGGAATCCACGAGGGTACTCACTCTTATTGACCGGGTATTTCCACTTTGGTGGGGCTTGGGCTGCAACGCAAATGCAAAAGGGCGCGCCGTGGGATGGCGCGCCCTTTTAAGTGTCATGGCCCAGAGGCTTAGTCAGACAGCGAGGACTCGTCGTCCCGGCGCATCTTGGACTTGATCATCTTGCCAACCAGAACCGGCAGGATGAACCCGATGATCGCGATCGCCCAAAGACCCAGCGCCAGCGGGCTGTCCACCAGCGTGCCCCAGTTGCCGTCGTCGATGGTGATGGCGCGGCGCATGTTGCTCTCCATCGCGTTGCCCAGCAGCGTGCCAAGGATGATCGGCACCAAGGGCACGTCGAACTTGCGCAGCACCCAGCCCAGCAGGCCAAACCCGATCATCACCTGAAGGTCAAAGGTCGACCCCGAGATGCCGTAGATGCCAACAAAGCTGACCATCGCGACGACCGGCATCAGCACCTTGGGCGGGACCATCAGGATGCGGGTGAACAGGCCCACCATGGGGATGTTCATCGCCAGCAGCATGAAGTTTGCGATGAACAGCGCCGCGATCAGGCCCCAGACCACATCGGGGTTCTGGGTGAACAGCAGCGGCCCCGGCGTGATGTTGAGGCTCAGCAGAACCGCCAGCAGGACCGCCGTGGTGCCAGAACCCGGCACGCCGAGCGCCAGCATCGGCACCAGCGCACCACCGGCGGCGGCGTTGTTGCCAGCCTCGGGCGCGGCAACGCCACGAGGATCGCCTTTGCCGAATGTGCCCTTGTCGACCAGCTTCTTTTCCATGGAGTAGGAGATGAAGGACCCGAGCGAGGCGCCCGCCCCCGGAAGCACCCCGGCAAGGAAGCCAAGGAAGGTCGAGCGCAGCATGGTCGGTGTGCATTGCTTGATCATCGACATGGGCGGCGTCAGGCGGCCAATGGTGATCTTCTTGTCGGCGGCGTCGGCATTGCCGTGGCGGTGTTCGAGGAAGATGAAAACCTCGGACAGGGCAAACAGACCGACGATGGCGACAAGGAAGTCCAGACCGTCGTACAGATGCACCTCGCCAAAGGTAAAGCGCGGCACGCCGGTCTGGGTGTCGACGCCGATCATCGCAAGGCCAAGGCCAAGGGCAGCTGCAAAGGCTGATTTCGCCTGATTGGTCGAACTGACGCCGCCCAGCGTGGCAAAGGCCAGCGCGAAGAGGGCAAAGTATTCGGCAGGGCCGAACAGCAGCGCGATCTTGACCAGCTGCGGCGCGAGGAAGATCAGACCCCAGGTGGCAAAGAACGACCCGACAAAGGACGCGATGCCAGAGATGGCCAGCGCCTCGCCCGCCTGCCCCTTTTGCGCCATCGGATAGCCGTCAAGGCAGGTCATCATCGCAGGTTCATCGCCGGGGATGTTGAGCAGGATCGAACTGATCCGCCCGCCGTACATCGCGCCGTAATAGACCGAGGTCAGCAGGATCAGCGAGGGTGTCGCGCCAAGGCCAAGGGTAAAAGCCAGCGGGATCAGGATGGCGACGCCGTTCGACGGGCCAAGCCCCGGCAGCGCGCCCATGACGGTACCCAGAAAGCAGCCCAGCAGGGCCAGAAGCATGTTCTGCCAGGTGATGGCGATGGCAAAGCCGTCGGCGAGAGAGGAGAGCGTTTCCATGAATGTCCCCTGGAATCAGAAGCCGAACGGGCCGCGCGCAAGCGACAGACCCAGAACGAGGTGAAAGATGACGTAGATGCCGACCGATGTGCCGACGCCGGTCAGGACCGAGCCGATGAAGGTCGAGCCGAGACGCCAGGCAAGATAGCTGGCGGCGAAGATGGTGGCGAAGATGAAGCCAATCTCGGGCAGCAGCATGGAATAGAGGAACATCACCACGGCGGCGGCAAGGATCTCGGCCAGGCGGCCAAGGCTGGGCCAGACCGGTTCGGGATCGGGCTTCAGGGCGATCACGATGGATGCCAGAGCCAGCACGCAGGCAATGATGATCGGAAAGGCTTTGGGGCCGACAGCGTCGGAGAGGAAGCTTTCCTCGATGATCAGGGCGGCCCAGATGTAGAACGCGGCCAGCAACAGCCCGACCACACCGAATATACGATCACTCATGAGGGTCTCCTTCGGTTCGGCGCGCGCGGGGGCGGGCCGGAAATGTGGGTGACACAGGGGGAAACACGGCGGGAAAATGAGGTGCGCCCGGAAGATCGACTTCCGGGCGCGGCAGCAAGCGGTGCGCGCTTACTTGATGATCCCGATCTCTTTCGAGATGTCCTGGATCTGCTGAACCGAGGCCGCTACGAAGGCCTGGAATTCAGCACCCTGCAGGTCGAGCGGGGCCATGCCGTTGGCGGCCATGGTCGCTTTCCATTCGTCCGAAGCGTAGAGAGTGGCGATCTTGTCGACCCATGCGTCATATGCCTCGTCCGACATGCCGCCCGGTGCATAGAAGCCGCGCCAGTTGGCGCCAACCGCATCCACACCCTGCTCTTTCGCGGTCGGGAACTTGGAGAATTCGCCGTCCAGACGCTCGGGTGCCAGAACCGCGATCACCTTGATGTCACCGGAATCGACGAAACCCTTGGCTTCGGAGATGTCACCGGTAAAGGCCTGCACTGAGCCGGCCAGCAGTTGGGTCACAGCCTCGCCACCGCCGTCAAAGGCGATGTATTTCACGGTGCGCACGTCCTCGATGCCATAGGCATTGGCCGCGATCAGCACCTTGAGGTGATCCCAGCCACCAACAGCCGAACCACCGGCGACGGAAATTGCTGTCGGGTCGTTCTTCATGATGTCGAGCATCTGGGGCAGTGTCTCGATCTCGCTGTCGGCGGCCACGGCGATCACGCCGTAGTCAGCGCCAACAGAGGCGAGCCAGCGGACCTGATCCATCGTGTTGCCCGGATAGGCACCCTGCGCGAGGCGGGTCGCGGTGGCGGACGAGGCAGCAACGATCAGATCGTTGTCGTCGTTACGCTTGTTCACGACCTCAGCATAGGCCACGCCACCTCCGCCACCGGCGAGGTTGACGACCTGAACGGTCTTGTCCAGCAGGCCAAGGTCCTGAAGTTCCTTGCCGACCTGACGGCAGGTGAAATCCCAGCCGCCGCCGGGGTTGGCGGGCGCGATGCACTCGGGGTTTTCGGGGGTGAAACCCTGCGCGCCTGCGGTCAGGGCGGAAAGGCCCAGGAACGCCGCGGCAAGCGTCAGGCGGGGTGTTGTGATGGTCATTTGGGTGACTCCTCCAAGTCTATTTTGCCAGTTGCACTGGCGGGCACGTCTGTTTTGCCAGTTGCACTGGCGGGCACGTCTGTTTTGCCAGTTGCACTGGCGGGCAAGTCTTTGTGGCCAGCAAGGCTGGCAGACCGGCAGCACGCTCCGGGACGGTCCCGGTCTCCTCGCGCGCGGCTGGTTGGCGGTTGATAGGCCTTGAACCTGTCACCAACCTGTCACACCCTGCCCGGACTGACGCCACGGGGGACACAAGATCCCGCCCGGGCACAGTTTGGGGGGAAATCAGAGACATGCGGGTGCTGCTGGTCGAGGATACGCGGGACGTGGCCGAGGCCATCGTGATCCGGCTGGAGCGCGCGGGCATGGCCTGCGATATGGCCGGTACACTGGATGAGGCACGCGGATACGTCGATGTGCAGGGCTATGACGTGATCGTGCTCGACATCAACCTGCCGGATGGCATTGGCACCGAACTGCTGCAGGAGTTGCGCGCACGCGGGTTGCGCACGCCGGTGATCATGTTGACGGCCTTGTTTTCGGTGGATGACCGGGTATCGGCGCTGAACCTTGGCGCAGATGATTATCTGGTGAAGCCATTCGATCAGCGGGAACTGGAGGCGCGCATTCATGCACTTTATCGCCGTGAGCAGGGGCAAAAGAGCGAAGATATCACCCTTGGCGATCTGGTGTTTCATCCAACCGCCAAGACGGTGACGGTGCAGGGGCAGTTGCTGGCCCTGACACGCCGGGAATTCGCGTTACTGGGGCTGCTGATCCGCAACATGGGGACGCTGATGGCCAAGGAACGGCTGTACGAGCGGCTGTTTTCCTTTGACGATGCGGACGTGGGTCTGAACGCGATCGAACTATATATCGCGCGGCTGCGCAAAAAGCTGTCCGGCAGCGGCGTGCGCATCGAAACCCAGCGCGGGCTGGGGTACCGGATCGTGGTTGATGAATAGCCACATTCCGCCGTGGCAAATGTCGCTGGTCGCCCGCGTGGCGCTGGCCGTCGCGCTGTTGCTGGGGGTCGGCGGTGTGCTGGTGTCGATTGCGGCCTTTGCCTATGGGCGGCAGGCGGCGCAGGATGCCTATGATCGGCTGCTGGTCGGGGCGGCGACGGATATCGCGGCGTCAATCTCGGTCGACGGGGGCGATCTGCTGGTGGATCTGCCGATCTCTGCCTTTCAGCTGCTTGCGCTGGCCCCGGACGACCGCATCGCCTACCGCGTCACAGGCCCGGGCGGAGAGGTGCTGACCGGCTACGCTGACCTTCCCGACCCGCCCGAAACCCCTGCAACCGGGCTTGATTTCTACGACGCGGCGTTTTTCGGCGAGGCCGCGCGATATGCAGCGGTCACGCGGCGGTTTGCCGAGCGCAACGTTTCGGGTCCGGTCGAGGTGATCGTGGGCCAGACCCTGCGCGCGCGCCGCGCACTGGCGCTTGAGATCACCCAGCGTGCGCTGGTGGTCATGGCCGGCGCCGGGGTGCTGATGTCCTTGCTCGCGGTGTTTGTGGTGCGGTCTGCCCTGCGCCCGCTGGACCGTCTGGCCGAGGCGGTGGCCCGGCGCGATCCTTACGACCTGACCCCGATCAAGGCGCCCGTGCCGAAAGAGGCGATCGGCATGGTTAGCGCCCTGAACGGGTTCATGGGGCGGATTGATCAGCAGGTCCGGGCGATGCGCGGGCTGATTTCGGACACCGCGCATCAGCTGCGCACACCCGTCGCAGCGCTGCGGGCGCAGGCCGATCTGGCAGCGGGCGAACCGGACGGGACACGGCGGGATGCCATCGTCATGCGTATTCACCGACGGACGGTCGATCTGGGCCATCTGCTGGATCAGATGCTAAGCCGCGCGCTGGTGATCCACCGAGCCGAATCCGTGCGGCGCGAAGCGGTGGATTTGCGCGATGCCGCGCTTGAGGTCGTCGAGGCCGGGGATTTTGCCCTGACCACGCCGGGGGTCGAGATACGACTGGTGATCGGGGAGGCCGAAGTGCCGGTACAGGGCGACCTGCTGTCGCTGACCGAGGCGGCAAAGAACTTGCTGGGCAATGCGGTGAAATACGGCGCCTCTCCGGTGCGGGTCGGTGCCTCGGTCGAAGAGGGGCGCGCTGTTCTGTGGGTCGAGGATGGTGGCAGCGGACCGGCACCGGCCATCCTTGATCGGCTCGGCAGCCGGTTCGCTCACAATTCAGCCGTGCGGGGCGATGGGGCGGGGCTGGGTCTGGCCATCGCGGCAGCCGTGGCGCAGGCCTATGGTGGTGAGCTGGTTCTGGAACGGGTCGATGCGGGATTTCGGGCCGCGCTGGTGCTGCCACTGGCAGAGGGGTCGGTATGAGAATTCTGTTTCTGATGATATGCCTCTGGGGCCTGCCTGCCACCGCGCAAGAGGTCAGCCGCAGCTTTGGCCCCGCACTGGCCACAACCCGTCTGCTGGTCCGTTCGACCACGGATATCAACGTCTTTGGCCCGGTGATCGATGCCTTTCTGGCCACCCGCCCGGGACTGGCCATCGATTACGAACAATGGGGGTCGAACGCGCTATTCGACCTCAGCCTTGCGGATTGTGCTGTCGGCAGGCCGGGGGCCGATGTGGTCATATCCTCGGGCGTGCATCAGATGGTGCAAATGGTGAACAACGCCTGCGCCGCGCCGCATGTTTCCGCGCTGACGACCGCCCTGCCCCCCGCACTGCGCTGGCGGGATGAGCTGTGGGGGATCACGCGAGAGGCGGCAGTGATGGCCTACAACCGCGATCTGGTCCCCTTGGATGACGTGCCGCTGACACGCTTTGACCTGCTGGACCTGCTGCGCCCGACGGCGTCGCCCTATGCCGGAAAGGTTGCGACCTATGATGTCGAATCCTCGGGATTGGGGTATCTCTTTGCGTTCTCGGACGCGCGCGAGGCGACGACATTCGGCGCCTTGCTGGAAAGTCTGGGCCGGACCGGTGCGGTTGCAACCTGCTGTTCCGCCGAGATTATCGCGGGGGTGGCCGACGGGACCTACCTTATCGCCTACAATGTGCTGGGGTCCTATGCACAGGTCGCAGCCCAAAGCGATCCGCGCATCGGGATCGTGCTGCCGCAGGATTATACGCTGGTCCTGTCGCGGGCGCTGATGATCCCCAAGGCGGCCACCCATAGCGCCGAGGCAGCGGCGTTTCTGGATTTCCTGCTGTCGGTTCAGGGGCGCGCAGTGCTTGCCGACGTGCTACTGATCGACCCGCTGACCGACGATGCCAGCGCCGAGGAACGCCCCCCGGTGTCCGAAACCACCCTGCGCCCCATCGGGCTGTCGCCCGCGCTGATTGTTGCGATGGATCAGCAGAAGCGCGCCCAGTTCATCCGACGCTGGCGCGAGAATTTTTCGAACCAGGATCTGCGCTGACAAATCGGTGGAACGCCAGATCGGCACCGCCCGGCCATCATTCGGATTGTCTGAACTGCCATGTCCGGGTGCGATGGTGCCCAGACGTGAGAGCAGGGATTAATCTATGTGCCAGTGGGAAAAAATCTGGTCCGGATATTCACCATTTCACGCATGCAAGGGATTTGCGCTGGCCTTCCCGGACGAGGCGCTGCGATGATCCAGATGCTGCGGGACTCAGGCTGAACGCATGCTATGTATTGTGGTACAAAAGACGAGGGAGACAACACCATGAAAACCACGACCCGACTGCTGGCCGTTCTGGCCGGCACCACGCTTCTGACCCAGGCGGCCGCCGCACAGGAGTTGAACGCGCTGGTGTGGTGCGATCATACCGATGACGCGCTGATCAAACCGTTCGAGGACAAGTTCGGCGTGAAAGTGAACCTCAAGGAATATGAGGGCACCGGTGCCGCGCTGTCCCTGATTGAACAGAGCCAGCCGGGCGACTGGGATGTGCTGGTGGTCGACGGGATCGATGTTCCACGCGTTGTTTCGGCCGGAATCCTCGGGCCGCTGCCGGTGGGAGACCTGCCTTATGATTCACTGTTTCCCGAGATGGTGATGGAAGAAAACCATGTCATCGACGGGCAGACCTACGCGATTTCGGAAAAGTTCGGCTATAACACCGTGTCCTTCAACTCGGCCGCAGTCAGCGCCGAGGATCTGTCGGACATGACCGCGCTGTGGTCCGACAATGCCCCCGGCAGCATGGCGGTCTATGACTATTACGTGCCGGTGATGGGCATGGTGGCCATGGGTCTGGGCATTCCCACGGCCGACATCACACTGGACGACCTGCCCGCGATCGAGGCGGCGCTGATGAAGCTCAAGGACAATGCGTCGTCGGTTGGCGAAGTGGTGTCATCTCAGACCGCCATCGCGACCGGAGAGGTCGATATCCTGTTCGGCGGCGGCGAATGGGTTACGGCGGGCCTCACGGGCGATCTGCCGGATCTCGACTGGCTGATCCCGGAACAGGGTGCTGTGCGCTGGTCACAGTCCATCGGTGTCTTTGCCGACAGCAAACAGCCCGATCTGGCGGTGGAATTCGTGAAACACGTGCTTTCCCCGCAGGGACAGGCCGCACTTGCGACGTCGTCCTGTTACTGGGCGATGCCCGCCAACAGAATGGCCGGCGCCATGATGACCGACGAACAGAAAGCCGCGCTGCGCTGGGATCAGCAGGTGGACTATCTGAACAAGGCCGATCTTTACCCCACGCCGGACGCCGATCTGGATGCGGCGATGCAGGATGTCTGGACACGCTTTCTTGCGCACTAGGGCATGAGCAAGACCCTGACGATCGAGGGTCGCGACAGGCGGCGGGCGCTTGCGCTTGCCGCCCCGGCGCTGCTGTGGACGCTTGTGTTCTTTGCCCTGCCTTTCGGGGTCATGGCGGTGCTGAGCCTGTGGCAGCGCACCGATCAGGGGCTGGAAGCCGCCTGGACGCTGGCCAACTACGCCAAGTTCGCCAGCAGCCCCGCCTATCTGCAGGCGGCGCTGAATTCGCTTGAGATCACAGTGGTCGTCACGGTCCTGTCTGTGGCGCTGGCCTATCCGCTGGCGTGGATCATCGCGGTGGAACTGCCCGCGAAATACCGCCGCCTTGCGCTCGCGCTGGCGGTGGTGCCGTTCTGGACGTCATATGTGGTGCGATCCTATGCGTGGTCGCTGGTGCTTGCCAAACGTGGCGTGCTGAACGGATGGCTGGGCGATCTGGGCCTGCCGCTGATGGACCTTGCCAATTCGCGCGCGGCCACGGTGATCGGGTTCACCCATTTTTTCACCATGCTGCTGACGCTGACGATCTACGCCAGCCTTGTGCAATTGCCGCCCAACCTGCGCCGCGCGGCCGCCGATCTGGGCGCGGGACCGGTGCAGATCTTTCGGTTTATCGTCTGGCCGCTGGCCCTGCCCGGGGTGATGGTGGGTGCCTTTCTGACATTCGCGCTGTGCATCGGGGACTATGTGACGCCGCAGATTCTGGGCGGCGGCAACGACCTTGCCCTGCCGCAGCTGGTGATGCTGCAGATCGGGCGACGGGCGGATCTGCCGATGGCGGCAGCGCTGTCGATTGTGTTGATGGCGGCGGTGACACTGGCCTATATCGCCATGGCGCGCTGGATGAAGGAGCCGTCAAAATGATGCGCTTTGCCGCCTGCGCGACCTATATGGCGCTGCTGTACGGGTTCATCTTTCTTCCGGTGGGCGTGCTGGCTCTGTTTTCGTTTCAGGACGGGCGGTTCCCGATTCCGCCATTTCAGGGGTTTTCCCTGCGCTGGCATGCCGAGGTGCTGGGCGATGCGGACCTGATCGCCGCCCTGCTGAATTCCCTGATGGTGGCCTTTGCGTCCTCCGCCATGGCGGTCACGCTGGGGTTTCTGGCGGCCCGTGCCGTGGCCACAGGCCGCCTGCCCAGGGCCAAGGCGATCAGTGCCGCGCTGACCGCCCCCCTTTCGGTCAGCTATCTGGTGATCGGTCTGGGCCTGCTGGCAAGCTTTAACCTGATGGGTCAGAGCCTGTCGCTGGCCACCGTCGCGGTGGGCCATATCGTCATCAACACACCGCTGTGCTTTGCCATCTGCGCCGCCGCCATTGGCCCGGCGCAGCAAAGCGCGGAACGGGCGGCACGCGACCTTGGCGCGTCAGAGTTGCGGGTGATGTGGCTGGTGACGGCTCCGATGATCCTGCCTGCACTTCTGGCCGCGTTCCTGCTGTCAGTGACCTTCAGCTGGGATGAATTCATCATCGCCTTCCTGCTGTCACGCTTTGACGTGACCCTGCCAGTCGAAATCTGGTCGCTGCTGCGGTCCGGCCTGAACCCCAAAACCAACGCCGTTGGATCACTGGTGTTCATGCTGTCGGCAATAGCGGTGCTGGGGGTGGAACTCGCAACCATGAGGCGGAAATGACTGCACCCATCGACATAAACGGCCTGACCAAACGCTATGGCGACGCGATGGCGCTGGCCGGTGTGGACCTGGGAATTGATGCCGGGGAATACTGCGTGCTGCTGGGGCCGTCGGGCTGTGGTAAGACAACGCTGCTGAACATCATCGGCGGGTTTGCCGACCCTTCGGGTGGCACCTTGCGGATTGGCGGGCGCGACATGGTCGGTGTGCCTGCGGCGCAGCGCCCGACGACGACGGTGTTTCAGGACTACGCGCTGTTTCCACACATGAGCCTGCTCGACAACGTCGGTTTTGGCCTGCGGATGCGCGGTGTGGGGCGTTCAAAGCGGCACGCAAAGGCCGAAGAGATGCTGGACCTCGTCGGCCTTGCCGGTGCCGGGCGCAAACGTCCCGCGGCGCTGTCCGGTGGTCAGCGGCAGCGCGTGGCGCTGGCCCGGGCGCTGGCGGTGGACCCGGATGTGCTGCTGCTCGACGAACCCCTGGGTGCGCTGGACCTGAACCTGCGGCGCGCCATGCAGGACGAGTTGAAGGACATCCAGCGCCGGGTCGGTGCCACCTTTGTCCACGTCACCCACGATCAGGAAGAAGCCATGGCCATCGCCGATCGCATCGTGGTGATGAACGCCGGACGGATCGAGGATCAGGGCCCGCCCGAACGGGTTTACCGCCGCCCCGCCACCCGCTTTGTTGCCGCCTTTCTGGGCGAGATGAACTTCATCCCCGCAACCGTGCAGGCGGGCCGCGCCGTGACTGCCTTTGGCCCGCTGGGGCCCAAAACGGACCTGCGCGACGGCAGCCGCGTCGCGGTATGTGCCCGCCCGGAACACCTGTTCCCCGGGGCGGGAGAGACGCTTGGCAAAGCCACCGTACGGGAATCGGTGTTTCAGGGAAGCAGCCGCAGGGTGACCGTAACCCCCGAGGCCGCCCCCGATACGACATTGCGCGCGCAACTGCCCGTGGGCATGGATGCAATGGTGAATGACGTGCTGACACTGGCGCTGGACAGCGGTCACGTTACCCTGCTGGAGGACGCATGATGCGTGCAAGAGCCGAAGACTGGTGGCGTGTCACCCGGCTGGATGACGGGATCAGCCTGATCGATGAGCCGCATATTCTGCCCTTCTACCGCTGCAACTGCTGGCATGTGCAGGGCAAGGACGGCGATCTTCTGGTCGACAGCGGCATGGGCGTGGTTTCCTTGCGCGACTGGGTGCCGCTGGTCACCGAACGCCCGCTGCTTGCCGTCGCCAGCCACACGCATTTCGACCATATCGGCTGCCACCACGAATTTGACCACCGCGCCGTGCACCGGGCCGAAGCACACCTGCTGGCCAACCCGGAACGCCGCGCCGTTCTGGCCGACCCCTATGTGACGGACGAGATTTTCGAAACGCTTCCCCCCGAACCCTACCAATCCGCGCGTTACACCGTCACCCCGGCCCCCGCGACACGTCTGCTTGACGATGGTGAGGTGATCGACGCCGGTGGGCGGTTCTTTGAGGTGGTCCACACGCCGGGGCATTCGCCCGGCGGCATCGCCCTTCTGGAACGCGCAACGGGCGTGCTGTTTTCAGGCGATATCATCTATGACGGGCCGCTGATCGAAGACACTTACCATGCGGATATCGGGGATTACATCGCCTCCATGCGCCGCCTGCTGGACCTGCCGGTGCGGGTCGTGCACGGCGGACATTTCCCGAGTTTCAGCGGTGAACGCCTGCACGGCATGGTCCGTGATTGGCTGAAGGCGCATGATGCATGACGCGTCCCCCGGGGGAAGTCTGTCCAAGGCCAGAGCCATCCGACGGAAATCATGTGACAGCGCGTAGAATCAGGTAATATCTGCGTGACCTTCTGTGCTTTTGCAGCGGGCCGCTGTCTGCCTGGTGTAGGCAAAGCCGACATTGAGGGTAGAGCAAACAGATGGCCATCTTGAGACAGTTCTTCCTTGGGGCGATCGTGATCGCCGGAACGCTGGCGATCTGGCTGGCCTATGTCCCCTCGGCGGCGACATGGGTTGCAGGGACCGGGCTGCTGGATGCATTGGGCATCGAGCTGACCGACACCACCCCGCCCCCACCCGAGGCGCGCAGGTCTGGCGGCGGTGCGACGCAGGTGATCACGGCGGCGGTCACGCAGGGCACGCTGAACGACCGGATCACCGCGGTGGGCGACGGGCGCGCCCTGCGTTCGGTCATCGTCCGGTCCGAGGCGACGGGGCGCATCATCGAAATCGCTTTTGACGCCGGAAGCTATGTGCAGGAAGGCGCGGTCATGGTGCGGCTGGATGACGAGGCCGAGCAGATCGCGCTGGAACGTGCCCGTCTGACCTTGACCGATGCGCGCGACGAGGTGGATCGCCTGTCGTCCCTGCAGAACTCGGGCGCCGTCACGACGGTGCAGATCCGTACGGCAGAGCTGGCTCTGCGCAATGCCGAGCTTGAAATCCGTCAGGCGGAATTCGATCTGGCCCAGCGGGTGATCAGGGCGCCGATCTCGGGCTGGATCGGGTTGTTTGAGGTTGATCAGGGTGATCGCATCCCGGCGCAGGCAGAGCTTGCGACGATGACCGACCGGTCTCAGCTGCTGATCGACTTTCGCGTGCCGGAACGGGTGATCGGCCAGCTGAAACCGGGCATGACGGTGGAACTTTCGCCTCTGGCCAATCGCGGTCAAGTGCTGATCGGCACGGTCGCCACGCTCGACAACGTTGTGGATCGCTCAAGCCGGACCCTGCGGGTGCAGGCGCGGATCGACAACGGCGATGACACCCTGCGCGAAGGCATGGCGTTTTCGGTCGTGCTGCACTTCGCAGGCGAACAATACCCATCCATCAACCCGCTGTCGGTGCAATGGTCCAGCGAGGGTTCCTTTGTCTGGGTGGTGCGCGAAGGCCGCGCAGAGCGCGTGCCGATCGTGATCCGTCAGCGCAACAGCGATTCCGTTCTGGTCGAGGCAGAGCTGACCCCCGGTGAACAGGTGGTGACCGAGGGCGTGCAAAGTCTGCGCCCAGGAACCGAGGTGGAGATCGCGAAGGATCAGGCGGAAAACCGCGCCAGCGCCGACGCCACGAACCGCAGGCGGGGCTGAGATGAGCAACACCCCGGCACCCGAGAAGACATCAGGCACGGCGCTATTCGTACAGCGGCCGATCCTTGCCTTTGTGCTGAACGCACTGATCGTGATTGCCGGGATCGCGGCACTTTTCGGCGTCGAAATCCGCGAATTGCCCGACGTGGACCGCCCGGTCATCACCGTGACCACCCAATTTGACGGCGCATCGGCCGAAACCGTGGATCAGGAAATCACCGCCCGCGTCGAGGGCGCGGTGGGCCGCCTCGCCGGGGTGCGCAGCATCTCGTCCAACTCGCGTTTCGGGCGCAGCCGCGTGACGCTGGAATTCAACGATGACGTCGACATTGACGTCGCCGCAACCGACACCCGCGATGCGGTGGCGCGGATCGCCAACGCCCTGCCCGATGACGCCGACCAGCCCCAGATCGTCAAGGCCGACGCCAATGCCCAACCGGTGATCCGGGTTGCCGTCACCTCGGCCAGCCGGTCGCCGCAGGAGCTGACCCAGATCGTGCAGGACCGGGTCGAGGACCGGCTGATTTCCATCAACGGGGTGGCGGATCTGCAAATCTACGGCGACCGCGACCCGATCTTTCGCGTCGACATCGACCAGATGCAACTGGCCAGCCGCGGCCTGACCCTGGCCGATTTGCGCAATGCCTTGGGGACAATCGCCTTTGACGCGCCAGCCGGGGACCTGACCGGCGACCGGCAGTCGATCAACGTGCGCACCACGGCGGCGGTCAGCACCCCGGCGGACTTTGAGGCGCTGAAAATCAAGGACGATGTGATCCTTGGCGATGTCGCTTCGGTCACCCTTGGCCCCGCCCCGAACGAAACCATCCTGCGCGCCAACGGTCAAACCGGGCTGGGTCTGGGCGTGATCCGTCAGGCGACGTCAAACACGCTGGAAATCTCGGCCTCGGTCCATCAGGTGGTGGCGCAGCTTGCCCAGACCTTGCCACAGGATGTGAACATCTTTGTCACTTCGGATGATGCGGTGTTCATCAACGGATCCATCAAGGAGGTGCTCTGGACGCTGGCCCTTGCCGTGGCCATCGTGGTCGTGGTGATTTTCCTGTTCCTGCGCAATGTCAGCGCCACGCTGATCCCCACGCTCACCCTGCCCGTCTCACTGATCGGCACGCTGGCGGCGATCTACATGGTTGGCTTTTCCGTCAACATCCTGACCCTTCTGGCGCTGGTTCTGGCGACGGGCATGGTGGTGGACGATGCCATCGTGGTGCTGGAAAACATCGTGCGCCAGCGCGCCGCCGGGATGGGCCCGCGCGCGGCGGCGGTGATCGGCACGCAGCAGGTGTTCTTTGCCGTCGTCACCACCACCGCGACGCTTGCGGCGGTGTTCATCCCGCTGTCCTTTCTGCCGGGTCAGGCGGGTGGGCTGTTCCGCGAATTCGGCTTTACCCTTGCCATCGCGGTGTCGCTGTCATCGGTCGTCGCGCTGACCCTGTGCCCGGTGTTGGCAAGCCGCCTGTTGACCGCCGAACCGGCAAAAAACCCACGCGGGCCGATGATTTGGCTGGGCAACCGGCTGGCCGGGTTTTACGCGGTGACGCTGAAGGGCGCGCTGGCCGTGCCCTTGGTGATCGTGCTGGCGGCGGCGCTGTTCGCGGTGACGGCGTTGTTCGTTGGCAGCGGCATCCGGCAGGAACTGACCCCGCCCGAGGACCGCGCCATCGCCCTGCTCCGGGTCAGCGCGCCGCAGGGCGTTTCGCTGAATTATACAACCTCCAAGATGCAGGAAATCGAACGTGCCGTGCAGCCGCTGGTTGACAGCGGAGACATCCGGAATGTGTTCGCCATTGCCGGTTTCGGTGCGAACAACGGTGGTTTCATGGTGATGGCGCTGGCCCCCTGGGATGAACGCACACGCGGACAGGCCGAGATCGTGGGCGAGATCAACGGCAAGCTGCGCGGCATCATCGGCGTGCGCGCCTTTGCCATTCAGCCCAACAGCCTCGGCATTCGCGGGGCGGGTCGCGGGCTGACATTTGCGTTGACCGGCGACAGCTATGCGCAACTGGCCGAGGTGTCGCAAAAGCTGGTGGAACGGATGCAGGAAAACCCCGCGTTTGGTCAGGTTCGGCTGGAATATGAAACCACGCAGCCGCAGTTGTTCATCGAGATAGACCGCACCCGCGCATCCGATCTTGGCATTGATATCAGTGGCTTGGGCGACGCCCTGCGCGCCGCACTTGAAGGGCGCAGCATTGGTACGGTGTTTGTGCAGGACAAGAGCTATGATGTGCAGATGCTGTCGACCACTGACCCGGTGAACGACCCCGGCGACCTTGAAAACGTCTTTGTGCAGACGGGCGACGGGCAGATGGTGCCGATGTCGAGTTTTGTGCGACTTGAGGAACGCGCCATCGCCCCCGAGCTGAGCCGCGAGGGGCAGAACCGCTCGGTCGAGATCACTGCGGGGCTGACGCCCGAGCTGGCATTGGGCGAGGCGCTGGCGCAGGTTCAGACGCTGGGGGGTGAGGTTCTGGCCGAGGAAAACCGCATCGTGCCACTGGCCGAGGCAGCGACGCTGGACCAGACGGCGGGTGGGTTGATGATGACCTTTGGCTTTGCGATTCTCGTGGTTTTTCTGGTACTTGCGGCGCAGTTCGAGAGCTTCATCTCGGCCATCGTGGTGATGGCGACGGTGCCGCTGGGGCTGGGCTGTGCCGCCTTTGCGCTGGCGTTTTCCGGGATGAGCCTGAATGTCTATAGCCAGATCGGGCTGGTGATGCTGATCGGGATCATGGCCAAGAATGGCATCCTGATCGTGGAATTTGCCAATCAACTCAGGGACAAAGGCGCTTCTGTGCGTGATGCGATATTTGATGCGTCGACCATCCGGCTGCGGCCTGTGATGATGACGATGATCTCGACCGTTCTGGGGGGTGTGCCGCTGATCCTGTCGTCTGGTGCGGGGGCCGAGGCGCGCGAGGCGCTGGGATGGGTGATCGTCGGGGGGCTGGGTCTGGCCACGATTTCAACGCTTTACCTGACGCCGGTGGCCTATCTGCTGCTGGCCGGATTTTCCAGACCCAAGGCGGAAGAGACGGCGCGGCTGCAAGCCGAATTGCGCGACGCGACGGCGGTCTGAGACAGCGGAAACGGCGTATGGCAAGCGTATGGTTTTGGTATGGAAACCGTATGGCTCGCGGTATGGGTTTGGCCGGTGAACGCTTTGCAACGCAAGCCGGGCCAGCGCCGGACCGCGGGAGGGCGCTGCCCCGGTTGAGCGGGGCGCTTTATGGCTGTGAGGTCATTCGTTGAGCATGGCTATGCGCTGACTTCACAAAAGCGCCAGACCGCCTCGCCAAAGGCGAGAAGATGCAGAGTGGCGCACCTTTGGTGCGACGGCGGTCCGGCGCTGGCCCGGCGCGCTGCGCGCTTGATTCCGGGCCTGCTGTTCGCTTCAGACCGCTGCCAGCCCGAGCATTTCGCGGGCCTGCTGCCAGGTTGCCACCGGGCGTTCGTATTTCTCGCACAGCTTCACGGCCTTTTCGACCAATGCCGCGTTTGACGGCGCGAGGGTGTTCTTGTCGAGGCGGATGTTATCCTCGAGCCCCGTGCGGGTGTGGCCACCGGACGAGATGCACCATTCGTTGATTTCGGCCTGATGACGACCGATCCCGGCGGCGCACCATTCGGCGCCGGGGGCCAGACGTTCGACCGTCTTGATGTAGTAATCGAACGTATCGCGGTCGGCGGGCATGGCGTTTTTCACACCCATCACGAACTGCACATACAGCTTGCCCGGGATGCGCCCGTCGCGGTTCATCTCGGCCGCCTTGTGGATGTGCGACAAATCGAACGCTTCGATCTCGGGCTTCACGCCGTATTTCTTCATCTCGGAGGCGAGCCAGTCGACCAGATCCGGCGGGTTCTCGTACACGCGGGTCGGAAAGTTGTTCGACCCGACGGAGAGCGACGCCATGTCGGGGCGCAGCGACAGCATCCCGCCGCGCGCGTGCCCGGCACCGGACCGGCCCCCGGTCGACAGCTGCACGATCATGCCGGGGCAATGCTTGCGCAGCCCGTCGAGCAGCAGGCCGAATTTTTCGGGGTCCGAGGTGGTGGTTTCGTCGTCGTTGCGCACATGGCAGTGGGCGATGGTGGCACCGGCCTCGAACGCCTGTTGCGTGGATTCGATCTGTTCGGAAATGGTGATCGGCACGGCGGGGTTGTCGGCCTTTTTCGGAAGCGATCCGGTGATGGCGACGCAGATGATACAGGGTTTGGTCATTGTCAGCTTTCAGATGTCGAAGAATATGGTTTCCTGCGCGCCTTGCAGGTGGATGTCGAAACGGTAGGTGCCGTCGGCCTCAGACTGAGCCAGCAGGGTCGGGATGCGCTGCGAATGTTCGAGCCGGGTGAGGATCGGATCCTCGGCGTTGGCTGGGGCTTCGTCCGCGAAATACATCCGCGTGTGCAGGCCAAGGTTGATACCGCGCGCGACGATCCAGAAGGTGACATGCGGTGCCTGAAGGCGGCCATCAGGCCATGCGACGCGGCCCGGTTTGACCGTCTCAAAGGTGAATTCGCCGGTCGCCATGTCGCCTGCGGAACGGCCCCAGCCGGTAAACCCGGTATCGCCGCCTTTTCCAGCGAATTTGCTGTTTGCGTCGGCCTGCCAGACCTCGATCAGCGCGTCGCGCAGGGCGGTGCCGGCGCCGTCATAAACGGTGCCCTTGATGGTGATGCGTTGCCCGGAAACATCGCCGGTGATCATCGTGGTGCCAAGGTCTTCGGGATAGACCCCGGTGATGCCGGAGAAATTCGGCGTGCAGCCGATGTGGACATAGGGCCCGGCGGTCTGGGACGGGCTTTCGCGGTAGGATTCGAGTTTCTGTACCATGTTCACAGCCCCTCTGGCCGGTTTTCGAAATGTGTCTGGCGACGGCCCCGCAGCACGATGTCGAATTTATAGGCCAGGCTGTCCATCGGGATCGCGCGGGACATATCCAGCGCGGCCACCAGCGATTCAATGCCTTCGCGCGTCGGGATGGTGTCGACGATCGGGCATTTCCAGATCAGCGGATCGCCCTCAAAGTACATCTGGGTGATGAGCCGCTGGGCAAAGGAATGGCCGAAGACGGAAAAGTGGATATGCGCCGGACGCCAGTCGTTCATCGTGTTGGGCCAGGGGTATGGCCCCGGCTGGATCGTGCGGAATTCGTAATAGCCGTGATCGTCGGTCACCACCCGCCCGCAACCGCCAAAATTGGGGTCAAGCGGGGCAAGGTAGCTTTCCTTTTTATGCCGGTAGCGCCCGCCGGCGTTGGCCTGCCAGACCTCGACCAGGGTATTCGGGACGGGGCGGCCGAATTCGTCGATCACCCGGCCATGCACGATGATGCGCGGGCCGACGGCGGATTCGCCCGCCTTTGCAAAGTTGTGAATCAGGTCGCTGTCGTTGGGGCCGAGCATGTCATCGCGGAACATTGGCCCGGTTTCTTCGGGCAGCGAGGTCGGGAAGGACAGCGGCGCAAAGCTGGGCGAACGTTTGACGGATGTCTTGTAATCCGGCGTCAGGGCGGGCGGATGCCAGCGGCGGTCGCGGGGAATGAAACCGGTCATGAGTTTTCCTCCATCTCTGACCATGTCTGTTTGGCCAGCTTGATCGCATGATTGGCCTTTGGCACGCCAGCGTAGATTGCAACGTGCTGGAACGCCTCTTGCACATCGGTCTTGGTGGCGCCGGTGCGGGCGCAGGCGCGGATGTGCATCGGGATTTCTTCGAAATTGCCAGTGGCGGCCAGCAGTGCAAGTGTCAGCATCGACCGTTCGCGCCGCGTGATGTTGTCGGATGCCCAGACCGTGCCCCAGGCACCTTCGGTGATCAGGGTCTGGAACGGCAGGTCGAAGTCAGTCTTGGCCGCCTCGGCGCGGTCCACGTGGGCATCGCCCAGCACGGACCGGCGGACGGTCATTCCGGTGTCGTATTTGTCAGTCATCAGCAGGGCCTTTCCGTTCGGGGCCATTCAGTAGGGCAGTCCGACATAGTTCTGCGCCAGTGCCGCCTGAGCGGCGGTGTTGGAGCGCAGGAATTCCAACTCGGCGCGCTGCATGCGCAGATCGAATGTGCTCATCTGCGGGAAGCGGTGCAGGGTCGAGGTCATCCACCAGCTGAAGCGTTCGGCCTTCCAGACGCGGGACAGGGCGGTGGCGGAATATGTGGCCAGTTTGGCGCTGTCGTTTTCGCGGTAATGGGCGGTCAGCGCACGGTAAAGGTAGTGCACATCCGACGCGGCGGTGTTCAGCCCCTTGGCACCGGTGGGCGGCACGATATGGGCGGCGTCACCGCACAGGAACAACCGGCCGTATTGCATCGGTTCAACCACAAAGGACCGCAGCGGGGCGATGGATTTTTCGATCGACGGGCCGGTCTGGAGCTTGGCGGCGAATTCCGGGGGGATGCGGCGGCGCAGTTCATTCCAGAACCGATCATCGGACCAGTCGGCCACGTTATCATCGGTCGGGCACTGCACGTAGTAGCGCGACAGGTGGTCGTTGCGCATCGAACAGAGCGCAAAACCGTGGGGTGAGTTGGCGTAGATCAGTTCGTGATGCACCGGCGGCGTTTCCGACAGGATGCCCAGCCAGCCAAAGGGGTAGACCTTTTCATACTCGCTGCGCTTTTCCTGCGGGATCGACTGGCGCGATACACCGTGAAAACCGTCACAGCCGGCGATGTAGTCGCAGGTGATTTCATGGTCCGTGCCGTCGCTGGTGAAGGTCACGCGCGGGCGGGTCGTGCCCTCCAGATCGGCGTTGTGGATCTGCACATCTTCGACATTGAAGAACGTCGTGCCACCCGTTTTTTCGCGGGCATCGTACAGGTCGCGCGTCACCTCGGTCTGGCCATAGACCATCACGGGATGGTCGGTGTGGTCGGTGAAATTGATGCGGAAATGCTGGTCATCATAGCTGATCACCGTGCCATCGTGGGGGAAACCCTGTGTGGCGATGCGGGTTTCGACCTGCGCCTCGGCCAGCAGGGCGACAAGGCCGCGTTCCAGCACACCCGCGCGGATGCGGCCCAGCACATAATCGCGGGTCTTGCGTTCCAGCACGACCGCCTCGATCCCCTGCACATGCAGAAGCTGCGCAAGCAGCAGCCCGGACGGGCCACCACCGATGATGACGACTTGTGTTTGCATATGTTCCTCCGTTTTTTACTAGATACTGAACGGGAATGACATGTAAAATGACATTTCATGCAGATTGCTTACCCAAATGAATAAGTGATGATCGACCGCCGTATCAAGTTCCGCCATATCGAATGCTTTGCCGCGATCCACCGGCAGGGCAGCCTGAAACGTGCCTGCGCGGTGCTGAACCTGACCCAGCCCGCGCTGTCCAAGACCCTGAAAGAGCTGGAAGAAATCCTGGGTGTGACCCTGATGAGCCGGGACCGGGGCGGTGTGCGGCTGACCCCCGAAGGCCGGGTGTTTCTGGAATTCGCTGAAATGAGCCTCGCCGCCCTGCGGCGCGGGGTCGACGGGGTGACATCGCTGCGCGAAAGCGGTGGTGCCGTGCTGCGGGTGGGGGCGCTGCCCAGCGTGGCGGCGCGGCTGTTGCCGCAGGCGGTGGCGCGGTTTCGCGCTCAGGCGCCGGATGTGGTGCTGGATCTGCAGGACGGCGCGCATGGGCATCTGACCGAACAACTGCGGTCGGGCAGCGTCGATCTGGTGATCGGACGGCTGGGTGCGCCCGAAACGATGACGGGCCTGTCGTTCACGCAGCTATACCTTGAACGGGTGGTGTTCGTGGTGCGGCCGGGGCATCCGCTGCTGGAGCGTGGCGCGCTGGATCTGACCGCGATTGCCGATTGGCCGGTGATCCACCCGCCCGCCGACGCCGCGATCCGCCCGCTGGTCGACCGGACGCTGATTGCGCAGGGCGTGCCGCCGCTGCGCGACCGGATCGAAACGGTGTCCGGTGCCTTCGGGCGCAACTATGTGCGGCAATCCGATGCCATCTGGATCATCTCGGAAGGCGTCGTCGCGCAGGACATGACCGACGGGCGGCTGAGCGCGCTGCCGCTGGACACCGGGCTGACGGCGGGGCCGGTCGGGCTGATGATCCGCCCCGACGACCCACCCTCGCCCGCGCGGCAGATCTTTGTCACTGCGCTGGAACAGGCCGCTGCGACCATCCGCACAGATGCGGGCGGCACGGTGGGACGGTGAAATGCCATCTGGAGGGCTGGCGTTGACCTGCCAGTCGTTCAGCGCGGGTTTGCGCGACTATGGCTTGATTTAAAAGGAAAGTGGCGATCCCGGGAGGACTCGAACCCCCAACATCCTGATTAGAAGTCAGGTGCTCTATCCAGTTGAGCTACAGGACCGTGAACCTTCTGATACCGGTTCGGAAAACGGTGCGCAAGCGCCTGCCATTTTCGTGCCCGTTCGTTTGATTTCGCCTTTGGGGCCCCAGACCTCTGGCTGGGAAGTCAGCCACTGTTTCCAGTTGAGCGTCGGGACCGCACGGCGCTGCTTGTCCGACATCGCGGACAGTTTGGCAAGGCCGGTGGCGCAGGGGATGTGGGGCGTGAGACGCGAGGTCTCAGCTGGGTCCGATCATGAAGCAGGTGACCTGACGGGCCTGCAGGCGGCGACAGGCAAGGTCCGCCATTTCGCGGCTCAGCCCCATGAAGTTCGCATCATATCCCGAAGAGCGGTTGACCACCTTGCGAAGCGAGCCATCCAGCGTCGACATCTCGGACAATGCAGTCTGCAACAGCACCTTTTCGGCGGCATATTTGCTGGGATAGCGACCGACGTTGATGCCCCAGTGCCGTCCGCCGGATGTCGAAATCCGCTCGACCACCTCGGCTTCGGGCTTGGGGGGCAGAACGACTGCGGCGCTGGCTAGAACCACCTGTGCCGGCCGCCGTACAGGCTTGATCGAGGCGGTCGGCGCGACCGCGTTGGCAACCTGCACGACCTCTGGGGCCACCTCGACCACCTCGGGCGCGGCCACGGGGGCCGTCGGTGCCGTGACGGGCTCAACCGCCGCAGTCTGAACGGTTTCAAGGAGTGTATCGATGTCGGTGCGCACCTCTGCGACCAGCAGCGGCACAGGTGCCGCCGTGGCGCGCGCCATCGGCCGCAGGCTTTTGCTTACCGCAGACGAGACGACGCGGACCGATTTCCCGCGCGTGCCCGGCATCGGATCCGAGCTTTGGGCGACCATCACATCAACTTCGCCGCGGCCCTGATAGGACGGCTTTCCCGGCGCGCGAAACGCGACACGGCTGGGCATCTTGCGAAACCCCAGATCCATAAGCTCGGCCACCTTGGCATTGCGCGACGCGGTGGAACGACCACCAAAGACAGTCGCAATCACCCGTTCGCTGCCCCGCTCGGCCGATGCGACAAGGTTGAATCCCGCGGCGCTGGTATACCCGGTCTTGATCCCGTCCGCGCCCGCATAGCTTTGCAGCATGCGGCGGTTGGTGTGCGACACGGTCTTGACCCCGGCATCCGCCGTCTGGCGGGAAAACAGGTTATAGTATTCGGGATAATCATAGATGACGTGACGGCCCAGGATCGACATGTCGCGGGCGGTCGACAGGTGCCCCGATTCGGTCAGGCCGTTGGCGTTTTTAAAGTTGGTGCGCGTCATGCCCAGCTGTTTCGCCGTGCGGTTCATGCGGCGCGCAAAGGCGGATTCGGACCCCGATATCGCCTCGCCTATCGCGGTGGCGGCGTCGTTTGCGGATTTCACCGCCGCCGCGCGCACCAGATAGCGCAGTTTGATTTTCTGGCCGGAGCGCAGGCCCAGTTTCGACGGCGGCTCGGCGGCGGCATTGCGCGAAATCGTCACCTCGGTATCCATGCTGATTTCGCCGTGTTCGACCGCCTGAAACGCGATGTAGAGCGTCATCATCTTGGTCAGGGAGGCGGGATGCAAAGGTGTATCCGCGTTTTCCGCATAAACAACTTCGCCAGATCGGGCGTCCATGACGAACGCCGCGTAGGGTGCTGCCCATGCGCTGAGCGGTACAAGAAGTACCAGCCAGAGAAAGGTGATGAAATACAGGCCTAATCGGCCCGGCTGCCTATGCCGTCCCGTCACGATATGTCGCCTTCTGCTGCCTCGTGCCCCCGAATTTTTTCGGTGGGCTTTTTATTGTTCTATTTCTCTCAACGTAACACATGAAGCGCTTCGGATAAACCCTTCAAGTGGTTAACAAATCCAGTTTTATTGTCGCGCGCTTAACCATATCTAGCGCACAAAGCGAATGGCGACGCAAGACAGGCGATTGCGGCAAAAATACGTCATCGGCGGGATCCGGCGTTCAGCCGATATCGCGCACCAGTTTCGGCAGGTCGCCCAGATCCTTCAGCGTGCGAAAACGCGGGGACTCGGGCGGGTCGGCATGTTCCAGATCCCAGATCAACTCCTGCGGGACGAAGACGCCCCAACCGCCGGCCTCGATCGCCGGGACCACGTCGGACTTCAGCGAATTGCCCACCATCATGGCCCCCGCCGCCCCGCCGGGCGTCGCGCCAAAGATCCGCGCATAGGTTGCGGGCGTCTTGTCCGAAACGATTTCCACCCCGTCGAACAACTCCCCCAGCCCCGACTGCGCCAACTTGCGTTCCTGATGCAGCAGGTCGCCCTTGGTGATCAGGACAAGGTGATGGCTGTCGGCCATTTCGCGCACGGCCTCTTCGGCATGGGGGAGCAGTTCCAGCGGATGCGCCAGCAGCTCCTGCCCCGCGCTCAGCAGTTCGGAAATCACGCTGGCGGGCACACGTCCCTCTGTCACCTCGATCGCGGTTTCGATCATCGACAGCACGAAACCCTTCACGCCGAATCCGTAGTGTCCGATATTGCGCCGCTCCGCGTCCAGCAGGCGGGCATCCAGCGTGTCCAGATCGGCATGATCCGCCAGCAGTTCGGCGAATCGGCTTTGGGTCAGCTTGAAAAACCGTTCGTTGTGCCAAAGCGTGTCATCCGCATCGAAACCGATTGTTAGCAGATTCTGCACCATTGTTCCCTTGCCACTGTTCTCGGCCCTTTTCTAAGGGCCCCGAGAGGTTATATAGAACCTCCTATGTCGACACCACAAACCAGACAGAGTCTCATGACCTACGGACAAACCGTTAACCATCCCTTTATGAGCAAGGACCCGAATCCCCCCCCGGGGGGTGATAATGACGTGGATGTGGTCGTTGACTCCAAGCCCAAGACAAAGCGCCCGCCGCTTTACAAGGTGCTGCTGCTGAACGATGACTACACCCCGATGGAATTTGTGGTGCACATTCTGGAACGGTTCTTTGGTCTGACCCACGCTCAGGCGTTCGAGATCATGCTGACCGTGCACAAAAAGGGTGTCGCCGTGGTTGGCGTCTTCAGCCACGAGATTGCCGAGACAAAAGTAGGACAAGTTATGGATTTCGCGCGCCGCCACCAGCATCCGCTGCAATGCACGATGGAAAAAGAATGACGCCTCGCCTGGCGCGGCGCTGCTGACATGGCCACATCCCGACTGACCACATGCCTGGAAGACGGCAGCGTTGTTCTGCCTTCAGAGGGCACCATCGCCCTGTTCGGCGCCACCGCTGATCATGACCTTTCAGAGCTGCCGACAGACCGCTGTCAGGTGATCCAGACCTTCCGCCCGGAACATGACGCGCTGACCGCGCGCGGTTTTGACTGTGTGACAGAGCCCGCCGGGCCCTATGCCATGGCCGTGGTGTTTCTGCCCCGCGCCCGCGCACAGGGTCAGGCGATGGTTGCCGCCGCCTGCGCCGCCGTGCCCGAGGGTACGATTTTGGTCGACGGTCTCAAGACCGACGGAATCGAGCCGATGCTCAAGGCCTGCCGCGCCCGTGCGGATGTGCAGGGCCAGATTTCCAAGGCGCATGGCAAGGCGGTCTGGTTCCCCTCGACCGACGCATTCACCGACTGGACCAGCCCCGGCCCCAGCCGCACGGCGGATGGATACCTGACCGCGCCGGGCGTGTTTTCCGCCGATGGCATCGACCCGGCCTCGGCCGCGCTGGCCGCCGCCCTGCCCGCCAAACTGGGTCAGAGCGTTGCGGATTTCGGCGCCGGTTGGGGGTATCTGTCAACACAGATCCTGACCCGCCCCGAAATCGCCGTACTGCATGTGATCGAGGCGGATCACACCGCCCTGACCTGTGCCCGCGCCAACATCGATGACCCCCGGGCCAAGTTCTACTGGGCCGACGTGCCCAGCTGGCCCTCGCCCGAACGGCTCGACACCGTGGTGATGAACCCGCCGTTCCACACCACGCGCAACGCCGACCCCGCCATCGGTCAGTCCTTTATCGCCGCTGCTGCAAAGGCGCTGAAGCCCGGCGGGCATCTCTGGATCGTCGCCAACCGGCACCTGCCCTATGAGACGACGCTTGCCGAACACTTTGGCGAAACCACCGAAGTCGGCGGCGACGGACGCTTCAAGATACTGCATGCGCAACGCCCCTCTCGCCCCCGGCGCTGAACTGGTCTAGGTTCGCGCCAGAACAACAGCCCGGGGTCCAACGCATACATGTCCTTTTCGATCGAAGGTAAGACCGCCATCGTCACCGGCGCCGCCAATGGCGTAGGCCTCGCCATTGCCCGGCACTTTGCCCAGCGCGGCGCGAATGTGATGTTCGCCGATATCGACGAAACCCGCCTCTGCAAAGAGGTGGGCGAGGTCGTCGAAGACGGCAACATGCGCTACTTTGCCGGTGATCTGCGTGAACGCCTGACGCTGGCGAACCTGCTTTCGGCCACTCTGGATGCCTATGACCGGGTGGATATTCTGGTGAACGGCAGCCGACAGATCATCGCTTCGGATCCGCTGGATATCGACGATACCTCGGTCGAATCGCTGCTGGATCAGAACCTGATGACGGCGCTGCGGCTTAGTCAGGTGGTGGCGCGGCGAATGATCAAGCAGGCGGGCGACGACTCCGAAGGCCCGATCGGCACCATCGTCAACCTCAGCTCGATCGCCGCACGGCTGACCCACCCCGACCTGCTGGCCTATTCCGTGTCCTGCGCCGCGCTTGATCAGATGACCCGGTCGCTGGCCGTGGCGCTGGCGCCCAACCGCATCCGGGTCAACGCGCTGGCCTTTGGCTCGGTGATGTCGGCCAGCCTCAAGGCGGCGCTGAAGGACAACCCCGACTACCGCGACGACATCGAAAGCCACACCCCGCTGGGGCGCATCGCATCGCCGATGGAACTGGCCGAGGCGGTGCAATTCCTCGCCTCCGAAGGCTCGGGCTTCATGACCGGTCAGGTAATGACCGTCGACGGCGGCCGCACCCTGCTGGATCCGGCGGCCGCACCGGCGCATTAGGACCAAATACTGACACGGACAGATGAGCACCGCTTGCGTCGGCTATGCGGACAAAGCACCATTTCGCTGCGGCTGCGCCAAGGTCTGCTTTGAGAAACCGAGTCGGACAAAAACGGTTCTCTGATTGCGGCTTTGTCAAGCGGGATGGCGATCTGTCCGTTCGGGGTCGTGGTTCTCTCCGAGGTCGCGCATTGCGCCTCATGATGGTGTTCGGTGGTGGATCGTCTCCAATGTCGTTTGCGGGGTGAGCAAGCGAGCCTGCCTCCCAACCGTTTTTACGAGATCGATCTACCTCCGTCCCGTCGGGACTTCGCTTCCCGCCTTCTCAGCGGCGGAAATTCAGATCAGGCAGCCGCCTCCTTTGTCCATTGATAGTCTGCGCCAGATTTCCAGATCGTCAGCATCAGGACTGAGATCTTGCGCGCGGTCGCGACTGCGGCCTTTCGGAACCCGCGTCGACTGGCCAGTCGTACTGCCCATGATTTCAGTGGTGAGAAACGCTTCACCTGGCGGATCAAGCAGGACGCCGCCTCGAACAGCAGTCCGCGCATCGTCCCGTCTCCCCACTTTGACACCCGTCCCGACCAATCTATTTCGCCGGACTGATGCCGTTTTGGTGTAAGCCCGAGAAACGCGCCGACATCAGATGCCCGGCTGAACCGGTTTGGGTTATCGACCAGGGCAATGAAACTGAGCGCGTTCACCGGCCCGACGCCCGGAATGGTCATCAAACGGCGCGCGACGGGGTGCGCCTTGGCTTTTCTCTTCACGGCTTTGTCGAGATCATCAGCCGCCAGGCACAGGGTCGAATGGGCCGCGATGAAGCCGTCAGCGATCGTGCGCAGGATCGGATCAGTCTCTCCAGCTGCTGCGAGTTGATCGCGGAACGCCTGTCTCTGTCGACCATGACCGATCCCGATCATGCGGATGCCAAAGGTTTTCAGGACGCCCCGGATGTGCCCCTCCAAGTCCTTGCGCAAGCGGATCAGACGCTCGCGTGCGCCAATCAGGCTGCGGAGCCGATCGGCCTCTTCGCTACGGATATGAACCGGAGTAAACCAGTTGGTGCGTGCGAGCTGCGCCAAGCCTTCGGCATCGGCAGAATCCGATTTATTGAGCCGCGCCGACAGGCTCTTGTGCGCTTTGCGGGCATCGATGCATGTGGTGGGAAGGCCAAGCCTCGTCATCCCGCGCTGCAGCCAGATAGAAAGCATCCCGCTCTCATGTACGATCCGGTGTAAGCGGCAGTCCATCACCCATGGCACTGTGGTTTTACTACTTGCCGAAGTTCCATGGCATGAGAGTGTCGATGTCAGTCTGCATGTGCTGATCGAGGATCTTTCGGAGTGTGGCGGCGACATAGGCTTCGGGGTTTACGGCGTTCAGGCGACATGTGCCTATCAGCGAGGCGACACGCGCCCATGTCGCGGCGC
>NZ_FZNN01000056.1 GCF_900188035.1 Puniceibacterium sediminis | reverse complement strand
CAATCGGTTGACGTCGTCGAGTTGGTTTAGAACAGTCAGGCGGCGGCGGCGCGTCCTACCTGGAATAGCGATGAAGACTTCATGGCGGGCCTTAGGTTCTGGACTTGGGTAACGGGGCCGTCCGAGTCAAGGGATTTTGGGCAAACGAGTTAAGCCGCCAAAGCGGAGCTTTTTGTTCGCCTTGTCTGTTGTGCTTTATCTTGCGGCTTTCGGTTGAGGTCCTTCGGGTACATGCTTCGGTCCGTGGTCAACGCCTAGGCTGCCAACATGATGCTGGTTCGATGTAATTCCGATGTGCCCATCTCATAGGCGTGCTTGACAGAAGTCAGCGACGGTCCAGACCACGGCATCATCGGAACCACGTCCCTGTGGGACCTCGAAAGCCTGCGATCAAGCAGGCAACGGGTGGAGTATCATCCGGTCAGGCAACTTTTGGCGCGGCATCGGGCTGGAAGGTTGTGCCATCGACCCAAATTCGATGGAGTATGACGGCGATACGACGCGCCTGAGCAACCATCGCAATCTTTCGGCCACGCCGTTGTGCCAGTTGTGCGCCCCATGTTCTCAGCCATGTCGATCTGCCACGGTTCATCATGACGGTTGCGGCCTGGCACAATGCCCGCCGCAGGTTAACATCACCGGCTTTGGTAATGCCGCCGGATACATCACGCTCACCGGACTGGTTGCGCGATGGCGTCAAACCAACCCATGGACCGATCCTCTTTGAAGATCGGAAGCGCGCAGGATCATCGACCGCCGACCTATAAGTCAGCGCGACGACTGCGCCAATTCCGGGCATCGTCATCAGCCGCACACAGATTGGATCGTCCTGAGCGAGCTGGCGTACCTGCTTCTCAAGGGTTGCGAGTTCCAGACGAAGCGCCGCTCTGGCCCGCAGCATGGGAGATGTTGCCGTCTCAAGCATAGTGTTGCCCTCGGCCATTTCCCGAATGCGGCTCTCGAATCTGCCACGGGAGATTGCGCCGACCTTCAGACCAAAGTTCCGAAGAAGCCCTCGTAGCGACATCTCCAGTGCGATCATATTTTGCTGAATGGCCTTCCGCGCACTGAGAACGGCGCGGGTTTCTTGAGCCGAGACCGATTTGCAGTGAACAGGGCGGAACCAGCCGAGATGAAGTAGGCGCGCAATCCCCTCAGCATCGCGCCGATCCGTCTTGATCGGCATCGCCTTTAGCGCACCCTTCACCTGTCGCGTCTCCATCAGAACGGCATCCAGACCCGCTTCGGTCAGTCCGCGATGCAGCCATTGCGACAACGGTCCAGCCTCCAGCCCAATCGCGGCAACACTTCCGTCCAGACTGCCCAGCAAGCGCACCAGAACCTCGGGTTCGCTCATAACCTCTGTTTCCTTGATGACTTTGCCGTGTTCGCTGATCACGCAAATCGCGGTCTTGGCCACTGACACGTCCAGTCCGATAAACAGTCTCATCCCGTCGTCCTCCATGTGGGTTCAATACGGGAATGGCGACAGCACGGCGCTGATCTGGCAAGTGGCAAAGGCGATGCGCAACGCAGGACCCGTTACGGCATCTCATAGCCAGTA
>NZ_FZNN01000002.1 GCF_900188035.1 Puniceibacterium sediminis | reverse complement strand
AGCTCAGCGCATTGAACAGGCTCGGCTCGCCCCCGTCGATGATCTGCGCCCGGTCCAGGAGCGGCAGCGTCGGCGCAACCGGCGGCAGACCTTCGCGCACCAAGGAGCCAAGCTCGAAGACGTTCCCGACCTGAATATCCCGGGATCCGCTCTGCGGCTCCGCTTTTGGCTGATCCTTTTCTTGGAAATATATTTTCACCAGTGGTGGAGTATCGTACCGCCCTAATGCTTCTGGCCAGTCTTTCAGGTTGTTGGCTTCATAGAGAAAAGTAAGACAGATACGGAGCGCGAACGCGCCTCCCTCGAGGCTGCGAACATGGTCGGTCTCACTGAGAGTGAGCAACAGCGCTTCCAGAAGGTCGTCGCTGATTTTCGAATTGCCGTTGTACCACTTGGTCAGAGTGCTCTTGTTTGGTGGCCCGTTCGGACCGCAGTACGGCACCATCTTGTCAAGGATCCGTTGCTGCGTCACGCCGGGGTACCCCAGATTGACATGGTGCTTCAGGAACTGGCCGGCAGCCTTATACTTTGGCTCGGATGGTTCGACAGTATCCTGCTTCGGCATAATTCAAATAATCCAAGCATTCTAAATTCACTGTGACCGTAGGTCACCAGGGAACTTGACGCAACTTCCGGTTCTCCAAACACCCCGAAATTCCGGCTTCAATGGCTCATCCGGCGACACTCCCGCCCCGGAAAACCATCCCGCGCGCCCGTCCCCGCAAATGAACCAGCCGCCGGGTCAGACCAGAAGCACCAAGACACCCTGAAGAGCGCAATTCCTGACGCGCTCCGAGCTGCCTTGCAACAGGAGGCGTGGAACATGAAATCCGAAAAGAGGAATGCCGACTGGAACCTGATTGCGTGCGCCGCCGTCATTGGCGCGATCGCGCCAATCGCGGTCCTCGCGACGCTTTGGTTCATCGGCCTCGAAAGCAAGGCGTGAGTTCGATCCGGTAATAGCGCCCTGCAGTGCTGCAGGGATCGGTTCGCATGAGATCCATTTCTATCTCCACATTCGCGCTGCGATGCCGTGTTCTTCTCGGCCGACAGCATTGGCGTAGATCGCCGTCGTCGACAACTGGGCATGTCCCAGCCAGCGCTGCAGCATATGCAAGGGAACACCCTGAACTGTCGCATGCACGCCGAAGCCATGCCTGAGGCCTTTGGGGCTGCGCTGCGGCGCGTCCGGCAGACCGGCGTCGATCATGATCTTCTTGACGATCTGCCAGACACGAACGCGGCTGAGCGGCCAGATTGGCTGGGCTGCTTTCTTGCGAGATTTCTGAGCTTCCCGGATACCATGGGCCGTATTCAGGGTGTCCAGGAAGTCCGGCGGCACGGGGACGGTTCTGTAGACGATCTTCTGGCGCCCTGCCGCGTCCTTGCGCTTCTTCAGTGACCGGATCGCGATCGTGCCGCCGGAGAGGTCCATCGGCGGCGGCAATTACGCCGTGCCGCGGGCTTTCTCGACGCGCGGAACGGGTCCGATCACGGTCGCCGAGATCGACCCTGCGGTCACCGAACTCGCCGCCGAGGCGTTCTGGTTCGATCCAACCTCAGCTACGATCCTTCACGAGGATGGCCGTCGCGCGCTCCTGACCCGCAACAAGTGTTGTAATCCGCCGAAGCGCCGCTTGAGATTGAGGTCGTTTTGGGCTCACAGCCGACTTGCGTCAGGGCAGCATGAAGACACCGGGCCCAAACCGCCTCGGCGATCATAGCAACCGACGGCAGCCAGCCCTTCTACGACATTCGGGCTTGGCGCAGCATTAAACCGAACTCAGGCATGAGGGCGGAAAGCGGTCTTTCGCCGCGAGTGCTATGAATTCGTTGCCCGACGGGTAATCTGCCGTTCGACAGCATACCTACCACTGAACATTCAGATTGCGTCGGGCACAAGCTTCATGCACGTTAGCTAAAATGGCCATTTTGGATCAAATCTGCATGAAAACGCTGTCCGCCCGCGATGCCAAAAACCGCTTCGGTTATTTGATCGATACCGCAAGACAGGAGCCTGTTTCCGTGGAAAAACACGGCAGGCCCGTCGTTGTGGTGCTCAGCGTCGAAGACTATGAGCGCCTGGCGAGCGAGGCATCCGGGACTGGTGCCGGGGAGCCAGAATGACCAGAAAAGCGGCTTATCCACTGATTGACGTCTTCGCGGGGCCGGGCGGCTTGGGAGAGGGTTTTTCGTCCCTGACGCGCGGAAAGAAGGATGCCTGCTTTAGAAGTGCGATTTCGATTGAGCAGGACGAGTTCGCTCACCGGACACTTCTGTTGCGGCACTTCCTGAAGAGCTTCAAAGGCGGGGTGCTCCCTGAAGATTACTATCGCTATCTAAAAGGCAACATCACCCTTTCTGAACTGTACGAACTGCACCCGAACGAGAAGGCTCACGCGGAGTGCTCGGCAATCAGAATTTCTCTGGGAGCCGACAACCAAAAGTGCGTCCGCAAGCTGATCAGCGAAAGACTTCAGAACCAGAAGAAGTGGGCGCTTGTCGGCGGACCGCCATGTCAGGCCTACTCCCTGGTCGGCAGGTCAAGAATGATGGGTGACCCTGAGTTCGAAAACGATGAGCGGCATTTTCTGTACAAAGAATATCTTCGCATCATCATCGATCACGCTCCACCCGTTTTTGTCATGGAAAACGTTAAGGGGCTGCTTTCGGCCCGTGTGAATGGCGAATTGGTCATCAAACGGATCACAGCCGATCTCGCATCGCCAAAGGATGCGCTTGGCATGTCTTCCAACGGGTTGGGGTACAGGCTCTATTCTCTCTCGGAAGACGAGCTTCCGGGTATTGAAGCCGATCCCCGCATATTTCTGGTGCGCGCAGAAGAATACGGTGTCCCGCAGGCGCGACACCGGATGTTCATTGTCGGCGTGCGGAAAGATATCAGTATACGCCCCGAAAGACTGAAGCCGCACAAGCCGCCGACACTGAAACAGACCATCGGCAACCTGCCTAAGATCAGAAGCGGTATCTCAAGGGGGGGAGACAGCTACGACAAATGGTACCGAGAAATCGAAGGCCTCGACCCTGCAACAGTGTGCAGGGAAATGAACGGGCACGAATACGCCAGTGACCTGATGGAGCTGATGGGAATCGACCTGGAAAGGCCTCTCAAAGGCCTGGAAAAGTCTTCCTCTAAATATCCGGCGCGTCCACGTCTTTCACATGATGTACTCGACAGCATTTATGACGAGCAGCTTTCGGTTCTGGACAGCCATGAATCGCGCTCGCATATGCCTTCAGACCTGCGACGTTACGCCTTCGCAGCGTCATTCGCATCTGTTACCGGCAAGAGTCCGAAGCTGGCGGATTTTCCGCGCAGCCTGCTTCCCGACCATGCAAATGTTGAGGACGGCAGGGCCGGAAAGATGTTCTCCGACCGCTTCCGGGTTCAGCTCCCCGATCAGCCTTCCACAACCGTTACGTCGCACATCTCGAAAGACGGACACTACTTCATCCACTACGATCCGAGGCAGTGCCGCAGCCTGACGGTCAGAGAGGCGGCCCGTCTTCAGACTTTCCCGGACAACTATCGCTTCGAGGGGCCGCGCACCTCCCAGTATCATCAGGTCGGCAATGCCGTGCCGCCCTACCTTGCACGGCAGATCGCGGCGATTATCGCGGACGTTCTTGATCAGATGAAAGACGGGGATGCGTGACCGACCGGATTTCGAAAGAGCACCGCAGCTGGAACATGTCCCGAATCCGGGGCAAAGACACAAAACCCGAAGTTCTTCTTTGTAGCCTTCTCCACCGGAGAAGCTTTCGCTTTCGGCTGCATGCGCCTGGCCTGCCTGGAAAACCTGACATCGTTCTCCCGAAGTACCGCACGGTCATCTTCGTTCACGGGTGCTTCTGGCACCGTCAAGAGGGGTGTTCGAGTGCGACGATGCCAAAGACGAGCACCAGCTTCTGGACGGAGAAGTTTCGCAGGACAGTAGAGCGGGACCGGGAAAAGCAGACGCAGCTGGAAAGTGCCGGGTGGCGGGTCCTGACCGTATGGGAGTGTGAGTTGAAGAGTGATCCAGAAGCACTCCTGGACATGTTGAAAAATCAGCTTCTTACGGCAGCTCCGCGGCCATAGATGGCGTATAGATTATGTACATTTCAAAAATGTACATGAGTACAGTTGACTCACATATTATGCATGTGCAATTAATGTGCGTAGGCACAAGGAGTTCCACATGCGCGACAAACGCAAGAAGTTCATTGACCTGGCTGAGTCACGGGTGAACCGTGCGATCAAGGACATCCGGCTGATTGGCAATCTCGCCAATAGAAATTCGTATGAATACACGGAGGAAGACGCTCGTAAGATCGTCCGTGCGCTCCAGAAGGAGCTGGACTCGGCGAAAGGCCGGTTTCTCGGAGACTCGGGCGGGAAGGACACCGATTTCAGACTGGAAGAGTGAGAATGGCAGGATATTGGGAATTTAATAAAGCAGACCCTTCGAGCGTCCGAATTGGCGTGACGCAGCGCGACCAGTTTAACAACGACGATGTCGGTCTGGCCGAGGCGCTGGTCAGGGAAGTCATTCAGAACTCTTCTGACGCGGGCAGCGAGGACGCGCCCGTCAAAGTCAGCTTTCAGCTAAAAACTCTGAACGGTGATGAGGCCGGTCAGCTTGCAGCGCAGTTCCAGGGCCTTCTTCCGCATCTCAGTGTTTGCGGTCTTGATCTGCCCGGAGCCGAGCAAGGCCCGGCGCGCGTTCTGGTCATTGAGGATTACAATACCAGAGGATTGACTGGCAGCTTTGAAGATCTGGACAAGGATAACTTCGACAATTTCTGGCGGGCTGTAGGCGAGTCCGAAAAGTCCGGGCAGAAAGGCGGGCGATGGGGACTTGGGAAGCTGGTCTACTCGTCCTCTTCAAAGATCAGCGCATTTTTTGGACTGACGGTCCGCAAGGGCGAGAGCTGTCCCTCTGTCATGGGACAGGCCGTACTCAAAAACCATTCCATTGAAAACGTCTACCACCCGGCGCACGGTTTCTGGTTCGACGGTCGTTCCGGCAACGGACTGAACCTGCAACTGCCGGTTCAGGACTGCGAAGAGATTGCGCAGTTCAAGGCGCTCTACGGGCTTGAACGTACCGACCAAACAGGTCTTAGCGTCATTATTCCCTATCTGATCGACAGCGTCACCGATGATACCATTCTCGCCGGGGTGGTGAACAACTACTACTTTCCGATCCTCGCCGGTCGGCTGGAAGTCGAAGTGGGTGACGTTCTCGTCAATGCAGGGTCGTTTCTGGATGTGGCTGCAAGCGTCGGGCAACCTGGTGCGTCCGTTCCGTTTGCCTTTGTAAAGGAAATCAGCGATGCGCTCGGATCGCAGGAGGCAGCGGTTGCCTCCGGCACCATAGGAAATGCCCGACTTTCGCCGGAGCATCTGACGTCCGAACAGGTTGAAACCATGAAGGCCGCGTTTTCGGGGGGCGGTCTCGTCCACCTTCGTGTTCCGGTTATGCTGAAGCCGAAGGGAAAGGCGCAGCAGAGCGGAAATATCGATCTTTTCGTCAGGGCGCTTGCCGAAGAGGAAGACCCGTTCTCGCTGTTCGCACGGGGA
The DNA here is from genome assembly GCF_900188035.1 of Puniceibacterium sediminis. Taxonomy (GTDB): domain Bacteria; phylum Pseudomonadota; class Alphaproteobacteria; order Rhodobacterales; family Rhodobacteraceae; genus Puniceibacterium; species Puniceibacterium sediminis. Next base: position 363,527 of record NZ_FZNN01000002.1, on the reverse strand, counting down.
CCGATAACGCTGCCCGGCGAACGCCACTTTGCCGGAGCTGTGGCCCGCGGTGCGATGATTGCACACGACGATATTGTGGCCGAGTTCCTGGGAGACGCTGAAAATCCGGCGCACACGGCGTGGAACTCCAACGCTGAAAAGTTCAATGCCAACTGGGATCATCCGAGAAAAACCCTCTCGGCGATCAGGCAGTCGCTGCGTGACCTGTACAACATGATTGCCGATCAGAAGGAAACGCAGGACGATGACGCCCTGATCGACTTCTTTTCTCTGGCCGACAAGGCTCAGGCAACAAAAGGCAAAAAGAAGCGCGTCAGGAAACCCAAAATCGACATTGATCCCCGTGAGACAGCGATACGGATCAAACCGGGGAACGGCGGTTTCGAAATCCTTTCAGGGCCTGGCGCGCAGAAATGGACCTTTCCGAAGCGGATTCGCGTCAGGATGGCCTATGACATGATCGGCGCTGATCCGTTCAAACGTTTCAGCTCCTTTGACTTTGACCTGAATAGCACGAAAAAGCTGACATTCGAAACGACAAGCGGCGACATCAAGGTCGCCAAGGCCAATATTCTGTTCTTTGACGTTACGGCTGCTGACTTTCATCTGAAAGCCAGCGGTTTCGATACGCAGCGTGACCTGATTGTAGATGCGAGGACTTCGTAATGAGTACGGCCAAACGACGCATCAACTCTACAGGGCGCAAACGCATCGGACGGGAGTGCATCGAGATCAGTATGCTGGAAACCGGAACCGATGAACCGCTCAAGGCGAAGATCGACCTGAAGCTGCAGAATCAGGGGTTTCCAGGCGGAGCGCGCGTCGCGGTAGAAGCCTATCACCGATCTTCCGGGATGCGCTTCGACTGCGGAACGGTCGATGCACCGGAGGTCCCTGATGTTCTGGTACTCAGCGAGGTGGACAAAAGCGGTTCCGTTTTGTTCCGCCTGAAGGTGGTTGATAACGATGACGAGCCGGGCAAACTGCTTGCTTCCGCCGAACGGCTGAAACCCCGGAGTGAAGATGACAGTGAGAGCCGTCGCAGCATCTTTCCGATTCTGTACCGGGACCTTCGGCACGATGTCTGGAAGGTCGAGATTGAACAGGGGGATCGCCCTGTCCTGATCGTCAACAAGCGCATACCCGGCTTCGCTCATAAACTCCTTGAAAGCCCGATGATGCAGGCGCTGCTGCTTCCTGCAGCCTTGCGGATCGTTCTGAAGGAACTGGCCCGGGTGTCCGAGACCGGCGAGAGTGAAGACGAACCCGGCTGGAAGGAAGAGTGGCTGGAATACTGTCGCGCAGAACTGGGGGCTGAAGACGATCCGCGCGAGTTTTCCGATGACATCGCCAAGGAGGACTGGATTGACGAGGTCGTGATGCGGTTCTGCGAAAACCTGTCACTGATCGAGAAAATCAGAAAGGCCTCGGAGGAGTCGTGATGAGTGCAAAATTCAGAAAACTCAACGAAGCCGGAATAGCCGCGTTCAGAGACTACATCAGGGACGGCGCGGAAGGTCCGCCTCCTCTGCACCTGCTGGAGAACCCGGAAACTTCGGCTCCGCTTAAACCCGATATTCAGCCGGGATCGGGACAGTTTGACGACAGATATATGTTTGGCGTCTATCTCAACAGCCTGCTGAAGGAGTCTGATCCTGCAGCAATCAGCGGCGATGCCGGATTGTGGAGCGCCCTTGCCCTGTATTGGTTTGACAGGCTGTGTCCGCCGGATGCAGGCGGCAACCGGACACCCAAACAGGAGTACCTTTACGTTCTCAGTTCCGATTATCGTCATTACTACCGCCATCTGGTTCGTTCGCCGTGGCAGCTGGTGAAAGATCACAGCGACGCCTCGCGCTTCCTTCTGATTTCGCCCCGCAAACAGGCACATCCGCTCAGCGTGCATGGCGAAATTCTGGAACAGTTTGGCGGTCGCCAGCAGGTTCTTGCCAGCCGACCGATCATCAAGGCAGCCAATAAGTTGTACTTCGACAAGCAGAAATCGCGTCCGCGAACCGGTGTTGCAGGCAACGGACGGGGCAGCGCGCGCAGGTTCGGGCTTATTCTGCGGCAGCTGGACCTGACCTACGATCCCGAATGTATGACCGACAGCGCATTCATCGGTATTCTGCCGGACGAGTTTGAGAAGTGGCGGAAGCAGATGGAGGCAGGTCAGTCGAAGGCGTCCTAATTGGTTCTTGAAAAGTATCTGAAACAGGAAAGCGGCAGTTGGCAGAGCAGGAAGACAATAGATCAGCGAATGCTCCCTGGAGCGAATCAGAACTCCGGACTTCAATAGATGCTTATCTGTATTTGCTGCAGCTGGAAGCTTCAGGTGTACCGTTCTCTGTGATCGAGCAGGAAAAGCTGCTGGCTTCCGGGCCTCTTTCGAACCGGAACGAAGCCTCAGTCCGGTATCGTCTAAGAAATATTTCTCAGATCATGCAGGAGCGGGGAGAGGCGACACTCAAAGCATATTCCGCCGCGCCGCAGGTTGGCAAAAATGTAAAGGCCAGAATACACGGCCTGCTTGACGAAAGGCAGAGTACGCTACGCGCCATCGGGCAGATGGGCGGCAATCGTGGTGCTGAAGTGGTCGGGCTGGAGGATGTCCTGACCGGGCTGAGCCAACTTAAGGAGATGATCTCCTCACTTGCACCCGAACCACGTCCGGTTGCGGGCATCGGCCACAACAATCCGCCCGAAAACATCGTCCTCGGAGCAGATGATTTTTCGGAAGCCGTCCGAGCGATCTCCCGCATTGAGAGCGCGGTTTCAGGTGATGCCCCCGATATCGATACGGTTGAACGCAGCTCGAACATTCTGGTCACACTTGGGATGAAATCGGCGCTGTGGGCGGGTCAGCGGCTCACCGACTTTGCAAAAGCCGGTGCTGTTGCAGCCGGAACCGGGGCCGGGCTGTCCCTGTACGGTCTTGGCGGCCAAATCGTCGAGACACTGCATCGGGTCTTTACCTACCTTTTTTAAGGGGGTGTCCGCAAACCGTGTTGGTTCACTTCGTCCTAATCTGAAAGGGCCTGTATTACCTCGCTTTTCCAGCGGAGGATGTAGTCGGTGTGGAACATCCGGTAGAGATCGTTGCGCATTTTGGTAATGTGCGCTGTCTCACCGGAAGGACCTATGCTGTATTGCAGTGTGAAAGTCTTCATAGCCATGGGTTATCTACCTTTTTGTGCCTGCGTAACGGTCAGGGCGTTTTATTGCAGGTCTTGCTACAATAATAAGATGGTGCCGAAGAGTGCGTATTCCGGGGTGATGCGCCCACCGATTCCGATTTGATGCGCCCACCGATTCCGGGGTATGCGCCCACCCCTGTGACGTGCCGCTGCGAGGCAATCTGTAACCGGCTACCTTCCGCCCTTTTGGCACGAAGGAAGCCCGATGAAGAGATTGCCGATGCAGAAGATACGAGACGTGTTGCGGCTGTCAGCCGAGGGTCTTTCGACCCGTCAAATTGCGGCGAGCCTTGCGATCGGGCGGACCACCCTTCGGGGCTATCTTGAACGTGCCACCGAGTTGGGCCTGAGTTGGCCGCTGCCGCCAGAGATGTCAGATACGGAGCTCGAGCATCGTCTGTTTGATCGGGCCTACCAGAACACCAAACGTATCGCGACCCAGCCTGACTGGGCACATGTTCACCGCGAGTTGCGCCGCAAGGGCGTGACGCTGTCGTTGCTGTGGGAGGAATATCGCACCGATCATCCGGAGGGCTACGGCTATTCCCGGTTCTGCGAGCTTTACACGCGGTGGGAAGGCAAGCTGTCGCCAGTAATGCGCCAGCGCCACCCGGCGGGCGAGCGGCTGTTTGTCGATTACGCAGGGCACACGATCGACGTGATTGACCCCATGACCGGCGAAGTGCGCACGGCACAGCTGTTCGTCGCCGCCCTCGGAGCCTCGAGCTACACCTTTGCGGAGGCGACCTGGACGCAATCGCTGCCGGATTGGGTCGCGAGCCATGTGCGCGCCTTCGGCTTCCTCGGGGGTGTGACAGCGCAGATCGTCTCCCCTCTCATTGTTTGCAAGCAAACAACTGCCGGGCAGCGGACAACCTGAAGGCCGGGGTCACCAAGGCGTGCTTCTACGACCCTGTGATCAACCGGACCTATGGAGATCTGGCCGCGCATTACGACACGGCCGTTGTGCCTGCGCGGCCGCACAAACCAAAGGATAAAGCAAATGTTGAGGGCGCGGTTTTGCTGGTTGAACGCTGGATGTCGCACCAGAGGTGCGCCATTTGGTTCCGAGGCGCACCTCTGGTGCGACGGCGCGACTGCGCAACCGTCAGTTCTTCAGCCTTGAGGACGTGAACGCGGCCATTCGCCCACTTCTGGACCAGCTCAACGACAAGGTCTCGCGCCATCTCGGCGCCAGCCGCAGGCAGCTGTTCGAGCAGCTGGACAAGCCCGCCCTGAAGCCGCTGCCGGTGGCGTCCTATGTCTATGCCGAATGGAAGAAGTGCCGCGCCGGGCTCGATTACCACATCGCGATCGACCGGCATTATTACTCCGTGCCCCATCAGTTGCTGAAGAAGGAGCTGTGGGCGCGCATCACCGCCCGGACGGTCGAAGTCTTCCATATCGGGCAGCGTGTCGCATCCCATGTGCGCACCTCCGGGAACGGGCAGCACTCCACGCAGCGCGATCACATGCCCGCGCACCACAGGTTCCGCGAGGACTGGACGCCGCAGCGCCTCCAGGCCTGGGCCGCCCGCATCGGGCCGAACGTCGCGATCTTCGCCGAGGTCGTGATGCGGGACCGCAAGCACCCCGAACAAGGCTATCGCACCTGTCTGGGCGTAATCCGGCTGGCTGACAGGTTTGGCCGGGACCGCCTCGATGCCGCCTGCCATCGCGCCTTGGAGATCAACGCCCGATCCTACTCATCAGTCCATTCGATCCTGAAGAATGGGCTGGAGAGCAAGCCCCGCACCCGCGCCACGGAGGAGCCTGCCATCACCCACACCAACATCCGTCGCACCAAAGGTGCGCCGACTCAATCAAAAGGCCCGCCTTCGGCGGGACGCGCCGATTACTTCCATTGAAAGGAACACAATGCTTGACCACCCAACCCTCGATCACCTGAAGGCCCTGCGGCTCGATGGTATGGCCGAAGCGTTCTGCGAACTGCAATCTCAGGACGCTGCTGCCGATCTCAGCCACGCCGAATGGCTTGGCTTGTTGGTCGACCGCGAGGTCGCCAGCCGTGAAACCAAGCGCTTCGAGGCCCGCATGCGCTCGGCCAGGCTGCGCCATGTGGGTGCCTGTCCAGAGGACGTCGATTACCGCGCAAGGCGCGGCCTCGACAAGGCGCTGTTCCAAAGCCTGCTCACCGCCAAATGGATCACCGACAAGCGCAACCTGATCATCACCGGCCCCTGTGGGGTCGGCAAGACCTGGCTCGGTTGCACCCTGGCGCAAGCGGCCTGTCGCGACGGCGTCACCGTGGTCTACAAACGGATGCCACGGCTCTTCGAAGAACTGGAACTGGCCCATGGTGACGGGCGCTTTCTGCGCCTGTTCCGCAGCATCACCAAGGCGCAACTGTTAATCCTGGACGACTGGGGTCCGGATAGACTCACCGCCACGCAACGCCGCGATCTGATGGAGATCGTCGAGGAGCGCTACGGCCGCGGCGCGACCATGATCACCAGCCAGTTGCCTATCACAGCGTGGCACGACGTCATCGGCGAGCCCACCTTCGCCGACGCCATCCTCGACCGCATCGTCCACAACGCCTACCGCCTCGAGCTCGAGGGCGCGTCCATGCGGAAAACCATCGCCAAAATGGATGACGAAATGCCTCAAACCTGATACTCGAATTCCACTGCCTCACGGCAACGCGTCACAGGTGGGCGGATGCTCCGGAACAAGTGGGCGCATGTTGTCGGAATGAGTGGGCGGATACTCCGGAATACGCACCGAAGAGTTATGATCAAAGAGGATTGCCTCGGGGTAACTTGAAAAAAGACGGGCAAGCAGGCGGTCAATCTGTGGCGTGTTAATTTCCACCCAGAGGTGACCCGGGGTAGCGGCATAATTCCCATTGAGAATGGGGGTATCCGCAAATCGTATTGATTCACTTCGGCCTAAACTGAAATAGCCTATATATATCCGCCTTTCCAACGGAGGATATCGGCATTGTAGCGTTCCGGGCGATACCTCACCCAGAACGCAGACATCTTCACCAGTCGTGATTGACCGTTTATTCAAGTGAGCTCTGCCAGGAGTTTTTGTATTTCGGCAAAGTGCTCACTAACGAATGCCAGAGCGCTATCCTGATTTTCCAGCCATTTTGCGTTTTCAATATGCGGTGGCAAACCAGGAGCCGACATTTCGGCTTCGACGATCAGGGTTTTATTCACGGCATTTTCTACAACCGCAATGGTCGCGGTGATGAAACTATCATCTACACATAGTGCCTGCTCAATGCTGAATGCGAGTGGAACGAGAGTGTCTTTGGTTGACATGATATCTCCTTGTTGAACCAAATTTTGCCGACCTTACTGTCCGGCAGAACTGACTTGGGTATCCCGCCCCAAACTGAAAAACATAAATCTGCAAATTTCTAAAAAAATCTTGCTCAGCCGTGTGTGACAGGCTTGCGGCCAAGGATAAATATATTGTATAATAATACCTTATATCGCTTCTGCTTTTTATCACGACTTAATAGGGTGGTATTGTCCCGGTTGCGTCCCGATTTCTCAACTCGTTTAGGCCGCCTCTCGCTCGAAGGCCAAGGGGCTTTACCGCCCAGTGATCCATTAAGTCTTCACCAATCGCGTACTCACCCCCTTGGGGACGTCGTGAATGTCTTCCTCAAGGAAGGCTAACGTGTCGACCCGCGACATTCAGCGACAAGATCATGGCGCCTGACAACCGGTTTTCCTGTGCAGTGACGAGCGTATGGATTTTCCGAGGTCATGCAGACGTTTGCGGCCCGGTCACCGATCCTCTTGGCATCGCCAAGTAGACATCCAGTGATCGCGCAATTCCCTTGGGCGAGAAATCCGGCCACCTCGATCCAGGAACCAGAGCAGCTTACTTACTTACTTACTTACTTACGTAACTTACCAACTTACTTACGTAACTTACTGACCTAAGAACTGACTTACTTGCAAACTTGCGGAACGTGGTCAGTCAGGCGAAAAGTTTGATTACATTTTTGGCTCGTGAAAAAACATGCCCAAGTCCCTCACACATGGAAACAGGAAGGACAACCAGCATGGCCGCCATTCACACACAAGCCGAAATCATCAGGTCCGGGGAAGCTCTGGCGTTAGAGCTCGGAGATGACCCGCGCCCGTGGCAAATTTTTGAAAAACTGGGCAAACAAGGCAAATTCGACCGGGTTAAGAAAATTTGGGAACAGCACCGCGCGGAGCAGAATGATGCACCGTCGCATTCAGAAATCGTGCTTCCGGACGACGCTGAGGCCAGGATTGACGCGGGTTTGCAGGCACTACGCGCGAGCATGCAACAGCTTATTGCTCGCCTCATCGCCACACAACAGGAGGAGTGGCACCGCAATCTCAGCCTCCAGCAACGCGATCACCAGAGCGAAATGGAAAAGCTGCGCGGCGAGAAGGCAAACCTGATCCAGCTCGTCGACGAGCTGGAGAAAACAATCATCGAACTCGAGACAAAACTCGCACGTGCTGAACAACCAAAACCGGCGGCGAAGCCGAAGGGGCAACCGGCGGCTCGTAAGTCTCCAAATCGAGCTCCAGCGAAAACTCGTCAGGCGCCTCCTCCGACCGCGTCTGCAAAGAAGGGCGCTCCGGCAAGCTCGACAACGACGGATTGAGCCCGTCACGCGCCATTGATGCGGCAAGGTCAGGCTGATGCCCTGATTGATGCATGGCTCGTGCCCAGGTTTCAGGATCTCGCGCTGCCGCCGCAGCAGCCGCCATCGGAGATTCCGGATGAATGGCGTCGATAAAATGGGCGGAGGCCAGAGCGGCTTCCGCCTCTTCACGCGTGCGCGCGGCTTGGAGCTTCTGCCGTGCCTTTGCGGCAGCTTCCTTTCGCTCGTCCTCGCGGGCCCTGGCGATTTTAGCCGAATCTTCCTCTCTGGCCTGCGCGCGATCCAGGGCGCGCAATTGCATCCAGGTCTCCCATGCCAGCGCATTGTGGTCGCGCACGTCCTCTCGGCGTTGCCGGGCGACCGAGTGATCCTTGCCCAGGTTCCGGTTCAAGCGGCGACCGCGGGCCGTGCGCCTCGGACCAAGGTGTTTTTGAGCGATCAGGCCTCCGGGGGCATCGCCCGCCTCCGCCATTCGGTTATAGGAACGCATGTCGATGCGGCTTTTGCTGCCGACCTTTTCCAGCGCCGCATTCGTTCGTTTTTCCCACTCTGAGCGAATCCGCAATAGCTCTGCTGGACCCTGTGTCTTGTCGTCCAGCTCTCGCGTCTTTCCGGCAAACGCGCCGGTTTGGGGATCGACTCGACGCGTTGAGAACAAGAGATGCGCGTGAAAGTTCAGGTTTGTTGCCGCCGGGTCCCAAAGTCTGGATAAATTCCTGTCATCGACTTTGCCGCCGATGTTTTTCCAGAAGATCTTCCCGGCATCTTGATCGTGGAAATTCGGCGCATGGATGTTCGCTTGTACGGCTACACCGTATTGATCCCTGAGCCACAGCGCCATTCCTCGGACCAGCCGGATCTGGGTGCCGAGCGGTAGATCGGCGGGCAGAGCGGGGCGCAGTTCCCTCGCCACGCGCGCGTTGGACCTGGTTTCGGCAGCTTCTGCGGCGTTCCACAGCTCTGCTGCTGTGCCTGTCCAGCCGATGATTTCGTCGGACAGAAGGCCCGTCTTTGAACGGTAGGTATGGCGCCGCCCGGTGCGCAGATCGACAAAGGATGTACGCCCGCGATAGGCGGCAGCCGCCACCGACGAATGGCCGTCGGCGCGCGAGTAAGTTGAAAGGGTCAGATGGCTTGCTGCATGTATCATGCATCGGGAGATGATGCCCGGAAGCGGTTTCCGCTCCAAAAGCCCCCCGGCGAGGGGCGCGGCAAACTTCAGTTTGCGTAACTGCGCGCTTGCCTACGGCAGTCGGGGCCAAAGGCCACGCTTCGCTGTTCCGAGGAGCGAAGCAATTTCCCAGGCACCATTTATATCCTGACCGACGAAAGGATACAAAATGGCGACCCTGGAAACACAGATTGCTCAGGCACAAAATCGGCTGAAGGACTTGCAGGTACGGGCCCGCAAAATTTCACGGACCGAGGATACACGCAGGAAGATACTTTATGGTGCCTCTGTGCTGCGGCTATTGCGGGAAGCCGATGAGACAAAGAGCTTGAAGCTCCGAGAGTTGTTGGATGAGAGAATCGAGCGCGAGAAGGATCGTGAGTTCCTCGGGCTGCGACCGCTGAAACGGGCCACGGCCGTTGTTACTGAACCGTGATTTTTGGTTGTCAGGCGCTTATTGAGCAAAACGAAACCCCGCCTTGGCCCATCGCTGTGTTAGGCGCACGATATCCTGCTTCTTGGCTCTTCAGCACATCAGATAGTAGTATCACCATAGATATTCGTCTCTACCAAAGAGAGCGTACATCTGGCGTATTTTTTTTGCCGGGACCTCACCGAATATCGTATGTATGTAAAAAACAATCTCATGTAGTTGGGGGATGAGGTGCTCCGGAATGCCATTCTCGGCGCCATGCTCGACACAGCTAAAAAGTGCATTTTCAAGACTCTCAGACTGATTGAGTACAGCAGTCATGATGTCATCGTTTTCCAGAGAGATATCACCAGATACCACATCAGCGCGGAACTTCCCGGGCGCTACGTTTTTTTTATGCGGGGACGTATCCTCGGCATTAAAGATTTGCAACTTTTCAAGAAGTTCCACGAGGCCCGACGTGTCCCCCGCCAGGAAGGTTTCGCTGCTTTTCAGTGTTGTCACGAAGATTCCTTTCAAAAACCAGTCCCCGTAATCTCGACACCAACAGGCTGTCAAGGTCCCCGCACCTGGACCGTCGAGGGTTTGACACCCGTTAGAACAGCTGGGTGGCACATGTGCCGTTGGCGATATTTACCCTACCTTTGGGGGGAAGAGGCTGGAAGATTGCGAGATCGTGGGCGAGGTGCCCCGCATATCTCGGAGCGCGACCATGAAGAGGTCAGGTCGGTGAATGTGGCCGATGACGGGTCCGGTCCGGCCGGAGTAGGTCTTCTTGCAGCGGCTCCTCCGGTAGCGCTGGACCTTGGTCTGTGTGCGACCCCACTTCTGGCGGCGCTTGTCGCCGCTAAAAGGACTCTATTGTTCTCGGTGTGTCCGCACTTCGATCTCCGAAATCGCCTCCGTCTTTCGCCGGAAATCCCGGATCTTCGTCTTGGCGTCCTCGATCTGGGTTGGATTCAGTTCACCGAGGACGTTGAAAAAACGGCGAAAATCGTGATGTAGCAAGTGCATCCACCGTTGGAAAAACGGAGGAATATACGCCTTTTCGGGTTGAGGCGAAGTGAACCACCACGGCTTGTGGACACCCCCCAAAATTACGCCAACGCAAGTTCTTGGGCCATACGCTTCCAAGCCACGCACAGCTCTCCTCGGAAATGATTTCGTTCCGAGTTTCGTTCCAAAAGCGGAACTCCAACTTCACAATCCCCACATAAGTGCCAACGAAAGGTAGTGTCTGCGCAAAGCGAAAATTCGCAAATTTTTCGAGGCCATAAAGACGTTTTAAATCAGATACTTATACGGCACTCAAAAACGAATCGAAAGCTATTACCTGCGCACGAAACCTATAGAGTGCGCAAAGTTTTTTTAGATCTTTTTTGTCGGTGATCTGAGGCAGTTCGAGACATGAAAAAGCCCGCCTCAGAGAGGCGGGCCATTATATCTTTTTCTTCGTTTCTTGCCGCAGTCAGCTATCCAAGGCTTTGAGGAAAAGGTGATCCTTTCGGTACATGCTCCGGAAATCACTATGCGTGAATGGCGTGGCCACTCTCGCAGTCTTGGTCTTGCTGACCCACCAGTCCGTGAAGTGATCTCGGATCAGCCGTTCGGCACCTTCGTCCTGCGCGGCGGCAATCGCCCTCTTGGTGATATCGATCAGAACCCCCCAGCGATACGCGCCGGCAGCCACCAAACGATCCAAGAAGTCCTGGGTCATCAGATCGGCATCAACTTCCACACCTGATCTGACGGCGTAGCTTCCTACGATTTCGTGTACGGTCTTATAGTCATCCGGCAAAGATACGTCGTTGAACTGGACGCGATGAAGCAGTCGATGCAACTGGGGTTCCGCCTTCATGTAGCCCTCCAGTTCCGGCACCCCGGAGAAGATCAGCATTAAGGGCCAGTCGTGGGACTTCATGAGGGTCTTGAACGAGTCCAGGACGGCGAGGCAGTCTGCCGACTTTTTCTCACGGAAAATGTGTTGCGCTTCATCAAAATGAATCCCGATGGTTCCAGCGAGCTTGGCCTCCCTGACGACAATATCCCAGATTTCACTTTGCGTCAGACGTGCCTTCTCGCCGATGGGAAATCCAACCGCCTGAGCAGTGCTTCTGCCGAGGTCCTTCCAGCTTCCGATCCCCTTCAAGACGCATTCGGCAAAGCGTGCGTGCGCACCATTCGGCAGTTCGGCCTCGCTCGCATTGAACCGAGCAATCAGGGAGCGGATTTCCGTCGTCTTTCCGCTGCCTGACTGTCCCGTCACCAACAGGCCTTCCGCTTCGAAACGGCCACCACCGATCAGGTGTCCCAAATGCGTGCTGAAAACCTTGGAGAAGTCTGACTTCAAAAGCGAGGCTCTTGGGAGGGGATACAGGCGACCACCGGAATTGGCCGCCGCATCCCGGTACGCCGCTTTGACAAATTCGTTCATACTTTACTCTCCGTGACAGGGCTGAACATTGGAGTGAATTCATTGATCGCCGTATCGGCTCCCTTCGAAGAGACGTCCGGCTTTGGCGGCTTGTCGCCTTCTGAGGGGGATGACGGCACCGGAACATCCGCTGGTCCGACCGGTTCTGAGAGGGGCTTTTGCGGAACGTTGCCGGGTTCCCGGCTCATGATGCTTCCGGCGGCACCGACAGGCGCAGACCGCGACAGGGAAACAAACTCAACATTGGCCATGTCGTCCGCCTGCCGACGAAGTTCATCAATTTTCGTATAGGAAGATGGCAGGTTGGAATCCGGAAAATAGCCGGACTCCCGGACCCTGCGCCGCTGAGCCTCCTCGAGGTGCTGTTTATGCAGCACGCGCAGTTCGGGGTTTGCTTCGCAAGCGGCACGCATGATAGCGGTAGCCTCTTCCAACGTCATGTCCGCAAAGATGGTCAACTTCAGGTCCGCTGTGATGATCTCCTTCGCCTCTTCGCTCAGGATGCTGACTTTACGAAGGTCGTCAGGATTCAGCAGAACAGTGCATTTCTTGCTTGCGCCACCCGCAAATTCCTGGAGCTCCTTTGAATTGTAGGGAATCCCGAAGATTTTGACTCCCTCCGACGACGTTGTCGCCACAGCACTTTCTCCAAGGTGGATGCGCAACAATTCCCCGCTCGGCGCTTTGATGCCATCAGTGAGATTCTTGACTTCCTCGTATTTCTGCCAAGGCGTCGCACCGAACATCCCCGTACCGCTGTGGCTGTCAAAGGGATACTCATCGATAAAGTACCGCGTGATCACCTTCATCAAGTCATCAGGCGTGACGTTCGCATTTTTCTGACCGTCGTAGCCGTTCAGCTCACCAGGTCGGCTTCCGGTATATCCCGGCATGAAATTTAACACCTTCCACTGGAGAGTGCCGAACGGCCTTTCCGCATACGAGTTATCTGTCGAATTGTAGGCTCTGCCTGTCATGACAACAGTACCAAGTCCCAGCTGGCTGGCGTAGACGGCGGCATTTCGTGTAGCCGTGCCATTGTCTGACTTGACGAGCTTCAACTTAACGGGTGGTGCAGGCTCACGCATGCATCCATAGCGAACCTGCTCACGGGTCTTGTCGCGCATCGCCATTCTAAGTAGCTTTTTCTGGTGATCCCCGTCTGCAGACTCTGCGAGAATCCAAGCCAGAGGCAGCCGTGTCGCCAGATCGATCATGAAAAACATCCAAAGCCGCCTGATCTCTCCTTCTTCAAGGTCAGTCCCGTCTTTCCTAGGATCGATTACCTTGAACTGGACCTCACCATTCGCATCTGTGAAAATAGACAGAAGAACCTGATCGGTCGGACAGGATTCACCAAACTTGAGGGCACGGACATCGGTAGACCCCGCTCCGTACTTGTTTTGTGCGTGCCGCTTACCATTTCGGCCTACATCTTTCAGTGCAGGGCTCAGCTTTTTCAGTCGCGCGCGCACCGTCGTGATCGAGGGAAATTCGAAACCGTTCAGAAGAGCCATTTCCGGCACGTCGAATGCCTTTGTCGCGCCGTCATAAAGCGGACCGATCTTCGGCTGAGTTTTTCTCAAGTAGATGTTTGCGACATAATCGATGAAACGCTCCTGCGTCGCTGTAAGTTGCTTTCGTTTCTCTCCTTGCCGACCTTTCTTGTGGTGCCGCCGCATCAGTACAATCGGGGCACGTCCATGTTTGATAAAGGTCTCGCGCATCTCTTGAAGACTACGGCCTTTCGGCAATGAGTGGGGACGGCGCGCACTTCCGATGTGGGCGTCATGGAACAGCTTCGGATCATTTGCCAGGTCGCATGCCAAGGTACGGAGACGCTTTCGGATGTCTTGGCGATCAAGGTATCTTTGGGTGAGCTTCGCACCTTCGGCTTCCAGCGTGTCCATTGCTTCCATCAGTGCAAGTCGCGCCCGGACATCGCGTCGTTCCGGTTCCGAAATTTGTTCCAACCGTTCTAAATCGCCCGTGTAGGTCCTGAGCTGACGGCGGAGCTCAGACATCTTAGGTGTGATAACCTCGCAATCACCTACCTTGATGGCGTCGTCGACCCGATGAAAGGGCAGCACCAGGCATTCTGGATTATCGACGCCCTCCACGAAATATCCATCGGGCTCCTTGTCCACCACACGCCAACGGTGCTGGTCCAAGACCAGTTCGGAGCCCCGAGGGACATTATAGAGAGCAACCGCCGACATCAGGCCAACCGGATCCGTGAATATTTACAGATCACTGCATGCCAGTTTGCCCAGACTACACCCTGACCGACAAGACGGAGGATCGCGTCGAATGCTCGTGCCTCTGAAACATCGCATTGTGCGATCAGATCACGCATATGCCAGTAACTGCATTTGCGGGCGCGATCGAGCACATGGTCATCAGCATCCGTGTCGGAGTTGAGAGATGCTTCGTAGATACGGAGAAGGTTGTCACGATAGCCGCGCGTATATTTGTCACCGTTCACGACTTGCTTGTCATCCGCGAAGGACTTCGGTGTAGCCTCGAAAATAGCATCGATTTCGTCCTGAGTTTCCTGACGAGCAAGGCTTTCGCCGTGGCGAACGAACAGCACTCGACGAAAGCCATCACGAAAGGTGATCCGCAGATCATAACTGTGCGGCGTCATCTTACCGCTAGGGGCCTGATAGTAGATCGGCGGAAGCTGGACTTCGAGGCCGTACAACTCGGGTGACAAAAGCGCCTCAAGGCCAGCCGCCATTTCGCGCTGCCCATCAAAATGATAGATCTTGCGCTGTCCGCGGGTCGCGGGTGTCGCAATGGTCATGGAAATGCGAGAGGTAGACGCGCTGCGGGTCAGCGGATTGCGGAAACCATCATAGGGCAAGACGCCATGGACCGGGTCCACCACCAAGGCGGGCTTCTTCTTCTGTTCGCCAGTCGATGTGTCCCATTCGAGAGGATAGGGCATGACGTCTCCGTTCTCATCCGCCCGTGCGAGTGAGGTCTTGAGTTACGATTTCCGGGTTTCGATCGCGGTTGCCTGAACTCTCCGAATTTGTTCTTGGGCAACATTACGCGGCCAACAGCCCTTTTCTAGCGGTGCATATTCAGGTGCGCATGGTGATGCGGAACCCGGTTTTCATTGTTCTCCAACCCGCACGGTGCGGTTCGGCGGGACCGTTCAGCCCCATGCGATTCGAGTCAATTATTATTTTATTACAGCATATTAGCTTTCATTTCCTTCCTCAAAACTCGCACGCCTGATCGTCATGTTCACGTCAGTCATGGGTGTCGTGCCTTCACTTGGCTTAGCTCTATCTGCGCCTTGTAATGAGGATTTAGGTTTTGAAATTTGCGAATGAAAGCTTGGGGGAGCGTCAAGATGTGGACGGAGTATCTACTTTACTCAATTCCATGCGCTTTCCAGCGCCGACGCTGCATCTCGCCTTCGAGATGCAGCAGGTGACTTTCGCTCCCGAACACCATATCTGGGGGGAGGTTTGGAAAATCGACGCAGATGCAGCGCCCAAGCAGGCCGCCATGAAACTTTGCCAGATCTTCGGTCAATTTTTTCCGGATCCTGATGGCAGTCGCATAGGCCATGCCATGATTGTCCTGGAGCTCACGCAAAGTCAGCATCGCGCCTCTTTGCCGGTACTGGATGATCTCTTCGGCGAGCCCGAAATAGAACCGCAAGCCCCGGTGGATGCCATGCAGATCCGTTCCCGATGTCAGGCTGAACTGCTTCTTACATTTCCGACAGGTCCGTATTTTTCGCAGGTCAAGAAAATGGACATTTGTCTGAAAACAGTTCGGACACACCGGCCCATCTGGCCATCGAACCTGATACAACCGAGCCTCGCAGGCTGACTCTGATGGAAAGGCGGCATCAAGACCAGCAGGGGGAAGACCAAGATACACTGAAATCCAGTGTATCCGTTCCAGAGTCTTGTTTGGGAATAGGTCTGGCGTCATGTGGGGGCCATAGCACATCCGCCTGGTTCGAATGAACAGGTTAAGTCATGGTGCGAGGTCATAACGCAAACGGAAATTTCCGATATCCTTTCCGGTCCAGGTTTTCACGGATCGGCTTGGACGGCGTAGGTTGCAACCCACATCCAGTGCCAGAGGCCGATCTAATCTGGACCTAACGGATCGGGCCGATCAGGATCATGCAACAACCTCATATCCCTGATGCGCCTTGCGGCGATGCGGCGTGGCGGTTGTTGTGCCGAACAGGCAAATCCCGCTGCGCGCACCGCAGGCAGCCCTATCGAACCTTTGCTCCAGGAGAAGCATCCGCTCTGCTGCAGGCTGCACCGACGGCAGCAAAGCGCAGATAGCGGGCTTTGCAAAGTCGATGTCGTCGAACTTGGCTGACCGACACAACCGGCCCGAAGCAGCCTTTGCCAACTAGAGTCGGTTGCTGCAGTGCGGCCCGTTAAACCGGCCATTCGCTGGGGGTGCGAAAAACAACGTTTGCACGATCTCAAACCAGTTGTGTAAGGCCGTCCATTCCTCAGTTCTAGGCAATCGCTTTCCGCACGGCGCGGGAGAATTGGTCGAGAAGGTCGGGTTTGGAAAGCAGGGCGTCTCGGAGAAACTTCGGAATTTCAAGTTGCACACCCAATGATCGGCTGCCTCGATTGCAAATATTGTCCTTATGCTCTCCAGCAAGCTCATCACACCCAACAGCAGCATGGAAACCCTCCAACTGAAGCTCTTTGATTATGGCATCTCTGGTATCAGCATCCAGCCCTCCAACATGAACAGTCGTGGGATCATCGCGGTCTTTGCGACCATGGAAAGCGACTACCACAGCGTGTTCTCTGACAATCTCGATTGCTTTCTCGTCGTCGTACTTATGAGACGTCACATGCAAATCACTGTGAGGTCTTTTTCGAATGCCCTCAAATAGGTACAGCGAATGGTCTTCGCTCGCCACGGCTATAGACAACTCAGACGTCCCCGGCTCAATTCTGCCTCCATGAGGGGCCATGATCAAACAATCCGAAGCTCGCTTCACGGCTCGCTTCTGATAATCGGTCCCATCTTTTTCGACAACATAAAGCTCTTTAAAGCTGGAATACTTGTCTTTCGGCATCATGCACCTTATAATATCGACCCAGTTCATACTGCTTGGTCGGCTGTTTCATAGTTTGACGGTCATGCGATTGGGTTGGTACTAGTTCGTTCATTTGATAAGATGTATTGATATCAGTGGCAAAGCCGACTGTATTCAGACAGAACCATGACATAGTTTGCATGGCGTCAAGAAACCCCGTTCATCTTATTGCGCAAACCTTCAGACCAGTCCTTTAACGACTGAATGTCTGTCAAGATTTCGGATGGCTCTGGTGGTTCGGGGTCATGACCACGGGAAGGATCGTGCGCATCAACGAAGTCACAGCATTTTTTGAACCCATTTTGGAAAGCTTGCACATCGGCCTCTTCTAAAGCTGTGACACGCTTCAAATGTTTAGTGTCAATGTAATCGCGGTGACGTATTACAACATTGGCAAATACGATGTCCTCTAGCGCCCGTTCCCAAGTCGCCCGCAATCGACTGTAGAGCGAAGATACTGCGGTTTTGTAACCTTCGTCGTCATTCGCTTCAAACAAGCGCTTTGCAGCGCGGGCCTCTTTTTCAAGTTTGTCAATCCGGTCTCGAATACTAGACGCCGTCCACGGCAAATCCTTGTTGACGATCCCGACGACATCCTGTCCGCGTGTGAGATGCGCCAGTGCAGTCGGCGTATTTCGCTCCGAAGCCAGCTGTGCCAGATCGTTTACGAAGATCATGTCATGCGTGAACACGATAACCTGCCGCACGCCGGCTTCTTTTGCTAAGCGCTTGGCGACTTTTGAGCGCCAGCGATGATCGAGCGATGAGACCGGATCATCGAACACCAACGCAGATGTATGCGATGCGTTGGCCAATTCGGTAAGGTATGAGGCCAGCGCTACACACGTCTGCTCGCCCTCGCTGAGCACATCATGGACCTTAGCCTTGGGGTTGGCATAGAGCTTCACTTCGTATTGCGGTGAACCGAATTTGCCCCCCGAGCGCACAACCTCAACCCGCACGCGATTACCAGCCAACGCGACGATCTCTTGTTGAAATCGGTCGCGCATACGCGGCGTGATCAGATTGTCGGCAATTTCGTTCCCAAGCCGCGTGATCGCTGTGGTGGCGGTGTCGCGCAGACAGTCTTCCATGCGCTTTAGCTCTGCGAGCCTTGCGATCTCTGTTTTTGCAATATCCAGCAGCTCGTGACTTTGTTTCCGATCCTGCAAATCGGCCTGTTCGTTGAGCACGGCTTCCCGTGCTTCACCGCCGGACGCGTCATCGAGAGAAGCTGCATACACGCGGGTCTGCGCGGCTTCGGTATTTACGGCTTTCGAGACGGGTTGAGGCAAAGCCAACGGATTCGGAACTTCTTCGCCGGAGAGCAGCGCAAGCGTCTGGACCTGCACACGCCGCGCCAGTGCGATGAATCTCAGCACTTGCTTTGCGAGCGTGAAGTTACCGGTTTTCAAGCGCCGATAGACCGCAGAGACCTTGTTGACGTGGATGGCGACAGCGCGGAAATTTTGCTCTACTTCTCTGAAGACGCGCTCGGCCTCAGCCGCCTTGGTTTCTGTGTCCTTCTTGATGAAGTCCTCAAAGCCAAGCATCCGCGCAGCGGTGGGCTCGTCGATCTCTTGATGGCAGAGAACGCAGACATCGCCTTGCGATGGTGGGAACGCCGCCCCAGCTTCCTGCGCCACTCGCGAATATGACCTGGCGGATTCCCAGAGGGTCCGCCAGACGGCTTCCCCAACGCCCTCGACCGCTAATCCGGAAAACGCCTCGTGCGCTGCCGTGTTGGCGGCCGTCCGCATGTCGTCCGCACTCTTCTTCTTAGCATGAAGCGCCTTAATGGCCTCGTCATTCAGCGCCAGCTCGATCCGCTTCAAATAGGACTCTAGTTGATCGAACTGGGCGGCGTGGTCGCGCTGCGCTCTTGCCGCCACAGCAGGGTCTTGAGCAAGATCGCCTTGAAGCTTGGTCAGGCGCGCTTCGTCCGCATCTGAAAAGGGCGTGTTGGGCTTTATACCTGCGATAGCGGTATCATGACGAAGCGAACAAAGGGCTTTGCCAAGCGCAGAGCGGCTCGACCAGATTGGATTGGTGAAAACGGAGTTGCGCTTTCGCTCCAATGTTTCTTTCTCGGTCGTTAGGCGCGCTTTGATTTCCTGACAGACACCGGCGAGGTCATCCGGAATATCGAGGCCGAAGGGACGAAACCAAACCTCGTTTTTCTTCTGAACATGTATCGAAGCTGCATCACGGTCAAAGACCGTGATTGCGGAAAGCGTCTCAGTGGACCCGCCATCATCTTCCCACGCGACCGTTTCCGCTGTGCCGCCGGCACGGGTGATTTTCAGATCGGCTTTTGCTGCTCGCGTTGCGGAAGAGCTATAAACATCGGGCATGATTTCACCGGCATGCCGTGAGCGGCAAGCCTTCTTAAGAATTCGCGTGTAGCCGGATTTTCCTGTGCCGTTCTGCCCATAAACAATGGTCAGTCCGGACTCCTCAAAGATTAGCGTCTGGCCGGTTGCGAGCTGGTTTACACCGGAGACATTTGCAATGCCGGACAGGGAAATCGACTCGCCCTCACCAGGATCAACCGGCAGATGATCCTTTGAAAGTGGTTTGGCCGCCAGCGCTACCGTTGGATCGCCATGCTCTTTTCTGCAGAGCGCCAATAACTCCTCGAACGCCTCTTTATCGGGATAGCCGTTCAAGACAATGCGGCGCAGCGCATCGCGCTGCCACAGTGGACGGCCCTCTGACCATGCCAAGATACGTTTAGGGACAGTATCTTCGCTCTTATCTATGCTCGTGCTGTCCAAAATCACTATATTAATATCTCTCACAAAATATGGGTGTCAGAATCAGAAGCCTACGAGTGCTCAGCTAATAGCGGAAGCATATTCTTCTGTTCTCAGTTGAAATCTTTGCAGGCGCACAGAGCCCTTGTGTGTGGATACATGCGCGACGCCAATGTCAGCTTACGCTGGAGGCGGATCGATAGCTTGCAAGTGCAGCGAAGGACCGCTCCCCGCCCGACCTGCATGAGCTTCTTGGTCGGAAGGGCGTCATACATTGGTCCGCTTTGGGCTGGGAGCGGTCGAGCGTCATGCGGTGCGTGAGCGTCAGCAACGCGCAGGAAGCGGTCGCTGCAAAGTTGCGAACCATGGTCGGCCTTGATGACGCGACCGGCCCACACAGGCCATTGCCGATGCCGTCAAGCGCTGCGATGCAGCTTCACCAGACCGGACTTTCGCTGCGGCCGCATGATGCAATTGCCCTCACAGTGAAGGTCGCAGGACGGAGCGGCCACTCAAGAAGCCTTGGCAACGGCACCTTCACCTGTCTAGGTGAAGTGTGAAAAGTGTAGTGCGACCAACGCACAGCCTTGACCTATGCAGCAAGCCAGAAGTTCTTCACATTTGCCGACGGTCATGATTTTATCTGACAGGTAGATACTTTTTCTAGGTTGGTTGCCGATAACGCAGCGGACTTTTTTGTATTCAAATTACGCGGGGACACGCTGATGAAACGACTTTTTCTAATCCTACCGATTTTATTGGCAGCGTGCGCTGAAACCGAAATTCAGCCCCTGACCCAGACTTCGTTTCAAGTGATCACCTCAACTTCCGATTGTACAGCAAGTGAGGCCCGTGAGATCGCAAACATCGCCGCTGCGGTAGAAGTCATTCAAAGGGGTGGGGATCGCTTCCTATTCGTTGACGCTCAATCGAACACGAGCTTCGGAGGTGCCTTTTACAACCAATACTCGGGCCTCCAGACATACAACAACAAGGAGCAATCTCTGGTTGTACAGACGCTTTCGCCTCGCGATGCTAGTTACAACAACTCTCTATCAGCTCGAGAATTGCTTGGACCTGACTGGCAGTCTCAAGTTGCGGAGGGTGTGCCGCAAAACTGCGTTTGAATGAGCAGAGATTTCACTGCCGCCCTGTCCCATCTGCCGAAATCATCCTTGACCGTTATGCGCGCAGCCCCTTCTTCACGGATTGCTTGGTCTGCCACGATAGAAGCACAGCAGAGCTTGCGACAGGTCAATAAGGTGAACCATGCGTCAGATTGGGCTCTCCGCGGACCTCGGATGCGCTGCGGCATCTGGCGATTGACTTGGTGCTGCTCCGGCATGCCCGGCCCTTACCGAACCTTCGCGAGGACGTGGATCACGGCGCTGCGGCTTCGCCAGAACAGACATTCGTTCTTGCGCAGCATTTTCGGATTGCTACCTGAGCAGCTTGCTCGGTGCTAGCCCCGAGTAAGCGTCCTCGGCCCGGAACTGCCGTTCTTAAGGGGGGCAGCGAAGGCCCACTTCAGGCCCCAAAAAGAGCGCGAGCCTATCTTGTCTCGTCAACCTCATGTGCCATAGTGCTGACACTAACTGACGCTCGTAACCCGTACCGCCGTATTTTCTGAGAAGCGCTGTGAAGACGATCAGCAGAAAGCCGTATTCTGATGGCAACTATATACATTGATACCAATATTTTTATGAACGAAAGCTTCTTTCGCTCAGCTCAAGCCCACGCCTTTCTAAAAGCCTGTTCCATAATTCAGGTTTCCGTGGTAGTGCCAGATATCGTGATTGACGAAGTGTTAGGGAATTTTCCCAAGATGCTTAAGGCGAAATCCAAGGCATTCCACCTTGCTCAGAAAGAGCTCGGCAGACTTATTGAACTCGACGCCCAAGATATTGCGGTGTCAGAAGAGATCGGTTCCTATGAGGATTGGCTGTATAAGCTAATCGAAGAAAAGGGAATTGTGATACTCCCTTACCCTGAGGTGACATTAAAAGAACTGGTGGTGAAGTCATATGATGGAGTCAAGCCGTTCAAGGAGAGCGGTGAGGGACACAAAGACTTCTTGGTCTGGGAGACCGTGAAAAATCATATAAAGAGCAAATCTACTACGCCGCCAAATTTTTTCCTAACGAATAATACCAAAGACTTTGGAGGCAAGGACGATGCAGACAAAGATGTACTTTTTCTCAAGTTGGCCGAGCAGATCGAAGAAGTGGGGCTCAGGCCCGAACTCTACACCTCTCTAAAGGCTGCATTTGATAAGCTTTTGGCTCCGAACCTTCAAGATATAACTATTGAAGAGATTCCAGACCTAAATTCTGACGACCTACATAGGATGACGGACGAGTATCTTCTGGAAGATTTACCTCAGCGCACAGCATTTGGTTACGAAGGTTTGCCATTCGGTAACGATGTTTCCATATCGAGCGTGGGGCCGTCCGAGATTTCAGAAGTTATTCTCAAGAAGGTGGATGACGAAGTTGTTATTAATGTGAGCGGTTCCGTTGAGATCGAAGTAGACGGCTTCATGGACAAACACGCCTATTATATGGACCTTGATACGGATGGAGCCCCTAATGTTTTCGTTGTGGACGCTGATTGGAATGACCATGTAATGGCAGTTAGCTCTTCAGTAGAGACCGCGTTTGAGTTGAGTCTGTTTTATTCGGTGGCGGATAAAGAAATCACGGGATACGAGGTTTCGCTACCGGATGAAATTGATGATGATTGGCATCATTAAAAGGCTATCTTGCTCAGGTTTGCGTGAAATCAGAACGTCGGCCAGTTCAGGTGGTCCAAGTTGAGTCGGTACAGTGCTCTACTGTGGTGGCTGATAGCTCAGATCATTTGAGCCGCTTCATGGAGACACACCCGAAGTGCCTTTCTCTACGATGCCGCTGTTTCGCTGGCAGACACCGGCGCGTGCAATGTCCGCTCTTGTGGTGGAAGAGCCATTTTCGCACTTGCAGCGAATTCACACTTTCCGCCCTCATGTCCTGGGCTCGGCCCAATGCTGCGCCGGGCACGAATGTCGTACAAGGGCTGGCTGCGGTCGCCTGCGGGCAGCACTGAGGTGGTTGTGGCCCGATGACTCCGTGCTGCGCCGCCGCAAGTCGGCTTGGAGCCCTTATTGACCAATGCTGCAATTTTCCCCAACTTCGTCTATGACTGATCTGTGGAGTATGCGCAGCATAGCGTTCCGTACGGTTTTAGACCTGCCCGCGGAGGCGTTCTGCGGGGCGGGAAGAACCCAACTGGAACGGCGAAACCGTTGCACTGGCCCGTTCTCGATGGGCACAAGGTCCGCGAAAACACTCTACATTTGTCCATCAGACGTTGT
The DNA here is from genome assembly GCF_900188035.1 of Puniceibacterium sediminis. Lineage (GTDB taxonomy): Bacteria > Pseudomonadota > Alphaproteobacteria > Rhodobacterales > Rhodobacteraceae > Puniceibacterium > Puniceibacterium sediminis. The sequence goes on along the minus strand of NZ_FZNN01000002.1, from coordinate 340,447 downwards.
CGCGCCCGAGGAGAACAACCTACTTACCATCGTCCAATCCCGTCTTTGGCAATCTGGATGGATCGCTACGTAGCGCCTCGAGTTTTGCGAGGTTTGGAGCCTTCGCCGCTCCAATCATATGCGCAAGATAATCCGGATACGGCATCGGCCCGATGGCGGTCTGAGCAGCGGGAACAGTCACCCAGCACACGCCATCCCGGTACTCCGGACCGAGGCGACTGAGTAGGGTAGCGTCATCCGAAATCTGGATGGACATCGTGCGCCCAGTCGGTGCCGTGACCACAAGCGCGAGCTTCTCAGAGAGGTTAAGAATTGCCAGTTGCCACCCGCCAGGCCAACGCAGCTTTTCACTGATCGGATCGAGGGTGACGCCTCGCAGATAGCCCGAACCATGGATTTTCAACTGATGTCGCTTGCTTGGATCGGCTTCGCGGAAGCCCTTGCGAAGTTCCATCGCGTAGTCCGTCGCAAGGAAGTCGCTTCCAAACAGTTGGTAGCCGGCTGCCAGTGCCACCTTGGCGAGGAACCGTCCGTCTGCGTGCAGAGCGATTGCCACCTGACAGTGAACGTGCTCACCCCGCTCGCGCAGCTCCTCGAACTCGCGAACAATGCGCAGGTCGTCGGCTTGCTGCGCATCTGAAGGATCGAGTTCCCGGAACTTTGTCGCGTCCGCCGGAAGTTCCAAGTTGGTGACGAACCGCTTCGCCTTGGGGAAGTGCTGTAGGACGGATTGAAGGCTGGTGCAGACCCAGTAGGGTTCTGCAGACGTGAAGCTGACGATGACCCGTCCTGCCTTGGACTTCTTCGAGTTACGTCGCGGATCGCCCCCAGCGTAGGCGTTCCAAGTATCTTCCTTCTCCTCCATCCGGATGTGCAGGACGTTTGCACCACGAGCGCACACCCAAAAGTCAACGACCTCGCCGTCGGCGGGCCGCACGTTCTGAACGACGCCGAGATAGTTCAGGGGAAGGGCTCCTGAGGGTTGATCCGACGGGAGGTAGCTCAGAGCGTCGTTTGCTCGTTCTCCGGTGACGGCAAAACCTTTGATAAATGCGCCATCGACGAACACGCCGGACGTATTGTTGCAGCTTCGGCAAACGTGATCCGTCTTCCAAAAGTCAGGGAGATGATCGCCTCCGAGCGCATCCGGCCAGATATGCTCGTGCGAGAACTCAGCGAGCTGCTTTTTGCATCCGCAGTAGAAGCACTCTCGTTCTTGGGACATGGAACACCTACGCTACGACCTTCGAGCGGATGGCATTGGTGCTACCGCAATCAATCGGATCTCAAACATAGCGATCAGTCACATTGTTTCCAACCCGAGCGCAGAAAAGCGTTTGGCTGCTCTGCGCCGCGAAGATCATGCAGATCGTCAGAGGACAATTGTGATCCGCGCGCCGTTCCATGAATTACTTCTCCAAAGGACGGGCCTTCGTGCGCCGCGCAGCGAAAGCCCGGTTTGTCCGCTCTGCTGCCGGTCGGGTGTGCTTGAATTATGCAGCTGCAGCGAACGGCGGCTTCCGCTCGCGGCACCGCAGCAAGAAACGTCGCTCGATCTCCTCAGTAGGCTGATTTTGCAGAGGCGGCTTACCCGTACCGAGCGATGCAAGGTCCTCCATCAGCATCTCGAATACGAGACGGCTTTAGATGGTCGAGGACAACATGCCCTTGCCGTTTTCCATGACGAAGGCCGCCGGGCGCAGGCGGTCGAGAACGCTGATGTATTCACGGAACAGGTAGTGCCGCTCGTCCTGCTCGGGCACATAGCCGGCCTTCCCTTTTGAACGAGCACGGCCGACCAGCGAATAAGCCTGGCAGGGCGGCCCTCCGATCAGGATCGTATCGTCAAAGTTCCGGCGCAGCGTAATGATGGCAGAATCGACAGCCCGGCTGGCATCCCCTTTACCCAGCTCGAGGCAGCGCGCCTCGGCTTCAGCATGTGACCATGCGTGTGCGTCAACCTCTTGCCATACTGGTTCTTTGGTCAACCCTGCGTGGAAGTCGATGAAGGCTTGCGGTAGCTTCCCGTGCTCGGAATCATACTGCCGGAGAAAAGCCCGCAGCCTGAGCGTCCGATGCGCTGACGCTTCCTTTTCAACCTAAATGCCGATGTGAAAAGGTGTGTGATCACCCACCTTGAGGCAAGAAAACCCCTCTCCCAGTCCACCTGGACCGGCAAACAGATCGACAATGCCGAATTTGGCTGGCAAATCAGATACCTCACAGGATGAACCATTGTCTGCCTTTATACCAGGTGGGCCGGGCGATGCCAGGAGCCAAATGACGGATATTGTCAACAAGGAGACCCGGTCCCGGATGATGTCCGGAATCCGCGGCAAGGACACCCGGCCTGAGCTGTTGCTGCGCCGCGCCCTTCACGCGCGAGGATTCCGTTACCGGCTTCACGTCAAGACCGTGAGCGGGCGACCAGATCTGGTTTTGCCAAAGCACAGGGTCGTAATATTTGTGCATGGATGCTTCTGGCATCAGCATGAAGGCTGCCGATATGCGTCTACGCCAAAGACGCGCGCTGAGTTCTGGGCAGACAAGTTCGCTGCCAATGTCCGGCGCGATCAGGCGGCAGTGGCAACGCTTTCAAAAGAAGGATGGCGGATCGCTATTGTATGGGAATGCGCACTGAGAAAACCGGCCAATGTACAGACGGCCGTCGAAAAACTGACGGAATGGATGATCGACAGAGGACCATTTTTTGAAATCGGCGAGAACGACCTTGAGTCCTGATATTTCTTTGAGCCTTAGTTCATCGTTGATCTACCCTTTTAATCTGGAGCGGCTCCCTGCCTAATTCAATCTCCATAAAACCTGAGCCTAAACCTCGTGAGGGGGTGGTATCGTTCGTGTCACGCGCAGCAGGTATTCGGGGCCTATCGCTTTCCGGCTTCTGCAATGAGCTCGGATTATCAACCAAGAAGCTGATCAACCTCGATGATCGTCAGACCAAAGTCATCGCAGAAATGTTTGGCCTCCAGGATCCGGCGCTTCAGGAATTGCTGTCCTGGTCACCGCAGCCCTTGGCGAGTGTTCAGGTCCGGTTCAGAGAGGAGGACTTCGTCTCTCGCGCCCTGATCAATCCAGTAGTCAGAGGATGCCCCGCGTGTCTCCGGGAAGACATTGATTCTTCCACGGTAACGCCACAGGGCCAGATGGTCATGCGAGGCGACTGGCAGCTGAGATACGTGGAGGTGTGCCTCCGCCATGGACAGGCTCTCGTTCCGCTCTGGAACATCGCATCCCCCTTGACACGCTATGATTTTGCCACGTGCCTTCGTAGTATCACCGATGACGTTGTGACAGGAAGGCTGGATCAGCCCCACCAGCCGATCACAAGCTATGACCTATGGCTGGATGACCGCCTTTCATCAGGAACAGATCTGACGTGGCTCTCGAAGCATCCCATCGATACAGCTGCTAGGTTCTGCCAACTTTTGGGTGCTGAGATAATCCAGTTCATCCCGGGCGGGTCAGACAGCAAACGGTCGGCCCGCGAGGTCGGGTTTGACTGCGCGCGTCAGGGCCCGGATGCATTGACCGAAACATTGCTCGACGTTGCAGGCAAGGTCGATGGACCGCAATTCAGTCCCCAGAAGGCTTTCGGTCGGCTTTATCGTTGGCTGGCACAGGACATGGCGAATGATATAAGATGTGCTCCTTATCGTGATGTTCTGCGCGAAGTCATCTTTAAGACTTGGGCCATTCCGGCGGGCGAGACCGTTCTGGGGACATCCCTCTCCACGCCACGGCTATACTCAGTAGTGACCGCGGCGAAAGAGATTGGGCGGTCCGCACAAATCACCCGGCAGATCCTGGAGCACGTCGGTATTGTGGATTTCGGGGATGATCGCCATAACGCTCGCCTGACCTTTGATGCAAAGCTTGCTCGACCAGCGATCGCACAAGCCAAGCGCCTGGTCATGGCAACGGCGATGAGAAAACGATTAGGCGTATCATCCAGTCAATTCGAGATCCTCATACGTCAGAACGTCATTCAACCGGTAGTTCCTCAAGCAGTCTCGAAACTCCAATGGGATACCGCCGACGCCGACGCTCTGCTTGATGAACTTACAAAAGATGCCATCACGGTGGAGGCCGATGACGCGAACTGGCTGCCTCTGGGAGTTGCTGCCGGACGCGCACGCGTTGATATCAAGCAAGCCATTGATGCGGCGCAGAAGGGCCTGGTCCAGGTCGGGCGACTCCCGGGTCTCGTCGGATATACATCTTTGTATGTGCGGTGGAGCGACATGAACAAGCTGCGCGGAGAGAAACCGGACGTCAAAACCCTCGGTGTGTTTGCACGAGAGGTCGGACTAAATGAGAGCGGTGCTATGCCTGCTCTTTTCAATGCCGGTCACATCTCGGCAACCGAGTTGTTCAATCCGGCGACACGCCGGAACGGGCTCTATGTGACAGACGCAGACATTGCGGCGTTCCACGCAAAATTCACAACGTTAAAATTGTTGTCTATGCGCGAGAAGACGGATGGTCGAGTGGTGGCGCGCAGGCTCCGGGATGCAGGCGTAACCCGTTTCGCGCCAGAGGGTCAGGATTTCGGCCCCGTTTACCTTCTGGATGATGTCCTGGGAGCCTTACGGTAGATCGATCTGTTGTAAGAACGCCGGTGAAAAGCCCTGCAGTGGCTTATTCACGGAGCCCGCGGAATCAGACCTACTGCCCAAGCAGGCGTTCCAATTCCTCTTCGAACCTGACCGCGGCCAACTCCTTATCGGTGACGGTTTCCCTCGGAGTTTCTGCTGCGCCGCTAGGCGCCGAAGAGCTGTTTCAGCTCTGCCTGCCACGGCGCGCACCATGGGAAATGGTCGCGCAAGACGTCGCCCAGCGGCGCCTCTGCATTCACCACCCGGGAATAGATCGCGAGGCAGGTGCCCTTGGCCGGAAAACGGCTTTCGGTTTTGGAAAACCCCAGCCCGCGGCGAGAGAGGTTCATCAGATCCGCGCTGTCCTCGCGATCATGGATCGAGAAGTCGGGATGCAGGCCGATAGACAGCGCATTTTCGCGCAGGATACGCGCGCCGATGCCGTGGAATGTCCCCGCCCAGGTCAGCTCCTCGGCGGCGACCGAGGTGCCCATGGCCTGCGCCGTAATCCGCTCGACCGGCGGGTTAGCTCAGTCGCCGCACGGCGCGAGAAGGTCATCAGCAGGATGCGCCGCGCATCGGCCCCGTTGACCAGCAGATGCGCCACGCGGTGCGCCAGCGTGTTGGTCTTGCCCGACCCGGCCCCTGCGATCACGAGCAGCGGCGGAGGCAATGTATCAGAGCCGACGCCAAATTCCACGGCGGCGCGCTGGTTGTCGTTCAGCTTCTCGAGATAGCCTGCCCCTGCCATGCCCCGTCCCCTTCTGCAGATCTTTTGCAGAGAGTAGTCAAACGGGAACGAAATGGGAACTTCAATGTTCGGCGGAACGCTAATCGTCTTCAATCGGGATCAGGATCTCGTTGCGGCGCCAGGGTGGCAGCGTCCACGGCGGATTGTACCCCGCCACTTCTGCGGCGCCCTGCGCCGTCAGGTTCTTGTCCGCCATCCAGTTGCGCAGACGGGCCTCTTGGGCAGCCGCGTTGCGGGCCATGAAACCGGAGTACCGCACGACCGCGACCCGTCGCGGCGGAATGGTACCGAGGGTGACGGCTGGATCGGTCGGCACAGGAGCGGTGTCCAGAGTCATCTCGGCGGGCAGGACGAAGACCATCTCGCGCACGCCCTCACGGTTCTGGAGCACTGGCGCGGTCATGGCGATCTTCGATCCGTTCGAGTTGTCGGTGTTCAGGACGGGGGCGGTCATAGCAATGTCGCGCCCTCCGGTGTTCGTGCCCGAAATATAATCGAAAAGACGGCCAAACGCCGCGCGTGATCCTTCGCCCATGGGGGTTTTCGCAACGACCAGTTCGCCGTAGCCGCGGACCTCGAATGGTGGGTCGGACAATGTCACCCGGTACTCCGGCTCCGGAGCTGCCGCGCTGCCGAAAACGGAACAGGCCGTGACGGACAGCAGACTGGCGAAGGCGGTGACTGCCCGGGTGGCGCGTGAAAACATCCTTGTCTCCTTTTCATCCAAGGGTGCGCATCCGATCAGCTTATGCCCCGAACGTGTCCTATTCTGATTGAACGCATCACAGCAGAGAAATGGATCAGCACACCGCCCTTTAGCTTACCATGGGCAACATTGGTGTGAATTGAAACGTGCCGCGAGGGTCGTCGCATCAGCGTGGCAGCTTGCGCTGCTCCAGGGTTTCGTCGTTGCCATCCGCCTTCATGACATCGGCAATCAGATGCTCGACCATGTCGCCGAAATACGCGGTGAGTTCCCGGTGCAGTGCTCGGAACTCCTCTCCCACCGTACTCTCAAAGGTCGGTTGATGCACCCGGACCATGACAGTTGTGCGCCGTTGCCTGGGATAGCGGTACGGCTTGATGTCATGCTTGCGGCAAAGCGCCACAAAAATCCGGACCGACCAGACATCCGGCAGCGAATACTGCAGTTCGGTCTCGGGTTCGCCTTTTCCATCTGCTTCAAGGACAATCCTGGCTTGCAGGCGGTCACGTGCCGCACCTGCCGCCGCACGTTCACCAGCCGTAGCGCCTCGTGAGAACAGCGCCTCAAGCTTCGCGAGCTTGTCCTGAATCTCTTTTTCCCCAGCCATCGTCGACCCTCCTTCTGCCCGGACCTTGAACGCCATGGCAGAGAGCAGGTCAAGCAAGCCCCAACGGGCGCCCGTTGCCAACCCGGTGGGATATTGATCCGGGCATTGGCAAAGTATCTGGTCCCCGGAAATGCCATGTGGCAGCATCCCGACATGATCACGTTTCATACCCTGTCAGATGACCATCCCGACCTTGCGCATTCGCCGATGCTGCGCGCCGCCTTGCTGACGCTTCAATACACGCGTGAACACAGAGCCATCGGGCTGACCAAAACCATGGCGTTTAAGCGCGTTTTCGTTCACTGGGCGGTCGAACACTTTGACTGGCCGGGACGCAGTGCGGAAGAAATGTTTCGGTACAACAAGGTGATCAACGAATATGAGTTTCCCCCGCTCGAACTACTCCACTTCCTTTTGATTAGGCTGCGCCTGGCGCGGCATTTCAAAGGAGAGTTCAGGCTGACCAAGCGGGGAGCAGACCTTGCCGAAGCCCCAGGGCGGCTATTATCGGAACTGGTTCCGTTTTTCGTCCTCGAAATCGACCATGCGGCCTACTCCCGTTTTGAAGAGGCGCCGTTTGGAAAATGGGATGTCTGGATGAACGTCATCAATGTCGAGGCCGACCACGGCACAACCGAGAAAGCGCTGTTCGGCGCCTTCTACGGAGACGGCCCGGACTGGGACAATGCAGGCTGGCGGGAGATGGCTGCATTCTCCTCCTGCGTCCTGCGACCATTGGAATGGGCGGGCTTGCTTGTCCTAACCGACGATGACCTTGCCGGGAAGAAAGTGGATCATGTGTTCAAGACGCCGCTGTGGCGCAGCCTCTTGAAGCTCGACACCGACGCCCAGCTTCAGCCGATCTCCGTCCAGTGAAATTGCCCATTCAATGGAGCAAGAGCGCCGAAAAAGGTGGAGGGTGAAGCTGTTGCGACCCGTGGGATGTGTTGACTGAGATCGGCTCTCGGCTATCCGTGAAGGAAAGAGCTGAAGGATCAGACAGACATGTGCAACCTTTACTCCCACACCCGCAGCCAGGACGCGATGCGCGGCCTTTTTCCGGATCGCAATGTCGTCGACCGCCTCGGCAACCTCGGAACCCAAGACAGCATCTACCCGGACCAATCCGCCCCTATCGCGCGTCTGGATGGCGATGACCTTGTCCTGCAGACCGCACGCTGGGGGATGCCGAGCCCGAAGCAGTTCCACTCCAAGTCCGGCATTGACCGCGGTGTCACCAACATCCGCAACACCGGCTCGCCGCACTGGCGCCGGTGGCTGAAGCCCGAGAACCGCTGTCTTGTCCCGCTCACATCCTTTGCCGAACCGGCCGGCAAGGGGGAGGGGAACGCCTGGTTCTCGATCGCAGACGATCGCCCGGCTATGTTCGCGGGGCTCTGGGTGTCGGAATGGACCAGCATCCGAAGACTGAAGGATGGCGAGACCACAGACGATCTCTACGGGTTCCTCACCACCGAGCCGAATAGCGAGGTGGCCGAAATTCATCCGAAAGCGATGCCGGTCATCCTCACGGTTCCTGCGGAATGGGAGACCTGGCTGACGGCGGACTGGGAGGACGCGAAGGCCCTGCAACGGCCGCTTCCGGATGGAGCCCTGACCAGGCTCCCCTGACGCCCGGATGACTGTGCCTCACAGCCTTACCTGATCTTGAATTTTGATAACACATTTGCTATATAGGGAGCGTTGGGAGCACCATGACCATCTTCAGTATTGCACCGGTTCCCGGGTGCGAAGACGGTAAGCCTTGATCTATGCGAAATGCTTGTCGATCGCTACGAGGTCGATGCCATTCATCTGCTGGAATGAGTGGAGTCGAGGATCATCCTGTCGATCGACAGGCGGAATTCTTCCCGGTCGAGATGGCTGGACGGCGTGATCGCGACATCGGACTAAAGCAGTAATCAGGGCGCATCCCTTGTGTTCCGGCAGTTCGAATTGATCAACCCATTCTGTGAGACATGACAATGACCACTGCTACCAGAACGTTTCACCAGAGAATACGCGACGCGCGTCCCGATGTGGTCAAACGGCAGGCAAAGAATGTCCACAAGCGCGAGATCGCCATGAAACTCCGTGTCCTGAGGGACGCGGTCGGCATGACCCAGGCCGATGTGGCTCGAAACTCGGATATGAAAGAGCCGACGATTGCCCGTATGGAGGCCCTTAGCGGACCTGTGCCCAGCCTCGATTCCATCAGCAGGTACGTTGAAGCCTGCGGGGGACATCACGATCTTGTCATTACCCATGGCGACCTGCCCTGATTTACGTGGGAGTGTCCACCGCATCGATCGGCCCACTCCTGCCGTTCGTGCCAAGCGCAGCGGATGACCGGTTCCAGCCTATTTTGTTGAAAAACTCTGCTTGCGTGAAGCCCTGAGCGCTGATTCAATTTCCATGTGGCAGGTGGAGGTGAGCGGCGATGATGGGATCCCGACAGCAAGCGCAGAGCGCTCTGTTCTACGAGTTCTCGATCGAGACACATGTCCCGGCCGACCACATGCTCCGGGCGGTGGACCGGTTTGTCGATCTGGCCGGGATCCGGCAGCATCTGGCACCGTTCTACAGCTCCACTGGGCGACCGTCGGTTGATCCCGAACTGATGATCTGTCACCCGGCAGGGCATTGTGCAGCAATGTCCCGAGAGGGCGGATGCTGCTGGTTGGCTACATCATGGGTATCCGTTCGGAACGTCGGCTGTGCGAAGAGGTCCACCGGGCCGAGTTTTTCAACGGAATACGAAGATAGCGGACGGTCGCGCTGCTTCTCCCTTCGTGGTAAGCCTGCAATAAGCTAAACATTATCGCGAGGTCGCCGCTTCGCCGTGGAATGATACCTGAAACGCAATATTAGAAGCATCCCAACGCAATTTGATGCGCCACAAGGCACCCACAAGATCCCCCCAAGCCCTTGCTGCGCTTTGAGAACGAAGATTAAGTAGTGCTGAGCGGTCGGGCGTCGAAAATGTCTGCGCCTAACAGAGATCGGAGCAGTATTTGTGATAATCCCTCGAGACCCCTTCGACAGAGAAGCTCAAGATGACGCGGTGCTAGAAGCATTGTCGCACCCGAGCCATACAGCAATATACTTGGACACGTCGTCACTAGTCTGGATGTATCGACTCTCGTCTGGTGCGCGCAGGGAGTTTATGGACTGGGCTTCAGCTGGAGGACTGAGCGGGAAGGTTCATATTCCGATATGGAGTTTACATGAGCTGCACAAGCACAGGGGAGCGCCAGACGTCCTATTTCCAGCGCGGCCCAAAATAACGTCTATTGAAAAAGAGCTGGAGTCCCTGACAGAGTCTGCCTCACTTTTTGTCGATGATGACTTGGCGGTCCGAAAGGCATTCGGTGGAAGGTCGCAGTATTTGGACTTCCTCGATGATGCAAAGAAAAAGCTAATTAGGGCTTTGAAGGTAATGAAGGAAGTCGATACCGCGAAGGTGGAGGAAGACATCCTCCCTTTCTTTGAGAGAATAGCTCTGCGCGGCGCTTTTCCTGACATCCCCACAGCCCAGAGAGAGTTCGGTTCCAGAAGCGAAGGTAGAGTTCCACCTGGATATCAGGATAGTAGGAAAAAAGGCGATGATGGGGAAGTCGGGGGAAGCGGAGCAAACCGTTTTGGCGACTTAGTATTTTGGCAGGAAATTCTCAGAGACACCTTGTCCAAAGAGCAAATCCAGAAAGTGATTATTATCACGCATGATGGAAAGCCAGACTGGGTATTTTCGCCCCAAAGGTACAAAGATTATGACGGGAAGGTACGCAATAATAGCGCGAAACCAAAGGTGGTTACCTGCCCGCACCCCACCTTGTCTGCAGAAATAGCGCTAACTTCTGGAATAGAAGAGCTATACATACTCACCATTCCTCAACTTGTTCAGTTAATCAGTTCCAGAGGAGATGCGAAGTCGGTTCAGCAACTCGCAAGGGCAGTTCAGATCGAGCAAGAGGCAGAGGACGCTCGAGTTAAGGAAGTTGAACATCCAGAGCAGAAGAATGATCGATCTCACGATGAAAACGGCGAGGAGGAGGAGGCTGCCCCTGCTGTAGAAGAGCCTGAATTTAAAGTGCAGGAAGACGAGAAACCAGAGTTCGTTGCCGAAGCGCAGCCTACTGAAGAAATTCTCACTGAAGCTGACGAGCAAGAAGAAGACGCCGATTTGCGTGTGATCTTGGACAGCCTCTCTGAAGAGGCATTGAAGGATGCCACCTACGTTGCTGAAGGTGGGGAAGGTACTCCTGATCCAATAATTAGGGCTCTAAGGACGTACAGCTGGTATACGCAGAATCCAGCTATCGGCAAGGTGTCGGCCGTTTTGGCGGAGCGGCAACCCTCATGCGACGGAATTTTTGTGTTGGGCCGGAACGTATACCAAGCTGCCTGTGGCAACTCGAACTCAGCCATGAAATTGCTGGACGGCTTGGATCGCTATCTTTCTGGGAAGCCATTCCCTCAAGCTGAGATTTTTTATGCTGGCGTTGCATTCGAGGCGTATTTCGACTCAAATGGTTTGATTAGGGCTCACCCCAAGGATGAATTTATTTCTCCCATATTTATTGTTGCGCAATCTCATAGGTTTGCCGTAGTCGCCGAATGGCTTCGCCAGAAAATAGGAACAGATTCGCAGAAATTCTTGAAGCTTCCTGGTGCTTCCATTGAGGCTGATATTTTCACTCTTGAAGAGGCTGAAGGAAAAATTGTCGGGTTGAAACTTCGTGGGATTGATTTGGTGGAGCCGGATGAGGATGACTATTCATATGACAGCCTCCCGCAGGAGTGCTCGGAGAGAGACATGAAGGAACAGATTGCAGCACACTTCTCCACTCTGATTTCTTGCATTGAATTTGTCCCCGAGTGGGAAGGGGTTAAAGATCTGTCTCACCTGAAATTCATTTCTTGGGGTCCGCATACAGAAATAAAGTTCCAGGAGTGACGTAAGGACTGCCTCCCTATCGCTAATCGAAGCCAATACGCTTGGTTGTCAGTAGGGTTTCTTCGGTTGGCCTACCACGCCGCAAGCCGTGCTGCATGATGCCCTGAATGACCGGTTCGTGGATGCCGCACCGTAGCGACAACCCTTCCGACGGACGTCGGTTATGGGCCGATAATGAACCAAACGAGGCCACCAAAAACTTGTATCATTTGAGTAAGTCTTGTTCCCAAGACCGCGCTTTATCTTGCCAGGCTATGACATTGGTTGGATTAACCCGACCCGATGCTATCCAAGTGTTTTCAGCGTGGGTGATACGCTCTTTTAGGTCTACCGCCCTTTGGTCGTGCTCTTTAACGAATGTAGAATAGCTTAGATAAGCGAGATAGAGAGAGCCTTCCTCTGCGCTGAAACCTTTAGGATAGACTAAATCAAGCGCTTCTAAAGCCGCCATATGGCCGACTGTCTCGATATCTAAACCAAAGGTTGGAAGGAAAGTTGCGACCTGTCCGTTCCATTTTTTTCGGCGTCCAAAAAACATAGCTTTGACCTTTCTAAAACTTCGCCCTCCTTGGGGTGTAAGGCGAATACGGAGGGTATTTTCTATCAAGCGCATTGCCGGGAGCATCGTAAGCTCCCCTTGCAACTTTCATAGTTCCAAGGGAGCAGCTCATCAATCCTGTTGATCTTGTGGTCTGCGATGCGGCATCGTCTGGATCGGTCAAGGTCCGCTACGGTGAAGGTTTTCCAACGCGGGTCGTGGACGCGCCAGTGCGCAACGTTCCGCCGCGACCCACATCAGAAATCCTTCACCTTTCCTGCCATTCAAACACCAAAGGGGGTGTAGCCGCTTCGGCCTCAAAAGCAGACATGATATATCTAAGAAATGCTATCCTCGTAGCTCTGCTTCCCGATTTGCTTCCCTTCTTTCTTCTTGCACAATACTTGTGGTTAGGCTCCGGACGCAGTCGTTGGCCCATTTTCTAACTATTGGGTTTTGGTTGTTCCTAAGGCTCTCAAAAAGCGGAAATAGGGGTTTTAATCGAGAAGAAAACGGACCCCAACTTACACCGGAAAGCAATCTGCTATAGATTCCTCCAAGCTGAGAAACGTCGGATGCATAGGTTTCGATCAACGAAATAAACTGGGCAGTCCAAAAGAGACTGCTCTCGTCTCCTTTTTCGACCAACTCGACCCATTCAAGCACGAATTCAAGCCGCTCGTTGGGCTTCTCACTTATCCAATTCAGATAAATTTCCTCGGGGAGATCATTCAGAATTCCAGCTTGACCGGGCGTTCGATCCGAACCTTTTAGTAGGTTATGTAACCGCCATTCTGTTAGGGCATCTGCATTGTCAAATGCTACCAGCACTTTGTTCCACACTAAGGCGGGATCGTACTGCACAGCGAGTAATAAAACCTTGCACGCTGCATCATCCATTTCCAGCTGAACGTCATGTTCCGCTTTGGTTGCCAGTTCCAGCGAGCGATCACAAAGGGCTTCCACGAGCGCGTTGTCCACCTGATCCGAACTAAAGAGTTTTTCAATGCTCTTTTTCCAATGATGGGCGTCCATTACCCCGATGGCCTCAACGGAGAAAATGTCAGGATGAGAGCAAAGCTCCTTCACATAAGATGCTTTTTCCACAAAGCTTTCGGGTTGTCCGTATCTGTACATAAAAACCAAGTCCAAGGCGGACCATATTCCCTGCGGTCCGGTTTGTTTGATTGCATCTGCGAGCGGCAGGATAGTCTCGAAGTCATGATCATCAAAGCCGCGGCCGCAACTCAGCGTCGCAGCATGTCGTGGGTCGCACAGACCATCCGTAACTAACTGGGCAACGCGTGATGCAATTTCAGAATCCATTTGAGCCGCTGAAATCAACGAAATGGCGTGACCGTCTAGTTCAGGCGCGTTCAAAGAAATCTCCAAGCTGGCCATTCCGACATCGCGAGATCGACTAAAGCCCCCAGATATCATGCCACAAAATGTTTTTAGGCATATTACCGTTTCTGTCGGGGGGGAAAGCGCCTCACAAGCCAAACCCATCAATGCTTCGGGATCCTCAACATGACTGGCCAGTGCATATCCAAGCGCCCAAGCACTGTTGAATTCACCACGGACAATCTTGCCAACTAACTCTGAGTTGTCTTTCGCATCTCTTGAAAGAGTGGAGACAATCTCGCGAATGCGATTTATTGCATACTCATGGTCTGTGTCGCTCTCAGGGTCATACGGGACACCAATATCGTGGAAGTCGCCGGGCCACCCTCCAGACAAAAGCAACAGCTGGTCCACTTTGGAGTCTGGAAACAACTCGTCATACCAGTCACGCACTTGAGTGACATAATCCGTCGGAGCTTCTTTGCTGTCGAAGAAAAACCATTGGTTTATCGACTTGATTGGCTTGGTCCATTCAGGATTTTTCTCAATAACCCTCGTTACTTGGCTTCGTAGATTATCGAAAATATCGGGGTACGAAAGCAACCCACGAATATTGCCTCCAAGATGCGAAGTAGCCTTTTCATACGTCTCGACGTTCGCATCCAACGCGATATCTGTAAGTCGATCAATCGCTGCGTTATAGAAATCGAAAATATCTTGATAGATTGCGGGTTGCCAGTCTTGGAGGGCTGGTTCTGCACCAATCCGTTCGTTGCCACCAGACCTTGAAAAGTGCCCCGTATCCAGCATCTTGCCGAGCGCATCGATACAAACCGACCTTACTCTGGCATCTTCATGCTTCAGCCCAGCATCTAAGATCGCTAGTCGTCTTGTTGGTTCAACCTCAGTGCCTGATAGATGCAGTTGAAACAGTCCAACAAATTGACCGTGAGCATTGTTCCCCCAATTTTCGTTCTCCGCCGCAGCTAGTTTCAGCAATAGATGGGCCGCCTGCTCAAAACTCTCATCCCGAAAAACAAGCTTCTCTAACGCCCAAACTGTATTGCGGCGACCGTCTCTGAACGCCAGGAGCTCATCGATTGACAAGTGTGAAAGGAATTTCTCAAACGTAACCATTGCCAGATCGGGTTCCAGATGAACTAGCCGATCCATGAATTTGGAACCTTCGTCTGTGTTGAGCGCATCGATATTGGGGATAACTGTTTCGACAATGCTTAACGCAAGACCAGCAACACGATGATCGAAGCTTAGCCACCTCAACCTCCCAAGCAATCTGAAACGCAACTCGGTGTCGATGTTCTCAAATAGCCGGGTAAGTTCTCCATCTGGCGAGGTGTCAAGCAATTGAACCGCTAGCCTTACCGCCAGTGGCTGTGGACGCGCTTCTGCAAAGTCCCCCACTCTCCCAACAATACCGCGATCACCAAAGACTGCCAAACTTCGAAAAACTTCTTTGGCTGATGCTTCCATAAAGCTTGCCAATTGCGCCAGTTCAAATTGCCTATCTCCTTCCACTCCGACAAGTGTAAATAGGCTTAAAAATTGCAGCGCTCGAAGGGCTTCTGCATCCTCCTTATCTTTCCCCCAGACAATCCGATCCACCAATGCATCAACCGAAACTAGCGCTGCGTCACCGTTCTCCGCCGCTTCTGCTGCCACAAGAGCCATTCTGGGAAAACCTTGAGCTAGGTCCCGAATGAAGCCAATGTCATTCTTTGCATTAGGATAGGGACTGCCCTCTACAATCCTGCTAATAAGGTCATCTGAAGCGGGCAGTAGTTCGATGACAAGGTTCCCATGGACTCCCTGAGACCGCGTTTCCACGTTCAAAGTGATCAGCTTAACTCTGGACCCCTGTCTTTGAGCTTTTCTGAACAAGTCGGTGTGAGAACTGTCAGGACAATCATCGACGATCAGGACGCTTTCGGCTCCGCTCGAGACCAAATTCAAGGCAAGGCTGCCAAGACGTTGAGAAACATCTTCAAATTCGCAAAATACCACTGACGAAGTATCGAGTGTTGGGCAGTCATCATATGACTTCGAGAATAGTTCATGAACGACGCGTGTCTTACCAAAACCTGACGGACCAACAACACGAACGGAATTTTGACCGGAGGCGAAGAAGTGTTCAATTGCTGCCTGAAGCAGCTCAAAATTGATCGTTTCTTGATCGATTCCTAACTCAGATCTTAAAGCTCGGGCGGCGTTTCCTGTCAGGCGGAAGCGTGGTTCTTCGGTGGTCTGGAACGCCACCTGCGATATGTCGCCATCTTGAGACCATAGATCAAATGACTGCAGGCCACCAAGGTCGACTTCTTGCAAAATGCCGTTTAGCCACAACGCAATTGCCGGGTGAGTGGATGTCCAGTCAGATAACTTATTGGCGTCATAAATCCGAATACTTGACAACAAATCCGGGTTTTTACCTGCGGCCCTTATGCCTTCTTCGATTTTGTTGACCCGAGCCGTAACTTTGGTGCCGACTACGGCGCTGCCAGTAACGATAATGTAGGATCCGCTTGCAACTAAGGCGTCTTCCAGTGCCTCGTTTAGTTCAGCCGGACTGTCCGCGGTTCCTGTTCCCTTTTTCCAAGTTTCTTTCTTGCAGCCGGCGGGACCAGGATCACTTCTTTTACATTGAAAAATCGTATGCCTACTGGGCAGGTAGTCTGTCTCGTTTACACCCCCGCTCCACGAGACGCGTCCGTCTTCGCCTCCGTCGGGTATGTGTATTTGCGTTGGGACATTCACATCCCTCAATGGGAGGCCATTCTTCAACATTTCAGCTTTAGCAAGCCTGCGGAGTAGCTCCACTAGCAAGTGCTCGTCTAGGCGTTGGATTTGTTCCGGTGAAATCTCTAGGAAAGAAACCATTAATCTAAGCCTATTCTGCCAAACTAGAAAAGAAGTGTAATGCGCGCCGTTCTCACTATCTTCGCCTTAATGGCTGCCTTCAACCTAAAGCTGACACGAGCATGAATTCTTTCGGTGAAGGAGCCAAGTATGGGCTTTGGTCTGGGTCTGCTGAAACACTGGCAATGATGTTCCAGTTTCCTGCCATTGGTGCAGGCCGCAGCGAACGACCGCAATCCGCCCATTGTGTCAGAAATCCGCCCTTGTGTCGGGCAGTCGCCCGCGCAGCTTCATTGGTCCATGTTGGCCCGGAAACAGTCTCCTGATATGTCTCAGGTGCGGCGGAACCTTCTTCTTGATCTATACCAAGGTCGCTTCCGGTATGTTCGGTTGCTTACCGGTAAGCAACCGAACATACCGGAGGTATACTTTCTTTGCTTTCTAACCACTTTCGCCCAGATATTGTAATGTCGGCTGGGAACGGTCTGACAGCTGGGCTTTTGAAATATTTCGAAGCACTGAAAGCTGGCCATGAAGCGCCAAGCTGGAGGGCTTCCAGCCATGAACACCATGGCGCAGCTTGTGCTCATCTGGCATCATTGTAGCAGCTGCCGGTGCGTCTGAAGTTCGACGTGATCCAACATTCGACTGACCGTCCGCAAGCTCGGCGTGCGACCTGCAGCTATCGCCCGCTGGATTGCGTCCGACGTGGCATCGATGGCTACTCGCGGGAGGCTTCGCTTCGCACCCTGCGCCTCGATAAAGGTCCGCAGCTGCGATCCTGTCAGATCCGGCAGATCGAGCACGATGCAGCGACTGATCAGAGGCGCGGGCAACCCCCACCGGCTGTTGGCAGTCATCACCCAGTTCGCCCAAGACATGTCGACACGGATTTGATAGTAGGGACATTCCCAGGTTTCGGCTGTCATCCGCTCCAGAAGCGGTAGCAAGGCATCGGTCAGAGTGTGACGTGATCCCTGAGTCGATTGGACATTCCCGGATTTCTCCAGTTCATCGATGATCACGATGGGGCCGGCGTGCCGTTCGCGCAGAACGGTCTGGATCAGCTTGCCCGGGCTCGCGCTGCCCCAGCCGCGTTGCGCGCCGACCAGGGAGAAGGCAGCAGGCTCACCCGTTGCATCGATGGAAGTGGTAGGCACCTCGAGATGATGCGCAAGGCGGCGCGCCCAGAAGCTCTTGCCGATCCCAGGGGATCCGACCAACACAAGTGGATCGAAACGGAGGCCGGGCAGCTGCTTCCGAGCGGAAGCTCTCAGGCCATGCCAGACCACTTCCGTCGCCGGGGCCATCCAGGGCATTTCTGCGTGAAGCGCGGCCGCGATCTCGTCCGCCTCATGTTCGGTCACAATCCGGGCAACCGGCAGACCACCGCGCAAAGGCGTCAATAACGCCTCGTCACGCTGAGGCAGATGTTGAGTCCCTGTCGAGTTGTGCAGGCGCTCAAGATACCGCATGGCCCGACGCTTGATCCTGATGGTATCGACGTCGGTGATTAGATCATATCTGCTCTGCGCTCTTCCCGCGGTCATTCTGTCAGGTTCACGCTGGTTCAGCTCCATTCGGATCTCGCGGAGCTTCTGCGTGAGCCGTTCGGTCAGATCAGACAGGCGCGGGATGTTGTCGATGAATTTGATTGTGCTGAACGGGATCGTGGAGGTCGCACGAGTCATGGCGGAGTCCTTTCAATGCGCCGGACCAACGCCGCGGCGGTGCTCTCGGGCCGGCCAGGCCTGAAAGACGAGGGATGAAAGGTTCCGGAACCTTGGTGCCACTCAGTGAAAGGAATTCGATCTGCCTGTCAAATCGGCGCAAAAGAGGCCGGTAAGGGCGAAGTCTCTTACCGGCTGACACAAGGCTCAACAATTTGAAATTAATATATAAAATCTGATTCTTGTGGCATCATGGGCCTTGTCTTGCGCAGACTATTGCTTGTTTTTGCGCAGACATTGGCTTTCTTTGGCAATAAGGTAATGATATTTATGGTGATCCCGGCAGGACTCGAACCTGCAACCTGCCCCTTAGGAGGGGGCTGCTCTATCCAGTTGAGCCACAGGACCACACGCGGCCCTTTTAGCGACAGGATCTGACCCTGTCACCTGCGCACAGGCGTTTTTTGTGTGTCTTTCGCGGATACCGCCAACAATGCCCGCCACCCCGCAACCGCCGCGACCACAGGCCGCCGAACCCGTCGAACCTGCATCGGATTGTACGCACCGCAGGGCGGAATATCTTGTGTCTGCGCAATGCATTACGCTAACGTCAATGCAGAGCAGAAACAGGACACCCCAACCGTGGCCCAGGACGACACCCGCCCCCTTACCCTCCGCGATGTATCCGAAGCTTCGGGCGTATCGGAAATGACCGTCAGCCGCGTGTTGCGCAACCGCGGCGATGTCTCACTCGCGACCCGCGAAAAGGTGCTGGAGGCGGCCAAGGCCCTTGGCTACGTCCCCAACAAGATCGCCGGCGCGCTGGCCAGCCAGCGGGTGAATCTGGTCGCCGTCATCATCCCGTCGCTGTCCAACATGGTCTTTCCCGAAGTCATGACCGGCATCAGCCACGTGTTGGAAAAGACCGACCTTCAGCCGGTCTTCGGCGTCACCGACTACCTGCCGGAAAAAGAGGAACGCGTTCTTTACGAGATGCTCTCGTGGCGTCCCTCGGGTGTAATCATCGCCGGGTTGGAGCGCACCGATCCGTCGCGCGCCATGCTCAAGGCCTCTGGCATCCCGGTGGTCGAGATCATGGATGTGGACGGCACCCCGGTCGATGCGATGGTGGGCATTTCCCACCGACGCGCGGGGCGGATGATGGCGCAGGCGATCATGAAGGCCGGCTATCAGAACATCGGCTTCATGGGCACCAAGATGCCGCTGGATCACCGCGCCCGCAAACGGTTCGAAGGCTTCACCGAGGCGCTGGCCAAGGGCGGCATCGAAATTGCGGACCGCGAGTTCTACTCCGGCGGATCGGCTCTGGCCAAGGGGCGCGACATGACGCGCGAGATGCTGGACCGCAACCCGGAGCTTGATTTCCTATATTATTCCAATGACATGATCGCCGCAGGCGGGCTGCTGTACCTGCTGGAACAGGGCATCGACATTCCCGGGCAGATCGGCCTTGCCGGCTTTAACGGGGTTGAACTGTTGCAGGGCCTGCCCCGCCAGCTTGCCACGATGGATGCCTGCCGTCTGGAAATCGGCACCAAGGCGGCGCAGATCATCGCTGACCGTGTCGAAAACCCGGATGCGCCCTATGACAAGATCACCGAACTGACCCCGACCATCACCTATGGCGACACGCTGAAACGGCGCTGATCCGTGACCCCGCGGCTTGATAACTCCGCCGCCCGGCGGCTGTTCCTGCACAAACACGCGCTGGCCGAACCGCCCACCGGGCCGTCCAGGGGCGCGGATCTTCTGGCGCTGATCCAGCGGCTGGGGTTCGTGCAGATCGACAGCATCAACACGGTGGAACGCGCCCACCACATGATCCTGTTCGCGCGGCGCGCCACCTACCGGCCACGCAACCTCGCTCCGCTGCTCGAACGCGACCGCACGCTGTTCGAACAATGGACCCATGACGCGGCGGTGATCCCGACCGACTTCTTTCCACACTGGCACCTGCGCTTTGCCCGCGACGCCGAAGCCATGCGCGCCCGCTGGCAGACCGACCGCCGCGCCGGTTTCGAAGAGAAATTCGACGAAGTGCTGCAACAGATCGCAACCCACGGCCCGGTCTCTTCGGCCGACGTCGGCGCGGGCGAAGAACGCACATCTGGCGGCTGGTGGGACTGGCACCCGTCAAAGACCGCGCTGGAATACCTCTGGCGCTGCGGCGATTTGTCGATCTGTCACCGCGAAAATTTTCGCAAGTTCTTTGACCTCACCAAACGCGTCATTCCCGAACAGATCCACGCCCACATCCCCGAACCCGCAGACAGCATCGACTGGCTCTGCGACGCGGCGCTCGACCGGCTTGGCTTTGCCACCCCCGGCGAACTCGCCGCCTTCTGGGATATCGTGACCCCGACCGAGGCGCGCACATGGGCCACAGACCAGCTGGCTCAGGGGACGGTCATCGAAATCAACGTCACAAACGCCGACGGCACCACCCGCCGCCACCTCGCCCGCCCGGACGTGCTGGAACAGGCCGAACAGGCGCCCACCCCGCCGAAACGCCTGCGCGTGCTCAGCCCCTTTGACCCCGCCCTGCGCGACCGCGCCCGCACCCAGCGCCTGTTCGGCTTTCACTACCGGATTGAGGTCTTCACCCCCGCCGCCAAACGCCGCTATGGCTATTACGTCTTTCCGCTGCTCGACGGCGACCGCCTGATCGGGCGCATCGACATGAAGGCGGATCGCAAGACCGCCACCCTCAACGTCACTGCCCTCTGGCCCGAACCCGGCATCCGCTGGACCGCTGGCCGCCAATCCAGACTCGCCGCCGAACTCACCCGCCAGCAACGCTTTGCAGGCCTCGACACCATCGCCTACCAACCCGACTGGCTCCGCGCCCCGCTTCCCTGACACTCGTCTTCATCTGCCCAAAAATATTCTCGGGGGGGCCTGGCCTACGGCCAGGCGGGGGCAGACAGCCCCCCTCCGACGCCCCCCAAGAGCACCGCCTACAACACACAGACCAAGAGCCCGCACATGACCTTTACCCGCTACGCCATCTACTACACCCTCCCGCCGGGCCCGCTTGCCAGCTTTGGCGCGGCATGGCTTGGCTGGGACGCCGCCAATGGTTTGCCCTGCCCGCCACCCGATATTCCCGGCCTGCCCGCCCCGGCGCATGACATCACCGCCACGCCACGCAAATACGGGCTGCACGGCACGATCAAACCACCCTTCCGCCTCGCCACCGGCACCACCCCCGCCCAGCTGAAAACCGCCTTTGCCAACCTCTGCGCAACGCAACCCCGCATCACACTCGACGCCCTCGCCCTGACGCGCCTCGGCCGCTTCCTCGCCCTCACGCCCACCGGCGACACATCCGCCCTGTCCGACCTCGCCGCGCAGGCGGTGCAGCAACTCGACCCCTTCCGCGCGCCCCCGACCGACGCCGAACTCCAGCGCCGTAACCCCGCCAGCCTCAGCCCGCGCCAGCGCGAACTGCTCGCCCTCTACGGCTATCCTTACGTGCTAGAGGCGTTCCGCTTTCACATCACCCTCACCGGCAGGCTCGCCCCCGACGCGCTCAGCGCAACCGAATCCGCCCTGCGCCCCCAGCTTGCCCCGCTGCTGTCTGCACCGTTCCACATCGACGCGCTCACCCTCTGCGGCGAAGACTCCGAAGGCCGCTTTCACGAACTCGACCGCCTCTCACTGACCGGCTGACCGCGCCCCTTGCCCAAACCGGGGCAAATTCCTACAACCAGACAACTCCGGCAGCCGCCAGCGCCTGAAAGGTCCGTGACCCCCATGCCCCGCACCCCGCTCTGGCACGCCATTGCAACCGCCCTGACCCAGGACATCGCAGACACCCGCTATACCCCCGGCGACAAGCTCCCGACCGAGGCGGAACTTTCCGCCCGCTTTGGTGTCAACCGCCACACCGTTCGCCGCGCGCTGGCCGAGCTTGCCGATCAGGGGCTGGTGCACGCGCGTCGCGGTTCCGGCGTCTTTGTCACGCCCCGGCCCACCGACTATCCAATCGGCAAACGCGTGCGCTTTCACCAGAACCTGCGTGCCGCCGGCCGGCTGCCCGACCGCGAGATCCTGAGCCAGGAAACCCGCCGCGCCGATGCGACCGAGGCCGAGGCCCTGAACCTGCCCCCCGGTGCGCTGGTCCATATCTGCCGGGGTCTTTCCCTCGCCGATGGTCAGCCGATCGCCCTGTTCATCAGCGCCTTCCCCGCCGACCCTCTGCCCAACCTGCCCGAGGCGCTGCAAAGGCTGCATTCCGTCACCGACGCACTGGCCGAAGGCGGCGTGACCGATTACACCCGCGCCTCGACCCGGCTGACGGCTGTGCCCGCCGATGCCACACAGGCCCTTCACCTGCGCCTGACCGAAGGCGACCCGCTGCTGCGCTCGGTCGCGATCAATCAGGACACCACCGGCAGGCCGGTCGAATACGGGCTCTGCTGGTTCGCGGGCGACCGCGTCACCCTGACCCTCTCGGACTGACCGACCGAAACCCAAACCAACGGACACCTGATAGGCGAAACCTGCATGTTTCCTGCAACTTGACGCCCAAAATGTCATCCGCGCGATACAATCGCCCGCTAAACAGGCCCAAACCGCGTAACCCCGGGCCGCCACTGATGATGACCGCTCCGCTTTCCCTTCGCCTCACCGGCGCCACTGTCCTTCGGGACGGGCAGATGATCGACCGCTCGGTCGCCATCGAAGACGGTCGCATCTCAAAGGGTCCCCTGCCCGAAGTCGACCTGCGCGGCTACTACATCCTGCCCGGCATCATCGACCTGCATGGCGCGGCCTTTCTGCGCAACATGGCCCCCGATCAGACCCTGCGCACCGCCCTGCGCGCCACCGATCACGCTGCTGCGGCCCATGGCGTCACCACCGCCTGGCTGTCGCAGGGCTGGGGCTGGTCCGAACAGGGCCCCCACAGCCCCGCCAGCGCCGAGGCGCTGCTGGAGGCC
Source organism: Puniceibacterium sediminis (assembly GCF_900188035.1). Taxonomy (GTDB): domain Bacteria; phylum Pseudomonadota; class Alphaproteobacteria; order Rhodobacterales; family Rhodobacteraceae; genus Puniceibacterium; species Puniceibacterium sediminis. The sequence continues at coordinate 317,420 of NZ_FZNN01000002.1, read as the reverse complement.
CTCGACGCCTACCGCCCCCATGCGCTCAGCGACCTGCGCGTCCAGATCGCCTGTGAAACCCATACCACCGACACCGCCGACCGCCTGCTTGCCGCCGTGCGCCGCCACAGCGTTGATCATGTGATGTTCCGCAACACCCTTCCCGACGCGCTGTTGCGCAACGACTGGACGCCGGAAACCCGCGCCCGCCTGACCGAAGCCGAAGGCCAGAAACGCGCCGTGCCGCGCTACCTCTGCCGCCTGGCTGAGGCGTTCGACACCCTTGGCGTGACCTATGGCAGCTACGCCGACCCTGATGGCGAAACCCGCGAAACCTTCTCGATGATCGGGGCCAAGCTCTGCGCCTGCCCGACCCGCCGCTCGGCGGCCGCCCTCGCCCGCGCCGTGGGCGACCCGGTGCTGCTGCGCGCCGGAGAGGTGGCAAAAAACTCCTCGCCCCTGCCGGTCACAGACCTGATCCGCACCCGGCTTTGCGATGCACTTGTGTCGGACATGTCCTACCCCGCGCTGGCGGCGGCGGCCTTTCACCTGACTGCGACCGGCACCCTGACCCTGCCCGCCGCATGGGCGCTGGTGTCCGAAGGCCCGGCCCAGATCCTGCGCCTGCACGACCGCGGCGTGATCGACTATGGCCGCCGCGCCGATCTGGTCATCGTGAACCGCGCCACCAACTCGGTCGAAGCCACCCTCAGCGGCGGTCGCATCACCCACCTCTCGGGCAAGGCCGCCACACGGTTTCTTGGCGCACGGGCGGATATGACGATGGCGGCGGAATAGCTCCGGACCTGTCGGCCCCACCCCACACCGCACGGATCAGAAAAACATCACCCGCGCGTCACACTCCCTTTACACCCGCGCCCTATCCATTTCCCCGCGAGAGTGACCGCAATAAGCCTAAGTCCCACGGCAAAAACCTTTTCAGCACGATCAGGGGTGGCCCCGGCCACCCCTCTTTTGTGCACGTCGGCGCGTTGCAGCCAGCCTCTAAAGCATCAAAGACAACCACCATCGGACAAGCCCCTTACCGGGCGCCTAGCCGTGACTGACACCGCTAGGCGCGACTGGCCTTCGGATGCCTGCTCCTAGCCCAGAATGGTTATAGCGCTTTAAGAGCGATACCCAATTTAGACTTGTTTCTTTCTGAGATCATCTTTCAGCCTTTTCCACTCGCGCTTTAATATAGCATTACAGACCTTGAAGTATGCTTTATAAATTTCGTCCATCTTTCGACCGTCATCGTTTTCTATGGGGACTGAAGCGCGCGACAAAGCCTTCATTGTTCTATTTAACTCTAGATAATCCTTGTCATTCCAATTCATCATTAAATTTATACTACCCTCTATCTTGGATAGCTCGCCAACATCGCCTTTGCCTTCTTGATAGCTTACGACACAGATAGATGAGTAATCAACCATTAGATCTCGCAAGCTATTAATCCATGCCTGACGCATCTCGGAAACCTTCAAGGCTGCCGAAAGTTTTGTATTGCGCCTAGATACATAGGTTGTCACAAAAAGAGTGAGCAAAGGTATACCTAGGGTAGCTATAAGCAGTCTGTAAGTATTAAGTTCTTTTGAAAGATCACTGATGAATTCCATCACGCTTCAAGTCTCCCCAGCGACCTCTCTCGCTTGCAAATATTTAACATTTTTAATTCAATATTTGAGGTGCAGTCAATTTTATATTTTTATGCAATATAAATGATACGCAAATAATAGGAAAAGTCAGTTCCGCCTGCTCTTACTTCAATCGACCCGCCCCCAAATCACTGCGTGCGGGGCAAACCGTTCACAATGCCTCAGCATGAACCACTGCCCCAGCACCCCACCCGGGAAAAGGCGCCACCCTCAGGCACCGCCTTCCCCCGGTCAAAGCCCCAGTAAGCTCAGTTCAGCGCTTTATCCGTGATGTCATGCGTGAACGCGCCTTCGGGCATGGCTGTGATCATGCCGCCTTCCATGGTGATCTCGGCGGACCGCTGGAACGCGGCTTCATCCAAGGCACCGTCCGACCCTTCGGTCAGCTTGGCAATCTCGCCCATCATCCGCTTCTGGTGCTCTTCCGTCTGCGCGCCGGTTGAATCGTTCTCCAGAACGATCTCCGCCGCCTCATCCGGATGCGCCTCGGCGTACTTCCAGCCCTTCATCGACGCGCGCACAAACCGCACCAGCTTGTCGACTTCGGCAGGATCGGCCAGCTTTTCCTCGGTGGTGTAAAGCCCGTCCTCAAGCGTCGAAATGCCCTCGTCCTCGTACTTGAACACCACCAGATCGTCCGGCGTCAGGCCCGCGTCGATCACCTGCCAGTATTCGTTGTAGGTCATGGTCGTCGCGCATTCGACCTGCTTTTGCAGCAATGGGTCGACGTTGAAGTTGATCTTCTGGATCGTGACGCCCCCCTCGGAGCCATCCGTTGCATAGCCCAGCTTGCCCATCCAGGAAAACAGCGGGATCTCGTTGCCAAAGAACCATGTGCCCAGCGTGTGGCCCGGGAAATCGGCGGGCGATGTGATGCCGTGTTCCTTGAGGCAGGTCAGCATCAGGCCGGATTTCGCAAACGGCTGCGCGATGTTGACGATCGGCGCACCCTTTTCCCGCGCGGCCAGCGCCGACGGCAGCCAGTCCACCATGACATCCGCGCCGCCACCCAGCAGCACCTGCACGGGGGCAATGTCGGGGCCGCCCGGCTTGATCGTGACGTTCAGGTCTTCTTCTTCGTAGAACCCCTTTTCCGCGGCCACATAGTAGCCCGCGAACTGCGCCTGCGTCACCCACTTTAGCTGCAGCGACAGATCGTCCGCCGCCTGCGCTGTCCCTGCACATAGTCCAAGGGCCGTGCCAGCCACCAGTTTGAGATGTTTCATAAGATCCTCCATGTTGATCCTGTTAGTGTTGTCATCAGGTCCGCCTTCTTTGGGACGGATGCCAGAACGTCACCGCGCGCTCGATCAGCGCCACGGCCCCATAGAACGCCGATCCTGCGATCGCCGCCACTAGGATTTCAGCCCAGACCAGATCCAGCGCAAGCTGGCCGACGGATGTCGAGATGCGAAACCCCATCCCCCGGATCGGAGAGCCGAAGAATTCAGCAACAATAGCCCCGATCAGCGCCAGCGTCGTGGCAATCTTCAACCCGTTGAAGATGAACGGCATCGCGGCCGGCAGGCGCAGCTTGATCAGCGTCGTCCAGTAGCCCGCCGCATAGGTGCGCATCAGATCGCGTTGCATGACCTCGGACGCCTGCAACCCCTGAACCGTGTTCACCAGCAGCGGAAAGAACACCATGACCACCACGATGGCCGCCTTGGACTGCCAGTCGAACCCGAACCACATCACCATGATCGGGGCGAGGCCGATGATCGGCAAAGCGGCGACAAAGTTCCCCACCGGCAACAACCCGCGCCGCAGGAACACGAACCGGTCCGCCAGCAGTGCCACGCCCAGGGCCGCAAGGCACCCGATGACATAGCCCGACAGCGCGCCCTTGATCACCGTCTGGACAAAATCCTCCCACAAGACGCCCGTCGATGCGGCGAACCGCGCCCCGATGGCCGTGGGTGGCGGCAGCAGCACCGGGGAAATCTCCAGCCCCCGCACCAGACATTCCCAGATCACCACCAGCGTCAGACCAAACACCACCGGCACCGCCAGCGACGTGGCCGTCGATTTCGCACGCCCCGCCAGCCAGACGTTCAGCGCCCAGCCACCGGCCCAGACCGCGATCCCCAGAACCAGCCAGATCATGACAACCCCATCCGTTTCAGCACAACCCGTTGCATCAGCCCGATCAGCGCCACCGCGGCCGCCGCCAGTGCCGCCGCCATGATCAGCGCCGACCAGATCTGGATCGTCTGGCCGTAATACGACCCGGCCAGCAACCGCGCACCCAGGCCCGCCACGGCCCCGGTCGGCAATTCACCAACGATGGCCCCGACCAGCGACGCCGCCATGGCGATCTTCATCGAAGTGAACAGGTACGGCATCGACGACGGCAGCCGCAGCTTGAAAAACTCCTGCATGCGAGACCCATTCCAGGTCCGCATCTGGTCCAGCTGCATACCATCAGGACTGCGCAGCCCCTTGACCATGCCCACGACGATGGGAAAGAACGACAGGTACATGCTGATCATCGCCTTGGGCAGCAGCCCCGACAGCCCGACCGCATTCAGCACCACGATGATCATCGGCGCGATCGCCAGAATCGGAATGGTCTGCGACGCGATCACCCATGGCATCACGCTCATGTCCATCACCCGGTTGTAAACGATCCCCAGCGCCAGCGCGAACCCCAGCACCGTGCCCATCACGAACCCCAGCAGGCTCGCGCTCAGCGTGATCCAGGCATGATACACCAGCGACCGTTTCGACGTGATGCTCTTGCCCACCACCGTATCCCACAGCTCGACCGCGACCTGATGTGGCGCCGGTAGCTTGGGCTTGTCCTGCGCCCATGTGTCAGCGACCAATTCCGGCAGGCTCAGCACCCTGTCCGCACGCGCCGCCACATCATGCGCCCATGGCGCGTTCAGCCAGACCGCCGCGCCGTACCAGATCGCAAAGATCGCCCCGACGATGGTCAGAACAGGAAGGACAGATTTCATCGCCGCCACTCCATTCGCAATTCACGAATCCCGGTTGGCACCCGCGTCTCTGTCTCGGAAACTGTGGCCACTGGTCCGGGGGGCAGCTCCGCCACCGCCTCGAATCCTTCCCGGGCATAAAACCTCTGCGCATCCGCATTCGGCACATGAGTGTTAAGCGACAGAAAATCCCGCCCCTCCTTGGCATGGTCCAACAGACACTTGCCCAGACCCAGCCCCGTCCGCGAACAATAGAAGCCCCAGATATGCGCGATCTCGGCCTCGATCGAGATATAGCCCTCAACCGGATCACCAATCACCCACATCTCGCGCTGCGGCATGCCTTTGGCAATCAGCGCCTCAATCTCGTCTGCGGGCAGATCCCTGATCATCCAGGGGGTGGCATCAATCCAGCCGTTCACGATCTGCGCCATCGCAGGCGCATCCTCGGGCGCGGGGCGCCGCACAACGAAATTGGCACCGCTCATCGCGCAGCCCCGATCAGGACGGGCGCATCACCGCAAAAAACCCAACCTTTTGAAATCGCTCGAAACCCATACGCCTGCCATACGCATTCCATACGGCTTCCATACGCATTCCATACGGCGTTTTCAGTCATAGGCATGCCCCGCCCGCAGCCCTTCACGCACCCGGTGCGCCACCTCCAGAAACTCGGGCGTATCGCGGATATCCAGTGGCCGGTCGCGCGGCAAAGGGCTCTCGATCACGTCCGTAATCCGCCCGGGACGGGGCGACATGACCACGATTTTTGTGCTCAGATACACCGCCTCGGGGATCGAATGGGTGACAAAAGCGATGGTCTTTTCCGTGCGTTTCCAAAGCTCTAGCAACTGCTCGTTCAGATGGTCGCGCACGATTTCATCCAGCGCCCCGAACGGTTCGTCCATCAGCAGGATGTCGGCATCGAACGCCAGCGCCCGCGCGATGCTGGCACGCTGCTGCATGCCGCCAGACAACTGCCAGGGGAACTTCTTCTCGAACCCCGAAAGCTCGACCAGATCCAGCACGCGGCTCACCCTCTCGGCCTGCTCGGCCCGCGAATACCCCATGATTTCAAGAGGTAGCCGGATATTTCCGCCGATGGTCCGCCAGGGATACAACCCCGCCGCCTGAAACACATAGCCATAGGCCCGCGCCCGGCGCGCCTCCTCGGGGCTGACCCCATTCACGGTGATCTCGCCGCTTGTCGGCGTCTCAAGGTCCGCCATCACCCGCAGAAAGGTCGTCTTGCCACAGCCCGACGGGCCGATGAAACTGACGAAATCACCCTTGTTTATATCAAGCGAGACATCCTTCAACGCCTCGACAGAGCCATCCGCAGTCGGGAACACCAGCCCCAGATTGCGCGCTGAAATCACTGCCTCGCTACTTGCTAGGCTCTTGTTCTGCATGACTGAATCCGGCCTCAAACGCCGCTCGCCGGGATGCCCGACCGCTCCACCTTGCGCGGTGCGGTCAGCTCTTTCCAGGATGACAGCGCGCGGCTCACCGGCCCTGCGGGGTCGCGTTTCACGAACTTGCCGTGACCCGACTGCGCCTGCATCTCACCGTCCATCACGGCAACCATGCCACGGGTCAGCGTATAGCGCGGCAGGCCCTTCACGTGCTTGCCCTCGAAGACGTTGTAATCAATGGCAGATTGCTGGCTGGCGGCCGTGATCGTCTTTTCCTTTTCGGGATCAAAGACAACAATATCCGCATCCGCCCCCACCAGAATGGCACCCTTTTTCGGGTAAACATTCAGGATTTTGGCGATATTGGTCGAGGTGACGGCGACAAATTCATTGGGTGTTAACCGTCCTGTGCTAACCCCATAGGTCCAGAGCATCGGCAAACGGTCCTCCAAACCCCCGGTACCATTCGGGATCTTGGTGAAATCGCCCACGCCGAAACGCTTTTGATCGGTGGTAAAGGCACAGTGATCCGTCGCCACAACGGACAATGACCCAGATTGCAGGCCGGCCCACAGGCTGTCCTGATGTTGTTTGTTCCTGAACGGCGGCGACATGACCCGCCGCGCCGAATGATCCCAGTCGGGATTAAGATACTCGGATTCATCCAACGTCAGATGCTGGATCAGCGGCTCACCCCAGACCCGCTTGCCCTGCATCCGCGCACGCCGGATCGCCTCGTGGCTTTCCTCGCAACTGGTATGCACAACGTACAGCGGCACGCCGGCCATATCCGCAATCATGATGGCCCGGTTCGTCGCCTCGCCCTCGACCTGCGGCGGACGCGAATAGGCATGCGCCTCTGGCCCGTTGTTGCCAGCCGCCAAAAGCTGCGCCGAAAGCTCGGCCACCACATCGCCATTCTCGGCATGAACCAGCGGGATTGCCCCCAGTTCGGCACAGCGTTTGAACGAAGCATACATCTCGTCATCGTTCACCATCAGCGCGCCCTTGTAGGCCATGAAATGCTTGAAGGTGTTGATTCCGCGCTCTTTTACGACGATCTCCATCTCGTTGAAGACCTGCTCGCCCCACCATGTCACCGCCATGTGGAACGAATAATCACAGGCCGCGCGGGTCGATTTGTTGTCCCACATCTTCAGCCCGTCCAGCAGCCCCTGACCGGGCGAAGGCAGGCAGAAGTCCACCACCATCGTCGTCCCGCCCGCCAGTGCGGCACGCGTGCCGCTCTCGAAATCATCTGCGGAATAAGTCCCCATGAACGGCATCTCAAGGTGCACATGCGGGTCGATCCCACCCGGCATGACATAACATCCCGTGGCGTCCAGAACCTCATCGCCCTTCAGATCCTTGCCGATCTCGGCGATCACCCCATTTTCAATCAGCACATCCGCCACATAGGTCAGATCCGCCGTGACGATGGTGCCGTTCTTGATGACTGTGGTCATAAAATCTCTCCCCTAGGGCACGACACCAGACCGCGCCCGCATCTTCTTCTCTTGCCAAATTCGCCGGGGGTCCGGGGGCAGCGCCCCCGGTCCTGCCCTCTGATCTTACTCTACAATTACCGCCGTCTCGACCACCGCATGCATCAGCACATCCGCCCCGGCTGCGGCCCATTCCTTGGAAATCTCCTCGGCCTCGTTATGGCTCAGCCCGTCCACACAGGGGCACATGATCATCGCCGTCGGCGCCACCTGATTGATCCAGCAGGCGTCGTGCCCGGCACCCGAGATGATATTCATATGCGAATATCCCAGCCGCTCGGCCGCCGACCGCACGGCAGAAACACAAGCAGGATCAAAGGTTACCGGATCGAATCCGCCAACCTGCTCGAACGCGATCTCAAGCTCCATGTCATCACAGATCGCTCGCGCCCGCGCCTTCATCTGCGCCACCATATCCGTGATCACCGCCAGATCGGGCGACCGGAAATCGACCGTAAACACCACCTTGCCGGGGATCACGTTGCGCGAATTCGGATAGACATCGATATGGCCTGCGGCGCCAACGGCATGTGGTCCGTGCGCCCAGGCGATCTCTTCAACTGCCTCCAGCACCCGCGCCATCCCAAGGCCCGCGTTGCGCCGCATCGGCATCGGGGTCGACCCGGTGTGCGCATCCTTGCCGGTGATCGTCACTTCGGTCCAGGATAGCCCCTGCCCATGTGTAACAACGCCGATATCCTTGCCCTCGGCCTCCAGAATAGGCCCCTGCTCGATATGCAGCTCGAAAAAGGCATGCATCTTGCGCGCGCCCACAGGCTCTTCGCCACGCCAGCCGATCCGGTCCAGCTCCGCCCCGAATGTCTTGCCTTTGGCATCCTCGCGCGCCTCGGCCCAGGCCTGATCGTGCACCCCGGCAAATACGCCTGATGCGAGCATGGCCGGCGCAAAGCGCGTGCCCTCCTCATTTGTCCAGTTGGTGACGACGATCGGATGCTTTGTCTTGATCCCGAGGTCATTCATCGTCCGCAGGATTTCCAGACCACCCAGAACACCCAGCACCCCATCATATTTTCCGCCCGTCGGCTGCGTGTCCAGATGCGATCCGACATAGACCGGAAGCGCATCCGGATCCGTCCCGGCCCGCGTCGCGAACATATTGCCAAGCGCATCCAGGCCCATGGCGCACCCGGCATCCTCGCACCAGCTCTGGAACAGCGCGCGCCCCTCGGCATCGGCATCAGTAAGCGTCTGGCGGTTGTTGCCACCCGCCACCCCGGGGCCAATCTTGGCCATGTCCATCAGACTGTCCCACAGCCGATCCCCGTTGATCCGCAGGTTTTCCCCAGGTGCTGCCATCGTAATTCCCCAGTCTTTGCCGTCTCGGGGCGGAAGGTCTTGCCACCGCGACAGATGTTTTTTACCATTTGGTCAAGCCACGATTGCAATGCGGCGTACCACTGTCAAGGACTGACTTTGGGCATCTCAAGGGCATACGCAGCGCTAATTTTCAGGCTGCCCAATCGGGTGGCAATCGGAGAGACAGATGCCCCAGACCGCCACCGCCCAACCCGAAAAGAAACCCAGCCGGATTCAGTTGCGCAACCGCCGCAAGATCCTCGATGCAGCTCTTGATGTGTTTTCACAGCACGGCTTCCGCGGCGCGACGCTCGATCAGATCGCCGAAGCCGCAGGCCTGTCCAAGCCCAACATGCTCTATTATTTCGACAGCAAGGAGGCCATTCATGTGGCGCTTCTGAACGCGCTGATGGACGAATGGCTGGCCCCGCTGGCCGTGATGGACCCGGACGGCATCCCCCTGGACGAGCTTCTGGCCTACATTGATCGCAAGATGGAAATGAGCCGCGCCTTCCCCCGCGAAAGCCGCCTGTTCGCGAACGAGATTATTCAGGGCGCTCCCCGCATCCTGCAAGATCTGGAGCACCGGCTGAAACCGCTGTTCGATGAAAAATGCAGGTTGATCAGGACATGGATGGAGGAGGGCAAGCTCGCCCCCATGGACCCGGGCCATCTGATCTTTTCAATCTGGGCCATGACCCAGCACTACGCTGATTTCGAAGCACAGGTGCAGGTGCTCATGCCCGATACGCATGCGGCACAGGAAAGCGCCCGCACTCACGTGGCCAAGATGTTCCGTAATCTGCTCAGCGTCTGAAGACCGAGCCCGGCGTTTACGGGCGATTTACCAAGCCGCCCCTATTCTTGCCGACATGCAGGTTCAAAACAGTTCCTTTTCGCCGTCAGATGCGATCCCGACGACCAGGCAGGTAAATATGCCCTGGATGAACCGAATCTTTTCCGCGCGCGCTGCGCAGACCGGCGGCGTGGTTCGGCGCAAAATGAGGGACGTCCACCGCGAAATCGGTCGGGATGTCTTTATCGCAGAGGTGCAAAGGCGTGGATTTCACCTTATCGCCTGCGGCGATCAATACGTGGTCATCTGCCATGAGGGCCATATGCGCGTAATCTGCTGAAGGGTCAGAAAATTCGTCCGAATTTTCTGGCTCCCCCCCAAGGGCACACCCGAGATTTTTCGTTCGAAAAATCTCGGGCTGGCAACTCACTCTGCCGCCGTCACGGCCCCCGGATTGTTCGGGTGTGTCGTCCAGTTCGCATAATCCGGCTGCACCGTCTTGCCAGTGCGCGGATCGATTGCCCCCGCCGCCATCTGCTCCATGGTGATGCAGTCTTCGACCGGACAGACATTGACGCAAAGGTTACAAGCGACGCATTCGTCATCCTTGACCGTAAAGGTACGATCCTCGGACATGGCGATCGCCTGATGCGATGTATCCTCGCAGACTGCAAAGCACCGCCCACAAGAGATGCACAGGTCCTGATCGATCTTCGCCTTGGCGATGTAGTTCAGGTTCAGATGCTGCCAGTCGCTCAGGTTCGGCACGGCCTTGCGCACCAGCTCCGAGGTCGCGGCCATTCCCTTCTTGTCCATATAGTCCGAAAGGCCGGAAATCATTTCCTGCACGATCTTGAAACCATAGGTCATCGCCGCCGTGCAGACCTGAACGTTCCCGGCTCCCAGCGCCATGAACTCGGCCGCATCCTTCCAGGTCGTCACGCCGCCGATGCCGCTGATCGGCAGATGCGCCATTTCGGGCGTACGCGCGATTTCGGCGACCATGTTCAGCGCAATCGGCTTCACCGCAGGGCCGCAATAACCGCCATGCGCGCCCTTGCCGTCAATCGTCGGCTCGGGTGCAAACAGATCCAGATCGACCGAGGTGATCGAGTTGATCGTGTTGATCAAGCTCACCGCATCCGCGCCACCGCGCATCGCCGCCAGGGCGGGTTGTTTGACGTCCGTGATATTCGGCGTCAGCTTCACGATACAGGGCATCGGGGTGTTCTGCTTGACCCAGCGCGTCACCATTTCGATATACTCGGGCACCTGCCCCACGGCCGAGCCCATGCCGCGCTCGGACATCCCGTGCGGGCAGCCAAAGTTCAGCTCGACCCCGTCAGCACCGGTCTCTTCGACCAGCGGCAGGATCGCCTTCCAGGCCTCTTCGACGCAGGGCACCATGAGCGAAACAATCAGCGCCCGGTCGGGATAGTCGCGCTTGACCGCCTTGATTTCGCGCAGGTTTACCTCCAGCGGCCGGTCGGTGATCAACTCGATGTTATTCAACCCCAGCAGGCGCCGGTCCGCCCCCCAGATCGCGCCATAACGTGGGCCGTTGACGTTGACCACCGGTGGCCCGGCCTCGCCCAGCGTCTTCCAGACCACCCCGCCCCAGCCCGCCTCGAAGGCGCGGCGCACGTTGTATTCCTTGTCCGTGGGTGGCGCCGAAGCCAGCCAGAAGGGGTTCGGGCTTTTGATGCCCACGAAATCCGTTGTCAGATCTGCCATGTCCGTCTCTCCCGTAGGGTGGGCTTCAGCCCGCCGCCCCCGCCGTTGCACCCATCAGCGCAATGTGAATATCCTCGGCCGCATCACGCCCTTCGGCCACTGCCGTCACGGTCAGATCGTCACCCCCGGCGGCACAATCCCCACCGGCCCAGACCCCGACAACCGACGTACGGCCCGCGCCCGTAATGGCAATCTTGCGCCCGTCAAGATCGGGCAAGGCACCACCTTCCAGCGTCTGACCAATAGCGCAGAACACCTGATCGGCCGGAATGCGGAATTTTTCACCCGTCGGAACCAGCGCATCGTCGGTGTATTCACATTCGATCTCGCGCACGGCCCCGTTGCCATGCAGGGCGACCGGTGCGGCATTGGTGATGATCCGCACGCCTTTGGCCGCAGCCAGATCCTGTTCGAAACGGCTCGCGTTCATACGTGCGCGGCCGCGCCGGTAAATCATCGTGACATTCAGCGCGCCCAGCAGTTTCGCCTGCACCGCCGCATCCACCGCCGTCATACCCCCGCCGATGACCACAACGTCACGCCCCACCGGCAGGGACGCAAGATCCGTCGACTGTCGCAGATCGGCGATGAAATCGACCGCATCCAGCACACCCTCCTTGTCGGCCCCCGGCGCAATGAGAGCATTGACGCTCCCCAGACCCACGCCAAGGAATACCGCATCGTAATCGGCGCGCAGCTCTTGCAGGGTAATGTCACGCCCCAACTTTTTGCCGGTCAGCAGACTGATACCGCCAATCTTCAGCAGCCACTCCACCTCTTGGGCGGCAAAGTCGTTGGTCGATTTGTAGGCGGCGATGCCGTATTCGTTCAACCCGCCCGCCTTGGGCCGGGCATCAAACAGCACCACGTCATGGCCCTTCATCGCCAGCCGGTGCGCACAGGCCAGCCCCGCAGGCCCCGCCCCCACCACGGCGATCCGCTTGCCAGTCGGTGCGGCGCGGGTAAAGGGATGCACGCCTGCCGCCATCAGCCCGTCGGTTGCATATCGCTGAAGCCGCCCGATATCGACCGGCTTGCCCTCGGCCATCTCGCGGACACAGGCCTCTTCGCAGAGTGTTTCCGTCGGGCAGACCCGGGCGCACATGCCGCCCATGATATTCTGGCGGAGGATCGTCTTGGCCGCCGCATCCGGCGTGCCGGTGGCGATCTGACGAATGAACAGCGGAATGTCGATATCGGTCGGGCACGCTGTAATGCAGGGCGCATCATGGCAGAAATAACAGCGGTCCGCTGCCACCAACGCCTCGTGATCATCCAGCGGCGGATGCAGGTCGCCGAATCCGGCGCTGATCTCGACTGGGTCGAGCCGTCCGGCCACCACCCCCTGTGCATAGGCTTTTGCGTGCATCTGTCACCTCCGCTGTGCTTTCCGAAAAAAGCTGGCACAGGTTTATTTTTTTATCAACTGGTAAAATTTAGGCGAAACGAGAATGCTCGCATGATCAAGATCGCGCCGTTGGCCTTTGTTTCTTGGCCCAGCGATAGAAACTGGGGGCCGCCCGCCCCGGCGCAAAACGCGAAACTCAGGCAGGTCTCTCACGTTTACTGTGCGCAAGCTGCCGAAACTGCTCAATATTGCGTCAACTAAGCCATGCACAAATGTGCCGGCGGCTATTCCAAACCAGATCTGGTTGCTGCACTGCAGCGAGGCTATCTAGGACGCAACGGAGGACTTACAGTTAGGAACTTTAGTATGGCTATTGCAGCAACAAACACACCATCGAACTCCATCGGCCACACACTCACGGGCGCATTTGACGGGATCATCAACTTCCTCGTGCGCATCGCCGAGAGCAACGGTCGCATGAAAGCTGTCGAGCGTCTCAACGCAATGAGCGATGCCGAACTGGCAGCACGTGGTCTGAAGCGCGAAGAAATCGTGCGTCACGTATTTCGCGACATGTTCTACGTCTGAGCTGCCACACAGCAGCTAAGCTGATGGAAATGAAAAAGGCCGCATCCCATGGATGCGGCCTTTTCTTTTGTCTCCTGTCGCGGTTTCCGCTGCTGCCGGTGGGACAGCAGCGGGCCGTGATCAGTTCTGTGCGTAGTATTCGATGACCAGGTTCGGTTCCATCACGACGGCATAAGGCACGTCCGACAGGCCGGGCGCGCGCACGAATGTGCACACCAGCTTGGAGTGGTCGACTTCCATGTAATCGGGCACGTCACGCTCGGCCAGGCTCACGGCTTCGAGGATCGCGGCCATCTGCTTGGACTTCTCGCGAACTTCGATCACGTCGCCCTCTTTCACGCGGTACGACGGGATGTTCACGCGCTGACCGTTCACGGTCACGTGGCCGTGGTTCACGAACTGGCGGGCGGCAAACATGGTCGCAACGAACTTGGCGCGGTAGACCACGGCGTCCAGGCGACGCTCGAGCAGACCGATGAGCATTTCGCCGGTATCACCGCGCTGACGCTCGGCATCACGGAAGATGCGGCGAAACTGCTTTTCCGTCAGGTCGCCGTAGTAACCCTTCAGTTTCTGCTTTGCGCGCAGCTGCAGACCAAAGTCGGACAGCTTGCCCTTGCGGCGCTGACCGTGCTGGCCGGGGCCGTATTCACGGCGATTCACCGGGGACTTCGGACGGCCCCAGATGTTTTCGCCCATACGGCGGTCAATTTTGTACTTGGCAGAGGTGCGTTTTGTCACCGTCTGATCTCCTTCTATAGGGTTGCCTCACTCACCCTTGCGGGCAACTTCGGCACGGGAAGGGCGTTGTCCTTTGGGCCGAAGCCCCGACAGGATCTCCCTTGCGGGAGCCACCAACACCAATGAAAGCGCGCTTATATGCAGGCCTGCGTCAGAGTCAACCGCTGCAAGTGACAAGAGCCGAACCCGACCCACAAATGTATGAAATGAGCGGATTTCACCGATCACGGACGGCCCCATGACAAGGACACGCCGGGTTCTACATGGGCTGAGCGGTATGGAGGGATAATGTCGCACGGCACCGGCGTATTCTTTGGCACTGGAAAAAAGACATCCCCCACAGGGCTGGATAGGCAGTTCCCCTTGTCCCACCCCATCCCGATGGCCTATTGACGAAAGGTAAGCGCAGGGGATTCCTTGGGGCCTTGAGGCAAGGCGACCAGGCCCTCTGCTATGGAACTGGTGGAGGACACACATGACCAATGTCGTAATCGCATCCGCAGCCCGAACTGCCGTTGGCAGCTTCTGCGGCTCCTTTGTAAACACCCCGGCGCACGATCTTGGCGCCGCCGTGCTTGAGGCGCTTGTCGCCCGTGCCGGCATCGACAAATCCGAGGTGTCGGAGACGATCCTGGGTCAGGTTCTGACCGCTGCTCAGGGCCAGAACCCCGCGCGTCAGGCGCATATCAATGCCGGCCTGCCGATGGAAAGCGCCGCATGGGGCCTCAACCAGGTCTGCGGATCGGGCCTGCGCGCCGTTGCACTTGGTGCACAGCACATCCAGCTTGGCGATGCTGATATCATCTGCGCCGGCGGTCAGGAAAACATGTCGATGTCTGCCCATGCCGCGAACCTGCGTCAGGGCCAGAAAATGGGCGACATGACCTACATCGACACGATGATTCGCGACGGTCTCTGGGATGCCTTCAACGGCTACCACATGGGCCAGACCGCCGAAAACGTCGCCGATCAGTGGCAGATCACGCGCGAAATGCAGGACGTGTTCGCCGTTGGTAGCCAGAACAAGGCCGAAGCGGCGCAGAAGGCAGGCAAGTTCGACGACGAGGTGATCGCCTACACCATCAAGACCCGCAAGGGCGACATCGTGGTCGACAAGGATGAATACATCCGCCACGGCGCCACCATGGAAGCGATGGCAAAACTGCGCCCCGCCTTCACCAAGGACGGCTCGGTCACTGCGGCCAATGCCTCTGGCCTGAACGACGGCGCTGCGGGCACCTTGCTGATGACCGCCGATAACGCAGAAAAGCGCGGGATCGAACCGCTGGCCCGCATCGTTTCCTATGCGACCGCCGGACTTGACCCCCGGATCATGGGCGTGGGCCCGATCTACGCCTCGCGCAAGGCGCTGGAAAAGGCCGGCTGGAAGGCCGAGGACCTTGATCTGGTCGAAGCCAACGAAGCCTTTGCCGCGCAGGCCTGCGCCGTGAACAAGGATATGGGTTGGGATCCGGCAATCGTGAACGTGAACGGCGGCGCCATCGCCATCGGCCACCCGATCGGTGCCTCGGGTGCCCGCATTCTCAATACCCTGTTGTTCGAGATGAAGCGTCGCGGTGCCAAGAAGGGTCTCGCCACGCTCTGCATCGGTGGTGGCATGGGTGTCGCGATGTGCGTCGAACGCCCGTAACGAACTAAGACCAAGCCAAAATTCGGGGCGCCCCACAAGGCGCCCCTTTTCATGCCTACAGGACCCGCAGAGCAAAAATCGCGAAAATGCCGCGCCGCGGCGTTGTAATATTATTGCGCATATTAATTCAAACCGATAGCAAAGTTACAAAGACAAGCCAGAATTGGAGGACAAAATGGCAAGAGTAGCACTCGTCACAGGCGGCAGCCGGGGCATTGGCGAAGCGATTTCCAAGGCTCTCAAGGCCGCCGGATACAGTGTCGCCGCGACCTATGCCGGCAATGACGAAGCCGCCGCCGCCTTCACCAAGGCAACCGGCATCAAGACATACAAGTGGAACGTTGCCGACTACGACAGCAGCGCCGAAGGCATCAAACAGGTCGAGGCCGACCTTGGCCCTATCGATGTTGTCGTCGCCAATGCAGGCATCACCCGCGATGCGCCCTTCCATAAGATGACCCCGACCCAGTGGAAA
The DNA here is from genome assembly GCF_900188035.1 of Puniceibacterium sediminis. Lineage (GTDB taxonomy): Bacteria > Pseudomonadota > Alphaproteobacteria > Rhodobacterales > Rhodobacteraceae > Puniceibacterium > Puniceibacterium sediminis. The sequence goes on along the minus strand of NZ_FZNN01000002.1, from coordinate 301,271 downwards.
GAGGTGATCGACACCAACCTCACCGGCGTCTTCAATACAGTGCACCCCATCTGGCCGGGAATGCGCGAACGCAAGTTCGGTCGGGTGATCGTGATCAGCTCGATCAACGGTCAAAAAGGCCAGTTCGCCCAGGTGAACTATGCTGCCACGAAAGCCGGCGATCTGGGGATCGTAAAATCCCTAGCTCAGGAAGGTGCGCGTGCTGGAATCACCGCGAACGCGATCTGCCCGGGGTACATCGCCACGGAAATGGTCATGGCCGTTGCGGAAAAGGTCCGCGAATCGATCATCGCCCAGATTCCCACAGGCCGCCTTGGTGAACCCGAAGAAATCGCGCGCTGCGTTGTCTTCCTTGCTTCGGACGATGCCAGCTTCATCAACGGCTCGACCATCTCGGCCAACGGCGGACAGTTCTTCGTGTAAATCCACGACTATCAGGGTTTGCATTGCCCCGGTCCCGCAAGGACCGGGGTTTTTTTGTGCGCCATAGCACCATAGCCCCGCAAATACGCCAATTGGTGCAAATCAATGGGCGCTCTATATGCTGTGGCAACAGGATAGGAGACTACCGCATGATTACCCAGATCCAAGGCCTGCACCACGTGACTTCGATGGCCAGTGGTGCCCAAAGCAACAATGACTTTTTCACCAAGGTTCTTGGCCTGCGCCGGGTGAAAAAGACCGTGAACTTCGACGCGCCCGACGTCTATCACCTCTATTACGGTGATGAAAAAGGCACACCCGGAACGGTGATGACCTATTTCCCCTTCCCGCGCGCCGCGCGTGGTCGCCCCGGAACGGGCGAGGTGGGTATCACAGCCTTCAGCATCCCAAAGGGTGCCCTGCCTTGGTGGAAGGACCGTCTGGCCACCTTTGACGTGAAGGGGCTGAAAGAGGAAACACGCTTTGGCGAAACCCGGCTGCGGTTCGATGGCCCCGATGGCGACGGCTTTGTGCTGGTCGAAACCGACGGCGACAACCGCACACCCTGGACCGCAAACGGCGTCCCCGCAGATGTGGCTATCCGCGGATTCCACTCGACCGACATGCGGCTGCGCGATGTGGCCGCCAGCACCGAACTGCTGCGTTTCATGGGTTACGAAACGCTGGAAACCGCCGAGAATATCACTCGCCTTCACATCCCCGGCGGGAACGAGGCCAACGTGATCGACCTCACCCAAGTCTCTGCCGCCCCCGCCACACAGGGGGCCGGATCGGTCCACCATGTTGCCTTTGCCGTGGAAAACCGTGCCAAGCAGCTCGAAGTGCGCAAGGCGCTGATGGACACCGGTTATCAGGTGACCCCGGTGATCGACCGCGATTATTTCTGGGCGATCTACTTTCGCACCCCCGGCGGCGTGTTGTTCGAGGTGGCCACCAACGAACCTGGCTTTGACACGGACGAAGACACCGCCCATCTGGGCGAGGCGCTGAAACTGCCCACCCGGCACGAACACCTGCGCGATGCTCTGGTCGGCCAGTATCTGGAGCCGATCCATGACTGACTATGTCTTTGCCGAAACAAAGGGCGCGCCCGGGGCACCCCTGATCTTTACCTTTCACGGCACCGGCGGGTCCGAAACTCAGTTCCACGCCCTTGCCAGCCAGATCCTGCCAGAAGCACATGTCGTCTCGCCGCGCGGCGACGTATCCGAAGGCGGCATGGCCCGCTACTTTCGCCGCACCGGCGAAGGGGTCTATGACATGGCGGATCTCGCCCGCAGGACCGATGCCATGGCCACCTTCCTGCTGGAGGCAAAGAACCGGGTCGGCGCGGATCGCGTTATCGCTCTGGGCTATTCCAACGGGGCAAATATCGCGGCGTCGGTGGCGTTTTCCCATCCCGAGATATTCACTGACCTCGCGCTGATGCACCCGCTTATTCCTTGGGACCCGGCACCACAGCCGGGACTTATCGGCGCCCGTATCCTGATCACCGCAGGCGAGCGTGACCCCATCTGCCCCGCGCCTCTGACCCATGGCTTCTCGCGCTATCTTTCTGCGCAGGGTGCAGGGGTGATCGAACACTGGCACCCCGGCGGGCATGAGATCGTGCAATCCGAGGTGGACGCCCTGCAGGCATTCATGACGGGACACTAAAGGGATCAATGCGCGTCGTGTCCCCGCGGCAAACGCAAAAACGCCCGTTCCGGGGAACGGGCGTCTCAAAACAGTTGGCAATTTCATTGATCGGGGCCCGGCGCGTCATGGCGCCGGACCGGACTGGTTTCAGTGCACCGTCTGGGGCGTCAGACGTGTGATCTCTTCTTTCAGTCGCAGCTTTTGTTTTTTCAGATTCGCAATTTTCAGGTCATCCACACCAGGTGATCGGTGTGCCGCCTCCACGGCATCAGAAAGGGTTTGGTGCTTTTTCCTCAGTTCCTGCAAGTGCGAACTCAAGCTCATGTGGACCTCCTGTGAGTGGTTGGATCTCTAGTGCAACACAGAATTTGGATTCTGTCACGTATTCGTCGCATTGGGGCCTTAACAGAACGTTAATTTGCCTACCCTAGCGTCAACCATGCGCGGGAAACGGCAAGGCAGCTCCGTCGCGCAGCACCGCGCGGATCAACGGGACATAGCTTTCGACATCGCCAGAGTGGTGCGCGCCCTCGTGCAGAATCAGCGGCGCGTGCAGGCGAAATACCGCCCGGCCGGCCTTGCGACCCCGCACCAGTATCAGCCGCGGATCCCGCCCGGTACGCGGCGCCAGCGGCCAGAGCTGTACAGACCCAAGGTGCGCCACCATGGCGGCGGCAAGGTCGGGCAGGCGCTCGGCGCTCTGGATCATCGTGACAGTTCCCCCGGGGGCTGTACGCCTTGCGGCAACCCCGACCCACTCCCCCAGCGGCCTGCCCTCTGCCAGCCCGGTCTCACGCCCCGGATCCCGGGCAGAAGTACGCCGCAACGGATCGAAATAGGGCGGATTGGCGATGACATGGTTGAACTGCATCTGTGAAAGCGGCGGCGGCAGAATATTCAAATCCGCAGTCACGATCTCAGCCGTCAGCCCGTTCAGCGCGGCATTTCGGGCGGCAAGCGCGGCATACCCCGGCTGAAGTTCCGCGCCCCACAGCCGCAACCCCGGCACCCGCGCACCCAAGCAAAGCAATGCCGCTCCCGCGCCACAGCCCAGATCCAGCACCGAATCGCCCGACCGCGCGGGCACGGATGCCGCCAGCAACACGGGATCAATCCCGGCGCGATAGGCTTGCTTTGGCTGGAACAGCTTCAACTTGCCGCCAAGGAAGGCGTCACAGCTAAGCATCTCATCAGGAAATGTCTGGGCCTGCATCGCTCAGCCCCTTTCGAAGGAAACCCCGTTCATCCGAAGGATCCGCATCGCATCGTTCAGATCATCAGAGCGCACCATCAGCCGACGCGGCAATATGCCAAGGGATCCCTCAAGGATGCTCATGTTTACGTCGAATTCAAAGCTGTCTATACCCTCGTCCTCAAGAAGGGCGCGGGCGCGCGGGATCAGCGTGATGTCATTGGTGCGCAAGAGCTCTTCCATTATTCCGATGTAAGCGCGGGTCGGCGCGATGTCGAGCCTGAGCAGGAGAGTTTGATGAGCCTGGATGATGCTGTAGCAAAGCCGCATGAGCGGCTCGCCAAGGCCCTTGCGGTCGATCTGGACGCGGTCAATGCCCTGATTCGCACGCGCATGGCCTCGGAACATGCGCCGCGAATCCCAGAAGTAACGGCGCATCTGGTCGAGGCCGGCGGCAAGCGTCTGCGCCCGATGCTGACGCTCGCTGCGGCGCGGATGTGCGGTTATGCCGGGCCTTATCATGTCCATCTGGCCGCGACGGTTGAATTCATCCACACCGCGACGCTGCTGCACGACGATGTGGTGGACGAAAGCGGTCAGCGGCGCGGGAGGCCCACGGCGAACCTGCTCTGGGATAACAAGTCCAGCGTTCTGGTGGGTGACTACCTGTTCGCACGGTCGTTCCAGCTCATGACCGAAACGGACAACATGCGGGTGCTGAGTATCCTGTCGGACGCGGCCGCAACGATTGCCGAAGGCGAAGTGCTGCAACTGACTGCGGCACAGGATCTGCGCACCAGCGAAGCCATCTATCTGCAGGTGGTGCGCGGCAAGACGGCTGCGCTGTTTTCTGCCGCGACCAAGGTAGGCGGCGTGATCGCCGGTGCGGAGGAAGACCGCATTGCGGCGCTGCACGCCTATGGTGACGCGCTCGGGATCGCCTTTCAGATCGTGGACGATTTGCTGGATTATCAGGGCGACACCAAGGCAACAGGCAAGAACGTCGGCGACGATTTCCGCGAACGCAAACTGACCCTGCCGGTGATCAAAGCCGTGGCTCTGGCCGACGCCGAAGAGCGCGCCTTCTGGAAGCGGGTCATCGAAAAAGGCGATCAGCGCGACGGCGATCTGGAACATGCTATCGCCCTGCTCAACCGCCACGACACGCTTGAGGCGACGCGCCAGGATGCCCTCGGCTGGGCCGAGACGGCCCGCGCTGCAATGCAGAGTCTGCCGGAGTCAGAGTTGCGGACAATGCTGACCGATCTTTCGGATTACGTGGTAGCCCGGATCAACTGAAGCAGGGAAAGGTTTGAGGAACGGCTTTCTCCTCAGACCTTTCCGGCCCCTTCCCCAAGCAACTTGCCACTGGCCACCCACCATAGCGGCTGCGCGGCTGACAAAGCTTTCCTTGCCGCCTCTGCGGCGCCGGTTCCGGGCGCAAACAGCGCAAAGCATGTAGCGCCGGATCCGGACATGCCGTGGAAAAGCGCACCGGCATCAGACAATGCCCCCAGAACCGTTGCGATTTCAGGCTGTACCGAAGTGGCTGCCGCCGTCAGATCGTTACGCTGCCCCTTCAGCCAGTCTGCCAGCGCCTGAGCTGAACCCCACGCGGGCAATTCTGCCGCCATCGCCGGATTGTCGCGATTCCGAAGCGCCCGGAACACCTGCGGCGTGGACAAGCCCACGCCGGGATTGACCAGCACGACCTCGCACTCAGGCAGCCCCTCCACCGGGGTCAGCACTTCTCCGACGCCCTGCAGCCGCTGCGGTACGGGACATAGGCACACGGGGACATCCGCACCCAGCGCCAGCACATCCTGCGGCACCGGCACACCCCACAGGAATGACAGCGCCCGCAAAGCCGCCGCCGCATCTGACGACCCGCCGCCAATTCCGGACGATGCCGGAAGCCGTTTGGTCAATGTGATACGCGCACCCCGCCCGGAGGCCAGAAACCGCGCCGCCCGCAGCACCAGATTGCTGCCGTCCGTCGGCACACCAGCGGCCATCGGCCCATCCACCGTAAGGCTCAGATCCCCAGCCGCCTCGGCACGCACCGTGTCGCCGATATCGGCAAACACCACCAACGAATCCAGCAGATGATAGCCATCCGCCCGCTGCCCGGTCACGTGCAGTGTCAGATTGATCTTGGCCGGGGCGAAGGCCTCAGTTGCCATCCGTTTCCGTCACGGCACTCAGCGGCGGCGATCCCTCTTCGGACAACAGCTGATCAAGGCCGACCTCGAGCTTGCGACGGATGCGCACGGGGTCTGCTTCCTCGGTCATCTGCTCAAAGTCCACAAAGGACAGCGCCCGGCGCCACTGGAAGCGCGCCTCGAGCTTGCGGCCCACCGCCCAGTAGACATCACCCAGATGATCATTCACCACCGGATCCACCGCCATCAACTCGGCCGCGTGCTCCATGTGCCCGACAGAATCCTCGTAGCGGCCCAGCCGGAACAACGCCCATCCCAGAGAGTCGACGATATAGCCCTGATCCGGCTGCGCGGCCACCGCGCGTTCGATCATCGCCAAAGCCTCGTCCAGCTTTTCCTTTTTTTCGACCAGCGAATAGCCCAGATAGTTCAATACCTGCGGCTGCTCTGGATTCAGCTCCAGCGCCTTGCGGAAATCCGATTCGGATGCGTCCCAGTTGCTGAGCCGTTCGTTGGCGATGCCCCGGGCATAATACAGGAACCATTGCGCCTGATCGGGCGAATCGAAGGTGTCTATCGCCGCCGTATAGGACGTGACTGCCTCGTCATAGCGTTCAAGCAGACGCATGACGTCGCCTAGGGTGGACTGCACCACCGCCAAGTGGCCGTGGGTTTCGGCCAGTTGCTCCAGCACCTCGACAGCGGCATCCACTTTGCCGCTCTGGCGCAGTGCGTTGGCGCGGCCCAGCTCTGCCGCGTAATAAGTCGGGATATCGCGCGGCACCTTCTTGAAAGCCTGCACCGCCAGATCGTACTGCCCCAGCTTTTCCAACAATTCCGCAGACAGCATGAGCGCATCGATATGATCCGGGCGCACGTACTCCGCCACACGCACATACATCAGCGTGAAATCGTCATTCTGTTCGTTGGAAAGTGCCCCGGCCAGCGTATAGAACACCTCGGCCAGGCCGTCGCGGGCGCTGCGCACATGGGAAAATGGCAGTGTCTCGCCTGCCGCAAGTTTGCCGCGCATCTCTTCCAGTCCGGGGTCGATGTCCGGGCCAAAAGCGTCTTCGATCAACGTCACAGCATCGTTGTTGCGCTCCAACTGGCTCAGGATCTCGGCCCGCGCCATCACCGCGCGGCGGGTCATTTGCATGCCGCCTGCTGCGTTGCTGGCAAAGATCGCCTCGGCCCCTTCGAAATCACCGACCGAGGCCAGCGCCAGCGCCTTGTGATAGGCGGCAAAGGCGCCCAGCCCGTCCGATTTTGCCACTTCATCGAACTGAACGAGCGCCGCGCTCATATCGCCCTGACCCAACTCGGCCCAGGCTCTGGCCAGCCCGTCAACCAGCGGACCAACGCCCTTGTTGTCAGAGACCTGTTTGATGATGTCGGTGTAATCTTCGGCTTTGGCATAGCCCGCCATCTGCGCCATATAAGCGATCTGGCTGGCCAGCCCCTGCTCGCTCATCCGGTCAGCGAAGGCCACAGCGCGTTCAAAATCGCCCAGCGAGATGTTCGACAGAACCGCGCGTTCCAGCATCTCTCCATTGGCCGGATCAAAGAGGATCGCCTTGCCGTAGTAATCGGCCGCCGCCTTGTAATCACCGGAATACGTTGCCTGCCGGGCGGCCAGATAACCACCGGCCAGACTGTTCGCCGACCCTGCTGCAGGAAACCCCAGTGCGATTGCCAGAACTGCGCCCTGCAGTATGTGATATGCCCTATTGCTCAACTGCCTCACTCCGCGATGAATTCTGTTCTGGCGAACGTATCGTTTGTGCCAGTGTCGCGCAATGCAGGGCACCCCGCTGGATGTTCACAGTTTAGAACACCGGGACGGCGGGGCATTGCAATCCCGGCCGCCCCCTGCCCGCTTTTAGTTTATTGAAAACAGGTTGGGACGGCACCAAAGATCACATATTCGGATAGTTCGGCCCGTCCCCGCCCTGCGGTACGGTCCAATGGATATTCTGGCTCGGGTCCTTGATGTCGCAGGTCTTGCAGTGCACGCAGTTCTGAAAATTGATGACGAACCGCGCCTCTTTGCCCTCTTCACGCACCACCTCGTAGACGCCCGCCGGGCAATAACGCTGCGCCGGTTCGTCATACTTGGGCAGGTTCACGTCGATCGGAACCGACGGGTCCATCAATTTCAGGTGCGCAGGCTGGCTTTCCTCATGGTTGGTTGCGCTGAAGGCCACATTCGTCAGCCTGTCAAAAGACAGTTTCCCATCGGGTTTGGGATAGTCGATGACCTTGAAATCCTTGGCAAGGCCCGTCGCCTCGGCGTCATTCTTGCCATGTTTCACCGTACCCAGAAGCGAAAAGCCCAGCGTATTGGTCCACATGTCGAACCCGCCCACCGCCAGCGATGCCGCAAGGCCGAACTTTGACCAAAGCGGCTTCACGTTGCGCACCTTGGACAGGTCCTTGCCGATGGCACCGTTGCGCACCTCGGTCTCGTAGGCTGTCAGTTCGTCGCCCGCGCGATCCGCCTTGATGGCGTCAAAGGCCGCCTCTGCCGCCGCCTTGCCCGACAGCATCGCGTTGTGGTTGCCCTTGATGCGCGGCACGTTGACCATTCCGACGGAACAACCCAGCAGCGCCACGCCGGGCGCGACCATCTTGGGCATCGACTGATATCCGCCTTCGGAAATTGCCCGTGCGCCATAGGCAACGCGCTTGCCGCCCTTAAGAAGCTCGGCCACCATCGGGTGATGCTTGAACCGCTGGAACTCCATGTAGGGGTAGAGATGCGGGTTCTGATAGTTCAGATGGACCACGAAACCGACATAGACCTGATTGTTCTCAAGGTGATAGATGAACGATCCGCCCCCGGCATTGCTGCCAAGCGGCCAGCCCATCGTGTGCGTCACTGACCCCAGCTTGTGCTTGGCCGGGTCGATTTCCCAGATTTCCTTCATGCCAAGGCCGAATTTCTGCGGGTCCTTGCCCTCGCTCAGGCTGTATTTGTTGATCACCTCTTTGCTCAGTGATCCGCGCACGCCTTCACCCAGGAAAACATACTTGCCGTGCAACTCCATCCCCGGCTCATAGCCATCGCCCGGCGTGCCGTCGGGGTTGCGGCCAAACTCACCAGCGACAACACCCTTAACCTCGCCATTGTCGCCATAAACGATCTCGGAACAGCTCATTCCGGGGAAAATCTCGACTCCCAGTTCTTCGGCCTGTTCCGCCATCCAGCGACAGACATTGCCCATGGAAACGATGTAGTTTCCGTGGTTATTCATTAGCGGCGGCATCGGGAAATTCGGAATCCGAAGCTGTCCGGCTTCGCCCAGCATATAAAAATTGTCGTCCTTGACTGGAACGTTCAGCGGCGCGCCCTTTGCCTTCCAGTCCGGAATCAGCGCATCAAGGCCGACAGGATCCAGCACAGCGCCCGACAGGATGTGCGCGCCAACCTCAGACCCTTTTTCCAGAACCACGACATTCAGGTCCGCATCAAGCTGCTTCAGCCGGATCGCCGCAGACAGGCCCGCTGGCCCGGCACCGACGATCACCACATCATATTCCATCGCTTCGCGCGTGACTTCGCTCATGTCGCTTCCTTTGCACAAGGGCTGCCCGAGGGGCTGTCCCGACAACAATATTTCGCCATGACCTAACGCGGCAGCGCGGCATAGGTCAATTGTGACACGACGTTTCATCTTATGGATGGGGGCAGATGTCGGCCAATTCAGGTATTTGCGGCACGGTTCTGCGCTTTCCTGCCCCATGACGCTGCACGGACCTTGCAAAAGGGGTACCGCTCGGTTCAATCTTGCAACGCTGCCGGACACATGCCAGTGAGATTGGCCAGTGACCTCTATAACTCGAAACTGGCCCGCCCTGCAGGCCGCACCCAAGTGCCGGAAAGACTATGGAAAAAATACCGATGACCCGCGCGGGGCATACCGCGCTCGAAACCGAATTGAAGACACTCAAGTCGATTGAGCGTCCCGCCATCATTCGCGCCATCGCCGAGGCACGCGAACATGGTGACCTGTCCGAGAATGCTGAATATCATTCGGCCCGCGAAAAACAGTCCTTCATCGAAGGCCGTGTCAAGGAACTCGAGGGCATCATCGGCTTGGCCGAAGTCATCGATCCCAAGAAACTGTCCGGGTCGATCAAGTTCGGCGCGACCGTGACTCTGGTTGACGAAGACACGGACGAGGAAAAGACCTGGCAGATCGTCGGTGAGCAGGAGGCCAATATCGAAAAGGGTCTGCTCAACATCCGCTCGCCCATCGCCCGTGCCCTGATCGGCAAGGAAGAGGGCGACAGCGTCGAGGTGAAGACACCCGGCGGCGTCAAATCCTACGAAGTGCTCAAGATCGCCTATATCTGACGGATTGCAGCCGATGGTCGATAGTAACGATGCACGCAAGACGCCCCTGGGTCTTTACGACCGCCGGGAACGTGGTGGCGTGACTGGGGTAGAACTGACGGCCTTCGCGCTCACCGTCGTCTGGCTGCTGCTGTCCGGTGGATATTTCATGCTTGCTGCGGGCGAAGGTATGGATGGAGTCCTCTATCTGCTGACGCTGCTGACACTGTTCCTGCCGGTCGCCATGATCTGGGTCGCAGCAACCACCATCCGCGCCGCCCGCGTCATGCGCGACGACAGCGCCCGCCTGCAAAGCGCGATCGACGCCATCCGCCAAGCCTATCTTGCCCAGGCGCAGGCCCAGTCAGGTAAACCGGATGCGGCCAACCAGATCATCTCGAAAAAGCTCGATGAGATTGTGGCGGCGCAGAAGAAAAGCGAAACCGCGCTCGCGATGTTCACTTCGACCCGGGTGCCGCATCCCAACACCGCGCCCAGTGATCAGTATTCGGCCTCCACGGGCAGCGACCAGCCTGCCCTTGCCCTCGGCACGCCGGCAGATGACCTAAGCCCGCCGATTTCGAACGCAGACCTCATCCGCGCGCTGAACTTTCCCGATACCGCAGAAGATCAGGCCGGATTCACCGCCCTGCGGCGGGCACTCAAAGACCGGCAGTCTGCGCAACTGGTGCAGGCCTCTCAGGATGTCCTCACTCTGCTCAGCCAGGACGGCATCTACATGGACGACCTGCGCCCCGATATGGCCCGCCCTGAAATATGGCGCCGCTTCGCCAGCGGCGACCGTGGCCGCACCATCGCCGCTCTGGGTGGCATCCGCGACCGGACAAGCCTTGCGCTCACCTCCGGGCGGATGAAGCAGGATCCGATCTTCCGCGACGCTGCGCACCACTTTCTGCGGCTGTTCGACAAAAGCTTTGCCAAATTTGAACCCGGTGCAAGCGACGCCGAGATCTCGGATTACGCCAATACCCGTACCGCCCGTGCCTTCATGCTGCTGGGCCGGGTGGCCGGCACCTTCGACTAGCCTCGCCGCCGATACAACGGTCAGGCAACGGGCTCAGGCCGCAGCACGCACCAGAAACCAGCGCGCGCGGCACGCGCGCTCCGCTGAATCAGGCCCGGCTCACAGCCCGAAGGATCCGAACGGAATATACCGCACCACGTCGCCTGGCCGGATTTCCTGTGCATCGTCGCCGATTTCGACCAGACCTTCGGCCCAGCTCAGCCCCGATATCCGCCCGGACCCCTCCGAAGCAAAGACCTCAACCCGGCCCGCCCGGACCCGGGCGCGCAGATACTCCCGCCGTCCCGGCTTTTTGCGCTTGCTGAACGCGGCAGGCAGGTCATAGCCCTGCGGCGCGGTCCACCCCGCGCCCGACAGGATTCCCATCGCAGGCCGCGCAAAAACCAGCGCACAGACCAGCGCCGCCACCGGATTGCCGGGTAGTCCGAACACCGGCACCCCGTCCCAGACCCCCAGCGCAAGTGGCCGCCCGGGCTTCAGCGCGATGCGCCATTCCTGCAGCGCCCCCGATTCGCGCAGCAACGCCGAAACATGATCCTCGTCCCCCGCAGACGCCCCGCCCGAGGTCAGGATGACATCTGCGGTCCGCGCCGCCTGATTTAGCGTCTCGCGGAGTGCGCTCCGGTCATCCGCCACCCGGCCCATGTCCACGCCGACATAGCCACAGCGCTCTGCCATCTGCAAAAGCATTGGCCGGTTCGCGTCGTAAATCTGCCCTGGTCCCGCATCAGCACCGGCCTCAACCAACTCGTCCCCGGTTGAAATCACGGCGACCCGAAGTTGCGCGAAAACCGGCAGCTTCCCATGCCCCACCGCCGCCGCGAGCGCCAGATCCGCAGGCGTCAGAACCCGCCCAGCCGCCAGCGCCAGCGCGCCCTGCGCGACATCCTCGCCCGCGCGCCGGGTATTGGCCCCGCGCTTCAGCGGCCCGTGAAAGGCGATTTCCCTGTCCCCGGCCGCAACATCCTCGTCCAGCACCACGGTATTGACGCCCTGCGGCAAATCGGCCCCGGTTAGCACTCGCACTGCACTGCCCTTGGGCACAACTCCGCCGTAAGGGCACCCAGCTGCCGACCGACCATCGACAGTGATCAGCCTCTGCGGCCCTGCCCCAAGATCCGAACCATCAAAGCCCCAGCCATCCACCGCCGTATTCGGATGCGGCGGGTTCGCGCGCAGCGCCGACATGTCGTCGGCCAACACGCGCCCACCGGCCTGCATCAAGGACACCGCTTCGCGGGAAACTACAGGCCGGAGCCGTTCCTGCAGCAGTGCCAGCGCCTCATCCACTGGCGTCCAGTCCACACCGGCCGGCAGGGCAAAACAGTCATTGCGCAGCGGTGGCGGCTGCAATTCCGGGCCCGCATCGGGCAAGGAGGTTAAGCGCGCTTCATGCCCCAGCCCAAGGATCCAGCCCTCTTCCGGCGCGTTCACCGACAGCATCTCGTCCAGCAGTTCGGGTGTCAGCGCCGAGATACCCCGTGCCAGCATCTCGACCTGATGGGCATCCTTGATAACCCCCTCGGGGGACGCTGAAACAGTCAGTGATGGCCAGACCTCGACCAGCGCAATCTCGCGCTCCAGCGATTCGAACGGCCACACAGCAAGCTGCCCCGCAAAGGCACGCCTCAGGCGGGCCAGAACGGGTAACCCCATGAAAATCTGGCTGCCCACCGCCCCGGCACCAGCCATTTGCCAGCAGGTAAAAGCCCCTTTGGCCCGCATCTCTGCCTGTCGGCGGTCGGGGAACGGGTTGTGATAATCCGACTTGGTTCGCGGCAGGCCGTCAATATCGCGCGGCAGACCATTGAACCAGAACGGCCCCCGTCCTTCGAATTGACGATTTATTTCGCCAGCAAGGTCGAAGCGGTTGTTCGCCTTGGGCGCGTCTTCGATCCGCGCCTCGAACCAATCCCAAAGCAGCAGCGGATCCGCGCTGCCCGTCAAAGCCGCCGCAAACCCTTCTGGATAGCCGAAAGGAAAATCGAACGCCGCCAGCACCCGCCGCCCCGCGCTCAGTTCGGACTCGAACACCTTGTGCAGCCAGTCCTCGGCAACCTGCCGGTTGCGCAGATAAACCGGAGCTGCCGCCGACCCGCCGCGCGCCACGCAAGCCCATATCGCATCCTTCTTCGGCGCGGCACCCCGATCATTGCCGCCAGACCAGTCGACCACCACAACGGTGTCGAAACGGCTCACAGGCCCACCTCCTCCAGTATGAAATCCGCAATCGCGCTGGTGTCGTCCAGATCGAACACAGGCCGGTCGCTCTCCAACTGCGTATCGCTGGCAATCGCCCTGATCGTGGGGTCGCCGGGCGCGATCAGCGGCTGGCCGGTCTCTGCCCGGTGCGCCTCGATCTTGGGGTGGCGGTCACGCTTGTAACCCTCGACGAGGACAAGATCGACCGGCGCCAGTCGGTGCAGCAGATCCTCGAGCGTCAGTTCGTCCCCGCCGCGCAATTCGGTCATCAGCGCGACCCGGTTGCGCGACGACAGCAGCACCTCCTGCGCGCCCGCAACCCGGTGACGGTGGCTGTCCTTGCCCGGATGATCCACGTCGAATGAATGATGCGCATGCTTCACGGTCGAAACGGAAAAACCGCGCGCTGTGATCTCGGACACCAGCCGCTCCATCAACCCGGTCTTGCCCGCATTCTTCCAGCCGGTCACACCATAAAGCCTCATGTCAGCATGGCCTCTGCCCGCGCCAGATCCTCGGGCGTGTTGACGTTGAAGAAGGGGTCGAACCCGTCCACGGGGAACACCGCCTCGCGCCCGCCATGCCGATCAGTCCATTGAACGACCTTGCGCACACCATCGCCCAACGCCGCACGCAGATCATCGCGCAGGGACACAGGCCAGAGGCCGAAGGTCGGATGCCGCACCTGCCCCCGTTCCGGATCGGGCGTCGCGGCCAGCACCAGCGGTGCCTCCATGCCTTCGGACGCGAGCAGCAGGCGCGGCACCAGATCACAGGGAAAGAAAGGCGTGTCAGCGGCCATTGTGACGATGCTTTCGGCCCCGCGTTCGGCAGCCCAGTCAAGTCCCGCAAGAACACCGGCCAGCGGCCCGGGATAGCCCGCGACGGAATCCGGTAGAATGGGCAGATCCAAGTCCGCAAACCGGTCCGGCACGCCATTGGCATTGAGGGCGAGGCCTGCAACCTGTGGCTCGGCCCGCGCGATCACATGCGCCAGCAACGTCTGACCACCAAGCTCCAAAAGCCCCTTGTCGCCCCCACCCATGCGCCGCGCCTGTCCACCGGCCAAAATAACACCCAAAGGCTGTTTCATGCCGCAAACCCCGCAACTTTCGCCCAAGAAAATTCAGAATTTTCTTGGCAAATTTCTTCCAAAGAAATTTGGTCCCCGCTCATGCTTTCGCCCCCTTGCGCCCGGCCTTGCGTGCTTCTTCGGGCACCGTCTCCGGGTCCACGTCGCGCACCAGACGATCCTCACCGCTCAGACAGACAAATCGTCGGCCGCGCATACGGCCAATGCAGGTCAGTCCGACCTGCCGTGCAATCTCGACCCCCCAGGCGGTGAAACCGGACCGTGACGCTAGGACGGGAATCCCCATCAGCGCGGTCTTGATCACCATTTCCGAGGTCAGTCGCCCGGTCGTATACAAAATCTTGTCCTCTGCCCCGACCCCGTGCTTGAACATCCAGCCCGCGATCTTGTCGACCGCATTGTGGCGGCCCACATCTTCCATATACACCAGCGGCTGGTCGCCCTGACACAATACCGTGCCATGGATCGCCCCCGCCTCAAGGTACAGCGACGGCGTTGTGTTGATCTTCGCCGCCAGCGCATAAAGCCAGGACGTGCGCAGTTCAACGGGCGGCAGGCGCACCTGATCCAACCCTTCCATCATGTCGCCAAAGACCGTGCCCACCGCGCAGCCGCTGGTGCGGGTCTTCTTCTTTACCTTCTCCTCAAAGGTGGTCTGCGACGCCGTGCGTACGACAACCACTTCAAGGTCCTCGTCATACTCGACTCCGGTCACGGCATCGCCGTCCTTCAGCATCCCCTGATTGCGCAGAAACCCAAGCGCGAGGTATTCCGGGTAGTCCCCGATCGTCATCGCCGTCACGATTTCCTGAGAGTTGAGGAAGATCGTCAGCGGCCGCTCTTCGACCACGGACAGCGTGATTTCTGCTCCGGTCTGATCGGTTCCGGTGACCGCGCGGGTCAGGCGCAGCGCTGCTGGATTGGGCGCGATCAGATAATCGGCAAGGTCTTTAGGCTGGGGCAATTGCATCTTTCCCGGTGGTTGGATAGGGCAGGATTCATCTGGATCAGGGGACAGTCATGGCGGGTGGACGGGCAATGTCAAGCTACGCACGGGGGCTTCGGGACGGCTTGCCGTTTCTGCTCATGGTCTTACCCTTCGGGATGCTTTTCGGCGTCGTCGCGACCGAAGCAGGACTGAGCCTGACGGAAACCGTTTCTTTCAGCGTCGTCGTCATCGCCGGTGCCGCACAGTTCACGGCGCTGAGCTTGATGAACGAACATGCGCCCACAGCCGTGGTACTGGCCTCTGCATTGGCCGTGAACCTGCGCATGGCGATGTATTCCGCGTCGCTCACGCCGCACCTTGGCGCCACGCCTCTCTGGCAACGGGCGCTTATCTCGTACTTTCTGGTGGATCAGACCTATGCGGGTTCGATGCTTGAATTCGAAAAGCGCCCGAACCTGAGCATCTCGGAAAAGGCGGCATATTTCTTTGGCCTCGCCACCCCTGTCTGCCCGCCGTGGTATTTTGCCACCCTGCTGGGTGCCTGGCTGGGCGCGGCCATCCCGACCGAACTGGGGCTCGACTTTGCGGTGCCGGTTGCCTTTCTGGCTATGATCGCCCCGATGCTGCGCACCCCGGCGCACAAAGTCGCCGCCGTCACAGCCGCCTGCTTTGCGCTCGGCTTCGCGTGGCTGCCTTATAATCTGGGACTGATCGTCGGCGGCGTTAGCGGCATGATGGCCGGCGCACGCGCCGAGATCTACTTTGAGGCGAGGCGCAAGACATGATCGACACCACCACCCTCTGGACCGTGATTCTGGGCCTCGGCTTCGGCAGCTTTGCCCTGCGCTTTGTCTTTCTCGGATTTATCGGCAACCGCGCGCTGCCTGCATGGCTGCTCCGCCATCTGCGCTATACGGCAGTGGCCGTTCTGCCCGCACTGATCGCGCCGCTTATCCTGTGGCCTGCTGCCAATGGTGGCCAGCCGGAACCAACGCGGCTTGTTGCAGCGGCTGTGACCTTTGGCGTCGGGTATTTTACCAAGAACGTGATCGCAGCGATGGTCTCGGGTGCGCTCGTGCTGATCGCCGGTGGCTACCTGCTCAACTGATTTTGATTTCGTGTCTGTGCGGCGACACGCGCCTCTTCCTGTGCTGCGTTGAACTGCTCTATCGCCACGCGCTTGTCGTCATCGTCGTCTTCATAAAGCACGCGGGTCGTGACATCCGGAAGCCGACCGAACTGCTTGGCAAGGCCGTTGGGAAAGAACGTCGTGCGAATGCCCTCGAATCCCGGCAGATCATTCAGGATCGAAGAGGTGCTTTGCGCGCAGTACATCTGCCCCACAGGACCCCGTGCCTGCACAAGCTCCAGAGCCTTTTCGGCAACAGCAGCGGATACCGCAACCTCTTGAATCACCACGTGATAGGTGGTTCGCGCGTGGGCGCTTTCATAGAATTTTTCGATCCGGGGGGTGATTCCGTAAAGGACGTCACGCACCTCGGGTACTGCCGAATGTCGCACGGACCCGGCGGGGTCGAATATCACCCGTTGCGATGCATTGACCATGATGCTGGAATGTGCGCCCGCACCGGAACTGTTGCTGACCATTGTAAACAGGGTCAGCGACGGCGGCCCGTCATGGCGATAGACCGACCGCGCCACCACATCAGGCGCAGCGTCGATAGGGGAGGTATTCGAGGCACATCCGGCCAAGGCAAAGCCGGCCCCGAGGACCAGCACACAGGCACGCAGCCGCATAATAGAACTCCCGAAAAGCAGGACGCCTTCAGGCCTCAGGCGTTGAAGATCGCCAGCAGCACAACCAAACAAATGATCACGACGACCGACTTGGTCACAAAGCTTATGAACCCGGAAAAGACCTGTTCCTGTGCAGTGATATCCATGCTGCCGTGCTTATGTTCTGCCATTTTCGAGATTCCCGACTGTTACGCATTTGCCGTTGGTTACCGCATTTAATGGCCCCTGTCACGATGCATGTCCTGCGCATTCTGACGCGGGTTGCTACTAAACAAAGGTTCACAGGCAGCCCTACGGGCAGGATCGCCTTTCGGAGCTTTACATTGATCTAACGCAGATGCTGCAGCGGGAAAGCGCAGCGCCTCAGGAATCAGACTGCCTGAAACACCCAGGCCCCGTCTTCGCGAAGGCTCCGCTCGGCCCGCCCCTCGTGCCAGAGGTGCAGGCAATGTGCCATCGCCTCGACCAGCGCCAGTCCGTATTCGGCCTCACCGATCCGGCGCTTGAACAGCGGCGCAAAACATTCGCCCGCGGACATCGGCGTTACCAGATGTTTTTCAAGCCGCCCCAGCGCCCCGTGATGGTTGTCGATCAGCTGGCGCATGCGCAGGGGCAGGCCGGTAAAGGGCAACTTGTGCCCCCCCAGCACCAACTGATCCGGCCGCGCCAGCACCGACAGCCGCTCGCAAGCCTCTAGCCAGTCTGCCACCGGGTCCGCCTCGGGCTCGGTCGCGTAGGCGCCGATGTTGGAACTTATCGACGGCAGGATCTGATCGCCCGCCAGCACGAGGTTGTCATCGCGGGACCAGAGTGTGGCATGTTCGGGCGAATGGCCGTTGCCCATATGCACCTCCCAGTCGCGGCCGCCTATGCGGATCGCATCCCCCTGCCGGATCCGGGTAAATCCCAGCGGCATCGGATAGACCACATCGGCAAAATTGAAGGGCCGCTCATCCGCCCGCGCGGACAGAATCGCGGCGTCCATTCCGCAGCGGCGCCAATAGGTCATCGTCTCTTCGGTCGGGCGGTTCTGCACATCCAGGGTCAACATGCGCGCAAACAGCCAGGCGGTGCGCGTGGTGATCAACTCGGCCCCGTGATGTTTCTGGAACCAGCCCGCCATGCCCATGTGATCAGGGTGATGATGCGTCACCAGAACCCGCCGCACCGGGCGGCCCTGCAACGGCCCGGCCATCAGGGATTCCCAAATCTGCACGGTGCGCGTCGAATAGAACCCGGTGTCGATCACGGTCCAGCTGTCGCCCTCGTCCAGCGCGTAGACGTTGACATGATCCAGCTTCATCGGCAGGGGCAGGCGCAGCCACAGCACACCGGGCGCGACCTCGATCGCCTCGCCCTCTCCCGGGACTTCATCCCAGGGATAGTGAATATGGCCTGTCGCCCCGTCCATCAATCTGATCTGTCCATCACGCTGCCAGATCGTCGGCGCTGACGGCATAAAGATCCTCGGCCCCGGCGCGCGCATGTACCAGCAAGCCCTGATGTTCAGGCAGCAGCCGCAGGATATAGAATCGGGCAAGCCGCGCGCGGGCGCCATCTGGATCGGCCATTGCGGCGCGCAGGTGGAAATGCGCCCCCAGAACCCGGGCAAAGGCACGCAGGAACGGAACCGCCCCGGCAAAGCGCGTGCTCATGTCACCCTGGGCGACCAGCCATTCTACGGCTTCGCGCAACGTCTCGGCGGCATTCCAGACCGGCATGGCCAGATCCGGCAGCCTGGCCTTGGCCGCTTCGGTCTCGGCTTCGATTTCGTCCAGCAGTCCAAAGGCCGCCTCGCCGCCGTCCATCATCTTGCGCGCCACAAGGTCCATCGACTGAATACCGTTGGTGCCTTCGTAAATCGCCGTGACACGCACATCTCGGCTGTACTGCGCAGCGCCGGTTTCTTCGATAAAGCCCATGCCGCCATGCACCTGCACCCCCATGTCCGAAACGGAAATCCCGGTGTCGGTGCCAAAGGCTTTGGTGATCGGAGTGAGCAGCGCGGCACGGGCGGCCCATTCGCCCTCTCCCGTCGCCTTGGCCATGTCGATGGCCACACCGCAGGACAGGGCGATGGCGCGGGCGGCAAAAATCTCGGCCTTCATCGTGGCGAGCATGCGGCGCACATCCGCATGGTCGACGATGGCACCCGACGTGCCCTTTGCGGGGGGTTTGCCCTGCTTGCGGTCTGTCGCATAGGCCAGCGCGTGTTGATACGCACCCTCGGCCACGCCGATGCCCTGCCCGCCGACACCCAGACGCGCGTTGTTCATCATCGTGAACATGCACTTCATCCCGCCATGTTCGGGTCCGACCAGCCAGCCGGTCGCCCCGCTGTATTCCATCACCGCCGTGGGCGATCCGTGCAGGCCCATCTTGTGTTCAAGGCTGACCACACGCAGATCGTTCGCCTTGCCGGGTGCGCCGTTGGCATCGGGCAGGTACTTGGGAACAAGGAACAAGGAAATCCCCTTGGTTCCCTCGACCGCGCCGGGCAGACGCGCCAGCACCAGATGGCAAACATTTTCGGTGAAATCGTTGTCACCCCAGGAGATAAAGATCTTCTGCCCGCTAATGGCATAGGATCCGTCCCCGTTCGGCTCGGCCTTGGAGCGCAGCGCACCGACATCGGAGCCCGCCTGCGGTTCGGTCAGGTTCATCGTCCCGGCCCATTCGCCGGTGATCAGCTTTGGCAGATACAGCGCCTTGATCGCGTCACTGGCGTGATGTTCCAGCGCCTCGATCTGGCCCTGCGTCATCAGCGGGTTCAACTGCAGCGACAGGCAGGCCGAAGCCATCATTTCGTTCACAGCCGTCGTCACCGCCATCGGCAGCCCCATGCCGCCATGATCGGGGCTCGCGGCAATCGCGACCCAACCGCCCTCAGCAATGGCACGGTAGCCATCGGAAAATCCGGGCGAACTGCGCACCACCCCGTTTTCGAGCGTGGCAGGATGCAGGTCTCCGGCACGTTGCAGCGGGGCAAGCACCTCTTCGCACATCCGACCTGCCTCGGTCAGGATCGCGTCGACCACATCCGGCGTGGCCTCTGCAAAGGTTTCGGTCGTGGTGACTTGTTTCAAATTCACAATGTGATCGAACAAAAAACGGTAGTCCGAAATGGGCGCGCGATAAGGCATTCGTTTCTCCAATCCGTCCGGCACGGCAATTGCTAAATGGCGTTGCCGTCAGAGCCATGACTTTTTTGGAAGAGTGACCCCACAGCGGCAGGGCTTCAACCGAAACGCGGCGTCACAGTCCTGTCCGGAGTCATGCCCGCCCGCCTTCGGAGGACAGGGCCAGCGGCGATACACCGATGGATTTCAGCGCGGCCTCCCATTTGTCGGCGTCCGCGACATTAAACACGAGGTCGGGCGTGGCATCGCAGATCAGCCATCCATTTTGCGCCAACTCGCCCTCAAGCTGCCCGGGACCCCAGCCGGCATAGCCAAGCAGCATCAGCCGCGTGATGGGCCCCGCTCCCTGTGCAATGCTTTCCAGCACATCAAGAGTCGCCGTCATATGGAACCGCTCATCGACCTCAAGCGTCGCCACAACCGATTCGTAATCCGGTGAATGCAACACAAAACCGCGCCCGATCTCGACCGGGCCACCGTAATGAACCTGCTGGCCCTCCACATCCGCGACCGGTTCTATCGACAACTGTTCCAGCAGCATGCGCAGGCTCACATCCGCAGTCGGTTTGTTCACGATCAGGCCCATTGCGCCCTCATCAGAATGGGCACACAGGAAAATGACCGCCTGATCAAAGCGTGGATCGGCCATGCCGGGCATGGCAATCAGCATCTTGCCAGTCAGTTCGGTCGGATCGAGCTGGGACATGTCGCTGCCTTGTTACCTGCGGGTCAGAGTTCAACATGTACCGCCGGGTCCGGTGGCGCAAGGGTGCGCCTTTAGACACGCACACAGATGTCTCGCCGGAACGTGACTTTTCATTTCAGCGGATAATCGCCATGTCGGTGTCATGAAACATGCCCTTTCCGCCTTGCTCTGCGCCCTGCTTCTGCCCGTCCCGGCCTTTGCCCAGGACGTGGACAACATTGTCAGGGCCGAACTGCGCCCCGGCTGGCGGCAGGCGGACGGCAGCCATGTGGCGGCTTTGCACCTGACCCTTGCCCCGGGATGGAAAACCTACTGGCGCAGCCCCGGCGACGCCGGAATCCCCCCGGAATTCAGTTGGCAGGGATCGGACAACGTATCTGCCGTTGGAGTGAACTGGCCAACGCCCAAGGTGTTCTATCAAAGCGGCATGCGCTCGGTCGGCTACGCGCATGAGGTGGTGCTGCCGCTGCGAGTGACTGGCAGGACCTCAGGCACAGACATGCGGTTACACGGTGTTGTCGAGCTTGGTGTCTGCAGCGATATCTGCGTGCCTCAGACGGTTGAAGTTAACGCCCTCCTGCCCGCCGCTGCTGACAAACCCGATCCCATGATCGCGGGCGCGCTCGCGGATATGCCGTTTTCGCGGGCCGAGGCATCAGTGAAATCAGTCCGCTGCACGGTTGGCGCGGACGACCGCGGCATGACCCTGCGGACCGAGATCGACATGCCCCGCGGCAAGACGGACGAGGAAACCGTCATCGAAACCTCGAACCCGCTGCTCTGGATCGCCGAGCCAAAGACACACCGCGCGGCCAACGGCAACCTGATCAGCGAAACCCGTCTGGCCCATGTCGAGGGGAGCGCCTTTGCGCTGGATCGCTCCGGCCTTCGGATTACCGTGCTAAGCATGGGACACGCGGTCGATATCATCGGGTGCGACGGCTGAGCGCATCAGCCTTTCGCAGGTTTGCGCCGCAGGATATACCCCAGCCCGGCCACAGCATAGACCGCCAATGACACGATTGCCGCGCCCAGGATGAACAGCACAAAGGCCCCCTGCAGTGCGCCCATCGACTCGACCAGATCAAAGCGCAGTGTCGCTGGCAGATCTCCGGTCACGGCAGCCCAACCCAGCGTCACCGCCATCCAGCCCGCCATCAGCACCGCAGCGCCCAGCATCACGCCCCGCACACTGCCGTCCCGAAACCGTAACCCGCGCCGCAGCGCCGTGATCTGGCGCGCCATGTCCTGCTGCACCGCGATCAGCGCGGGCACCACCAGCAGCACCAGCACCATGCCGAAGCCCAGCCCGTAGACCAAAGTGATCACCGTCGGCTTGAGGAATTGCGCATCCGCCGACCCTTCGTACAGCAGCGGCGCAAGGCCCAGAACGGTGGTCAACGTGGTCAGCATCACAGGCCGCAGCCGGTCTGCGGCGCCATCGATGATCGCGGGCACCACGCCCCGCGTCGCGCCGTATTCATCGATCGTTGTCACCAGCACGATGGAATCGTTGATGATGATCCCGGTCATGCCCAGCAGCCCGACCACCGTGAACATGCTTAGCGGTACATCCCACAGCGCGTGGCCATAGATGGTGCCGACAAGGCCGAATGGAATGATCGCCATCACCACCAGCGGCCGCGTCCAACTGGCAAAGACCCAAGCCAGCACCAGATAAATCCCCAGCAGCACAAGGATCAGCCCGGTCAGCGCATCGCCAAGAAAGGCATCCTCCTGTTCGGACAGGCCGGACAGGCGATACTCCACCTGCTTCTGCGCGGCGATCTGTGGCAGGATTTCCTGCTCCAGCACCTGCATGATCTCTGTGGCGCGGGCGGGGTCATCTTCGGATATGTCCCCGGTCACGGAAATCAGGCGGATGCCGTTTTCCCGGCGCACGGTGGAAAATCCGGTGGCGCGGCTCACCTCGACAATATCGGCCAGCAGCACATAGGCGCCATCAGGGGTGCGCAGCATCATGCGTTCCAGAAAATCCGCCGTCAGTTCACCGTCGGGCAATTCGACCCGGATCGCGGCTGAACGTGGCCCATCGGGATAGGTCGCAGCCTCGATGCCGTTCAGACGGTTGCGCAACGTAGCCCCCAGGCTATCGATGTCGAAACCAAGCGCCTGCCCATGCGCTGTGAGATCAAGGATCAGCTCCTCTTTATCATAGGCAAGATTATCCTCGACCGCCGACACCTCGGGAAAGCGTGCCAGCGCGGTCTTGAGCGCCTCTGATGCCGATTTCAGCACTTCGGCACTGGCACCGTAGAACTGCACATCCAGCGCATCGCCGCCAGGACCCGAACGCATGCCCCGAAAGCTGACCGTTTCCGACATTGGATGCGGCACCACCGCGTCCTGCAGCGCGCCGACGAAGGCAAAGCTGGAGTAGGGGCGCAGGTCCGCCGCGATCAATTCGATGGAGATCGACCCAAGCTGATCGGCGTCCTTGCTCTCGGTTCCCGCCATGCCGCGCCCGGCATTGCCACCGATCTCGGCGATGACATAGGCGATGGGATTGTTGCCGTATTTTTCGGCGTACTCCTGCCCCAGGGCTTCGGTCGCGCGCTGCATTTCCTGCATCATCGCGATGCTGTCGGCCCGCGTCGCCCCCGGCGCCATGGCGAAATTCCCGGTGACCGAGGCCTGTTCAGGTGCGTTGAAGAACCGCCATTGCACATCACCCCGGATCAGCAGCGCCACCTGCGACGCCAGCAGAACCAGCACCCCGGCAAGCACCGCATAGCGGAACATCACCACCCCGGCCATCAGCGACCGGAACACCCCGTCCCGGACCCAGCGAAAGCCGCGATTTACCAGCCGCGACGGCAGGTCGTACCAATGTTCCTTTGCCGAATGTGCAATGGCGTGGGACATGTGGTTGGGCAGGATCAGAAAGCATTCCACCAGCGACGCCAGCAATACCGTGATCACGGTAAAGGGGATGTCCTTGATCAGATCCCCGAACCGCCCGCCCACGACCACAAGGCCGAAAAAGGCGATCACAGTGGTCAGCGTGGCACAGAACACCGGCAGCGCCATACGCTTTGCCGCCGTTTCCGACGCCTCGACCGGCGACATGCCCCGGCGCGACAGATGGTCGGCATGTTCGCCCACCACGATGGCGTCATCGACAACGATACCCAGCGTGATGATTAGCGCGAAAAGCGAGATCATGTTGAAGGTGATGCCAAAGGTATACATCAGCGCAATCGCCGCCAGCATCGCCGTCGGAATCCCCGCCGCCACCCAGAATGCAATGCGCGCGTTCAGGAACAGGAACAGCAGCACCACCACAAGGATCAGCCCGCTAAGCCCGTTTTCCAGAAGGATATCCAGCCGCCCGGTAATCTCTTCGGCGCGGGTGCGGATCAGGTCAATGGTCACACCCTCGGGCAGCGATTGCTGCATCTCGGCCGCGATCCGTTCCACCTGATGCTGGATGCCGATCGCATCGCCCTGTGCCGTCCGGTCCACCCGGATCGAAATTGCCGGGTTATCGCCCACAAAATACGTCCGCTCGCGGTCAATCCCCTCGACCCGCAGGCGGGCCACGTCAGCCAGAGTCACGGTCGATCCATCGGCGTTGGAACGTAACACAATGCCGCCGATCTGTTCGGCAGACCGTTTTTCGACCCCGGTGCGGACCCGGGCATTTGCGCCACTCACATCGCCTGCCGGGTCCGCATCCACCTCGGCGGCGATGACATCGGCGATTTCGCGCAGGGTCACGTCATAGGCGATCAGGTTGGCGCTTGGCACCTCGACCATAACCTGCGGTGCCGCAAGGCCACGGATGGTCGTGCGTGTGACACCATCGGCAAACAGCCGCGCCACCAACTCGTCGGCAAAGCGCGCCAGCTGGTCCGGCGCCAGCGGCCCGGTGATCACCAGATCCGTCACACGGTCATACCACGACCCGCGCGAAACCTCTGGCGCGTCAGCCTCGTCCGGCAGGCTGGACACGGCATCGACGGCGGATTGCACATCGGCGGCCGCCCGGGCCATGTCCCAGTTCGGCTCGAACTCCAGCGCGATGCTGGCGCGGCCTTCGCGCGACTGGGATTCGGCGTTGTCGACACCGGCGACAGCCAGCAGGGCGGGTTCCAGCACCTGCACAATGGCCGAATCCACATCCGTGGCCCCGGCACCTTCCCAGCTTACGGAAACGTCGATGTCATCGACGACGACATCGGGGAAAAACTGCGCCCGCATATTCGGCAACGCCAAAGCGCCCGCCGTCAGCATCAGCACCAACAGCAGATTGGCCAGTGTCCGATGCCGGGTGAAATAGCTCAGGATGCCGCCCGTCACGCGCTATCCCCCGATCCGCGATTCGAGGCGTTCAACCACCTGTGCGGGCACCTGCGGTTCGTTCAGCTGCGCAAGGATGCGTTGCTTGGCCTCATCCGGCATCCTGCCGTTACCTTCGACAAAGGCGACAAGTCGCGCACGCCGCTCTTCGCTCAACTCCAGCATCTCAGCCTCTGGCTCTGCCTTCGCCTCTGGCACCGGCACGGCACCCGCTGGTACCAGCGCGCGCACCTTGATCCCGGCACCCAGCAGTGGCGTGCGTTCCGCCACAACATCACGCCCCTCCAATGCGGCTGCACGCACCAGAACATCATCGCCCTGACGCCGCAGCAACTGCACCTCAAGCGCCTCAAGCCGGTCACCCGCCCCCAGCACCAGCACATCGTTCGCCGCACTCAGGGCCGAAGACGGCAGGCGCGCCACATTTTGCAGCGGGGCCTCATCGATGGTCACGGTGACAAAATCACCGGGTTTGAAGCCGCGCGCCATATCCAACCGCGCAAACAACTGCCGCCCTGTCTGCCCCTCGCCCACCGCGGCGCTTTCGCGGGTCAATCTGCCCTGCGCCACAAGGTTGGTGCCAAAGACGTCCAGCGTCGCGGTCACAGGCGCGTCACGCAGCCGACCGTCGGCGTCCAGAAGCCGGGTGTATTGCTGGGTCGACACACTGAACACCACCTCAAGCGACTTCGCGTCGATCAACTGAGCAAGCTGTTCGTTGGCCGAAACAAGCCGCCCCTCAATCACGCTCACTTCGCTCAGGGTGCCGTCAAATCCGGCGCGGATCTCTGTATCAGCCAACAGGCGCTGCGCTTCGGTCCGCGCGATTTCGGCACGCGACAGGGTCGTCACGGCCTGATCAACACGCGCCTCTGCCTCGGCCAGGGACTTTCGTCGGGTCAAAACGGCACCGCGCGCGGTAGACGCCGACAGTTCCGCAGAATCGGCAGCCGTATCCGTGCCTGCGCCCATCTTTTTCAGGTCGACCTGACGCTGAAACTGCCGCTCATACAAACGTGCCTGTTCTTCGGCAGCGGCAAGATCATCCCTCGCAAGGTCAAGAGCGCGGGCGGCTTCGCGGGTCTCTGCCTCGGCATCCAGAACGTCGCTGGCTGCCCGGTCCAGCTCGGCCTGCGCCTCTGCCGGATCGACCCGGGCAAGAAGCTGGCCACTGATCACCTCACCGCCCTCTTCGAAATCGGGATCCAGATCAATCAGCCGCCCGCTCGCCGCAGCGCGCAACTCCAGCGTCCGGCGGCTTTGGATCTGACCAAAGGCGGTCAGAACCGGCACAACCTCGCCAGCTTCGGCGCGAACCGTGTTGACCGCAAAAACCCGCTCGCGGTTCTGTGGCACACGGGGTTCCGCCGACATGCGCACCTGTACCGCATCGCGCACCAGCGCACCCGCATAGACCAAAAGGCCCAGCGTCAGCGACGCCAGAAACAATCCCGTCAGGCTCTGTCTCAGAAACCGCATGGCTCCCCTTTTCCTGTCAGAAACTACAGTTAGCGGCGGCGCGGAGCCTGCCAAGCCACGACCACGTAACAGGTCATACGTACGGCGAGATTATTTCCGTCGCTGATGTTCGTCGAGGCGCGGTAATATTTCGACAAAGTTGCAGGGCTTGTGGCGGTAGTCGAGCTGCTTGACCAGAATTTCGTCCCAGGCATCCTTGCAGGCGCCCGGGCTGCCGGGCAGGGCAAAGAGGTAGGTGCCGTTGGCCACACCTCCGGTGGCGCGGCTCTGTACCGCGCTCGTGCCGATCTTTTGCATCGATACGATGGTAAAGACGGTACCAAAGGCATCGATCTCTTTCTCATAAACATCGCGATGTGCCTCGACCGTCACGTCACGGCCCGTAAGGCCAGTCCCGCCGGTCGAGATCACCACGTCGATTCCCGGATCGGCGCACCAGGCACGCAACTGCGCCGCAATTTCGTCCCGCTCATCACGCAGGATTGCGCGCTCTGCTAGGATGTGCCCGGCCTGAGTCAGACGCTCTACCAAAGTGTCGCCGGACCGGTCCTGCGTTGCGTCCCGCGTATCGCTCACCGTCAGGACGGCGATACGCACGGGCAGGAAATCACGGGTGTCGTCGATACGGCTCATGGCCTATCCCTTCAGTTTAGCCTGAATGCTCAACAGATCGGCCCAGGCCTCGCGCTTGGCGATGGGCGTCCGGAGAAGGTACGCCGGATGCACCATAGGCATCGCGGGCAGGCCGAACGCCTCGGTCCATTGGCCACGCAGCCGCGTGATACCGCGTTTCCCCAGCACCGCCTGACACGAAATATTGCCGACCAGCACCAGAACATCCGGTTTTGCCAGCGCCACATGCCGTTTCAGAAAGGGCAGCATCATGGCGATTTCCGCCGGATTCGGGTCGCGGTTCTGCGGTGGACGCCAGGGCAGGACGTTGGTGATATAGACCGCCTCGGCACCCTCGCGGCCGCGCCCAAGGCCGATGGCGGCAAGCATCCGGTCAAGCAGCTGTCCCGCCTTGCCCACAAAGGGCTTGCCCTGCATATCTTCCTCGCGGCCCGGCGCTTCTCCGATCACCATGACGCGGGCGCCGGGGGTGCCGTCACAAAAGACGAGGTTACGGGCGCCCTTCTGCAGGTCACAATGGCCGTAAGTCTCAAGCGCATGGCGCAGCCCATCCAGATCCTGCGCCGCTGCAGCCGCCTTTTCGGCTACGGCAACCGGATCGATCTGCACCAAGGGCTGCGGCCCGGCGACAGCCACCGTGGTGGCCGCCACAGCCGCCGCCGCGACCGCCTCGGCGGCGGCATCATAGCGGTTCACCGGCGTGTCCGAGATCGCCTCGGTCACCCCAAGTTCCACCTGCCATTCCAACAGGGCCCGCGCGCTGTGCCAATCGAGTTGCGATTCCATACTGCACCCTACAGCGGCGCGGGCCGGTCCGAAAGACTTGGCCTGATCTGAGAACACACGCACGACGTGACCAACCCCGAGGCGCGCAAACAGATCCAGACAGCGCCGACCCCAAAACTTTTAAGAAAAGTTTTGGCAAGAATTTTCACAAAATTCTTGGGTGCCGCCCGCCAGTCCAGCGAACAGAATATCGGTCAGCCCTTGCCCTTCCACGGCACCAGCACCCGCTCGGCCCAGCGCATCAACATGTCGATCCCGAACCCGATGACCCCGATCAGGATGATCCCCATGATTACGATATCCGTCAGCTGGAACTTTGACGCGACCATGATCATCATGCCGGCGCCTTTTTCGGCCGCGACAAGCTCGGCGGCGACAACCGTGCCCCAGCAGACCCCCATTGCCACCCGCGCACCGGTAAAGATTTCGGGCAGCGAATTGGGTATGATCACATGACGCATGATCTGCGCCTTTGATGCCCCCAGCGAATAGGCCGCGTGCACCTTGGAAATCTTCACCCCCGACACACCGGACCGCGCTGCGATCGCCATGATCCATAGCGCGGCAAGGAAGAGCAGGATGATCTTGCCCGTCTCGCCAATGCCCGCCCAGATGATAACCAGCGGGATCAGCGCCAGTGGCGGCACGGGCCGCATGAATTCGACGATGGGGTCGAACCAGCCGCGAAACCAGTCCGACAGCCCCATGGCGTAGCCAAGCGGAATACCCAGAAGCGCACCGAACAGGAACCCGACGACGACGCGGAACAGGGAGTAACCCAGATGTTCCCACAGTGCGCTGCCGCGATACCCGTCGCGGGCGATGTCCATAAAGCGCGCCGCCACCGCCTCGGGCGAAGGCAGCCAGATCGGCTCCATCTGCCAGCCCTTCGCGGGTTCGAAATTCAGCGTTCCCTTCGGGCTCATCCCCACCCGACCAAAATCAAGGTACACCGACCCACCCGGCACCAGCGGCTGGCCATCCACCGCCACCACGGTTTCTTCCATGCCTTCGGGCACCTCGTCGTTGCGTTTGACCCGGATCAGACCTGAGCGCCATGCACCGATCTCATCCACATCGTTCTTGGCAAAGCCGTCACCCGGCGCCACTTCGGGCATCACAGGATCATCCCCGGCCCGTGTTACCACCACCGTCACGGTGGCATCATCCAGCGACCCGTCGCTTAGCTGCGCGGTATAATCGAAACTTGCCGTGCCGATGAACGGCCCCGGCGCGTGCAGGACGGATGGCACCAGCGACGATCCGGTAAAGGCCGCCCAAAGCAGGAAAATCGTCAGGATCGACACGACGGATGCGATACGGTTCGGCACCACCGCGCTTTCATCGCCAAATGTCACGGTCTTGAGCGAGGCGTAATCGGTGGTCGCCCGCCGCACGACCATTTTCACCAGAAAATACGATGCGACAAAGATAAGGGCATAAAGCCCCAGAACGATCATGACGCCACCTCGGTCCGGCCCATGATTTCCTCTTCCATGTCCCAGATCATGCTCAGGATCTCCTCACGCCGCTGCGCGAATTCGGGGTGTTTCTTGACCTGCCGCAGATCCGTTTCGACACCCATTTCGGCAAAGGGCAGCCGGTATTCGCGGTGAATCCGGCCGGGGCGCGGGGCCATCACCAACAGGCGTTCCCCTAGCAGCAGCGCCTCTTCGACCGAATGCGTGATCAGGATGATGGTCTTGCCGGTCTCTTTCCAGAGCTTCAGAACCAGGCTCTGCATCTTTTCACGCGTCAGCGCGTCCAGCGCGCCCAGCGGTTCGTCCATCAGGATCACATCCGGATCGTTGGCCAGACAGCGCGCCAGCGCGACCCGCTGCTGCATGCCGCCTGACAGCTCATAAACCGACTTTTCCTTGAAATCCTGCAGGCCGACCACGTCGAGCAGATGGTCCACGTTGGCGCCATAGTCCCGCTCGCGCTTTCCGGCCATGCGGGGCCCAAAGCTTACGTTTTCGCGCACGTTCATCCACTCGAACAGCGCGCCCTGCTGAAACACCATGCCGCGTTCGGCATCCGGGCCGCTGACACGGTGGCCATTCAGCGTGATACGCCCTTCGGTCGGGGCCAGAAAACCGGCGACGATGTTCAGCAACGTGGTCTTGCCACAGCCGGAAGGCCCCAGTACCGACAATAGTTCGCCCTGAGCGAGGTCGAGTGAGACGTCCTGAAGCGCCTGAACCGAACTGCCGTTGGGCAGTTCAAAGCGCATCGAGAGGTTTTCGATCGTCAGTCCGGCCATATCCGCCCCGCTGTTTTTACTGGTGAAAGGTAGGGCCCCCGCCCCTGCGGAATTTCCCCGCCCGATCCCGAAAGGACCCAAGGCGGAGAAATCCACAAGGGCAAAGAGACGTGCCTGCCTTACATCTCTTCGGCAGAGGTCAACGGCCCGGTGTTCACGTTGTCCGCATAGCTTGGCAGTGCCGAGTCGATGGAACCCGCATCGACAAACACCTTCGCCACGCCCTTCATGAATTCCTGCGCACCGCCATCCAGCCACTTGGGCGAAAGCTGTTCCTCGACCGTGGGAAAGATGAAGGTGGACAGGGTCGCTTCGGTGTCCTCTTCGGACATGCCGGCATCCTTGGCGATGACGGGCAGCATCTCGGCGTGGTTCGCCGCATCCGCCCACATGGCATTCGCATCCGCCGTCACCTTGAGGAACTTGGCCGCCGTATCACTGTTCTCCGCCACCCAGGAGGCTGGCGCACTGGTCACGTCAAAGACGAGGATGCCCAACTCTTCCTTCTCGGCTCCGGTCAGAAGAACGTTGCCGAATTCCTTGGCACGGCGCAGCGACCCGCCCCAGCCACAGAACATGTCGACAGACCCCTGCGCGATGGCAGCGGCCCCGTCAGGCGGCGCCATGTCAACGATATCAAGGCTGGCGACATCCACCCCGAAATGCGACATCTGCTTGAGAAAACCATAATGCGCCGCAGTCCCCAACGGCACGGCGACCTTCTTGCCGACCAGTTCGTCGGCGCTGTCCTTGTCGATCTCAAGCGCCTCGGCCACGACGCAATTGTCATTGTCCGAATAGCTGACCGCCACATCCAGCACTTGCAGATCCTGCCCTGCCGAGGCCGCGACGACAAAGGGCGGTACCCCCTGGCTGACCGACAACTGCACGTCGCCCGATGCCATCGCTGCCGACATCGCCGTGCCGGTATCAAAGGACACCCAGTTCACGGTCATCCCCAGCGCTTCGTCATAGGTGCCCATCTGCTTGGCGTATTCGAACGGCATCGGCCATTCGAGGAAATACCCCACGGTAATCGACCCATGCGCCGCCGCATGAACCTGACCTGCGCCAACCATTGCCAAGGCCGCCGCCGTTCCCATCATCATTCGTTTCATCGTCATCACGTACACTCCCGTTGTTCCCCCAGCGCGGGGGGCGTTGCGGCATCCCGGGCGATGCGTCGCCTCTTTGTGCCTTTGCGGCACCCTCACGGCACCCTTGGGCATGATCCGAACGGAATTGGGCCGTGCGATCAACGCATTTTCTGCGCGGCGTTTATGCAATCGACCGAAATAGACCCAGACAGCACAAAAATAAAACCTACGGGAATTGTCTGTTTTTCAGGCCATTTCCTGAAACTCCCGGCCCACACCACACATACCCCCATAAATCTGGCCCTATAGGACCAAGGTATCTGGCCCTAACCATTGCACAGGAAAGGGGCTGTTGTACGACGGTCACGGCCAGTATCTGGCCCGGGGCCATCCCAGTCATGGCCCGCCCTCATTCCACAGGAGTCCCCCATGGACGGCACATTTTCCGAAAACGATCTCAGCCGCGTCGTGGCGGCAGACAAGGCCCATGTCTGGCATCACCTGAGCCAGCACAAACCCTACGAAACCTCCGATCCCCGCATCATGGTCGAAGGCAAGGGCATGAAGGTCTGGGACCAGCACGGCAAGGAACACCTTGACGGTGTGTCCGGCGGCGTCTGGACCGTCAACGTCGGCTACGGCCGCGAAAGCATCGCCAATGCCGTGCGCGATCAGCTGGTCAAGCTGAACTACTTTGCAGGCTCTGCAGGATCGATCCCGGGCGCGCTTTTCTCGGAAAAGCTGATCTCGAAAATGCCGGGACTGTCCCGGGTCTACTATGCAAATTCGGGGTCCGAGGCGAACGAGAAGGCCTTCAAGATGGTCCGCCAGATCGCGCACAAGCGTTACGGCGGCACCAAGCACAAGATCCTTTACCGGGATCGTGACTATCACGGCACCACCATCGGCTGCCTGTCGGCTGGCGGTCAGGAAGAACGCAACGCCCAGTACGGCCCCTTTGCGCCCGGTTTCGTACGCGTGCCGCATTGCCTTGAATACCACGCTGCCGATCAGGGCGCGCCGGTCGAAAATTACGGCGAATGGGCTGCCGATCAGATCGAACAGGTGATCCTGCGCGAAGGCCCCGACACCGTCGGCGCCCTGTGCCTTGAACCCGTGACCGCCGGCGGCGGCGTCATCACCCCGCCGATCGGCTATTGGCAACGCGTGTCCGAGATCTGCAAGAAATACGACATCCTGCTGCACATCGACGAAGTCGTCTGCGGCGTCGGCCGCACCGGCACATGGTTCGGCTATCAGCACTACGGCATCCAGCCGGACATGGTCACAATGGCCAAGGGCGTGGCAAGCGGCTACGCCGCCATCTCCTGCCTCGTGACGACAGAAGAGGTGTTCAACCTGTTCAAATCCGACGCCTCCGATCCGCTGGACTATTTCCGCGACATCTCGACCTTTGGCGGCTGCACGTCCGGCCCGGCGGCTGCGCTGGAAAACATGCGGATCATCGAAGACGAAGGCCTGCTGGAAAACACCACCAAGATGGGCGATTACATGCTCGACCAACTGCGCGGGATGATGGATCGCCACGCGATCATCGGCGACGTGCGCGGCAAGGGTCTGTTCCTGGGGGCCGAACTGGTCAGCGACCGCGACAGCCGTACGCCTGCGGCCGAAAAACAGGTTGGGGCCGTTGTGGCCGACTGCATGGCGCAGGGCGTGATCATCGGCGCAACCAACCGGTCGGTGCCGGGCTATAACAACACCCTGTGCTTTAGCCCCGCGCTGATCGCGAAAAAGGATAACATCGACCACATCCTGAGCGCGGTCGACAGCGCATTGACCCGCGTCTTCGGCTAGGTCAATCAACCCCGCCCTGCGCAATGCCGCAGGGCGGGGTTCACCTCGCCATCCATGCCTCCCCCCAATGAAAGCCCAGAGCATGCCCGATCCGCAGCCCATCGGCGCACCCGTTACGCTGTCCCTGCCCCGCCCGCGCCCGCCGCGCACGCCGATGCAGGGCCAATACGGCAGCGTTATCCCCACAACACCTGAACATGCCGCAGCACTCCACGCCGCCTTTGTCGCGGATACAGAGGCGCGTGACTGGACCTACCTGCCCTACGGCCCCTTTGCGTCCGAACCAGCCTTCGCCGAATGGCTGACCACGGCCTGCCTAGCCGAGGATCCTTTGTTCCACACGATCTGCGCACCGGATGGCACGGCCCTTGGCCTTGCCAGCTACCTGCGCATCGACCCTGCGAATGGGGTGATCGAGGTCGGCCACATCCACTTTGCCCCGGCGCTTCAGCGCACCCCACTGGCGACCGAAGCAATGGCCCTGATGATGGCACGCGCCTTTGATGAATTGGGTTATCGCCGCTATGAATGGAAATGCGACGCGCTGAACGCACCGTCGCGCCGCGCGGCCCAGCGGCTTGGCTTCACATACGAAGGCACGTTCCGGCAGGCGACGGTGGTTAAGGGCCGCAATCGCGATACCGCGTGGTTTTCAGTGCTCGACACGGAATGGCCAGCGATCAAGGCGCGCTTCTCTGCCTGGCTCGAGCCCGGGAATTTCGACGCATCAGGGCGCCAGATCACCCCCCTGCGCTAACCCAAAAATTTTCAGAAAATTTTTGCCAAGACTTTTTCGCAAAAGTCTTGCGCGTCACGCCGCCTGGAAACGCCGAACATCCCCTCGGGAAACCTCATAAAAAAAGGGGCCGCCTATCGGCGACCCCTTTCAAACTTCTGTCGCAAGGCGATCAGCCGTTCACGCTGTCTTTCAGAGCCTTCGCAATGGTCATCTTGACCACCTTGTCGGCTTCTTTCTTGAACTGCTCACCCGTTGCGGGGTTGCGCACCATCCGCTCGGGACGTTCGCGGCAATAGATCTTGCCAACACCGGGAAGCGTCACAGCGCCGCCTTCGGCCACTTCCTTGGTGATCAGGTTGCAGACTGCGTCCAGCGCTGCGCCCGCTGCTTTCTTGTCACTGCCCATCTCTTCGGCCAGAGCTGCCACAAGTTGCGTCTTGGTCATCGGTTTCGCCATTTCATGGTCTCCTTCTCCGCCCGTCTTCTAGGGCCTCATTGGGTTAACTAAACTGCATGTAGCAATCAAACACAACGCCTAGTGTATATTTGCAAGGGAAAAACGCGCATGTAGCACTACTTTACCCTCGGTCACAGGAAAGCCGTCTCATCAAAGCTACGCAATTTCCGGCTATGAATGCGTTCCAGCGGCATATCACGCAGTTGTTCCATCGCCCGGATGCCGATCATCAGATGCAGCGCCACCTGTGTGCGGTAGAAATCCGACGCCATCCCGGGCAGCTTCAATTCGCCATGCAGCGGCTTGTCACTGACGCACAGAAGCGTGCCGTAAGGCACCCGGAACCGGAAACCGTTGGCGGCAATCGTCGCGCTTTCCATGTCCAGTGCGACAGCGCGGGATTGCGACAGCCTCTGCACCGGGCCACGCTTGTCACGCAGCTCCCAGTTGCGGTTGTCGACGCTCGCCACGGTGCCCGTCCGCATGATCCGCTTCAGGTCATAGCCTTCCAGCTGGGTTTCCTGCGCGACGGCGCGTTCCAGCGCGATCTGGATCTCGGCCAGTGCCGGGATCGGCACCCAGACAGGCAGATCGTCGTCCAACACGCGATCCTCGCGCAGATAGGCATGGGCCAGCACAAAATCGCCAAGTGACTGAGAGCTGCGCAACCCCGCGCAATGTCCGACCATCACCCAGGCGTGCGGGCGCAGCACCGCAATGTGGTCTGTCGCCGTCTTGGCATTGCTTGGCCCCACGCCGATGTTGACCAGCGTGATCCCCCCACCATCGGCCCGCTTGAGGTGATAGGTCGGCATCTGCGGCATCTTCCCGGAGGACAGGATTTCCTGATCAGGGCCAGTGATCTCGGCATTGTCGGTCGACACAAAGCTGGTGTAGCCGCTGTCGGGATCGGCCAGCATGGCGCGGGCATAGGCCTCGAACTCACTGACGTAGAACTGGTAGTTGGTGAACAGCACGTGGTTCTGAAAATGTTCGGGATCGGTCGCGGTGTAATGCGCCAGCCGTGCCAGCGAATAATCCACCCGCTGCGCGGTGAACGGCGCCAGCGCCTCGGCCCCGTCGTCGGCGGGTTTGGCCAATCCGTTGACGATATCATCATTGGTGGTGGCAAGGTCCGGCACGTCGAACACATCCCGCAGGGTGAACTGCGCGGCACCTTCCTGCGGCACGGACACGCCTTCGCGGTTGGCCACCGCAAAATGCACCGGAATCGGCGTCGCGGACAGGCCCACCTGTATCGGTACACCGTGGTTGGCAAGCAGCAGACCGATCTGCTGCAGCAGGTATTTCGAAAACAGGTCCGGCCGGGTCACGCTGGTTGCATGGGTCCCGGGGGCTGAAACGTGGCCAAAGCTGAGCCGACTGTCCACCTTGGCAAAGGTGGTCGTGGTGATGCGCACCTCGGGGTAGAAGGCGCGATACCGCACGCCGGGGTGGCCATCGATCATCGCCGTGTTGAACTTGTCGCACAGAAAACTGACGGCGGTTTCATAAAGCGCGCAAAGCCGCTCGACCGCAGCGGCCGCATCCTCGAACAACTCGGGCGCGGGTACATCCGGCGACACAACCTCAAGATTTACCGACTGATCCTGCATCCGCCCCTCGCGCGTTAATTCGTGGCAAAGTGACACCAACGGTCAGCAGGATCAAGCCGCCCCGGCACAACCCATGACTGCACCGGGAATTCGCCGCAAAACCAATTTGCCGCCGGGGCCTTGTCGCGCCCGACGACGCCCGGATGCCCTCTGGAACTCCGGCGGCCAAAGGCGCAGACTGCCCCCAAGCAGCAAGGAGTCCTCACCATGTCCGTCACCCATCTGAAACCCAACATGGATCACTGGCAGGAACGGGTTGACCTCGCCGCCGCCTTCCGCTGGACCGCG
Source organism: Puniceibacterium sediminis (assembly GCF_900188035.1). Taxonomy (GTDB): domain Bacteria; phylum Pseudomonadota; class Alphaproteobacteria; order Rhodobacterales; family Rhodobacteraceae; genus Puniceibacterium; species Puniceibacterium sediminis. The sequence continues at coordinate 265,104 of NZ_FZNN01000002.1, read as the reverse complement.
CGGCTGAACATGCACGAAGGCGTCGCCAACCATTTCTCGCTGGCGATCAACGATGACGGCACGAAATTCCTGATGAACCCCAATCAGAAACATTTCGCGCGGATCAAGGCTTCGGATCTGATCCTTGTCGATGCCAACGACCCCGAGACGCTGTCCGGTCCGGATGCGCCCGACCCCACCGCCTGGGGTCTGCACGGTGGTCTGCACCGCCACTGCGCCCACGCCCGATGCGCCATGCATGTGCATTCGATCCACGCCACGGTTCTGGCCTGCCTTGCCGATCCGACGCTGCCGCCGATCGATCAGAACTGCGCCACCTTCTACAACCGCATCGCCTATGACGGTGATTATGGTGGCCTCGCTTTCGAAGATGAGGGCATCCGCTGCGCGCAGCTGTTCACCGATCCCAAACAAAAGGTCATGGTGATGGGCAACCACGGTATCATGATCATCGGCGACACAGTGGCCGAAACCTTCAACCGGCTCTATTACTTTGAACGCGCCGCCGAGACCTATATCCGTGCCCTGCAAACCGGTCGCCCGCTCAAGGTCCTGAGCGACGAAATCGCGGAAAAGACGGCACAGGAACTGGAAGCCTACCCCGAGCAGGACACCCGGCATCTCGCCGAACTCAAGGCAATTCTGGATGGCGAAGGGTCGGATTACGCGCACTGACCGGGGTAGAACCGGAACGGCGTCCCGTCAGGCGCGCAGGCCTGTCTCGGCCAGCAGGCCGCGGCGCTTGGCTTCGTAGTAATACCCTTGCGAATACCACTTTACCGCCGTGTCATAGCTGCCGTTCGCCAGCAGCCAGGCACCGCGCAGGTATTTGACGGCGTATTTCAGGTTGGTTTCCGGATCCAGCAGATCCGAGGCTGATCCCTTGTGACCCATGCCGCGCGCCGTGGCCGGAAGGATCTGCATCAACCCGTAATACGGGCCGTTCCGTGCGCCCGGGCGATGCGTGCTTTCGCGGATCGCGAGCCGGTGCACCAAGGGGCGCGGGACGCCGTACAGATCGGCATATTTGTTGATCAGCTTGCGCAACTCGCGCGTTTCGTTGGGGTAAAGCGGCGGCTCAAGCGGCGCGGAGCGGGTCGAAATTTCGGGAATACTCCCGCTGGAACACGCGGCCAGCGACATCAGAATCGTACCCAGAATGGCACGGCGGGAATAGGAATGCATCGCAGCTCCAGCTTGTGATCTCAGAAATTTTGTACACAGTTGGATCTTTGCTGCCACCTGCGGTGTTTTTCATGGGCAATTCTTTGCCAAATGCCCTCAGGCCGACTGGCCGCCGCCCCCGGACACCCGGAATATTCGGGGGCAGATGAAACCCCTTTGGGGGCCGGCTGACACAAGCCGCGCCGCCCCGGACGCCGCCAGACCGGGCGCAATTCCTTTGTGGCGAAAGGACAATTTTTCGCAGCGTCTTTCGGGGTCTGGTCGGAATTTCCGGCTGTGCGGTACGGCGCGACCTTGTCGGCCCTGCGGGAACTCCGATCGGCAAAAAGGCGCCGCTGATTGCCATCGCGGCCGTCGCGCGCCTCTGGCGCTCGCCCCGAACGCGCCTCTCCGCAGGCTGCCGACAGCCGAATCGCCCGAAACGCCGAAATAAGCCGCCCGAAGGCGGTGCAATGCGGGGCCCGGTTCAAGGCTTGCAAAATCTGTGCCACCGCCTCATTTTCCGCGCCATGACAAACACATTGCTTTCACTGGGTCACGGCTACTCTGCCCGCGCCCTTGCCGAACTGCTTTTGCCGCAGGGCTGGCGCATCCTGGGAACCACACGGACCCCGGAAAAGGCCGAAGCTCTGGCCAAAACCGGGATCGAACCCGTCCTGTGGGAGGAGGAGGCGCTGAAAGCCGCACTGGCGCAATCCACCCACCTGCTGGTGTCCGCCGGGCCCGGCCCCGACGGCGACCCCAGCCTGAACCTGATCGGTGACGCCATCGCCGCCCATGCGCCAAACCTGTATTGGGCCGGCTATCTGTCCACGACCGGCGTTTACGGCGACCATCACGGTGCCTGGGTGGATGAAACCACCCCCCTGACCCCCGGAACCGAACGCGGCATGCAACGCGTCGAAGCCGAGGCCGCCTGGGGCGCCATAACCGGCCTGCCGCTGCACGTCTTCCGGCTTGCCGGGATCTATGGCCCCGGGCGCGGCCCCTTTGCCAAGGTGCGCGCAGGCAAGGCCCGCCAGATCATCAAGCGCGGTCAGGTCTTCAGCCGCATCCACGTCGACGACATCGCCCGCGTGCTCGCCGCGTCAATCGAACGGCCCAACCCGGGTGCTGTCTACAATGTCTGCGACAACGACCCCGCCCCGCCGCAGGATGTGATCGCCCATGCCGCACAACTGCTGCAACTGCCCGAACCGCCAAAGGTGGACTTTGCCAAGGCCGAGCTGACCGATATGGCCCGCAGCTTCTATGCCGAGAGCAAGCGCGTCTCGAACGAGCGTATCAAGAACGAGTTGGGGGTCGAATTGCTGTACCCCGACTACCACGCCGGGTTGGCCGCGCTGCTAAGGGACGAGTCGCCCTAGGCCCGCTTGCCCATCTGCGCCACGCCCAGCGTGTCCAGCACCTTTGCCTCGATATCCTCGGCGTTCAGACCCGCCGTGGCATACATATCCGCCGGGCTGGCCTGATCGATAAAGATATCGGGCAGCACCATCGAGCGGAACTTCAGCCCGGTGTCGAACACGCCCTCTTCGGCCAACAGCTGCGCGACATGGCTGCCGAAACCGCCCACGGCGCCCTCTTCTATGGTGATCAGCGCCTCGTGATCGCGGGCCAGTTTCAGGATCAGATCGCGGTCCAGCGGCTTGGCAAAACGCGCATCGGCAATCGTCGGCGTGATCCCACGCGCGGCCAGCGCCTCGGCGGCGCGGCGCACCTCGCCCAGACGCGTGCCAAAGGACAGGATCGCAACCCGCGACCCTTCCTGGATCATCCGGCCCTTGCCGATCTCCAGCACCTCGCCACGTTCGGGCATCTCGACGCCAACGCCTTCGCCGCGCGGATAGCGGAACGCGATGGGGCCGTCGTCATGCGCCGCCGCAGTAACAACCATATGCTTCAGCTCGGCCTCATCCGCCGCTGCCATGACGACAAATCCCGGCAGGTTCGCCAGATACGCAATGTCGTAACTACCCGCATGGGTCGCCCCATCCGCGCCAACCAGCCCGGCGCGGTCGATGGCAAAGCGTACCGGCAGCCGCTGAATCGCCACGTCATGGACGATCTGATCATACCCGCGTTGCAGGAATGTCGAATACATCGTGCAGAACGGCCGAAGCCCGCCCGCCGCAAGCCCCGCCGCAAAGGTCACCCCATGCTGTTCCGCGATCCCGACGTCGAAACACCGGCTCGGGAACCGTTCGGCAAACAGGTTCAACCCCGTGCCATCCGGCATCGCCGCCGTCACCGCACAGATGCGGGGATCTTCGGCGGCCAGTTCAACCAGCGTCTTGCCAAAGACCGAAGTATAAGAGGGCGCGTTCGACACCGCCTTTTTCTGCTCGCCGGTCAGCACATTGAACTTGGCCGTCGCGTGGCCCTTGTCCATTGCCTCTTCCGCCGGGGCATAACCCTTGCCCTTCTTGGTCAGCACATGGATCAGCACCGGCCCCGACGCGCGCGCCTTGACCGTGCGCAGCACCGGCAGCAACTGATCAAGGTCATGCCCGTCGATCGGCCCGATATAGGAAAACCCCAGCTCTTCGAACAATGTGCCGCCAACCGCCATGCCCTTGAGCATTTCCTTGGCCCGCTTCGCCCCTTCGCGGAACGGTTCGGGCAGAAAGCTGACAGCGCCCTTGGCGGCGGCTTTCAGATCGTGGAACGGCGCCTCGGCGTACAGCCGCGACAGATAGGACGACATCGCGCCCACGGGCGGGGCGATGGACATTTCGTTGTCATTCAGGATGACGATCAGCCGCTTTTTCAGGTGGCCTGCGTTGTTCATCGCCTCATAGGCCATGCCGGCCGACATCGCGCCATCACCGATCACCGCAATCGCATCGCCATGGCCGGTGTCACAGGCCCCACCCAGATCCCGCGCCACGGCAAAGCCCAGCGCCGCCGAAATCGAGGTACTGGAATGCGCCGCACCAAACGGATCATAGGGCGATTCTGACCGCTTGGTGAAACCGCTCAAGCCCCCCTTCATCCGCAGCGTACGGATGCGGTCGCGACGTCCGGTCAGGATCTTGTGCGGATAGGTTTGATGGCTGACGTCCCAGATGATCTTGTCGCGCGGCGCATCAAACACCGCATGCAGCGCCACGGTCAGTTCGACGACGCCTAGCCCCGCCCCCAGATGCCCGCCGGTTTCCGAAACGGCCGATATGGTTTCGGCCCGCAGTTCATCCGCCAGCCGCCGCAACTCGCCATCCGACAGATGCGACATGTCGGCAGGAGACTGAATCTTGTCCAGCAGCGGGGTCTTGGGTAGCGACGACATGACGTCTCCTTACTTGCGGCGGCCCGGTTTGGGGCCTTAGCTTTGGCGGGAGATAACGAAGCGCGCCGCCTGCTTCAAGTTTTCCGCGCCGTTGCCATAGACAGATAGGGCATCACAGGCGGTTTCGACCAGTTCAGTTGCGCGTTTCTGCGCCCCCTCCAGCCCCAGAAGCGAAACAAAGGTCGCCTTGCCCGCCACGGCATCCTTGCCCACGGCCTTGCCCACGGTCGCGGCATCACCCGTCACGTCCAACACATCGTCTGCGATCTGAAACGCCAATCCCAACGCCTGAGCATAATCCTGCAAGGGCCGCGTGTCGGCCTGCGCCAGACGCGCCCCGGCCTCGGCGGCCCAAACGATCAACGCGCCGGTCTTGCCCTGCTGCAGGGCAGTAATCTCGGACAATGTCAGGGGAATGGTGGCACATTCCGCAGCGATATCCAGCGCCTGACCCAACACCATTCCCTGCGCACCACTGGCCCGGGCCAGCGACAGCGCCAGATCGGCGCGCACCTCTGGGACGCCAACCTCGGGCCGCGCCGACAGCTCGAATCCCAGCGCCTGCAAGGCATCGCCCACCAGCAGCGCCGTGCCCTCATCCCATTTCACATGTACCGTGGGCAGACCCCGCCGCAGGGCATCATCATCCATGCAGGGCAGGTCATCATGCACCAGACTATAGGCGTGGATCGATTCTATCGCCATCGCGGGCCAAAGCGCGCGCTGCGGATCAATGCCGTGCAAACGCGCCGTTTCCAGCACCAGATAGCCGCGCAACCGCTTGCCGCCATGGGTCGCGTACCGCATCCCCTGCACCACAGGCAGGTCGGGATACCCGGCGAACAGCGCATCGAAACCGGCCTGAAGGGTCGCCCCGGTCTTCCTCAGCTCGTCACGGAACAAATGTCAGAGGCCTTCGACCGGCGTCAGACCCTTGGGGTTGCCGTCGCCGTCCAGCGTGATGGCCGCCACCTTTTCCTCGGCTTCCTTCAACTTGGCCTCGCAGCGCTTTTTCAACGCCGCCCCGCGTTCGTACAGCGTGATCGATTCCTCAAGCGCGACATCGCCGCGTTCCAGCTGTCCGACCACCTGCTCCAGCTCGGCCATGGCCTGCTCGAAACTCATCTTGTCCACCGGGGTCACGGTCATTTTGCTGCCTCCAACAATTCCTCGACATGGGCCTTCGCGGCCGCGCTCAGCGCCTCAAGATCATAGCCACCTTCGAGTGTCGAGACCACGCGCCCATCGCACAGCTCTGCCGCAAGCTTGCACAATTCCGCCGTCAGCCAGCGGAAATCGCCGGTGCTCCAGTTCAGCTGCGCCAGCGGGTCGTCCTGATGGGCGTCGAACCCGGCCGACAGGATGATCAGCTCGGGCTTGAAATCGCGCAGCCGGGGAAAGACCCGGGTTTCATAGACCAGTCGCATGTCGGCCCCGGTGCTTTCGGGCGGCAGCGGCAGGTTCAGGATGTTGTGATGCGCGCCCTGCTCCTCGGGGCGGCCAGATCCCGGCCAAAGCGGCATCTGCTGGCTGCTGATCAGCAGCGCGCGGGGTTCATCCCACAGCAGATCCTGCGTGCCATTGCCATGATGCACATCGAAATCCACCACCGCCACGCGGCTCAGCCCGTGATGATCCAGCGCATGTTTCGCCGCCAGCGCGGCATTGCCGAACAGACAGAACCCCATCGCCGTTTCGCGTTCCGCGTGATGCCCGGGCGGGCGAATGGCGCAGAATGCGTTGGGCACTTCACCGCCCAGCACCATATCCACCGCCTTGATCACCGCCCCTGCTCCACGCAACGCGGCGTCCATCGAACCGGGCGAAAGCCACGTATCCCCGTCGATCTGGTGTAACCTCTGGTTCGGCAGGCTGGCGCGCAGCCGGTCAAGATATCCCTGCGGATGGATGCGCAACAGATCATCGTCACTGGCCAGCGGCGCAGTGACCCGGGTCAGCGGCAGCGGCTCCAGCGCGTGCAACACATGCTCCAGCCGCGCAACCCGTTCCGGGTGGCCGTCGGGCGTGACATGTCTCAGGCAATCGGCATGGGTGATCAGTGCGGTCATGGTGTCCAGTCTCTGTGTCGCTCAGGCGCGGGGCCGTTCAGTGGCTTGCCCGACCAAAGCCCGAAAGCCCCGGCAGGGCAACCCCGCGCCCAAAGTCGCCGTTCAGTCCGGCGCCAGCATATAGCCCGCCCCGCGCACCGTCTGCAGATAGCGCGGCTGTTTCGGATCACTCTCGATCTTGCGCCGCAGCCGGGTGATCTGCACATCCACCGCGCGTTCCTGGCTCTGCCCGCGATCACGGCCCAGATCCTCGACCAGCTTGGACCGGCTCAGCGCCTCTCCCGGTTGCCCGGCAAAGATCTTCATCAGCTGGCTCTCGGTTGCGGTCAGCCGCACCAAGGCTTCGCCGCGCCACATCTCGCCCCGCTCGATGTCATAACGAATCGGCCCCAGCGTCAGCAGCTTGGGCGCGGCTTCCTTGTGCGACACCTCGGGCATCCGCCGCAGGATGGCGTTGATCCGCAACAGCAGCTCCTTAGGCTCGAACGGCTTGGCCAGATAATCATCCGCCCCCGCCTCAAGCCCGGCAATACGATCCTCGGTCTCGGACTTTGCGGTCAGCAGCAGGATCGGCGTGTTGCTCTTTTCGCGGATCGCGCGGGTCAGGCTCACGCCATCCTCGCCCGGCATCATCACATCCAAAACGATCATGTCGAAATCCAGCCCCAGCAGGATGCGCCGCGCATGGCCCGCATCCCGCGCCGCCGTCACCATAAACCCCTGACGTATCAGGAACTTCTGCAACAACCCGCGGATGCGTTCGTCATCATCCACGATCAGCAGATGGGCGTCGGGGTCGCTCATCCGCGTCCCTCCCGCAGGGTGCGGTACTGTCGCTTCATGTCGGTATCCATCATCGCCTCCAGTACCCTGCGAAATCCCGCAACCGCCTCGGGCCCGGCCTGCCGAAAGGCCGCCCGCATCCGCGACCGCTGCGCATCCGACAGCCGCTGTTCCAGTTTCTGACCCTCTTCGGTCAGGAACAGATGCCGTTCGCGCTTGTCCATGCGGCCCACCCGGCTTTCGACCAGACCATCTTCGATCAGCGTGCGTAGCACCCGGTTCAACGATTGCTTGGTCACGCCCAATATGCCCAGCAAATTGTTCACCGTCGTGCCCGGTGCGCAGTTGATAAAGTGGATCGCTCGGTGATGCGCCCGCCCATAGGCCAGCTCCTGAAGGATCAGATCAGGGTCTGCGGTAAATCCACGGTAGGCAAAGAACATCGCTTCGATACCCTGCCGCAGCTGTTCGTCGGTCAGAAACAGGAGCGATTCGCCCCCATACATCTGCACGTTTTGTACCTCTGCCATCGCCATCCCCGCTTTGCCGTTCAAATTCTGGGCAGTTACAGCCTACCCGCACTTTAAGTCAGCCTTGTTGACATTCCAACCCTGAACTGGTAGCGAGCCGCAGTTTTAACGCAACAATATGTCCGAAACGGACGTATCTTACGCAATAAATGGAAATTTGCGAATAAGGAGAGCGCGCAATGACCGGGGCATATGATGATCGCGATGGCAAGATCTGGATGGATGGGGCGCTGGTAGAGTGGCGTTCGGCTCAGGTCCACGTCCTCACGCACGGGCTGCACTACGCCAGCTCGGTTTTCGAAGGTGAACGTTGCTACAACGGCAAGATCTTCAAATCGCGCGCCCATTCCGAGCGTCTGCATTTCTCCGCCAGCTGCCTCGATTTCGTGATCCCCTATTCGGTGGACGAGATCGAAGCCGCCAAGACCGCTGTGCTTGAGGCCAACGGATTTACTGACGCATACGTGCGGGCGGTTGCGTGGCGCGGCGCAGGCCCGGACATGGGTGTATCGTCAAAGAACAACCCGGTGCGGCTCGCCATCGCGGCATGGGCCTGGGGCAACTATTATGGCGATGCCAAGATGAAGGGCGCCAAGCTCGACATCTCGAAGTGGAAGCGCCCCTCGCCCGAAACGATCCCGGTGCATGCCAAGGCCGCCGGCCTCTACATGATCTGCACCACCTCCAAACACGCGGCCGAGGCCAAGGGCTGTTCCGATGCCCTGTTCATGGACTACCGCGGCTATGTGGCCGAAGCGACCGGCGCCAACATCTTCTTCGTCAAGGACGGTGAGGTTCACACGCCCCTGCCCGATTGCTTCCTCAACGGGCTGACACGCCAGACCGTGATCGGGATGCTGAAGGAACGCGGCATCACCGTGCACGAACGTCACATCATGCCCGAAGAGATGGAAGGCTTTCAGCAGTGCTGGCTCACCGGCACCGCGGCCGAGGTTACGCCCGTTGGTCAGATCGGCGATTACACCTTCGAAGTCGGCGCATTGACCCGCGAGATTTCAGAGGCCTACGAAAAGCTGGTGCGCAGCTGATCCGTCGCACCTTCGCGTGCCATAAGAAAAGGGCGGGCCGCATTGGCCCGCCCTTTGACATTTTCACGATGCAAATTCGGCGCCGGGGCAAACACATGCCCCATAGCGCCTGTCAAAGCTGCCCTCAGGTCAGCGCGCGCAGCATCGTGGTATTGCTCTGGATCACGGTGTTCAGCTCGACGATCTTCGTCAGGCGGGCCTCGATCTCGTCCTGACAGGCGTCAAGCTGATCGACAATGCCGCCCAGCGCATCGCCCGTTTCGGACAGCGCCGCGCTCTCGATCTTACACATCATCCGGGTCGAGCTGAGGCCCGTCACATAGCGTTTCATGTCCAGAACGCTGCGGGCAAGGCGTGTCGCCTCGACCTCGACAATGTGCAGCGCCGAAGCGGCTTCGCGTTTGTAGCTGGCCGCCTCCTCCGTCAGGATTGCATGCTCGGCCGGAACATCCACATGATCCGCGATCGTGTCGGATTGCTTGCCGAATTTCTGGATTGTTTCACGCTGTAGCTCGGAAAGGTAGGCCAGAAACTGACCATAGAGGATCGCATCGCGGATACGGGCAAAGGTGCTTTCGGGGCCTTCCACAAAGGTCCGCACCCAGGTCGCCATCTCGTCCAGCATGGACCCGTAGTTGACGGAAATTGCCGAAATCGGGCCGCCGGCATTTTCCAGCCGTGATGCGAGGATACGCATGTTCATCGGAACGGTACGGATCGCGTTAAAGGAAACCGTCATCAGATTGGTTTCACTCTGTACGCCGTTGATCGCCTCGCTCATCATCTGGAACCGCTTGGGAACCTGATCCTGGACCTGATCCAGCCTCCGGCAACGTTCGTTGACCTCTGTCGCCAGCGAATAGCTTTGGAACACCTCATAGGAATCGTAGCCAAGCGCCTTCAGTTTCCCCAGCATTTCCTGCGCCGATGCTTCGGGCTTCATGCCGGCGGCTTCTGCAGCGCAAAGCTCGCGGTACATTGTCTTGATCTTTTCCAGCATCTTGCTGGTCGGCTTGATCTGTACGGACAAATACCCGTCTTTGGTTGGTGCGGCGATCACATAGACCCAGTAGTACCGCCCGTCCTTGGACCTGTTTTTGACATAGGCCCCGGCAGGTTTATCTTCCTTGAGCATGTCCCACATCAACTGGAAGACAGCCCTTGGCGTGTCCGGGTGACGCAGGATCTTTTGCGGCGCGCCGATCACTTCGGACCATTCAAACCCGGAAATCCGTTGGAGCAATCCGTTCGCGGACAGAATCACCCCTTGTTTGTCGGTCCGTGAAAAGAAGATATCCTTGACATCAAACGGCACCTCGCTCGAAATCGTGCGGGCCTGTGTCACAAGGGTCGGATCCATCTGGGTCATACGGTCGGCTTTCCATGCGCTGGGGGACGTCGTCCCTGGCACATTGGCCAAATCACCTTGCCAAATAATGAACGCGGCCCCGGGGATTGCCCGGAGCCGCGCTTTTACATCAAATGATGGCCTGTTTCAGCCCGGGCTCATGCCGCGCAGCCGTTCCGAACGGCGCCGCAACAGTTCGACCACGGTCAACAGGCAGATCGATACCCCGACCAGAATCGTCGCAACGGCAAGGATCGTCGGGCTGATCTGTTCGCGCAATCCGATGAACATCTGCCATGGCAGCGTCTGCTGTTTGGCCGATCCGACGAACAGCACAACGACCACTTCGTCGAAAGAGGTGATAAAGGCGAACAGACCGCCCGAAATCACCCCCGGCAGGATAAGCGGCATCTGCACCCGGAAAAACGTCGTGACCGGGTTCGCCCCCATGTTCGCCGCCGCGCGGGTCAGCGAGCGGTCAAAACCGACAAGCGTTGCCGTGACAGTGATGATGACAAAGGGAATACCCAGTGCCGCATGCGCCAGAACCACGCCCAGATAGGTGCCCTGCAACCCGATACGCGAATAGAAGAAATACATCCCCGCAGCCGAAATGATGAGCGGCACGATCATCGGTGAGATCAGGATCGCCATGATCGCCCGGCGAAACGGCACATGCGGCTGGCTCAGGCCGATGGCAGCCAGGGTACCGAAACTGACCGACAGGATCGTTGCCGCCGGTGCAATCATCAGCGAATTGCGCAGCGCCGACTGCCATTCGTTCGAGGTAAAGAAGTTGCGATAGTGGCGCAGACTGTAACCTTCCGGATCGAAACGCAGCATCTCGGGCGTGAAGGTAAAGAAGTTCTCGGCGTTGAAGCTGAGCGGCATCACCACAAGGATCGGCGTGATCAGGAACACAAAGATCGACCCGGCGATCACCAGAAAGCTGTAGTGCCACAACACCTGCCCCGCGGTCAGATAGGGCGCCAGTTTCGCGCGGTACCGTCCTTCGCCGATCCAGTAGATGAAAAAGCTGAAGAACCAGCCGAACAGCCCGCCGACCACCAGACCCGGCACCCCGCCAGCCAGATAACCCGCGACCAGAAACAGCGCGATGATGCCATATTTGAACATCCGCTCCTTCTCGTGCCCCAGCACCTCCATCGCGACATAGGCAAGGCCCGCCAGCAATAGCGCACCGACCACGATACCCAGCAGACCCGATCCCTGCGCCGTGCCGATGAACAGCCCGGCAAAGGCCCCGGCGGCGCCAACCGTCGGAAGGGTGAAGGACAGCGGCTGTTTCTTGATTTCAGTCAGAATAGCGTTGGCCATGTCTTTACCCCAGCTTCACGTTGTCGATGCCGACGATCTTGTCATAGGCGTAGTAGAGCCCCAAAACCACGGCCAGAAGGATCGTCCCAAGTGCGGCAGCAAGGCCCCAGTTCAGCGAAGACGAAATGTGGTAGGCGATCCGGTTCGAGATGAAGGTACCGGTGGTGCCGCCGACGATCTCGGGCGTGATGTAATACCCGATCGACAGGATAAAGACGAGGATACTGCCCGCCCCGATGCCCGGCACCGACTGCGGGAAATACACCCGCCAGAAGGCCGTCCAGTTGGTCGCACCCAGCGATTTCGCCGCGCGCAGATAGGTTGGCGGGATCGTCTGCATCACCGAATACAGCGGCAGGATCATGAACGGCAGCAGGATATGCGTCATCGCCACGATCGTGCCGAACTGGTTGTTGATCATCACCAATCGGTCGGCGTCATTCACCAGCCCGAGCCAGACCAGCACATCGTTGATCACCCCCTGCTGTTGCAGCATGACCTTCCACGCAGAGGTCCGCACCAGAAGCGAGGTCCAGAATGGCAGCAGCACAAGGATCATCAAAAGGTTCGCCTGACGCATCGGCAGGTTCGCCAGCAGCCATGCCACCGGATAGCCCAGCAGGATGCAGCTGCCGGTGATCATCAGCGACATGAACATGGTCCGCTTGAACAGCAGGCCATAGATCTGCTGGTTCTCATTGCGGAACTCGGGCCCGTCCGGCGTTTTCTGCATGTCCACGGCATTCAGGAAATAGCCGTTGGTAAACTCGGGGCTGTACATCTGGATCGTCTGCCAGGTCCCGTGATCCAGCCAGTCCTCGTCGACCTCCTGCATGCCCTCCTTGAAGGTGATGGACTCAAACCCGCCCACCGCCGCATCTGCGGCCTTCAGCATTTCGGCCTGCGGACCCGTGTAACCGGTCACATCCTTTTCCATCAGGTCCTGATACAGCGCAGTGTGCACCAGCACCCAGGGTTCTTCCTTCACAAGGCTCTTGCCTTCGTCGACCTGCGTGTACTCGGCAAAGGCCGCATAGGTTTCGGCGGTACGCGGCAACAGCTCATCCATGCCGTCGGCCAACACGAATTTCGGCATTTTCTTGCCGTCAGCCTTTTTCCAGGCCTGCATCTTGGTCAGCCACGCGGGGTCGCCCATCAGCTCGGCCCAGGGCTCGGCCTCGTCCCAATTCTTGTCCAGATCGTCGAACTGGTCAAAATAGACATCACCGATATCATCCAGCGCCCGGCCCGACTGGCGGAACAGCGACGACATGCCGGTCATTTCATAGTTCAGCCGCGATCCCAGCCGGGTGTGCAGCTTGCGCTCGGCGGCGATGAACAGATCGTAATACAGACCCTCATAGACAGCCTCATCCGGCAGTTCGCCGGTTTTGGCGTCCCAGTCGGCCAGCCGTTCGGTGGTGCGCGGCAGCGTTTCAGACACGATCCCGTTCTGGATCGACCGGAACAGCATGTCGGCAATCGGCGCGATAAAGGTCAGCAGCACAAACAGCAGCAGCGGCGCGATCAGCATCAGCGCGCGCATCTTCTGCAGCCGCAGCGCACGGTTCAGACTTTCCTTGAGAGGGCGGCCATCGGCGGCAAGCACCTTGCCCGGCTTCTTTTGCCCGGGGGCAGCTCCGGCTGTTGCGTCGGTCATGTTATACCCCCTCGACCAGAATGATTGTGCTGTCGGCTGTCTTGCGGCGGATTTCGGCAACGATCTGATAGGCAGGGTCGTTGTAGGCGCGTTTCGCGGCCTCGAAATCCGGGAATTCTATAACGACATGACGCTCTTGCGTCGCGCCTTCGGGGGTCTCGGAGTCACCGCCACGCACCAGAAACCGTCCACCAAAGCTTTCGAACAGCGGCGTGTCCAGCCGCACATATTCCTTGTAAGCCTCGGGATCGTGTACCGTGACATGGCCAATGATATAGCCTTTGGGCATAGCCCGTCCCCCGTCATTTTCTTATGGTCCGACGGCCCCATGTCAGGGCCGCCGGAAATATTATCCGCAGGGCGGGGTTCACCCCGCCGCCGCGTGGCTTACTTTGCCAGCCAGGACTGGAACTTCGCGTCGATGTCGTCGCGGTAGTCGGCCCAGAAGCTGTAGTTATAAAGGAACGTGTTGCCAGCGTTCGCCGGATCGGTCGGCATGTGCTGCTTCATGTCCTCGGGGACCAGCGGAGCGGACGATGCACGTGCCGGACCGTACGAGATGTACTTGGCCTGATCGGCAAGACGCGTGGTGTCGGTGGCGAACTTCACAAAGTCCTTCACGCGCGCCAGACGATCCTCGGGCAGACCGGTCGGGATGATCCAACCGTCAAGGTCGAACACCTGAGCGTCCCACATCATCGCAACGGGCTGTTCCTGCTCGACGATGACCGAATACAGACGACCGTTGTAGGTCGAGCCCATGAACACTTCGCCATCCGCCAGCAGCTGGGGCGTATCCGCACCGGCCGACCACCAGATCACGTCGTCCTTGATCGTGTCGAGCTTGGCCAGAGCCTGGTCCTGACCTTCGGCCGTTTCCAGAACGTCATAGACGTCATCCTTGGCCACGCCGTCACACAGCAGCGCCCATTCCATGTTGTTGATCGGACGCTTTTCCAGCGCGCGCTTGCCGGGATACTTTTCCACGTCGAACACGTCACAGATCTGGCTCGGAGGCTCGACACCTTCGGGAACCATGTCGGTGCGATAGCCGAATGTGGTCGAATACACGATCTGCGGGATGTAGCAGTCGGAAACGATCAGATCGCCAAAGTCATCTTCGGCCGACGAACCGTCATCGCCGGGGGCGAGCAGCTCTTCGGGATCGTATTCCATGGCCAGACCTTCGTCACACAGACGGATCGCATCCGCCGCAACGACGTCGACCAGATCCCAGGTGATGTTCCCGGCTTCGTTCATCGCGCGCAGCTTGGCCACGGCCTCGTTGCTGCTTTCGTCCCATGTCACCGACACATCAGGGTGCATTGCGACGTAAGGCTCGGAATATGCCTTCTGCTGGCTGGACTGGTACGCCCCGCCCCAGCTGACGATTGTCATGCTGTCGGCCATATCCTGCGCGAATGCGCCGCTGGCAGCAACGGTCAGCGCCGTTGTCGCCATAAGAGTCTTTTTGAATATCATTGCAGTCTCCCTACACTGCCCGTCTGCAGTAAGGGGTCCGGGTGACGGGCACACAGAGCCGGACCCTCTTGTTCACCGTGCTGTCATGCCCGGCAGGGCACAGCAGCGCGATATTCGGTGAAGTCTATGGCGCATCCAGTGCGCGGCAATCCTCGGGCAGCCAGCCGATCTTGACCTTCTCGCCGGGGCTGAGACGGATCTGATCGGCACGGTTCCGGGTCTTGACGACAAAGTCATCGCGTCCCGCAACCCGCAGACGGGTCCGGAACACATCGCCCATGTAAACGAATTCCAGCACTTCAGCCTGTAGCGTATGGGCATCAGGGCCTAGCTCTGGATTGAATTCGACACGCTCTGGCCGGATGGACACACGGGTCTTTTCCCCAACCTTGGACACGTTGACCGGCACCGCGTCGATCACATCGCCGCTTTCCAGCCGCACGGTGCAACGATCGCCACGGATTTCCTGAATGGTGCCGTCCAGCGCGTTATTCTCGCCGATGAACTGGGCCACAAAACTGTTCTGCGGCTTTTCATACAGCTCATCCGGCGGTGCCAGCTGCTGAATCCGGCCATCGTCGAACACCGCAACGCGGTCCGACATGGTCAGCGCCTCGGTCTGGTCGTGGGTGACGTAAACCACTGTGATGCCCAGCTCATGCGCCAGATTGGTGATCTCGAATTGCAATGTCTCGCGCAGCTGCTTGTCCAGCGCGCCCAGCGGTTCGTCCATCAGCACCAGTTCGGGTTCAAACACCAGCGCGCGCGCCAGTGCGATCCGCTGCTGCTGACCACCGGACAACTGCGTCGGACGACGCCCGGCAAAGGCGCCCATCTGCACCATGTCCAGCGCGCGCTTGATCTTGGCCTCGCGGTCGGACTTGCCCATCTTGCGCACTTCCAGCGGGAAGGACAGGTTCTCGGCCACGGTCATATGCGGAAACAGCGCGTAGTTCTGGAACACCATGCCGATGCCGCGCTTGTGGGGTGAAATGTCGTTGATCGACACACCGTCCAGCTTGATCTCGCCGTGGGTGGCTGTCTCGAAACCCGCCAGCATCATCAGGCAAGTGGTCTTGCCCGACCCGGACGGTCCAAGCATGGTCAGGAACTCGCCCTTGGGCATGCTGAGGTTCAGGTCCTTGACGACCAGAGTCTCACCGTCATAGCTCTTTTGCACGCGTTCGAAAGCTACGAACGCATCTTGATTTGCCATATCTGTCAAAGACTGGCCCCCTGTTTGTTCCGCGGATTGGTTCCGCTGTCATAACCATGACTAAACCCCCTGACCGACCTTCTTGCAACTGCCTACGTAGATTTCTGGCTGATTTGCGGGCACATCAGGTCATTTGATCACATTTTTCGCACTTTGCAGTCAAAACCACCGGATCAATTGGGTTTCCTGCCCGTTCCGGCCATCCCCGCACAGGTTCAGGCCGGGGCAGCGACAGCCAGCCCACTGTTTCGACAACATAGAATCACCCGCGACAACCCACCCTGAAATCCCCCCAGTTGTGCACAACTGACAATAGGCTCGCCCTTTGAAACGGGATTCCCCGCCAAGAAAACAGGCTGTTAGTTCACAAGCGTCAGCACCGTGTCGCTTTTCGTTGGGTCAGGTTGTGCACCTTCATGCAGCATTGTCGTACTCGCGTCACAATCCCCACGAGGATGCTCAATGCTCAACCACCGCTTTGCCAAGGACCTCCCCTTTACCGAAGGCGAATACAAACGCCGCCTGGCCAAGACCCGCGCCGCGATGGAACGCGCCGGTGTCGATATTCTCTGGGTCACCGATCCGTCGAACATGGCCTGGCTCACCGGCTATGACGGCTGGTCCTTCTATGTGCATCAGGGCGTGCTGGTTCTGCCCGACGCCGATCCGGTCTGGTGGGGCCGCAATCAGGACAGCAACGGCGCGATCCGCACCGTCTGGATGGGCGATGACCGTTGCATCGGCTACGCCGACAACTACGTCCAGTCCACCGAACGCCACCCCATGCAGGACCTTGCCCAGCGCCTGATCGGCATGGGCCTTGATAAACTGCGCATCGGCGTCGAACTCGACAACTACTACTTCTCGGCCAAGGCCTACATGACCCTGGCCGCCGAACTGCCCAACGCCAAACTGATCGACGCCACCGCCCTGGTGAACTGGCAGCGCGGCGTCAAATCCGAAGAAGAGCTGGTGTTCATGCGCCGCGCCGCCAAGATCTCGGAAAAGATCGTCGATGGCCTGATCGAACGGGTCGAACCCGGTGTGCCCAAGAACGAAGTCGTGGCCGAGGTTCAGCGCGACGCGATCATGGGCGCCGACGGACACTGGGGCGATTACGCCGCCATCGTGCCGCTGCTGCCCTCGGGGTCCGACGCCGCAGCACCCCACCTCACGTGGGATGGCCGCCCCTTTGTCAAAGGCGAGGCGACCTTCTTTGAAATCGCCGGCTGCTACCGCCGCTACCACGTCCCCTTCTGCCGCACGATCTTCCTTGGCCAGCCGTCCGAAATCTTCCTCCGCGCCGAAGCCGCGCTGGTCGAGGGGCTTGAGGCCGGCCTAGAAGTCGCCCGCGCCGGCAACCGCGCCTGTGACATCGCCAACGCCCTTGCCGCCCCGCTGGAATCCGCCGGCATCGAACGCGGTGCGCGCTGCGGCTATCCCATCGGCATCAGCTATCCGCCGGACTGGGGCGAACGCACGATCTCCCTGCGCGCCGAAGACGAAACCGTGCTTGAACCCGGCATGACCTTCCACTTCATGCCCGGCCTCTGGATGTCGGACTGGGGTTTGGAGATCACCGAATCCATCGTGATCAAGGAAGACGGCGCCGCCGAAACCTTCTGCAACCGCCCCCGCAAGATGTTCGTCAAGGACTGACCATCCGCGCCGCCCCCCCCCACTCTCTCGGGGCGCGGCCCACCCCCCGTGATCAGCCAGACAAAGGTAGACATGACCCTCCTGACCCGCACCGAGGCGATCCTCGCCGATCTCATCGCCTTCCCGACCGTCTCGATCGACCCCAATGTCGAAATGATGGCCTATATGGCGACCCTGCTCGAAGATGCCGGCGCCCGCGTCGAACTCTTCCACGACGCAACCGGCAAAAAGGCGAACCTGTTCGGCACCATCGGCCCGGATTGCGAAGGCGGCATTGTCCTGTCGGGACATTCCGACGTGGTGCCGGTCACGGATCAGGACTGGTCGACCGACCCCTTTGCCCTGTCGGAACGCGGCGATTTCCTGATGGGGCGCGGCACCTGCGACATGAAGGGTTTCATCGCCGCCACCATCGCCATGGCGAAACCCTATGCCGCCCATACCCTGCGCCGCCCGATCCACTTCTGCTTTACCCATGACGAAGAAACCGGCTGCGTCGGCGCAAAATCCCTTGTCCCCGAGCTACAGAAACGCGGCTACAAACCGTCGATCGCCATCATTGGTGAGCCCACCGAAATGCGCATCATCGAAGGCCACAAGGGCTGCTGCGAATACACCACCCGTTTCACCGGGCTCGAAGGGCACGGATCAAACCCCGACCGTGGCGTGAACGCCGTCGCCTATGCGGTGAAATACGCCACCCGCCTGATGGAACTGGCCGAGGAACTCAAAACCCGCGCCCCTCGCGATTCCCGCTTTGATCCGGCATGGACCACGGTCAACATCGGCAGGCTGCACGGCGGCCACGCCCACAACGTCATCCCCGGCAAGGCGGAACTGGAATGGGAAATGCGCCCGGTCCAGTACGGCGATGGCGAATTCCTCCGCGAAATGCTCGAATCCTACATCGAAACCGATCTGCTGCCCGCCATGCGCGCCGTCAGCCCCCGCGCCGACATCACCACCCAGATCATAGGCGAAGTCGTCGGCCTTGAACCGATGGAGGTCAACATGGCCCGCACCCTGATTGCCGCGCTCACGGGCTGCGAAACCGCCGATGTCGTCCCCTTCAACACAGAGGCCGGCTTGTTCCAGCAACTTGGCATGTCCGCCGTGGTCTGCGGCCCCGGTTCCATCGCGCAGGCGCACAAACCCGACGAATACCTCGCGCGCGCGCAGCTTGCCGACTGCCTGACCATGCTCGACGGCCTGGGTCAAAGCTGCGCGGAATGACCAAGGCAACCTCCCGCCACCAGCGGCTCTATACCGAACTGCGCAGCCGCATCTGCCTGCTCGACTACCCGCCCGGCACCCGCCTGTCCGAAGAAACCCTTGCCGCCGACTTCGGCACCTCCCGCACCCCGCTGCGCCGCGCCCTCGCCCGGCTCGAAGACGAAGGGCTGGTGATCTCACGCCACGGCGTCGGCACGCTGGTCACGGATGTGTCGATTGGCGAACTCACCCAGACCTACGCCCTGCGGCTCGAACTGGCGCAGCTGACCGCCGCCCTGTCGCCCCGCCCGGTGACCGCGCAAACCCTGTCCGAAATCGACGACTTCGTGATACGTGGAGAGGACCTCGTGGCCCAGCCAGACCCGCGTGCCTTTGCCGAACTCAACATGGCCTACCACGGCTTTGGCCTGTCGCTCAGCGACAATGCCCCCCTGCGCGACACCGCAGAACGGCTCTATTTCCACACCGCCCGCATCTGGCTCATGGCGATCCCACGCATGGACCTTGCACAGGAATGCGCGATCTTTCTGGACGAAATGCGCCAGACCCGCGCCGCGCTTGCCCTGCCCGACCTTCAGGCCGTCGCCCTGATCCGCCGCGCCCATATCTCGATGAGCTTTCGGCGCCTTTCAATGCTCTGACCCCCGCGCCCTCAGCGCGGCGGGCGGCCACGATAGACCGGCAGACACCAGCCAAACAGGATCGACCCGGCCCGCAGGGTGAATGTCACCCCCGCACAGATCAGCGCCACAAACCCCTCGCCCAACCCAAAGGCCTGCGCCATCACCGCCCCGGCGGACCCGGCAAAGGCGCAGGTGACGTACAACTCGCCCTGTTTCAGAACCAGCGGCACCTCGTTCGACACCACATCCCGCAGCAATCCGCCCATGCAGCCGGTGATCATGCCCATGACCACCACCACTGTCGGCGACTGCCCCGCCGACTGCGCCACACCCGCGCCCGCCGCGACGGCGACGGCCAGCGCGCAGGCATCCAGCCACAGCAACACGCGATACCGGCTCTCCAGCAGATGCGCGGTCAGGAAAACCACCAGCGCCGCACCGCAGGCCACCCAAAGATACGACGGCTGCGCCATCCAGAACACCGGGTTCCGGTCCAGCAACACATCCCGCACCGTCCCGCCCCCCACCGCCGTCAGGCTCGCGAAAAAGCAGAACCCCACAATGTCCAACTGCGCCCGACTCGCCACCAACGCGCCGGTCAGGGCAAAGACCAGCACCGAGGCATAATCGAGAAGGCTCAGAAGGGACATGGCAGCTCCGGATGACATTGCATTGCCGCGCAATAGCGCCTCGTGCCGCCGCTGTCATCACTTGCGCCGGATGGAGGGTAGCACAGGATCAAATCCATTGCCGGGAACGGCGGGAACCATGCTGCAAAGATTACGGACGATCACCTGAGCGTGTGCACTCATGTCAATCTCACTGAGATATGTGAAAAAGCTTGGCTCTGCCGACCTTCGAGGTAGATTGTTTGCCTTTGAGGCGTCACCCAGCCTAAGATTTTGGATCACACAAACAGGCTTGGGTAGTCATGGGGCAAGAACTGACGATAGCCATTAAGATGGCGAATACTGCAGATGCGCTGGTCGCGCGCGTAAGAGAAGCAAGGAAGGGGCCATTTACAACGCCAAGCAACGCACGTCTGTTCGCTGATATTGGGATAGATCCGATGCTGTTGGCGCTCGCGATGGAGTTGGCGCTAAAGGCTTGGATTACCTTGGATCAAGGCTCCAAAATCATACGCGAGCACAACCTTTCCAAGCTCTTCGACATGCTCCAGCCAGAACAGCAGGAAAAAATAGAAAGCGATTTTCGAATTGCGTGTCCTTGGTACAATCAATCATATTTGAATCCCCTCGGAAAGGATGTTGCGTCAATACTGGACCATCATGCTGATGCCTTCGTGAAATGGCGATACATGCATGAAATGACGCACGGCTCCTTTAGCAGTTCAGATATGGAAAACGTTATAGAGAGCGTGCTGAGGCTTTTTAGGGCCAGGTACACTTCGCAAACACTAACCCGCAATTCAGCATCATAGTCCCGCATTGTGGAAAGAATTTTCGCTGCTCCGGTCGTTATCCCTGTTCCGATCGAGGTACGGCCGAAATGGAGTCAGTGAGCCTAGATCAACAGCTCGGAGCTGCCGGTCACACCCCCCAGCACTCCGGCAAAGACCGGCGGCAGGTCGCAACGCCCCGCCCGTATGGCCGCGCAGCCATACGAAAACCATACGGTTTCCATACGTCTGCCATACCGGTATTTCACGGTGATGAAACGGGGCTCAGCCCCCCGAACGACCCGTCTTGAACGGTGCCATTCCGGCCCGGGCGAGCTCATCTGCGCGTTCGTTTTCCGGGTGGCCGGCGTGGCCCTTGACCCATTCCCAGATCACCACATGACCCTTCTGCGCCTCGTCAAGCCTTTGCCAAAGCTCGACATTCTTGACCGGTTTCTTCGCGGCAGTCTTCCAGCCATTGCGCTTCCAGCCGTGGATCCAGCTGGTGACACCGTTCTTCACATAGGTGCTGTCGGTGTAGATGGTGATCTCAGTGCCCCGCGCCAGCGCCTCAAGCGCATTGATCGCCGCCAGCAACTCCATCCGGTTGTTCGTCGTCCCCGACTCCCCCCCCGACAATTCGCGTTCCTTGACGACCTCGGTGCCGTTCACCGCCTGCATCAGAACCCCCCAGCCACCGGGGCCGGGGTTTCCGCTGCAGGCACCATCTGTATATGCATAAAGCTTTGTCATAGCGGCGGTTTCGCCTTCCCCATCGGCGGCGTCAAGGGCTGGCTGACCCGGACCCGTACATTTCCAAAGTCAGGGCGGGACACCCGCCGCGCCTAAAGAAAGACGCCAACCGCCAGACAGATCACCACCAGCGCCGTGAGCGGGGCGCGCAGCTGCATCCACCAGACAGGGGCCAGCCCCCAGCGCCAGAACTGCCAGTCCAGCAGCAGCACGCCGACAAAGCCGAAAATCAGGTTCGTGCCCGCCGACACCGGCCCGCCGCCGACCATGAAGAACGCCCAGAGCGCCGGGATAACCGACAGCGCATAGCCCGCCGTCGCGCGCGGGCCGGTGGCCTTGGTCGCAAAGCCCCAGAGCACGCCGGACATGAAGGCCAGGATCACAACCCCGTAGGACAGCTGCACATATGGCCCGATGAACCGCGACCCAAACGCGCCCTGGCCAAAGGTGGCCAGCGGGTCAGACACCAGCGTCAGCGCGCCCCAAAGGAACGGCACGACGCCGGCAAGGCCAAGGATCAGCGCGGCGCGGGGCACCCCGGTCATGCCGGGACCCGCAGCACGCGCGGCACCTTGAATTCCACGTTTTCCTGCGCGGTTTCAACCATCTGCACGGTCACGTCATAGCGGGCGCGAAAGGCGTCGATCACCTCGTTGATCAGCACTTCGGGGGCCGAGGCGCCGGCCGTGATCCCGACCGACCGGATCCCGTCCAGCGCGCGCCAGTCGATGTCACCCGCCCGCATCACCAGCTGGGAATAGGCGCAGCCTGCGCGCCGTCCGACCTCGACCAGCCGCTGGGAGTTCGACGAATTCGGCGCACCCACGACCAGCAGCGCATCGCAATCGGGCGCCATCGCCTTGACCGCCTCCTGACGGTTGGTGGTGGCATAACAGATGTCTTCCTTGTGCGGGCCGACGATGGCCGGAAACCGCACCTGCAAGGCCGCCACGATGCCCGCCGTATCATCGACCGACAGGGTGGTCTGCGTCACAAAGGCCAGCCGATCGGGATCACGCACCTCGACCCGGGCCACATCTTCGACCGTTTCGACCAGCAGCACGTCGCCTTCGGGCAACTGCCCCATGGTGCCAATGGTTTCGGGGTGACCGGCATGACCGATCATGATCATCTGAAGGCCGTTTTCGGCGTGGCGGGCGGCTTCGATATGCACCTTGCTGACCAGCGGACAGGTCGCGTCCACATAGATCATCTCGCGCCGCGCGGCCTCGGCAGGCACAGCCTTGGGCACACCGTGGGCGGAAAAGATCACCGGCCGGTCGGTCGGGCAATCCTCAAGCTCTTCGACAAACACCGCGCCCTTGTCGCGCAGCCCGTCGACGACGAATTTGTTGTGCACGATCTCGTGGCGGACATAGACCGGCGCGCCCCATTTCTGCAGGGCCATCTCGACGATCTTGATCGCACGATCGACGCCCGCGCAGAACCCACGCGGCGCGGCCAGATATAGGGTCAGCGGTTGCTGCGTCATCTCAACTCTCCTGCTTTGCTCAGACCTAGGTGCATCTTTCCCGACGGTCCAGTCCCCTCAGGGTCGGAAAATCCACAGACTGGCCGCCAGACCAGCAGGGGGGCACAACAGCGTGACCGGTGCACCCGGCCAAAGGGGTGCCATGATCGCTCAGGCACTGCCCGAATCGCCACAAGGAACAGCAGCCAAACCGGCACCTCAGCATCACCACAAAGGCTGAAACGGAAAAAAGGTCGCGGCCCGAAAGCGATACCAAACAGTATCACACGGACCGCGACCTTTGTCGTTCTCGAGGTCGTCACATCAACTGGCCTGTCATCCCCTACAGGCCCGTCTCGCTTCAGGTCGCGCTGCTGGCGACTTCAAGGCTGCGTTCGACCGGCATTTCACGTGGCGGGCGCCCGATCACGTCACGCAGCTCGTCCAACTCGATAAAGTTGTCGGCCTGGCGGCGCAGTTCATCGGCGATCATCGGCGGTTGGCTGCGAATCGTCGAAACGACCGAAACCCGCACACCCTGACGCTGCAGGCTTTCGACCAGCGGGCGGAAATCGCCATCGCCAGAGAACAGCACGATGTGATCCACACGCGGAGCCAGCTCCATGGCATCGACGGCAAGCTCGATATCCATGTTGCCCTTGACCTTGCGTCGTCCCTGGCTGTCGGTGTATTCCTTGGCCGGTTTCGTCACCATGGTGAAACCATTGTAGTGCAACCAGTCCACCAGCGGGCGGATTGGCGAATACTCGTCGTTCTCCAGCAGGGCTGTATAGTAGAACGCGCGCAGCATCTTGCCGCGACGCACGAATTCCTGGCGCAAAAGTTTGTAGTCGATATCAAACCCAAGTGCCTTTGCAGCAGCGTAGAGGTTTGAACCGTCTATGAACAGCGCCAGCCGTTCATCCTTGTAAAACATCAAATGTCCTTTCGGTAATGATAGACCCACTGCCCCAGTTCAGGAGTGTTGGCGTGAGTGTCGTAAATGCGACAGTAAGTCCGCAGCGTGAGAAATAGGTAATTCTACAGTCTCTTCAACCCATAGGTTATGCCTCAGAGGATACTCGCATGTCCGTAAACGAACAAGATATCTTGATAGCTCTGGGTTCAAACCTTGGCCTGCCCCAGGGCAGTCCAGCGCTAACATTGGCCGCGTCTGTTGCCGAAATCGCACGATCCGAATTTGACATCCGCAGAATTAGTCGTTTTTATTCAACGCCTTGCTTTCCTGCGGGCGCCGGGCCGGACTATGTTAACGCCGCATTAGTGCTAAGGTCAGAATTACCCCCCGCGCAGGTGATGCGGCGGCTCCATGACATCGAACAGGTGTTCGGGCGCGTCAGAAAAGAACGTTGGGGCACCCGCACGCTGGACCTGGATCTTTTGGGAATGGGCGGTATCGTGCTGCCAAATGCGGCGATTCAGGCGGAATGGCGAGCACTCCCGGTTGACCAGCAGGCCCGGATCGCGCCCGAACAATTGGTCCTGCCACATCCACGGATGCAGGACCGCGCATTCGTGCTTGTGCCATTGGCCGATGTTGCGGCAAACTGGATGCATCCGACACTGGGCCGCACGGTTGCCCAGCTCTGCGATGCGCTGGACCCTGCCGCGCGCGCAGAAGTGCTGCCTTTGTGATCAATCCCGGCTTGTCATCCGCCACCTCCCGGGCTAAAGCTGCGGTTTCCAAGTCGAACCGACAAAACTGGAGTGTTCCATGGCCCGCGTCACCGTAGAAGATTGCGTCGACAAAGTCCCCAACCGCTTTGAGCTTGTGATGCTCGCAGCACACCGCGCCCGCGAAATCACCGCTGGTGGTGCCATCACGGTGGACCGCGACAACGACAAGAACCCTGTCGTTGCCCTGCGCGAGATTGCGGATGAAACCCAGTCTGCGGACGAATTGCGCGAACGCCTGATCGAATCCAACCAGACTCAGATCGAAGTTGACGAGCCGGAAGAAGACGCCATGGCATTGCTCATGGGGTCCGAGCCCGACAAGCCGGCCGATGATGACATGTCAGAAGAGAAACTGCTGCGCGCCCTCATGGAGGCGCAAAGCCAAGGCTGAGCTCCGCTTCAGATGCGGGCCAGTTAAGGAGAGAGTCGCATGATAGCGGCCGAAGATCTTGTTGCACTGGTCCGCAACTACAACCCAAAGACAAACGCAAATCTGATTCGCGCAGCCTATGAGTATGGCGCGCGGATGCACGAAGGGCAGGTTCGCCATTCCGGCGAGCCATATTTCACCCATCCCGTGGCCGTCGCCGCGATCCTGACCGAACAGCAGCTTGATGATGCGACAATCATCACCGCCCTGCTGCACGACACGATCGAAGACACCAAATCCACCTATTCCGAGATTTCGCGCCTCTTCGGCCCCGAAGTCGCGATGCTTGTGGATGGCGTTACCAAACTGACCAACCTTCAGCTGTCCAGTTCGGAAACCAAGCAGGCCGAAAACTTCCGCAAGCTGTTCATGGCCATGTCCAAGGACCTGCGGGTGATTCTGGTCAAGCTGGCCGACCGGCTGCACAACATGCGCACCATCAAGGCGATGCGCCTGGAAAAGCAGCAGCAGAAGGCGCGCGAAACGATGGATATCTTTGCCCCGCTCGCCGGGCGCATGGGTATGCAGTGGATGCGCGAAGAGCTTGAGGATCTGGCCTTTCGCGTGCTCAACCCCGAAGGCCGCGCCAGCATCATCCGCCGTTTCATCACCCTGCAGAAAGAGGCCGGCGATGTGATCCACAGGATCACCTCCGATATGCGCGCCGAGCTGGAAAAAGAGGGCATCGAGGCAGAGGTCTTTGGCCGCGCCAAGAAACCCTATTCGATCTGGCGCAAGATGCAGGAAAAAGAGATGGGCTTTTCCCGCCTCTCCGACATCTACGGCTTTCGCGTCATCACCCGGTCGGACATGGATTGTTACCGCGCGCTCGGGGTGATCCACCAACGCTGGCGCGCCGTGCCCGAACGGTTCAAGGATTATGTAAGCCAGCCGAAATCCAACGGCTACCGGTCGATCCACACCACCGTGTCAGGCCGCGACGGCAAGCGGGTCGAGGTTCAGATCCGCACGCGCCAGATGCATGATGTCGCCGAAACCGGCGTCGCGGCACACTGGTCCTACCGCGATGGGGTGCGCTCGGAAAATCCCTTTGCGGTGGATCCGGTGCGCTGGATTTCCTCGCTCACCGAACAGTTCGATGGCGAAGACGACCACGACGAATTCCTCGAAGCGGTCAAGCTCGAGATGTATACCGATCAGGTGTTCTGCTTCACCCCCAAGGGCGACGTGGTGAAACTGCCGCGCGGTGCGACACCGCTGGATTTTGCCTATGCGATCCATACGCGCATCGGTTCGGCCTGCGTCGGGGCCAAGATCGACGGGCTGCGCGTTCCGCTCTGGACCCGGATGAAGAACGGCCAGTCGGTCGAAATCATCACCGCCGAAGGTCAGACACCGCAGGCCACCTGGCTTGATATCGCAACCACCGGCAAGGCCAAGACGGCAATCCGCCGGTCGCTGCGCGAGGCAAACCGCGAACGGTTCGTCAAACTGGGCCGCGAACTGGCCCGGTCGGCCTTTGAAAACGTTGGCAAAAAGGCATCTGACAAGGCGCTGGAAAAAGCCGCCCGCACGCTGCGGCTTCAGGGTCGCGAAACCCTTTTGGCCCGTCTGGGCAGCGCCGAAATCACTGCCCGCGAAGTGGTTCAGGCCGTTTACCCCGATCTTGCCCCGGCAAAGACCGGCGATGTCGACCTGAACCGCGCCGTTGTCGGCATCTCCGAAGGTCAGAG
The DNA here is from genome assembly GCF_900188035.1 of Puniceibacterium sediminis. Taxonomy (GTDB): domain Bacteria; phylum Pseudomonadota; class Alphaproteobacteria; order Rhodobacterales; family Rhodobacteraceae; genus Puniceibacterium; species Puniceibacterium sediminis. The sequence goes on along the minus strand of NZ_FZNN01000002.1, from coordinate 238,195 downwards.
CTTTGAACGCGCGCCCTGCTGCCAGCCGCTGCCGGGCGAACGCATCGTCGGCATCACCCATCGCGGGCGCGGCGTTATCGTGCACTCCATCGACTGTGGCTCGCTTGCCGCATTCGAGGATCAGCCCGCCCGCTGGCTGGACCTGCAATGGGCCGCCGGGAACCATGCGCCGATCTACGCAGTTTCACTTGACATGACCATCGGGAACGATGCCGGTGTGCTTGGTCGGATTTGCACGTTGATCGGCGAACAACAGGCCAATATCTCGGACTTGAAATTTGAAGATCGGAAACCAGACTTTTACCGAGTGCTGGTAGATATCGAACTGCGCGATGCCGAACATCTACATTCGGTTACCTCAGCGCTCGAAGCGGAAAGTGACGTCGCATCGGTCGAACGGCGGCGAAACCCGTCACTCAGTGCGGCAAAGACGGCCGCGGAATAGAATTCGGGAAGGACGGGCAGTGGTCTTCAAACGTCGGGACAGGCGACCGATCTGGAAGATCGCGCTTGAAGCTCTCTGGCCGCGCGGCGGCTGGGGGCGCGCGGCGCGCTACGTTCAGCACCGCCTGCACCGCCTGCCCGACGCCCCTGAGAAAATCGCCCGCGGTATCTTTGCCGGCGTCTTCACCACCTTCACGCCGTTTTACGGGCTGCATTTTGTCTGCGCCGCCAGCATCGCCTTCATCCTGCGCGGCAACATCATCGCCTCGCTTCTCGCGACCTTCTTCGGCAATCCGCTGACCTATGTGCCCATCGGCATCATCTCGATGAAAACCGGCTACTGGTTGCTGGGCCTGAACAAGGATCCCGCGATGCACGGCTCGCTCGGGCGCAAATTCGCAGAGGCCGGGCAGGATCTGTGGCACAATATCCTGTCGATCTACAGCGGCGCCCCGACCGACTGGCACGGCCTGTCGATCTTTTATCACGAGGTGTTCTTTCCCTACATGATCGGCGGCATCATCCCGGGCCTCATCGTTGCGACCATCGCCTACTATCTTTCCGTGCCGGTCATCCGCGTCTACCAGAACCGCCGCCGGGGCACGCTCAGGGACAAGCTGGCATTGTTGAAGAAAAAGAAGAAACAGGCTGACGCGGGCATTGCGTCGGATTAGTCTGGCGACCAGACACCAACTGCCGAAAGACCGCCATGACCAGCCCCCACGAACGCCTGCGCCTTGGCGTCAATATCGACCATGTCGCCACCGTCCGTAACGCAAGGGGCGGCGACACACCCGACCCGCTGCGCGCCGCCAGACTGGCGCAGGAATCAGGGGCCGATGGCATCACCGCCCATCTGCGCGAAGACCGCCGCCACATCTCGGACGCCGACATCGACGGGCTGATGGAGGTGCTGACCGTGCCGCTGAATTTTGAGATGGCCGCCACGGACGAGATGCAGAAGATCGCCCTGCGGCACAAACCCCATGCGGTCTGCCTCGTGCCGGAAAAACGCGAGGAACGCACCACCGAAGGCGGGCTCGAAGTCGCGCGCGAAGAAAACAAGCTGGCCCACTACATTGCCCCGCTGCGCGAAGCTGGCTGCCGCGTGTCAATCTTCATCGCCGCCGATCCGCGCCAGATCGATGCCGCCCACCGCATCGGTGCCGAAGTGGTCGAACTGCACACCGGCGCCTATTGCGACGCCCATGCCGAAGGCCATTTTGACATTCGCGACGCCGAACTGGAAAAGCTGCGCACCATGGCGACCCACGCCCATGCGCTTGGGCTTGAGGTTCACGCAGGCCACGGGCTGACCTATGACACCGTGCAACCGGTCGCCGCCTTCCCAGAGGTGAAAGAGCTGAACATCGGTCACTTCCTGATCGGCGAGGCGATTTTCCGCGGGTTGCAACCCGCCATCGCCGAAATGCGCCGCCTGATGGACGCGGCCCGCGCATGACCGCCATTCACGCGCCACCCAAGATTTTTTTGAAAAATCTTGCCAAAAGTCTTCATAAGACTTTTGCGGCGTTGCACTGAGAAATGCCACGATTGCGCGTCGCCACGAATTCGGGCCTGCCCCTCATCCGCTTCCTGGTGATCAGCCCGGTGGGCAGATGGCCCCGGTTTCCGGGCAAGAGAGGTCCGGAATGATCCTCGGCATCGGCACCGATCTGGCAAATATCGAACGCATCGCCGACACGCTCGACCGTTTTGGCGACCGTTTTCGCAACCGCGTCTTTACCCCGACAGAACAGCACAAGGCCGAACGCCGCAAGGATGTGGCCGGCACCTATGCCAAACGCTGGGCCGCCAAGGAGGCGTGTTCCAAGGCGCTTGGCACCGGCTTGCGCATGGGCATCTCGTGGAAGGACATGGCCGTGACCAACCTGCCCACCGGGCAACCCGTCATGGCGGTGACCGGCTGGGCGCTCGAACGGCTGGCCGAAATGACGCCGCCGGGTCACGAAGCGGTGATCCACGTCACCCTGACCGACGATCACCCCTGGGCGCAGGCCTTTGTGGTGATCGAGGCGCGGCCGCTGACCCGCGATCAGCCGTATGTTCAGGAATCCGAGCGCCGGACCGTGGGGCCAGCCCCTCGGACTCGCCGGGATATCTAGGGACAGATGAAGGCTGAGCCGTCTCACCCGCGCGTCGGGGTCTGCACCATGACGGATGCTGTACCCCAAGGCACCAAACACGGCAAAGATCCCGCGCCTTGACACGCCCTGCCCGCGGCAGCATGTAGCGCGGGAACTTCAGGCAGAGGGCATGCGCAATGGCATCCGATAGCGGCAAGGGCAACGGTTTCTTCGAGACCATCAAGACGGTGGTCTATGCGCTGCTGATCGCGGGCATCTTTCGCACGCTGTTCTTTCAGCCGTTCTGGATCCCCTCCGGTTCCATGAAGGACACGCTGCTGATCGGCGATTTCCTCTTTGTGAACAAGATGGCCTATGGCTATTCCTACGCCTCCTGCCCCTCGGTCTATCTGCCCGCCATCGGCATCGACATCGACGCCGAGGACATCTGCGGATTTCTGGACGGCGACAACACCCGCATTCTGGGCGGTGAACCTCAGCGCGGCGATGTGGTCGTCTTCCGCCACCCGGTATCGGGCCGCGATTTCATCAAACGGTTGATCGGCCTGCCGGGCGAAACGGTTCAGGTCAAGGGCGGCGTGCTCTTTATCAACGGCACCCCGGTTCAGGTCGAACCCGCAGGCAATTTCGAAGAAACCGCCGAACCGCAGGGTCCGCAGGGCATGCGCCCGCGCTGTGCCAACGGCCCGGTGGGCGACGGCGGTATCTGCATCAAGGAACGCTTTACCGAAACCCTGCCCAATGGCGTCAGCCACGACATCCTGAACATCGGCACCCAGGGGTCTGATGACACCCCGGTCTATACCGTGCCCGCGGGACAGTATTTCTTCATGGGTGACAACCGCGACAATTCCTCGGACAGCCGCATTCCCGCGATCACCGGCGGCGTCGGCTTTGTGCCTTACGAAAACATCGTCGGCCGCGCTGACCGTATCATGTTCTCCTCCGCCGGCCGTTCGATGCTGTATTTCTGGACCTGGCGCGCGGACCGCTTCTTCAAGGGCGTCCATTGAAGTTATCGGCAGATCTGAAGGCGCTGCAAAAGCGTCTGGGCCACGAATTCAACCGGCCCGAGCTGATCCTGCGTGCGGTCACTCATGCCTCGATGTCCGGCCCCACCCGGGACGACAACCAGCGGCTTGAGTTTCTCGGCGACCGGGTCCTTGGCCTTGTCATGGCCGAGGCTTTGCTGGCCGGTGACCGTGGCGCATCCGAAGGCCAGCTTGCCCCGCGCTTCAACGCGCTGGTGCGCAAGGAAACCTGCGCCGATGTCGCCCGTGAAATCGACCTTGGCGCGGCGCTGAAACTGGGCCGCTCTGAAATGCTGTCGGGCGGACGGCGCAAGCTGGCCCTGCTGGGCGACGGGATGGAGGCGGTGATTGCCGCCGTCTATCTTGATGCCGGGTTCGACGCAGCCAAGGCGATGGTGCTGCGGCTCTGGGGTGACCGGGTCGGCGCGGTCGAAGAAGACGCCCGCGACGCCAAGACCTCGCTTCAGGAATGGGCCCAGGCCCGTGGCCAGCAGCCGCCGCGCTATATCGAGACCGCCCGCAGCGGCCCCGACCACGCGCCCGTCTTTACCATCCGCGCCGAACTCGACGACGGCACCGGCACCGAGGCGACCGCCGGATCGAAACGCCAGGCCGAACAGATGGCCGCCAAGGCACTGTTGACGCGGGTCGAATCCGCAGGATGAACGACAATCTGCGCGGCAGCGGCTTCATGGTCCTGTCGATGATCGGCTTCGGTCTCGAAGACGCCTTCTTCAAATCCGCCACAGGCTCGGGCGGCATCACCCCCGGTATCGCCACGATCCAGTTCGGCCTGCTCGCCATGGCGATCTATGCCCTCATGGCGCGCTCAAAGGGCCTGCCGCTCTGGCATCCCGCCTATCTGCAACGCGGGCTGCTGATCCGCACGGGGTTTGAAATCTGTGGGCGGCTGTTCTTTGCCCTCAGCCTTGCCTACACGCCGCTTTCGACCACCACGGCGATCCTGCAGGCCGCACCGCTGGTGGTCATGGCCGGTGCCGCGCTGTTCCTTGGGGAAAAGATCGGCCCGCGTCGCTGGATCGCCATGGCCATCGGCTTTGCCGGCGTTCTGCTGATCGTGCGCCCCTCCCCTTCGGGGATCGAGGCGAACGCCGTCTTTGCCCTGCTTGGCATGATCGGCTTTGCCGGACGCGACCTTGCCACCCGCACCAGCCCGCCCGGGGTCCACAGCGTTCAGCTCGGAATGCTCGGCTTTGCGGTTGTCACCTTTGCGGGCCTTGTCATCCTTGCCTTTGAACCGGGCCTGCCAGCGCTTCCCACCGGTGGCGCGGCGCTCAAGATCCTCGGGACGGCACTCTGCGGCGTTGCCGGTTACACCGCGCTGACCGCCGCCATGCGCACCGGCGAAATCTCGGCCGTTGCCCCGTTCCGCTACAGCCGCCTGCTCGTCGGGCTGATCCTCGCCATGACGGTGTTTGGCGAACGTCCCGATACGCTCACCCTGATCGGCGCGGCGGTGATCGTGCTCAGCGGCATCTACACGCTGCTCCCGGCCCGCTGGCGCCGCCTGCGCCCCTGATGAAAAATGTCGACAGGGGCCGATCCTCGTTCTAGCCAGAGATCAGGACATCAGCACGGTAGGCATGACATGAGCGACCCGGACAAACCCGCACTGCGCCTGCAGGACTGTCCCGATTGGGTCTACCTGCTGCAAGAATTCGACTCGCTCTACCGCTACGGCTCGGCCGGTGGCAGCAAATCAATCCGCAGCCACCGCAAACGGGTGCGCGATACGCTGTCATCGGTGATCGACCGCAATCCCGAAATGACCTTTCGCGCCCCGGCGATCAAACCCGTCACGGCCCATCTGGGCCGCGCGCTCGATCTGGCGGAACGCAATACCCTTGCCGGTCTGGGCCGGGCGCTGTCGCGGGTGACGGATCAGCTGACCTGGGAATATGGCTATGAAACCATGCCCAAGGTGCTGGAACGCAAATACGCCTACTTCGAAGTCCTCGGCCCCCAGGGCCCGATCAAGGCGGAACGGCTGATCCTTGGCTTTGTGCTCTTTGCGCCCAACACCACCTACCCCCAACACAGCCACAAAGAGATCGAGGAAAGCTATATCTCGGTCGCCGGTGCCTGGTCCGAAAATGACGGGGCCGTCTATGCGCCGGGATCGCTGATCCTGAACAGCCCCGGACACGAACACCGCATCACCACCGGCGAACTGGACCCCTGCCTGCTCGCCTATGCCTGGGTCGGCTCCGAAGACCGCCTCTCCGCGCCGGGCATGAAACTGTCCTACAAGCGCAAGGCCCGCATGACGCGCAGCTGACCAGCGCGCGTCGGGCGGCGCATGCCCGTGGGATGGCGCATCAAACGATTGTGCTCGGCACTTTATCGTCCCGAGTACATCTTTTCTCTGGTCTATGCGCTCACATCACCCCAGCGCCAGCCCGGCGGACGGGCATGCGCTGCCCGGCGCGCTTCGCGCTTGATTCCGGGCCGGTCTGCCAAACGACCGTTTGGAAATTGCCCGCCGCACCCCCATATAGCAGCCATACGAAAACCATACGCTTGCCATACGCATTCCATACGCCCCAATTCCCCCTCTGGCCCTGCCCACCGATTTCGCCTATAGCCCCTGACTTGCAACCACCGGAAAGCCCGAAATGACCCAACGCGCCGGATTCGTCGCCCTGATCGGAGAGCCCAATGCGGGCAAATCCACCCTGACCAACCGCATGGTCGGGGCCAAGGTATCCATCGTCACCCACAAGGTGCAGACCACCCGCGCCCGCATCCGCGGCGTCGCGATCGAAGGCGACACTCAGATCGTCTTTGTCGACACCCCCGGTATGTTTGCCCCCAAGCGCCGCCTTGACCGCGCCATGGTCGCCGCCGCCTGGTCGGGTGCTGCGGATGCCGATGTCGTGGTCCTTCTGATCGAGGCGCACCGCGGCATGACCGAAGGCGTCAAGACCATCCTCCAGCGCCTTGGGGATATCGGCAAGGGGCGCACAATTGCCCTTGCAATCAACAAGATAGACAAGGTCAAAGCGGAAACACTGCTCGATCTCAGCAAGCAGATGAACGAAGCCTGCCCTTTCGTGAAAACCTTCATGATCTCCGCTGAACGCGGCTTTGGCGTTGATGATCTGAAGACCTGGCTCGCCGGTGAGATGCCCGAAGAACCCTGGCTCTATCCCGAAGATCAGATCGCCGATCTGCCCATGCGCATGATCGCCGCCGAGATGACCCGCGAGAAACTGACCCTGCGTCTGCATCAGGAGCTGCCCTACCAGCTGACCGTGGAAACCGACCACTGGACCGAACGCGAAGACGGCACCGCCCGCATCGACCAGGTGATCTATGTCGCCCGCGATGGCCACAAGGGCATCCTGCTCGGTCACCGCGGCGAGACGATCAAGGCCGTCTCCAAAGCCTCCCGCGAAGAGCTTGAGGAGTTCCTGGGCCGCAAGGTCCACCTGTTCCTGCAGGTCAAAGTCCGCGAAAAATGGCTTGAGGAATCAGAGCGTTACTCGGAAATGGGCCTGAACTTCAAAGACGGAAATGTCTGAACCCCGCCTTGTGACCTCCTTCTGGGTGGCGGCCTACATGCGCCGCCTGTCCCTGCATGAAATCCCGGCTTTCGTTGTCCACCACGGCGACGATACCGCCGGGGCGGTGCTGGTGAAACTCAACACACTCGACGGCAATGCACGGGTCTTTTCCCGCAGCTTTGACCTCACCTCCGACAGCCGAAAATGGGTCGAACTCGCCAGTGGGCCAGAGCGGGAAATGGACGAAACCGTCGCCCGCCAGCGCAGCTTTGACTACGATCTCTGGGTGATCGAGGTCGAAGACCGTCAGGGCCGCCACCTTCTGGACGAACCCGGCCTCGACACCTGACCACGCGCCTCGGGAAACAGCCTCGCAGGGGACGCCGCAAAATTCGGTTGGTCTACCCCCCGCCCCCGTCAGCCCCTTGCGCCCGCCACGCCCCGGCCCCACTCTTGCCCGATGGATTGGCGCGATACCGGCATTCTTCTAACCACCCGCAGGCATGGCGAATCCTCCGCCATACTCGAGGTGTTCACCCCGTCCCGGGGCCGCCACGCGGGCATCCTGCGCGGCGCCACTTCGCGCAAGATTGCGCCAAGCCTGCAACCCGGCGCCCAGCTTGATCTCAGCTGGCGCGCCCGGCTCGAAGATCACATCGGCAGCTTTACCGTCGAACCCCAGCGCTCCCGCGCCGCGCTTGCCATGACCGACCGGCTGTCGCTGGCGGGCCTCAATGCGGTCGTCTCCCTGCTCGCCTTCTGCCTGCCGGAACGCGAGGCACACCCAAAACTATACCAGCGCACCGAATCCCTGCTCGACCTGCTGGGCCAGCCCGATATCTGGCCGCTGGCCTATCTGCGCTGGGAAATGGCGCTGCTGGATGAAATGGGCTTTGGCCTCGACCTTTCCGCCTGCGCCGCCACGGGCGCGAACGACCAGCTGATCTATGTCTCGCCCCGCACGGCCCGCGCAGTTTCGGCCTCGGGCGCGGGGGACTGGGCCGACAGGCTGCTGCCGCTGCCCGGCGTGATGCTGGGACAGGGCGACGCCACCAATGCCGAAATCTGCATTGCCCTCGGGACAACCGGGCATTTCATGCACAACCGGCTGGCCACGGCGCTTGGAGACAGGCCGCTGCCGAATGCCCGCGCGGTCTTTGTCGACCGGCTCAGCCGGACGGGACGCGCGTGAAAACCATCTTTTCACCCTCATCATTGGATAGTGTCAGATCGAACTCTTTGACGATGGCAATGCTCATCCGCCCAAGCGCAGCCAGAAACGCCTGTTCCTGTTCCATCTGCGGACAGCGGCGCCGCGTCACAGCAAGCGGACCCAAGCCAAACCACGGATAGGGCGCCGTCTGCGCCCCGGAAAAGGTATTGCAGGGTCCCTGCCCCGCAATCTGCCATGGGTGGGGAAACCAGATCGAGGCCACGGCACCGACGGGATCGCCATTGAGGCTCGTTAGAACAAAGACATCATCACCCGCCCCATAGGCCCGCAGCGTTTCATCCCGTGCACAGGCGGTCACGAACAACACCACAGCCATCGCTCTGGCAAGAAAGAGAATTCTCATGCACAGTACCCTGCCAGCCGCCCACCGCCACCGCAAGCCACCAAAACATTACCTCATCTGGGCAGATGCGCAACGAACGCTCCTAAGGTCCAAAAGCACGACATCTTCCAAGTGATCCCAAACCACGATAGGAACAGCATATGAGCTGGACCATACCCAATATTCTCACCTTACTGCGCCTGCTGGCTGCCCCCGGCGTCGCCGTGATGTTCCTTTATTTCACCCGCCCCTTTGCCGACTGGTACGCACTTACCCTGTTCGTAAGCGCCGCCATCACCGATTGGTTCGACGGCTACCTTGCCCGTGCCTGGGGCCAGCAGACCAAACTTGGCGCGATGCTCGACCCGATCGCGGACAAGGCGATGGTGGTGATCGCCCTCATGGTCATCGTCGGGTACTCCTCGATGTCGCCCTGGCTTGTCCTGCCCGCCACTTTCATCCTGTTCCGCGAAGTCTTTGTCTCGGGCCTGCGCGAATTCCTTGGCGATACCGCCGGAACGCTCAAGGTCACGAAACTTGCGAAATGGAAGACGACGCTGCAAATGATCGCCATCTCCGTGCTCTTTGCCCAGGGCGTCTTCGAACACTACCTTGGAATGTCGGTCTGGGGGATGGATCCGCAGATGGCAGGTGACATCCTCGACGGAAAGATCGAGGATCTTCACGGCCTGCGCTGGAAAGAAGCCGGCATGGTCTGGTGCGGGCATGTTGGCCTTATCCTGCTGTGGATCGCGGCGGCCCTGACCCTTGTCACCGGATGGGATTACTTTCGCAAGGCGACCCCCTATCTGAAGGAAGAACCATGATGGACATTCTTTATTTCGCCTGGGTCCGTGAACGCATCGGCCTGCCTAAGGAACGCGTGACAACGGACGCCGCCACGGTTGCCGACCTTGTGGCCGAACTCAGCGCCCGCGAAGAACGCTATGCAATGGCCTTCTCAGACCTCTCGGCACTTCGCGTGGCCGTGGATCAGGAACTCACCGATTTCAACGCGCCCCTTGCCGGAGTGCGCGAAGTGGCGTTCTTTCCACCAATGACAGGCGGCTGAGATGCGGATTGTCGTTCAGGATGCGCCTTTTGATCTGGGGGTCGAGTCAGAGGCCTTTGCCGCTGGACGCCATGACATGGGCGCCATCGTCACCTTTACCGGCGTTGTGCGGGACACTGCGGATGATCTCGACGTGATGGAGATCGAACATTACCCCGGCATGACCGAAAAGGCCCTGACGGCCATCGCGGAAGAGGCGATGCAGCGCTGGAATCTGGGCGATGTGCTGGTCATCCACCGTTATGGCCGTCTGGTGCCGGGGGACCGGATCATGATGGTCGCCACCGCCTCCCCGCACCGCCGTGACGCTTTTGAGGCAGCGGATTTCCTTATGGATTACCTCAAATCCCGCGCGCCGTTCTGGAAGAAGGAACATGGCAAGGGCGGGACAGACTGGGTCGCGGCCAAGGACGAAGACGAGGACGCCCTGTCCCGCTGGTAACCGCCGCTCTGCGCAGTTCGCTTGCCTTTGTGTCACATCCCCGGTCATAATACTTGACCAATTGCCTGATCCATTGCCCGGTGCGCGCGCCCATGCCCTTTCGCCCGATCCAGCCAGAAAAGCTGTCGACCGCCGTCACCCGGCAGATCGAAAAGCTGATCCTCCGCGGCATCCTGCGGCCCGGCGAACGCTTGCCGGCCGAACGCGAACTGGCCGAGCGCCTCGGCGTCTCGCGCCCCTCGATCCGCGAAGCGGTGGCGGACCTGTCCGAACGCGGCCTGCTCAACAGCCGGGCCGGGGCGGGGATCTATGTGGCCGATGTGCTTGGTTCGGCCTTTTCCGATGCGCTGGTGAAACTCTTTGCCGCCCATGACGAGGCGGTCTTCGACTACCTCTCATTCCGCCGCGATCTGGAAGGGCTGGCAGCCACCCGCGCCGCGCGGCTGGCCTCGGACACCGACCTTCAGGTGATCCAGACCCTGTTCGATCAGATGGAAGCCGCACACCAGAAACGCAGCCCGGCAGACGAGGCGCGACTGGACGCGGATTTCCACCTGTCGATCTTCGAGGCGAGCCACAACGTGGTGATGCTGCACATGATGCGCTCGATGTACCAGCTGCTGCATCAGGGCGTGTTCTACAACCGCCAGATCATGTTCAAGCAACGCACCACCCGCGACATGCTGCTGGGCCAGCACCGCGCGATCAACGACGCCCTGCAGGCCCGCGACCCCGAAGCGGCCCGCGCGGCGGTCGAGGCACATCTGGATTATGTCGAGGCGGCGCTGACCGAAAACCGAAAGGCTGACCGCCACGAGGAAATCGCACGACAGCGGTTCGAAAGGATCAAGGGGCGGATCTGACCGAAACGGCATGGGGCCAGCTTCGACTCCGGCAAGGCGCTGCCCCAAAGCAGGCCTGCGAACCTTTGACCAAAATATTGGGAAGTTTTGAAACGGTGCAGATGGTGCTGCCCCGTCGTATTTTTCGAGAGAAAAGGCCGGGCAGAGGTCCTGAAATTCAACTCTTTTCAGATACGCCCGGCGTAGGCGTCCGGCAGAGCCACTAATGACACCGCCGGAACAGAGTACAGATCAGGCCGCGCTTCGGGCTTTCATCAGGCCTTTTTCCTTCAGTGCCGCGTGACATTCATCAAGGCTTTTCCAGGCCCGTTCGATCAGCATGTCGATCTCGGGTTTGCTGATCACCAGCGGCGGCGAAATGATCATACGGTCGCCCACATGGCGCATGATCAGGTTGTTGGCAAAGCAGCGTTCGCGGCAGATGAAACCGACAGTGCCCTCATCCGCCTCGAATTTAGCGCGGCTGGCCTTGTCCGGCGTCAGGGCGATAGAGCCCATCATGCCGACGATTTTGGCTTCGCCCACCAGCGGGTGGCTGGTCAGGCCTTCGAATTTTTCTTTCAGATAGGGGCCGGTGTCTTCGCGAACGCGAGTCACGATGCCTTCTTCGTCAAGCAGGCGCAGGTTCTCCAGCGCAACGGCACAGGCAACCGGGTGGCCGGAATAGGTGTAACCGTGGTTGAATTCGGTATTGCCGATCACCTCGGCCACCTCGTCACAGACGATCGACCCACCAATCGGCAGATAGCCCGAGGACAGGCCTTTGGCGATGGTCATGATGTGCGGCTTGATCCCCATGGTCTGCGATCCGAACCAGTTGCCGGTACGCCCAAAGCCGCAGATCACCTCGTCCGCGATCAGCAGGATGTTGTACTCATCACAGATCCGCTGGATCTCTGGCCAGTAGGTGGCGGGCGGGATGATCACGCCGCCGGCGCCCTGCACGGGTTCCGCGATAAAGGCCGCAACGCGGTCGGCGCCCAGTTCGAGGATCGCCTTTTCCAACTCCTGTGCCCGTGCCAGACCGAAATCCTCTGGGGACATGTCGCCGCCTTCGGCCCACCAATGCGGTTGTTCGATGTGGTGAATGTCGGGAATCGGCATACCGCCCTGTGCGTGCATGCCCTTCATGCCGCCCAGGCTGCCGGACCCGACGGAAGAGCCGTGATAGGCGTTCCAGCGGGAAATGATCACATTCTTGTTCGGCTGACCCTTTTCTTGCCAATAGGCCCGCACCATCCGCAGGTTGGTGTCATTGGCTTCGGACCCCGAACCGGCGAAAAAGACGTGGTTCAGATCGCCGGGGGCCAGTTCGGCCAGACGGGCGGCCAGTGCGATAGCGGGCACATGGCTGGTCTGAAAGAACGTGTTGTAGAACGGCAGTTCCTGCATCTGGCGCGCGGCGGCATCCACCAGTTCCTTGCGGCCATAGCCGATGTTCACGCACCACAGACCCGCCATCGCGTCCAGAATCCGGTTGCCGTCACTGTCGTTCAGCCAGACGCCATCGGCGCGGGTGATGATCCGCACGCCCTTTTCGCCAAGTTCCGCATTGTGGGTAAACGGATGCATGTGGTGTGCAGCGTCCAGCGCCTGCAGCTCTGCGGTCGGCGTGTTTGTCGAGATAAGCGTCATCAGGTGCGCCTTTCACTGTATGAGAGAAGTTGGCGCCAGAATATGATCAAATTATGCAGTGTCAATGGACTCGCCCAGTCCCGCGCCGATCTGGCTCATGCCCTGCACCACGTCACCTTCCATCGCGCGGGCCGCAGCGGCCGAATCGCCTCTTTCTAGGGCAATGAGCAGATCTTTGTGCATATCGGGCAGATTGCGCGTGCCGAACAACCCGCAGACCACCCGAAGCGACGGCCCGAATCGCAGCCACAGACCTTCGACGAGGGTGGTCAGGATCGGGGCCTCGGCCATGGCGTTCAGCTCTGCATGAAAGCGGTAGTTCTCTTCCAGATAGCCTCGCACGTCGCCCCGCGCGATGGCACGGTCCAGCCGCCGGTCGGTGTCCCGAAGGGTCGCGATCCTGGCTGGCGTGGCCTTGGCCACGGCCATCCGCGCCAGTTCCGGCTCTAGCGCCTTGCGCGCCACCGTCAGTTCCGACACTGCCGAGGCATTCAGCACCGGCACGCAGATCCGCCGGTTGCCCATGAACTCAAGGGCACCTTCAGCGATCAGCCGCCGCAACGCCTCGCGTACGGGGGTCATGCCGGCAGCCAGCTGTTCGGTCAGGCCCTGAATCGTGACGGGCTGTCCCGGCTCCAACTCGCCGAACAGGATCTGTTCCCTCAGCGTCCGGTAGACCTGCTCATGCGCCGGCACACCCGCACCTGTCACAACCTTTTCCTGTTCTGCCTGCAAATTCATCACTTCCCCTGATCGCACTGGCCGACCCCCCATTCACTCTGCATCTTGCACGTCCGGGGCTTGCATGAAAACATCCAGCTGTTGCCTTATGGGATTAAGTTTGATCAAATTCGACCACAAGGGGGCGATGACCCCCGATCCAACGGGAGAAAATCATGAAGACCTCACTGCTGAGTATCACAGCGACACTGGCCCTTTCCGCAGCGGCGGTTCAGGCCGAGGAAGTCCGCGTCTACAACTGGTCCGACTATATCGATGAAGCGCTGCTGGCGAAATTCGAGGAAGAGACCGGGATCGATCTGATCTATGACGTGTTCGACAGCAACGAAGTGCTGGAAACCAAGATGCTGGCCGGCGGGTCGGGCTATGATGTCGTTGTGCCTACGGGTTCGTTCCTGCAACGCCAGATCGTGGCCGGTGCCTTCCAGAAACTGGACAAGTCCAAGCTGCCCAACATCACCAACATGTGGGACGTCATCGAAAAGCGTACATCGCAATTTGACCCCGGCAACGAATATTCGATCAACTACATGTGGGGCACCACCGGCATGGGTGTGAACCTGGCCAAGGTCAAGGAAGCCCTGGGCGAGGACGCCCCGATCGACAGCCTTGATCTGATCTTCAAGCCCGAGAACATGGAAAAGCTGGCGGCTTGCGGCGTCTATTTCCTTGATGCTCCGACCGAAGTCATTCCCGCCGCGCTGAAATTCCTGGGCGAAGACCCTGACAGCAAGGATGCCGCGGTCATCGAAAAGACCAAGGATGTGCTGATGGCCGTGCGGCCCTACATCCAGAAATTCAACAGCTCGGAATACATCAACGCGCTGGCAAACGGCGATATCTGCGTAGCCTTCGGCTGGTCGGGTGACATCCTTCAGGCCCGCGACCGCGCTGCCGAAGCGGAAAATGGCGTCGAGATTGCCTTTAACGCGCCCAAGGAAGGCGCGCTGATGTGGTTCGACCAGATGGCGATCCCGGTCGATGCCCCGAACCCCGATGGCGCACTGAAGTTCCTGAACTTCATCATGGATGCGCAGAACATGGCAGCGGCGTCGAACTATGTCTATTACGCCAACGGCAACAAGGCGTCTCAGGAATTCCTGGTCGAGGACGTGATCGACGATACCGCGATCTATCCGGATCAGGCGGCGCTCGACAATCTCTATACCTTCTCGCCTTATGACCCCAAACTGCAGCGCACCGTGACGCGTCTGTGGACCGGGATCAAATCCGGCGTCTGAACCCTGCCAAACGGCCCGCGCGACAACTTTGCGCGGGCCTTTCTCTTGCTGGATTTGAGCACGACATGAGCCAGAAGGTCTTTGCCCCCTGGGACGATCCGAACGAAAAACCCCTGATCCAGTTCAAGGGTGTGACCAAGAGATTTGGCGATTTCACCGCCATCGATGATCTCAGCCTCGATATCTATGCGCAGGAATTCTTTGCGCTGCTTGGTCCTTCGGGCTGCGGCAAGACCACGATGATGCGGATGCTGGCAGGGTTCGAAAACCCGACCTCTGGCACCATTCTGCTCTCGGGGCAGGACATTGCGCCGGTGCCGCCGAACAAACGCGCCGTGAACATGATGTTCCAAAGCTACGCGCTGTTCCCGCATCTGTCGGTCTGGGACAATATCGCCTTTGGTCTGCGCCGCGGCAACGGCTCCAAGCAAGAGATTTCCGAACGCGTCGAAGAGATGCTACGCCTGACCCGCCTTGAAAAATTCGCCAAGCGCAAACCACATCAGATCTCGGGCGGTCAGCGCCAGCGCGTCGCCTTGGCCCGCAGCCTCGCCAAGGCGCCCAAGCTGCTGCTGCTGGACGAACCGCTGGGCGCGCTGGACGCAAAACTGCGCCAGGACACCCAGTTCGAACTGATGGACATTCAGGAAAAGACCGGCACCACCTTTGTCATCGTGACCCACGATCAGGAAGAAGCGATGACCGTCGCCTCCCGCGTTGCCGTGATGGACGAAGGCCGACTGATCCAGGTCGCGACCCCTTCGGTCATCTACGAGGCACCCGAGTCGGTCTATGTGGCCGACTTCATCGGCGACGTGAACATCATCGAAGGTTCCGCAAGCCAGTCCGGGGACAAGGTCGAAATTTCCTGGGCCGAAGGCGAAATGCCGATCCGCGGCACCACGGCCAAGACGTTCGCCCCCGGCCAGCCCTGCCACTTTGCCATCCGCCCCGAAAAGGTGACAATCACCACCGAACGCCCTGACAGCGCCAACGTCCTTCAGGGCAAGGTCATCGATATCGCCTATCTCGGGAACCTCTCGACCTATCATGTGAAGCTGCCCAACGGCACGATGATGAAGGCGCAGACCGCCAACACCCGACGCCTCGCCAACCGCGGCATCACCTGGGAGGATGACGTCTGGCTCTCCTTCACCGACACCGCCGGTGTCCTGCTGGAGCGTTAACGGATGTCCGAGATTCCCAAGGTGAAGCCATGAACCTGCGCCGTTTCATCCTGATCGGGGTGCCCTATCTGTGGCTGCTGGCGCTGTTTCTGGTGCCGTTCCTGATCGTGCTCAAGATCGCACTCTCGGACATCGCCCTCGCGCGGCCACCCTACATGCCGCAGCTGGATCTCTCCGCCGGGTGGGAGGGCATCCGCAGCTTCTTCGCCGCTCTGGATTTCGAAAATTTCGCCTTCCTCACGACCGACGATCTTTATTGGAAGGCCTATCTCAGCTCGCTTGAGATTGCAGTGGTGTCCACCGTGATCACCCTGCTGGTCGGCTATCCCATGGCCTACGGCATGGCCCGCGCCGCGACGGAATGGCGCCCGACCCTGCTGATGCTGGTGATTCTACCGTTCTGGACCTCCTTCCTGATCCGCGTCTACGCCTGGATGGGCATTCTTTCGGGCGAAGGCGTGCTGAACCAGTTTCTGATCTGGACCGGCCTGATCTCTGAACCTCTGACGATCCTCAATACCAACCTCGCGGTCTATATCGGCATCGTCTACACCTACCTGCCCTTCATGATCCTGCCGATCTATGCCGCGCTTGAAAAGATGGACGACAGCCTTCTCGAAGCGGCCGAAGATCTGGGCTGTTCGCGCACAAAAGCTTTCTGGCTGGTGACGATCCCACTGTCGAAAAGTGGCATCATCGCGGGCTGTTTTCTGGTTTTCATCCCGGCGATCGGCGAATTCGTGATCCCCTCGCTGCTGGGTGGGTCGGGTACGCTGATGATCGGCAAGGTCCTCTGGGAGGAATTCTTCTCGAACCGCGACTGGCCGGTGGCAAGCGCTGTTGCGATCATCCTCCTGCTGATCCTGATCATCCCGATCATCCTGTTCCAGCGCAACGAGCAGAAACAGCGCGAGGCCGGGGGATGAGCGCGACCCAAAAATTTTACGAAAATTTTTGCCAAGAGTTTTCACAAAACTCTTGGTCGCGCCCCTCATCGGCGGAGATCGTCACATGAAACGTTTTTCCTGGTTCAACGCGACGTCGCTGACCCTCGGGTTCGCCTTCCTTTACCTGCCCATGGTCATTCTGGTGATTTACAGCTTCAACGAATCCAAGCTCGTTACCGTCTGGGCCGGATTTTCCACCAAGTGGTACGGCGAGTTGCTTCGCAACGAAGAATTCCTCGATGCCGCCTGGGTCACGCTCAAGGTGGCCGTATTCAGCTCGACCCTTGCTACCATCCTTGGCACCATGGCGGCCTCGGTTCTGGTCCGGTCCGGGCGCTTCATGGGCAGAACCCTGTTCTCGGGCATGATCTATGCCCCGCTGGTCATGCCCGAAGTCATCACCGGCCTGTCCCTGCTGCTGCTTTTCATCGGCATCGGCCTGGACCGCGGCGTCTTTACCATCGTTCTGGCTCATACCACCTTCTCCATGTGCTACGTCTCGGTGGTCGTCTCTTCCCGCCTCACCTCCTTTGATCGCTCTCTGGAAGAGGCCGCACTCGACCTCGGCTGTTCACCGTTCGAGGTATTCCGCCTCGTGACTCTGCCGATCATCGCGCCGGCGGTGATCTCCGGCTGGCTGCTCGCCTTCACCCTGTCGCTCGACGATCTGGTCATCGCGAGCTTCACCACAGGCCCCTCGGCCACAACCCTGCCGATCAAGATCTTCTCTGCCGTCCGTCTTGGCGTCTCCCCTGAAATCAACGCCCTCTCCACCATCATGATCTCTATCGTGACCGTGGGCGTCATCACCGCCTCGCTGATCACCAAACGCGCCGCCGTGGCGCAGCAGCGCGACGAACAGGCCGCCGCCCGCGCCACATGAAACGACTTTACGAAGCGGCAGCATACGGCCCGCAAAAGGGCTGCTTCTGGGCGGACACAGTGCAGCCTGCACACTGGCCAACACTTGACCGCGATATCCAGACCGATGTCGCGATCATCGGCGGCGGGTTCACGGGCCTCTCGGCCGCGCTGCATCTGGCACAGGACAACGTCCGCGTCACGGTGATCGAGGCGGAAACTCCCGGCTGGGGCGCATCGGGGCGCAACGGCGGATTTTGCTGCCTTGGTGGAGCAAAGGCGCCGCGTCGCCTGTTGCAAAAACGCTTTGGCACCGACGGCCTGGCCGAATGGTGTGCCACGGAAAAGGCCGCCATCGACACCGTCGCGACCCTGCTCGACGCCCACGGGATCGACGCTGACACCCACAGCGACGGCGAGACGATAGTTGCCCACACCCCGAGCGCCATGGCCAACCTGCGCGCCAGCATGGATGAGATCCGCACAGATTTCGGCGTCACGCCACATCTGACCGAAGCCTCTGACCTGCCGCACGAAGGCCTCTCCGGTCCGTTCCACGGCGCGCTGACCATCCCCCTCGGCTTTGCGCTCAACCCTCGGAAATACCACGGTGGTTTGGCACAGGCGGCGCAGACGGCCGGTGCCACGCTCCACGCCCGAACACCTGTCACCAGACTGACGCAGCAGGACGGCAAGACCCGCCTGACCACCCCCGGCGGCACCGTCACCGCCGACAGGGTCATCCTCGCCACCAATGGCTATTCGTCCGAAGACGTCCCCGACTGGCTGCGCGCCCGCTATCTGCCCGTGCAGTCAAGCGTCATCGTCACCCGTCCGCTCACCCTGCCCGAACAGCTCGCACAGGGCTGGACCAGCGCGCAGATGGCCTATGACACCCGCACCCTGCTGCACTATTTCCGCAAACTGCCGGACAATCGGTTCCTGTTCGGCATGCGCGGCGGCCTGCGTGCCACGCCGCGGGCGGAAACAGCGATCCGCCGCAAGATCCGCGCGGATTTCCACGCTATGTTCCCCGCCTGGAAAGATGTCGAAATCACCCACGATTGGTCCGGGCTGGTCTGCCTGATGGCCAACCTCACACCCTTTGCCGGGCCGGTCCCCGAACTGCCCGGCGTGTTCGCAGGCCTTGGCTATCACGGTAACGGCGTCGCCATGGGCAGTCACACCGGCCGCCTCCTCGCCGCAATCGTGCAGGGCAAAACGCCCGACGCACCTTACCCGCAGGCGATGCGACAGCCCGCAACACGCTTTCCTCTAGGCCGATTCCGCCGCGCCCTGCTCGCCCCTGCTTATGCGGCAGCAAGCCTGCTGGATCGCTGACAACGCCGCCAACGTCAGCCCTGCGGCGTCACCGCCGCCTTGGCCTTGCCGCGCCGCAATCCCAACTGACGCTCACGCCAGATGATCAGCACGCCCGCCGAAATCACGATGGCCGCCCCCAACAGCATCGCGCCGGTTGGCACTTCTTCAAAGATCACGTATCCGATCAGCAGCGCGAACAGCATCGAGGCATATTCGAACGGCGCCAGCAGCGCTGCCTCGGCCTCGCGATAGGCCGAGGTCAGCATGATTTGCGCCAACCCGCCGATCAGACCGGCGCCCACCAGCGTCACCGCCTCTGCCAGTGTCGGAACGACCCAGCCAAACGGCAGCGTCAGCAACGAAAGCACCGTCGCCGTCAGCGAGAAATAGAACACGATGGCCGAGGTCTGCTCGGTCGCCACCAACCGGCGGACCTGCACCTGCGCCAGCGCGCGCAGCACGCTTGATACCAGGATCAGCACCACCCCGATGGCCGCCGCGCGATCCACATCGGCCAGGGTCAGACGCGGCCACAGGATCACCAGCACGCCCACCAGCCCAATACCCACCGCCGTCAGCCGAAACGCCCGCAGCCGTTCCCCCAGCAGCACCGCCGCCAGCAACACCGTCAACAGAGGAGAGGCATAGCCGATGGCCGTCACCTCAGGCAGCGGCAACAGACCGAGGGCGGCAAAACCGGTGCCCATGGCCGCCACCCCGGCGACCCCGCGCAACACATGCCCCCAAGGGCTTTTCGCCTTGAACCCGGTGGTCATGTCGTGCCGCATCATCAGCCAGGCAACGATCACCGGCATCGCAAAGAAGGACCGGAAGAACACCGCCTGGCCCGCCGGGACCCGGTCCGCCGTGGCCTTGATCAGCGATGCCATGATGATGAACAGAAATACGGATATGAGCTTGAGCGCGACGCCACGGAACGGAGACATGGGAGATCCTGCTTGGGATACTTCCCTCCTGCACCCGCCGACCGGCAAGGTCAACCAGGCCACAGTGGCCCGACTTCGCCGGGATCACGCGCCGGATGCAAGCCGACGCAGCGCAGCCTGGCCCCCCGGGCATCTGTCTTGGCCGCACCGACAGCCTCGGCCGTGCCATGGCTGGGTCTACTTTTTGGGCAAACGCCCCATGTCCGCCGCAGCCCCGGCTTCGCCCCGCTTCGGACTATCCGCCCGAACCTGTGCCTGCAGCGATTGCAGTATCTCTGGCCCGCGTTCCTGCTGGAGCGCGTCGCCCTTTCGTACATACAGCGCCAGCCCGACCAACCGCCCGCCCTGCGCAAAGGCTCCGCGCCAGTAGCGGGTTTCACCGCCCTCAAAGGCCACATCCCCGCCAGTCCCCAACAGCGCCAGCGACAGCCCGTCGCTTGTGCGCCCCTCAAGCAAAGGCGCTGAGGCCGCCGTGGCAAGCCTCTGTGGCTCTGGTACGTGCAGCCCGGACCCCGGCGCACCCACGGTCACCGCGATCAGAAACGGCGGCACCTCGGGGCCAGAGGCCCCCCCGGACAGGATCCGGCAGCTCGCCAGCAGGGCAAAGCTCTGGGTTGATCCGATGCGCAGCGTTTCGGGGTCGACGCAATATCCCGTCGGCCCCGCAATCCGCACATCCCCACCCCCGAGCGTCGCGCGCTTCAGCGGCACAGCCACCGACCCCTCATCCAGAAATCCGCGCTGTGTACCGCCGTCACTCGGCACCAAGGCAGAGCAACCCGCAGCCCAAAGGCAGGTCAGAATCGCTATGCCAAGGACCACGCGCATGGTTTCAGAGGTCCATGTAGACGTGTTTTTCGGCTTCGCCACCGGGATGGGTGACCGCGCCCTTGTAGGTCTCGCCCACAAGCTGCGCGTATTTCCACAGCGCGCCACTGGCATAGATCGTGTCACGCGGACCGGCCCAGTTCTTCCGGCGCTCGGCGAATTCCTCGTCGGTCACATTGACCGAAAGCTCGCCGGTGACCGCGTTCAGGGTGATGATATCGCCATCACGCAGCAAGGCAATCGGCCCGCCCAGTGCTGCCTCGGGACCGACGTGACCGACGCAGAAACCGCGTGTCGCACCGGAAAAACGCCCGTCGGTGATCAGCGCCACCTTCTTGCCCATGCCCTGACCCGACAGCGCCGCCGTGGTCGCCAGCATCTCGCGCATGCCCGGTCCGCCGCGCGGCCCTTCGTTGCGGATGACAAGTACCTCGCCTTCCTTGTAGGTGCGCGCCTTGACGGCTTCGAACGCATCCTCTTCGCACTCAAAGACACGCGCCGGACCGCTGAACACCTGCTCTTCGGGTGTCATGCCCGCAACCTTCACGATCGCGCCGCCGGGGGCGACGTTGCCCTTGAGGCCAACCACGCCACCCGTCTTGGTGATCGGATTGGCGACGGTGTGGATCACACGGCCATCAGCCTCGCCCTGGATCTTGTCCAGCTCTTCGCCAAGGCTGTAGCCCGACGCCGTCATGCAATCCTCGTGCAGCAGACCGGCCTTGCGGAGTTCCTTCATCACGACCGGCACACCGCCCGCCTCGTAAAGATCCTTGGCAACGTATTGGCCACCGGGCTTGAGGTCGACAAAATAGGGCGTGTCGCGGAAGATCTCGCAGACATCGTCGAGGAAGAAATCGATCCCCGCCTCATGGGCAATCGCAGGCAGGTGCAGACCGGCATTGGTCGACCCGCCGGTGCAGGCCACCACCCGCGCCGCGTTCTGCAGGGATTTGAGCGTTACAACGTCCCGCGCGCGGATGTTCTTTTCCAGCAGATCCATCACCGCGAGACCCGACGCCGTGCCATACTGGTCGCGGCTTTCGTAAGGTGCCGGAGCACCCGACGAATTCAGCAGCGCCAGACCAATCGCCTCAGAGACACAGGCCATGGTGTTGGCGGTGAACTGACCACCACAAGCACCGGCGCTCGGGCAGGCCACGCGCTCAAGGATCTCAAGCGCGGCATCGCTGAGCGTGCCGTTCTGGTGACGACCGACAGCTTCGAACATATCCTGCACGGTCAGGTCGCGCGATGCGAAATCGGCGGGCACATCGGCTCCGGCCGGAACCTTGCCCGGCAGGATCGACCCGCCGTAAACAAAAACCGACGGCACGTTCAGCCGCACCATGGCCATCATCATGCCCGGCAGCGACTTGTCACAGCCCGCAAGACCGACAAGCGCGTCGTAGCAGTGACCCCGCATGGTCAGCTCGACCGAGTCGGCAATCGCCTCGCGGCTGGCAAGCGACGAACGCATGCCCTCGTGGCCCATGGCGATACCGTCGGTGACGGTGATCGTGGTGAATTCGCGGGGCGTCCCGGACCCTTCCTTCACACCCAGCTTCACGGCCTGCGCCTGACGATTCAGAGAGATGTTGCAGGGCGCCGCCTCGTTCCAGCAGGTTGCAACTCCGACCAGAGGCTGGTGAATCTCGGCCTCCGACATGCCCATGGCATAGTAATATGACCGATGCGGCGCGCGGGCCGGGCCTTCGGTCACGTGGCGGCTTGGCAGTTTGGATTTGTCGAACGGACGCTTGAGCATGGCTGGACCCCCTGAAAACCGTGATTGGGTCCCGGAATACCCAAGCGCCCCTCCCTTCACAAGACGGATTGCACCCATCCGCGTCCCGGTGCCACGCCCCAAGAGTTTTATCAAAACTCTTGGCAAAACTTTTCTGAAAAGTTTTGCGCCGCGCCCGACCCCGCCAGCTGCATTGCAATTCCTTCGCAACAGGCTTAAATCACGCGCAGAAACGACGCCCTGGGATAGTGCCGCACATGAACTGGATCGCCAACTACGTCCGCCCCCGGATCAACTCGATCTTTTCGCGCCGCGAGGTTCCAGAGAACCTGTGGACCAAGTGCGACGAATGCGGGACCATGCTGTTTCACCGCGAGCTGTCGGACAACCTGAATGTCTGCACCAACTGCAGCCATCACATGGCGATCACCCCGCGTGAACGCTTTACCGCGCTGTTCGATGCCGGCAACTTTGCCGAAGTCACCGTGCCGGACCCGATCGCCGATCCGCTGCAGTTCCGCGATCAGAAGAAATACCCCGACCGGATGCGCGCCGCGCAAAAATCCACCGGCGAAAAGGACGCGATGCTTGTCGCTCTGGGCGAGATCGGCCAGACGCCCATCGTTGCCGCCGCGCAGGATTTCTCGTTCATGGGTGGCTCCATGGGCATGTATGTCGGCAATGCCATCGTGAAGGCCGCCCAAGAGGCCGTGCGCCTCAAGCGGCCGCTCATCCTGTTCTCCGCCGCCGGCGGCGCGCGCATGCAAGAGGGTATCCTTTCCCTCATGCAGATGCCCCGATCCACCGTTGCGATCCAGATGCTGCGCGAGGCAAACCTGCCCTACATCGTGGTTCTGACCCACCCGACGACGGGCGGTGTCACCGCATCCTATGCCATGCTGGGCGATGTCCAGATCGCCGAACCCAACGCGCTGATCTGCTTTGCCGGCCCGCGCGTGATCGAACAGACCATCCGCGAAAAGCTGCCCGAAGGCTTCCAGCGCGCCGAATACCTGCTGGAACATGGCATGCTCGACCGAGTCACAGACCGCAACGACATGCGGGACGAGCTGATCTCGATCACTCGCATGCTCATGCTTCTGCCCCCGCCGGTCAAAGGCCACCTGACCGGCCCGGAAGAGGCCGCGCCAAACGCGATCGAAGTCGCAAAGGCGCCTGCCAAGGCAGACAAGCAGCCCGCCAAGAAATGAAGCCGCAAAATTCCGACCACATCCTTGCACGGATGATGGCGCTGCACCCCAAGATCATCGACCTCACGCTCGACCGCGTGTGGCGGTTGCTCGCGGCACTGGACCACCCCGAACGCGCCCTTCCCCCGGTGATCCACCTGGCCGGAACCAACGGCAAGGGATCGACGCAGGCGATGATCCGCGCCGGGCTCGAAGCGTCGGGCAAACGCGTGCACGCCTATACCTCGCCCCACCTCGCGCGGTTTCACGAACGCATCCGCCTCGCCGGGGACCTCATTACCGAAGAGCATCTGTCGGCCATTCTTGATGAATGTTACGCCAAGAACGGCAGCGACCCGATCACCTACTTCGAAATCACCACCTGCGCGGCCTTTCTCGCCTTTGCCCGCACCCCGGCGGATTACACCCTGCTGGAAACCGGGCTGGGCGGGCGGCTTGATGCGACAAACGTCATCGACACCCCCGCTCTGACGATCCTGACCCCGATCTCGATGGATCACGAAAGCTATCTTGGCGATACCCTGCCAAAGATTTCCGCCGAAAAGGCCGGGATCCTGAAACGCCGCGTGCCCTGCGTTGTCGGCCCGCAGGACGACGCCGCGATGGAGGTGATCGAGGCCACCGCCGCCCGCCTCGGCGCGCCGCTGATCGCCCATGGTCAGCACTGGCACGTCACATCCGAACACGGCCGCCTTGTCTATCAGGACGAAACCGGCCTGCTCGACCTGCCACTGCCCAACCTGCCCGGCCAGCACCAATACATGAACGCCGGAGCCGCAATTGCCGCCCTGCGCTTTCTGGGCGCGGATGCCGATGCCTGCGAGGCTGCCGTGACCACCGCCTTCTGGCCCGCCCGGATGCAACGCCTGCGCACCGGCCCGCTGTGCAAAATCGTCCCTCAGGGGGAACTCTGGCTTGATGGTGGCCACAACCCGGCGGCGGGTATGGCTTTGGCCGAACACCTCAAAAGCCTGCCCAAACGCTCCACGCATCTGATCTGCGGGATGCTCAACACCAAGGATGCGCGCGGCTACATGACACCGCTGGCGCAGGTGGCCGACAGCCTAACCGCCGTGTCGATCCCGGACGAGGCGAACACCCTGCCCGCTGAAACCACCGCCGGGATTGCAGAAAAGGTCGGCCTGCCTGCCCACACCGCCGCATCGGTCGCCCAAGCGCTTCGCGACATCGTGCAACGGGACCCCTCGCCGCGCGTCCTTATCTGCGGATCACTCTACCTTGCCGGCCACGTTCTGCGCAGCAACGGCTAAAGCGTCGGCGGCGGGACTTCCGCCAAGACCCCACAACCACAGATTGCCACCCCACCAGATCTGCTCGCTTAACCGTACCCTAGGTATATGTCTTGACGATTCGACTAAATGTTGACGGATCACCCCTTGTCAGCCTATGATTAGGCAGTGTCGCGCAACGGCCCGGTTCAGGGTCGGCAGAAACGACTGACACCACAGAATTCCGGGGTACCGTGAAATACGGCCCCCGCAGCGGCGTTAACAGGCAGGCAAAACCAAAAAAAGAGCAGTTTCAGGGGTCCTTCGGGGCCCCTTTTTTTGGGGCGTTTACTGCCCCCAGCCTTCGGCCTGCATCTCGCGCAGGCGGCTGGCCGTGCGGTCAAACTCGAATGCGCCGACCCCCTCGACATAGAGCATCTCAGGCTCGGATGCCGCGCTCACGATCAGCTTCACCTTCGCCTCATACAGCGCATCCACCAGCGTCACGAACCGCTTGGCTTCGTTGAAGTTCGACCGGCCCAGCGTCGGAATATCCTCAATGATCAGCACCCGCACCGTTTCGGCAAGCTTCAGGTAATCCGCAGCCCCCAGCGGCTTGCCACATAGCTGATAGAATTCGCTCCGCGCCACGGCGTTGGAAAAGCGTGGCAATTCCACCTCCCGGCCCTGCACATGCAGCACCAGAGGTTCCTCTTGCCCGCCCGACAGCTCCTGCCAGATGCGTTCGATCTCGCTCCGGGCTTCGGCGTTGTTCGGGGTGAAATAGACCTGCGCGCCGGACAACCTGTCCTGCCGGTGATCCTTGGGCGACGCCAGTTCCTGCACCACCATCTTCTGCTTCAAAAGCTCGATGAATGGCAGGAACAACTGCCGGTTCAACCCGTTCTTGTACAATTCATCCGGCACACGGTTGGACGTGGTCACAACCACGCAGCCCGCCGCGAACAGCTGTTCGAACAGGCGGCCGACGATCATCGCATCGGTGATGTCGGTGATCTGCATCTCGTCAAAGGCCAGCAGGCGCAATTCATCCGCCACACGTTTGGCCACCGGCTTGATCACATCCTCGGTGCCCTTTTTGCGTTCGGCATGCATCTGGGCGTGGATTTCCTGCATGAAGGCATGGAAATGCACACGACGCGCGGGCACATCCACCGATTCGACGAACAGATCCATCAGCATCGACTTGCCGCGCCCGACCCCGCCCCAAAGATATAGCCCCTTTGGCGGTTCGGGTGCCTTGCGGAACAGCCCCTTCTTCACCGGCTCGGCAAGCGCCGCGCGAATACGCTCGAACTCGGGCAGCGCCGCCTCTTGTGCCGCGTCCCGGTTCAGCCGCCCTTCGGCGACCCGCTGTTCGTAAAGTTCCGTCATGCTGACCATGGGCCATCGCATATCCTGACCCGCAGGCGTTGTGTAGCCCTGCACCAAAAATCGCCCACCCCGACGGTCAGTTTCACCGGTCCATCAAATTCCCTGATGGCGTCGCGCAAAATTTCCGAATTGACGCCCCCCCGGCTTGGCGTAAGGTCCGCCAAAATATCCGGAGGCTCCCATGACAGCGCGCACGTCCATCTTCACCCCGGTGCTGCTTGTCGGCTGCCTGATCATCCTCATCTCCTTTGCGATCCGGGCCAGCTTCGGCGTCTTCCAGATCCCCATCGCCAGCGAATTCGGCTGGCTGCGCACGGAATTCAGCCTCGCCATCGCGATCCAGAACCTCGCATGGGGCTTTGGCCAGCCGATCTTTGGCGCCCTTGCGGAAAAGATTGGCGACCGCAAAACGATCCTGCTGGGCGCCGTGGTCTATGCCGCGGGCCTCGTCCTCTCCAGCGCTGCCGTCACGCCCGAGGCGCATCAGATGTATGAAATCCTTGTCGGTTTCGGCATTGCGGGCACCGGTTTCGGCGTCATCCTTGCCATCGTCGGCCGCGCCAGCACGGACGAAAACCGCTCGATGTCGATGGCCATCGCCACGGCAGCCGGCAGCGGCGGACAGGTCTTTGGCGCGCCGCTGGCCGAATGGATGCTGAACTTCATGACATGGCAGTCGGTCTTTCTGGTCTTTGCCGCCACCATCCTGCTGGTGATGCTGGCCCTGCCGCTGATGCGCGCCCCCGTCATGCCCCGCGCCGAGCTTGAAGAAAGCCTGACCCGCATTCTGGGCCGCGCCCTACGCGATCCGTCCTTTGCGCTGATCTTCATCGGCTTTTTCAGCTGCGGCTATCAGCTTGGCTTCATCACCGCGCATTTCCCGGCCTTCGTGACCGAACTCTGCGGCCCAATCGCGCCGGGTGGCCTGCTGTCGACGCTGGGGATCGGGACAACCTCGGCGCTTGGGGCAATCTCGATCTCGGTGATCGGCCTTGCCAATATCGGCGGCACGCTGTTGGCCGGGTGGCTGGGCAAGACCTACACCAAGAAATACCTGCTCGCCGGGATCTACGCCGCGCGCACCCTGGCCGGGGTCCTGTTCATCCTGCTGCCGATCACCCCGGCGTCGGTGCTGATCTTCTCGGCCGTTATGGGCGCGCTCTGGCTTGCCACCGTGCCGCTGACCGCTGGCCTTGTCGGCCAGATCTTCGGGATGCGCTATCTCGGCACGCTCTACGGGATCGTATTCTTTTCACACCAGCTCGGCAGCTTCATGGGCGTCTGGCTGGGCGGGCGGATGTATGACCTGACCGGCAATTATACCGCCGTCTGGTGGATTGGCCTTGGCGTCGGTGCGCTCAGCGCGATCGTCCACCTGCCGATCCGTGAACGCCGCAGCCCGGTGATGCAACCGGCCTAAGGCGCTTCGGGTTTGCCTGAAAGCAAGGCGTGTTGGATTTCGCGTTCGCCCGATGGGAGGGGCCGCGAAAATCCGATGCAGGCCTAACCCGACCGCTTGAGGCCTCAGGCGGTCCAGCGATCAAGGATATAACGGCTGGTCATCAGATCCAGATGCGCCCCCCCGCCATTCTTGAAGACGGTGATATCGTCGGGCGCGCGGGTGAACCGATCCATCTGGTAATAATCCGCCAGAATATGGTCGCGGGTGATCGCGCCCTCGGCCAGCGGAATCTTCAATTCACCAATATGGCCCAGCGTGGTGTCGAAACTGTCGACAAACACCTTTGCCCGCTGAAGCGCGCGGTCATCCGTTTCGCGCATGTCGGGCCGGTAGGCACCGATCAGGTCCAGATGCTGCCCGGGGTGCAGCCAGTCGCCCAACACCACCGGCGCCGTCGCCATGGTGGCGCAGCTGATGATATCCGCCGCCCCGACTGCGGCCTCTAAGTCCGTGGCGACGACCACCCCCGGCACCTCAGCCGCCAGCGCCTCGGCCCCGGCGGGACTGCGGTTCCAGACGGTGAAACGCGCCTCGGGAAACCCGGCGCCATAGGCCGCGATCAGAGTCCGCGCGACGGTACCCGCCCCCACGATCAGAATCTCGCGACTGTCCGGCCGGGCCAGCTTCAGCGCTCCCAGCAGGCTGTCGCCGGCGGTCTTCCACTTGGTCACAAGGTGAAAATCCACGATGGCCCGCAAGGTGCCATCGACATCGGAAAACAGGTTCACCGCGCCGTTCACCCCCGGCAGGCCAAGCGCGCCATTGCCCGGAAAGATCGTCGCCGCCTTGACCGCAAGCCCCAACCCGTCGATCCAGGCCGCCCTGTTCAGCAGCGTATCCTTGCCGCGATAAAGAAAGGTATCGGCAATCTCGGCCTTTGGCAGATCATGCCCGGCGGTGATCGCCCGGGTGAGCCCCAGCCAGTCCAGCCGCGCCTCGCCCTCCGCAAACGGGATGATGACTGGCGCGCTCATGCTGCGTTCGCCTCCAGCAGACCATGATGCGCGAGACACTGCGCCCAACCCTCTGGCCCCTCGAACAGATGCACCTGCCAGCCGCGCGCCGCAGCGGCGGCAATGTTGTCAGCCCGGTCATCGGTGAACAAAAGCGACGCAGGCGGCAGGCCACAGTCTGCCTCGACCATGGCAAAGATTTCGGCATCAGGCTTGATCACGCCCATATACCCCGAGATATAGCGGCGGTCGAATTCGCTCAGGAAGGGATAGGCCGGCTCGGCGATCTCGAAGGTGCCAATGCCAAAATTGGTCAGCGCAAAGACCGGTACGCCAGTGGCGCGCAAAGACCGCAGCAGGGCGACCGATTGCGGGATCTCGGGTGTGGCAAGTTCAAGCCAGTTGTCGTGCCACATGCGGATTTCGTCGCGCCATTCGGGATAGCTTTCGGCAGTGTCATAAATTTTCTGACGAAAATTTTCACCCCGGTCGACGGCATCGTTCATCGCATGCAGATCGACCTCGGCAAACATCGCGCGCCGCCGCTCGGGGCCCATGATGCGGTCATAATACCGCTCGGGCTGCCACTCGATCAGCACGTTGCCAATGTCAAAGATCACCGCCTGTGGCTGCATACTTCCGTCTCCAATCCGCGGAACCCCAAGACTTTTAGATAAAAGTCTTGGCAAAACTTTTCACGAAAGTTTTGCGTCAGCCCACCCGAAGCGCGCCGCGTATTTCGCGCTCCAGCGCTTCCAGAAAACGGGACCGGTCGGCCTTTGTAAACCCCTTGCCGCCGCC
The DNA here is from genome assembly GCF_900188035.1 of Puniceibacterium sediminis. Lineage (GTDB taxonomy): Bacteria > Pseudomonadota > Alphaproteobacteria > Rhodobacterales > Rhodobacteraceae > Puniceibacterium > Puniceibacterium sediminis. The sequence goes on along the minus strand of NZ_FZNN01000002.1, from coordinate 208,644 downwards.
CTGACGAAAGGGGTCCGCCGCACGCAGATCGGTCATCAGATCCCGCATCGCCAGTTGTGCGCCGATGTTGGCCTCGGTCAGCGCTTCGCCGTTGTGTTTCAGCACCCGCGCACCCGCCGCCACGCATTTCGCGGCCAGCGGAATATCCCCGGTCACCACAACGTCGCCCGGTCCGGCGCGTTCGGCGATCCACATGTCCGCCACGTCCGGCCCGTCGGGGACCATCACCAGTTCGACCAGCGGATTGCGCGGAGGGCGCAACCCGCCATTGCAGACCAGATACATCGTCACCTTGTGGCGCGTGGCCACCCGCTCGGCTTCATCCTTGACCGGGCAGGCATCGGCGTCGATGTAGAGCTTTGTCACGCGTAAAGTGCCTCGGCGGCAAAGGTCACGTGATCTTCCATGAAGGACGACATGAAGAAATAGCTGTGGTCATACCCCTTCTGCATGCGGAACAGCCCCTCCTGCCGACGTGCCGCCATGGCCTCGGCCAGCGTTTCGGGTTTCAGCAGTTGCAGGAACTGATCCGCGCTGCCCTGATCGATCAGCACAGGCCCGTCAAAGCCCACGTCGCGCATCTGCAGCGATGCGTCATGTTTGGCCCATGTGCTTTCATCCGCGCCAAGGTAGGCACCCAGCTGCTTGCGGCCCCAGTCGCTTTTGGTCGGGTTCGCGATCGGCGCAAAGGCCGAAACTGATTTGAACCGCCCCGGATTCGCCATCGCGATGGTCAACGCGCCATGGCCGCCCATCGAATGCCCGGTGATCGACTGCCGTTCCAGATCCACCGCGAATTCGGCGCCCAGCAGTGCGGGCAGTTCGTCGCAGATGTAATCCCACATCTTGAAATGCGGCTTCCAGGGGTCCTGCGTCGCGTTCACGTAGAAACCGGCGCCCTTGCCCAGATCATAGGCTTCGTCATCGGCCACGTCGTCACCGCGCGGAGAGGTGTCGGGAAAGACCAGCGCGATGCCCTGCTCGGCGCACCAGCCCTGCGCGCCCGCCTTGGTCATCGCGTTCTCATGGGTGCAGGTCAGCCCCGACAGGTACCACAGCACCGGCACCTCACCCAGCTGCGCCTCTTCCGGCAGGAACAGGCCAAAGGTCATCTCGCCGCCCGTCGCTGTCGACGCGTGGCTGTAGACGCCTTGGGTGCCCCCGTAGCAGCGGTTCTCGGAAACTGTCTTCATGTCAAAACCTCCCTCTGGATTTGCATCCCGGGCTAAAGCAGGCCCGGCCCTGCGGCAACCCCGACTTGCGGCGCAGTCAGCTGCCCGTCACCCAGCCGATCCACACCGACACGGTCACAATGCTGAGCGCGGTCGAGATCAGGATCGTCGCCGAAACGCGCTGCGGTGCCACCCCGTAATGCTGCGCCAGGATGAACACATTGCCCGCAACCGGCAGGGCGGCGGCCGAAACGACAACCGCCGCCTGATACGGCGTGACAGGAAAGAACAGAAAGGCCCCCGCCGCCACGAACAGCGGATGCAGGATCAACTTGCAAAAGCTGAGCCAGCCCGCGATCTGCATCCGTTCGGCCGATTTGCTGGCCAGCGACGCGCCAATGGCAAACAGCGCGCCGGGCGTCGCCGCATTGCCCAGTGTCTCAAGGAAATCATTCGCCGGAACAGGGATCGGCATCCCGCTGGCGGAAACACACAGCCCCAGAAGGATGGACACGATCATCGGGTTCTTCACCAGCCCCAATCCCACCGTGCGCAGCATTCCAAATGACATTCGCCCGTCGCGCGACCCGGTGACAAGGATCACCAGAAGCGACGAAAACACGATCATGTCGATGCTCAGCACCAGGATGATCGGCCCGACCGCTTCGGGGCCCAGCAACAGCGCCAGCATCGGCACCCCAAGAAAGCCGGTATTGCCGATGGCCGCGCACTGCGCTTCGATCGCCGCCGTTTCCACGTTCAGCCCGCGCAGAAAGGCCACCGCCGTGGCGATGCCATAAACAAAGGCCGTGCCCCAAAGATAGGCCATGGCCAGCCGGGCATCGAATATCTCGGCAATCGACAGATTGGCGGAAAACCGGAACAGCATCGCCGACAGCGCGAAGTAGAACACGAACCGGGTCAGCGCGGCCGTGGCCGCTTCGCTGAAAAAATGCGTCCGCCCGGCCCCGTAACCAAGGCCGATCAGCGCGAAAAAGGGCAGGGTTCTAAGGAAAATTTCCAGCATAAGAACTAGTTAGCAGCCCCAGCGGAACCGTCAATCGCCAAGCATGCGGCGGGCCGCCTTTACACAGGCACGACGTCCCCCCTTAGCCGGACCCGATCAGAACCCCGGCGGCAAAGACCAGCGCACCCCCCAGAACCACCTGAAAGGCGGCGCGGAAAAACGGCGTGTCCATGTACCGGTTCTGGATCCAGGCGATGGCCCAAAGCTCGATAAAGACCACCACAAAGGCGGTGATCGTCGCCGTCCAGAAATGCGGGATGAGGTAGGGCAGCGCGTGCCCCAACCCGCCAAGTGCCGTCATCACCCCGGCGGCAATGCCGCGTTTCAGCGGTGAACCCCGGCCCGACAATTCGCCGTCGTCCGACGCGGCCTCGGTGAACCCCATCGAAATCCCCGCGCCGACGCTTGCCGCCAGCCCCACCAGAAACGTCGTCCAGGTATTCTGTGTCGCAAAGGCCACCGCAAAAATCGGAGCCAAGGTCGAGACAGAGCCATCCATCAACCCCGCCAGCCCCGGCTGCACCCAGGTCAGCACAAACTGGCGGTGGGCATTGCGATCCTCGGATGCGCGGGCGTCCGGTGCCAGATGTTCCGCCGACAGCGCGCCGGTCCGGTCCTGATGCCCCGCCTCTGCCGCAGCCAGATCGCCCAAAAGCTTGCGGGTCGCGGCATCGGTGCTGCGCTTCGCCGCCTCGGTGTAGAACCGCTCGGCGTCGCTTTCCATCGCCTCTGCCTCGTCGCGGATCCGCTCGATCCCAAGGTTCTGGATCAGCCAGACCGGACGGCGCGCGTAATATCCCGCCACATGTTCGCGCCGGATCAGGGGAATCACCTCTCCGAACCGGGCGCGGTGCAATTCGATCAGCGCCTGCCGGTGGCCATCCTCTTCGACCGCCATGCCGTCAAACACCTGCGCCGTATCGGGAAATTCGGCGCGCAGCGTTTCGGCGTAGCTGCGATAAATTCGCGCGTCATCCTCCTCGGACGAGATGGCGAGGGCGAGGACCTCCTGCTCTGACAGGTCTCTGAACCGGCGGCGTTGAGTGAAAAATGACATGATCGCTCCCGATTTCTGGACTATTTCCAGCTTAACAAGGCCGCGCACTTCTTCAATCCCGAACTTCTCCGGGGCCGGACGTCCTGCCGTTAACCTTGCTGGCTGCTTGCCCAAACTGAACCAACCAGTTTATATGGACAAGAGCGAAGGGGAACGGACAATCATGACAGCACCCGCTGCAAAGGTCCGTCGGGGCCGCAAATTCGATCAGGTGCTGAACGGCGCGCGTGAAATCTTTATGCGCGACGGATTCGAAGGCGCATCGGTCGACGATATCGCCCGCGCGGCCGGCGTGTCCAAGGCGACGCTCTACAGCTACTTCCCCGACAAGAAACTGCTCTTCATGGAAGTCGCCAACACGCAATGCGCGCTTCAGGCCGATGAGGCCCTGCACACCATCGACATGTCGCAGCCGCCCAGCATCGTGTTGCCCCAGATCGGAAACAGTTTTCTGGGCTTTATCCTGTCGGACATGGGGCAGCGGATCTTTCGCATCTGCGTCGCCGAAGCGGATCGTTTTCCCGAACTGGGGCGCGCCTTTTACAACAGCGGCCCCAAAAAGGTGCACGGCGCCATCACCGACTATATCCAGGCAGCCGCCGACCGTGGCGAACTGCGGGTCAGTGACTGTGCGCTGGCGGCGGACCAGTTCGCCGAACTGTGCAAATCCGACATCTGGCCCCGGCTGGTTTTCGGGATCAGCACCAGCTTTACCAAGGCCGAAAAGGCCCGTGTCGTCGATGGCGCCATCGCCACCTTCATGGCCCGCTACGGCGTCTGAACGTCAGTCGACCCGCCGCACCAGCAGTTGATTGCCAGTGCTGCGCCGCGTCTCGAACACCTTCAGCTCGGCCACGATATCGCTCAGCTTGCGCTTGCCATAGGTGCGTGTGTCGAAATCGGGATTGGCTGATATCATGAACTGGCCCAGCTGGCCCAGCGTGTACCACTCATCCTCCTGCTCGATCGCGTCCATCGCCTTGAAGATCAGGTTGCGCACCTCATCAAGGTTGCGCGTCGGCTGACGTGGCGTGGTGGCCCTGCCGCCGCTTCCGGGCGGGGTCTCGAGGCTTTCAAGGTTCTCAAGATAGATGAACCGCTTGCAGGCCTTGCGAAAGGCGTCCGGAGTTTTCTGCATACCCATGCCGAACACGTCCAACCCCTGTTCACGCACCCGGCTGGCAAGGCGGGTGAAGTCACTGTCCGAACTGACCAGAACGAATCCGTCAAACCGACCCGAATGCATCAGGTCCATCGCATCGATCACCAGCGCGATATCGCTGGCGTTCTTGCCGACGGTATTGGCCGGCTGGTGGTGCGGCACCAGACCGAATTCGGCCTGCACCTTGGACCATCCCGACATCTGCGGGCTGGAAAAGTCCCCATAACACCGCCGGACCGAGGCTTCTCCAAGGCTCGCGATTTCCTCGAAAATGGCCTTGGCATATCTGGGCGAGGTATTATCGGCATCGATCAGCACGGCAAGCAGCGGGGATCGGTTCACATCGGCCATTTCGGCTCCTTTCGGTTTGGCGGCACCCTGACGGAGTCCGCACATTCTTACAAATGGATCACCCCGCCCCGGTGGCAAGGCGCGCGGCAGCGCCGCAGGTGCGTAGTCGGCATGAAAAGACGCCGCGCCCGCCCCCCGGGGTCAGGGCGCGATATCACCCAGCCCGCGAAACATCACCAGCGCATCCACATATCCCTGCACCGGGTGCAGGAACGCCCCCGGTAGACGGCCCACTACCTCGAATCCGGCACGCTGCCAGATGTCGATGGCCCGGGTGTTGGTCGAAATGACAAAGTTGAACTGCATCGCCCGGAACCCCGCCCGCGCCGCCGCAGTCAGCGCATGATCCAGCATCGCCCGCGCGATGCCCTTGCCGCGCGCCGCCGGTCCGGTGACAAAACCGCAGTTGCACACATGTGACCCGCCGCCGCCCTGATTGCGCACCAGATAATAGCTGCCCACCACCTCTCCGGCGATTTCGACCATATGCACCACGCGCCCCGGCCCGCACCAGTAGGCCAGCGCAGCCTCGCGCGAGATGTCCGCGTCGATGGCATAGGTATCGCCCGCCCGGAACACCGGTTCCAGCAGCGACCAGAGCGCCGCTTCGTCCCCGCTCCGAAAGGTCCTGATCATGACGTCCTGCATGAGGTTTTCCATTGTGTTAACTCCGGACGCTCTTGTCAGTGGCATGACTACGTCCGCCAGTCACGGCACGCAAGGCAGCTCATCTCATGGGGGCAAGGTGACCACCCGACGCATCGCCCCGCCCGAATGGCCGATTAAAACGCACTCCAATACGTTTATGTTGAAATTCTACTAAAATCTTTAGAACGAAAAACCCCGGCCGCTTTCGCAGCCGGGGTTTGATTCTTCCAACGTTCGACCAGTTCAGAGACCGGTGGTCACGTCGATTGTGTTGCCCTCAACCAGGGTCACATAGGCCTTCTTGACGTCTTTGCGACGGCCCAGCTGGCCGCGGAACCGCTTGACCTTCCCCTTGGTGATCGTGGTGTTCACGGCCTTGACCTTCACACCAAAGAGAGCCTCTACGGCCTCCTTGATCTGGGGTTTGTTGGCAGCGATATCCACCTCGAACACGACCGCACCATTTTCCGACGCCATGGTCGACTTTTCGGTGATGATCGGCTTGCGGACGACGTCGTAATGTTCTGCTTTCGCGCTCATTTCAGACGAGCCTCCAGTGCTTCGACACCCGCTTTGGTGAGCACGAGCGTGTCACGCTTGAGGATGTCATAGACGTTTGCACCCATCGACGGCAGGATATCCAGACCTTCGATGTTTGCGGCGGCCTTGGCAAAGCCTTCATTCACGGCGGCGCCGTCAATGATCAGCGTGCGCTTCCAACCAAGCGATTTGATCTGCTTGGCCAGTGCGCCTGTCTTGCCATCGGATTCGGCGCTCTCGATGATGATGAGCGAGCCTTCCTTCAGCTTGGCCGACAGGGCGTGCTTCAGACCCAGCGCGCGAACCTTCTTGGGCAGTTCGTGTGCGTGGCTGCGCGGCGTCGGACCCTTGTAGATACCACCCGAGCGGAAGATCGGTGCCTTGCGGGAGCCGTGGCGTGCGCCGCCGGTGCCCTTCTGGCGATAGATCTTCTTGGTCGAGTAGGACACTTCAGAGCGGCCCAGCGTCGAGTGTGTACCGGCTTGCGCTTTGTTACGCTGCCAGCGGACCACACGGTGCAGGATGTCGGCGCGGGGTTCGAGACCAAAGATCTCGTCTCCCAGCTCGACCGATCCGGCAGTCGCGCCGTCAAGTTTGATCACGTCGAGTTTCATTCGTCGCCTTCCTTCTTCTCAGCTGCGGCTTCTGCTGCTGCGGCTGCCTCTGCCGCTGCTGCCTCGGCTGCTGCGGCTGCTGCTTCTGCTGCTGCTGCGGCTGCTTCTTCGGCCATCTTCTTGGCTTCTTCAGCGGCGGAACGCAGGCCTGCGGGCAGAATGACGTTCTCGGGCGTCGGCTTCTTGACCGCGTCCTTGATTGTCACCCAACCACCCTTGGAGCCCGGCACAGCGCCCTTGATCATGATGATGCCACGCTCGGCATCGGTCTTGACCACTTGCAGGTTCTGCGTCGTTACCTTGGCGGCACCCATGTGGCCGGCCATTTTCTTGCCTTTGAAAACCTTGCCCGGATCCTGACACTGACCGGTCGAACCGTGCGAACGGTGCGACACGGAGACACCGTGCGAGGCGCGCAGGCCGCCAAAGTTGTGCCGCTTCATGGCACCGGCGAAACCCTTACCGATCGAGGTCCCGGAAACGTCCACGTACTGACCTTCAAAGTAATGGTCGGCCGTGATCTCTTCGCCAACGGCGATGAGGTTCTCGGGAGCAACGCGAAACTCAGCGACCTTGCGCTTGGGTTCTACCTTGGCGACGGCAAAGTGTCCGCGCATCGCCTGGCTTACGTTTTTCGCCTTGATCGTGCCGGTACCCAGCTGAACAGCCGAGTATCCGTGTGCATCAGCTGTACGCTGCGCCACGACCTGAAGGTTATCGACATGAAGAACGGTTACAGGGATCTGCTTGCCGTCTTCCATGAAAAGCCGGGTCATGCCGACTTTCTTTGCTATGATTCCAGAGCGCATCTGTATCTGCTCCCTTAAACCTTGATCTCGACATCCACACCAGCGGCGAGGTCGAGCTTCATCAGCGCGTCCACGGTCTGGGGGGTCGGATCAACGATGTCCAAAAGACGCTTGTGCGTCCGGATTTCGAACTGGTCACGGGATTTCTTGTTTACGTGGGGTCCACGCAGAACAGTGAATTTCTCGATCTTGTTCGGAAGCGGGATGGGCCCGCGTACTGCGGCACCTGTCCGCTTGGCTGTGTTAACGATTTCCTGCGTGCTGGCATCCAGGACGCGGTAGTCGAAAGCCTTGAGCCGAATGCGAATGTTCTGGCTTTGCATGATCTTGGCCTTTCGCGGCGTTTGAGTTGAGAGGAGGAGGCAGGATCATCCTGCCCCCTCATCGAACCCGTATTTCTGAGGTGCGCAAAGGCTGCACACCTAACGAGGGGTGGTTCCGTGGGTGCGCTGTGACGCGCACCCGGGAGACGCCTTACTCGATGATTTTGGAGACGACGCCGGAACCGACAGTGCGGCCGCCTTCGCGGATGGCGAAGCGCAGTTTGTCTTCCATCGCGATCGGTGCGATCAGCTCGACGTTGAACTTCAGGTTGTCACCCGGCATTACCATTTCGGTGCCTTCGGGTAGCATAACCGTGCCGGTCACGTCCGTTGTACGGAAGTAGAACTGGGGGCGGTAGTTCGCGAAGAACGGTGTGTGACGGCCACCTTCCTCTTTGGTGAGGATATAAGCTTCGGCTTCGAACTTGGTGTGCGGCAGAACCGACTTCGGCTTGCACAGAACCTGACCGCGCTCAACGCCCTCACGCTCGATACCACGCAGAAGCGCGCCGATGTTGTCGCCCGCCTCCCCGCGATCCAGCAGCTTGCGGAACATTTCAACGCCGGTACAGGTGGTCTTCTTGGTGTCGCGGATGCCCACGATTTCCAGTTCGTCGCCGACGTTTACAACGCCACGCTCGATACGACCGGTCACAACCGTACCACGACCCGAGATCGAGAAAACGTCTTCGATCGGCATCAGGAAGGGCTGGTCCACGGCACGTGCGGGCTGCGGGATGTAGGAGTCGACTGCCGCCATCAGTTCGCGGATCTTGTCTTCGCCGATGTTGGCGTCACGGCCTTCGAGGGCGGCCAGAGCCGAACCTGCGATGATCGGGATATCGTCGCCCGGGTAGTCGTACATCGAAAGGAGCTCACGGATCTCCATTTCGACCAGCTCGAGCAGTTCTTCGTCGTCCACCTGGTCGACTTTGTTCATGAAGACGACCATCGACGGGATACCGACCTGACGGCCGAGCAGGATGTGCTCGCGCGTCTGGGGCATCGGGCCGTCAGCCGCGTTCACAACCAGGATTGCGCCGTCCATCTGCGCCGCACCGGTGATCATGTTCTTGACGTAGTCGGCGTGGCCGGGGCAGTCAACGTGCGCGTAGTGACGGTTTTCGGTCTCATACTCGACGTGTGCTGTCGAGATCGTGATCCCGCGAGCCTTTTCTTCCGGCGCTGCGTCGATCTGGTCGTAGTCCTTGAAGTCACCAAAATACTTGGTGATCGCAGCTGTCAGCGTCGTCTTGCCGTGGTCAACGTGACCAATCGTGCCGATGTTGCAGTGCGGCTTGTTACGTTCAAACTTTGCCTTTGCCATGATGGCCTCCTGTCTTTCCTGGATGGCGGGGTAGCCCCCGCCCTACGTAGTGGTGGGTAGGGCGGGGTTCACCCCGCCATCCCGTTATGCGAATTTTTTCTGGATCTCGTCCGAGATGTTCTGCGGAACCGGATCGTAATGGTCAAACTGCATCGTGAACTGCGCGCGGCCCGAAGACATGGAGCGCAGGTTGTTGATGTAGCCGAACATGTTGGCCAGCGGCACCATCGAAGCGATCGCAACGGCGTTGCCGCGGCTTTCCTGACCAGTCACCTGGCCACGACGGGATGTAAGATCGCCGATCACGTTGCCGGTATACTCTTCCGGTGTCACCACTTCGACCTTCATAATCGGTTCGAGCAGCTTGGCACCAGCCTTGCGCATACCTTCACGCATGCCCATGCGACCGGCGATTTCGAAGGCCAGAACCGAAGAGTCGACGTCGTGGAACTTGCCGTCGATCAACTGGACCTTGAAGTCGATCACGGGGAAGCCTGCCAGAGGACCGGAGTCCATCACCGACTTGATACCCTTTTCGACGCCCGGGATGTATTCCTTGGGAACAGCACCACCAACGATCTTGGATTCGAACGAATAACCTTCGCCCGGCTCTGTTGGCGAGATGATCAGCTTGACCTCGGCGAACTGACCCGAACCACCCGACTGCTTCTTGTGGGTGTAGGTATGCTCTACTTCACGATCGATTGTCTCGCGATAAGCAACCTGCGGGGCACCGATGTTGGCCTCGACCTTGAATTCACGCTTGAGACGATCAACCAGAATATCGAGGTGAAGTTCGCCCATGCCCTTCATGATGATCTGACCGGACTCAAGATCTGTCTCGACGCGGAACGAGGGGTCTTCGGCGGCCAGACGGGCCAGACCGGCAGACATCTTTTCCTGGTCGGCCTTGGTCTTGGGCTCGACTGCGATCTCGATGACCGGATCGGGGAAGGTCATCGTTTCCAGAACAACACGGTGCTGCGCGTCCGAAAGGGTGTCACCAGTTGTGGTGTCCTTGAGACCCGCAAGCGCGATGATGTCGCCAGCAAACGCTTCTTCGATCTCTTCGCGATCAATGGCGTGCATCATCATCATACGACCGATGCGCTCTTTCTTGCCCTTGGTCGTGTTCAGGATCCCGTCGCCCTTTTTAAGCGTACCCGAATAGATCCGGGTAAATGTCAGCGAACCAACAAAAGGGTCGTTCATGATCTTGAACGCAAGGCCCGAGAAAGGCTCGGAATCATCGGCGTGACGCGCGATGTTACGTGTCTCGGTCTCGTCATCAGGGGAGAAGCCCATGTAGGCGGGCACATCCAGCGGCGACGGCAGGAAGTCGATCACGGCGTTCAGGAGGGGCTGTACGCCCTTGTTCTTGAACGCGGAACCAGCGGCGACCGGCACGAACGCCAGTTCCAGTGTGCCCTTACGGATCAGCTTACGCAGAGTCGCCTCGTCCGGCATGACGCCATCAAGGTACTTTTCCATCGCTTCGTCGTCGACTTCGACGGCAACCTCGATGAGGTTCGCACGCCATTCGTCGGCCATGTCCTGAAGCTCGGGACGGATCGGCTTACGAACCCAGGACGCGCCCAGGTCTTCACCTTCCCAAACCCACTCTTCCATCTTCAGCAGATCGATAATGCCTTCGAGCTTGTCTTCGGCACCGATCGGCAGCGCGATGGGCGCAGGAATGGCACCGGTACGGTCCTTGATCATCTTCACGCAGTTGAAGAAGTCAGCACCGATCTTGTCCATCTTGTTGACGAAGACGATCCGCGGAACCTTGTAACGGTCGGCCTGACGCCAGACTGTTTCGGTCTGCGGCTCGACGCCGGCGTTACCGTCCAGCAGGCAGATCGCGCCGTCGAGAACGGCGAGCGAACGCTCGACCTCGATGGTGAAATCGACGTGGCCGGGAGTGTCGATGATGTTGAAGCGGTACTTGGTGTCGGACGTCCCTTCAACGGTCGGATCTTCCTGGCGCTGCCAGAAAGTGGTCGTCGCGGCGGAAGTGATCGTGATACCGCGTTCCTGCTCCTGCTCCATCCAGTCCATTGTCGCGGCGCCGTCGTGGACTTCGCCGATCTTGTGGGACTTTCCGGTGTAGAAGAGAATACGCTCGGTCGTCGTGGTCTTGCCCGCATCGATGTGGGCCATGATCCCGAAGTTCCGGTAGCGCTGAAGGGGATAATCGCGTGCCATTGGGTCGGTCCTTTGACTTATGGGTTACCAGCGGTAATGGCTGAACGCTTTGTTTGCGTCGGCCATCTTGTGTGTGTCTTCGCGCTTCTTCACGGCAGACCCGCGCGAGTTGACAGCGTCCAGAAGCTCGCCTGCAAGGCGCTCTTCCATCGTGTTCTCGTTGCGCTTGCGGCTGGCATCGATGAGCCAACGGATCGCCAGTGCTTCGCGACGTTCGATGCGGACTTCGACGGGCACCTGATAGGTGGCACCACCGACGCGGCGCGAACGAACTTCGACACTCGGCTTGATGTTGTCGAGCGCTTCGTGGAACACCTCGATGGGTGCGCGCTTGATCTTGTCTTCAACCCGGGTCATCGCGTTGTAGACGATGCTTTCGGCGACGGACTTCTTGCCGTCAACCATCAGGTTGTTCATGAACTTTGTCAGAACCCGGTCACCATACTTGGCATCGGGCAGGACTTCGCGTTTTTCGGCTGCGTGGCGACGTGACATCTAAATACCCTCTTATTTCGGACGCTTCGCGCCATACTTGGAGCGACGCTGTTTGCGGTCCTTGACGCCCTGGGTATCCAGAACACCGCGCAGGATGTGATAACGCACACCGGGAAGGTCTTTTACACGACCGCCACGGATCAGAACCACAGAGTGTTCCTGAAGGTTGTGACTTTCGCCAGGAATGTAGCTGATGACCTCGAAGCCATTAGTCAGACGGACCTTGGCGACTTTCCGCATGGCCGAGTTCGGCTTCTTCGGCGTGGTTGTGTAGACGCGTGTGCACACGCCACGTTTCTGAGGGCACTGCTCAAGGTGCATCGACTTCGAGCGCTTGACTTTCGGCTGCCGCGGCTTGCGGATCAGCTGTTGGATCGTTGGCATTCCGGTTCTTTCCCCGTGTAGCTCACATATGTGGTGCACGAGTTGCCCCGTGCGGGTTTCAGTTACAGCGCCTTGCGCGTCCGCAAGTCACCTTTGTGCACATCGGGTGCACGACATTGACACGTCACGTTAGCGTGCGACGCAAAAAACCGCATGCGTTCCCCAATTGCGGGAACGACGCGGGGGTTTCCAGAGGATCGGGGCGATTAGGCCCGGATCTTGACCGCTTCAGTTCTGTAGATCGGACGTCGGATGCAATGCATCCCGTCTCCGAGATAGCGGGCGTATATGGGGAGTCGCAGGGGTTGTCAACAGCACCGCATACTTGCTTTCGCTCAATGACACTGCGATTTTCTTCCCTGTTATATATACCATCATTCAGCTGTAGCGACCATAGTGCCCGTCGCCTCGGATGACTGTTTCACGGATCTACAAAAGATGTCCTGCGCGCATTTGCGGGCATCCCCTTATCCCTGCCCATCGCGCACTACGGACTGGCATGATCACCTCTGGCGCAACCTTAGGGGCGCCCTGCCGAGACACACTGCTACCCGCGCCAACGCGACGTGGGGTCATCAGCGATTTAACCGTACAAAGCGAAACCTTTGGTGGGTGACAGCTTGCCGTATATGTTCATTTCTGGTTGTATCAATCTTCTGCGCCCAACGGCTTTTGTAAGAGGAAGATCATGCGCGACACATCAGCCGACATGTTGGATTTCGTGCAGGTATTCAAGCACGTCCCGGCGCCCTGCCTTGTGCTGGACCGGGATATGAAGATCGTCACCGCGTCCGACTCTTATCTGGATGTCGTCCAGCGCAGCATGGAGGAACTCAGAGGGAAATTCGTTTTTGACGCCTTCCCAGAAGAACCCGAACGCTTGGAAATGCTGCGCGGGGCGTTTCAAAAGGCGCTGAATGGCGAAAAGAACAGTCTTGTCAAAATTCCGTTTTCGATCCCGATTGATACCCCGGACGGCCCGGAAATGCGTGAGATCTGGTGGACCAGCATCCATCACCCGGTTCCCGGTCCGGACGGCGAAATCCGTTTCATGATCCAGAAGGCGCTGGACGTCACCCAGGAGGTCAAGGCCGAGCGGCTGAAGGAGACCATTGCCGCAGAGTTGCAGCACAGGGTGGGCAATATCCTCAGTCTGGTGTCCGTCATAGCACGGCGGACGGCGAACAATGCAGATGACCTGCCGGATTTCCTGAATCGGTTCGAGGGACGCTTGCAGGCCCTGGCCCGCACCCATTCCTATCTGACCGGCAACAACTGGGACCGCATGACCATCGAATCGATCCTGTCGCGCCAGCTGGCCGACCACTTCGAGGCCGACGCCGGTCAGATCGACATGATGGGCGGGGAAATCCACCTGACTGCGGACGAGGCGCAGATCCTGACGCTGGCCGTGCACGAGCTGACCACGAATTCGGTCAAATACGGCGCGCTCAAAAACCCGGAAGGCCGTCTGGCAATCAAGTGGAACAGGATCGGACCGTCCGGCTACGATCTCGAATGGCGCGAAGGCGGAATTCTGGTGGAGAAGGAGCCAGAGCGTTCCGGCTTCGGTTCCATGATCCTCGACACGATCGTGCCGCGCCAGTTGCAGGCCGAAGCGGTGCGCGAATTCAGCGCGGAAAGCTTTGTCTATCGCCTGTCGGTTCCTGAAAGGTCGATGCCGGTTTGACCGCGGCAACCACCACCGGGATGAGCTTCACGGCTTGGCCTCAGCCGCGAGAATAGCCGAATTACAAGAATGCGCCTCCTTGAGGTGTTTTCGAGATTGGAATTTCGCGCTAATGGCACGGGACCCTGCCCCTTCTGCGGATATTTGCGACCCGCTTCATACGTAAACCAAGTGCGTGATAAACTTCTCAGACATTAGGGTATCCCTCGTTTCACGCACTTTCCGGCACTGCGCTTCGCTATTCAGCGCCGGGTCATCTCGACCGATAGAGGGGCTGAATCCGTGCCGTTGTCTGGCGGGCGCCGTCATTGAGCGACACGCCTATTATTATTTCACTATAGAAAAGGCCCCCGTGCTGTCCGCACGGAGGCCTTTGATTTTCAACTGACCGAAGGGGTGCCTTAGTCGTTGCTCTCCGGCGTGTCGACTACGACCGTATCGGTTTGATCTTCAGCCACAGACTCCGGGATTGGCGCTGCGAGGGCGGCAGCCGACTCAGCCTCCAGACGACGCGCGTCGATGACGACTGTGTCCCGCTCGGTCGCGATGCGACGGACGGCCTGTGTTGCACCACCGGTACCGGCGGGGATCAGCCGACCGACGATCACGTTCTCTTTCAGACCCACGAGCTTGTCTCTCTTACCCTGGACCGAGGCCTCAGTCAGGACGCGCGTGGTTTCCTGGAAGGACGCAGCCGAGATGAAGCTGCGAGTTTGCAGCGACGCCTTGGTGATGCCCAGAAGGATCGGTTCGCCCTGTGCGGGGCGGCCGTTCTTCTTGATCGCCTTTTCGTTGGCGGCATCGAACTCGGCCTTGTCGACATGTTCGCCCTTGAGCAGGGTGGTGTCGCCAGAGTCCTGGATCTCCCACTTCTGCAGCATCTGACGAACGATGACCTCAACGTGCTTGTCGTTGATCTTCACGCCCTGCAGACGATAAACATCCTGCACTTCGTCGATCATGTAGTTCGCCAGCGCCTCGATCCCCATGATGGCGAGGATGTCGTGCGGCGCGGGGTTACCGTCCATGATGTAGTCGCCCTTGGTCACATAGTCGCCTTCGGCAACCGGGATGTGTTTGCCCTTGGGAACCATGTACTCGACGGGCGACAGGCTGTCGTCCACCGGCTCGATGCTGATGCGGCGCTTGTTCTTGTAGTCCTTGCCGAACCGCACATAGCCGTCGATTTCCGCGATGATGGCGTGGTCCTTGGGGCGACGTGCCTCAAAGAGTTCGGCCACACGCGGCAGACCACCGGTGATGTCCTTGGTCTTGGCGCCTTCGCGCGGGATACGCGCGACGACGTCACCGGCCTTGACGTCCTGACCGTCTTCGACCGAAAGGATCGCGTCAACTGACATCGCATAGGTCACCGGGTTACCCGCGTCGTTGCGGACCGGTTCGCCATCTGCGTCGACCAGAATGATCTCGGGCTTGAGCTCGTTGCCCTTGGGGGCCGCGCGCCAGTCAGAGACGATCTTCTGGGTCATGCCTGTCGCATCGTCAGTCTCTTCGCGCACGGCAATACCGTTCACGAGGTCGACGTGACGCGCCATGCCGTCTTTTTCGGCGATGATCGGCAGGGTGTAGGGATCCCATTCGAACAGCTTGTCGCCGCGGGCAACAGTGTCGCCCTCTTTGACAAACAGCTTGGTGCCATAGCCGACCTTGTGGCTGGCGCGTTCGGCACCATGCTCGTCCATGATCCGCAGCTTCATGCCGCGGCCCATGACCAGTGTCTCGTCGTTGGAGTTCTGCAGCGTCAGAGCACCCTCGAAGGTGATGATGCCCGCCTGAGATGCCTCGAGGAACGACTGCTGGCCACCCTGTGCAACGCCGCCGATGTGGAAGGTCCGCATCGTCAGCTGTGTGCCCGGTTCGCCGATGGACTGTGCGGCGATGATGCCGACAGCTTCGCCGTGGTTGACCAGCGTACCGCGTGCAAGGTCACGACCGTAGCACGTGGCGCACACGCCCTCTTCGGCCTCACAGGTCAGGGGCGAACGGATGCGCATGGTCTGTACCGCCGCTTCGTCCACGATATCTGCCAGACGTTCGTCGATCAGCTGACCGTCCTTGACCAGCACTTCTTCGGTGCCTGGACGATAGACGGTTTCAGCCGTCACACGGCCCAGCACACGCTCTGCTAGGGACGACACAACCTCACCATCGTTGACAGCCGCTTCGGCGGTGATCGCCTTGTCGGTGCCACAGTCCTTCATGCGCACGATGCAATCCTGCGCGACGTCCACCAGACGACGGGTCAGGTAACCCGAGTTCGCCGTCTTCAGAGCGGTGTCGGACAGACCCTTACGGGCGCCGTGGGTTGAGTTGAAGTATTCAAGAACGGTCAGACCTTCCTTGAAGTTCGAGATGATTGGCGTCTCGATGATGTCGCCGTTCGGCTTGGCCATCAGGCCACGCATACCGCCCAGCTGCTTCATCTGTGTGACAGAACCACGCGCACCGGAGTGGGCCATCATGTACACCGAGTTCGGTTCCATTTCCGAGCCATCGACATCGGTCTTGGAGGCCGAGATGGTCGACATCATCGCATCGGTGACCTTGTCGTTACACTTGGACCAGGCATCGACAACCTTGTTGTACTTTTCGCCCTGAGTGATCAGGCCGTCCATGTACTGCTGTTCGAAATCCTTGACCTGGGTGCGGGTCTCTTCGACGATCGGCCATTTTGTTTCCGGCACGACCATGTCGTCCTTGCCGAAGGAAATGCCGGCCTTGAACGCCTCGCGGAAGCCCATGGTCATGATCTGATCGCAGAAGATGACCGACTCTTTCTGACCGCAGTAGCGGTAGACGGTGTCGATGACCTTCTGAACGTCCTTCTTGCGAAGCAGGTTGTTCACGAGGTCGAACGGCGCCTTGGCGTTCATCGGCAGCAGGGCACCAAGACGGACGCGACCAGGTGTGGTTTCGTAGCGTTTGATGATCTCGTTGCCTTCTTCGTCGATCTGGGTGACGCGGCATTCGATCTTGGCGTGCAGGTGCACCTCTTTGGCGTTCAGCGCATGTTCGACTTCCTCGATGGAAGAGAACTTCATGCCTTCGCCTTTCATGCCATCGCGGGCAATCGTGACGTAGTAGATACCGAGGATCATATCCTGCGACGGAACAATGATCGGTGCGCCGTTTGCAGGCGACAGAACGTTGTTCGTCGACATCATCAGAACGCGCGCTTCCAGCTGTGCCTCAAGGCTCAGCGGGACGTGCACGGCCATCTGGTCACCGTCAAAGTCGGCGTTGAAGGCCGAGCAGACCAGCGGGTGCAGCTGGATTGCCTTGCCTTCGATCAGCTGGGGTTCGAACGCCTGGATGCCCAGACGGTGCAGCGTCGGCGCACGGTTGAGCATGACCGGGTGTTCGCGGATTACCTCATCCAGAATGTCCCAAACCTCGGGGCGCTCTTTCTCAACCAGTTTCTTGGCCTGTTTGACGGTGCTGGACAGGCCCTTGGCCTCGAGCCGCGAATAGATGAACGGCTTGAAGAGTTCGAGCGCCATTTTCTTCGGCAGACCGCACTGGTGCAGCTTGAGCTCCGGACCGGTCACAATGACCGAACGACCCGAAAAGTCGACGCGCTTGCCCAAAAGGTTCTGGCGGAAGCGACCCTGCTTGCCCTTGAGCATGTCGCTCAGGGATTTGAGGGGACGCTTGTTTGCACCGGTGATGACGCGGCCACGACGCCCGTTGTCAAACAGGGCGTCAACAGATTCCTGCAGCATCCGCTTTTCGTTACGCACGATGATGTCGGGCGCACGCAGTTCGATCAGCCGCTTGAGACGGTTGTTCCGGTTGATCACGCGACGGTAAAGATCGTTAAGGTCGGAGGTCGCGAAGCGGCCACCATCCAGCGGCACCAGCGGCCGCAACTCGGGCGGAATGACCGGAATGACGGTCAGAACCATCCACTCGGGACGGTTGCCGGATTCCAGGAAGGATTCCACCACCTTGAGGCGCTTGATGATTTTCTTGGGCTTCAGCTCGCCTGTCGCTTCCTTGAGGTCGGCGCGAAGAGTGTCGGCCTCCTGCTCAAGGTCGATTGCTGCCAGCATTTCGCGGATCGCTTCAGCGCCGATATTGGCCGTGAAGGCGTCCATGCCGTACTGGTCCTGGGCATCCATGAACTCTTCTTCGGTCAGCATCTGACCGTAGGTAAGATCCGTCAGGCCCGGCTCGATCACCACGTAGTTCTCGAAGTACAGAACACGCTCAAGATCGCGCAGGGTCATGTCCAGCATCAGACCGATGCGCGACGGCAGCGACTTCAGGAACCAGATGTGCGCGCAGGGTGCAGCCAGTTCGATGTGGCCCATCCGCTCGCGGCGGACCTTCTGCAGGGTCACTTCGACGCCGCACTTTTCGCAGACGACGCCACGGTACTTCATCCGCTTGTACTTGCCGCAAAGGCATTCGTAATCCTTGATCGGGCCAAAGATACGCGCACAGAACAGGCCGTCACGCTCGGGCTTGAACGTCCGGTAGTTGATGGTTTCAGGCTTCTTGATCTCGCCGAACGACCACGACAGAATCCGTTCCGGCGACGCGAGCGAAACCTTGATCTCGTCAAACGTCTTTGCCGGAGCGACCGGGTTGAACGGGTTGTTTGTCAGTTCCTGGTTCATTTTGATACCTCGAATATCGGGTGGGAAGACTGGGACGGGCGCGAGGTTTCTCGTACGAAGAACCTCGCCACCAAAATTTTTCCGTGAAAAATTTTGGTGTTACTCATCCTCTTCCGCATCCAGGAGTTCCATGTTGAGGCCCAGACCCCGGACCTCCTTCACAAGCACGTTGAACGATTCCGGGATACCGGCCTCGAAGTTGTCTTCGCCCTTGACGATCGATTCATAGACCTTGGTCCGGCCCGCCACGTCATCCGACTTGACCGTCAGCATCTCTTGCAGGGTATAGGCAGCGCCATAGGCTTCCAGAGCCCAGACTTCCATCTCCCCGAAGCGCTGACCACCGAACTGCGCCTTACCACCGAGCGGCTGCTGAGTGACCAGCGAGTACGGCCCTGTGGAACGCGCGTGGATCTTGTCATCCACGAGGTGGTGCAGTTTCAGCAGGTACTTCATGCCCACCGTCACTTTGCGCGAGAACTGCTCGCCCGAGCGGCCATCGAACAGGACCGACTGACCCGATGTGTCGAACCCGGCGCGCTTCAGCGCGTCGTTCACATCGGCCTCTTTCGCACCATCAAAGACCGGCGTCGCGATCGGCACACCCCGGGTGACGTTGCCTGCCGCCTCAACCAGCGTGTCCTCGTCCATGCCGACGATGCCTTCTTCGTATACATCATCACCATAAGCGATCTTCATCGCTTCACGCACGGGGGTCAGGTCGCCGGTGCGCCGGTAGTCCTGCAGCGCCTCGTCGATCTTGAGCCCCAGACCGCGCGCGGCCCAGCCCATGTGGGTTTCCAGAATCTGACCGACGTTCATGCGCGAAGGCACGCCCAGCGGGTTCAGACAAAAGTCGACCGGAGTACCATCGGCGAGGAACGGCATGTCCTCCATTGGCACAACCTTCGAGATAACACCTTTGTTGCCGTGACGGCCGGCCATCTTGTCGCCCGGCTGCAGCTTGCGCTTAACCGCGACGAAGACCTTGACCATCTTCATCACACCCGGGGGCAGATCGTCGCCACGACGGACCTTTTCGACCTTGTCTTCGAAACGTGCATCAAGAGTACGCTTCTGCGCCTCGTACTGCTCGTTCAGGGCCTCGACGATCTTGGCGTCATCTTCGTCCGACAGCGCCAGCTGCCACCACTGACCATGGGTTAGCGAGGACAGCAGTTCCTCGTTAATCTCGGCGTTCGGCTTCACGCCGCGCGGACCCTTGACCGCGATCTTGCCCATGATCATCGTGCGCAGACGCGCGTAGATGTTACGGTCGAGGATCGCGAGTTCGTCATCGCGGTCACGTGCAAGGCGTTCGACTTCTTCGCGCTCGATCTGCAGGGCGCGTTCATCCTTTTCCACACCGTGGCGGTTGAACACACGCACTTCGACGACCGTACCGTAATCACCCGGCTTGACCCGCAGCGATGTGTCCCGGACGTCCGAAGCTTTCTCACCAAAGATGGCGCGGAGGAGCTTTTCTTCCGGCGTCATTGGCGATTCACCCTTGGGGGTAATCTTGCCCACGAGGATATCGCCCGGTTCGACGTCGGCGCCGATATAGACGATGCCTGCTTCATCGAGGTTACGCAGAGCTTCCTCGCCAACGTTGGGGATGTCCCGGGTGATCTCTTCCGGCCCGAGTTTCGTGTCCCGCGCCGCCACTTCGAATTCCTCAATGTGGACGGAGGTGAACACGTCATCCCGCGAGATACGCTCGGAAATCAGGATGGAGTCTTCGTAGTTGTAGCCGTTCCACGGCATGAAGGCGACGATGACGTTCTTGCCAAGCGCCAGTTCCCCCATGTCGGTGGACGGGCCGTCAGCGATGACTTCGCCCTTGATCACCTGATCGCCCACCTTCACCAGCGGACGCTGATTGATGCAGGTGTTCTGGTTGGAACGCTGGAACTTGCGCATCCGGTAGATGTCGACGCCCGGATCACCCGGGTCCAGATCATCTGTCGCACGCACAACAATCCGCATCGCATCGACTTGGTCGATGACGCCAGTCCGCTTGGCCATGATGGCCGCACCGGAATCGCGCGCGACGATCTCTTCGATGCCGGTCCCCACAAGCGGAGCCTCGGAGCGAAGGGTCGGTACGGCCTGCCGTTGCATGTTCGAACCCATCAGGGCGCGGTTGGCGTCGTCGTTTTCGAGGAATGGGATCAGCGACGCCGCAACAGACACAAGCTGCTTGGGCGACACATCGATCAGGTCCACCATTTCGTTCGGGGACAGGGTGTAGTCACCGGATTTCCGGGTAGACACCAGGTCGTTCACAAAACGCATGTTCTCGTCGAGGTTGGCGTTCGCCTGCGCCACGGTGTGACGCATTTCCTCGGTCGCGGACATGTAGTGGACTTCGTCCGTCACCACCGAGTCCTTGACGACGCGGTAGGGTGTTTCGATGAAGCCGTACTTGTTCACGCGGGCAAAAGTCGCCAGCGAGTTGATCAGACCGATGTTCGGGCCTTCCGGCGTCTCAATCGGGCACATCCGGCCGTAGTGGGTCGGGTGCACGTCGCGCACTTCGAAACCTGCGCGTTCACGGGTCAGTCCGCCCGGCCCGAGGGCCGACAGGCGACGCTTGTGCGTCACTTCCGACAGCGGGTTGGTTTGGTCCATGAACTGCGAGAGCTGGGAAGAGCCGAAGAATTCGCGCACGGCAGCAGCTGCCGGTTTGGCGTTGATCAGATCCTGCGGCATCACTGTATCGATTTCGACCGACGACATGCGTTCCTTGATCGCGCGCTCCATACGCAGCAGACCGACGCGATACTGGTTTTCCATCAGTTCGCCGACCGAGCGCACCCGACGGTTACCAAGGTGGTCAATGTCGTCGATATCGCCCTGGCCGTCACGCAGATCAACCAGCGCCTTGATGCAGGCAACGATATCGTCCTTGTCCAGCGTGCGCTGGGTGTCGGGCTTGTCGAGCGCGAGGCGCATGTTCATCTTGACCCGGCCAACGGCAGACAGATCATAACGCTCACTGTCAAAGAACAGGGTGTCGAACAGGTTCGATGCGGCCTCGACGGTGGGCGGCTCGCCCGGGCGCATGACACGGTAGATGTCCATCAACGCAGAGTCGCGGTTCAGGTTCTTGTCCATCGCCATGGTCGAACGCATGTAGGCACCGACAGTGATGTTGTCGATGTCGAGGACCGGGATCTCGGTCACACCGGCATCCACAAGCTCTTTCAGCGTGCCACCGGTAACTTCGCCATCCTTGTTGGTTTCCCAAGTCAGCTCATCGCCGGCCTCGGCATAGATCGCACCGGTTTCTTCGTTGATCATGTCCTTGGACACGAAACGCCCGACGATGTTGTCGAAAGGCACCAGAAGGTTCTGAACCTTGTTGTCGTCGATCATCTGCTTGACCGCGCGGGGGGTGATCTTCTTGCCGGCTTCGGCCAGGACTTCGCCCGAATCCGCATCAACCAGATCAAACGCCGGACGGGTGCCGCGCACACGCTCGGGGAAGAACTTGGTGACCCAGCCCTTCCCGCGCTCAGCGGTGAAGGTGACGGTATTGAAATAGGCGTCCATGATCGCCTCCTGATCCATGCCGAGAGCATAGAGCAGGGTCGTCACCGGCAGTTTGCGGCGGCGGTCAATACGGGCATAGACGTTGTCCTTGGCGTCGAATTCGAAATCGAGCCAGGAACCGCGGTAAGGGATGATCCGGCAGGCGAACAGCAACTTGCCCGAGGAGTGCGTCTTGCCCTTATCGTGGTCAAAGAACACGCCCGGCGAACGGTGCATCTGGGATACGATAACACGCTCGGTACCGTTGACGACAAATGTGCCGTTCGGCGTCATCAGGGGCATGTCGCCCATGTAGACGTCCTGTTCCTTGATGTCCTTGACGGACTTCGCGCCTGTATCTTCGTCGATATCAAACACGATCAGACGCAGCGTCACCTTAAGCGGTGCAGCGTAGGTCATGTCGCGCTGCTGGCATTCTTCTACGTCATACTTGGGCTTCTCCAGCTCGTAGCTGACGAATTCCAGCACAGAGGTTTCGTTGAAGTCCTTGATCGGAAAGACAGACTGGAACACGCCCTTGATGCCCTCGCCGTCCATGGGCGCGAGCTGGTCACCGGATTTCAGGAAAAGATCGTAAGAGGATTTCTGAACTTCGATCAGGTTCGGCATTTCCAGAACTTCACGGATTTTGCCAAAATATTTACGAAGACGTTTCTGGCCAAGGAAGCTTTTCGCCATGTCAGGTGTCACCTTTTCAGTTTCTCAACGAATGCGCAGCGCTGTCGGGCCACAGCGGCACACCCATCAGAGACGGCAGAGTTTCGATCTATTCATGGCGCCCGTCCCACCGGACGCCTCCCGATCCTTGAACCTCGCCTTAGAAAAGCCCTTTGAAGGAAGGGCCTCTCTGAGACAGGCTCGGCTGGACCCGGGGCTACCCGGATCCAGCCTGTGTAGGTGTCGCTCCGGGTTGCCCCGGAACTGATTACTTGAGCTCGACTTCGGCGCCAGCTGCTTCCAGCTTGGCTTTGATGTCGTCGGCTTCGGCTTTGGAAACCTGCTCTTTGACAGCTTTGCCGCCAGCTTCAACCAGGTCCTTGGCTTCTTTGAGGCCCAGACCGGTGATTGCGCGAACTTCCTTGATCACGTTGATCTTGGATGCGCCAGCCGACTTCAGGATGACGTCGAATTCGGTCTGCTCTTCAGCAGCCGCACCGCCGGCATCAGCCGGGCCCGCCATCATAACAGCGCCGCCAGCGGCGGGCTCGATGCCGTACTCGTCTTTCAGGATGGTTTTCAGTTCTTGTGCTTCCAGCAGCGTGAGGTTCACGATTTGCTCAGCAAGTGCTTTAAGATCAGCCATTGTGACTTCTTTCCGTATCTAAATGTGTTCCAACGTCGGGATTTCAACCCCACGATGATCCCATAGGTTGCTTACGCAGCCGCCTTGTCCTCGATTGTGGACAAAATGGATGCGATATTCGAAGCAGGTGCGCCAATGGCTCCGGCAATGTTCGATGCGGGTGCGCCGATACAGCCAACGATCGAAGCAATAAGCTCCTCGCGCGACGGCATCTTCGACACGGATTCCACACCGGCCCGGTCCAGAGCGTTCTGACCCATTGCGCCGCCAAGAATTTCAAACTTCTTGTTATCTTTGGCGAAGTCCTCGGCCACCTTGGCTGCTGCCACGGGGTCCTCGGAGAAGGTCAGAACGGTCATGCCCGTCAGGAAGTCAGCAATGCTTGCGCAGGGCTTTCCCTCAAGGGCGATCTTGGCGAGCCTGTTCTTGGCGACGCGTACGGAGCTTTGGTTGGCGCGTGCGCGCCCCCGAAGATCCTGCATCTCGGCAACCGTGAGACCCTCGTAGTGTGCTACCACCACGACGCCAGAGCTTTCGAAGATCTGGCCGAGTTCGTCGACCACTTTCTCTTTCTGGGCTCTATCCACAGTTTCACTCCAAATTTGGGGGTTTCCCCCCGGCTCATGTTCATCCCGGACTTAGGGTCCGGGACAGTCGGGTCCGTTTCAGGGTCCCGAGGCCTTGATCGCCCGAGGGTCAAGAACCCGCGGAAATCTCGTCTCTCGTTTCCCATCTCAGGAAGGAATTATTCCGGGCTTATCCCCGGAACCCTCCGTCTCGGACAGAACGCGACCGATAGTCTGGCCGCGCATTCGCCCCGAGGCTTACGCCCCGGGACCAATCTCTTATTCCGCAGCTGCGGTTGCCACATCAACGGTCACGCCCGGACCCATTGTCGAGCTCAGCGCGATACGCTTCATGTAGGTGCCTTTTGCGCCGGCGGGTCGGGCTTTGGACACCGCGCCAATGAAGGCTTTGATGTTCTCGACCAGCTGAGCTTCGTCGAAGGAAACCTTGCCAACGCCTGCATGCACAACACCGGCTTTTTCGGCCTTGAACTGAACCTGACCGCCTTTGGCAGCTTCAACAGCGGCCTTGACGTCCATGGTAACAGTGCCAACCTTGGGGTTCGGCATCAGGTTGCGCGGGCCCAGGATCTTGCCCAGACGACCGACGATCGGCATCATGTCCGGGGTTGCGATGCAACGATCGAAATCGATCTTGCCGCCCTGGATGGCCTCCATCAGGTCCTCTGCGCCAACGATGTCTGCGCCAGCGGCGGTGGCTTCGTCTGCCTTGGGGCCACGGGCAAAGACGGCAACGCGCACAGTCTTGCCTGTACCGTTGGGCAGGCCAACGACGCCGCGGACCATCTGGTCTGCGTGACGCGGGTCAACACCAAGGTTCATTGCAATCTCAACAGTCTCGTCGAACTTGGTCTTCGAGTTTGCTTTTATCAGCTTTACCGCTTCTTCGACAGAGATATCCTCTTTGCCGGCGAATGCTTCACGAGCGGAGCGGGTGCGTTTTCCAAACTTAGCCATCTTACTTAACCTCGATGCCCATGGACTTTGCGGAGCCCAGAATGATCTGCATGGCTGCCTCAACGTCGTTTGCGCTCAGGTCCTTCATCTTTGCTTCGGCGATCTCGCGCACCTGCGCAACGGTCACCGATGCAACGGTCTCACGACCCGGCAGGGGCGAACCCTTGGGGCGGTTGCGCTTGCCAACGGGCTTCATGCCAGCGGCCTTCTTCAGGAAATAGGACGCCGGGGGCGTCTTGATGTCCATCGTGAAGGACTTGTCCTGATAGTAAGTGATCACGGTCGGGCACGGCGCGCCGGGCTCCATTTCCTGCGTCTTAGCGTTGAACGCCTTGCAGAATTCCATGATGTTGATGCCGCGCTGACCCAGCGCCGGGCCCACGGGCGGGCTCGGGTTGGCCTGGCCGGCCTTGATCTGCAGTTTCATCTTGCCAGCAAGCTTCTTTGCCATCTGGCTACTCCTTTATGTCCAACAGCCCCCTGACGCGTCAGATGGGGCCTTTTCGTTGCCGTGGTGCGGTCCGGACATCGCGTTGCCCTCGCCTTCCACGTCTCTGGCACCCTTACGGGCGCCCTACCCTCAGGCCCCCTGCTTGGTGACCTGAGTGAATTCCAGTTCGACCGGCGTTTCCCGGCCAAAGATCGAAACAGCCACCCGCAGGCGCTGGTTGTCTTCGTCCACACCCTCAACCATGCCGTCGAAATCTTCGAACGGACCGTCGTTGACCTTGACCCGCTCACCAATCTCAAAGTGGATCAGCGTGCGCGGGCTCTCTTCGCCTTCCTGCACGCGACCCAAGATAGCGGTCACTTCGGAATCCCGCATCGGCATCGGACGCCCCTGCGGGCCCAGGAAACCCGTCACGCGGTTGATCGAGTTGATCAGGTGATAGCCCCGATCCGACATCTCCATCCGCACCAGCACGTAGCCGGGCATAAAGCGTCGCTCGGTTGTGACCTTCTTGCCACGGCGAATCTCGATCACCTCTTCGGTCGGCACCAGAACCTCTTCGATCTGGTCCTGAAGCTCCTGCTCCTCGACCGCCGTCCGGATCTGTTCGGCAATCTTCTTCTCGAAGTTCGAGAGCACGCTCACCGAATACCACCGCTTCGCCATCTGGCCTCAACCCTTATTCCTGCACCGCATTACCACGGCGTCTTGTCTGTCTGCCACCAGAACAGTGACGCCTTCGCGAAAAGAAAATCGGCGCGCAACACGAATCATTGCACGCCCGTTTCGGAAGGTGTCGTGTCCACTACTCGCCGCGCCAGTTTTATTCAAGTGCTGCCGAGCGCTTTTTCATCTGATCGGGTGACTGTCTGGCCAAAGCCCGCCGAACTCCCCCGCCTATTTTAGCCGAAAAAGTTCAAAACCAGCTGCAGACCTTCCCGGATCAGTATGTCGACCGTCGCAAAGACGATTGCGGTGAGAGTCGCCATGATAAAGACCATGACGGTCGTCAGCAAAACTTCGCGCCGCGTAGGCCAAACAACCTTTGCCACTTCGGCCCGTACTTGCTGAACGAATTGTATAGGATTTGTTCTGGCCATGCGCTCTTCTCTGCTTTCGGTCTCGCGCCACATACTCGCAGCGCCCTGAGGTTTCAAGTGCATCCGCACCGGCGCCGCCGTTTCGGGCCGGGCTCTGCCCAGCACCCCGGCCTAGCCACGCGCGGTGCGAAAGCCCCACTTCGTCGCGATCTTGTGATCCAACCTTGTTGCGCGCATCGGAACCAATTGGCGCGTTGATGCATCGCGCGCATCCTTGTTATTGGATTATTCCATTGCCTATGGACCCGGTAATATCTGAAAACAAAGCCTTTTTATTGGAACGAAAGACTGGCCAACTGGTTGTTAACCCATACAGCCTCAAGACAGATTGTTCTGAAGGTTGACTGGAACAAACAACCAAGGAGTTCACGATGAAACGCTTCATGATCGCAACCGCTCTGACAACAAGCCTGGCCACTGCCGCCTTCGCCGCGACCAGTGCCGAACAGGCGCAACTCGAAGCCTTCCTGCCCTCGATTGATGCCTCCGCTCTGACCGAAGAGCAGATGACTCTGTCGGTCGAAGTGCTCAACAGTGACCTGAGCCACGACGAAAAACTGAGTGGACTGAACACCATCCTGACCCTCGGCGGCGAAATGCCGACCGAAGCCGTGCCGACAGAAGCGCAGCGTTCTGAGATTGGGCGCTATGTCGACAACATCGATTACTCCATGCTGACTCAGGCACAGATTGATTCTGCGATGCTGGCGATCAGCAACGGCGGTTCGCCGTCCGAGGTCAAAAGCCAGGTGGAGCAGATCCTTAGCACCCACACCCATGTTGGCACACCAGCAATGCCGACCGAAGCTCAGCGTGCAGAAATCGAGCGTTACGCACCGGGTGTGGATTTAACCACCGTATCTCAAGCCCAGCTCGATTCGGCCTTGTCCATCATCAGCAGCGGCTCGAATCGCTCGGATACAGCGAACATTGTCAAAGGTGTCCTGCTGGACGACGGCAAACCGCTGGGCGAAGCGAACACCGCAACCGTCGGCCAAGCAGCGATTCTGGCGCGCTACGCTCCGGATGTCAAAGTCGAGACGATGACCGAAGCACAGCTGATTATGGCTCTGGCGATCATCGACCGCGGCGGCAACGACACTGAAATCGAGGAAAAGATCCAAAACGTGTTCAAATAAGGCGCCCCCGTTCCCTGTGATCGCAGTAATTAGTCGTGATCACAGGAATGGGCGGACAATTACCTCATGGGGGTCATCTTCGGATGGCCCCTTTTTTATGTGCTCGGCACTGGGTCCATGCGTGATGGTGGCCCGAGGCCGATGCTTGGCCATATTTTTCCACAGGCAAGGTCCTGACGGTGCTTATCATGCGTCGCTGGCAACGTGGTGGCATATTGGGGGAAGCGCTCTCAATCGGTCGCGATTGCGGCCCTTGGATACCCCTCTGGTGCCCGCACCCAAACCCACCCCGGATTTCGGCACAGCCAGTGGCAAGCTGCCCCGACATCGGGAATCTTCTTCGAACTGTTATGAACTGGCAGGGGCACAGGGACTCGAACCCGGGACCTACGGTTTTGGAGACCGTCGCTCTACCAACTGAGCTATACCCCTATCGCCGAGGCGTGGACTAAGCCAACCGTCAGGTGAAATCAAGAGCCTTTCGGTCGTTCTGCTGCAATCCCTCTCCTGACCTTTTACTATCAGTCCACCCGGCCGCATGCAGGGCAGCTGGATCCTCGCCAAAACGGCAGGCATGTCTGCCGAATTGGGCTCGCTCGTTAGGCATTTTGCCCCTTCTCGGCAGTCCGGTAGCCCCCAAGACAAGGCAAATCGGCTGCTCACGTCTTTGTGTCCCACCATGTCAACGACTTGGCGCGCACTGTCCTCACGCGAACCGAGAGCAAGACAAATTGGCTTTTGCAGCCTCCAACGCCTTGTGAATAAGCCCCGCACCTTGCCTGTGCATGAGCGCACAATAGGCGTATTTAATCCTTTTATATCAAGCACAAAAGCGCGTGATCATGCGCGCGCATTTCGTGATTTCACACCGCGCATCGGGCTCCCTATCTGACACTCATCGGAAGCAAATGCCGACACACACAACCGGCCCCACGGGCCACAATACCAAGGACTACGAAAATGAAACGCACTATCCTCATCTCCGCTCTTGCCCTGTCCACTCTGGCCGGTGCCGCCTCTGCGGCCACCTCTGCCGACACTGCGATCCTTGATCGCTACGCGCCGAACATCGACGTCTCCACACTGACAAACGCTCAGGTCAGCACCCTGCTGAACATCACCAGCTCCGGCGATTCCGAAGGCGTGCAGCGCGCTTTGATCCAGCACCTCGTCAAATAATCGACCTCAAATCCGCAACTCTCCCAAATTAGGAACATGAAAATGAAACGCACTATCCTCTTCTCCGCTCTTGCCCTGTCCACTCTGGCCGGTGCCGCATCTGCTGCCACCCCTGCCGAGACCGCGATCCTTGATCGCTACGCACCGAACATCGACGTCGCGGCGCTGACAGACGCACAGGTCAGCACCCTGCTGAACATCACCAGCTCCAGCGATTCCGAAGGTACACAGCGTGCTTTGATCCAGCACTTCGTCAACTAATCCATGACTGTTCACTCATGTGAAAGTCGCCGTCCCGCGCCCTTGCTACAGCGCGAGACGGCCAAACCGAAAAGGCCGCCTCTTCCCGAGGCGGCCTTTTCACTTTTGCGGATTAAGGTCACTTCACCTTAATCCAGCTTGTGACACGGACAAAAAAGGTCCCGGACCGAAGTCCGGGGCCTTTGGCATAGTCAGGCGTTCCAGGGACTTGGAAACAGCAATCTCCAAGGGCAAGGTTCGCGTGATCTTTCCAGATCACGCCGCCCCTGCCGCTCCCAAATCACTCGATGATTTTGGAGACGACGCCGGAACCGACAGTGCGGCCGCCTTCGCGGATGGCGAAGCGCAGTTTGTCTTCCATCGCGATCGGTGCGATCAGCTCGACGTTGAATTTCAGGTTGTCACCCGGCATTACCATTTCGGTGCCTTCGGGTAGCATAACCGTGCCGGTCACGTCCGTTGTACGGAAGTAGAACTGGGGGCGGTAGTTCGCGAAGAACGGTGTGTGACGGCCACCTTCCTCTTTGGTGAGGATATAAGCTTCGGCTTCGAACTTGGTGTGCGGCAGAACCGACTTCGGCTTGCACAGAACCTGACCGCGCTCAACGCCCTCACGCTCGATACCACGCAGAAGCGCGCCGATGTTGTCGCCCGCCTCCCCGCGATCCAGCAGCTTGCGGAACATTTCAACGCCGGTACAGGTGGTCTTCTTGGTGTCGCGGATGCCCACGATTTCCAGTTCGTCGCCGACGTTTACAACGCCACGCTCGATACGACCGGTCACAACCGTACCACGACCCGAGATCGAGAAAACGTCTTCGATCGGCATCAGGAAGGGCTGGTCCACGGCACGTGCGGGCTGCGGGATGTAGGAGTCGACTGCCGCCATCAGTTCGCGGATCTTGTCTTCGCCGATGTTGGCGTCACGGCCTTCGAGGGCGGCCAGAGCCGAACCTGCGATGATCGGGATATCGTCGCCCGGGTAGTCGTACATCGAAAGGAGCTCACGGATCTCCATTTCGACCAGCTCGAGCAGTTCTTCGTCGTCCACCTGGTCGACTTTGTTCATGAAGACGACCATCGACGGGATACCGACCTGACGGCCGAGCAGGATGTGCTCGCGCGTCTGGGGCATCGGGCCGTCAGCCGCGTTCACAACCAGGATTGCGCCGTCCATCTGCGCCGCACCGGTGATCATGTTCTTGACGTAGTCGGCGTGGCCGGGGCAGTCAACGTGCGCGTAGTGACGGTTTTCGGTCTCATACTCGACGTGTGCTGTCGAGATCGTGATCCCGCGAGCCTTTTCTTCCGGCGCTGCGTCGATCTGGTCGTAGTCCTTGAAGTCACCAAAATACTTGGTGATCGCAGCTGTCAGCGTCGTCTTGCCGTGGTCAACGTGACCAATCGTGCCGATGTTGCAGTGCGGCTTGTTACGTTCAAACTTTGCCTTTGCCATCTCTTTGCAAATGCCTCGCGCTTTGGGGGGCCAGTGCAGCCCGATTTACATCGCGGGGGAGATATTGCCTCGGGCACAAAAAATCAAGCATGACATGCCTGGGTTTGGCCATCCCTCACCCGGACACGCCCGATGGCTCTGCTTCAATCATGGGAGAGAACGGCACGGTCGGGTCCGCTACGGTATGTCCCGATGTCGCCGCAGGCCTTTCGGTCTCTGGCGACATTATTGCCGATGGTACATCCGCTGTCGCCACGCCTGCCTCGGCGGCATCGACACCCGCATCCGGGCCGCCAAACCAGCCTTCCTCGAGCTGCATTCGGCGCATCCATTTCTCGATCTGAAGCGAGACGTTGTCGGACAGCAGCTTCAACTGCTCTTCCTTGCTCTGCGTCACGCCCGAGCCCACCACGGTTTTGGCAGAAACCGCTTCGAGCGCGGTGATCTGTTCGGGTTCTTCGTTCATCTTCGCCGCGTTAGCGTCATCAAAGACGGTGACTTTGATGATCACGACGGATTTCGGATTGAACACCAATGGCACGCCGGGCAAGGCGAGGACAAAGCCTTCGACACTGACCCCGATGTGGTAGAATTTGTCACCTTCATAGCGACGGAAACGCTCTTCCAATGCTGCATCGACCCCGGCAATCCATTCTTCGGCCGTGGCATCACGGGATGCAGGCCCCTGCACGATGTTGGGTGCGACGACAATGGCATGACCCAGCTTGAAATTGCCAATCGGTTCAACCGGTTTGCGCAGGTCGCGGGCACCATCGGCGCAGGCGGAGAGTCCAAGGACAAAGGCAAGGCACAGCAGGAGTCGTGACATTGAGAACCTCGTTTCTGGCAGCCTGTCCCGCATAAGGCTTTGCGCGGCGGCATGCAATCAACCCGACCCCAGCGCTAAGTCACACACCGCCATAGAAGACGACGGGCTGGAGTCTTTGTTGGCCTGAAATGCATATTCCACGTGTCGATGCGGAGAAGTGCAGGGACGACGACGCCCGTTCATTTCTATAAATATCGAAATAATGCTTGCGCGGCTCCGTCATTTCGATAATCATAGAAATATGAAAATAGAATCTCCCCAAACCACCGACACCAACGAATTTCCGCTCGAAGTTGCGGCTTCGATCTTTGCCGCGCTCGGTTCGGAACAGCGCCTCTCTGTATTGCGTGTGCTGGTGCGCGCCGGGCCGCAAGGGCTGAGCATCGGAGAGCTTGGGACCCGTTCGGGCGTGACCGGATCGACGCTGACCCATCATCTGCGCATCCTCGCTCAGGCCGGGCTGATCGCGCAGGAAAGGCAGGGCCGCAGCATCATCTGCGCCGCCGTGGCCTATGACCAGCTACAGGAACTCTCTGCCTTTCTTCTACGCAACTGCTGTGCCGATTGCCCGGACTGCAGCACCGATACCCAATCCGATACCCACAAGGAATGTGACCATGGCTGACATCACGAACCCGGCCCCGCGCCGTTTGCCACCGCTCAGCAAGCCCTGGCTTGCGGCGGCATTGATACTGGCGGTGATCGCGCTGCTGGACAACGCCCAGTTCTGGCCCACAGTCGGCTTCACTGTCACGGCGCTCTGGAACACCGCGCCCTTCATTCTGTTTGCCGTGCTCGCTGTCGCGTACCTGAAGGCCACCGGTGCCGAGAGCCTGCTGGCCCGCGCGTTTGAGGGGCGCGAGACGCGGATGATCCTGTTCGCGGCGTTGCTGGGGGGCCTGTCGCCCTTCTGCTCCTGCGAGGTAATTCCCTTTATCGCTGCCCTGCTGGCAGTCGGCGCGCCGCTGAGCGCGGTCATGGCCTTCTGGCTCGCTTCGCCGCTGATGGACCCGGCGATGTTCCTCATCACCAGCGGAACGCTAGGTTGGGATTTCGCCATGGCCAAGACCATCTCTGCGGTGGGCATCGGTCTGCTCGGCGGCCTCGGCACCATGGCCTTTGCGCAAAGTCCGGTGTTCCGTGATCCGCTGCGGGCCGAAACGCCGTCGGGTAGCTGCTGTGGTTCGCGCAAACCGTTCCGTGGGGTGCCCGTGTGGCGTTTCTGGCAGGAACCCGAACGACGTGCAGCCTTCCGCGAAACCGGTGTCAGCAATGCGCTCTTTCTGGTGAAATGGCTGACGCTGGCCTATGTCGTCGAGGCGGTAATGATCCACTACGTCCCTGCGGAATGGATCGCCGGAGTGCTGGGTGGCACCGGGATCATGCCGATCCTGCTCGGGGCTTTGGTTGGTGCGCCTGCCTATCTCAACGGATACGCCGCCGTGCCGCTGGTCGATGCGTTGCTTGCGCAGGGCATGTCGCAGGGCGCGGCCATGAGCTTTGTCATCGCGGGCGGGGTCAGCTGTATCCCGGCAGCTCTGGCAGTCTGGGCACTGGTGAGACCCCGGGTCTTTGCGGCCTATCTCGGGTTCGCAGTGGCTGGGGCAGTCCTCGCCGGCCTGGCATGGGGCGCCGTGGCGGCCTGAGACCGTTGTATCATGTGACACACACCGCCCAGTGGGCGGTGTGCATAAGATTCGGGCGGGTGCGTGGCCAATTTACTCCGCTCCCGCAGCTCGAAGCTTACACCCCGATCAGGCCAGCCCCTCTGGCACGATCACCCGGCTGCCCAATCCAATTCTCCGCGCAATGCGCAGCAGGTCCGCGCGAGCAAAGGCGATGCAGCCTTCGGTGGGAAAGCCCTTGCGCCGCTGCTGGTGCAGAAAGATCGCCGAACCGCGCCCCTTGACCGCGTGGGGCCAGTTCCAATCCGTCAACAAAACAAGATCATACAACGGGTCCGCCCGCCGCAGTCTTTCATGACTGTGTGGATAGGGCACGCGGACCATCTGGTTGTAATCCTCGTGTTCTGCATCGTCCGACCACAGATCGCCGGGCAGGATCGGCACGGCCCAGTCGGTCGGCGGCGCCATGCGATCAGGCCGGTACAGCATCCCGACGATACGGTGCACGCCAACCGGGGTCGCACCGTCACCTTCGACCTTATGTGTCGAAACGCCGCCCCGCCCTATGCTGCAGGGCCACAGACGCCCCTGAAATCGCAGGCCGCGCTGCGTCAGGACCAGATCCTCATGGGTCACGCGGCCAGGCTTTCGTTCAGTCCCTGCAATGCCTCTGCCGCGATCTCAAAGGAGCGTAAACGCGCCTTGTGGTCATGAATCTGGCCGGTCAGGATGACTTCATCCGGGCGGTGCTGCGTGATCAGATCCCCCAGCTGGCGACGCACCGTTTCGGGGCTGCCGACCGCGGTGATCCGCAGCGCCTCGTTCACTGCTGGCATCGCGTTTGCTGGAATCGCATCCTCGATCCGATCGACAGGGCGCGGAAGCTTGCCGGGCGTGCCCGTGCGCAGCCGGTAAAACGCCTGCTGCATCGAGGTTCGCAGCCTGATACCCTCAGCATCCGTGTCGGCGGCAAAGACATTCACCGCCAGCATGAAATGCGGCTTTTCCAGCGTCTCAGACGGCTGGAACTTCGCGCGGTAAATCTCGGCCGCCTGTTCAAGTGCAGCAGGCGCAAAGTGCGAGGCAAAGGCATAAGGCAGCCCGAAATGGGCAGCCACCTGCGCGCCGTAAAGCGACGATCCCAGAATCCAGAGGGGCACGTTCGTCCCCTGCCCGGGATGCGCCGCGACGGGCGCATTGGGTAATTCGGGGCCGAAATAGCTGAGTAGTTCTGCCACGTCATCCGGGAAGCGATCGCTCGCCTCCTGTCGCAGACGCAGCGCGCGCATCACCGCCATGTCACCACCGGGCGCACGTCCCAGGCCCAGATCGATCCGATCGGAGTAAAGCGTGGCCAGCGTACCAAACTGTTCTGCCACGGCCAGCGGCGCATGGTTCGGCAGCATGATCCCCCCGGCCCCGATCCGCATCGTGTTGGTCAATCCAGCCACGTACCCGATCAGAACCGAAGTCGCAGCGCTCGCGATACCCTTCATGTTATGATGTTCGGCCAGCCAATAGCGGTGATACCCCAAAGCTTCGGCATGGCGGGCGAGTTCGCCGGTATTGCGCAACGCGTCCGAGGCATCAGAGCCTTCGGGCACCGGGGCGAGATCGAGAACGGAATATTTCATGCGCGCAGTCCTTCTTTTGCCCCAAAAGTTAAGCCGCGTGTGATGCCATGCAAGAGGCCAATCCATGCGCAGCCTATGTGCGATTTTGCCGACCGGGTCGACACACCTACAGCAGGTGCCCGGATTTGGCCGCCTTCGTCGCAAGATAGGCCTCGTTATATGGGTTCTCGCCCACCTTCAGCGGCACCCGTTCGGTCACCTTGATGTCACAGGCGCGCATCATTTCGATCTTGCGCGGATTGTTGGTCAGCAGCCGCACCTGATCAAAGCCCATCCGCCGCAGGATCTGCGCGCCCAGCCGAAAATCCCGTTCGTCATCCTCGAACCCCAGCCGGTGATTGGCCTCGACCGTGTCGAAACCCTGATCCTGCAGGCTGTAGGCGCGCATCTTGTTCGCAAGGCCGATCCCCCGCCCCTCCTGGTTGAGATAAAGGAGCACTCCGGCCCCCTCCTGTCCCATCTGCGCCAGCGCCGCGTTCAGTTGCGGACCACAGTCGCATTTCAGAGAACCAAGCAGATCGCCGGTAAAACAAGCCGAATGCAACCGCGCCAGAACCGGGGCCGCGCGGTCCGGGCGGCCAATCTCGATGGCATAATGTTCGTCCGACCCATCTTCGGGCCGAAAGATGTGCAGGCGTGCATCGCGGGCTGCCCGCAAAGGGACACGCGCGGAGATCACCCGGTTCAGCGCGCTCAGTGTCAACAGATGCGGGGCGGCAACTGTCGCGTCGATCACCCCCAGATCATGCGCGCGGGCAAACCCTGCGCCATCCTCAAGCGGGACCACCACAGCGGCAGGCAGCAGCCGGGCGCTCTTGATCAGGGTCAGCGCCAGTCGGTGCAGCTCTGCAGAACCTTCGCGACGGCTTTGGAATGGGCCTTTCATCGGCGCAGAAAGATCATCCGCCGGATCCGCCAGCCCCTGAACCCAGGCCAAACCGGAATCGATCGGCAGCAGCACCCGCGCCAGATCGCCGTCGTAGGCCCGGACCTTCAGCGTCTCGGCACGCCGCTGGGTTAAAGCCAGATCCGCCGACACCCCCAGGCTGTGAACGTCCTTCAGCCGCTGCGCTGTCAGCGTCTCGACCGCCAGTACCAGAACAGAGGCACGCGCTGTACACAGCACCACCGGCACCCCCATGCGCAGATCCGCGCGGGCGCGGGCCAGAACCTCGGTCAGATCGGGTTGAAAGCTCATGCTGTCGCCTCGTGCCTCGGCCCACCTGCAACATTGGGCGCTAAATCTGTAATATTTGCCCCGCTGAAACACGAGCCCGTGAGAGCCTTGCAGCAAAACTTGTCCTTGCGGCCCGCACATCACATTTGCATCACAACACAAGGAGAAGGCAACATGGCGCAACTCAAGAACATCCTGCTGGTCGATGACGACGACGACCTGCGCGAGGCGCTCGCCGAGCAGCTGATCATGACCGAGGACTTCGAGGTCTTTGAGGCCGAGAATGGCGTCGGGGCGATGAGCCGCGCCAAGGAACAGAATTACGATCTGATCATCCTCGATGTCGGCCTGCCCGACACGGATGGCCGCGAGCTGTGCCGACTGCTGCGCAAGCAGGGCGTCAAGTCACCGATCCTGATGCTGACCGGCCATGATTCAGATGCCGACACAATCCTTGGTCTGGACGCCGGCGCAAACGACTACGTCACAAAACCATTCAAATTTCCGGTCCTTCTGGCCCGCATCCGCGCCCAGCTGCGTCAGCATGAACAGTCCGAGGATGCCGTGTTCACACTCGGGCCGTACACGTTCAAACCGTCGTTGAAGCTGCTGATCACCGATGATGACAAGAAGATACGCCTGACCGAAAAAGAGACGAATATCCTCAAGTTTCTATACCGTTCGACCGATGGAATCGTGGCGCGTGATGTCCTGCTGCACGAGGTCTGGGGATACAACGCCGGGGTGACCACTCACACGCTGGAAACTCACATCTACCGCCTGCGCCAGAAGATCGAGCCGGACCCGTCGAATGCCCGACTCCTTGTGACGGAGTCAGGCGGATATCGGCTTGTGTCCTAAGGTCGCAGTTTTTCTTTCGATTGGTGGAACCTATATGACCATCAAGCGTTGAATACCGGATCCCGTTGCATGTGCGGGTTATCGCATGCACCTCCCTGTTGGACTGGCCCGGGCTTTGCCCGGGCCTTTTTTTGTCCGGCCAGATCGCGGCTTTGGCTCTTCGACGGTATTCGTTCAGATTGTTTTACGATCGGCAGCTGTCGCGGTATCACCAGTGTTAGGGGTGCCGGTCGGCTCAATCAGCAAAAGATGTGCCTCTTTCCGAGCAAACGGGCAGTGTTCTACACCTTTCGGCACGATGAACATTTCTCCGGCCTTCAAACTGACGACTTGATCCCGAAGCTGGATGTCAATTTCGCCGTACAAGACAAGAAAGAAATCATCCGTATCGGGATGTGAATGCCATTTGAATTCACCCTCGACTTTGACGACCATAACGTCATGACCGTTGAACTCTGCGACAGTTCGAGGCGACCACGTCTCATCGAATGTGGACAGCTTTGCCGCCAGATTCACCGCTTCATCCATTGTGTTTTTCCCTATCCTCAAGTCAGGCAAAGGGTATGCGCTCCGGCTGACAGATGGCAAGTTTGTCCGAGCACCAGACCCTGCCAAGTCGCGCGCGCATTACATGAACGTCCTCAAGTCGGCCACGCCAGAACGCAAAAGCCCCCGCACATCGGCGGGGGCTTTTCTATTTTCACAATAAGGCGAGATCAGCCTTCAGCAGCTTCTTTCTGCTGCTCGGCGGTCAACTCTTCACCAGTCTCCTGGTTGACGACCTTCATCGACAGGCGGACCTTGCCGCGATCGTCAAAGCCCAGAAGCTTGACCTTCACGTCCTGACCTTCCTTGAGCACATCCGATGGATGGTTCAGGCGGCGGTTTTCGATCTGGGACACGTGCACCAGACCGTCGCGCTTGCCAAAAAAGTTCACGAAGGCACCGAAATCGACGATCTTCACGACCTTGCCGTCATAGACCTTGCCCTCTTCCGGCTCGGCCACGATGGACCAGATCATGTCGTAGGCTTTCTTGATGGCTTCGCCGTTGGGCGATGCGATCTTGATGATGCCTTCGTCATTGATGTCAACCTTGGCACCCGACAGTTCGACGATCTCGCGGATGACCTTGCCGCCCGATCCGATGACTTCCCGAATCTTGTCGGTGGGGATCTGCATCGTCTCGATGCGCGGGGCATGGACGCTGAATTCCTGCGCGCCGCTCAGGGCCTTCGACATTTCACCAAGGATGTGCAGACGACCGGCCTTGGCCTGCGCTAGCGCCTTTTCCATGATCTCGGGCGTGATGCCAGCGATCTTGATGTCCATCTGCAGCGATGTGATCCCTGCCTCGGTGCCGGCAACCTTGAAGTCCATGTCACCAAGGTGATCTTCGTCGCCCAGGATGTCGGTCAGAACCGCGTAGGAACCATCCTCTTCGAGGATCAGACCCATCGCGACGCCAGCGACAGCGGACTTGAGCGGAACACCCGCGTCCATCATCGACAGCGAACCGCCGCAGACCGATGCCATCGACGAAGAGCCGTTGGATTCGGTGATCTCGGACACGACGCGGATGGTGTAGGGGAAATCGGTGGCAGCCGGCAGAACAGCCTGCAGCGCGCGCCATGCGAGCTTGCCATGGCCGATTTCACGACGTCCCGGAGGTCCAACGCGACCAGCTTCGCCCACCGAATACGGGGGAAAGTTGTAGTGCAGCAGGAAGTTCGACTTGTACATGCCCTGCAGGCTGTCGATCATCTGCTCGTCGTCCCCGGTGCCCAGAGTGGTCACAACCAGACCTTGGGTTTCGCCACGGGTGAACAGAGCCGAACCATGCGTCCGCGGCAGCAGGCCGGTTTCGCATACGATCGGGCGCACGGTATCCAGTGCACGGCCATCGATCCGCTTGCCGGTCTTGACCACGTCGCCGCGCAGAATGTTGGCTTCAAGCTTCTTCATCGCCGAGCCAAGATTGGCATCAGCAAGCTGCTCTTCGTTCAGGGCTGCTTTGATCGCGGTCTTGGCGTCGGACAGGGCGGTCGTACGCTCCTGCTTGTCCATGATCGCATAAGCGGCGCGGATCTTGTCCTCGCCAGCGGCCTTGACGACGTCAAACAACTCCGAATAATCCGGGGCTTGGAAATCGAAGGGCTCTTTGGCGCAGGCTTCTGCCAGCGAGATGATCAGGTCCACAACCGGCTGGATCTGCTCGTGCGCGAATTTCACAGCGCCCAGCATTTCTTCCTCGGTCAGCTCGTAAGCTTCGGATTCGACCATCATCACGGCGTCTTTGGTGCCGGCGACGACCAGATCAAGGCGTTGATCGGGGTTGTCCTTCAGCTTGTGCATGTCGTCGATTTCGGGGTTCAGGATGTATTCGCCATCCGAATAACCCACGCGGCAGCCAGCGATCGGCCCCATGAAGGGCGCGCCAGAAATGGTCAGCGCAGCAGAGGCGGCGATCATCGCAACCATGTCCGGGTCGTTGACGAGGTCGTGGCTCAGCACGGTGCACATCACCAGGACTTCGTTCTTGAAGCCGGGTACGAACAGCGGGCGAATCGGACGGTCAATCAGACGCGCAGTCAGCGTCTCTTTTTCGGTCGGCCGCGCCTCGCGCTTGAAGAAACCGCCTGGCACTTTACCGGCGGCATAGTATTTTTCCTGGTAGTGGACTGTCAGCGGAAAAAAGTCCTGACCTTCTTTCGCCTTCTTGGCAAAGGTCACGTTGGCCATGACAGAGGTCTCGCCCAGAGTGGCGATGACCGAGCCGTCGGCCTGACGGGCAACCTTGCCCGTTTCCAGTGTAAGCGTCTCTTCGCCCCACTGCATTGATTTCGTTGTCACATTGAACATCTAGCGTATCCTGTAAGGGAGCACTCCCGGCCCTCCGGGTCTCCCGATGCAAATGGCGGCCCCATTGCCGCCGACTCCTTTCATCATGTCATGCGCCGGAGTCATGGCGTCACGTCTCAGATTGAACGCCATTACACCACATTTGCGGGATTTAAAACAGGCAAGGTTCCATCATTGGCATTTACCAAAACACGATAAAACTTTTGACTACCGGACATTTACATGTTCTTTGAAGCTTAGCCATGTTGCAGGGAAACCGCAGCCAATGTGCAACGTTATAAATCTCCTTGCCAGCGGCGTGTGCGGCAAAGTACTAGAGGTAGTCTGGAACTATACACTTCACCGTGCGTTGAAGGGTTAATATTACTGATTTGTGCCAAAGCGCATCAGTCCCTTAAAGCCAAATGCCAGGAACAGCGATGTTTCCGGTCATCTTCTAAATCGGCGCAGGCAAGCCAATCGGTTGTACCCAGCACCAGCAAAACAAAAGACTTCGCTCTATATAAAACGGCGGAGGTTGAAAAGAACGCCCAGAAGACTCAAGTCAGTTGTTCTTAGGCGTTTTTTAAGAATATACGGGCTTTCATGACAACGGCGACCTCTTTGCCCGCGACGTGAAGGCCTTGCAGTGCCCGGATGTGTCCAAATTTCCGGCGTCACCATGCCCACAAAGCGAAAAGCAAGTGGGGCGGAATTCAGTTTTGGGCAGAGTAAAACGTTAGATGTTTGTGAGACGCCGGTAGTATGCCCCTCTTCACCCGCCCCGTTGTGACAATGATTGCGCAGGTTCTGCTTTGCCTTTCCACGTCTGCAGCACAGGCCGCCGTGTTGACAGGCGTCGACCCATTGTCGCAAAATCTTGGTGAGCCTGTACATCAGCAGTTCCTGCCCAGTGGTGCCTCGGTCGTGACGACACATGACACAAAATCCTGCGTCGTCAGCCAGCGGATCGAGATCGAAAACTCCGTCTATCTCGACGCGAAGGGCGATCAGCTCGACTTTGACCGAATCGTGCGCAGCCCTGCCACATCAGTGCAGGCGGTTGCTACGGAAGCAGGCGAAATTTCTTTCCGGATTCAGCTGAAATACAGCGTCGCGGAAGGCACTCCCATTATTCTCGCCCTGAAGGACCGCGTTCTGGATCTGCAGGAATCGCTCGAAAAAAGCACCGATAGCCTGTTGATGACGGGTGACACGGCTGTGCTCATAGCGGCGGCATTCCGCGACGGCGTCGTAGCGACGCTGTCCAGTGTATCGCTTGATACCGGGCACTCTGTCTCTGACACTCTTCTCGCACCAGATCTCGCGGCCCTTGAGGCTTGCGCTCTCGACTTGCCATCCGGCAGCGAACTGGACGCGGAGGTTGATAACGTCATCAGGCTGCACTTCACGGCTGACCCCGAAACGACTCCATTGGCAACCTTGCCAGACCTGCGCGCTTGTCGCATGGATGACGAACCTGGCCTTCTGCATTTGGCCAAGCTGGAATCGGTAACTGGCTTCTATTCCCAGACCGACAAGATTTTTGTGGCCTTCAACGAGGATGGAACGCTTGGGCGCGCCTACATTCCCGGAATCTTTGACGGAGATTTCGGAGAATTCTGGCAGTCGGCCCGGCTCAGCCGCGCGGCGGATTCCAACGTCCCTACTGCCGCGAATGACGTAAAAGGCTGCCTTGGCTCCGCCGAAATTCACATCTGCAGCAGCCCCACGGAAGATGGAGCGTTCACCATTGGTCCATGCCTCGGAGGGGATATGCTGGATATGTTTCCCGACGCGACCGGTTTCGTCCCCGAACTCGCAGGGCTTTCGCCGTCCTTGTACGGCCCTAGCGGTGTCACCCGCGCAACATCCGGTGACTTGAGACCCGGTCGATCAGGCGGCAGATCACCGACCTCAATACCCCCGACGGAAAACCCACCCGTTATAATCACGACACCGGGATCTGTGCCGCCGACGATCAAGACCCCCACGCCGACAGATCCAAAAGGCGGAGATATACCAATCATTTCACCGGTCCCGCTACCTGCGGGGCTACTGCTTATGCTTGGCGCCTTTATGGCATTGCTTCTCGTGAGCCGACGCGCGCACATCGCCTACATTGTCCGTTCTTCGTCATTCTAAACCTCATCCTGCAGGCTAAAAATGTTTCGGACCTGCGGAAGGATTATCAAAGTACAAACCATACCGAGTACACGAAGATTCCAAGAAAAATTAGTCGAGCAACGGTGACCGCCATGGACACTTTTTGTATGTCCCGATCATGGCCGTGGTGGTGGTTCCGTCAGACCGGTGCCACTCACATAGTTCAGAACGATTTTCGGACGGACGCCGCGAAACGTCGGACAACCTTCTGACCGCGGCCTGATCATCACTACCGCGCATTTCTATGCCTCAGTCAGTCATCCCCAACGAGGATCGGCGGCATCGGCTGATTGTCCGCGGGTCGCCACGATGTCGCAGATCCGGATTTGCTGAACATCCCCACCACGCTGCTGCCAGCTCCCCCCTCCTGCGCAGGACCGGGCATTGCTGTTCGCGAGATGGATCTACGAAGGCAGCCGCTTCCCGCGAGTATCCTTCATTCATAAAACCTGCCTCCCGGGATGACGCGGGGCCTCTGGCGGCAGGCGATCTTGCTTGAACGAAGGCTTTTCGGCAATCGCTTCGGCGCGCACATCGATCAGCCGCAGGCCACCTGCCACCGCATTCTACCAACGCGGCAGGAAGCGCCAGCACGTTGTGTGCAGATCCCATTGAACGCCCTCGGAGCAGGTTGCATACACGTTTATGTTCGGGCAGACATTGTCGTTCTGTAGTTCATACCGCCTCAGGCACCCAGCCCGGAATAGAGCATCAGCCCCCAGTCGCAAAGCTCGCCTTCCACTTGCCCCCAGCCCGCGCCAAAGGCGATGGGATCCAAACCCGAAAGGGCGGCGATCTGCGCAATGCTGCGGCGGCCATCTACGGCTGACAGCGCCCGGCCCATATTGGCTGGCAAGTTCAGAGTGGTTGCATTCTGTCCCATCCGCACCGGTACGGCCTTGCCCTGCGCCACCGCCCGCCCCAAAGCCGTCGCCCCCACCCCGCGCAGATGCGGCACGAGACTGCGATCACGCCCGCAGGCCACCGCGCGCACGTCATCATCTGGCACCGCGTAACCCACGTGCATCTTGATGGTCCCGTGCAGCTTTTCCGCAATTCCCCAGGCGCTGACCTTATCCACCCCCGCTGGCACGGGCGCAATCCGCCCCAGATCGTAGAGGGCTGGCGTAGCAAAGGACAGCAGCGCCCATCCGGTATCCGCCAGAACGGCGCTCAGGTCAGCCACGTCGTAGGCGCGGTCCTGCGAATGCAGCAGCAGGTCATAGAACCCGGCATCACTTTGCAGATGGTCGCTGAGATTCGGGTTGGTGCGGAACGGATGCCCCTGAGGCAACGCCTCGACCAGACCGCGCGCCGCTTCCAGACGCGCCGCAGCCGTCATCCCGCCCAGCAATACCCCGAATGCCTCCTGCAGGGGATAGACGCCGGACCGCCCATAAGGCGCATAGACCATGAAACCCATCCCGCCGCCGGGCGCGAGCGCGCTGCGCAGAGCCGCGAACCCCGCACCCGGATCGGGCAGATGATGCAGCACACCGCAGCAATCGATATAGTCGAATTGGCCATGGTCCGGCGCATCCAGCAGCGAACCTGTGACAAAGGTAATACCGGTCAGGCCGCGTGCCTTTGCCCGCGCCTCGGCCACCTCACGGGCGGTTGTCGACAGGTCAAGATAGGTGATTTCGTAGGGGCGCCCGGCGCTGGTCAGAACCTGCGCCAGCTGGATTAGCCCGTCGCCGGTCCCGCCCCCGGCGACAAGCGCGCGAAAAGGCTGCGACCAGTCGTGCCTACCCTGAAAGAGAAAGTGATCGATTTCAAGGGGGTGGGACGGAGAACCGGTGATCAGTCGGTGTGCCTCATCCGCCGGATCACGCTCTGGATATGGATAGGTGTCATACTGTTCCCTGACCGAAACCATGATGTCCCCCCCGGATATTGGCGGGCACAATCTGGCACGGGCAAGGAGGGATGTCACGCATGACGGGGCGCTCGCGATGTGGTCACAAAAAAGGCGCGCCCGATCATGGGCGCGCCTTGCCGGCCAGTGCGTTAGCAGGGCCTTATTTCATCGTGATGCGGCCATCCGTATAGGGCTGGTACGGGCCTTTTTCAGCCAGGTATTCCGCCGTCACATCGGCAAGATCCGGCCCAAAGTCATAGGCATTCTTAGCATCGAGGAACATCTTGAAGCCGTCGCCGCCATTGCGGACATAGTTGTTGGAGACGAGGCCATATTCTGCCGTCGGGTCTATGGGCGTGCCATCGACCATCACGTCAGAGATGCGGCTTCCCGGCGCGGCGGCCGTGTCCACTGTGAATGTCATACCGGCAACCTGCGGGAAGCGACCGGCACCT
Organism: Puniceibacterium sediminis; assembly: GCF_900188035.1. Lineage (GTDB taxonomy): Bacteria > Pseudomonadota > Alphaproteobacteria > Rhodobacterales > Rhodobacteraceae > Puniceibacterium > Puniceibacterium sediminis. Next base: position 164,755 of record NZ_FZNN01000002.1, on the reverse strand, counting down.
TCCTCGATCTGGCTCACGCCATTTTCAAGCGCGTCGATGACTGTTTGGCCCGACACGAAGAAGGTCGACAGCGTGTTCTGGAACGGCAGCACGGTCAGCACCTCGCCCATTGTCACTTCGCCCGCGTCGATGGAAGAGCGCAGACCACCCGAGTTGGCGATGGCGATCTGGATGCCCTGATCCTTGACCCGTGCGAGCATCGCATCCGCCACCAAGTTGCCCATCGAGCACTCCATCGCACGGCAGACATCGCGGCTGCCTTCGATCGCCTCGGCTGCCTCGGCCACAACCTTGTTGCGGATCTCCTCCAGCGGAGCGGCTGCTTCGGTGATGCGCGACTTGGTCGCTTCATCCTCGGTCACGGCAGCGTCCAGCAGAACAGGCTCGCCCACGGCTTCGATGATCTTGCCGTCGTCGTCAAATGTCACGTTCAACTCGCCAAGGAACTTGCCGTAGGCGTAGGCTTGCACGATGGCCGTGTCGCCGACCATCACCGGATAAGGGCCTTTGGCGCCCTCGATGGTGTTGGACAGCAAGGAGTTGTCATGCCCGCCGACGATCACATCCACGCCAGTGGTGTTCGTCGCCACGATCGTGTCCACGTTCAGACCGGAATGCGACAGCACGATGATCTTGTTGATACCTTCTGCGGTCAGCTTGTCGACTTCGCCTTGCACTGCTGCTGACGGATCCGAGAAAATGACGTTCGGGCCAGGCGATGCCAATTCGTCCGTGTCCTGCGGGGTGAGCCCGATGAGGCCGATCTTTTCGCCGCCCTTTTCGATCACCGTGGATTTCATCAGCACATCCGCCAGCAGCGGCTCTGCCGAGACATCGGCGTTTGACATCAGGATCGGAAATTCAAGCGCATCCATGAAGCCACGCAGCACTTCGGGGCCATCGTCGAACTCGTGGTTGCCGACGGTCATGCCGTCATAGCCCATTTTGTTCATCATTTCGGCCGCCAGCTTGCCCTTGTAATAGGTGTAGAACAGCGTGCCCTGAAACTGGTCGCCCCCGTCCACGAGGATCGAGTTGTTGGTCTTGGCACGGGCTGCGGCGATCGCCGTTACCAGACGTGCCGAGCCACCAAAGCAGTCACCGGCGGTGTTGTCTTCGGCCGAGCAGCCCGAATCATATTTGCTGATCGGTTCGAACCGGGCGTGGAAATCGTTGGTGTGCAGGATGGTCAGGGAATAGTCCGCGCTTGCGGCACCTGCGGTCAGGGCCAGCACTGCGGCGCTTGTGAATAGGCGAAGGGACATAGGGTCTTCCTCTCTGTTGGTTTTCCGGGACTTACGCCCGATTCACTAAAATCTGTCGGGATGTTGCAACGCAGCAGGACCTAAGTCAAAGCTTACACGAACGGACCTTAGGGCAAGAACCATGTCCCGTGCTCAGACAATGATCAGGTCAAGGCAAGTGACAAGGCGGAAACCAGCAGCGGCGGCAGATCCGACTCGATTGTTTTCAAGGAGCGCTGCCGCTGACGACTGATCAGCGTCCCCGGCTTGACGCAAGTGCATTGCCAAGGCACACCGTCAGAATGGCACACATATACAAGATTTTCCGCGCACCCGAATACGCAGCCTTTGTCCAGAACGGCAGCACCTTGGGCGCCCCCATCGACCTCGCCGATGGCTATGTCCACATTTCGACCCGCGATCAGGTGGTTGAAACCGTCGCCAAACACTTTGCGGGCGAAGACGGGCTGAAGATCCTCGCGATCGAGACAGACACCCTTGGCGATGCGTTGAAGTGGGAAGTGTCGCGCGGCGGCGCCTTGTTCCCCCATCTCTACCGCGAACTGCGCGCAGAAGACGTGATTTGGGCCCGCGACCTGCCCCTGCGCGACGGCGTCCATCAGTTTGACGGGCTGCTTTCGTGATCGGCGAAGGCCTCGGGCTTGCCCTGCTGCACCGTTTCGATCCGGAAACGGCCCATGGCATAGCGCTGCGGGCGCTGCGTCTGGGGGCCGCCCCCTGCCCCGGGCTCGTCACCTCGGACCGATTGCGCACGCAGGTCGCCGGGCTGAACCTTGCCAATCCCATCGGCCTCGCTGCCGGTTTCGACAAGAACGCCACCGCCTTGCAGGGCCTGTCCCGCGCCGGGTTCGGATTCATTGAGGTCGGTGCCACCACTCCACGCGCCCAACCCGGCAATCCAAAGCCAAGGCTCTTTCGCCTGAGCGAGGATCAGGGCGTCATCAACCGCTTCGGTTTCAACAATGACGGGATGGAGGCGATGGCGAGCCGCCTTGCTACCCGCCCGCGCGACGCGGTGATCGGGCTGAACCTGGGCGCGAACAAGGATAGCACAGACCGCGCCGCCGATTTCGCCACCGTGCTTGCGCGTTGCGGCGTTTATCTGGATTTCGCCACTGTGAATGTCAGCTCACCCAACACCGAACGCCTGCGCGATCTGCAGGGGAAGGACGCGCTTGCCGCTCTGCTTGCTGGTGTGATGACCGCGCGCAATGGGCTGGGTAAAAAAATCCCGGTCTTTCTGAAGATCGCGCCGGATCTGGACGATGACGGCCTGAAGGATGTCGCCGAAGTTGCCATGGCGAGCGGTATCGCGGGCATCATCGCCACCAACACTACCTCGGCCCGCGACGGGCTGCGCTCTTCTCATGCACAGGAGGTGGGCGGCCTGTCAGGCCAGCCGCTGTTCGAGAAATCCACCCGGGTGCTGGCGCGTCTCTCAAAATTGACAGCACAGGACTTTCCGTTGATCGGCGTCGGCGGCGTTGGCTCAGCCGCGCAGGCCTATGCCAAGATCCGCGCCGGCGCTTCGGCGGTGCAGCTTTACTCAGCTCTGGTCTATGGCGGCCTTTCGCTGGTGCAGGAGCTTGCAGAAGGCCTTGACCGTCTGCTTGCCGAGGACGGTTTCGCCCATGTGTCCGAAGCGGTGGGCATCGACCGCGACAACTGGACATGACCAGAGTAACCCTCTGGCACAATCCACGCTGCTCAAAGTCCCGCGCGGCGCTTGCCCTACTGACCGACGCGGGCGCAGAAGTCACCATCCGCCTCTATCTTGACGATGCGCCGAGCCGGGACGAACTGGTCGCCGCGCAAGATTTGCTGAATTGCCCGGTGATCGGGATGATGCGGCCATGCGAACCGGCGTTTCGCGATATGGCCCTGACGCGCGAAACACACGCTGACACGCTGATGCAGGCAATGGCCCAGAATCCAAAACTTATCGAACGTCCAATTGCCTTTGCCGATGGCAAGGCGATCATCGGCCGCCCTCCAGAAGCCGTTCTGGACCTGATCTAACTCACAACCGGGGCACGGCCCCACGCCCGGACCGGGCAGCCGCGACAAAGGCACGGATCTTCGCCGCGTCTTTGACGCCCGGAGCCGATTCCACGCCTGATGACACGTCAACCTGCCGGACGCCCGTCACTGCAATCGCCTCTGCCACCGTCTGGGGCGTCAGGCCACCGGCAAGCATCCATGGCACTGGCCAGCGGCGCGCAGAAATCAACCGCCAGTCAAAGGCCAGACCGTTGCCGCCCGGCAGAATCGCATCTTTTGGCGGCTTGGCATCGACCAGCAACTGATCAGCAACCTTGCCATAAACATCCAGCTGTTCCACATCCGCCGCTTCGGAAATCCCGACGGCCTTCATCACCGGCAAACCGTACCGCTGCTTGATCTCGGTGACGCGCTCTGGCGTTTCTTTCCCGTGAAGCTGCAGCAGGTCCAGCGGCACTTCGCCGGTGATTTCATCAAGATAGGCATCACTGGCATCGACAACCAACGCAACCTTGGCCAGTCCCAGAGGGGCTTCTATTGCCAGGGCACGCGCTTTTGACACGCTCACCGCGCGCGGCGATTTCGCAAAAAAGACAAAGCCCGCATAGGCGGCCCCCGCTTCGGCAACGGCAATCACATCCTCGATCCGGGTCAAGCCGCAGATCTTTACCCGAATATCAGACAAACTGCCTCCTGCTGGGTACAAACGCCATGCGTTATCCGGCCAAAATACTCAGAGCGGTTCCTCTGGCAGGACGACGGGACATTACCCCAAGCCCAGTATCGGGCCCCATTCTTGAAAAATCAGGTCAGCTCGCCTGATCCAGCAGGGCAAGAACCTCGTCCTTGCCCGCGTCACGCTGGCCTTTTACCCGACGAAGCTCTCGTTCCAGCCGTTTTACCTCTGCCTGACGGCGCGCCGCCTCGGCCCGATGTTTATGCTCTCGGAGCCATTCCCAGAAAAATCCGATCAGCAGACCGGCAACGATCCCGCCAAAGATCACGATGAACAGCGGCAACTGCATTGTTTTCTGCATGCCGAGCAGGACAGACAGATCGCCCGGCAGCAACTGCAACGTGACAAAACCTCGGTTGGCCAGAGCCACCGAGACGAGGACAATGGCCAGACAGGCCAAAAAAGCATAGCGGATATAGCGCATCGGTTTACTTTCCGTTCAGCCGGTCACGCAGAAGCTTACCGGTTTTGAAGAAGGGAACATGCTTTTCCTCTACTTCGACTGATTCTCCGGTGCGCGGGTTTCGCCCCACCCTTGCATCGCGTTGCTTGACCGAAAACGCGCCAAAGCCCCGCAGTTCGACCCGGTCGCCCCGGGACATTGCATCTGTGATTTCGTCGAAAATGGTATTCACAATCCGTTCGACATCCCGCTGATAAAGATGCGGATTGTCGTCGGCAATCTTCTGGATCAACTCAGACCTGATCATGGTCTACATCCCCCTGTGCACGCTTCGCGGCCATTTCTTATCTCTAGGACTATACGTATAAGTCTCCAAAACGGAAACACGATCTGCAGGGAAAATCCATTAATTGCAATTGCTTTGCCTGTCAGCCGCCTGGATGAGCGGTATTTGGCACAGAAATTAGCGCCCTGCCACCATGGCTGCCTCCTGTACTGAATGGATGCGGCCACCCTGATTCGAGCCATCCAGTGGTCTTGGGCCAAAGAAAAAGGCCCCGGGATCGCCGGGGCCTTTCACAATCATGTCGGACGTTACGCCCGGATCACTCGTCGCGCTTAAGCGCGGCGCCAAGAATGTCGCCAAGGCTCGCACCCGAAGCGGACGATCCGAACTGCTCCACGGCTTCTTTCTCTTCGGCGATCTCGCGTGCCTTGATGGACAGACCAAGACGGCGGGTCTTGGCGTCGACATTGGTCACGCGCACATCGACCTTGTCACCAACCGAGAAACGCTCGGGGCGCTGCTCTGCACGGTCACGGGACAGATCGGAGCGGCGGATGAAGGACTTCATGCCTTCGTATTCCACTTCGATACCGCCATCTTCGATCGCCGTCACTTCAACGGTCACGATCGAACCGCGCTTGGTGCCGCCGACTGCTTCCTGGAACTTGTCGCCACCAAGAGCCTTGATCGAGAGCGAGATACGCTCTTTCTCAATGTCGGTCTCAGAGACAACTGCCTGAACGATATCGCCCTTGCGGTAGTTCTGGATAGCTTCTTCGCCACGTTCGTCCCACGACAAATCCGAAAGGTGAACCATGCCGTCGATCTCGCCGTCGAGGCCAATGAACAGACCGAATTCGGTGATGTTCTTGACTTCGCCTTCGACATGCGTGCCCTCGGGGTGTGTTTCTGCAAACACTTCCCACGGGTTGCGCATGGTCTGCTTGAGACCAAGGGAAACGCGACGCTTGGCCTGGTCGATTTCCAGAACCATGACTTCGACTTCCTGAGAGGTCGACACGATCTTGCCTGGGTGAACGTTTTTCTTGGTCCAGGACATCTCGGAGACGTGAACGAGACCCTCGACGCCCGGCTCCAACTCAACAAACGCGCCGTAATCGGTGATGTTCGTCACGCGGCCCGCATGAACGGATTCCAGCGGATATTTGCCGGCAACCAGATCCCACGGATCTTCCTGCAGCTGCTTCATGCCGAGGGAGATACGGTGCGTCTCTTTGTTGATCTTGATGACCTGAACCTTGACCGTCTCGCCGATGGCGAGAATTTCGGACGGATGGTTCACACGGCGCCATGCCATGTCGGTCACGTGCAGCAGGCCGTCTACGCCACCCAGATCGACAAATGCGCCGTACTCGGTGATGTTCTTGACGACGCCGTCCACAGCCTGACCTTCGGTAAGGTTGCCGATGACTTCGGCACGCTGCTCGGCACGGCTCTCTTCGAGGATCGCACGGCGCGACACAACGATGTTGCCCCGACGGCGGTCCATCTTGAGAATCTGGAACGGCTGCTTGAGACCCATGAGTGGGCCGGCATCGCGAACGGGACGAACGTCGACCTGCGAACCGGGTAGGAACGCAACTGCGCCACCCAGATCAACGGTAAAGCCACCCTTGACGCGGCCAAAGATCGCGCCTTCGACGCGGGCATCGTCAGCATAAGCTTTTTCGAGACGGTCCCAGGCTTCTTCGCGGCGGGCCATTTCACGGGAAATGACAGCTTCGCCACGAGAGTTTTCAACCTGACGGAGGAACACTTCGACGGTGTCGCCGACAGAAATGTCGGGCTGTTCGCCGGGGTTCGCAAATTCCTTGAGCTCGACACGGCCTTCCATCTTGTAGCCGACGTCGATGATGGCCTGGCCCGCTTCGATCGCGATTACCTTGCCTTTGACAACCGAACCTTCGTCCGGGGTGTCCATTTCGAAGCTTTCGTTCAGAAGGGCTTCGAATTCCTCCATGGATGCTTTAGCGCACATACGGGTCTGATATCCTATCTACTTCAGATTTCTGGCCGCGCGGTTGTCTCCGCCGGTCTAGGTTGGTGTCCGCCTTGGGCGGAACGGATTGGTCTTGAGCCGCCGCAAAACATAAAGAGGGCCGGTGGTATTCCGACCCTGCCTGCTCTTTTTGTTCTGTGGCATTATTCGCCTTATCGACCGGGGCGCTATAGCGCCTGAACGGTCGCATGGCAAGGCTGCAATGCATTGATGGTCCGGCTGCATGCGTCGGATTTCGCCAGCTTGGCGCGAATCGGCGGCACCAGTGCAACAGAAAATTTCCGCGCAAACCTCTTTGCCGAATAGCAGGAAGGGCCGCCTAAGAGATTATACTAGCGGCAATGACGCGATATGGCACCAGTTATGACACATAATAGGTTAACGCGCGCTTAACCTGATCTAACTTTATGAAAATCAATGATTTTTAGAAACATGAGGCCGCCGGGAACATGATCACTCCAAGGGGTACATGATTCAAAGCCTTGCAACCTTAAGGGTGTTATCTACTGTATTCATCATGATTGCCGCCTGAGGGCCGTCAGAATAAGGAATCGAAAAAATGTCGCGGCAGATCAGAAGCCTCATAGTCGATCGGTCCTCTGTTGAAGGGTTCACTCCCAAAGCATTAGCGTTCAATACGCCGACTTGGCGCAACCGCGATGCATATGCCAAGCTTCGGGAAACAGCAGATTTCCGGGCGGTGTCGGATAAACTGTTTGATCGTCTCGACGCCCAGCTTGATGCAAAGATTGGCACCACACCGGACGCCACGGATCGCATGGACCTCGTGGTATTTCAGGGCAAGAACTTTGGGCTCGCACCGGTCTTTGATCGCATCGGTGACAACTTTCTGTCTGCCGAGGTCTATCGCTCACGGGTGCTCGCCTTTCGCGCAGCAAGTCTACGGGTTGGCCACAAAACGGTTTTTGCGGTCGACTACGATGCGCTCGGACCTGCGGACAGAGCGTTGCCCAAATTGACGCACCTACGAAAGATGAACCCACTTCTGACTGTTGTGCTTTTGTCAGAACGCTTCCATCGCGACGATCTTTCGGGCAAACGCGAAGGCATTGCCGATGCGTCGGTACGGTTGCCGGCTTCCGCGTCCTCAATCATGCGCGGCATTGGCTATGCGGTGAACAACGCCCGCAGACGACACGATCTATGAGTATTTCGGTGAGGATGTCCGTCGATTCCGGAAAGTGGACTGAGACAATATTGTTATCTTTATGAGTTCCAGATGCCGGGTTTTCGGCCTGCAGGATTTCAAGTTTTTTGATCTCGACGTAATTGTTTGGCCCGACGAGGGCAAAGGTAAATAGCGGCTCAATCCTTGAGAGTTCAGCCGTTGAAAACGACGCGCTCGGCGCTGGTCGTTTGGTCTGCCGACTTCCCGCCGGCGGGCCTTTTGGTTTTTCTTTGCCTGGATTTAGTCAAAACGCTTCTTTCCGGGACGGTGGCGTGATACCTTAATTCATTGTCCGCGCCGATCAGGAACAAAACCTTGTCTGGAAAATTTAGTCAGTTAGCAGTTTTAAGAGATCTTCTAAACACAATGGAACACGATTCCGGTCTCATGGACCTAACCCGAAACGAGCGTGATATCCTGTTGGCATTTCATGCCAACGCTGTCACCGACCCGGAACAGGGCATGTTGGGATCCACTGATAAGGTGCGTCTGCATCCAACAGTGGTGCATATGTCCCAGCCGACATTTCATCGTACGCTCAAACGCCTGATAAACAGGGGCTTTGTCCGTCACGTACAGGGTCTGCCCAGCGGGACCTACAAACTGACCGAACCCGAAACGGTCGGCAGTTACTGACGTGCCATCGCCCGTTGTGCGGCCAGTCAAAAAACGCCGCGCACATTGTTGACTGCCTGTATGGCCAAGGCCACAGCCGCACCGATGTCCAGTTCCGATGTGTCGATCTGCACGGCATCTGGAGCAGGACGCAGGGGCGCATCTGCGCGCCCAGTGTCGCGGGCGTCGCGCTCTTTCACTTCGACCAGAACCCGGTCGTAATCCGTCGCTAGCCCTGCTTCAGCCAATTCGGCAAAGCGGCGCTGCGCCCGAACCTCAGCGCTGGCGGTGACAAAAAGCTTGGCTTCAGCCTCGGGGCAAATCACCGTGCCGATATCGCGCCCGTCGAGTACAGCGCCCCCCTGGCGCCGCGCAAAGGCACGCTGGAAATCCACCAGTTCGGCCCGCACTTCGGGAATGACGGCCACCTTCGACGCCGCCTGCGCCACAGCAGGTGTGCGCAGGTCACCGGCGTCAAGATCTGCGGCGACCAGTGCGCGTGCGGCATCAAGCGCAGGCACTCCGTCCAGCACCCGCCGTCCCACCGCACGGTAGAGCAACCCGGTATCCAGATGCGCAAAGCCGAAATGCTGTGCTACGGCTTTGGAAATGGTGCCCTTGCCCGCCGCCGCCGGCCCGTCGATCGCAATGGTGAACGCCATGCCTGCCCCTATTCCTGTTCTGCGTCGGTTACCGCGCAGTGCTGTTCAGATCTGGCCCCGTCCGCTCGATCCGGGCACCGAGAGATGTCATCAACGGTTCAAAAATCGGGAACGACGTGGCGATCGGGCCGCCGTCATCAACCGAGACGGGTTTTTGCGCGGCCATTCCGAGGATCAGAAAGGACATCGCGATGCGGTGGTCCAGATGGCTCTGCACCGTTTCGCCACCTGCGACGCTGCCGGGACCATTGCCGGTCACGACCCACCAGTCTTCACCATCCTTGACGGTGACAGCGTTGGCGCGCAGGCCCGTGGCCATGGCGTCGATCCGGTCGCTTTCCTTGACGCGCAATTCCTTTACGCCGCGCATCACCGTGTCGCCGGACGCAAAAGCAGCGACAACGGAGAGCACCGGGTATTCGTCAATCATCGACGCGGCTCGCTCGGGCGGCACCTCGATGCCTTTCATATCCGGCGAAAAGCGCGCACGCAGATCTGCGACAGGCTCACCGCCTTCTTCGCGCAAGTTCTCGAATGTCAGATCCGCGCCCATCTCTTGCAAGGTGGTGAACAAACCCGCCCGCGTCGGGTTCAGGCCGATATTCGGCACCAGCACATCCGATCCTTCGACAACCAGCGCCGCACAGACGGGAAAGGCAGCCGAACTGGGATCGCGCGGCACGATAATGGTTTGCGGTTTCAGTTCGGGCTGACCCTGCAGGGTGATGACCCGGCCTTCCTCCGTCACTTCGGTGGAAATCTCGGCCCCAAACCCCGCCAGCATTCGTTCGGAATGATCGCGCGTCGCTTCCTGCTCGATCACCACGGTTTCCCCCGGCGCATTCAACCCAGCCAGTAGAACCGCCGATTTCACCTGCGCCGACGGAACGGGCACCGTATAGCGCACCGGCAAAGGGTCGCGTGCGCCAAGGATCGTCATCGGCAAACGGCCACCGCTGCGACCGAACGCCTGAGTGCCAAAGAGCGCGAGAGGGTCCGTTACCCGCGCCATGGGCCGTTTGTTCAGAGACGCGTCGCCGGTGAACGTCGCGGTAATCGGCGACGTCGCCATCGCCCCCATGATCAGCCGCACCCCGGTGCCCGAATTGCCGCAATCGATCACGTTGTCAGGTTCGGAAAATCCACCAACACCGACGCCCTGCACAGTCCAAACACCACCGCCGTGATCCGTAACTTCGGCACCAAAGGCCCGCATGGCGCGGCCTGTGTCGATCACATCCTGCCCTTCGAGCAGCCCGGTGATATGGGTTTCACCCACCGCCATCGCCCCAAGGATCAATGACCGGTGCGAAATCGACTTGTCGCCCGGCACATGCGCCTCACCCTTGAGAGGGCCAGAGGGGTACGCGGTCATCGGGATCGGGGTGCCATGTGCGGACATCTGAAAGTCTCCGTGTTTCGATCACGTGATAGCAACCCACCGCGACGGCGTCCATCGCCCCCGGCTTCTTCTCTTTTCAAATACGCAGACAAACCCTGCGCGCCGCAAGCGATCCGTTTGGCGAACAGAACCTTATGTCAGATCCTGCGGAAGGTCAGATAATGCGGCACACGTCCTTCGCGCAGGGCTTTCTGCTCGTACCTGGTACGGGTCCAGTCGCCCCAGGGCTTGCGCCAGTCCTCCGGTCCATTTGCAAGCCACTCAAATCCGGCCTTGGGCACTTCCTGCAGGGTTTGCCGGACATAATCGGGAATATCCGTCGCAACCCGAAATTCGGCACCCGGTTTCAGCGCACGGTGCAACGGGACAAGGAACTCCTGCGTCACAAACCGCCGACGATGGTGCCGTTTCTTGGGCCATGGGTCGGGGTAAAGAAGGAATGCCTTTTCAAATGTCGCGTCAGGCACGACGTCGAACAGGTTGCGCACGTCGCCGGGATAGATGCGCAGATTACTCACCCCAGCAGCACGTACCTTGCCCAGCAGCATGGCGACGCCGTTGATAAAGGGTTCACAGCCAACCAGACCGGTGCCGGGATTGGCCGCCGCCTGATGCACCATATGTTCCCCCCCGCCAAAGCCGATCTCGAGCCAGAGCGGCACATCACCAAACACCGATGCAAGGTTGATCGGGTTACGGTCGGGGTTCTCTTCCCAGCTGATCGGCCCCGGCGACAAGGCGTCAAGATCCTCGTCCAGGTAGGTCTCCTGGCTAGGACGCAGGGTCTTGCCCTTGAAGCGGCCATAGAAATTGCGCCACGGGGCGCCCGAGGGGTGCGTATCGTTATCCATGGGCTGGCGTTTAATGCCGCTTTGCCCCGCACGCAACCGCGTCAGGGCGCTATCCTGGCAGCGCCCGGCAATGAAGACGGCCTTGCTACCAGAGTAGCTCCTATCCGCAAGCGACCATCAGCGACCCCAGCGCAATCAGGACCACTCCGCCCCACCCCATGGCCGACAGCCGCTCGCCCAGAAAGGCCGCCGGATCGGAATTGACACCTTCAACCCCGGCTTTGGCGAAAATCGCCGTGACGGCGGCAAAGGCAATGCCGGTATCGGCGGTCATTTGAGGATTTCACCGGCCCGTCTTCAGGCTCGGATGGAGACGGGTAAAAATACAGCCCAGATCCCGGATTTCGCATTATATCTGAACCAAGTTATCGCTCCTCCAGCAGATCCCTTTTTCAACATCCAAGAAATGCAAAAGGGCGCCACTTGCGTGACGCCCCTGACTGATTTTAAGTGTCGCTGTCTCAGATGATCGCTTTTTGCAGCGCCCCTGCCAAATCCGTGCGTTCCCAGGAGAACCCACCGTCAGCCTCTGGCGCGCGGCCAAAGTGGCCATAGGCCGCAGTGCGGGCGTAGATCGGCTTGTTCAGCTCCAGATGGGTGCGGATGCCGCGCGGGGTGAGGTCCATCACCTTGGGGATCGCGCGTTCGATCTGGGACGGATCCAGCAGGCCGGTGCCATGCAGGTCAGCATAGATCGAAAGGGGCCGCGCAACGCCGATGGCATAGGACAACTGGATCGTGCAGCGTTCTGCCATGCCTGCCGCGACGACGTTTTTGGCCAGATAGCGCGCGGCATAGGCGGCAGAGCGATCAACCTTGGTCGGATCCTTACCGGAGAACGCGCCGCCACCATGGGGGGCAGCACCGCCATAGGTATCCACGATGATCTTGCGCCCAGTCAGGCCTGCGTCGCCATCGGGACCGCCGATGACAAAGGTGCCTGTGGGGTTGACCCACCATTCGGTCTCATCCGTGACCCAGCCCGCAGGAAGCACTTCGCGGATATAGGGTTCGACGATGGCGCGCACATCGGAAGATGTCTGGCTTTCGTCGGCATGCTGGGTCGAGAGCACGATCTGCGTCACGCCGACTGGCTTGCCATCCTCATACCGGACCGACAGCTGCGTCTTGGCATCGGGACGCAGCAGCGGTTCTGTCCCGTCCTTGCGCACTTTGGCCAGCCGCCGCAGGATCGCGTGGGCATACTGAATCGGCGCAGGCATCAGCGCGTCTGTTTCATTCGTGGCATAGCCGAACATGATGCCCTGATCACCGGCACCTTCGTCACGATCTCCGCCCACAACGCCCTGGGCGATATGCGCGGATTGTTCATGCAGCAGATTGGTGATCTCGCAGGTGGCGTGGTGGAACTTGTCCTGCTCGTAGCCAATGTCCTTGATACAGGCACGGGCGATATCCGGCACGGACGCCATGAACCGGGGCATCTTGGCCTCGTCGGTTAGGCCAACTTCGCCGCCGATGACCACTCGATTTGTCGTGGCAAAGGTCTCACAGGCAACGCGCGCCAGCGGGTCCTCGGACAGGAAAGCATCGAGGATGGCATCCGAAATCCTGTCACAGACTTTATCGGGATGCCCCTCCGAGACGGACTCGGAGGTGAAAATGAAGGATTTGCGCGTCATGGGGAGTGCTCCGTTGGGGTCAGCCGTCACGCCAGGAAGCCGTTGTGACGGGAATTACATTAAAATAGGACCTACTCTCAGGTTTGAGGCCGGTCAACGTGAATTGCACAGCCGAATTAACAGAACGTAAAGACAAAGGCAGGTCAACAAAAGAAGGATCGGCAGATCCCCGGTGCGACTGTAGGGCGTTGCAGCCAGAGCGGGCGGCAACGGCAGATCAAGATACCCCGCCTGCCCCAGCGGAATCTGGCCCAGTATGCGGCCACCACCATCGATCACCGCCGATACGCCGGTGTTCGCGGCGCGCAGCATGGGCAGACCCTGTTCGATGGAGCGGATGCGGGCCTGGGCGAGGTGTTGGTATGGTCCTGACCGCTTGCCGAACCAGGCATCATTGGTGATCTGCAAAAGCATGCCGGGCCGACTGGGCGCGCCGCTGACATCCTGCGGAAACACAGCTTCGTAACAGATCAGCGGCAGAGCATGACCGAGCAGTCCAAGATCCAGCAAGGTCGGCCCCGGCCCGGACGAAAATCCGCCATCTGCCCGGGCGGCAAGGCCAAGGATGTTGAAGCGCGCGAAAAGGCTGGCCCAGGGCATGTATTCGCCAAACGGCACCAGATGGTGCTTGTCATAGACCTGATGGACGGCGCCATCGGAGCCAGTGACAACGAGACTGTTGTAATAGGCACCACCCTCTTCACGCTGAACTCCGACGATGACAGAGGTCGTGGGGCCAGCAGCGTCCGCAATAACGGCCAAGGCCATGCCCGCGTCACCCAAAAGCATTGGCAGCGCCGTTTCGGGCCAGACAGTCAATGCCGGGACAGGGCTATCAGGCGCCGGAACCGCAGCAGTGAAATCAACCTGACGTTCAAAGAACAACTGCGCTTTGGTGCGGTCCCACTTCTCTTCCTGCGGCGCGTTGGGCTGCACCAGCCGCACGATGGGTCGGCCTGCAAGGTCCGCCTTCGGTGGCGTCAACCAAAGCCCCCCCGCAAGCAGCACGCCTGCCAGAAAAACAGCACCAAGGGTCGGCAACACTCGCAGCGTCGTCAGAGCCGTTGCCGTGAGCGCTGCCAGAGCGAGCGTCAGAAGGCCCAGCCCATGCGGACCCAAGACTGACACCCACTGGATGGCCGGAGAAGGTGCCCAGAGATAGGACACATGCGCCCAGGGAAACCCGGTCAGGACATAAGCACGGGCGAGTTCGGCGGCGGCCCAGAACGGCACGAGCGCCCAGAATTGCCCCGCCAGCGACGCGCAGCGGAATGCCAAAGCCCAAAACAACGCCAGCCCCGCCGCGATCCCGAAAAGGGCAAAGGGTGCCATCCAGCCGGTCGCAGCAGCGTCCACCTGAAACGGCTCTACAATCCAACTGAGACCAAGGCCGAAATGTCCCACGCCAAACGCCCAGGCCGTACCCGCCCAGCCATGGCGCACCAGCCGGGCCAGCACAAAAACAACCACCAGTCCCAGAAAGGCCACCGCCCAGAGATCATAGGGCGCCTGCCCCAGCGCAAAAACCCCGCCTGCCCCCATGGCAACCGGCAATCGGGACCAGAGCGGCAGGCGCGCGGCCCACAGCCGGGCAGCCGAGAAGCTCGTGTCAGACACGGCCCGCCTCGGCGGCGGCTGTGGCGGCAGCGGCTGCAGAGGTTCCCGGGCTGCCAGGCATGCGCACGCGCAGACGCTTGATCCGGCGCGGATCAGCATCAACCACTTCGAATTCCAGCCCCGAGGGATGCGGCACCATTTCTCCGCGCGCCGGCACATGGCCCGACAGCCAGAATACCAGACCGCCCAGAGTATCGATCTCTTCGCCGTCGATATCCTCGTGCTCGGTCAACTGCATCCCTATCTCGGCCTCGAACTCCTCAAGCGGAGTTGTCGCGAGCGCGAGGTAGCAACCGGATTTCTCCTGGGTAAAGTTCTTGCCCTCATCGGTGTCGTGCTCGTCCTCGATCTCGCCGATGACCTGTTCGATCAGATCTTCAATTGTGACCAGGCCGTCGACGCCGCCGTATTCATCGATCACCAATGCCATGTGGCGGCGTTCGGTCTGCATCTTGGTCAGCAGCACACCGATCGGCATTGATGGCGGCACAAAAAGCAGGGGGCGCAGCATCTTGGACAGATTGAAGGGCGTTTCAGAGCCGTTAAAGCCGTGCATCAGCGCAAAATCCTTGAGGTGAGCCATGCCGACCGGTGTGTCCAGCGTGCCGCTGTAGACCGGCAGGCGGGTCAATCCGGTCTCGCGGAAAACCTGCACAAGTTCATCCCGTGTGATGGAGTCGGGAACCGAAACGATTTCGCTGCGTGGCAGAGCCACATCCTCGACCCGCATCCGGCGCAGATTAATCATGCCATGTGTCGGCTGTGACACTATGTTTTGCGTCACACCATTCTCCGGCATTGGTACACCATCACCAGGAGTCAGAACCCCCACGATCCGGCGGAAAAATCCTACCGACTTGTTATCCTGTTCTTCATCCTGCGCGCTTTGCGCTGCATTAGAAGAACCGTCGCTATCGCCCATTTTATCCCTGTCCAAATCGGCTGCGCATCAGGCACTGCCATTCCTATGTCGTCGTCTAATGGTCCCTATATGGGTCGTCGATACCCATTTTGCCAAGTATTGCGGTTTCATGCCCCTCCATGAGCGTGGCATCGCCGTCACGCACATGGTCATAACCAAGCAGATGTAACACTCCGTGAATGATCAGATGCGTCGCATGATCGGCTAAAAGCTTACCCGATTCCTTTGCTTCGCGCTCGCAGGTGTCCCAGGAAATGGCTATATCTCCAAGGCTTTCCGGCTCTCCGTCCGCTTCTGGCGCCTCCTCCGGGGCATCGCCTTCTGTCTCGGCGGAAAGATCCCAGGAGGGCCAACTCAGGACATTGGTTGGCGTCGGCTTGGCGCGGAATTCGGCATTCAGCGTGGCGATTCGTGTATCGTCACAGGCCAGCACCGCAATTTCAAATTGTGCCGGATCAAGATCCAGATGGCCGAGCGTGGCACGGGACGCCCCCTCGGCCAGGGTTTCGATGTCGAGGTCGCTCCAACGATCATCCTCGACGATTGTATCAGTCAGCATTTGGTCCGGTGATGTCACGTGCCCCCGCTGTCCTTTTCGTAGGCTTCGATGATCGCCGCCACGAGCGGGTGGCGCACCACATCCTTGGACGTGAAATAATTGAAGCTGATCTTGGGGATATTGCCCAGAAGACGTTCGGCATCCTGCAGCCCCGAGGGCACGCCGCGCGGAAGGTCGATCTGAGTGCGGTCCCCCGTCACCACCATCCGCGACCCTTCGCCCAGGCGCGTCAGGAACATCTTCATCTGCATCGTCGTGGCATTCTGCGCCTCGTCCAGCACCACAAAGGCATTGGCAAGCGTACGGCCGCGCATGAAGGCAAGCGGGGCGATCTCGATCACCTTTTCTTCGCGCAGCTTGGCAAGCTGCTTGCCAGGCAGGAAATCGTTCAGCGCATCATATAGCGGCTGCATGTAGGGATCGACCTTGTCCTCCATCGCGCCGGGCAGGAACCCCAACTTTTCCCCGGCCTCGACGGCGGGGCGGGACAGAATGATCTTGTCGACCATGCCATTGATGAACATGTTCACGCCGACAGCGACAGCGAGGTAAGTCTTACCCGTACCAGCCGGGCCGATGCCAAAGGCCAGTTCGTTCTGGAACAGCGCCTTGACATAGGCTTTTTGCGCATCGGTGCGCGGTTCGACCAGCTTGCGGCGGGTCTTGATCTCGACCTTGCCGCCGGAAAACATTTCAAGCTGCCTGTCGCTGCCTGCGGCAGGCGCTTCTGGGGCCATCCGGAATTCGCGGTCGATGTCACCCTCGCCCACACTGCGGCCTTGTTCGAGGCGGGCGTAGAGCGACTCCAGCACCTCTTTCGCTTCGGCCTGTGCCGCGGGTTCGCCATGAATGGACAGGACATTGCCCCGGCGCAGGATCTGCACGCCAAGTCGCGTTTCTATGTCTGTCAGGTTGCGGTCAAACTCACCACAGAGTTCGATCAGCAGACGGTTGTCAGGAAATTCGATACTGGCTTCAATCAGGGTGCCTGTGGTCACGCATGTCTCCAAACTTGCGGTTCCTGGGAAGGGTGCCAAGCCTGAGCGGGCAAGGCAAGCGAATGCCGACGGATGGCAGGGGTAGAAATGGTAAAAAACCTATGCAGCGGGTAACTGCACGACACTACGTATGCAGGCACTGACGGATTTTCCAGAGCGGGGCACGGATGAAACCGCAAAGTGCTGCGGCCGTCATTGCGGCTAAGTGGGCTTTGGTGGTGCGGTTGGCCATGGCCTCTGTCCCTCTTGTTGTTTGCAAGAGGCCGTGGGCAAAAAGTGGACCACGGCGCAAGCTCAATATACCCATCACATTAGCAAGGAATACGCCTGTGTGAAGTGAAAACCACAAGATGTTGTGGTGACTTTGAGTGCCAAGGGAATCGATCGCTGGTTTGATGAGCAAATCCGTTCAAATCGCGGTGGCACTCAGAAACTTGCTTCCCAAGGCCGACCGATTCACCAGATGGCGGGGCAATCAGATCAAAACGCCCTTGAGCGAATTCCGAACGCTCTCGGTGATTCTGACCCGGGCCATGTCACCCGGTTTCGCGTCGGGTGCCATCACATGAACGGCGTGAAGGTATTCTGACTTGCCGCCCATCTGGCCTTCGAACCGGCCAGGCTTTTCAAACAGCACAGTCAGTTCCCGACCGACCATGGACTGCTGCAGGTCCTGCTGCTGCTGTGTGATCAGCGCCTGAATTCGCTTCAGCCGTTCATCCTTCACATCCTCGGGCACCTGTGCGCGCTCGGCGGCCGGGGTGCCGGGACGGGTGGAGTATTTGAAGGTATAGGCATAGCCGTAGCCAACCGCTTCGATCAGGTTCAGCGTTGCCTGAAAATCCTCCTCCGTCTCTTCGGGAAAACCGACGATAAAATCGCCAGACATCAGGATATCAGGCCGTGCGGCACGCAGACGCTCGATCAGCCGAAGATAGCTTTCCGCCGTGTGAGAGCGGTTCATGCGTTTAAGGATGCGGTCGCTGCCGGACTGCACCGGCAGGTGCAGATATGGCATCAGTTTGGGACAGGAGGCATGCGCCTCGATCAACTCATCGGTCATGTCGTTCGGATGACTGGTGGTAAAGCGGATGCGTTCCAGCCCATCCACGTCGTTCAGCGCCCAGATGAGCTTGGCCAGTGTCCAGTCACCGTCCGGCCCCGCGCCGTGATACGCGTTCACGTTCTGACCCAGAAGCGTCAGCTCGCGTACACCCCGATCCACCAGATCACGCGCCTCGGTCAGGATACGGTCCACCGGGCGGCTGACCTCTGCGCCACGGGTATAGGGCACCACGCAGAAAGCGCAGAACTTGTCACAGCCCTCCTGCACGGTCAGAAAGGCCGCCGGAGCGCGACGCGCCTTAGGCCGGGCCTTCAGCGCCTCGAATTTGTCCTCTTCAGGGAAATCAGTATCAAGCGCGCGGACGCCCGTTCGAACCTGCGCCTCCATCTGCGGCAGACGATGATAGCTTTGTGGCCCAACCACCAGATCGACCAGCGGCTGGCGGCGCATGATTTCGGCGCCCTCGGCTTGCGCGACGCAACCGGCCACCCCGATCTTGAGATCTGGTTTCGCTTCCTTAAGGCCCCTGTAACGGCCAAGCTCGGAATAGACCTTTTCCGCCGCCCGTTCGCGGATGTGGCAGGTGTTCAGCAGGATCATGTCGGCATCATCCGGCGTATCGGTCGCCACATAGCCCTGCTCACCCAACGCCTCTGACATACGCTCGGAATCGTAGACGTTCATCTGGCAGCCATAGGTTTTGATGAACAGCTTTTTGGGCGTTGTCATGGCGAGGACTCCGAAAACGGGTACAAAGGCGGGGGATAGCGCAAAACCGGGGGGTGGCTCAACGTGAAAAATGTCGACCCCATGGCAGCCGTCTCGGACGGCAGGAGGTCACTGCTGAATGGACGGAGTGTGCCTAGCGATACAGGCGGGGCCACGAAGTCCGACAATTGCTGGCCCGGCACCGACTGTGCTTGCATTATCACGATAATTCACGGACGTTACATCAAGAAGCGTGTGAGAGGTTCACTTGCGGCCCCGTAGCCTAACCAATGAATGTCGGGCAGCATGGATCCTCAGACCTTGGTACCAGTGGAAACGGTCTGGGCTATGGCACATACAATACGTACCGTCCGGCGCATGCTGTCAAAAGCATGAACAGGCTGAATTAAATTTGTGGCAACGTCCTGTAGAAGACCCTTCGGAGATTGAACACGCACAGATGAAGACGTCTCTCCGGTTTCCCCATCTCAAGAACTGCGCTCTTCTGGAAGATATGCCGCCTTGTGAAAAGGCTGCGTTTCTTGATGATTGTATCGTCCAGACTCACGTGGGCGCGACAGAGATACTGACTCAGGGCGAACCGTCGCCAGGTTTTATACTCATCGCCACCGGCACTGTCGAAATTTCTTACCTGTCTGTGGATGGCCACCGTGCGATCATCACCCAACTTTCAACCGGGGATGCAGTGGGAGAGCCGGAAGTCTTCGCGCAGCTTCCCTGCGTCGCGAGCGCTGTTGTCCACCCCAACACCGTGACGCTGCTTTATCCAAGTAGCAAGCTGCGCACGATGATGAGGTCCGAGATCTTTGTGCGCAATGTATCGCGCTCTTATGTCTTACGGATGCAGCGAGACAACCAGTTCAAGGCCATTGATCAATTCCAGCCTGCCGAACAACGGATCAGCAGTTATCTTTGGCATCTCTCCGCAGAAGATCGCGTGGTGCGGATCACCCAATCCTATCTCGCAAATGTGGTGGGTTGCTCGCGACAGACCGTAAACAAAGTGCTGGGTCGCCTGCGGGACGAAGATTTGATTGCAATTCGCAAGGAAGAGATCGAAATTCTCAACCCCGACGGACTTGGCTCACAGCTGACTCGAGGCCTGTGATCGCGTTAGCAACATAGCGATCCAGCGAACGCTTGCATGGACGTTCCATAAAAAAAGGGACCCCGGAACTGCCGGGGTCCATGTCGGGGAAACAACAACTCAGTACGCGAACATTATAAGTAAAACTTAAACTCATCACTAAGGACCATGATACATGCCTGCGGATCATGGTCGTGTCGCCAACGCGACTTGCCGGGGGTGTTACATGACGAAACTTGCAGGTTTTGGCAGATTTTTGGGGCAAATCTCCCGCTCCTCTACCTCCAGTTGACGCGCATTGACGTCACAACCCTTTGAGGATGTGCCAACATGCCGGTAAAAATTCCGACAGAATCAGTTGCCAAACATGACCTCTGACACTTGGACAATTCCCCAAAAATGGGAATATCGCTGCGCCAGAATTAGAGCACCAACCATTTGACAACCTCGCGGCGGATCACGGCACAGCCGAAGCTCGGCCAGCGCCAGTTACCCAGGTTCAAAGGATTCAGAGGTTTTCGTACTGCGGCATACCCAGCACATGGAACCCGCCGTCCACATGGATGATCTCGCCCGTGGTGCAGGCACCAGCATCCGACACGAGGTAGACTGCCGTGCCGCCAACCGCGTCGAGCGTTGCGTTGGTACGCAGCGGGGCATTCATGTCGGTGTGCTTGTAGGTCTTGCGTGCGCCACCAATGGCCGCCCCGGCAAGCGTCTTCATCGGCCCCGGGCTGATTGCGTTCACCCGGATACCCTCGGGGCCCAGATCGTTGGCAAGGTAGCGTGTTGCCGCCTCTAGCGCCGCCTTGGCGACCCCCATCACGTTGTAATTCGGCACAACCTTGTTGGACCCCTGATAGGTCAGCGTGATCAACGTCCCGCCGCTTTCCACCATCAGCGGATGCGCGCGCCGCGCGATTTCAACGAAACTGTAGGCCGATATATCCAGCGAGTTCTTGAAATTCGCACGGCTGGTGTTCAGGAACCGGCCCGTCAGTTCGGACTTGTCCGAAAAGGCGATGGCGTGAATCACAAAGTCTATCGTCGGCCAGCGCGCGCCGAGCTGCTCGAACGCCGCATCAAGCGAAGCATCGTCGGTCACGTCCACATCTACCATGAAGTCCGACCCGACGCTTTCGGCCAGCGGCTTCAGACGGCTCCCGAAGGCCTCACCCTGATAGGTAAAGGCCAGTTCGGCCCCTGCCCCGGCAAGCGATTTGGCAATACCCCAGGCGATCGACCGTTCGTTCGCGACACCCATGACAAGGCCGCGTTTGCCTTTTAGCTGATCCGACATTGTTCTGATCTCACCCGTGATATCTGCTGAGAAGCATGGAGCCGTTGGTGCCGCCAAATCCAAACGAATTGGTCATCACCGTATCCAGCCCGGCGTTTTCCACAAGGCTGGTCGCAATTTCCGCAGGCTTGAGCGCCGGATCGAGCGTTTCGACGTTGATCGACGGCGCGATAAAATCGTCCCGCAGCATCAGCAGGCAATAGATCGCCTCCTGCGCGCCAGTTGCGCCCTGGCTGTGTCCCGTCATCGACTTGGTCGAGCTGACCAGCGGTGTCTGTCCGTCACCAAAGACGCGGCGCACCGCCTCGATCTCGCCCACGTCACCGACGGGCGTCGAAGTGCCGTGCGCGTTGATATAGCCGACCTTGCGATCAGTCAGGGATTGCAGCGCCAGACGCATTGCCCGCTCGCCGCCCTCGCCCGAAGGGGCAACCATGTCATGTCCGTCCGACGTTGCCGCATAGCCGGTCACTTCGGCATAGATCTTCGCACCGCGCGCCTTGGCATGCTCCAGTTCTTCGAGAACCAGAATGCCCCCGCCGCCCGCGATGACGAACCCGTCACGAGCGGCGTCAAAGGCGCGCGACGCCTTTTCGGGTGTGTCGTTGTACTTGGACGACATCGCCCCCATGGCGTCGAACAGGCAGGACAGCGTCCAGTCCAACTCCTCGCCGCCGCCTGCGAACATCACATCCTGCTTGCCCATCATGATCTGTTCCGCCGCGTTGCCGATGCAATGCAGAGAGGTCGAGCAAGCCGAAGTGATGGAATAGTTGATGCCCTTGATCTTGTAAGCGGTACTGAGGTTGGCCGAGATCGTGGAGGACATGCACTTGGGCACGGCGAACGGCCCGATCCGCTTGGGCGCGCCAGAGTTCAGCACGACCTGATGCGCGGCAAACATGGAACTGGTCGACGGTCCGCCCGACCCGGCGATAAGGCCGGTACGCGGGTTCGAGATGTCAGATTCCTCAAGCCCCGAATCGGCGATGGCCTGGGCCATGGCGATATGGGCATAGGCCGCACCCGGCCCCATGAACCGCAGCGTGCGCTTTTCCACATGCTCGGTCACGTCCAGTTTGACGTTGCCGGCGATCTGGCTGCGGAACCCACGCTCGGCCATGTCGGCGTTGGCGGTGATCCCGGATTTACCGGCCTTCAAAGAGGCCAGAACCTCTTCGGAATTGTTCCCGATGGACGACACGATACCCAGTCCAGTGACGACGACACGGCGCATGGCGCTCTCCTCCTGTTCGGTCAGCTTGTGGTCGGATCAGCTCTCCGACAATGCGACCTTCATGTCCTTGACTTGATAGATAACTTCGCCGTCCGCCTCGACAATACCATCGGCCACGCCCATGGTCAGGCGGCGGGTCTGGATCGCCTTGGTGAAATCGATCTTGTAGGTCAGCATCTTGCGGTCAGGCCGCACCATTCCGGTCAGCTTGACCTCGCCCACTCCCAGTGCATACCCCCGCCCCAGCCAGCCACGCCAGCCAAGGTTAAAACCAGTCAGCTGCCACAGACCGTCAAGGCCAAGACAGCCAGGCATGATCGGATTGCCGGGAAAATGGCACTCAAAGAACCAAAGGTCCGGGTTGATATCGAACTCGGCCACGACATGGCCCTTGCCATGCAGGCCGCCGTCACCCGAAATTTCGGTGATCCGGTCCATCATCAGCATAGGCGGGGCTGGCAGTTGCGCATTTCCGGGGCCGAACAATTCGCCCCGCGCGCATTTCAGCAGATCGTCCTTGTCAAACTGGCTCGGGTAGTCAGCCATATTAGGGTGCGCCTCATCTATTGGTCCTACTCGTCTGACCCCTCTAGCATCGGGGTCGCGCAGGGCGCAAGCCTGCGGTGCCGAGGCCGCGTGAAACCCTGTCCGGGCAATTTCGTTTGAAATCCGGTAGTCAGACGCTCTATACGTAGTCAGGAGGCTCAAAGGACATGGACCATATGACACCCGACGCGGCAAATCGTGGAACCGACTGGCTGGCTCGTGCCGACCTGCGCCCGACGCGGCAGCGCCTGACGCTGGCTGCATTGCTTGTCGGCGATGGTCAGAACCGGCATGTGACCGCCGAAAGCCTTTTCGACGCCGCAAGGGATCACGGCGAGCGTGTGTCGCTGGCCACGGTCTACAACACGCTCAAGGCGTTCTGCGATGCCGGCCTCATGCAAGAGGTCACGGTGGACGGCTCGAAAAGCTACTTCGACACCAACACCCATGATCATCCGCATTTCTTTTGGGAAGACGATGGCACCCTGACCGACGCGCCGTCGGATCAGCTCGAAATTGCGCGCCTGCCTTCGGCACCCGACGGGGCCGAAATTGCCAGTGTCGATGTGGTCATCCGCTTGCGCCGCACGTCACGCCAGGATCCTTAGAAGGCTGCCGCTAGCTAGGCGACAGCGCCACAGCCTGCCCCTTCTGCCAAACCGCCTTCAGCTCCAACCGCTCGTTCATGTGCACAAGGTCTGCGTCGGCCCCGGCGCATAGAAACCCCGCATGGCCAAGCCCCGCCGCCCGTGCAGGCCGAATCGTTGCCATTGCCAGCGCCTGCGCCACAGGAACTCCCAGCCCCAGCAGATTGCGAACTGCCCGAGCCAAATCCAGATCCGCACCCGCCAGCGTGCCATCATTCAGCCGCAGCGTGCCACCCGCGCGTGTCACGCGTTGTCCGGTTAGCGTGAACGAGGCCAGATCGCTGCCCGCAGGCGCCATCGCATCGCTGACCAGAAAGAGACCCGCGCGCATCGCATCCGCAGCCAGCGCCACCTGCAATGCCGGGCCCTGCACATGCACCAGATCGGCGATCACCCCAGCAGCGATTCCCTGTTCGCTCAGCGCCGCTCCCACCAGACCGGGGGCTCGGCTGCCCAGCTGGCTCATGGCGTTGAACAGATGCGTGACCATCCGGGCACCCGCCCCGAACGCCGCCCGCGCCTGTTCACAACTGCAATCGCTATGCCCGAGTGAGACCACCACACCTGCCTGCGCAAGCGCCGCGATCTGTTCAAGCGACACAGCCTCAGGGGCCAGCGTGACGATCAGCACCGGCAGGCGCTTCGCCGCCTCAAGCAACAATTCCAGATCTGCCGCCTGCATCACCCGAATGCATCCGGGTTCATGCGCGCCCTTGCGCGACAGCGCCAGATGCGGCCCCTCAAGATGCAGCCCGCCGATCCCCGGAACGCCCTGCGCAACGGCCAGAGCCACAGCATCAATCGCGGCACGGGTCCTGTCGGGCACATCGGAAATCAACGTCGGCAGGATCGTCGTTGCGCCCAGCCCCGCATGTGCCCGGGCCATCCGCTCCAACACTGCCACTTCCGGGGCGTCGTTGAACAACACCCCGCCACCGCCATTCACCTGCAGATCGACAAATCCGGGGCACAGAATGCCACCATCCAACGCGACCCGCGTCACACCAGCAGGCAGCTGATCCTCAGGCAGTACCGCCTCGATCTGGCCCCCGGCCACGACAACGGCAATCCCGTCATGTAAATCGCGCCCGTCAAAGACCTGTGCGCCTGTCAGTGCAAACCGCGTTTTCATTGTACTTCGCCCCTTGCCAACCGGGCCGCCAGTGTCAGTGCTCCGTCAAGCGCGCTGCCGACAGGCGGCATCAACGCCGCCTGCATTCCAGGCGTCAGCCAGCGCGCATAGGAGGGGCCGAGTCCCCCCATGAGGCACAGCCGCTCGCCCTCCTGCCAGCCCAGAGCACACAGGCAACGGGCCAGATACCCGCCCCCCTCGGCCATAAGTTCACGCGCGACGGCATCCCCGCTGTCTGCGGCGGCAACCACCTCCGGTGCAAAGGCCGCGAACTGCCCCGGCGTCGCGCTGCGCGCAAAGTTGATCAGGCCGACCGCGCCCCCCAACCGTTCCCGCAAACCGGCGCAAAGTTCGCTATCCGGCGCAATGCCATCTATCGCATGCAAGCTCCTGATCAGCACCGAACGGCCAAGCCAGGCACCCGATGCCTCATCCCCCAGAACCATCCCATGCCCGCCGATGAACCTGACACCACCGGCATCGGCCCGCCCCAGAAAGGATCCGGTGCCGACCGCTGCAACACAGCCAAAGCCCGCCTCCAGCGCACCCGTCAGGGCGGCGGGACGATCCTCTTCCACCCGAAGCGTGGCGAACGGCAGCGCCGCTGCCACTCGCGCGGCTGTGGCGGCATCAATCACACCCGCAAGTCCCAAATAAGTCGGCACAGAATAGAGCGCGTCACAGGTCATCCCGGCATCCGCCGCCAGCGAGGCAAAGCCATTTCGCAGCACTTCCAGAGACTGGGTAAAGTCCGTGCTCACATTGGCGCCCGGCCCAAGCAGTTCATGCCGGTGACCGTCCCACATTAGCGCAAACCGGCAGCGGGTGCCGCCTCCATCGACCGCCAGACATGCCCCCGAAACGGTCATGCGGCGCTGATTAAGCAATAACGGCGCATAGCTGAACAACCCATCGCACCCTCACCGCTTCCGCCCGGGCATCTGTGTGATCCTGTTGCCGCGCGGCCCGGTCTGCACCGGAGTATTCTCGCGGTTTTCACCCAGCAACTTGCGCCAGCGGTCCAACCGCGCCGGGTCCAGATCACCACTGGCGATCGCCGCCTGGACAGCGCAGCCCGGCTCATGCTCATGGGTGCAGTCCCGGAACTTGCAACCGGGCGCAAGCTCGGTGATTTCGGCAAAGACCGCTTCCAGCCCCTCGGCCGCGTCACTCATGTGAAGCGTGCGCATACCCGGCGTGTCGATCACCCAGCCGCCACCCTTGATCGCATGCAGCGACCGCGCGGTGGTGGTGTGCCGCCCCTTGGCATCGCCTTCGCGAATTCCGCCGGTCTCCTGCCCCTCTCCGGGTGCCGTGGCGGCCAGCGTATTCAGCAGCGTTGATTTCCCGACACCAGAGGACCCCACCAACGCCACGGTTTGACCAGCCCCACACCATGGGGCCAGAGGCGTCGCAGCCTCGGCCAGCTTGGCATTCAGGGCAACCACCGGCAGATCGCGCTGCAGTTCTTCGGCCTGTTCGCGGTACTGCTCAACACTCTCGACCTGATCGGCCTTGGTCAGGACGATGACAGGCGCGCAGCCCGCTTCGTTGCTCAAGGCCAGATAGCGTTCAAGCCGCGCCGGATTGAAATCGGCATTACACGAGGTGACGATAAACAGCGTATCGACATTGGCGGCGATCAGCTGTGGACCGCGGCTGCCCTCTGTCCGGCGTTGCAGCAGCGATTGCCGTTCCAGCCGCCGGATCAGCAGGTTTGTTCCCGGTTCGGCCAGAACCCAGTCGCCAACGGCGTAATCGCCGGTATTGACCTGCGCCGGAAGCGACAGCTTGACCGGCCCCGCCACGCCGATCGCTGTCATCCTCGCGCGGTGCACGGTCGCGACGCGCAGTCGCACCAGATCCACCTCGTCGGCAGCCAACTGTTCGTCAAACGCCTCGGACCAGCCGAGCGCGGCAAGTGTGAGCAGTTCATCGGAGGAATTTTGTGTCATGGAATCCTGCATAATGTGACGCGGCCCAGATGCAAGCCTTCCTGATATGCATCGCCCGTCCAGAACGCTTTTGCTGTGAAATTCGCGGCCTTCCTTTCCGCCGGACAAATGCGTCACGGTCGGGCCCGTGCGAAGACACCCGCCACAGGCGGGGGGCGACATGACCGGTGCGCCGCAGGCGCTCAATGGGATCACCCCCGGGGTCCTGCGTGGCTTGTCCATTGCCGACGCCGCAGGCTCTTGGTACGTATTCCTGACCAATCTGAAGGAAAGGCCGCAGCCCATGCCCGTGATCACCGAGATCGCCGACCTCAAGCGCCTGTACCGGCGCCGGGTGCCCCGGATGTTCTATGATTATGCCGAGTCGGGGAGCTGGTCAGAACAGACCTTCCGCGAGAATTCCAGCGATTTCGATCAGATCTACCTGCGCCAGCGGGTTGCCATGGATATGGCGGGCCGCACGACCGCTTCCCGCATGATCGGGCAGAATGTCGCGATGCCCGTAGCGCTTGCGCCTGTCGGGCTGACCGGGATGCAGCACTTCGACGGAGAGATTAAGGCCGCGCGCGCCGCAGAGAAATTCGGCGTGCCCTATTGCCTCTCGACCATGTCGATCTGCTCGATCGAAGACGTTGCCGAAAACACATCCAAACCCTTCTGGATGCAGGTCTATACACTCAAGGACGACGACTACATGCAGCGGCTGTTCGACCGCGCCAAGGCCGCGAAATGCTCGGCTGCGGTGATCACGGTCGATCTGCAGATCATGGGCCAGCGCCACAAGGACATCAAGAACGGCCTGTCCGCCCCGCCCAAGCTTACGCCCAAGTCGGTGGCCAACATGATGACCAAGGTTGGCTGGGGTCTGGGGATGCTACAGACAAAACGCCGCTTTTTCGGCAATATCGTCGGCCACGCCAAGGGGGTCACGGACCCCTCCTCGCTTACCACATGGACGGCCGAAGCCTTTGATCCCTCTCTGGACTGGGACCGCATTCGCCAGTTCCGCAAGATGTGGGACGGCCCGCTGATCATCAAGGGCATCATGGATCCGCGCGATGCGCTCGAGGCCTGCAATGTCGGTGCCGATGCCATCGTTGTCTCGAACCACGGCGGTCGACAGCTCGACGGCGCGCTCAGTTCCATCCGCGCCCTGCCCGCTATCATGGATGCTGTCGGCGACAGGATCGAGGTCCATCTGGATTCCGGCATCCGCTCGGGTCAGGACGTTCTGAAAGCGCTCAGCATGGGGGCCAAGGGCACCTGGATCGGACGCGCCTACGTCTATGGCCTTGGCGCGATGGGCGAAGCGGGTGTGACCAAGGCGCTCGAGGTCATCCACAAGGAACTCGACCTCTCCATGGCGATGTGTGGCCGACGCGATGTCACCACGCTCGACCGCGATATCCTGCTGATCCCCAAAGGCTTTGAAGGGGACTGGCAGTAAAGACCACATAGTCAGGGGAGCGCAGGCTTGCGCCCTCTGACCGCTGGCACTAGAAGCGGCGCGTTGCAGCGGTGAAAAGGAACACATCATGGGCTTCAAGATGGGAATCGTGGGTCTGCCCAATGTGGGCAAGTCGACCCTGTTCAACGCGCTGACGAAAACCGCCGCAGCGCAGGCTGCGAACTTTCCGTTCTGCACCATCGAACCCAATGTCGGTGATGTGGCCGTGCCCGACGCACGCCTTGATAAACTGGCGGAAATCGCGAAATCCAAGCAGACGATCCCGACGCGTATGACGTTTGTGGACATCGCCGGTCTGGTCAAGGGCGCCTCCAAGGGTGAAGGCCTGGGCAACCAGTTTTTGGCCAACATCCGCGAAGTCGACGCCATCGCCCATGTGCTGCGCTGTTTCGAAGATGGTGATGTCGTCCATGTCGATGGCCGTGTCGATCCGGTTGCCGATGCCGAAACGATCGAAACCGAGCTGATGATTTCGGACATCGAATCGATTGAAAAGCGTCTTGTTAACATCACCCGCAAGGTTCGTGGCGGCGACAAGGAGGCGGTCCAGCAGGAACGCCTGATGAAGGCCGCTCTTGCCGCGCTGGAGCAGGGCCAGCCCGCCCGCACCGTCGCCGTCGATCCCGAAGATGCCAAGGCGTGGCGCATGCTCCAGCTGCTGACGACCAAGCCTGTGCTTTACGTCTGCAACGTGTCCGAAGAAGAGGCCGCCAGCGGCAACCAGCATTCGGAAAACGTGGCGAAGATGGCCGCTGATCAGGGCAATTCCCACGTCGTCATTTCCGCCAAGATCGAAGAGGACATCTCGCAGCTTGACGCCGACGAAGCCGAAATGTTCCTGAGCGAGATGGGTCTGGAGGAGCCGGGACTCGACCGGCTGATCCGCGCCGGATACGAATTGCTGCACCTTGAGACCTATTTCACCGTCGGCCCGAAAGAGGCGCGCGCCTGGACCATCCGTCAGGGCACCTCGGCGCCTCAGGCGGCCGGTGTCATCCACGGCGATTTCGAACGCGGCTTCATCCGCGCGGAAACCATCGCCTTTAACGATTTTGTCACTCTGGGTGGCGAACAGCCCGCCAAAGACGCCGGCAAGATGCGTGCCGAGGGCAAGGCCTATATCGTCAGGGACGGTGACGTGCTGCACTTCCTGTTCAACACCTGACCTTTTGCGGGGCGGCGCTCAATTGTTTCGTACAACAGCCCGCCCCCACCGAATTTCGGTTCGATGCCGATAGCGCACGGACCGGAAGCGCACGGTCTGGCCCGAAAAATCAGAATTTCAGCCCAGCAGTAGCCGTTTCATCGACTGATGATCACCAATAGCGCATCGATCTGCCCGCTGGAGCGATTACATGAGCGTCTGAATGGGGCCATCAGCGCTGAATTTCTTGGTGCCATCAGGCTGCTCAAGAACCTCGAGCCAGCCCTTCCGCTCGTCAACGTGGACGAAAAATCGCCACTCATCCTGTTCAACCAGCGCAATGGCCTCTTTCACGGACAATTCCCAATTCGACTTGCTGAAAAAGCCGCGACGGGTGCCACCGATCTTCAGGATTTCTGCGCCGGTCGGGTCAGTTTTGACCCATGTTACTTCCGCAGGTGCTGCCATAATGATCATCCCCCTTGCGTTTACCATGTTACCACGGACGGGGATCGGATCAAGCACCGTAAGTTTATCCCATTGATCCTGAGAGACAACACTGCGCCACCGGCCCTGATTCGCGCCTTTGGAATATGGGCCGGTGGCGCATGTTGCCATTTCTCACGACAACCGATCCTTCGCTTTGCAGCTCAGTTGGACGGCAGAATTCCGTCCGCGCGCAGCCGTTCGAACAGGTCGAAAAACGCCTCATCGGTCGCCTGATAGCCCGTGAAACCCAGCTTTCGGCTTTTGGACATGTCTGTGACAACCTCGATCGGCCGACCAAGATCTGCGTCGGTGTGCCAAGGCGAAACCAGCCGTGACAGATCGTGCTCACTCAGGCCATGGCGCTCTGCGATCCCGGCCCAGATTCCGGCATCGTCCCGCATCTGCTCTTCCAGCGGGCGCACCGTACCATCAAACTCCTCTGCCTTGATCCCGAACCAGTCGGCGATGCGGTGCCACATCCAACTCCAGCGGAAAACATCCCCGTTGACGATGTTGAAATCCTGATTGCGGGCCGCAGGTGTCGTCGCCGCCCAGATCGCCTGCGCCGCCAGCTGACGGGCGTCGGTCATGTCTGTCAGGCTGTTCCACTGAACGGCGGACCCAGGAAAGCGGAACGGTCGTCCGGTTTCGCGGCAGATCGTGGCATAGACCGCAAGCGTGGTGCCCATGTTCATCGCGTTGCCAACCGCCTTGCCGATCACGGTGTGCGGACGGTGAATGCTCCAGCCAAAGCCATCACGTTCGGCGGCCGCAAACACCTCATCCTCTTGGGCGTAGTAGAAATTTTCGACATTCAACCGCCCTTGATCTTCGCGGAACGGCGTCTTGGGCAGGGTGCCTTTGCCATAGGCCTCGAATGGTCCAAGGTAATGCTTCAGGCCCGTAACCAGCGCCGTATGCTGAACAGATCCCTTTTCGCGCAGTGCATCAAACAGGTTCCGCAGCATTGCGGCGTTCACCCTGATGTTCTCGGCTTCGGTATCGCGGCGCAGCCACGTGGTCAGAAAGACATGTGTGGGTGCGATACCGTCCAAGGCCTTGGCCAGGGTTTCAGGCTGCAGCAAATCCGCCGCAACGGGCGTAACGCCGTCCTGCAATTGGGGGGTCCGGGACAGACCGTAGACCGTCCATCCATCCAGAACCAGCTGATCCGCGACCGCAGTGCCCTGAATGCCAGTCGCGCCGACCACGAGTGCTTTGCGTTCCATTTGATGTCTCCTTTGTTAGCGTTGAAGATCACCTAGTCAGGCACTTGGCTATCCGCTAGACGGCACCAAATTGGAACGTAGTCACCAAGAGGTAACCACCATGCAGGCAGGCAGCGACGAAGGTAACTGGCGCGAAGATTGCGCGCCGCGCCGCGTGATGGAGATCTTTGCGACAAAATGGACCAGCATGATCCTGCACACCCTTCATGCCCAGCACGATGGCGCGGCGCGCAACGGCGTCCTGCACCGCAGCCTGCCGGGGATCTCTAAAAAGATGCTGGTGCAGACCCTGCGCGAAATGGAAGAAAGCGGCCTGATCCACCGTCATGTCGAGAACACAGTCCCGCCTGCGGTCGAATACAGCCTGACCCCGCTGGGCATCAGGTTCGTCGGTCTTGTCGAACTGGTCTATGGCTGGGGCCGGGAAAACGCTGATGCGCTGGATCAGCTGCAGGTCCGCCAGACGTCCCGGCGAAAGGTCTGAAATCACCGCTTTTCCGGTGCGCTTTCCAATCCCTTCAGAACCGCGTTTTGGCCAGGGACGGGCATCGCTGAAATGCCAGCGCCCCCTTCACTTTCCGGATCGCCAGGACGGCGTCTGCTTGGCAAAAAAGGCGGCGATGCCTTCCCGAGTTTCGTCGGTTTCCCAACAATCGGCAAGCGCGTTGGCGGTCAGGTCGGCGGCGGTAACCGGGTCGGGGCCAGACAGCGTGCGGCACAGGGC
Organism: Puniceibacterium sediminis; assembly: GCF_900188035.1. Classification (GTDB taxonomy): domain Bacteria; phylum Pseudomonadota; class Alphaproteobacteria; order Rhodobacterales; family Rhodobacteraceae; genus Puniceibacterium; species Puniceibacterium sediminis. The sequence continues at coordinate 132,833 of NZ_FZNN01000002.1, read as the reverse complement.
CTTGGCGCGTGCCACGGCACCGGGCGCGCAGTCCAGAAACGCCAAAACTTCCTCTTCCACGGCGGCATCCATCCCATCAGCGGGGCAAGTTCTGGCAACAAGACCGGCCCGTATCAGGAAATCGACGTCAAAGGGTTTGGCGTTGAAGAACACCTGTCGGGCAAAAGCTTCGCCCAGACGGCGCACCACAAAGGGTCCGATGGTCGCCGGGATCAGGCCCAGCCGCGTTTCGGTCAGGGCAAAGCGCGTCGCACTTTCTGCCACAACGATATCGCATACCGCGACCAGACCGATACCGCCCCCATAGGCCGCGCCGTGCACCCGCCCGATCAGCGGTTTGGGCAGCGCGTTCCAAAGGCCCAACATAGTGGCCAGCGCCCCGGCCTCTGCCATCTTTCCGGCACGATCCTTGCCCGCCTGATCGCGCATCCAGCCAAGGTCGCCGCCCGCGCAAAAGGTTTTGCCAGCACCGGTCAGAACGACGACGCGGACAGTGTCATCACCCCCCAATGCCCGCGCGGCCTCTGACAGTTCGGCGATCATCTGCGCGTTCATGGCGTTGTGCTTTTCGGGTCGCTGCAGCGTGACAATCGCAACCCCACGCGCGTCGGTTTCAACCTGAATCGTCTGGTATTCCATGAATTCTCTCCTGCTACGCACCATGACCAAGGGAAAGCGCGCCGATGCAGGCCTCCGCTTTGGCAAGGGCCTGCATGTCTATGCCAGTTTCGAAACCTTCGGCAGCCAGCATCGCGACAAGCGCGCTGGTCGAAACATTGCCCTTTGCCCCCGGTGCGTATGGGCATCCGCCCAGCCCCCCGACGGCACTGTCAAACGTACGCAGACCCAATGTCAGCGCCGCCTTGACGTTGCTGATGGCGGTGTTGCCGGTATCATGGAAATGGCCCGCCAGCCGCGATGTCGGCACCGCAGCCTGAACGGCCTCAATCATCCGGCGGATGCTGTCCGGCGTACCGGCCCCGGTGGTATCGCCCAATGCAACTTCGTAGCAGCCCATTCCGAAAAGCGTGCTGGCCACCTTCTGGACTGCGCGCGGCGCGACATCCCCATCATAGGGGCAGGCCACTACACAGGACACATAGCCCCGTACCGGGATCCGCGCCGCCGCAGCCGCCGCCATAACGGGTTCGAACCGGGCAAGGCTTTCGGCGATAGAACAGTTGATGTTCTTCTGGCTGAAGCCTTCCGAAGCCGATCCAAAGATCGCAACTTCGTCGGCTCCGGCTGCGACTGCCGCCTCAAACCCCTTCAGGTTGGGCGTCAGAACGGCATAATCCACGCCCTCTGCCCGCGCTATTCCGGCCATGACATCGGCGGCATCAGCAAGCTGCGGCACCCATTTAGGCGACACAAAGCTTGTCGCCTCGATCTTTTTAAACCCCGAACGGGACAAAAGGTCGATCAGCTCGATCTTTTTCTCGGTCGGGATGATGCTCTTTTCATTCTGAAGGCCGTCACGGGGACCGACTTCGTAGATAGATACGCGGTCGCTCATTCCGCCACCTGTTCTTCGAATGTCACCAGAACCAGACCGCCCTCGACCGCCGCCCCGACAGTGCAGGCCACAGATATGATCGTGCCGTCACGCGGTGCCCTCAGGGTGGTTTCCATCTTCATCGCTTCGATGACGCCCAGGGTATCGCCCTCTTTCACGGCATCACCGACCTGAACCAGAAGCTGAATCACCACTCCGGTCATCGGCGCCACGACTGCATTGCTGGTGTCCGCCCGCGCCGCTTGGCCAGACCGTGCGTCCGGGAAAATCAGATCGCGGGTCACGCCGTCACAAAGAACCGAAACCAGCCTGCGCGCGCCCAGATCGGCCCGGATCACCCGGGCGACGATCCGCGCGCTGTGCGCACCGGTCCGCGCCGACATCAGATCCCCGTCGCGCAGGATATCGGACAGGGTCACAGACGCCTCGCCCCCGGACAGGGTGATGGACCCGTCGCCATTGATGGTCAGTGACCGCTCAATCAGATCAGCCCCGAAAAACATCAGCAGCTCCGAACGCGCCTCGCCCCACAGCCGCCATCCCGGGCGGGTGGTCGCGGCAGGGGTATCAAGCGGTATGTCCAGAGCGACAAGCGCCGCAAAGGCGATATGCGCTTCGCTCAGCGGTTCGGCGTTGCAAAGGCTCTCCAGATCACGCTCGATCAGACCGGTATCAAAGTGGCAGGCGTTAAAACCCTCGTGCGCCGCCAGAGAGGCCAAAAACCCCGCGTTGGTCACCGTGCCCGCTACATGGGTCTGCGCCAAGGCCGTGCGCAACCGGCCAAGCGCCTCTTCGCGTGTGGCACCATGCGTGATGATCTTGGCGATCATCGGATCGTACCACGGGCTGATATCATCGCCGCTGCGCACGCCGGTATCGTTGCGGGCCGCGTCGTGGAACGACAGGTGGTGCAGGGTCCCGGTCGCCGGAAGGAACCCGTTGGACGGGTCTTCGGCATAAAGACGGGCCTCGAACGCATGACCACTGATCGTCAGTTCGTCCTGCGCGCGGGGCAGCGGCCCTCCGGCGGCCACGCGCAACTGCCATTCAACCAGATCGACGCCGGTGATCGCCTCGGTCACCGGATGTTCGACCTGCAGGCGGGTGTTCATTTCCATGAACCAGAACCCGTCGGGGCGCAGCGGGCCAGACCCGTCAACGATGAACTCGATGGTCCCTGCCCCGGCATAGTTGATGGCTTTGGCCGCCGTCACAGCCGCCGATGTCATTGCCTCGCGGACCTCTGGCGTCATGCCCGGTGCCGGGGCTTCCTCGATCACCTTCTGATGGCGACGCTGCAGGGAACAGTCGCGTTCAAACAGATGCACCGCACTGCCGTGCTTGTCGCCAAACACCTGCACTTCGATGTGACGCGGGGACGTGATGAATTTCTCGATCAACACATGTCCGTCACCAAAGGCCGACACACCCTCACGCTGGGCCGAAGCAAGGCCAGCGGCGAATGCGTCGGGTTGATCCACCTTGCGCATTCCCTTGCCGCCACCGCCCGCACGGGCCTTGATCAGAACCGGATACCCGATGGCATCCGCCTGTTCTGCCAGAAACGCAGGGTCCTGATTTTCCCCGTGATATCCCGGCACAACCGGCACGCCCGCCGTTTGCATCAGCGCCTTGGCCGCGTCTTTCAGGCCCATGGCCCGGATCGCACTGGCGGAAGGACCGATGAACACCAGCCCGGCCTTTTCCACCGCCTCTACGAAACCGGGGTTTTCGGACAGAAAACCATAGCCGGGGTGGATCGCCTGCGCGCCTGTGGCCAAAGCGGCGGCAATAATCACATCGCCCTTCAGATAGCTTTCTGACACAGCAGAGGCACCGATATGCACGGCCTCATCCGCCAGCGCGACGTGCTGCGCGCGCGCATCGGCATCGGAATAGACGGCCACGGTCTGCACCCCCATGGCGCGGGCAGTACGAATGACACGGCAGGCGATTTCACCGCGATTGGCGATCAGTATTTTGTTGAACGGTTTCATCATCACATCCTGAACAGGCCAAATTTGGTATCCTCGACCGGCGCATTCAGCGCGGCACGAAACGAAAGCGCGACGACATCGCGGGTTTTGCGCGGATCGATGATCCCGTCATCCCACAACCGCGCCGAGGCATAGAGCGGCTGGGACTGGCGTTCGAACATGTCGATGGTGGGCTGCTTGAAGGCGGCTTCTTCCTCGGCGCTCCATGTGCCGCCCTTGGCCTCGATTCCGGCGCGGCGCACGTCTGCCAACACGCCCGATGCCTGCGCCCCGCCCATCACCGAAATCCGCGCGTTGGGCCACATCCAGACAAAGCGCGGGCCAAACGCGCGTCCGCACATGCCATAATTGCCCGCACCATAGGACCCGCCGATGACCACCGTCACCTTGGGCACCGACGCGGTCGACACGGCGGTGACCAGCTTGGCACCGTCCTTGGCTATTCCGCCAGCCTCGTATTTCGACCCGACCATGAAGCCGGTGATATTCTGCAGGAACAACAGCGGGATCTTGCGCTGACAGCACAACTCGATGAAGTGCGCGCCCTTGACCGAGCTTTCGGAAAACAGCACGCCGTTGTTGGCAATAATACCCACGGGAATCCCGTCGATATGGGCAAAGCCGGTGACCAGCGTGGTGCCGTAGCGCGGCTTGAATTCGGCAAAGTCGGACCCATCCACCAGACGTGCAATGATCTCGCGCGCGTCATAGGGCGTCTTGTCGTTGGCCGGAACGATGCCCATCACCTCATCCGCCGCAAACAGCGGTGCCTGGGGCGTCTTGAAATCAACCGACGGGCGCGGCATGGGGCCCAGATGGCTGACGATTTCGCGCGCCAGCGCCAGCGCGTGGCGGTCATCATCCGCCAGATAATCGGCAACGCCCGACAGCCGCGTATGGGTGTCACCACCGCCAAGGGTTTCGGCGTCGATGATCTCGCCCGTGGCGACCTTGACCAGCGGCGGACCGGCCAGAAAGATCGTGCCCTGTTCACGCACGATGATGGTCTGATCGCTCATCGCGGGCACATAGGCACCGCCGGCCGTGCAGGAGCCCATCACCACGGCGATCTGGGCGATGCCCTTGGCGCTCATCCGCGCCTGATTGTAAAAGATCCGGCCAAAGTGGTCGCGGTCCGGGAACACCTCGTCCTGATTGTTCAGGTTCGCGCCGCCGGAATCGACCAGATAGATGCAGGGCAGGTGATTTTCCTCGGCGATCTCCTGCGCGCGCAGGTGTTTTTTCACCGTCATCGGGAAATAGGTGCCGCCCTTTACGGTCGCGTCGTTGCACAGGATCATGCAATCGCGCCCCTCGACACGGCCAATCCCCGCGATGGCGCCAGCAGACGGTATTTCATCGCCATACATCCCCGAAGCCGCAAATAGCCCGACTTCAAGAAACGGTGACCCCGGATCGAGCAGACCGGCGATCCGGTCCCGTGGCAGCAGCTTGCCACGCGCAACGTGCCGCGCTCGGGATGACTCGGATCCACCCTTGATGATGCGCGCCGCCTCGTCAGCGATGACAGAGTACTGCCGTTCCATCGCCTCAACGTTGCGGGCAAAGTCGTCCGAGGCTGGTGAAATACTGCTTTCCAGTACCGTCATGTCACATATGTCTCCGTGTTCTGGTGCTTTTCTCCCGGGGGCCTTTTCCACGGTAAAAGGGAAGGAAACCGGATGCACACAGTTTGTATTTAATTGAAAACAGCGTCAGCGCGTCATGAATTCCGGCAGGAACAGGGTGATCTGCGGAAAACACAGCAAAAGCAGCAGAACGATGATTTCCATCCCGAGGAAGGGCAGAATTCCACGAAAGATCGTCTTGAGCGGCACTCCGGTCTGCGCTGCTGCCACATAGGCATTCAACCCCAGCGGCGGTGTCAGCAAACCGATCTCGACCGTCTTGGTCACCACGATACCGAACCAGACCGGATTGTAGTCCAGCGCCATGGCGATCGGAAAAGCCAGCGGCATGGCCAGCGACAGGATCGCAAGCTGGTCCATGAACATGCCCATGATCAGAAGCACCAGGACCATGATGGCCATGATCGTCGTGGGTGACAGATCCGTTGTCGCGACGAATTCCAGCAGGTTCTGCGTGATCCGCGTGAAAGCCAGGTAGTTCGCGAAAATTGCCGAACAGGCGACGATGGTCACGATCATGACAGTCGCCCGGATCGCGCCACTGACCGACCGGTTGAAGGCGCCAAAGCTGAGACTGCGCTGAAACAGAACGATGATCAGCGATCCCATGACACCCAGCGCTGCGGCCTCTGACGGGGATGCGATCCCGCCATAGATTGCGCCAATCACCGCGACAATCAAAAGGGCCATGGGAAGGACGTGGCGGCTTTGGACCACTGCGGTCTTCAGGACAAAAGGCGCACCCTTTGGGGCCTGATCCGTGGTGTGGGCGATCACCTTGATCACCAGCGCAAGGCCAAGCGCAGTCAGAAGGCCGGGGATTATTCCGGCGATGAACAGCTTGCCGATCGAGGTTTCGGTCAGCACGCCATAAACCACCAGGACGATGGATGGTGGCACCACCACCGCCAGCGTGCCCCCGACGCTGACCACCGCCGCGGCAAGACGATCCGAGTAATTGTGGTTGCGCATTTCCGGAAAGGCCGAGGCCGCCATGGCTGCGGTCGAGGCGGTTGAACTGCCGACAAGCGCGGCAAGGATGACCGATGCCGCGACGGTCGCCATCGCCAATCCACCTTTGACATGGCCGATCCAGGATTGGCAGGCGATGATCGCACGGCGCGTCACATCCCCGGCAGTCAACAATTCGGCCATCAGGATGAACAGCGGGATCGCCACCAGAATGAAGGACGAAGAGGTATCAAAGAAAACCCGTTCGAGAACAGAAAGCGCCGGACGCATGCCCAGCTGCGCCGCCAGCCCGACAAAGCCCGCAAGCCCCATGGCAAAGGCAATCGGCATCCGGAAGGCCATGAGAATGGCAAGTAGGAAGAGTATGGCAATAAATGTAAGCATCGACGGGGCCCGCGCTCCTTGGGTGGGGCGGCCACACCTGCGACCGCCCATTCGGTTTCTTTAGGAAACGCGCCTTATTCGCTTGTCAGCTTGCGATAAGTCTCAAGAATTTCCGCGGCCTGGTCGTTGTTGATACGTTCGGCCCAGTCCGTGTTGACGGCCGTCAGGGCATCCCTGATCGTGTCCAGTTCGGCATCGGTGAATTCGTAAGTGTCGATCCCCTCCGCCTGCCATTCCACGATAAGGTCACTGACCGAAGCATCCTGCGCCTGCGCAACATGGGTCGCGGTTTCGCCGCCCAGACGGATCATTTCCGCCTTCACGTCATCCGAAAGACCGTCGAACACGCTGTTGCCCAGCACCATGACAAAGCTGTAGCCGCCAAACGACCCGTTGGTCGAAATGTGGCTGACCACTTCGTTCAGCTTGTAGCCGGGGACAGAGGCCAGCGGGAAAAGCACCGCATCAAGACGACCGCGTTCGATGGCGGTATAGACTTCGGGCCCGGGGATCGAAATTCCGACAGCGCCAAGCGCCCGCGCCGTCATGGCCTGAGTTGACCCGGATGTACGCACGTCCAGCGCGTCCCAATCGGCAGGCATGCCCAGACGTTTCTTGGCCAGAACCTGATAGGGCGGCAACACGAAACCAAAGATCGGGGTGACACCGGCCGCCAGGAATTCGTCGCGCAGCGGCCCCTCTTCCAACATGGTCTGCAGCGCTTTGGTACCCTGCACGGCTGATCCGTAAAAGCCCGGAAGACCGACAACAGAGTTCAGCGGCAGCGATTCAGCGTGGTAGATTGCACCCAACAGTGCGGCGTCCAGAATGCCGTTGTTCACAGCGTCCAGCTGCGCCGCAGACTTTGCGGCCTGCTGCGACGGGAAGTGTTCAAAGCTGATCTCACCCCCGGTGGCTTCTTCGACGGCGGCCATCCACTTTGCCGTTCCCTCGACAGAAACGATGTGGCTGGTGGACTGAAAATCCCCCAGACGCAGCGTTTCCGCGTGAACAGGCCCAAATCCCAGCGCCAGCGCGCCGACAAAAGTCGAAACCATTTTATTCATCGGTGTCATGTTTTCTCCTCCCAGAGTTGTTGTTTCAGGTGTGATCCGCGCGCACCACAAAGGCATCGTGGATCAGCCGCAGGACCAGCACGCCGCACCCCAGGGGAACGACGGCATAGGCCCACCCGAGCGGCCAGTCGAGAACCCCGTATTCGACCTCATTGTTGGTAAAGGCCTTCAGGGCAAATTTTCCGGACATATAGGTGACGGCGGCAAAGAACACCGCCGGCAGAAGCAGTCGACCAAGCGCGACGACCTTGCCGAACACGCCCGGCAAGGTTTCCGGACCGAAATCCAGCGCAAGGTGCCCCCCGTCGCGAAAAACGCGCGAGAGGGACAGTGTTGCCAGGGCGGGCATCAGGTAGAGTTCGGTCAGTTCGAACTGGATCTGCACTGGTTCGTTGAAGAACAGCCTGAGCAGGATGTCCCCATTGATCAGCACAGCCACCGCGACAAGAGCGAGGCACCCGCCAAGATGCAGGGTATCCTCGAGTTTCGACAATAGTTTATCCAGTACGTTCAACCTCGCCTCCCCAGCGGTTGACGCAAAGCTCCCCTAGCGCTTGGGCAGCTCTACGATTGCAGATCCGACAGCAGACATTTCGCCATCCTGCTGTTCCGCGCGCTGCTGGATTTCCAACAGGTAGCGGCCGTTTTCCTCGTATTTCCGAGTCACTGTGCCGTTGATCAGGATAATGTCGCCTTCGGGATTGTGACGGCGGACCTGACATTTGGCCTGTGCAAGGAAACCATCATCGCCCATCCAGTTGGTGATCTGATGCGTCAGCCACGAGGTGCGTTCCGGACCATAGTCATAGGCACCCGGTGCGCCGACCTCCAGCGCGAACTCCTCTTCCCAGTGCACCCGCTCGGGGCAGTCGGGAATGCCGAACTTGTTCTTGATGCCGGCGCTCGGGTGCTTCTGCTGCAACTGCCAGGCCAGCTTGTTGGCACGAATGTACAACCCGCCCCAACCCTGCGCGTAGCAGATGAAACCAGTGGCCGTCATCGGACCCTTGACCATGGTGGGCAGCTCTTCGCCTTCGGTCACGTCATCCCAATACCGGGTCTCGGCGCCGCGCACCGTTTCCTGCTCGTAATACTTGTAGTATTTATCAAGCTCTTCCTGGGTATAGACCTTGCGGCCTTTTTCCTTGGCTTCGGTGTATTTCGTACCGTTTTCGCGGGCTTGGTCGCGGTCGGTGCGGAAACACCAGCTGTCGGCCTCGGCCAGCATCTCGCCGGTGTTCGCGTCAAAGAAATCAACATGATAGATCTGCTGGATCGCCTTGCCGGCAAAACGCGTATCATGCTCGATCAGGTCTTTGAGATACGCCTCGGTGCGGAACTCGGTGTTGCGCAGGATCGGCTTGTGCCATGTCCAGTTCGCGCCCGACCACATTGCGTGCACGCCCGGCAGACCGCCGACATAGCCCGAAATGATCCGGCTGGTGGAAAACAGGAAGCTGGGCAGCGCCAGAACGTCACCGTATTTGGTGGTCTTGGCGTATTCCGGGTCACACCACAGCGGGTTGTCATCGCCGATACCGTGGGCGTAGTGGCGGATGTTGTCGCGGGTCGCTTCATAGCACCACGGCTCGACCGTCTTTTCGATCTTCACGCCGACGCGCTTGCGCAGCTCCTCCACGCCCTCTGGCGTGATCTTCGGGAATTTTCGGGTCATTTCGTTCATCGTGTCCTCCTTGAATGTTCTATACGCGGGGCGGATTACTCCGCTGCTTCTCGCTTTGCGGCCTGCTGGTCGCGAAGGATTTTTCGGTTCACCTTGCCGGCAGGTGTCTTGGGCAGCTCGGTGACAAATTCGATCTGGCGGGGGTATTCGTGCCGCGCCAGCCGCGCGCGCACGTGATCCTGAATGCTTTTCGTCAGGCCCTCGGTCTCGGGCGACTTGAGGATGATGTAGGCCTTGACCACCAGCCCGCGCACCGGGTCGGGCGCACCGATGACGGCACATTCGGCCACAGCCGGATGGCTTAGGACCGCATCTTCAACCTCGACCGCGCCAATGGTCCAACCGGCCGAGATGATCACGTCGTCAGCCCGCCCACCGTGATAGAAATAGCCGTCGGCATCGACGCGCCCCAGATCCTTGGTGGGAAACCACTCGCCGTGCTTCTTGACCATCAATTCGCCGGTTTCATCGGGGTCGGCGGGTGTACCATCGGGGCGCTGCACCTCGACCTCGACACCGGGCACGGCCTTGCCCATGGCACCGTCGCGCACCTCAAGATCATCCGCACCGGGATAATTCGAGATGATCACCCCGATCTCGGTCGTGCCGTACATCGACCGGACCTTGGTGCCAAAGACACGTTCGACATAATTGGCAGTCTCGGTGTCAATCGGCTCGCCGGTAAAGCTCAGCTTTTCGAAGACATAGTTGAAATTCTCGGCCTCGCCGGTGTTGCGCATCATCCGGTAATGGGTGGCGGCGGCAGTCAGGTTGGTGATGCGGAAATCCTGCAATGCCTTCAGCAGGCGCACCGCGTCGAACCGTCCGCTGAACGTCCCCGTCGAAACACCCATCGCCAGCGGCGCCAGTGTGCCGTGCCACAATCCATGGCCCCAGGCCGGCGACGACGGGCAAAAGAACCGGTCGCCGGGGCGGATCCCGGTCGCATAAAGCGCGGCAACCATCAGCGTCACGATGGACTGCTGGCTGTGCTTGACGGCGGCGGGCAGCGCGCGCGTCGTGCCGGATGTATATTGCAGCACCGCAAGGTCGCGGCCCGATGTCGTCCAGTCAAAGGTTGCGGGCAGATCGTTCAGCCCGTCCAGAAACGCTTGATCCACCACGACCACATTCTTGGCGCCGCCCTCGGTCGCGTCCGATGCCTTTTCGGAATTGGTAAAGAATATCTCTGGCTTGCAATCGCCGACCCGCAGACGGATCCCGTCCGGCCCGAACAGCGAGAACATCGGCACTGCAACCGCCCCGGCCTTGATCACCCCGAACAGCACGCAATAGAACGGCAGCGACGGCTCGATCATCACCGCGACCCGATCGCCTTTGGCAATGCCCCGGCCTGTCAGGTAATGCGCGATCTGTGACGACCGGCGTGAAATCTCTTCAAAGGTAATGACCTCGTCCGCCCCGTCTGCATGGGCCACCCGCAGCGCGACATTGTCGCCATCCACGTGCCGGTCGATGCATTCATGTGCGATGTTGAAATGGTCGCGCGTCCCGTCGAACAACTGCCAGAGCCCGTCCTTGGAAAAATGCGTCTGTGCATCCGCATAGGACGTGAATTCTGTCAGGCGCGTCATTTCGATCTCCTCCCAAATCTCGATCAACAGGTCATCCGATCTGACCGGCGGCTTCGTTGACAAGGGTAGGGATTATCGCCAAGTATTGTCAATATGGTTATATTATTGTATCTGTACAACAAATACCGTGCAGCGAGGGGGCTGAAATGACCGCCGAAGAAGACAAGACAACGACCAAAAGGCAGGTGCCAGCCGTCACCCGCGCCCTTGCAATCCTGAGGTTTCTGGCACGCTCGCCCGACCCTGTCGGGGTCAATCCAATTGCCCGGGGTCTGGGACTGGTGCCCAGCACCTGCCTGCACATTCTGCGGGTTCTGCAGGACGAAGGGCTGGTAGATTTTGATTCGAATACGAAACAGTACTCGATCGGAATCGGTATCCTGCCGCTGGCCCGCGCGGCGCTACAGCGCAACACCTTCTCATCGGTGGTGCAGCCTCACCTGTCGGCACTGTCCAACAAATTTGACGTCACAAGCATCGCAACCCAGCTGGCCGAACCGCGCCAGATGGTTGTGGTGGCGCTGGCGCAATCCAGCACCCCTTTCCGGCTCCAGGTCGATCTGGGCAGCCGCTTCCCCGCCCTGATCAGCGCGACCGGCCGTCTGCTTGCCGCCTATAATAATCTGCCCGAAAACACCCTGCGGGCCGAGTTCCAGAAACTGAAATGGGACCACCCACCCGCATTCGAAGACTGGTCACTTCAGGTTTCTGAGACGCGCGAACGTGGCTATGCCGTCGACCCGGGCATCTACATTTCCGGCGTGACGGTTGTGGCCGTCCCGGTCTTTGGCACTGACGGGCGAATGACACGCTCGCTTGTCGCGCTTGGCATCACCGAACGCCTTCGGAACAAGGAAATCCCAAAGCTCGCCAAGGCGATGATGGCGATCCGGGACGACATCCAGACATCACAAATCGACACCGGGAGCTGACCGTGACGCAACCTGATACCTCCCCCGCAGATTGGCGGGAATTGAAGATAGACGGATTCCTCGGGCTGATCGGCCCGCTTCTGCGATCGACCCGACCAGAGGCGCGCAACCTTTACGGGCTGCAGACCAATGACACGCACAGGAACCCGATCGGCATCATTCACGGCGGTGTGCTGACCAGTCTGCTGGATCAGGTCATCGCGATGGAGGCCTGGTACGCCGCGGACCGCCGCCCATCGGTCACCGTGCAGATGGATACCCGGTTCCTTGACTCCGCAAAGGCCGGTGATTTCCTTGAGGCACGCGCCAGCATCCGTCACGCGACCCGCAGTCTGATGTTTGTGGACGCCGATATCACCTGCGGCGACAAACAGGTCGCAAACGCCACCGCCGTCATGAAAATTTCGAAAACTGCAGGAACATCCAATGACTGAAACGCAGACATCCCCGCGCAAAGGCCCCCTGTCCGGCATCAAGGTGCTTGATTTTTCGCGCATCCTGTCCGGCCCCTATGCCAGCATGGTTCTTGCAGACCTCGGCGCCGAAATCATCAAGATCGAGCCGATTGAAACCGGCGATGAAACCCGCAACTTTCCGCCGTTTCAGGCGGGAATGAGCCATTATTACATCGCCCTCAATCGCAGCAAGCAAAGCCTCAGCCTCGATCTGAAATCGCCTGAGGGTGCCGAGATCGCCCGTGAACTCGCCGCGCAGTGCGACATCGTTCTGGAAAACTTCCGCCCCGGTGTCATGGACCGTCTCGCGCTTGGCTATGATGCACTGCGGGCGGAAAATCCGGGCCTGATCTATTGTTCGATCAGCGGGTTTGGCGCCAACAGCCCGCACGGCGACAAACCGGCGTTTGATATCGTCGCGCAGGCGCTCTCCGGCGTCATGCACATGAACCGCGAACCCGGTCAGGCCCCCAACAAACTGAGCCTGCCGCTGGGCGACATGTCCGGCAGCATCTTTTCCGTGTTCGGCATCCTCGCCGCGCTGCACGAACGCAATCAGACCGGCCAGGGCCGCCATGTCGAAATCGCCATGCTGGACAGCCTCATCGCCATGCAGGGGTATCTGTCGCAGATCTACTTTGTCTCGGGGCAGGACCCACAGCCCGTCGGCACCCGCCATCCCAGCATCGTCCCCTACGGATCATTTCCGACCGCGGACGGGCATGTCATCGTGGCCTGCCTGACAGAAAGGTTCTGGCATAATTTCGCACGCTGTCTGGATCTGGAAAACCTGATCACGGACCCGCGCTTTGCCGTTTATGAACAGCGGCTTGCCAACCGCGACGCCCTTGAACAAGAGATCTGCGCGCGGATGGCGGGGAACACGACCCAGTACTGGCTGGAGCGTTTGTCAGAGTTCGACGTCCCGAATGCCCCGATCCTCAGTATTGCCGAAGCGCTGGAACAGCCGCACGTCTCTGCCCGCAACATGATCGAAACGGTGACACATCCGCAGGTCGGCGACCTGAAACTCGTGCGCAGCCCGATGCTTTTTGACGGTCAGGGCCCCGATACCTCAGCCGCCCCCGCCCTGCTGGGTGAGAACTCTCGCGATATATTGCGCGAAAAGCTTGGGCTGGATCAAAACACAATCGACGACTTGATCCTGAAAAAGATTGTGGGCGCCGCCGATGCCTGAGGCGGCGCGGCATTTCAGTTGGCCACCACGTGTCCCAAAAAATCTCGCCAGATGAGTTCAGCCCCGATGGTCTTGAACAAGGTCCCGACCGCTGCGGTCTCATGAATGTACCCTTGCCACACATGGGCAGCGGAACCCATGCTGGCGCAGGATCTTCTTCTAATCGCGCCAACAAAATTGGCTGCCACTGATCCAGTGCCCGGCCGGGTCACAGGCAGCACAATTGCGAAAGGGGGCGTTATGGATGCAGCCCTTTGCCGCTGCACAAAAGGCTATGACCAGCTTCAAGGCGCGGGTCGCCTGGGGAACGCTATGTCGTCCTCATGAAACACAAAGGTCCAGGTCCCATAGAATCGTGGGACAAAACACTTATGCCTGTTTTCTCTTCGCAGGCACCGGTTCTTCCCAATTTCTCGCGTCCGCTGAAACTTGGCGCTCCCCAAACTCGTTGTTTGACACATTGGACATCTGCGCACCCGCTGCCGAGCGCTCCAGAGAGAAACGCGTCACTGCCGCCACCAGAGAATTCGCTTCCTGTGTCAGGGCATGACTCGCAGCAGTCGTTTCTTCGAACATGGCAGCATTCTGCTGTGTAACGCGGTCCAGTTCATTGATTGCCGTATTGATTTCACTGATACCACCAGATTGTTCCCGTGCGGGTTTGGCGATAGTAGAAATGCGCTCAAAGATGACAGTTACCGAATCCAGAATTGCTTTCAGGGCTTTTCCTGTCTGTCCAACCAGCTCGCCACCATTATCCACCTGTTCGCCGGAATTTAAGATCAAGGCGCGGATTTCCTGAGCCGCTCCGGATGACCTTTGTGCGAGCGCTCTCACTTCTGCCGCAACGACCGCGAACCCACGACCAGCATCCCCGGCCCTTGCCGCTTCAACACCCGCATTCAAAGCCAGCAGATTGGTCTGAAAGGCAATATCGTCGATGACATTCGTGATCTTTGATATTTCACGCGAGGAATTCTTAATGCTTTCCATGGCGCCAATGGCTTTGGCTGCGACAGCCCCGCCATTTTCGGCGTTGTGCTTGGCCTCTGAGGACATTTTTGACGCTTCATCCGCGCTTTCCGCAGCTGCGCTCACCGATACTGTCAGCTGATCAAGCGCTGCGGCCGTCTCTTCGAGGGTTGCGGCTTGTGTTTCAGTACGCCGCGACAAATCATCGGCTGCAGATGCAATGTCATTGGTCTCGTTTCTGATTGTTTCCGCATTGTTCGCAACGACGCCAATCGTGTCCCTCAGTGACCCCAGGGCTTTGTTGAAATCTTCTCTGAGCTTTTCATACTCTTGCGGAAAAGCTGCGGAGAGATCATCACCCAGATTGCCTTCTGCGAGTTTTTTCAGTCCCAGGCCAAGCGTTTCGACCACTCTGTTTTGCTCCGCTGCGCGGATTTCGCGTTCGGTCGCTTCGTCTTTTTGCCGCTCTTGCATGGCAGCACGCTCGATCAGGCCGGTGCGAAAAACCTCAAGCGCGCGGGAGATCTTGCCAAAGACCGTCTTGTCTTTGCTATAGGGCACCGCACTATCCAGATCACCCTCGGAAAGATCTGACATACGCGTGGTGAGACGCTGAATAGGCCGTGTGACGCTGTAGGTAATCAAAGCTGCGAAACCAAGAAGTGCCGCAGAAATCATCATCAGGAGCTTGTTGAGTTCCGAGTCGATTGCAACCTGCGCCGCTTCGATACTCGTAAGATAGGCACCTGTCCCGACAACCCAGCCCCAGGGAACGAACGGCTGGACAACAGATAACTTGTCGACAGGCGGATCGCCTTCGGCGGCACCGGGCGCGGCCCATTGGTATGCGACTGTTGCCGGTGTACCATCTTTCGTGCCCTCAACCATTTCTTTGAAAATGAAGGTGCCGTTTGGATCTTTGAAACCCATCATGTTATTACCGACCAAAGATGCTTTGGCTCCGTGCATGAGCACAACGGCATCCCTGTCATTGATCCAGAAATAGTTGTTACCTTCGTAGCGAAGCCCTTCCAGGACAGCCAAAGCCTGCGTCTGCGCTTCTTCGACAGACAGCTGTCCAGTCTCAGACAGAGTGTGGTATTCTTTGACAATGGACATCGCGAGATCAGTCAAATGAGTGAGCTCAGTCTCTTTTAGCTCGACCGAGGCCGCGTGGAACGTCGCGATCGAGTTTTTCTGCAGGGCAAACAGCCCCGCTATTGAAAGAGCGACCAGAACGCACAAACGCCCACCCACACCGATTTTTCCAAGAATGTTCATTTGCAGAGCCTTTGGGAACAACCATTCACCTCGGCTTAAAGGCAGTCTGTTAAGATTTTTGGAAGACAGTCACGAACACCTGAGTCGGGCGCACTCTGACGTTGCGTCCGGATCCCCGGGATCAAAAGCCCGGCCCCGCTCGCCCGGGTCTGCTTGCCCCAGAAACGGATGCGCGCCGGTTCAATGGCGTGCCGGGAGGGCGCGCAGGCGGCTGCCATCTGGCCGCAGGGATTTCGCGCCCGACCGCTTCGAGCGTCAGGTCCTGGGCCGCCAGTTTCAGCGTGATACCGCAGAAGATGCTCGCACGGACATCGCAGTGTCAGCTTCGCAGCAGGATTGAACTGGGTGATCGCCCGAATTCGCGTTTGAAGGCCTGGCTGAAATGCGACGCGTCGCTGAACCCGAAATCGAAAGCAATGTCCGTGATCGAGCCCGAGCGACCTTCGGTGATGGCCCGGTACGCCCCCTGAAGCCGCATCTTCCAGAGCCACCGCATCGGGGTTGTCCCCTCAGCGCTGAAAAGCCGGTTCAGAGACCGGGGAGAAACCCCATGTATGCCGCAGATCATATCGAGGTTCAGATTGGTGTCCTGAAGATTGCCAAGAAGATAGTCCTTGATCTTGCGCAGCTGTTTGTCGCGATGATCGTTGGACTGACTGCAATCCGGGCGAAAGCAGTGTTCAACGCTCCCGAAAATCAGATCCAGAACCGAGGATTCCATTTTGGCCGAGATATCGGCATCACCCTCGTTTTCGAAATCCTGAAATCGCGACAAAAGGGACTGGGTGAACTTGCCGGCATGGGATTGTCCCGAAATCCTGCGGGCAGTCAGATCCGCGACGCCCTCCAGCCGGGTGGTGACAAATGACCTCTCGACGGCCATGACCAACCCACGTGAATCGCCGATAAAGTCGAGCGTGAACGGCGCGGCCTGATCATAAAGCGCAACATCCCCCGGCCCCAATACCGTGCTGCGATCTGATTGCTTCATCCCCAGTTTGCCCTTGAGGGACAGAAAGACCATGATGTGATCGCGCGGATCCATGCGGATATCGGATGCACTGCGCACCAGTGACAGGTGCCGATCCGCAGACTTTGCAGCAACGTCCCCAAACCCGAGCGCACCGGATCGCCAGGACCTGACAGACCCTGTAAATTCGCGTTTCTTCGCGATCCCGCACTCGGTCGTCGAGAAATTTCTGCAGGTCATATTGTGCCAGCCGTCAAAGCCGGCGCCACAGGTCCCGGTGTCAATGTAACTTGATTGCAGCATGGCGTCCTCTTCTCAGCCCAGACATCCCCCAGAAAAGAGTGCGGCCAATTCTTAAGAGCGCAAGGTTTTCGACAACCGGTGCTCCCGGCCCGGTCCGGCCCGCTTTTGGCAGTTTCAACACAGAAGCTGGCAAGGCGAGACAAGCGTAAGTCAAACGCTGGTTCATAAATTCTTAACAACGACCAGCGGTCCGGGATGAAGAAACCCGCGCTGCCTTCTCGTTCGATGGACACAAAAATGACGATCAGCCGCCCAACAATTGAGCACCTGAAAGGCATCACCCAAGGCTTGCGCATCACTGTCGCGACCAAAGAAGGCGGGATTGGCCTGGTCAACGAAAGACCCCAGCCGATGACCTCTGCCCCCGCTTTGACAGCCACTTTGGTCTGCCGGTTGGCCGGAATCTGGCAGCAAAGCCCTTGGATATTGCCACGGCGCCGCCATCGGGCAGGCGCATGATTTGAAAATGCTCTGACCCAGATCGGGGGCGCGCTCCGGCAGTGATCCGTCAGGGCTCGTGGAACTAACGACAGACCAAAAACAAGTCTCAGATCAACTAGAGACATCCAACAGAAAGGTATCTGAACATGACACTCTCACGCCGTAATTTTCTTCGGACCACCGCGATTGGCGGCGCAGCCCTCGCCGCGCCGTCACTGATTGGCAGCATGGCGCAGGCGGCTGACGGCCCCATCAGGATCGGCAGCCTGCTTGACCTTGCCGGCCCGCTTGCCGCGACCGGTGAACCGATGGCATATGCGACCGAACTGGCCGTGGAAGAGCTGAACAACGCCGGCGGTCTTCTGGGCCGCGAGCTTGAACTGGTCAGCTACGACACCCAGTCCAGCATTCAGCTATATTCCCAGTTCGCCCAGCAACTTGCCGTTCGCGACAAGGTCGATGTCATCCACGGCGGCATCACCTCGGCCTCGCGCGAAGCGATCCGGCCGATCTTTGACCGGTTCAGAACGCTCTACTTCTACAACACCCTGTACGAAGGCGGCGTCTGCGACCGCAACACCTTCAACACCGGAACGACTCCGGCCCAGACCGTCGAAAAGCTGGTGCCCTATGCAATGAACCTGTGGGGTAAGAAGGTCTACATCATCGCGGCGGACTACAACTATGGTCAGATCACCGCGAAATGGATGAAGAAATACGTGCAGGACAACGGCGGAGAAGTCCTGTCGATCGACTTCTTCCCGCTGGACGTGACCAACTTCGGGCCGTCGATCTCGCGTATTCAGGCGGCCAAGCCCGACCTGTTGCTCTCGGCCATGGTCGGGGGCAATCACACCGCCTTTTACCGCCAGTGGGCTGCCGCGGGCCTGAAGGGTGAAATCCCCATCGCCTCCACCACCTTTGGTCTGGTCAACGAACCCGCCACCCTCGAAGCCGCCGAAAGCAACGGGGTGCTTGGCTCTTACGGCTATTTCGAAGAGCTTCAGACCCCCGCAAGTCTGGCCTTCGTCAAGGCGATCAAGGACAAGCACGGCGCACAGACGCCCTATATCTCGGAACTGGCCGCAGCGAGCTATGAGGGTGTCCACCTTTGGGCCGAAGGCGTCAAAAAGGCCGGAACGGTCGACCGGATCCCCGTCATCGAGGCGCTTGAGACCGGGATTTCCTTCGACGGGCCAAGCGGCAAGGTCGTGATCGATCCCAAGACCCACCACGTCACGCGCAACGCCTTCCTCGCCGAAGTCGAAGACAAGTCCTGGAAGGTTCTCGAAACCTTCGAACAGCAGGCCCCGCTGGATACTGCGGCTGTTTGCGACCTCGAAGCGAACCCGACTGACACCACCCAGTACGAAATCGACATCTAAGGACACCGATATGGACATTGCGATCATCGTAGGTTTGGACGTTATCAGCGGCATTGCCTCTCTTGTGCTTATCAGCGCCGGGCTTGCGGTGATCTTTGGCATGATGAAAATCATCAACCTCGCGCATGGGGAATTCCTCATGCTCGGGGCCTATGCCACGGTGTTATCGGTTTCGGCGGGGGTGAATATCTGGCTGGCCATGCTGGTCATCGCCCCCGTCTTTGTCGGGCTGTTCGGCGTCCTCGTCGAACGCTGCCTGATCCAGTTCCTCTATGGCCGGCTGGTGGATACCATGCTGGCCACATGGGGCCTCAGCCTGGTGATTGTCGGCGGAACCACCATGATCTTCGGCAATACGATTGTCGGCGTCGGCTCACCCCTCGGGGGCTTTTCCGTCGGCCAGTATCAATCGAGCCTCTACACCCCCTTCCTTGCCCTCATGGCGATCTTGCTGATGACAACGGTCTGGGCCGTGATGAAGTTCACCCGCGCCGGTCTGATCGCGCGGGCGGTCATGCAGAACCCTGACATGGCGGCCACGCTCGGCGTCAATCCGGCCCGCGTCTACATGGCAACCTTTGGCGCGGGCGCGGCCATGTCGGGGCTTGCGGGCGGGCTGCTCGCCCCCGTCGCGGGCGTCGTGCCGACCATGGGCGCCGCCTATATCGCCAAGGCCTTCATCACCGTCGTCGGCGGCGGAACCTCGGTTCTGTGGGGGTTGATCACGGCCTCCGGGCTTTTCGGCTTCATCAACCAGATTGCCGCCTTCCTGACCACGCCGGTCTTTGGCGAAGTGATCCTGTTCGTGGCGGCTGTCGTTCTGATCCGGATGCTGCCCACCGGGATTTCCGGCAAGTTCTTCAAAGGACGTCTGTAATGCAGATCTTAAAAGGAATGAACGCCGCACTGATCGGGTCCGCCGTTGTCGCGGTCGGAGTGATCGCCGCGCCGTATTATGTCGACCTGTTCCAAATCATGCAGCTCACCGTATTCGCCGCGATGGCGGTGCTGGCGCTCAGCCTCGGGTTCATCTGGGGCTACGGCGGGATACTGTGCTTTGGTCAGACCTCTTTCTTCGGGCTTGGGGCCTATGCCTACGCGATCGCCGCCATCAATTTCAGCGACAGCACGCCCGCCATCGTAATGGCCATCCTGATCCCGGTGATCTTTGCGGCGCTGCTGGGGTATTTCATGATCTATGGCGGCGTCAGCGACGTCTATCTGGGGGTGATCACCCTGACCGTGTCGCTGATCCTGTTCAACATGGTCAATTCGACCGCCGGTGATTTCTACAAGATCGGCAATGCCCGTCTGGGCGGCTTCAACGGGATACCCGGCATCCCGACGTTCAACATGCCCGGCAACCCGGATTACATCCTCAGCCCCGAACAGGCCTGGACCGTCACCGGCCTTGCCCTGATCGTCGTCTACCTCGGGCTGCGGGTCCTGATTGCCAGCACCTTCGGACGGATCATCATCGCCATCCGCGAAAATGAAACCCGCGCCGCCCTGCTGGGCTATGATCCCCGATTTTACAAGCTGATCACCTTCATGATCGGCGGCGCCATCGCAGGCTTTGCCGGGGCGCTTTACATCAACTGGGGCGCGTTTGTCAGCCCGACGATCTTTGCCCTCGGGCTTTCTGCACAGATCATCATCTGGGTCATCATCGGCGGTCGCGGCACCCTGATCGGGCCGGTGATCGGTTGCCTGCTGATGCAGTGGATGGTGACGTCGATTGGCGAACAACAGACGCTGGACGCGAATTTCATCCTTGGTGCGATCCTGATCGTCTTCGTTCTGCTGGTCCCCAAGGGGATCGCACCCACCCTGCGCGATCTGGTGCTTGCACGGCTGCCCGCAAAGAAATCCGAAACCGCCCCTTCGAACGAAAGGGTGAAGGCATGACAACGCCCCTTCTCCAGACCAGCAACCTGACCATTCGCTTCGGCGGCGTCACCGCCGTGAACGCGGTCGATTTCACCCTCCGGGAATCGGAACTGCGCTGCCTGATCGGCCCGAACGGCGCTGGCAAATCGACGTTCTTCAAACTCCTGACCGGCCAGCTGCGCCCATCCGAGGGGCATGTTCACCTGCGGGGCACGGATATTTCCGGCTCTCTCCCGCACGAAATCGCCCGCAAGGGCGTGGGTATCAAGACCCAGGTGCCGAACGTGTTCAATGCGTTGACGGTCGAAGAAAACCTGTGGATCGCGGCGCGTCACAAACACACCCCGGCCTATGCCACGGACCTCGCCGAGGCGATACTGACCCAGCTGCGCCTGACCGGGATCGCCAAACGCGAGGTCGGGCAACTGGCCCACGGACAACGCCAGTGGGTCGAAATCGGCACCGTTCTTGCAGGCGAGCCGGACCTGATCCTGCTTGATGAACCGGCCGCCGGCATGACCCATGACGAAGTCGAACGCACCGCAGAGCTGATCCTCGAAATCAACAGGAAACGCGCCCTGATCGTTGTCGAACATGACATGCAATTCATCAAGATGATCGCCAAGACCGTCACGGTCCTGCACCAGGGGGCGGTCCTGATCGAAGACGATGTCGCCACGGTGCTACAGGATTCCCGGGTCCGCGACGTCTATCTGGGCAAGGGGCTGGCAGCATGATCCTCGAAATCGACTCTCTGCATTCCGGTTACGGCAAGATTCCGATCCTCATGGGGGTGACGCTGAACGTGGCCGAAGGCGAATTCCTCGGCATTCTTGGCCACAACGGCATGGGCAAGACGACGCTCATGAACACCTTGATGGGACATCTGCCCGCAACCTCGGGAACCGTCCGCTTCAACGGGCAGGACATCACCAGACTGTCGCCGCACAAACGCTCGCGCGCCGGGCTGGGCCTTGTCCCCCAGGGCCGTCAGATTTTCCCAGACCTCAGCGTCCACGAAAACCTGCGCATGGGCATGGCAGGCAGCACGGTCGAGGACCCTGCCTTCATGCAGGAAATCCTGTCGCTGTTCCCCCGGCTGCACCGCCTTCTGGACCGCCGCGGCGGTGCCTTGTCCGGCGGAGAACAACAGCTTCTGGCTCTGGCCCGATGCCTGTGTTCGCGCCCTAAACTGATGCTGCTGGACGAACCGACCGAAGGCATTCAGCCGTCAATTCTCGAAGAGATCGTGGACACCCTGAAAGTGCTTCGGGAACGGGGGCTGTCCCTTGTTCTGGTGGAACAGAACCTCGAATTCATCGCGGCGCTCTCGGGTCGCGTTCTGACGATCCAGAAAGGCGTGATCACCGGGGAAATGTCGCCAAAAGACCTGCAAGACCCGGAAATGATTTCCGAATTCGTCGGCATGAGCAGCACCTGAAGGCGCCCCCGGCAGCGATGCCCGACGCAATCATATGACCAACTGTCCCAGAGGAGAGAAACCATGACCGTGACAAGACCAAGCGTTGAACAGCTGATCGAAATCGGCAAAGGCCTGGGGATGACCCTGACCGATGCAGAGGCGGCAGAATACCACGCCCTGATGCAGGCCAACTTTGATGCCTATGACGTCGTCGATGCCGAACCCGACTTTACCCCGCCCGTCGCATTCCCCCGCACCACGGGGTACACGCCTGTTGCCGCCGAAAACCCCTATGGCGCCTGGGCCCGCAAGGTCGAAGTAAAAGGCGCCCCCGACGGCAAGCTGAGCGGCAAGACCGTCGCGCTAAAGGACAACGTCGCACTTGCCGGCGTTCCGATGACCAACGGCGCATCCACGCTCGCCGGGTTCGTCCCGGTCGCAGATGCAACCATCGTCACACGCATGCTTGAAGCCGGAGCAACCATTCACGGCAAGGCAGTCTGCGAATACTTCTGCCTGTCGGGCGGCAGCCACACCTCGAAACCCGGCATGGTCCATAATCCGCGCAAAGCAGGCTATTCCGCTGGCGGGTCGTCGTCGGGTTCTGCCGCGCTTGTCGGCGGTGGTGTCGTCGACATGGCGATTGGCGGCGATCAGGGTGGATCCATCCGTATGCCCGCCTCTTATTGCGGTATTGCCGGGATGAAACCGACCCACGGCCTCGTGCCCTATACCGGCGTGATGCCGATCGAGTCGACCATCGACCACACCGGCCCGATGACCAACACGGTTGCTGACAATGCCCTCCTGCTCGAAGTGCTGGCCGGCGCTGATGGCCTCGACCCGCGCCAATACGCGCCAAAGGTCGACACCTACACCGCGTCGCTGGACCGCGGCGTCAAGGGCATGAAGATCGCCGTCGTGAAAGAAGGCTTTGTCGCGGCCAACATGATGCCCGGCGTGGCGGATTCCGTGATGGAAGCCGCAGAAACCTATCGCAAGCTCGGTGCCATCGTCGAAGAAATCTCGATCCCCGATCACCTGTTGGCCGCCGCCATCTGGGGCCCGATCGCCCTGGAAGGCCTGCAATGGCAGATGATGCAGGGCAACGGCATGGGCATGAACTGGAAAGGCGCCTACGACGTCGGCCTGATGGATTTCCACGCCGCTTGGCGCGAAAAGGCGGATGACCTGTCGGAAAGCCTCAAGATCAGCATGCTGATCGGTCAATACGGCATCGATCACTACAATGGCCGCTACTACGCCAAATCACAGAACATCGCCCGCAAGGTCAAGGCCAGCTATGACGCCGTGTTCGCAAACCACGATCTTCTGCTGATGCCGACGCTTCCGATCACCGCGTCCAAATTGCCGGAACCGGGTGCCTCGATCACCGAAATCATCACCAAAGCCTTCGAAATGATCGCCAACACCTCGCAGTTCGACGTGACCGGTCATCCCTCCATGTCGATCCCCTGCGGTCAGGTGGACGGCCTGCCCGTTGGTCTGATGCTGACCGGCGCGGATTACTGCGAAAGCACGATCTACGCAGCGGCAGCGGCTTTCGAGGCAACCGTAGACTGGACCGGCGGCACGGGCAAAGCCGCGACAGCCCAGCCGGAACTGGCTTCGGCGTAACAAGTGAACCGCTTCAGGCTGATCGCAATTCGCGGTCGGCCTGTTGTCTCATAAAGGAGCCTTCGAGCATCATGATCACCATCACCGCCGTCATCCGGGCCAAGGCCGGACAGGCAGATACCCTGCGCGATGCCCTCTGTGCGGTCGCCGACAATGTCGCAAAGAACGAACCCGGGACCATCGGCTTCTTCATTTCGCAGGACCTGTCCGACCCGAACGTATTCACGACATACGAACGGTTCACCTCAACAGCCGCAATGGAGCTGCACAATGGATCGCCCGCCGTCGCAATCTTTTTCGCTCAGGCCGAGGCTTTGATTGATGGGCCGGTCATTCTGCACACCTGCCAGGAGGTGTCCTGCAAATAGCGCCTTCGACGCAACAACGCCGACGCGCGTAAAACCTTCGGGGGCAGTGTCGTTCTAACGCCAGGCATCAGCAGCAAATCAACACCACCGGGCACCATATGGCCCGCGCAAGTCGCCACGACCTCGGGTCATGCGGGCCACGCCAGCGAGGGCGCCTGCCATTTTCTGTAAGGTTTCTCTGAGGTTTCCGCGCAGAGGCATCAGGCCGATAGGACGTGCTTGCGCCACCCAGACAAAGCACGGGCAGACAAACGCAAACGGCATGCCACCTGCGTCTCAGTCAGCCCGAACAGATTGCTCCTGAATGTGAGCATCCTATGGAACCCGAATCACGCAAACAGCCCAAAATCAATGGGGCTGGAGCCTAACTCACGCAGATGCCCGAACCGGGCACCGAAGCAGAATCCGCCTCAGGATTCGCGTTCCAGTTTCTTGCGCGCCAGCTTGCGGGCACGACGGATGGCTTCAGCCTTCTGGCGTGCTTTTTTCTCGGACGGCTTCTCGAACTGCTCCTTGAGACGCATCTCACGGAAAACGCCTTCACGCTGGAGCTTTTTCTTCAAAGCCCGAAGGGCTTGATCGACATTGTTGTCGCGAACACTAACCTGCATGTGGTTATGACCATCTTTCTGGAGTGAAGTTGCATTGAATTACAGGAGCCGCTCGATACCGCGTGAATATTGTCTTGTCGAGCCTGCTGACGGGGATTCTCTCAGGAAATCCGGATAAAACCATTCCAAAGCGGCCTTTCCGCAGTCCGCGGTCCGCCAGATGCCCCATTCCGGCTGATCTGTAACGGCAACCGCCATACCCTCGGGGTGCACCGCGACGGCCTCGGTTTTTGGCGCGATTCCCGGAAATCCCCAAAGATCGTCCGTGATTCTCGCCCTCCTTCGGCCTGCGGATGCAGCTCCGTCCGAAAACCCGCAGACCTGCAAACATGCCCGTACTCAAGTCTCAGCCCTCAAACGGGTCCGCCTCCAGCGCCGCTGCCACATCCGCATCGATCGGCGTCCCGGTTGTGTTCAGAATTCCGCCCAGCACCGAATAGAACCCCACCGTCGCGATCAGGTCGAACAACCCGTCGCTGCCCACCAATGCCTCGACCTGCGCCACCAGTTCCTCTCCGATCCGGTGATCGTCAAACAGCGCATCCACCGCCCCCGCGATCACCGCATCCGCCTCGGCCATCTCCTCGACCGGGCCACGAATGCTGCCGATCCGCGCATCGCTCATGCCTATCTTGCGCGACCGCACCACGTGATGCGCCCATTCATAGGGCGATCCCAGCCGATGCCCGGTGCGCAGAATCGCAACCTCGCTCAGCTCCGCCCCCAGCGCGGTCTGCACCACCAGATGGTCGCGCAGCGGCGCCCAGGCATTCAGCAGCGCGGGCCGATGCGCCATCACGCGATAGACGTTCAACCGGGTGGCAAAACCGCCCTTCAACCCGTCCAGACTGGCAGGCCACCCGGCATCGCTTAGCGGCGGATAATCAGAATTCGGCATGGCGTGGACCTTTCGGGACATGGTGGCATCACACTGCCCAAAACCCGGGCAAAGAACCAGAGCGCGGATCTGCCAATTGCAAACCCGCGAGATTCACCGCCTCTCCCTGCGGTCACTCGGACCTGCGCCCTCAGTCGGCCAGCCGATAGCGCCGATGACAGTTCTGGCAACTCTGCTCCAGCACCTTGATCCCGGCGCCCAACTGCTCGGGCGTGTCGGTCCGCAACGCCGCGGCCGCCGCTTCTGTCCGCGCCGCGGCTTCCTCGAACCCGGACCAATCCGCCCAGATCAGGGGACGCGCGCGGGACCCCGCATCAATGACCTGAAATTCGAAATGGATCGGGATCGCCGCAACATCCGCCCTCAGCTTGCTGGCCAGACGTCCGGCATGATCCGCATCAAATGTCGTCTCGCCCCGCGCCATCGATCCCAGCGTGGTACTTGTATCCCGGATCTGCGTCATCAGCCGCAGACGCTTCATCACATCCGTGCTTTGCGTGCCGGGCAGGGCAAAGGCGGCACCGGCAAAGATCAACGGCACAAGGGCGGCACTCAGGCGCAGGGGCATCGGGGGTATCCTGTATCTTCGGTATCTGCTCAATGATTCCGGGATGGCGTCATTACGTATCGCGCCCCCGGTTGTGGCGCGTTCTGGACGCATGCCGCCCCGACCGCAAGACTTTACCGGCCCCGGCCCAGCCATACGCCAGCCATACGCTTTCCATACGAAATCCATACGCCTTCCATATGCGGTTTCCGAACGCTCCGCCCCCTGCGCGCTCACCTTGGGCATGGCAGAAACAACCACCAGACACCACAATATCGCCCCCCGATTCGGCGTAACCCCAGAAGCAGCGCGGCCATGACGACCGTCACCCAACCGCGCCACCGGCACAGCGCCCGACATCGGCGTCACGCTGCAACCCGCGCCGAGCCGGACGCGCCCAGCGCGTCTGGCGAGACATCTGCCCCGGCACAGCCGGGCCCGTTTGGAAAGGACTTGATTTGCTGCGCATTCGGCGCGACTCTGTGGGAATGAACAGCCTCACGCCCTTTCCCGCGCCGCACCAGCTGCCCGAACAGGTGGCGTTTCACCGCACGGAACTGTCGCTGATCCTCGGACTCTACGGGAAAATGGTCGCCGCCGGGGAATGGCGCGACTACGGCATCTCCTGCCTCAGGGAAGTGGCGGTCTTCTCGATCTTCCGCCGCGCGGCGGAAAACCCGCTCTACCGGGTCGAAAAACGCCCCAAGCTACGCAGCAAACAGGGCCAATACGCCATCGTCGGGATGGATGGTCAGGTGCTCAAACGCGGCAACGACCTCAAACTTGTCCTCCGGGTTCTCGAACGCAAACTGATCCGCGCCATCGACTGACAGCGCGGATCCGCCACGCCCTCACCCAGCCGCGACGCGCCCGGCCATGACGCAAAGCAGTTCGAACATGATCGACACGCCCAGAAACGCCGTCCCGCCGGACGTGTCGAAAGGTGGCGACACCTCGACCATATCCGCGCCGACGATGTTCAGCCCGTCAAGCGCCCGGACCACCTGCAGCGCCTGATAGGAATTCGGCCCACCCACTTCGGGTGTCCCGGTGCCGGGTGCAAAGGTCGGGTCAACGAAATCAATGTCATAGCTCACGTATGTCGGTGCATTCCCAACGATCTCGCGCGCCTCGGCCATCACATCGGCAACGCCACGGTCGTGGAATTCCTCGATCGTGATGATGCGAATGCCGACGGATTTGGCGAAATCCTTGTCCTCGGTATCATAGGCCGTGCCCCGGATACCGATCTGCACCACCCGTTTTGGGTCCAGCAGACCCTCCTCCACCGCGCGGCGGAAGGGGGTGCCATGGGTGTACATCGTGCCGCCGAAATAGCTGTTGAACAGGTCCGTGTGGCTGTCGAAATGGATCATGCCCAGCGGTGCCTTGCGCCCCAGCGACCGCAGGATCGGCAGGCTCGACAGGTGATCCCCCCCCGCCGTCATCGGCATGATACCGGCATCCAGCAACTGGTCGTAAAACGCCGTGATCCGCTTCATCGACTCCTGAATATCCGCCGGGTTCGGCGCCACATCGCCCACATCGGCGCAGGCCATCGCCTCAAACGGGCGCACGCCGCTGACGGGATGCTCGGCCCGGATCATGGTCGAGGCATCGCGCAACTGGCGCGGCCCATGACGCGGCCCGGGGCGGTTGGTGGTGCCGCTGTCCCAAGGCACGCCGACAATCGCCACGTCGATTTCGCCAAAGCGAGGATCGCCAGGCGCGATATGTGGCAGCCGCATGAAGGTCGGAATACCGGCAAAGCGCGGCAGATCGAACCCGGACACCGGGTGAAAGAATGGATCGCTGGTCATGTGGTGACTTCCTCTGTCAGGCGGGCATGACGTGTCACGGGACCGTCGCCCTGGTTTTCGATCCGGGCCACAGCATCGGCCAAAGGCTCATAGGCCACGGACATGGAATAGGCATTGGCGTGAAGCAGCAGATCCGGCCCGGCAACCCAACCGACATGCCCCTTCCAGAACAGCACATCGCCCCGGCGGGGCTGCGCCCCCGGCGGCAGGGTCCGGCCCAGTGTCTGTTCCTGAAGATCGCTGTCCGCCGAACAGGCCTGCCCACAGGCCGCCAGCGCGCCTTGGACCAGACCGGAACAATCAATGCCAAAGGTAGAGTTCCCGCCCCACAGATACGGCGTCCCCAGCAGCTTCTCCGCCTCGGCAACGGGGTCCAGGGCAAGGTCTGACACCGGCACCAGATGCCGCCGCGGCACGAACCCCAGCGTGGTCTCTACAAAACGCGCAGCCCTGTCCGCATCGCCACCCAAAGGGGCGGGCAAAACAGCAAGCCGCGCGCCATAGCTCAGCGTCAGCAGTTCCGGCGATTTGAGGTCGGGCGCGCTGTAGGCATGGGTCGCCCGCACGTCGACACGATGGGTCACTTCGACCACCGGCCCGATTGCCTGCTCGGGCACATATCCGACATAGCCATCCGCCACAGCCTGCACAAAGGACCAACCGTCGTGATCCTCAAAGACCGTGACCCCGGCCCCCATCAGCAACTGGCGGTCACGGGCGCCACCGGGCTCACGCCACAGGTCGACAACGCCCTTGACCACCATGCGCGGGGTTCCGACGGCATAGCGCGCGGCCTCGACCAGACCGCGCAGATGCTCTGCCGCGACGCGGGTGTTGGCCGGTGTCAGGCGACGGTCGCTCACAGGTTCAGCAGCGATGGCAGGGCATCCAGAATGGCGCGCGGCCCCTGAAGGAACCCGCCCTTGGTCCGCCCCGGCGCGGGGCTGGGTTGCCAACCGTAGATGTCAAAATGCACATACCGCGGTGTGTCCGTGACAAAGCGGCGCAAAAACAGGGCTGCCGTGATCGACCCGCCGAACCCGCCAGAAGGTGCGTTATCAAGATCGGCAATGCCGGGCTCGATCACCGCCTCGTATGGCTCCCAGAAGGGCAGTCGCCAAAGCGGATCTGCCGTGCGCCGCCCGGATTTCTCCAGCGCCGTGGCCACAGCGTCCTCATCCACGAAAAACGGCGCAAGGTCTGGGCCGACAGCCACCCGCGCCGCCCCCGTCAGCGTCGCCATCGAGATCATCAGATCCGGCTGTTCCTCATCCGCAAAGGCCAGTGCATCGGCCAGAACCAGACGCCCTTCGGCATCGGTATTGTTGATCTCGACCGTCAGCCCCTTGCGCGACGTCAGGATATCCTGCGGGCGGAAACTGCTGGCCGAAATGCTGTTTTCCACCGCGGGGATCAGCACCCGCAGCTGCAGATTGAGGCCAAGCGCCATGATCATCCGGGCAAGTCCCAGCACATTGGCCGCCCCACCCATGTCCTTTTTCATCAGGCCCATCGAACTGCCCGGCTTGATGTTCAGCCCCCCGGTGTCAAAGCACACGCCCTTGCCCACAAGCGTCAGCGTCGGACCGGTCGTGCCCCAGCGCATGTCAATCAGCCGCGGTGCCTCAACCGAGGCGCGACCAACCGCATGGATCATCGGGAAATTCGCCTCAAGCAGTTCATCGCCCGTCGCGACGGCGATCTGCGCACCAAAGTCCGCTGCCAGATCCCGCGCCGCCTGTTCCAGCGCCACGGGCCCCATGTCCGATGCGGGCGTGTTGATCAGATCACGGGTCAGCGCCTCTGAATTCGCAAGGATCTCGATCCGTGTCGCATCCACGCCATCAGGTGCAACAAGCGCAGGCACGGTCGGCAAAGCCCCCGAATAGCGCGCAAAGCCATAGCCACTCAGAAGCCAACCCAGCGCCTCGGTCGCGGCGTCCTCGGTCGGCAGGCCTTCGGTAATACGATAGGTCCCCGGTGCCAGCTGCGCCACTGCGCCCGCCAGCGCAAAGCGGGTGCGCGCCCGTTGTTTTGCGCTGCCATAACCAGCCAGAGCGCGATCTGGCGTACCATCCGGCCCCGGGATCATCAGGGCTGTGCCAAGTGCCGCCTTGAAGCTGCTCGCCCCAATCCAGGCCCGCACAAAATCGGACTGCTGTGCGGTCCAGGCCTCCAGATCGTCCGGTTCCAGAACATGCAGCGGCAGGGCCCGGGCATCGGGGGCGGCAAAGGTAAATGGCATCGGGAGTCACCCTGTTGTGGCAATCGGCCCTACCCTAGCCAGACCGCCGACGCCTGCAAGGGGGTCAGATCGAAAGATCCTGCAGATCCCAGATCGCGGTCAACGACCCCTCGCCCAACCGGGCCAGCCGCGACAGCGTCGCCGCAAGCGCAATTCCGTCCGCATCATCGATACAGTCGATCACATGGCCGCCAACCCGGGCAAGACCCATCATCCCGATCTGCTCGGCTATCGCCATCAGCGCGCGCGTATTCTTGCGCATGTCTTCCCAGGAACCCTTGCGAAACAACTGATCGATATGGCCAAGACGAACGGCCAGTTCCTCCATCGCACGGCAAACCACTTCCTCGGCGGCATTAGGGCCAAGCTGTGAATACAGCGCATCCAGTCGGTCCGGATCCAGTCGCGCGCTTTCTTTTGGTGCAAGCACCATTACCTGTTCCACCATTTCATCCTTTATCCCACGCCCCCACGGCATTCCCCAAGCTATCCGTGTTGCGGTTTTCAAAAGGTTTAGCGCTTGGCAGAATGTCTCTCGAATTCCTGTCGAATTCAGCCTATTTGGGACGAGGACGACATAGATGACGAGGACGCCATGCTGAATGCAAAACCCCTGCCTGCCTACCTGCTGCAGCGCTATCACGGCTGGCGGGCGACGACCTATACCGAGAACCGTGCCTGGTACAAACGCCTTGCCAACGAAGGCCAGCGGCCCCGCGCCATGATCGTTTCCTGCTGCGATTCACGGGTGCATGTGACCTCGATCTTCGGTGCGGATCAGGGGGAATTCTTCATCCACCGCAACATTGCCAACCTCGTGCCGCACTACGAACCTGACGGCGCGCAGCATGGTACATCGGCGGCGTTGGAATATGCGGTTGTGGCGCTGAAGGTGTCTCATCTGGTGGTGCTGGGGCATTCCAACTGCGGCGGCGTTCAGGGCTGCATGCAGATGTGCTCGGGCGAGGCGCCGCATCTCGAAGAAACCTCGAGCTTTGTCGGTCGCTGGATGGATATCCTCCGCCCCGGGTACGAGCGGGTCAAGGACGAACCGGATCAGGCAAAGCGGATGCGCCAGCTCGAGAAAGAGGCCGTTCTGGTCTCGCTCGAAAACCTCATGACCTTCCCCTTTGTACGTCAGGCGGTCGAATCCGGCGATCTGACCTTGCACGGCCTCTGGCATGACATCGGCGAAGGCGGTCTGGAATGCTACGACCCGAAGACCGCGAAGTTCGCTCCGGTCGGTCAGGGCACGGTGGGCTAAGTCAGGCCAGCGTACCGGTTGCGCCGTCGCGGTGGGCGATCACACGCGCACGGCCCAGCCGGGCGACAAGGATGCGCAGCGGCGCGCCCAGCAGGCTGCTGGTGCAAAGGGTCTGACCGGTTTCGATATTGCACAGGATCATCTGACCGTCCCGAAAAACGATTTCATAGCCTTTGGCCATCAGACGCCGACGCAGGTTCGTCCAGTCGTTCGAGTTTTCGAAAATCGGCAGCAGAAAGCGGCGCAAAAGCGATGCGGTTTCGCAGTCGAGGGTGGCCTGGGGAGGGGACACCAGAGTGCCGACCGGCGGGTGCTGTCTGAGACTTTGCATGGAACATTACCTTTCGAACTGATTATGCACCTACGCTACAAAAGCAATCTGACCGCATTAGGGCCGGTGCGGCCCCACAGTGCCATGAAGCTGCCTTTTTCGCCGAAAGACCCTTAAAATTCAGTTATTTATGTTAATCTTTCCTTAACCAAATCCAACCGCTCACACACCGCGGGACGCACGCAACTGTCAACACTCGCCACTCGTCCGGCGAGCGCGGCGGGCGCGGCCGTGCCATGCCCTGGCTGCGCCTGCGAGACCTCAGTCAGGCCAGAGTTCCCACATCTGCAAAAGCGTGCGATCGGAAAAAGGGGTCAGTCCACGACCGGCGCCCGGATATGTAGTGAATTCACCAAATACGGGGCCTCTATCTGTGAGATAGAAATCAAGCCTCAATAGCCACGGTAGCTTTTGAGAAATCAACTCGGCCATCTTGATGAGGTCCGAGTATCCTTCAGGCAAAACAACGCCCTTGGGTGCCTCGCGCCAGCCTTCCCGAGAGGGCGGCAATCGGCGTCCATCCCGATCATAACTGGCAAGTGAGCGCTTTCCAGATGGATCATTGCGGTCAAAAACACGGGTGAACCCGGCATGTCCGGCGACTGTAAACACCTTGAAGTCTCTTGGAATCTGCAGTGTCTGATCTTTTTCAGCGTGAACATCGACCAAGAGCTCTTCCACCAGAACCTGTGGGGGAGACTTGAAAATCTTGCTGTAAAGTTGCGAAACATATTCTTGGAGATCGGGCAAGGCTGGCTGACCCCGCATGACGTCTATCCCGCCTTTCGATACCACGAGACCGTCACTGTTGGCTCCATTTACCGGCTTGATCACCACGTCAGGTGGAAGGCTTCCCCAGTCTAGCGCACCCAAAGCCACCGGCCCTGCGTACAGCTTGGGTAGAGGCAGCCCCAGGTCCCCTATCCAAGCGCGCATTTCCGGTTTTTTGCTGAGCAATGATACGGCGGCATGAACACGGCGGTCTGGCAAATGGTACCAGGCACGCAGCCGTGCATCCAGTCGCTCGCGGAAATTGCTGCGCCCCTCGGCTTCCAGTAACGGAAGCAAATCCCAAGGCTCGCAAATGACACTTGGATCCAGCTTCACGGCTGCTGACACACACGCCATACCTTCGGCGCGCGAGCCATTATTAAATCGAATTCGGCCATCCTGCAAAAGACTCTGTGCGAGATGGCGCAATTCCGGGTGTGGTGATGAAGCGGACGCCAGCCTGTCCTGCAGGCCACTGCGCCCGCCCCATCTACGCAGTACGAACTTTCTCAATTCGTCTGGAAACATCGATACGCCTTCCTTCTGCAACACACTGAAACCAAGTATTGCCAAAGAAACCGTAGAGCAACTCTCCTACGCTTTTCGTACCTCGCTCACGTTGGTGCAGACGCAGGGAACGCACCAGCCGAATGCACCGGTGATCAGCCCTTTTTCAGCACCCGGTTGCCCAGGGTCTCGGCGATCTGCACGGCGTTCAGCGCCGCGCCCTTACGCAGGTTGTCAGAGACGCACCAGAAGCTCAGGCCGTTATCGATGGTCGAATCCTGACGGATCCGGCTGATAAACGTGGCGAAATCGCCCGCGCATTCCACCGGTGTGACGTAACCGCCGTCTTCGCGCTTATCCACAACCATGATGCCCGGCGATTCCCGCAGGATGTCGCGTGCCTCGTGTTCGTCCAGGAACTCTTCGGTCTCGATGTTCACTGCTTCGCCGTGGCCGACAAAGACCGGCACCCGCACACAGGTCGCGGTCAGCTTGATCGACGGATCAAGGATCTTCTTGGTTTCGGCGACCATTTTCCACTCTTCCTTGGTCGACCCGTCGTCAAGGAAGACATCGATATGTGGAATGACGTTGAATGCGATCTGCTTGGTGAACTTCTTGGGCGGCACGTCGTCGGTCGGGTTGTAGATCGCCTTTGTCTGGTTCCACAGCTCGTCCATGCCCTCCTTGCCGGCACCAGACACCGACTGGTAGGTCGAAACGACAACGCGCTTGACCTTGGCGCGGTCGTGCAGCGGCTTGAGCGCGACAACCAGCTGCGCCGTCGAACAGTTGGGGTTCGCGATGATGTTCTTTTTGGAATAGCCAAAGATCGCATCCGGGTTCACCTCGGGCACGATCAGCGGCACGTCGGGATCATAGCGGTACAGCGATGAGTTATCGATCACGATGCAGCCGGCCTTGGCCGAGATCGGCGCATACTTCTTGGTCGCGTCCGAGCCGATGGCAAACAGCGCAATGTCCCAGCCGGTGAAATCGAAGGTATCCAGATCCTGCGTCTTGAGCGTGCGGTCGCCAAAGCTCACCTCGGAACCAAGCGAGCGGCGGCTGGCCAGAACTGCAATCTGGTCGACCGGAAATTCACGCTCGGCCAGGATGTTCAGCATTTCACGGCCCACGTTACCCGTGGCGCCGACAACAACGACTTTGTAGCCCATTTTGTGGCTCCTTCATTTATCTGTCCCGCCGCCTGCAAGGGGTGCGGGCGCGGCTTGGACGCTGCATACCGCAGGCACGGGCAAGGCGAAAGAGGCACTTGCGCGCCGTTCCGTCCCGCGCCTTTACAGGCAACCCGCAGTATCCGGGGGCTGGCCGAGCTCTGCGCCATCCGCATTTGCAAGTCGGAAGAAAGGATAAAACTTCAAACCGGAGTGCGTATTTTTATAAAATTAATAAAATATTTACTTTTCTTTCGACGCAAAGAACCGGCGCGGGTCGAAATCATTTATTTCCGCGATTCCCAAATTTCTTAAGTCCACAATATTTGAGAGAACGCCCAAAAGTAAAAAGTTTTTTAACGAATTCCAGACAGAAGGAGATGAACGCGTTTCTGCAAGCAGCCTGCTTCAGTCTGACAAAGCCCTTTGGGCCAGCAGCGCGAAACAATGCTGTCTTGGCAGCGGGGGAAGGCAATTGATACTGTACCGGATCGCAACCGCGTTCACGACGACACAGAAGAAATATCTATTTCTGCTCATCGATGCTGTGATGATGATCCTCGCCATGGGTGGGGCAATGGTCCTGAATGCCCAGATCGATGTTGATCTTGCAACCTTGATCACCGCCGCCCCGGAATTCGGCGGGATGCTCGCTGCGACTGTCGCACTGTCTCTCTACATCGGTCTGCCGCAGATCAGGCTCAACGCCTATGAAATGCGCTGCGTCGCAATGAGCGGTGTGCTGTCTGGCAGCGTGGCGCTGGCTGGCGCCATGATCAACGGCCTTGTCGCGCCACACATCCCGACCGAGGTGTTTTTTATCTTCGCATTGCTGTTTCTGGTCCTGATCGCTGGCTGGCGTGTCACACTTCGCCATGTCGTGATGAAAATCTACCGCCTGCGCCAGTCCCGTATGCGGGTGCTGATCTATGGTGCGGGCCAGATGGGACATCAGCTTGTCGCCGCGCTGCGCACCGACAGAGCCATCGAACCGGTCGCCTTCGTCGATGACAATCCCACACTGCAAAGCCTTCGGGTCGCCGGTCTGGTGGTTCACTCCCCCGCCAACCTCAAGGAACTGATCGCCAAACGCCGGATCGACCGCGTCGTTCTTGCCATGCCGTCAATCAACCAGTCCCGCCAGGCCCGCATC
Organism: Puniceibacterium sediminis; assembly: GCF_900188035.1. GTDB lineage: Bacteria > Pseudomonadota > Alphaproteobacteria > Rhodobacterales > Rhodobacteraceae > Puniceibacterium > Puniceibacterium sediminis. Next base: position 97,379 of record NZ_FZNN01000002.1, on the reverse strand, counting down.
GCCTATAGCCTGCGCGAAATAGGCTGCGAAGTTCATGCCCTGCCGTCCTTTGCCGAGATGGTGGGAGAGGGCGATCTGCGCAAGCGTGTATTGCCCGTATCGCTCAACGACCTTCTGGGCCGCAACCGGCTCGAATCCGAATTGCCCGGTGTCAGCGACGCCTATCGTGGTCGCCGCGTTCTGATCACCGGGGCGGGCGGCTCCATCGGGTCCGAACTCTGCCAGCACCTGATTGCCTGCAACCCCGAGCGTATCGTGCTGCTCGACCACTCTGAACTGGCGCTCTATAATATCGACAAGGAGCTGCGCGAACTAAGGACCAACATTGATATCGTGCCGATCCTCGCGTCGGTCACGGATGACGCCAAGATACGCAAGGTCCTCGCGAGCCATAACATCGACGTCGTGCTGCACGCCGCCGCCTACAAGCATCTGCCGCTTGTCGAAAGCAACGCCATCGTCGGGCTGCACAACAACGTCATCGGGACCAAGATCATCGCCGACGCGGCACGTGATGCCGGGGTCGAACGCTTTATCCTCGTCTCCTCTGACAAGGCCGTGCGCCCCACCAACGTGATGGGGGCCTCCAAACGCCTCGCTGAACTGGTGATACAGGATCTGGCCACGCGCTCTTCGGGGACACGTTTTTCCATGGTGCGTTTTGGAAATGTGCTGGGCTCCTCGGGCTCGGTCGTGCCGCTGTTCGAAGAACAGATCGCCCGTGGTGGCCCGGTGACGCTTACCCACAGCGCGGTAACCCGGTATTTCATGACAATATCCGAAGCCGCCCGCCTTGTTCTGCTCGCAGGATCCTTTGCACGCGGCGGTGACGTTTTCGTGCTCGACATGGGCGCGCCTGTGCCTATCGCCAGGCTAGCCCGCCAGATGATCGAAGGCGCCGGCTATTGCGTCAAGGACGACGAAACGCCGGATGGCGACATCGAAATCCAGATCAGCGGCCTGCGTCAGGGCGAAAAGCTGCACGAAGAACTCTTGATCTCCTCGGACATGCTGACCACGCCACATGCCAAGATCCTGCGCGCGCAGGAAAGCTTTCTGTCTGAAATCGAAATGGCCAGTGCGCTCAAGGATCTGAGCCGGGCCATTTCCCGGCTTGACGAAGAGGGCGCCAAGGCCGTCATTGCCCGCTGGGTCGAACGCGGCATCGACATGCCGCAGGCCGAAGACGTCGCACTCTGAACCTTAGGCACCGAACAGGCCAGCCACCGGGACGTTTCCCCGTCCCGGCCGAAAAATCGCCGCGAAACCCGCTCTAGCGACCGGGAATATCGTCCCGCGTGCCGATCAGCCGCCAGCCCTCGATGGCCGCTTCGGCCTCTTCGGCGGTCTCGACAAACTGGAACAGCTGCAAATCCTCTTCCGAGATCGTGCCAGCCTCGGCCAGCGCCTCCCAGTTGATGATCTTTTCCCAGAACGCGCGCCCGAACAGCAGGAACGGCACCCGCCGCATCCGGCCGGTCTGGATCAGCGTCAGCGCCTCGAACATCTCGTCCAGCGTCCCGAACCCGCCCGGGAACACGCAAACCGCACAGGCGCGCATCAGGAAATGCATCTTGCGGATCGCAAAATAGTGGAAGTTGAAACACAGCCCCGGCGTGACATAGGCGTTGGGCGCCTGCTCGTGCGGCAGAACGATGTTCAGGCCTATGGACACGCCGCCCGCATCATCGGCACCACGATTGCCGGCCTCCATCACGCCCGGCCCGCCGCCGGTAGCAATGATGAAATCGCGCCCGCCCCCGGCCAGTGACTTTTCCGTCATGCGGCGCGAAAATTCCCGCGCGACGTCATAGAAATGCGACAGCTCTCCCAGCGCCTTCGTACGCGCCTTGTCGCTGTTTTCGGGTGAGGGAATGCGCGCGCCACCAAACAGCACGACAGTCGAATCCACACCATGCTCATCCAGCACCATTTCGGGTTTCAGCAGTTCCAGTTGCAACCGCACCGGGCGCAGCGCGTCCTTTCCCAGAAAATCCACGTCGGCAAAGGCCAGCCGGTAGGTCGGCGCACGCGTCTGCGGCGTGTCGGGCACCTGGCTGGCGGTGTCCCGGTCAAGTTTGGCGCCCCGAAACGGGCTGCGGCGGTCGTCTGACATGTCTTGGCCTTTCGTCTCTTTTCCACTGCGTATAGCGTCTGTTCGGCAACCGCCAGTTAAGAGGACAGTATTGATGGATTGGACCGCAGAGATCACCGCCGCCGCCGCCCGCCTGCAGGGCCATATCGTGCGGACGCCGCTGCTCGACAGCTGGACTCTGGCCGACATCCCGCTGACGCTGAAGCTCGAACAGATGCAGCACACCGGCAGCTTCAAGGCCCGTGGCGCGTTCAACAACCTTCTGTCGATGGACGTCCCAAAGGCCGGAGTCGTCGCCGCCTCTGGTGGCAACCATGGCGCGGCGGTCGCCTATGCGGCCCGCCAGCTGGGCCACCGGGCAACGATCTTTGTCCCCGAAATGGCCGGCCCCGCCAAGATCGCGCTGATCGAACGGGCAGGCGCCGACCTGCATGTGGTCCCCGGTGTCTATGCCAACGCGCTGGAACAGGCCCAGGCGTTCGAGGCCCGCACCGGCGCCATGCAGATCCACGCCTACGACGCCCCCGCCACGGTCGCCGGTCAGGGCACCTGCTTTGCCGAATGGGACGCGCAGGGGCTGGTGGCTGATACGGTGCTGATCGCCGTCGGCGGCGGCGGCCTGCTCTCCGGCGCATTGGCATGGTGGGGTGACAAACGCCGCGTCATCGCGGTTGAACCCGAAACCTCCTGCGCACTGCACGCCGCGCAACAGGCAGGCGCGCCAACGGATGTCGACGTGTCCGGGGTCGCTGCCAATGCCCTTGGGGCGCGCCGCATCGGGCAGATTGCCTTTGATCTCGCCAGCAACACGCCCAGCGTTCTGGTCACCGACGACGCCATCACCGATGCGCAACGCCGCCTCTGGCAGGATCACCGCCAGCTGGTCGAACCCGCCGGTGCCGCCGCGCTTGCCGCGCTGACCTCGGGCGCCTACCGACCCGAGCCCGGCGAACGTGTCGCCGTGCTGGTCTGCGGTGGCAACATCGCACCCGACCCCCTTGGCTGACCGCCGCGCCTGCGGTTTCATCTGCCGATAAATATCCCGGCAAAGCCGCCAATCCGGCGGCGGGGCCAGCGCCCCCTCCCTTCGGGCGCATTGTCCGCGCCACCGCCGGCGGGTATAGGGCAGTCAAACACGCACCACGCTAGGGAGACACAGATGTCCAACGCCGATCTTGAAACCGCCATCGAAGCCGCCTGGGACGCCCGCGATTCGATCACACCCGAAACCAGGGGCGCGACCCGCGACGCCATCGAAACCACGCTGAACGCGCTGGATTCCGGCAAACTGCGCGTGGCGGAAAAGCAGGACAGCGGCGACTGGCACGTCAACCAGTGGGCCAAAAAGGCCGTACTCCTGGGCTTTCGCATCAAGGACATGGAAGTTCAGGACGGCGGACCGCAGGGCGGCGGCTGGTGGGACAAGGTCGACAGCAAATTCATGGGCTGGAAAGAAACCGACTGGAAAACCGCCGGTTTCCGCGCCGTTCCCAACTGCATCGTCCGCAAATCCGCCTATATCGCGCCCGGCGTGGTACTGATGCCGTCCTTCGTGAACCTCGGTGCCTATGTGGACAGCGGCACCATGGTCGACACATGGGCCACCGTCGGCTCCTGCGCGCAGATCGGCAAGAACGTGCACCTTTCGGGCGGCGTCGGCATCGGCGGCGTGCTGGAACCCATGCAGGCCGGCCCCACGATCATCGAAGACAACTGCTTTATCGGGGCCCGCTCGGAAGTGGTTGAAGGCTGCATCGTCCGCGAAGGCGCTGTGCTGGGCATGGGCGTCTACATCGGCCAGTCGACCAAGATCGTCGATCGCGAAACCGGCGAAGTCATGTATGGCGAAGTGCCGCCCTATTCGGTTGTCGTCTCCGGCTCCATGCCCTCGAAGAACGGCGTGAACCTTTACTGCGCGGTGATCGTGAAACGTGTCGATGCCAAGACCCGCTCCAAGACCGGCATCAACGAACTGCTGCGCGACTAAGCAGGCGCGCGAGTCAAGAGTCGGGGCCGCGCAGGAACACCCTGCGCGGCCCCATGCCGTTGGTGCCCCCGAAAGGAAACCATCCCACATGATCTCCGCCCTCTCGCTGCCGCTGCTTCTGTGTGTGCTGGCCCTCGCCGGGGGCATCGTGGTGCTTGCTTCGATCAAGCTGACCGAACTGGCGGACATCATCGCCGACCGCACCCGCATGGGCGAGGCGCTGGTCGGCGGGCTGATCCTTGGCGGCGCCACCTCGGTGGCGGGTATCGTCGTCTCGATCAACGCGGCGCTTTCGGGTGACGCCAGCTTTGCCTTTTCCAATGCGGTCGGGGGCATCGCGGCCCAGACCCTGTTCCTGGCCATTGGCGATGTGGTGCACAGGCGTGCCAACCTCGAACATGCCGCCGCCGAACCCGCCATTCTGTTTCAGTCCGTTTTGCTGATCGTCCTGCTGTCGATCCCCCTCGCCGCCATGGCCGGACCGGATATTGCCTATTTCGGCATCCACCCTGCTTCGGTCCTGCTGTTTCTGGCCTATATCGCCGGCGTGCGTATTTCCCGATCGGTCAGCGAGGCACCGATGTGGCGCCCCGTGCACACCGATGAAACCCGCAAGGATTTGCCCGAGGACAAGAACGAACGCCACCGCCCCGCCCGCGGCGCGATCCTGCGTTTTGCCGCCCTCGCGGCGGTGATGGCGGCAGGGGGCTGGGTCATCAGCCAGGTGGGCGGCACCCTGATCACCCGCTATTCCCTGTCGTCCAGCCTCGTGGGCGCGCTGATCACCGCCGTGGCGACATCTTTGCCTGAACTTGTCACCACGCTGGCGGCCGTCCGGCGCGGCGCGCTGCAACTGGCGGTCGGGGGCATCATCGGCGGCAACAGCTTTGACACGCTGGTCCTTGTGGCCTCGGATGTGGCCTATCGCGATGGCTCGCTCTTTCACGCCATATCGCTGCACGATCTTTTCTGGCTCTGCGCCGGGCTGATGATGACGGCGGTCCTGCTTGGCGGGTTGATCGTGCGCCAAAAGGCCGGACCGGGGCGGATCGGTGTCGAAAGCGTTCTGGTGATGGTGATCTACGCCACCGCGCTGCTGGTCGAACTCACCGCCTGAGCCGCCCGGCACTGGACAAATGCGCCACGATCCGGCATTGCGCAGATCAGATTTCGCAGCGGGGCACATCATGACAAAAACGTCAAAACAAGCGGTTTACACCCTGCTGGTCGAGGTCGGTCGCAAGACCGGCGACGGCCTGCCCAAAGGCGCGACCGGTGCGGCGCTGATGTGCTATGCCAGCGGCATAGACGAGGCCGAGGCCGTGCGCGAAACCGTGGCGATCCTCAAACAGGCGGACATGGCGCCGCTCGACGTGACCGGCTACGGCACAGAAGAGGAACGCCGCGCCGAAGGTCACGAGATCGACGAGGATGAAGCCGAGCTGATGGCCCGCGCCCTGGCCGAAAATTCGGTCATCGTCGCGCAGGTCACGCCGTTTTTCGACAAGCCCAACAGCAAGCCCGAAACCAAGGTGCAATAAAGCACGGTTTGCCTCTGCCACGCGGCTGCGCTACCCCAAGCGCAAACGCCCGAACGGAGAGCCGCGATGCCCCTTGATCCCGCAGACCTGACCGCCGCCCTGATCCGCTGTCCTTCGGTCACCCCCGAAGAAGGCGGCGCACTGGTCTTTCTTGAAACCCACCTTTCTGCCGCCGGGTTCACCTGCACCCGCGTGGATCGCGCAGGGATCAGCAACCTCTTTGCCCGCTGGGGTGCAAAGGGTCATCCGCGCAGCTTTGGCTTCAATGGCCACACCGATGTTGTCCCGCTGGGTGACCCCGGCGACTGGACCATGGCCCCCTTTGGTGCCGATATCAAAGACGGCTTCATGTATGGGCGCGGCGCCACGGACATGAAATCCGGCGTCGCGGCCTTTGTTGCCGCCGCAGTCGATTTTGTCACCGATACCCCGCCCGATGGCGCGGTGATCCTGACCATCACCGGGGATGAGGAAGGCGATTCCACCGATGGCACCATCGCCCTGCTCGACTGGATGGCGCAGAGCGGCGAACAGATGACTGACTGTCTGGTCGGCGAACCCACCTGCCCCGACCATATGGGCCAGATGATGAAGATCGGGCGGCGCGGGTCGATGAACGCGCATTTCACCGTGACCGGCCAGCAGGGCCATTCCGCCTACCCGCACCGCGCGCTGAACCCGATGCCTGCCATGGCGCGGCTGATGGATCGCCTCTCGTCGCATGAACTCGACACCGGGACCGACCATTTCGACGCCTCGACCCTTGCCGTGGTGACAATCGACACCGGCAATCCAGCGACCAACGTGATCCCGGCGCAGACCCGCGCAACGCTCAACATCCGCTTCAACGACACCCACACAGGGGCCGGTCTGTCCGACTGGCTGCGCGCCGAAGCCGCCCGCGTGGACGCGGAATTCGGCACAAAAACAACCCTCCAGATCAAGATTTCCGGCGAAAGCTTCCTCACCCCGCCGGGGCCCTTGTCCGACCTCGTGGCCAAATCCGTGCAGGCCGAAACCGGCGTGACGCCGGAACTGTCGACCAGCGGCGGCACCTCGGATGCGCGCTTCGTCAAGGATCACTGCCCGGTCGTCGAATTCGGGCTGGTGGGCAAAACCATGCATCAGGTCGATGAACGGGTCGAGGTCGCACAGATCCACCAGCTCAAATCGATCTACAGCCGCATCCTGCGCGATTATTTCGCGCAATGACCCTCCGGGTCGAGGAAACGGCGGACATTGCGGCCTGCCGCGCCCTGCGTGTGGCGGTGTTCGTCGACGAACAGGCCTTCCCCCTGTCCGAAGAATTCGACGCGGTGGATGACATCGCCCGGCATCTTCTGGCGCTGAAGGATGGCGCGCCCATCGGCACCGCACGGGTTTACGCAAAAGATGGCACAGGCTGGATCGGGCGGATCTGCGTCCTTGCGGCGGGGCGCGGTCACGGCATCGGCGCGGCACTGGTCCGACAGGGCATCGTCCTGCTGCGATCCGAACCGACCGTCACAGAGATCGCGCTGGGGGCGCAGGTCCACGCGATTCCCTTTTATGAAAAGCTCGGCTTTGCCGTATCGGGGCCGATTTATGACGACCTCGGCGTCCCGCACCGCGAAATGCGCCAGCCTGCCTGAAACGCGCGGATCATCCCGCAAACAGGCGTCTTCGCCCGTGACGTCCCCTGCGGCGCATGATACGTCGGCAGTATGAGCACGCTGCCAACAAAGTCAGACATCCTCGCATGGATCTCCGATAACCCGACACTCACCGCGAAGCGCGATATCGCCAAGGCTTTTGGCATCAAAGGCGCCGCCCGCATCGACCTCAAGCGCCTGCTGAAAGAGCTGGAGGAAGAAGGCCATCTTGAAAAGCGCCACAAGACCTATCGCGACCCCGACCGCCTGCCCCCGGTCAGCGTGTTGCAGGTCAAGGCGCCCAACAGTGATGGCGATCTTTTTGCCAAGCCGCTTGAATGGCAGGGCGAAGGCCACGAACCCATTGTTCTGATCATCCCGCGCGCCTCTGACCCGGCGCTTGGCGAAGGTGACCGCATCCTTGCCCGCCTGCAACTGGTGCAAGAGGGGGATCACAACTATGAGGCCCGGCTGATCCGCCGCATCGGAAGCAACCCGCACAAGATTGTCGGCATCTTCCGCAAAGGCTCCGAAGGCGGGCGTATCCTGCCCATCGATAAGGGCGCGGACAAGGAATGGACCGTCGCCGCCGACGCCACCGGCGGCGCGCAAGAGGGCGAGCTGGTCGAAGCCGAACAGGCCGGTCCCCCGCGTGGCCGCATGGGCCTGCCGAAGGCACGCATTACAATGCGCCTTGGCGACCCCAGCGAACCGCGCGCCGTGTCCCTGATCGCGATCCACCAGCACGGCATTCCCGATGATTTCCCCGACGATGTGATCGCCGAAGCCGACAACGCAGAGCCCGCAGGCCTGAAGGGCCGCAAGGATCTGCGCGACATGCCGCTGGTCACCATCGACCCGTGGGATGCGCGTGACCGCGACGACGCCTGCTATGCACATGCCGATGATGACCCGAAAAACCCCGGCGGGCATGTGATCTGGGTCGCCATCGCCGATGTCGCCCACTACGTCCGCACCGGCTCCGCGCTGGACAGCGAGGCCCGCAAGCGCGGCAACTCCAGCTATTTCCCCGACCGCGTCGTGCCCATGCTGCCCGACCGCCTGTCCGGTGACCTCTGTTCGCTGCACGAAGGCGTGCCGCGTGCCTGCCTTGCCGTGCGCATGACCATCGATTCCTCGGGCACCAAGACCGGCCAGACCTTCCACCGCGGCCTCATGCGCTCGATCGCGGCGCTGACCTATCAACAGGTGCAGGCTGCCATCGATGGCACCCCCGACGAACAGACCGAACCGCTGATCGACGACGTGCTGAAACCGCTTTATGCCGCCTACGCCGCGCTCAAATCCGCCAGCGACCGCCGCCAGCCGCTCGATCTCGACCTGCCCGAACGCAAGATCGAATTCTCGGAAGAGGGCAAGCTGACCGCCGTCAACTTCACCATCCGCCTCGACGCGCACCGCCTGATCGAAGAATTCATGGTCCTCGCCAACGTGGCCGCCGCCGAAACGCTGATCGCGAAAAAGACCCCCCTGCTGTTCCGCGTGCACGAAGAACCGCCCCCCGCCAAGCTTGAAACCCTGCGCGAGGTGGCCGATTCCGCCGGCCTTCAGCTGGCCAAGGGGCAGGTGCTGAAGACCGCGCACCTCAACAAACTGCTGCACGACGCCGCCGGAAGCGACGAGGCTGAACTGATCAACATGGCGACCCTGCGGTCGATGACGCAGGCCTATTATTCGCCCGCGAATTTCGGCCACTTCGGTCTGGCCCTGCGATCCTATGCGCATTTCACCTCGCCGATCCGGCGCTATTCCGACCTCGTGGTGCACCGCGCGCTGATCCTGGCCCATGGCTGGGGCGACGACGGGCTGAAGCCGCATGAAATCGACGGACTCGAGGCCACCGCCGAACATATCTCGCTGACCGAACGCCGGTCGATGATGGCCGAACGCGACACCACCGACCGCTACCTTGCCGCCTTCCTGTCCGACAGGATCGGCGCGGAATTCACCGGCCGCATCTCTGGCGTCGCCAAGTTCGGGGTCTTCGTAAAGCTGGATGAAACCGGCGCTGACGGCCTCGTGCCGATCCGCAATCTGGGCAACGAATATTTCCACTTCGACCCCAACAGCGCCACGCTGATGGGCGCCGATACGGGTATGGTCATCACCCTTGGCATGCGCGTCACGGTCAAACTGATCGAAGCCGCGCCAGTGACGGGCGGCCTTGCCTTTGATCTGCTGACGCTTGAGGAAAACGACATGCCCAGCGGCCCGTCACGCGGCGGCCCGCGCGGACGTCGTGGCGCACCTTCGGGCGGCGGCCCCCGGCGCAAGCAGGCGAATGCCCGCAAAAAGGACGCCAAGGCCAAAACCAAGGTCAAACGCCGCCGCACATCCTGACAGCCGCCTCAGGGCGTCCCGGCTCAGGTCTGGCGAAGCGGCTCCTGAAAATCTGCCGGGTGCAGTTTTCCCTGCCGCAGCAGCGCCTGAAGGACATAGGCCACGGACAAGGCATCGTCCAAGGCGTCATGCCCCCGAAGTGGCGGATGATCGATCTGGAAGTAATCGGCAAGCCGGTTGCTGCGCATCGTCTTGAGATCCTCATACGGCATCCCCGCCCGCAGCAGCAGACCACAAGCATTGCCAAACTGCGCGGCAGGGATAGGCGGCGTCACGCCCTCAACATAGCAACTGATCGCCACCATGTTGAACTCGTCCTTTCCCCATGACCAAAGCTGTTGTCCGGCAGCGAAGTCACTGATCCGCTCCAGTGCATCGATAAGTGGCAGCCCCTCTTGTTCGATGTTTTCTTCCGCAATGCCGGTCAGCTTGGTAAAAAACGGATCCAGCCTGACCTGAGCGCCATGCCGGTCGCGTGGAATGACATAGAGGCGCAGCGTATCGAGCAGAGGATAATCCGCCTCCAGCCCCAGCTTTGCGACACCGATCTGGGCAACCACCGGATCGGGATCGTATGGTCCGCACCAGAAGCGCGACGGCGAACCTTCGGCAGTCAAAAACTCACAATCCAATACAAAGGCGTGCTTCATCACCAGAGCCTCCATTTGTACCTATCTGGCTTCCATTGCTATCACAGTCCCCCCTGGGCTCCTACACCTCCCTCCCAGCTGCGCCTCGGGCGTGGTTTCATAGCGTCGGGTTGAAATCCGCCGGTCTTGCGACACGCAAAGTTGATTACTTCCGAAATCGCCCCATTCAACGTACACTCCATAAAAAAACAGGCAACTCATCAGGGTAAACCCATGAACAGGCATGTGATTCGCGGGGCCATAACCTCGGTCCTTCTTTGCGGTGGCGCTTTTGCCGGGCCGACGGAAACGTCGATCCGTCCGGCCCCACGACCGGTTGACACCGAAACCGCAGTGGCCCCCGTGGTCACGGCCGAGGCGCCGCATACCTCGGTCCGTCCCGCGGTCAGGCCCGGCACGATCGCGACAAAATCCGCCCCGCCCTCCGCCGACAACCCCGGCTTTGACGATTGGATACGTGGCTTTCGCAGTCGCGCGCTCAACGCCGGGATCAGCAATGCGGTGTTCGACCGCGCCTTTGCCCATGCCCGCTTTGACCCCGAAGTCATCCGCCGCGATGCAAACCAATCCGAATTCACCAAATCGATCTGGGATTACCTCGACAGCGCCGCGTCGGACACCCGTATCGCCAATGGCCGCGCCGCCCTGCAACAGAACGCCTCAGTGCTGAACCGGATCGAGGCGACCTACGGCGTCGACAAGGAAGTCGTCGTGGCCATCTGGGGGCTGGAATCGGCCTACGGCACCTTTCGCGGTTCGATGAACATCGTGAATTCGCTGGCGACGCTGGCCTATGACAGCAGGCGCGGCGCATTTTTCGAGGAACAGTTGATCGCCGCGCTCAAGATCCTGCAAAACGGCGATACCGCCCCCGAAACCATGACCGGCAGCTGGGCCGGCGCCATGGGCCATACCCAGTTCATCCCGACGTCCTACGAAGCACTTGCCGTCGATTTCGACGGCGACGGGCGGCGCGACATCTGGTCGGACGATCCCACCGATGCGCTGGCATCAACCGCCGCTTACCTCGCGCGTTACGGCTGGGTCAAAGGCATGCCATGGGGGGTTGAGGTGCGCCTGCCCGCCGCGTTCGACTATGCCCAGGCGAAACGCGACAACCTCCACATGCCCAGCGACTGGGCCCGGCGCGGCGTGCTCGGCATGGATGGTGCGCCGGTGCCGGACTACGGCTCGGCCTCGGTGCTGCTACCAGCGGGCGCGAAAGGTGCGGCCTTTCTGATCTTCAAGAATTTCTCGGTAATCGAACGCTACAACACCGCGGATGCCTATGTGATCGGTGTCGGTCACCTCAGCGACCGTCTGCGCGGACGCGGGCCGATCCGTGCCGACTGGCCCCGCGAAGACCGCGCGCTCAGCTTTGACGAACGGCAGGAAATGCAGCACCGGCTGACCGCGCGTGGCTTTGATACCAAGGGCGTTGATGGCCGCGTCGGCCCCCTGACGATCGAAGCGGTGCGGCGGTTCCAGCACTCCGTCGGGATGCCGCCGGATGGCTATGCCTCGCTCCGCGTGCTGTCACAGCTGCGCTAACGGTGGCTCAGGCCCCCGGTTCCCGCAGGGCATCACCAAAGGCCGCCAGCACCTGTTCATAAACCGCGCGCTTGAACGGCACGATGTTCGCCACCAGTTCCGAGGTCGGCAACCAGCGCCATTCGGAAAACTCCGGGTGGTCGGTGGCGATGTTCACATCGCTGTCCGCGCCGTGAAACCGCAGCAGGAACCATTTCTGCTTTTGCCCGCGAAACCGCCCCTTCCAGATCCGGGGGACAAGCTCATGCGGCAGATCGTAATTGATCCAATCCTCGGTCTGCGCCGCGACCGTCACCAGATCGGCACTCACCCCGGTCTCTTCCCACAGCTCGCGCAGGGCGGCGTCCTGCGGCGCCTCGCCCTTGTCGACACCGCCCTGCGGCATCTGCCAGGCGGCGGCGTCATTGTCGATTCGCTGGCCCACGAACACCTCGCCCCGGCTGTTTGCCAGCATCACGCCGACACAGGGACGATAGGGAAGTCTGGCGATCTCATCGGGGGTCATGGGGGCTGCCTTTCCTGAACCTTGCGCTGGATACGACGTTCGCACGCACCATGCCAGCCCTGCTGCAAATGCAAACGCCCCACCAAAACCGGCGGGGCGCTTATGTCTTTCATCCCAAAGAGGTTACTCTTGCGGACCCAGTGCCGACAGACCCTTGAGGATGTCGATGGCATAGGCCAGCTGGTAATCCTCTTCGCGCAGCGCGGCTGCGGTTTCGGCCTTGGCACGATCCTCTTCGATCTGGCGGATCTCATCCTCGGTCAGGCTGTCGTTGTTCAGCGATCCGCGCAGATCAGCCTCGGAACGCGACGCCGGTGTTGTACCGGGCTCTTCCTCTTCCGATGCGGCATCGCGCCGGGGCTGCTGAACGATGATGTCCGGGGACACGCCCAGCGCCTGGATCGAACGACCCGACGGCGTGTAATACCGCGCCGTGGTCAGGCGCATCGCCCCATCGCCACGCAGCGGCATCACCGTCTGAACCGACCCTTTGCCAAAGCTCTTGGTGCCGACAACAATCGCCCGGCGGTGATCCTGCAAGGCACCCGCCACGATTTCCGACGCCGAAGCCGATCCACCGTTGATCAGCACCACGATGGGCTTGCCCTGCGCCAGATCGCCTTCGGTTGCGTTGTAACGTTCGCCATCGGCCAGATCACGGCCACGGGTCGATACGATCTCACCCTTCTCAAGGAAGGAATCCGACACACGGATCGCCTGCGTCAGCAGACCGCCCGGGTTGTTGCGCAGATCCAGGACAAAGCCGTTCACGTTGTCGATGCCGCCGGCGGCTTCGACTTCCTTGGCCAAACCCTCCTCAAGTCCCGAAGTGGTCTGATCGTTGAACGTGGTCACACGCAGCACGACAGTCTCGCCCTCGGTACGGGTGCGCACGGCCTGCAGGGTGATGGTGTCGCGGATGATCGACACGTCGAACGGCTCGGGCTGATCCTCACGCACAACGGTGATCACGATCTCCGACCCGACCGGGCCGCGCATCAGATCGACAGCCGCGTCCAGCGTCAGACCCAGAACCGATTCACCGTCCACATGGGTGATGAAATCGCCGGATTCGATCCCGGCCTCGGCGGCAGGGGTGCCGTCGATGGGCGACACAACTTTGACAAAGCCCTCTTCCTGGGTGACTTCGATGCCCAGACCGCCGAATTCGCCGCGTGTCTGCACACGCATGTTGTCGGCGTCATCCGGCGACAGGTAGCTCGAATGCGGATCCAGCGATGTCAGCATGCCGTTGATGGCCGCCTCGATCAGCTTCTTCTCGTCCACTTCCTCGACGTATTGCGCGCGGATGCGCTCAAAGATGTCACCAAACAGGTCAAGCTGTTCATAGACGCTTGTGGTCTTGGCACCCTCTTGCGCCAATAGCGGACCCACGAACTGCGTGGTCGCGATCACGCCGGCGAGCGTACCGCCCATCGCGGCCATGACGAATTTCTTCATAGTGTCATCCCTTGTCGGTTAAAAACCAGGTCATTGGGTCCACGGGCGTATCGCCCTGCCTGACCTCTATATAGAGCGTTTCCGGCCGGGCGTTTCCAGCCCTTTCACCAATTGGTGACAGCATGTCACCAGTTTCGGCCTCAGTCCCGCCCATCAGGCCAACAGGCGCGCCCGCACTCAGCACTTCGCCAATCTCGCCATAAACAATGTCGAGTCCCGCAAGCACAAACAACAGATCCGCCTGCGGTTCAAGGATTGTCACCAATCCATAGTCCAGCAGCGGCCCACGATAGCGGATCGTCGCCGCCGTCGGCGACGTCACAAGCGCCCCGGGACGTGTCGCCACGACAATACCGGGCCGTTCGACCCCGGCGGCATCGGCTTCGCCCGCCCGGCGCAGGATCTTGCCGGACACGGGCATCGGCAATGTGCCCATACGCGACTCGATAGATGGCAACTCGCTCACCGAATCCTCTTCGGTCACATTGCTCAGACCACTGGCAAAACCTTCCAGCGTTTCGGTGGCAGCAATCAGGATCGCCGTGCGCACCGGGTCTTCGGTAAATCGCATCGGCAGGTCGGTGCGGCTGTCCATCGCCTGGCTCAGCTCGGTCCGCGCCCGTTGCACCCCGGCCAGCCCCTCTTGCAGCGTCTTGATCGCATCCGCCTGCAACTGGCGCAGGGTTGTGACCTCTTCCAACTCGCCGCGCAGCGATGTCGCCCGCGCGGCAAGCCCCGGGGTCACCCCCGCCAGCAACATTCCCGCCCGCGCGGTGGCCAGCGGCCCGCCCGGGTGCATCAGGGTTTCCGGCGCGGCAGACCCGCCGATGCCCTGAAGGATGCCCAACAGCCCGGCCACCTCATCCTCGCGACCACGCAAATCGCGGCGCAGTTCGGTTTCCCGAATGGCCGCGCCGCGCAGCCCGTCCCGCATGGCGGAAAGGCCGGCCTCATAGGCGCGCACGACATCCGTCAGCGCCTTGATCCGGTCACGCACACCATCTGCACGGTCAAGCTGCCGGCTCGCCTCCTCCAGCTGATCCGCCGCCGCCCTTGCCGCATCTGCGGGCCCGGTCTGCGCCGCAAGCGGCGTGGCAAAGAGCAGCAGAAAGAGCGCCGCCCGCATCATGGCAGAAGCAGGCTCTTCCCGGTCATCTCCTCGGGCTGCTCCAGCCCCATCAGCTGCAACAGCGTCGGAGCAAGGTCCGACAAGCGCCCATCGCGCAGCTTTGCCTTTTTCGGCCCGCCAAGCAGGATCACCGGAACAAGGTTCAGCGTATGCGCCGTATGCGGCCCGCCGGTTTCGGGATCAATCATGGTTTCGCAATTGCCATGGTCCGCGGTGACAATCATCGCACCGCCCGCCGCCTTCACGGCCTCGATCACGCGGCCCAGACCCTTGTCCACCGCTTCGCAGGCCTTGATCGCCGCCTTCAGGTCACCGGTATGCCCCACCATGTCCGGGTTGGCATAGTTGGTGATGATCAGGTCATAGCCCTGCTCGATCGCCTCGACAAACTTGTCCGTCACTTCCGCCGAAGACATCTCGGGCTGCAAATCATAGGTCGCCACCTTGGGCGACTGCGGCATGAAGCGATCCTCATGCGGCTCGGGCGTTTCCTTGCCCCCGTTCAGGAAAAACGTCACATGCGGGTACTTTTCGGTCTCGGCCAGACGGAACTGCGTCTTGCCCTGCTTGGCCACCCATTCGCCCAGCGTGTTGTGCAACTCGCGCTTGGGGAACACCGTGGTCATGTACCTGGCGTGATCCTCGGAATACTCGACCATGCCCAGGAAACTCGCCAGCTTCGGCATCGTCCCCCGATCAAACCCGTCAAACCCGGGCGCACCAATGGCGGCAAGGATTTCCCGCGCCCGGTCAGCCCGGAAGTTCAGGCAAAAGAACCCGTCGCCGTCGCGGATACCGTCATAGCCGTCAATCACCGTGGCGGGGATGAATTCATCCGTGATGTCAGCGCCGTAGGCCTGCGCGACGGCCTGCTTGGCGGTGTCAGCGTGGTCACCCTTGCCATTCACCATCGCATCATAGGCGGTCTGCACCCGCTCCCACCGGTTGTCGCGGTCCATGGCGTAATACCGCCCGATCACCGTGGCGATCCCGACATTCTGCGGCAGCCGCTTTTGCAGCTTTTCAATGAAACCAGCGGCGGATTTCGGCGCAACGTCGCGCCCGTCGGTGATCGCATGGATCAGCACCGGCACACCGGTCTGGCTGATCGCCTTGGCCGCGGCAAAGATGTGGTTCAGGTGCCCATGCACCCCGCCATTACTGACCACCCCCATCAGATGCGCGGTGCCGTTGCTGTCCTGCAAGGTCTGGATCATGTCCAGAACGGCGGGGTTTTTAAAGAACGACCCATCCTCGATCGCAAGGTCGATCTGCCCCAGATCCATCGCCACGATCCGCCCCGCGCCGATATTGGTGTGCCCCACTTCGGAATTGCCCATCTGCCCCGTCGGCAGCCCCACGTCGGGGCCATGGGTGATCAGCTTGGCCTTGGGACAATTGGCCGACAGCCAGTCCATATTGGGCGTGCGGGCAAGGACAGGCGCATTCGCGGTCGGGTCATCGCGCAGCCCCCAGCCGTCAAGGATGGTCAGAACAACGGGTTTCGGAGTGGTCATGAGGCGCACCCTTTGAGGTAAGAATGATTTGTGCGCGGTCTAACAGAGGTTGTGCAGGATGTGGAGGGGGTGCGGCCATCGCCTTCTTTTCAACGTCAGATCACACGCGGCCCCCACCCAACGATGTGCCGCCCCATCCACAAACGCCCTCCCCCGCACCGGGCAAACACCTGCCCGTCAGGCACAAAGCGCAACCCGCGCCGGGCGAGCGCCTGCCCGTGGGATGGCGCCACAACATCTAAGCAAGGCACTTTATCCCTCAACCACATCTTCCCCCCGAAATCGGCACTGCCGTCACCAAAGCGCCAGCCCGCCCGAACGGGCAGGCGCTCGCCCGGCGCCTACGGCTTGATTCCGGGCGGGGTGTGGGGGAATGTGCATTTTCTCCTTGCTACCACATTCGAGCTAGCTAACTTGAAGTTGTTTAAGATGACGGCTCGCTCCGCGCAAACTGTAAACTTTTCCTCAAGGTATTGACTTTAAAGTCCATGAGTGCATTTCTTACACAACTCGAACGACAGGGAGCTATTCGCCGCTACTCGCCTCTTTTCTTAGACCCCGACGACACACAGCCAAGGTGTGTTCTTCTAAGACCACTAATCTTGTCGGCGCTGGACCTCAACTCATCAGACGTGCCAACAAAAAGGCTAATCGCGATACATCAGCAGTTGGCGGCGTTCTGTCGTGGGGATGTACTTACAGTAGCAACTCCGGACACCGAAGGTACAGATGGCGACATGAAAGGCTTAAAGCCAGCGGGTAGTATGTGTTGGCAGATGCGCTTCAGAGAGCCGATGAACTACCGATTGCTAGGGTTAATCCCTAGCAAGGATGTTTTTGTAGGGTGCTTGCTTCTACCAAGAGCAGACCTTAATTGGCTGTCATCTTGTAAAGACGTCAGAGACAGTTGGGCAAGATGGAACATCCCAAAAGAAACAAAACCAGAGCCTATAGGCTCAAATAGACCTGAAAGAGCATTTTCGAAGTGGAGAACGGCATGAGCGGTAGCTTGCAAAAATTAAAAATTGAATTTGGAGCCGACAAAGATGTTCGCCGCGCCATCGAAGCCCTTCAAGCTTGCTTCGATGAATACAAAAAAGACGGGAATTCCCTTAAAGATCTTGCCGAATTGAGCGGAATAGACCCCTCATCACTCTCCAAAACAATTAACGGGAAAAGGCCAAATGCTAATATAAAAACTCTCGCAAAGATCCTTCGGAGCATGGGTGCTAGACTCAATGTGGAGTGCGAAAAACTCACTTCAGTTTCGGCCGCAACGTCAAACTCTGTTCACATCCCAGAGATAAGCGGTCACTGGGTAGAGTCCGCGAAAATGTTTGCTGACTTCTCTCGTTCACCACAAGACAGAAATGTTAGAAAAGAGGGTTTTACAGTGAAAAGCAAGTCTGTAGAGCAATCGAACTTCGTTAGACAAAATGCATAACGCAAAAATACTGAATGCAATTGCCTGCGATGAAGTACGTCGAGAGGCTTCGGGAAAGCACATTATTATTGGCGCGCGGGGCGGCGTAGTCGTGTACTCAGGCCCCAAAGATGCTGAGCCGCCGACGGATCAGCTGGCCTTCTACATTCAAGTCTCCATTTTCGAAAAAGCCGAATTAGAGTTCATCTTTCGTCGCAAAGGATCCAAGCAAAATCTTATGCACGTCAAGGGAGAAATGGTGGCAAATCAAACCGATCAGTTCAGAGAACTATTTGGGAACGAAAAACCCATCTGCTTGCCCGTAATTCTCGATCCAGAAACAATAGAATTTGCAACGACCGGAGATTATGAGTTGGTGGGGTCGGTTGACGGCAAAAATTTCAAAAAACTCATCGAATTGAATGTAATAGTCGAGCGAGAAGAGCAGCAACAAAAAGATGATTCTTAAGTACTATTTATGACAACATATCGCTCGCGATTGGTATGTGAAATCCCCCGCCCGGAATCAAGCCGAAGGCGCCGGGCAGTGCCTGCCCCTCCCCGGGGCTGGCGCTTTGGTGACGTCAGTGCCTACTTCTGAACGACGAATGACATTGCAGGCATAAATCGCGCAGCACCAGCCTTGTAGCGCCATTCCGTCGCACCGAAGGTGCGCCAATGAGAGTCGGCTCGCCTCTGGCGAGACGGTCAGGCACCGCCCGGCTCAGGTTGCAGGCACATCCAAGGCCCCCCTCACTCCACCTCCCAATTCTTCCGCTTCTCCTCCACCGCCTTCTTCTCGGCCTCGATGAACCGCTGGCGGTCCTCTTCCCACAGCTCGTAATCGCCCCATTCGGGACGCCGGGCGCGGACCTTTTCCAGCACCGCCTCGGGGCGCAGGACAATGTCCGACGTGTCCGGCCCGTTCACAACCTTGGCCAGCCGCATGTGCATGAAGGCGCGCAGCACCCGGTTGATGCGGTGCTGATAGCCCGGCCCGATCCCCTTGAAGAACCGCACAACATCGGCATCCAGATTGATCGTCACCTTGGTGCGTTTGGCGTCGCGCCGGTCGGTGTCCTTGGCGATCTCGTGCCAGTCGCGCGGACAGCTGTGCGCCGCCCAGTGCATGTCCAGCAGCTCGTGCTCGATCATGCTCATCGCGTCGATGCCAAAGCTGAAGTGCAGCCGCTCGGCCTTGGTCATCTTCATCAGGTCGGTCTTGTGCATGGCTCTGCCTCCGGTTCTGGACAGGGCAACCCTGCCTGCCCGTGGTTAACCGCCGGTTGCACCAGCGCGCGGCGCAGCCATACGAAAACCATACGCATTCCATATACTTTCCATACGCCGTCTGGCTCAGCTTGCTTGACCTCGCAGGATGGATCGCTAAGGGTCAGAGGACCGTCGGTCCCAGCGGAAAGGAATGCCCATGCAACGCCTGCATCTCGTGTTCGGGGGGGAGCTTGTCACGCCCTCGAAGAACCAGTTCAAGAACGTCGATGATATTCATATCGTTGGTATTTTCCCGAATTACGACAGCGCCTACACCGCCTGGAAGGCCGAAGCCCAGCGCACCGTGGACAACGCCCACATGCGCTATTTCATCGCCCACCTGCACCGCCTGCGGGACGAAGAAGTGGCGGCCTCGGGAACCGAAAAGCTGGACTGATACTTGCCGCGCAAGCCCTTCAGTCTAAAGGCTTATCTGGCTCTGAACCGGGATCGCACAGGCGCGGTTCCGGCTGATTTTCTACGCGCTGAACGACCCGCCGGCCGCCTGCTCTGGGCCCATGGCGACAGCCTGTCCCGCCTGCGTGCTTTGGTGTCGGTCTGCCAGCGGATCCGCCAGCAACGCCCCGAACTTTCCGTGCTGGTGACCGGCCCTGACACACTGGTCGATCCGGGGATGATCCGCGATGACCTGCCCGGCGAAAACGTTCCTGAAATCAATGCCTTCCTTGATCACTGGGCGCCTGATCACTGCCTCTGGGCCAGCCACGCCCTGCGCCCCGCGCTGCTGCATCTGGCATCGGAACGCGGCTGCGGGCTGACCCTGATCGACGCCGATGACCGCGAATGGACCACCCCTTCCGCCCGCTGGCTTCCCGACCTCGCCCCCGCCACCCTCGGGCAATTCGACAGCATTCTGGCCACCGACGAATCGTCCGAACGCCGCCTGCGCCGGATGGGCGTTTCCCCCGAAAATCTCACCCTCGCCGGGCCCCTGACCGAAGCCGCCGTGCCCCCCGATTGCCCGATCCGCCAGCACGAGGAAATGGCCGCGCTCCTTGTCGGGCGCCCGCTCTGGCTCGCCGCGCGGCTGCACCCGGATGAGGTCGATGTGATCCTGCGCGCCCATGGCCGCGCCTCGCGTCTGGCGCACCGTCTGCTGCTTTTCGTGGTGCCGGACAACCCCGCCGATCAGGCGGTTATCGCAGCGCAGGTCGATGCCGCGGGTTTCCGCGTATGCCATTGGGATGCCGGGGAAATGCCGGACGAAAACACCCAGATCATCCTCGCCTCGGGCCCCGAGGAATTGGGCCTGTGGTACCGTCTGGCCCCGCTTGCCTTTATCGGCGGCTCGCTGGTGCCCGGCCGTCAGGGCCATGACCCGCTTGAGGCGGCAGCGCTCGGCTCGGCCATCCTGTACGGCCCGGCAGTGGGGCGCCACCTTGCATCCTATTCCCGCCTGGCCGAGGCTGGCGCCGCGCGCATCGTCAAGGACGTCGATACGCTGTCCGCCGCCGTGTCCCAGCTGATCGCCCCCGACCGTGCAGCGGCCATGGCACACGCCGGCTGGGATATCATCTCGGCCGGGGCGGCCATGACGGATCAGGTGGTGGACCTCGTGCTCGACCGGCTCGATCGGATGGAGGCCACCTGATGCAGACACCGCAGTTCTGGAACACCGGACCAAAAACGCTCGACTGGCGGGCGCGGCTGCTGTCGCCGCTCGGGCACCTGACCGCCATGGCCACCGCCCGCCGCCTGCGCCAGCCGGGCGTGCGGGTCGACAGGCCGGTGATCTGCGTCGGTAACCTGAACGCCGGTGGCACGGGCAAGACGCCGACCGTCATCGCCCTGCTGCAACTGCTGACCAACCGGGGCCTTGCGCCGCATGTGGTTTCGCGTGGCTACGGCGGGCGGCTGTCCGGGCCTGTGCAGGTCGACCCACAGACCCACAGCGCACAGGATGTTGGGGATGAACCCCTGCTGCTGGCCGCCTTTGCGCCCACATGGATCGCGCGGGACCGCGCCGCCGGTGCGCAGGCGGCTGTGGCGGCGGGGGCCGGTGTGATCGTGATGGACGACGGGTTCCAGAACCCCGCCCTGCACAAGGATCTGTCGCTAATCGTCGTCGATGCGGCCATCGGTTTCGGCAACGGGTTGTGCCTGCCCGCCGGGCCATTGCGCGAACCCATCGGCACGGGTCTGGCACGGGCCGATCTGCTGCTCTCCATCGGCCCCGGCCCCGCACAGGCGCATTTTGCCACCCAATGGGGGAACAGGGTCACCCTGCCGCATCTGACCGGCCACCTCGCCCCACTGCAAACCGGGATGGACTGGCACGGCCTGCGCGCCCTCGCCTTTGCCGGCATCGGCCATCCAGCCAAGTTCTTTGCCACGTTGCATGGGCTGGGCGCCGACCTCGTCCGCGCCGAACCGCTTCAGGATCATCAACCGCTGACCGCCGCCCTCATGACCCGGCTTGAGGCAGAGGCAAAGGCCCTTGGCGCGCAGCTTGTCACCACCGAAAAGGACGCCGTGCGCCTGCCCGAAGCCTTCAGGATGAAGGTTCTGACCCTGCCGGTGCGACTTCAGATCGACGATGCCGGGTCGCTCGGCCGCGCGCTGGACGCGCTGTTCTGAGCGCTGCAACAGATCCACATCCTACGCCTCAAAGCCACCTAGGCGCGGCTCCGGCGCCATGAAGGATCCGGCAAACCTGTGCCCAGTAGTGGCAATCTGAACTTTGCTGCCGTTCGTCGGCTGCGATAACTCTGACGAAACGACAGCTAGAAGGAGGCGAGCATGCTTAAAGCAATTTGGATGTCCGACCCGCATTTTTCACATGAAGGCGACGTATTGGGCCACGATCCGCGTGTTCGGCTAGACAGTGCATTGGATCACATCAACAGCAACCATTCTGACGCCAGTTTTTGCGTAATTTCTGGGGACATGGTCAACCACGGGACACAGGTAAATTACGAAGCACTATCGCAGTTGCTTGAAAAACTTGATGTTCCCCTGCTTCCAATGGCAGGGAACCATGACGATCGTAAGTTGTTCAGGAAAATCCTATCGCTGCCCGACTCTTGTATGGATGAGTTCATTCAATTCTCTGTTTCCACGTCGAGCGGGTTGATTGTCTGTTTAGATACACAGAAAAGCGGATCAGATGCAGGCGAGCTATGCGGCAAGCGTCTTGATTGGCTGCAGAACCTACTGGAAAATACCGCAGAAGTACCAGTCTATATTTTCATGCATCATCCGCCGATGGCTGTCGGTTTGCCAATGCAAGACACAGACGGTTTGATTGATGGCGATGTCTTTCTTGACTTGGTTTCAAACTATGAGTGTGTGAAATACTTGTTCATTGGGCATGTTCACCGTCCTATTTCAGGAACAGTGCGCGGAGTGCCGTTTTCGACGATGCGCTCGATCTTGTATCAAGCCCCAGCTCCGCGACCAGAATGGAATTGGGACACTTTCAAGCCAAGTGAAGAGGCGCCAAATATTGGCATCATCACAATTTCGGATTCGGATGTGAACCTTCAATATGAGCAATTCTGCCTGTTTGAGGAGGGCACACGACCCAAGTAGGTTTGGGCTCGAACCCAATCCTTGATCACGGGCCGCCCCGCTTGGGCGCAACCCATCGGTCAGGGTCCGGCCCCCGCCCTACTCCGCCGCCAGCCGCTGGTCCCGCTGCCCTATCGAAGCGACCTCGGAAATCACGCCGCGCAGCAAATCGCGAAAGGCGTTGAAATTTTCATTCGGGCGGATCAGCTCTTCGTCCATATAGATTGCCCGGTCGATCTCGATCTGGACGGCGTGCTGGTTGCGGGACGGGCGGCCATAGGCCTGGGTGATATAGGCCCCGGCAAAGGGCGCATTGCGCGCCACCACCAGACCGGCCCCGACAAAAGCAGCCTCGATCAGGTCGACAATCCCCGAATCCGCCGAAGCCCCGAACCTGTCGCCGATCACGATATCCGGGCGCGGTGCCCCCCCGCGCACGATCCCGTCCAGGGCCTCGTGCGGCATGGAATGGCAATCCACCAGAATCGTCTCTCCGAACCGCTGGTGCGCCTGATCCAGCAACTCCTGAACCTGCCGGTGATAAGGACGCCAGTATTCCTCGATTCGCCGCTCGGCTTCGACCAGTGGCAGCTTGCCGCGATAGATCGCCCGGCCATTGGCAACCACCCGTGGCACCACGCCAAGGCCGCTCGCCACGCGCGGATTGTGGCCACTGCGGCGCACACCTTCGATCAGCGCGGGGTCCAGCTCATCACAGCTGCGGTTCAGATCCACAAAGGCGCGCGGCGCCCCGGCCGTCAGGAAAGTCGCCCCGAACTGCGGCGCGCAGTCGAACAGTTGATCCACATAGGCATCCTCGGACGACCGAATCGCACGTTCATCCAGCAGCGTGTGACGCAGGAAAGACCACGGGTAATCCCGCCCGCTGTGCGGCGACGCAAACACCACACAAGAGGTATCAACCTCCGGGCGGTAGAGATGAAAGGCAACCTTTGGCATCACACATCCTTTGTCCGTAACATAAACCGATTTTTTCCGATGCCAAAAGCCCTTGATCCTGCCTGCGACTCCTTTTATAGGACCCGAACCGGCGCGGATTTCCGCGCCCCATTTTCGACAATGGGGCGTATGTCCAAACCGGTCATGGGCGGTTAGCTCAGCGGTAGAGCACTTCGTTGACATCGAAGGGGTCACAAGTTCGATCCTTGTACCGCCCACCATGAGATCACCTGCTCTGGCCCGTCGGGTCAGAGTGCCCGCAACCTGAAAGGCGCTCGCGCGCCGCGAAAGAGGAGAGACCGCTATGAAGGTCAAGAACTCGCTCCGCTCTCTCAAGAGCCGCCACCGCGACTGCCGCGTTGTGCGCCGCAAAGGCCGTGTCTATGTCATCAACAAGACACACCCCCGGTTCAAGGCCCGTCAGGGCTGAACCATTCGGGACTACCGGATTTTGATCAAGCCACCCCTCGCCGGGTGGCTTTTTCTTTTGGGGCCACCAAAAAATCCGCTCCGCCCCTTCCCGATCCCGCTTGGACCCCAACGCAAAAACGGCCCCCCGTGGGGCCGCTTCGCAGGTCGTATGATGCGCTTGGGACACAGGCCGCCGGTTTACGCCGCCCCCCCACACCTTGGGCGGGCTACAGGTGCAGCGCCCTGAGCCCTTCTTTGATGCCGCGCCTTACAGCCGTCAGGGACCGCTATTCGTACGTCCGCGTATCCTCGATCACCAGACCATCGCGCGGCAACCCGCCCGGGGCCACCAGCTCAACCTTGCCTTTCAGCTTCAGCACCGCCGCCACGCTCGCCTCATACGCCGCCGCATCGGTGCCCGTGGTTTCGATCCGCACCACCATCACGTCCGTCTCGCCCTCGCGCGACGCAACAACCCGCGCGCGGTCAATCTCGGGGTGCTTTGCCACCAACGCCGCTACCTGCTCGGGGCGCACGAACATGCCCTTGATCTTGGTGGTCTGATCCGCCCGGCCCATCCAGCCCTTGATCCGCAGATTGGTCCGCCCGCAGGGGCTGCTGCCCGGCATCACCGCGCTCAGGTCACCGGTCGCGAAACGCACCAGCGGATAGTCGGGGTTCAGCGTGGTCACGACAACCTCGCCCACTTCGCCCACCGCCACGGGATTGCCGGTGCCCGGGGTCACGATCTCGACCACCACATGCTCGTCCACGATCATGCCTTCCATGGCATCCGATTCGTAGGCGATGTTGCCCAGATCAGCGGTCGCATAGCATTGCAGACAGGCAATCCCGCGCCCGGCGTAATACTCCCGCAGGGACGGGAACAGCGCGCCGCCACTGACCGCCGCCTTGGTGATGCCCAGCGTCACCCCCATCTCGTCAGCCTTCTCAAGGATGACCTTCAGGTAATCCGGGGTCCCGGCATAGGCCGTAACCCCCACATCCCGCGCCGCAGTCACCTGTAGTTCAGTCTGCCCGGTGCCGGCGGGCAGCACAGCCGCCCCCACCGCCCGCGCCCCGGATTCAAAGATCATGCCCGCAGGCGTCAGATGATAGCCGAAACAGTTCTGCACCACGTCGCCCGGCCCGATGCCACAGGCGTTCAGAAACCGCCCCAGCCGCCACCAGTCAAACCCGCCGCCGCCGGGCTCATAGATCGGCCCCGGCGACTGGAACACATGGGCGAACCCCGAAACTGGCCGCGTCGTGAACCCGCCAAACGGCGATTGCGCCGCCTGCGCCGCCCCCAGCGCCGATTTGCGCAGCACCGGCAAACCCGCCAGATCCGCCAACGACGTCACCTGCGCCGCATCGACCGCATCCAGACTGCCGCCATAGCCTGCCAGCCCCTGCGCGCGCTCGATCTGCTGCGGCAATGCCTCGGCCAGCCATGCCGCGCGGCTCTCGTCGCTGCGCGTTTCCAGCGCATCAAAATAACTGCTCATCTCATCCCCCTTGTCGGCAATCCGCCGCTATTCGGCCAGCATCTGGAACGGCTTGGTCTTGTCCACGATATGCGTGGTGTAGATCACCAGCGGCGTATCCCCGGCGACGGTCAGACCGCCATGCACCACCCCTTCGGCAAAATTCAGCGGCGTGTCGGTGGCAAAGCGCACCTCGCGGCCATCCGGCAGAATCATCTGCCCGCCAATGGCCACAACCGAATTTTCATCACCGGGATGGGCGTGCTTTGGGATGTAGGCACCGGGTTGCAGCACCAGCTTGGCCACAACCACCTCCATCACCTCTGATCCTGTCATTGGCGTGCGGCTCAGCTCTGTCCGCTCGATCAATTCCTGCGCGCCCGCAGGCAGCGCCAGCGTGACCATAAAAGCCGCCGAAATTCCAAAATGCCTCATCTCAAATCCACTCCAGAGCTACAAATACTCACGCCAACCACCGCTTGCGCCGCCGGTAACTGCGCACATCGCGGAACGACTTGCGTCCCTCATCCGACATGCCCAGATAAAATTCCTTCACATCCGGGTTCTCGCGCAGATCCGCCGCCAGCCCCTCCATCACCACGCGCCCCGATTCCAGAATGTACCCCGTATGCGCAAACCGCAGCGCCACATTGGTGTTCTGTTCGGCCAGCAGGAACGACAGCCCCTCGTTCTCGTTCACCGATTTCACGATCTCAAAGATCTGCTCGACCAGCTGCGGGGCAAGGCCCATGGACGGCTCGTCCAGCAGGATCATCTCGGGGCGCGACATCAGCGCCCGGCCAATGGCACACATCTGCTGCTCACCGCCGCTCGTGTACCCCGCCTGCGACTTGCGCCGTTCGCGCAGCCGCGGGAAATAGTCATAGACCATCTGCAAATCCGCCTCGACCGCGCCCTTGCCATCGCGCCGGGTATAGGCGCCGGTCATCAGGTTTTCCTCGACGGTCAGATGCTGGAAACAGTGCCGCCCCTCCATCACCTGAATGACGCCCTTGCGGACAAGCTCGGCCGGATCGCGGCCCTGCACGGTCTCGCCCTTGTACTTGATCGACCCTTTGGTGACCTCGCCGCGTTCGGACTTCAGCAGGTTGGATATCGCCTTCAGCGTCGTCGTCTTGCCCGCGCCATTGCCGCCCAGCAGGGCCGTGATCCCGCCCTTGGGCACCGACAGAGACACCCCCTTCAGCACAAGGATCACGTGATTATAGATCACCTCGATATTGTTGACCTCTAACAGAGGCTCGCGGGCAGGGGCGCTATCCAGCATCTTCTTCTCTTTCCAAATACGCAAAATCCCGGCGGCGACGATTCGCGCCGCCGCCGGGGTCTTTGGATCAGTTGCAGGTTTCGGACACGGCCCAGGGCGCATTCGCCGTGGCGTATTCCGCTGCCGTCGCTGCCTCAAGCGGTTGGATCACCTCGGCCTCGGCCTGCAGCAGATCGCTCACCTTGACGAACTTTTCGCCGTCCCACTCCAGCATCCAGCCGCCCGAATGGCCGGTGTGGTTGGCGCAGGTGGTCTGGAACGGTGGCACCATGCCGGTCATGCCCAGATCGGCCAGAACCGCGTCGGTCACGTTCAGGTTTTCCAGCCCCCAGCGCAGATCGGATGCCGAAATCTCGGCCTTGCCGGTATGGGCCTGCGCCGCCTTGATCCCCTCGGCAAGGATCATCGAGATGACAAGCCCGCGCGAATAGAACACGCCCTGCATCTCTTCCTCGTTGGACAGGGAATCGCCCGCATCCACCACGTACTTCTTGATGTCCGCCATCACCGGCGCATCCAGAACCGGATAGCTGAAGCTGATCGACTTGTAGCCCTTGCCATCCGCGCCAACGATTTTCAGGTCCGCATCATGGCCCGACCACCAGACACCGATCATCTTGTCCATCGGGAACCGGGTCTTGACCGCCTCGGTGATCGCACCAGCGTTCATCGCACCCCAGCCCCACATGATCACGTAATCCGGCCGCTCGCGGCGAATCTGCAACCACTGCGCCGACTGGTTCTGCATTTCCTTCAGGCCCACGGGAATCGGCAGCAGCTCAAACCCGATATCCGCCGCCTTCTTCTCAAGCAGCGGCAGCGGCTCCTTGCCGAACGGGTGATCAAGGTGCAGGAACGCGACCTTCTTGCCCTTCAGGTTCTCGTCCCCGATATAGCGCAGCATCATGCTCGCCGCGTCCCAGTAGCTTGCCGGCGTGTTGAACGCCCACTGAAACACCTTGCCATCCGCCATCGGCGAAAAGCCATAACCGGGCGCAAGGATCGGGATCTCGTCCACGTTGGTCTTGGGCAGAACCTGCAACGTGATGCCGGTCGACCAGGGCTGCGTCACGATCGCCTGCCCCTTGGTCTTTTCATAGCATTCCACGCCCTTTTCGGTGGAATAACCGGTTTCGCACTCCTCGAAATTGATCTTCACACCGCCGATGCCGCCGTCCCGCGCGTTCAGCATGTTCATGTAATCGCGCTGACCGTTCATCAGCGGAATGCCCGTCGCCGCAAACGGCCCCGTGCGATACGACAGGTTGGGCGCGAAAAGCTCCTGCGCCACGACCCCGGTGCCCATCACGGCCCCCAGCGCGGCCACCGCCGCCAGTCTCGTCAAATGTCTCATCAAAGTTCCTCCCATTGATGTTTTCGTTTTGGTCTTGTTGGGCCATCCCTAGTGCGGGCCCCTAGTGCGGGAACGGCCAGATGATCAGCTTCTCCCGGATCAGCC
This sequence comes from Puniceibacterium sediminis, assembly GCF_900188035.1. Classification (GTDB taxonomy): domain Bacteria; phylum Pseudomonadota; class Alphaproteobacteria; order Rhodobacterales; family Rhodobacteraceae; genus Puniceibacterium; species Puniceibacterium sediminis. The sequence goes on along the minus strand of NZ_FZNN01000002.1, from coordinate 69,120 downwards.
GCCACAATTGGGCTAGGCCGTGTGGTTCGATGATCAGAAAGAACACGATGAGGCCTCCCACCATCATCACGTTGATATGTTCGACCGTGGACGACGCGATCGGAATTCCCAGCGCCGCCGGAAGCGTCCCCAGCACCACCGGCAATCCGACGATCAGGATCGCCCCCAGATAGTTGCCCAGGATCGACCCCAGCCCGCCGATGATCGCAATGAACAGAATCCGGAATGACAGCGGAATGTCGAACAGATTCGGTTCGGCCGCACCGCGCCACATGAACACGAACAATGCCCCCGCCACGCCCACCACATAAGATGACACCATGAATGCGGTCAGCTTGCTCTTCATCAGGTTGATGCCGATCAGTTCGGCGGCGATGTCCACATCCCGCGTCGCCTTCCAGGTCCGCCCCAGATTGCCACGGGTCAGGTTGATGCACAGCATCGTCATCACCGAAACGATGGCCAGCACTACGTAATATTGCACCATGCTATCCGCCTGCGGCCCCGCCACATAGACCCCGAACATCTCAAGGTTCGGCACCTGAATCGCACCAGACGCGTTGTAGTTATAAAGCCAGGCCCATTTCTCGAACAGCCAGACCAGAAAGAACTGCGCCGCCAGCGTGGCAATGGCCAGGTAAAATCCCTTGATCCGCAGCGACGGAATCCCGAAGGCCACGCCGACCCCGGCACTGAACACCCCCGACAGCATGATCGCCACCACCGGGTTCATCCAGGGCATGATCGTCACCATCTTGTAGCAGGCATAGGCCCCCACCCCCATGAACGCGGCGGTGCCAAGGCTCAGCTGCCCGGCATAGCCCGTCAGGATGTTCAGCCCCATCGCCGCCAGCGCATAGATCAGGATCGGAATCAGCAGCGTCTGAAAGGTGAATTCCGACGCCGTCAGCGGAAAGATCACCCAGGCAAAGGCCAGAATGACCCCCAGCAGAATCGCATCCTGCCGCACCGGAAACAGCGCCTGATCCGCCTCGTAACTCGTCTTGAACTGTCCGGCTGTTCTATACAGCATCTGGTTTTCCCCTCACCGGCCCTTGCAGGCCCCCCTTGATCTTCTTCTTTTTCCAATTACGCAGCCCGCTACGGGCCTCCGCCCCCGCGTCCCCTGCCGCCCTACCGGCTCAGGGCCATTCCGGCGCATCGCCGGGGAAATCCTCTCCCTGCGGCCCGACCAGACAAAACCGGTGCCCCGACGGCGCCTCCATCACCGTCCAGGTCTTCATCTTGCCGATCTCGCGGGCACCCGCCGCCTTAAGCCGCTCCGCCTCGGCCTCCCGGTCGTCGGTTTCGATATCCAGATGCACTCGCGGCGCGTGATCCACCGCCTGCAACAGGATCTTCGGGTATCCGGCATGCCCGTCAAACTCGGCATATTTGCCGTCGGCATCCACGCGGCCCTCCTTGCCCAAGGCCGCCGACCAAAAAGCGCAGGCCTCGGTCAGATCGTCGGTCTGACAATCGATCACAAGGCAACCGATCCGGGATTTATGGCTCATCTTTCCATACTCCCGAACGGGCGGTTTCCACCGATCCTAGACGCGCTCAATGATCTTCTCCCCGAACAATCCCTGCGGACGGAACAGCAGCACGATCAGCGCAAGAACAAAGGCAAACCAAGTCTCGGTATTACCGCCCAGCAGTGGCTGGCCCCAGTAAATCTCGAACAGCTTTTCCAGCATGCCGATCATCAGACCGCCGATGATTGCGCCGGTGATGCTCTCAAGCCCACCCAGCATCAGCACCGGCAGCGCCTTGTAGGCGATCACCTCCAAAGCGAACGAAACTCCGGCCCGCGCGCCCCAGGCCACGCCGGTGACCAGCGCGATGATTCCCGCAATGAACCAGACCAGCACCCAGATCGTCTGAAGCGAGATCCCGACAGACAAAGCCGCCTGATGATCATCCCCCAGCGCCCGAATCGCCCGGCCCATCCGCGTCTTGTTCAGGAACAACAGCAGGCCAACCACCAGCAACGCCGCCACGATCACCGCCGTGATGTCCTTCTGCTCCAGAATCAGCAGGCCGCCCCAGGGCTCCAGCACCACCGATCCGGTCGGGATGCCCAACTGCTCGGTGATCATCACCTTGTTCTCACCGCCAAAGATGATCTCGCCCAGACCGATCAGGAACAGCGTGATCCCGATGGTCGCCATGAACAGGATGATATCCGGCTGCCCGACCAGCGGCCGCAGCACGACCCGTTCAATCGTCACCGCCAGCCCGAACATCACCGCCAATGTCAGCACCACCGCCACCCAGGCCGGCACACCCATGGCATGCAGCCCGACCAGCGTCAGCGCGGCAAAGACCACCATGATTCCCTGCGCAAAGTTGAATATCCGGCTTGAGCGGTAAATCAGCACGAATCCCAGCGCGATCAGCGCATATAGAATCCCCGAAACCAGCCCCTCCCACAGAACCTGCAACAGGAAATCCGGCGCGGCGAACATATCCACAAACGGTTTGATGAAAATGTCGTTCAGCATGGCCCTGCCCCTACATCAGCCATACGCCAGCCATACGCTTTCCATACGGTTTCCATACGCCCCCCAGCCCCTCTTCTGCTCAATGCGCCACACCCAGATAGGCGTCGATCACATCCTGATTCCCCCGCACCTCGTCCGGTGTCCCGTCGCCGATCTTCTTGCCGTAATCCATCACGACAACCCGGTCGCTGATGTCCATCACCACGCCCATGTCATGTTCGATCAATGCAATAGTGGTGCCAAATTCGTCATTCACATCAAGGATAAAGCGGCTCATGTCCTCTTTTTCCTCAACGTTCATCCCCGCCATCGGCTCATCCAGCAACAGCAGAGACGGCTCTGCTGCCAGCGCCCGCGCCAGCTCCACCCGTTTCTTCAGCCCATAAGGCAGCCGCCCCACGGGCGTCTTGCGGATGTTCTGGATTTCCAGAAAATCGATAACTTTTTCAACAATTTCCCGGTTGGCGATCTCTTCTGCCCGCGCCTTGCCCCACCACACAGCCTGGCTCAGAATTCCCGCATGCATATGCGTCAGCCGCCCGGTCATGACGTTGTCTAGCACCGTCATACCCTCGAACAGCGCGATATTCTGGAACGTTCGCGCCACCCCCATCCGGGCCACCTCATAGGGCTTCATCGACGGTCGCGGCGCGCCCTTATAGAATATCTCGCCCTCGGAAGGCGTATAGAACCCACTGATAATGTTGAGCATACTGGACTTGCCCGCGCCGTTGGGCCCGATAATGGCCCTCACTTCGCCCTGGCGGATATCAAAGGAAATATCGTTGATCGCCACCACCCCGCCAAACCGCAGCGTAATGTTTTTCATTTCCATCAGAACGATGTCAGACTCACTTTGATCGGCAGAGGCCGACATCATGTTATCAAGCAAACAAATCTCCTTGAATTGAATTCATTAACCTTACTTCGCACCGCGCTCAGGAAGCACGCCAAGATTTTGCCTCATTTGCCTTGCGTTGACCACATTGGGTGGTCTATACAACAATGAGATAATTCTGTTTCTCAGTGTACATGTCTAGATGTGCCTGAAAAGGATAAAAGGGTCGGCTAATGCGTATGTTAAATATTATGACCGCTGTATCAGCGGCAGTTCTTTCGGTTTCACTGGCCTCCACTGCTTCGGCGTCTACTGTGGTCACCATCGACACATTTGATGTGACTTCGACAGCCGTTGATGACGGCGGCGGCTTTCTTCCGAATGCGGTTCAGGTTTCAGGCGCCTCCATTCTCGGCGGGTTTCGCGATACGCAAGCAGCGAACAACACCGGTGAATTTCTCGGGACAGTAGCCAAAACCAACGGTTCAAGCAGCGGTTTCCTCAACGTTTCCAACGGCGCTGGCACCAGCGGTTCAGGTACGTTTACATGGGATGGGGATGACTCGCCAACCTCCGTCAATACATTTGGTCTGGGCGGCGTGGACCTGTCTCTGGGCGTAAACGACAGTTTCGCATTTGATGTGATCTCGATCGACGCACCGTTCCTGTTCTCGCTTCAACTCTGGGATGCAGATTCGTCCAGCACCGCGCTCAAGACATTCCAAGTGTCTGACGCTGGGACGACGCAGTACATCCTGTTCTCCGAGTTCTCGGGCATCGATTTCACGAACGTCGGCGCGATCCAGCTGATCTTGGCAGGTGGCAACAACAGCGACATCGAGATTAACGAATTTTCGGCGACCATCGTGCCGCCCGCGACTGTGCCGCTGCCCGCGTCCATCCCCCTGCTGATGGTAGGACTTGGCGCACTGGGACTTATGCGTCGCAAGAATTCCTAAACGATATCAAAGACTTAACGTGATGTGAGGCGCTCAGACCAGTCGGTCGAGCGCCTCATTGCTTTTTGGCGCTTGGCACCTGCGTCCCAATCGTCATTCCGCTGCCATCTGTGCGGGCTTGACCGGAACGACACGCGCGTCGCGAATTTCCAACGTCGCTGTAATCTTCCCCTTGCGACCATCCTCATAGGTCACTTCCGTTTCGGTATAGACGCTCGCCGCCCCACCATAGAGCGCCTCGATCAGATCGTTGAACTTTTCACTGATGATCTTGCGGCGCACCTTGCGGGTACGCGTCAACTCCCCGTCATCCGCATCCAGTTCCTTGTGCAGCACCAGAAAGCGATGCACCTGGCAGCCTGACAGCATGCTATCCTGCGCCACGCTCTTGTTGACCTCTTCCACATGGCCCTGGATCATCTCAAGCACCAGCGGATGGCCCGCCAGCTCCTGATAGGATGCATAGGCGATGTTGTTCCGCTCGGCCCAATTACTAACCGCGGTGAGGTCTATATTGATGAAAGCACAGCATTTTTCCCGCCCGGCACCCATCACCACAGCTTCAAGGATGTTGGGATAGAACTTCAGCTTGTTCTCGACATACTTGGGTGCGAACAGCGCACCGCTTGCCATTGTCCCCACATCCTTGGCACGGTCTATGATCCGCAGATGCCCGGTGCCTTCTTCGATAAACCCCGCATCCCCGGTCGCGACCCAGCCCTCCGGATCCTTGGTATCCCGCGTTGAATCGGCGTTCTTGTAGTACTCGACAAAGACGCCGGGTGATCGATAGAACACCTCGCCATTCTCCGCGATGCGGATCTCTACCCCCGGCGATGGCACCCCCACCGTGTCCGAACGCACCTCTCCATCCGGTTGCTGGGTGATGAACACCGACGCTTCGGTCTGGCCGTAAAGCTGTTTCAGGTTGATTCCCAATGCCCGGTAGAAATCGAAGATCTCAGGCCCGATCGCTTCGCCCGCCGTGTAACCGACCCGCACGCGGCTCAGACCAAGGGTGTTCTTCAACGGCCCGTAGACCAGAAGCTCGCCCAGCCAGTACCGAAACCGGTCCACCATAGACACCGGTTTGCCGTCCAGAATCTGCGGCCCCACCCGACGTGCGACCCCCATGAAGTAGTGAAACAGCCGCTGCTTCAGCGCGCTCGCATCCTCCATCCGGATCATGATCTGCGTCAGCTGTGTTTCGAACACCCGGGGCGGCGCAAAGTAATAGGACGGTGCGATTTCACGCAGATCCGTCATCATCGTCGCGGGGCTTTCGGGGCAGTTCACGCAGAACCCGGCCCAATAAGCCTGCCCGATGGAAAAGATGAAATCCCCCACCCAGGCCATCGGGAGATAGGCCAGAACCTCTTCGCCCACCTTGAGATGGTCGAACTCGGCTGATGCCTTCGCCGTCTCGATGATGTTGCGGTTGGACAGCACCACGCCCTTGGGTTTGCCGGTCGTTCCGCTGGTGTAAAGCATGACACAGGTGTCATCGTACCCCAGCTTGGCCCGCCGTCGCGCCAGTTCAGCCCCCAGATCACCACGCCGCGCCCGACCCGTTTCCTGCACGTCGCTGTAGGCGCGAATATGTGTATGATCGTATTTCCGCAGGCCCCTCGGGTCGAGATAGATCATCTCCTCGAACTGCGGACAGGCATCCTGCACGTCGATCACCTTGTCCACCTGCTCCTGATCGGCGGCAATCACGAAACGTGCGCCGCAATGGACCAGCACATACTCCATCTCTTCCGCGGCCGCGTCCTGATAAAGCGGCACCGGCACCGCGCCAACCATCTGCACCGCGACCATGGACCAGTAAAGATAAGGCCGGTTGCGGCCAATCACGGCGACAAAATCGCCCGGCGCCACACCAAGGTCGAGCAGTCCCAGCGCCAAGGCCTCGATCTGATCCTCGGTCTCGGCCCAGGTCCAGCTTTGCCAGATGCCGTATTCTTTTTCGCGATACGCAGGGGCCGCGCCATGCATCTCGGCATTGCGCCGCAAAAGCGCCGGAATTGAGCGCAGACCCTCTGCACCCTCGGACATATACGCCAAATCTATCCTCCCACACCGGTATTTCCGGCGTCTCCGACCGTTTGCACAGCCGTTCTTGCGGCCTTGTGGCCCTTGCCCACAATCCTTGCCATCTGCGGTCACAGGTCAAGAACAACTTTGCGAGTCGGCGGCGGCGGATGCATGGTCGACAGGTGAACGGATGCGCCCGCAAACAGGATTACCACAGCGCTGGCCTGTGCTACTCTACGGCATGGATCCGATCACTCTCACCTTTTACGCAACAGTCTGCGCCTGCCTCAGCGCTGTTGCGCCGCGCGTGCCCCGACTGCCGGTACGATTGGCCATCGGGGCTCTGGTCGGCCTTGTCGCCGCCACTCTGCTGCCGTTTCTACGCGCCGCCGCCGGGATCTAAAGCGCCGCCACAGCCCGGGCCAGCACGTTCAGCCCAACGACCAGATCCGCCTCATCCGTGTCTTCGGCAAAGTCATGGCTGATCCCCCCGATCGAAGGCACGAACAGCATCGACACCGGCATCAGCCGCGCCACATTGGTCGCATCATGCAGCGCGCCCGACGGCAAGACCCGCCAGTTGCCCGGCACCTCGGCTTCGGCAGCCGCTTCAAGCGCGCCACGCAGCCGCGCATCCATCGCCACCGGTTCCAGCCCCAGCATCGGACCATACTCAAGGCTCAGGCCCATTTCGTCTGCGACCTCAGCGGCCGTATCGCGGACGATCTTCTCCATCCGGCCCAGCCGGTCGCTGTCACCGTCGCGCCATTGCATCGAGAACACCGCCCGCCCCGGCACGATGGACGAGGCATTGGGATGCAGCGTCACATGCCCGATGGTCCAGACCGTCGTCGGCGTCACCACGTTGCGGAAACGTTCGTTGATCCGGGCGTTAAAGGCGGAAACCCCCTGAAACGCATCGCGCCGCAGCCCCATCGGGGTGGTGCCCGCATGGTTTTGCTGGCCGCTGAATGTAATCTTCATGTCGCGGATGCCCACGATGGCCCCGACAACACCAATCTTTTCACCCGAAGTGATCAGCGTCGGCCCCTGTTCGATATGCATCTCGATGAAACCGGTGAACTGCTTGGGGTCGACAAAATCGCCACCGCGCGCGCCCATCCGTGCCCGCGCTTGCGCAAAGGTCACGCCGTCCCGGTCGGTCAGCGTGTCGGCCTTTTCCAGCGTCATGTTCCCGCCCCAGACGGAACTGCCCGTGGTCACGCCGAACCGCCCCTCTTCATCCTGAAACGACACCACCGACACCGGCGGCCCACCCGCCTCTTTAGACGCCCGCGCCACCTCCAGCGCCGAAATCACACCCAACGCGCCATCCAGCCAGCCACCCTCTGGCTGGCTGTCGGAATGCGACCCCATCAGCACAGATGACCCCTCGGCCAGACCGAAAAGTGATCCCACCGGGTCGAAAACCGGCGTCAGCCCGGCCTCTTCCATCTTTCCCGCCAGCCAATCCCGCGCTGCGATATCCTCATCCGAAAACGCCGGGCGCACGACGCCCTTACCAACCCCGGCGGCGCCAAAGGCGCGCAGCGCATGCAGGTCGTCTAGGAATCTTTGCGGCTTTACGGGAATCATTGCGGCTCTCCTGTTTGGGATTTTCCCAAGGTAGACACCGGCATCGGCAGAGCGTCAAATCGATCGGTGCAGAGCGCCCGCCCGGAGCGCGCAGTACTTTATTCCGGGCAGGGTCTGTTGGTCAGGCGTTGGCGAAAGTGGCGTTACTCCGCCGCCACCGGATCGGCTTCAACCTTCTCGACCTTTACGGCCGAGAATTTGAATTCGGGGATCTTGCCGAAGGGGTCCAGCGCCGGGTTGGTCAGGATGTTGGCCGCCGCCTCGACATAGGCGAAGGGCAGGAACACCATATCCTCGGCCACCTGCCGGTCGGCCCGCGCCATCACGTCCAGCGTCCCGCGCCGTGTGGTCAGGCGCACAAAGCCACCGGGTTCGACCCCCAGCTTGCGCAGGGTCCTCGGGTGCAGCGAACAGTTCGCCTCGGGCTCGACCGCGTCCAGAACGGTCGACCGGCGGGTCATCGACCCGGTGTGCCAATGTTCCAGCTGCCGCCCCGTGGTCAGGATCATCGGGAACCGCTCGTCCGGCACCTCGGCAGGTGGCGTCACCCGTGCAGGCGTGAACTTGGCGCGCCCAGCACGGCGCGGGAAACCGTCGCCGAATACCACCGCCTGGCCGGGATCATCCGGGCCAAGGCAGGGATAGGTCACAGCGCCCTCGGTTTCGAGCCGCTTCCATGTGATATTGTGCAGGCTGCGCATCGACATCTTCATCTCGTCAAAGATCTCGCGCGGGTCGTCATAATCCCAGTCAAGGCCGATGCGCCGCGCCAGATCGACCAGAATGATCCAATCCTCGCGGGCCTCTCCCGGGGTCGGCACCGCCTTGCGCACCATCTGCACCTGACGGTTGGTGTTGGTCACAGTCCCCGTCTTTTCCGGCAGCGCCGAAGCAGGCAGGATCACATCGGCAAACATCGCGGTCTCGGTCAGAAAGATGTCCTGCACGACCAGATGATCCAGCTTGGCCAGCGCGTTGCGCGCATGTTCCACGTCGGGATCGGACATCGCCGGGTTTTCACCCTGCACATACATGCCCTTGATCTCCCCCCGGTACACCCGATCCATGATCTCGACCACGGTCAGGCCGGGCTTGGCGTCAATCTCGGTGCCGCGCCAGATGTGGCGGAACAGGTCGCGCACCTCGGGGTCTGTCACCGACTGGTAATCCGGCATCACATTGGGGATAAGGCCCGCATCGGATGCACCCTGAACGTTGTTCTGTCCGCGCAGCGGGTGCAGACCCGTGCCGGGCCGACCCACATGGCCGCAAAGCAGCGCAAGACTGATCAGACAGCGGGAATTGTCGGTGCCGTGGATGTGCTGGCTGATGCCCATCCCCCAAAAGATCATGCCCGCCCGCGCCCGCGCAAAGTCACGCGCCACCGCGCGGATGGTGTCGGCACTGATGCCACACAACTCGGACATGCGGTCGGGCGTAAAGGCACGGATATGGTCGCGGAATTCAAAGAAACCTTCGGTAAAGCCCTCGATATACTGCCGGTCGTATAGCTTTTCCTCGACGATCACGTTCATGATTGCATTCAGCAGCGCCACATCAGTGCCGGGACGGAACTGCAGCATATGCTTGGCATAGCGCTTGAGCCCTGTCTGCGCCCGCGGATCCATGACAATCAACTCTCCGCCACGCTTGGCGAACTGCTTGAAGAAGGTCGCGGCGACGGGATGGTTTTCGGTCGGGTTTGATCCGATGATGATGGCAACATCGGCATTCTCGATCTCGTTAAAGCTTGCCGTAACGGCGCCCGATCCGACATTCTCCATCAAAGCGGCAACCGAAGAGGCATGGCAGAGCCGCGTGCAGTGATCGACGTTGTTGTGCTTGAAGCCCTGGCGGATCAGTTTCTGGAACAGATAGGCCTCTTCGTTGGTGCATTTCGCGCTGCCGAACCCCGCGATCGTTGCCCCGCCATAGTATGACCGCAGATCGACCAGCCCCTTGGCGGCGAACTCCATCGCCTCTTCCCAGCTGGCTTCGCGGAAATGCGTGAACGGGTTGGTTGGGTCGACATTCAGCCCCTTTTCCGGCGCATCGTCGCGACGGATCAGCGGTTTCGTCAGACGGTGCGGGTGATGGATGTAATCGAAACCAAAGCGACCCTTGACGCAAAGGCGGCCTTCGTTCGCGGGGCCGTTGATGCCCTCGACATATTTGACCTTGTTGTCCTTGATCTTGAGGCTGACCTGACAGCCGACGCCGCAGAACGGACAGACGGATTTCACCTCTTCGTCGAAATCCTTGCTGTCGCCCTTCTGGTCCGCGTCCATGACAGAAGACGGCATCAGCGCACCGGTCGGACAGGCTTGAACGCATTCGCCACAGGCCACGCAGCTCGATTCGCCCATCGGGTCGTCCAGATCGAAAACCGGATAGGCGTCATGCCCCCGCCCGGCCATGCCGATCACGTCGTTCACCTGCACCTCGCGGCAGGCGCGCACGCACAACCCGCACTGGATACAGGCATCAAGGTTGACCTTCATCGCGACATGGCTGTCGTCCAGCAGGGGAATCCGCTCTGCCTCAAGCGTCGGCAGGCGGCTTTTCGTGATGCCATTGGCATCGGCCATATCCCAGAGGTGGCTGGAACGGTCGTGCGCCACATCACGTTCCGGGTGGTCGGCCAGCAGCATCTCAACCACCATCTTGCGGGCGGTTTTCGCCCGGTTCGACTGGCTGACGACGACCATGCCCTCGGCAGGTTCGCGAATGCACGAGGCGGCAAGCGTTCGCTCGCCCTCGATCTCGACCATGCAGGCGCGGCAGTTGCCGTCGGGGCGATAGCCGGGGGCGGGTTTGTGGCACAGATGCGGGATCACCAGCCCACGCCCGTTGGCGACCTCCCAGATCGTCATGCCTTTCTGGGCCTCTACCTCTTCGCCGTCGAGGGTGAATCGGATGATATCGGACATGACGCGCCTTTCCGTGACTTGGTGCAGATTAGACCATGACCGCAGACCATAAGGCGCGTCAATTCCGACTCCTTGCTTAGAAAAGGCGTCCACAAGGTTTCCGATACGCTAAATTCTGCGGAGTCCGGACCCCGAATCTATGCAAGGCACGGCGTGTGGCGGCGGGGTACACAAGGCGATGCCCAGTGCTGCCGCGCATTTCCGGGCAGATGAAACCAGAGTGGCCAGGCCAGGTTTCGGGCACATCTTTCAGCCCGCCGAATTCCGCGGTAGTGTCGCGCGAAACAGGGGATGGGACACATGGTACATCTGTGGGTGCGCGCCGAACAGCGCGAGAATGAAGAGCGTGTCGGGATCACACCCGACGGTGTTCGTGCGTTGATTGCGCAAGGCTTTCAGCTCACCTTTGAAGAAAGCAGGCAGCGCTCCGTGCCGGTCACAGGCTATGCCGAAGCCGGGGCCGAGATCGCGCCCGAGGGTAGCTGGACCACGGCCCCCGACGACGCCATCATCTTTGGCCTCAAGGAACTTCCGGATGACGGCACGCCCCTGCGGCACCGTCACATCATGTTCGGCCATGCCTACAAGGGCCAGCCGGACGGCCAGCGTCTGTTGGCGCGGTTCAATGCCGGGGGCGGCACGCTTTTCGATCTTGAGTACCTGACAGACAAGGATGGCCGCCGGGTCGCGGCCTTTGGATACTGGGCGGGCTATGCCGGTGCCGCGGTGGCCCTGAAATGCTGGATCGCGCAACAGAACGGCGGAATCTGCGGCCCGGTCGGCACCTACAAGTCAGCCGAGCAGCTTCTGGCCGATCTTCAGTCTGGGTTGGCAGATCTGCAAAAGCGCCCCACGGCGCTGGTCATCGGGGCGCTGGGGCGCGTCGGCACCGGGGCATCGGATCTCTGCGCTGCGATGGAGATTCCGGTCACCGGCTGGGATCTGGCAGAAACGGCCCATGGCGGCCCCTTCCCCGAAGTGCTCGAACATGAAATCTTTCTCAACTGCATCCTCGCCCGGCCCGGCGCGCCGGTCTTTGTGCCTGCGGATACCGGGACGGTAAACCGCCGGCTGACGGTGATCGGCGATATCGCCTGCGACCCCACCAGCGATTTTTCCCCGGTCAAGGTCTATGACCGCACCACCACATGGGCCGAACCGGCGCTGCGGGTGCACGACGATCCGCCGCTGGACGTGACGGCGATCGACAACCTGCCCTCGATGCTGCCGGTCGAATCATCCGAGGATTACGCCGCTCAGCTTCTTCCCGTTCTGAAGACCCTGGATGATCTGCAATCCGGCGTCTGGAAACGGGCATATGAACATTTTGAAGAACACAGCAAAAAGGTGACAGCATGACGATTCACTGGTGCGGCACGGGCCTGTCGGCCGTGCCCGGTCTGCGCAGGCTGATCACGGCGGGGCACGAGGTGACGGTATGGAACCGCACGCTCGACAAGGCCAAGGACGCGGTCGGCGATCTGACCCAGCGCATCCACGAATTCGATATCGACGCTTTGGCGGCCGAATTGCAGCCCGGCGATGTGATCGTGTCCATGCTGCCCGCCGACTGGCATGTGCCGCTGGCCGAACTCGCGATTGCCAAGGCCGCGCATTTTGTGAGCTCATCCTACATCGCACCAGAGATGCGCAGCCTGCACGCCAAGGCGCAGCTCAAAGGTGTATCACTGGTGAACGAGGTCGGGCTGGATCCCGGCATCGACCACCTGATGGCGCATCATCTGGTGGCCGAGTACCGCAATTCAGACGCCTATGACGCGGGTAACGTGCTGTCGTTCACATCCTATTGCGGCGGCGTGCCAAAGATCCCCAACCCCTTCCGCTACAAGTTCAGCTGGTCGCCTCTGGGTGTGCTCAAGGCGCTGCGATCCCCCTCCCGGTCGGTCAAGGCGTTCGAGGAGTTGCGCGTGGACCGGCCATGGGATGCTCTGGGGAGCTATCAGGCGCCCCTGACGACTCCCGAGACATTCGAGGTTTATCCCAACCGCGATTCGGTCCCCTTCATGGACGACTACAATTTCGATCCGACCTGGAAGGTTGCGGAATTCGTGCGCGGCACACTGCGTCTGAACGGATGGGCCGATGCCTGGGCGGACGTCTTCCGCGAAGTCGAGTCGCTGAAAGGCCCCGAAGGTGATGCGCGGCTGAAAGAGATGTCCGATCAGTTCTGGGCCGAACACGCCTATGATGAAGGTGAGCCGGACCGCGTGGTGATGTGCGTATCACTCAAGGCCGAATCCGAGGGCAAGACAGTCTGGCACAAGACCTATGTGATGGACGCCTGGGGGGATGAGCGCGGCACGGCGATGGCGCGGCTTGTGTCCATCCCGGTGTCGCTGGCGGTCGAATCGGTCATGGCGGGCGAAATCCCGGCAGGTGTCTCCGCCGCCCCCGGGGACCCGAAACTGGTCGAACGCTGGCTGGGTGAGGTGGGCAAACTGGCGCAGGATCTGGGTGTCGTCGATCATTTGAAATAAGCGCGTCAATGTCGCGGGGCGGGGAGCAAACCCCGCCCGGCTTGCGTCGTGGCGACGCTAAAACCGATGGCCTTCAGCCTGAAGACTCAGGCCTCACCCAGCTTTGGTGACGCCCTGTCCAGCACCAGATCCGCATCCGAGAACTTGAACGGTGCGCGCAGCCCGGGAACACCCTCGGGCGTGATCTGCATGCCGCGCGCCTGAACCTGCGGATCGGCCATCACTTCGGCCATGTCGTTGATCGGACCGGCGGGCACACCCGCCCCTTCGCAGGCAGCCAGCAGATCGGCCTTGGTCATGCGCAGGGTTGCTTCGGTCAGACGGCGGATCATCTCGGGCCGGTTCGCCACACGATCAGCATTGGTCAGATACATCGGATCCTGCGCCATATCCTCCAGCCCCAGCAGACCACAAAGCCGCTGATACTGCGGATCATTGCCCGTCGCGATGATGATAAAGCCGTCCGAACAGTCAAACACCTGATAGGGCGTCAGGTTCGGGTGATAGTTCCCCGTCCGCCCCGGGGGCGTGCCGGTCGCCAGATAGTTCATCGCCTGATTGGCTGTGACGGACACCGCCACATCCAGCAGCGCCATATCGATATGCTGGCCCCGGCCGGTCACCGAACGCTGGTAAAGCGCGGCCAGAATACCGGCCACCGAATAGACCCCGGTAAAGATATCCGTCACCGCCACGCCCGCGCGCTGGGGCTGACCATCAGGGTCGCCGGTGATCGACATCAGGCCGGACATGCCCTGAATGATATAGTCGTACCCGGCGCGATGCGCATAGGGGCCGTCCTGCCCGAAACCGGTGATCGAACAGTAGATCAGACGCGGATTGACCTCAGACAGGCTGGCATAATCCAGCCCGTATTTGGCAAGCCCGCCAACCTTGAAATTCTCGATCAGGATATCGGCATCGCGCACCAGATCGCGCATCTGCTCCTGCCCTTCGGGGCTGGCCAGATCGACGATGACCGAAGCCTTTCCCCGGTTGCAGGAATGGAAATAGGCGGCGGTATGATCATTATCCCGGTCGATGAACGGCGGCCCCCACTTGCGGGTGTCATCGCCCTGCGGCGCCTCGATCTTGATCACCTCGGCGCCTAGGTCCGACAGAGTCTGACCGGCCCAGGGGCCGGCCAGGATGCGTGCAAGCTCGATGACCTTCAGTCCGGCCAGCGGGCCCTTGGGTGCAGATGTCATTCAGCCAGCTTTTCGTCCAGAATGGCCGAGAAATCGGCATAGTTCATGTTGGAATACTTCTTGCCGTCGATCAGAAAGGACGGCGTCGATTCGATCTCGTCGCGGGTCGCGTTTTCCTGATACCAGCCGACAAGCGCCTTCAATTTGTCGCCGTCACCCAGACAGGCGTCCAGCTGATCCTTGCCGATGCCCGCCTTCAGGCCGATCTTGCGCAGCCCGTCAGCAATCGCGCCATCCGATCCGGCCCGCGACCAGTCGGCCTGCTCGTCATACAGCATGTCCGCGATGCCAAAGAATTTGGTCGGCTCGCAGCGTGCGATCATTGATCCCCACATGCCGTACTTGTCGAAATAGACTTCGCGGTAGGTGAACTTGACCTTGCCGGTGTCGATGTAGTTTTCCTTGAGCTGATCATAGACCGTCGCGTGGAAATTTGCACAGTGCGGGCAGGTGAACGACGCGTATTCGATGACCTCGATCGGTGCGTCTACGTCGCCCTGATACATGTCAGCGACTTCGATTTCCGTTCCGGCCACTTGCGCCACGGCGGCGCCCGGCAGGCTGATTTCGGAACCCGAATTGCGTGGCTGGGTCAGCAACCAGCCGCCCCCTGCGATCAGTGCCAGCGCCAGCAGCGCGACGGGAAGCATCCGTTTCATGAGCAAGTCCTTTTTACTGTCAGAAGGGGCCGTCAGGCCCGGTCTTTCGATCTGGTTATTATGTTTGTGGCCAAACGTTCAAGCGCGGAACGCAATCCTTCATCCGCAACGCCCCCGGTGGTGGCACGTGCATGTTCAACGGTGGCGGCGTCCGGTTCCGCCGGTGCCTTCGCCTTGGTACGCTGATCAAAGGACACGTTTCCTTCGGCAAAACCGATAGCGGCGGTCTGGGTGATCCGGATGCGCGCGATGGCATTGTAGCCGTAAACCGCGTTGACCTTTTCGCGCAGCTTGACCTTCTGCATCTCAAGCATCGGCGCATTGGCCCCCGTGGTCAGCAGCGTCAGCGTCGCCCCCATCCCGCCCCGGCCATAGCCGATTTCGACAGGCCGCGAGATGGCGGCGATATCCTCGCCTGCGATTTCGGACCAATGGGTCAGCAGCCGCGACTGGGCAAAGCCGCGCGCCTCGCTGGTACGCCGAATCTGCCCCTGAAGAAGGGACGATGTGCGGGCGAATCCGCGTGTGCTGCTCGGGCGTCGGGCCATGGGTTGAATCCCCTCTCAAGGTGCTATTCTAGTGTCCCGGGCCACAAGCGCCAGCCCGGATGACCCCCGGGCCTTTGGGACGTGTTCAAACTTATGTCAAAGCCGCGTGAACCTGCCGATCCATCGGCTCTGCTCGAATGGTACGACCGCCATGCCCGCGCCATGCCCTGGCGCGTCGGGCCATCGGCGCGCGCGCAGGGCCAGCGCCCGGATCCCTACCGCATCTGGCTGTCCGAAATCATGTTGCAGCAGACCACCGTCGCCGCCGTCAAAAGCTATTTCGAAGCCTTCACCGCCCGCTGGCCGCGTGTAACAGACCTGGCCGCCGCCGAAGATGGAGACGTCATGGCCGCCTGGGCCGGTCTTGGCTACTACGCCCGGGCTCGCAACCTGCTCAAATGCGCCCGCGTCATCACCTCCGAACACAATGGCATCTTTCCCGACGATCCCGCGGTCCTGCTGACCCTGCCCGGCGTCGGCCCCTACACGGCGGCGGCAATATCGGCGATCGCCCATGACCTGCCCGAGACGGTTGTGGATGGCAACGTGGAACGGGTGATGTCCCGGCTTTACGACGAACACACCCCCCTGCCCGCGGCGAAACCGATCCTCACGGAATATGCCCGCGCCCTGACACCGCAGCAGCGCCCCGGCGACTACGCTCAGGCGGTCATGGACCTTGGCGCCACGATCTGCACCCCGCGCAACCCGGCCTGCGGGCTCTGCCCCTGGCGGCAATCCTGCACCGCCTGGGCGATGGGCACGCAGGCTGAACTGCCCAAAAAATCTCCAAAGGCGCGCAAACCCACCCGGCTGGGCTATGCCTACCTCGTCCGCCGCGTCGATGGCGCATGGCTGCTCGAACGCCGCCCGGACAAGGGGCTGCTGGGTGGAATGCTCGGCTGGCCGGGGTCGGACTGGAATGATGCACCGGAAGAGGCACCGCCGATCCGCGCCGAATGGAAGACGATAGAAGCCGAGGCGCGCCACACCTTCACCCATTTCCATCTGCGCCTCACGGTCAAGACCGCGCTGGTCCCGATGGAACGGCAGCCCAGCCGCGGCGAATTCATCGAATTGGAGGCCTTCGACCCCACGGACCTGCCAACGGTGATGCGCAAGGCCTTTGACCTGACCCGAAGCAAGTAGCCTCCCGCCTGCCCGACGCCCACGGCCCCTGATCCGCGCCCTGCCCCGACACACCCGCGCAGACGGGTGACAATGCGCAACGGCCCTCATATAACGCCCGCGACACAGTTTTCCGCAACCGCGAGGACCCATCATGACGACGCAAGTGTTTGGCCACAAATCCCCCGATACAGACAGCACCGGCAGCCCGATCATCTGGGCCTGGTACCTCACCCATATTCGCGGCGAAGCGGCAACGCCTGTCCTGCTGGGCGAACCCAATACCGAAGCGGCCTTCATGCTGAGCCACTGGAACCTCGACAAACCCGAAATCATCGGCGACGTCGCCGAAGGTGCTCCGGTCTTCATCGTCGACACCAACAACCCCGCCGAACTGCCCGCCAGCATCAACAAGGCCGACATTCGCGGCATCATCGACCATCACAAACTGGTCGGCGGGCTGGAAACCAAGGGCCCGATCGAGATCCGCATGGAGCCGCTGGCCTGCACCGCGACGATTATGCACAAGATCATCGGCGATGACCTGTCCCAGGCCCCCCGGGGCATCAAGGGCGCGATGCTGACCTGCATCCTGTCCGATACGCTGGAATTCCGCAGCCCGACCACCACGGACGAAGACAAGGCCATCGCCCTGTCGCTCGCCACCGAACTGGGCATCGATATCGCCACCTTCGCCGCTGAAATGTTCGCCGCCAAATCCGATGTATCGTCGTTCAGCGACGCCGAACTGCTGCGGATGGATTCCAAGGAATACACCGTGGACGGCAAGGAATTCCGCGTTTCCGTGCTCGAAACCACCGCGCCCAAGATCGTGCTGGACCGCAAGGACAGCCTGATGGCCTCGATGGTCGATGTCGCGGCCGAAGACGGCGCCGATCAGGTGCTGCTGTTCGTCGTGGATATCCTCAACGAAGAGGCAACGCTGCTGGTCCCGAATGACCTTGTCAAAACCGTGGCCGAGAAAAGCTTTGGCGTCATCGTCACCGGCGACACGGTCGTCCTGCCCGGCGTGATGAGCCGCAAGAAACAGATCATCCCCTTCCTCAAGGTCTGATCGTCGCGCGCCCGAGATTTTAAAGGGGTCGCTACTGCGGCCCCTTTTTCGTTGTCAGGGCTTGGCGCCGGGTGGTCATGGTCCGAACGACCGCTTGGGGTCCTTGTGACAAATGCTGCATAGGGCCGAAGTGACGGCTTTTAGAATGCAGTTGCTTCGAATACTGTTGAATTAAAATAACCGATCGAAATGGAAAACATCATGGACGGGTCGCCGCACGTGTTGGAAGTGTTGCTCGGTCTTTTGGCCGCATCAATCTTTGCAATCTTGGCTATGTATGTAGGTGGCCAGTTCTTTGAATGGGACATACCCAGTGATGCCCCAATTTGGCTTGGCCTGTTCATCTACATTGCATTCGGAGGATTGTTGGCTCTTCTCTTGGGCGTCCTTGCCTTGTTATTGTGGGTTGTCTTGTGCTGGCGGCGATCCTTTATTTCATGGTTGGTGCCGCCGATCATCGGCTCAATTATCCTTGGAGGCTTTCTTGGTTTTTCAGGTAACTTGACCTACGCACTGTTCGGCTTCGCTGTAGGGGGGTCTGCTGGGACTGTCTTCTGGCTGGTTACCGTCGGTAAGGAACGTCGAGTCTTTTTAGCATTCAAGTCCTGATCAATCTGCCCTGCCTTAAGGGTGCTGATGTGTACCGGAAAATTTCTCAAAGCTGCCATTTAGGCGATTGCAGCGGAAACTCGCCCTGACCGGAATGACCACCGCCCGGCCTTGGTGCGACGGTCCGTGCTGAGCCAATATGGCTTTGCCCCTGCGGATCTAAATATTCTCAATCAGAAGATGTTTGCTTGGGGGTCTCTTAACGAACTCGTCTTCTATCCATCTGAGAACGCGCCGTTGCCCGCCAAAGGCGACCAGCTCAATAGCCTCCCCGAAACTGACCCATCGGTATTCACTATGTTCATGGTTTAATGACACCTTCGCGGAACTGTCGATGAATGCAACAAACACTGGTGCAATCGTAATCGCGTCGCGATCCGCTTCATAGAATTGTTCGCAAGTATCGCCCGAATATAGGGCGTCAGGCTTCAATCCAGTCTCTTCATCCAATTCACGCAAGGCAGCTTGCCAAGCTGTTTCACCTTCCTCGATGCTTCCCACCACCTGACACCACTCGCCTACCAAGGTTCGTGTTCTTTTTAGGAGTAGAACCTCATGCTGCGCCTCAGTTTTTCGGACCGCGACAAGCGATGCAATGAATGACCTAATTGCAATTTCGGCCATGACGACTACCCCGCATCTGATGATTTATCGCCCTGTTTAGGTGATCGCGGGTGATTGGCAAAGCGTCCGCTTGGTCGCGCACCCCCGACATTCCAGTGGTCAGCGGGGCGGGGCCGGTCCATAAGGTCGCAACACTTATTTTCCGAGGTGCAGGAGCCCGCCCAGATGACCCAACTGATCCAATCTCTCTCTGAAATCTCCGACCGGTACGACGCGCTTTTCGTTGACCTCTGGGGCTGCGTGCATGACGGGGTCAAGGCGATCCCCTCGGCGGTTGCAGCGCTTCAGACCTATCGCAAGGGTGGCGGGGCCGTGATTTTGGTCACCAACTCGCCCCAGCCGCGCGCCAATGTCGAAAAGCAGCTGGAACGGTTCGGCGTGCCCACCGACGCTTGGGACAGCATCACCACCAGCGGCGATTCCGCCCGCGCTGCAATGTTCGAAGGCGTCATCGGTGAAAAGGTCTGGTTCATCGGTCAGCCGCACGAACAAGGCTTCTTTACCCCGCTCAAGGTTGTCACCAACCCGGTCGACATCACCCAGGTGCCGCTGGATCAGGCCGAAGGCATCGTCTGCTGCGGCCCCGAAGACCCCAATGCCGATCCTGCCGTCTACCGTCCGCAGTTCCTGCTGGCCAAGCAGAAGGGGCTGAAGCTGCTCTGCGCCAACCCCGATATCGTTGTCGACCGTGGCGATTCGCGGGAATGGTGCGCTGGTGCGCTGGCGCAGCTATATACCGAGATGGGCGGAGAGAGCCTTTATTTCGGCAAACCCCACCCGCCCATCTATGACCTCGCCCGCCGCCGTCTGGCGGAACTGGGCCGGGATGTCGGCACGAACGGGATCCTCGCCATCGGTGACGGCATCCACACCGATATCTCGGGCGCGATGGGCGAAGATATCGATTCGCTGTTCATCACCGGCGGGTTGGCTGCGGCCGAGACAAAGACCACGGAACAGCCCGACCCTGACGCCCTGAACGCCTATCTTGACCGCGCCCAGACCCATCCCAATTTTGCCATCGGCTTTCTGCGCTGAAAAAACCGCCGCAGGGTTTCGATCAGACGCACTGACACCAGACGTGGCGGCGTCACGCGGCGCGGCGCCTCCGCCCCGGGTGGCGTGCTGAGCAGTCCGATACCAAGGCGCTGACGGTCTGAATGGCGGTGCATGGCGGGTTCCTGTCTGTCCAGTTTCCATGCAACCCTGACAGCAGGCCCCTGACACACCCTGTCAGGGGCACCTGCTAGAACGGCAGCAGCCAAGGCAAGGAGGCCCCGATGGAACGCACCAGCCGGTTGTTCGAGCTGATCCAGACCCTGCGCGCCGCCACTGGGCCCCTGACCGCCGAAAGGTTGGCCGAAACGCTCGAGGTATCGGTGCGCACGGTCTACCGCGACATGGCCTCGTTGCAGGCGATGCGCGTCCCGGTCGAAGGGGCCTCTGGTCTGGGCTATGTGCTGCGCCGTGGCTACGATCTGCCGCCGCTGAACTTTGACACCGAAGAAATCGAGGCCCTGCGCGTCGGCCTGGCGATGCTGGCCCGCACCGGCGACACATCGCTTGAACAGGCCGCGCGGCGTGTGTGTGACAAGGTCGAGGCCCTGCACGGCCCTTCGGACTGGCTGGTCGTGTCCCCCTGGGGCGCCCCACGCGACGATCCGGCCCTTGGCTGCGTGTCCAAGGCACTGCTGCGCGACGCAATCCGCGCCGAACGCAAGCTTGAGTTGGTCTACAAGGACAGCGAAGGGACCGAGACTCGGCGCATCGTCCGCCCGCTGGCCGTGAATTATCACATCGAATGCGTGATGCTGGCCGCCTGGTGCGAATTGCGCGGGACCTTCCGGCATTTCCGCTGCGACCGGATCGAATCCTGCACCGTGCTGGATGCTTGTTTTGCGGGGCAGGGCGCAACCCTGCGCAGCCTCTGGGCTGAGCAGGAAGCAGGCAACAACGCTGCCCCACCTGCGGCATAATCATCATAAAGTTGCTGTTTCGACGAATTGGCCGAAGGTAATGCTTGATTTTCTGCACCTGCGAAGTAATTAAGTTACCTCAGAGCGGCGCAAATGCGCCCATTTATTACCGGGCCGATAACTGATGGGGACTGACATGTTCGACAATCTGCCGCGCGGAACGATCTGCATCGAAGATATCGAGATGGGGATGACCCGCCATCTTCGCAAACAGATCACCGACCGCGATATCGAATTGTTTGCCGAGGTTTCGACCGACCGCAATCCCGTTCACCTGGACGATGACTATGCCAATGACACCATATTCGAGGGGCGTATCGCCCACGGTATGCTGACCGCCGGCCTCATTTCGGCGGTGATCGGCGAACAACTGCCCGGCCACGGCACGGTCTACATGGGCCAGACGCTGAAATTCCTTGCCCCCGTCCGGCCCGGCGACATGGTCTATGCCGAGGTCAAGGTGATCGACATCGACCTTGCCAAGCGCCGGGTCAAACTGGAATGCCATTGCGCCGTCGACGGCAAGAAGGTGCTAATCGGCGAAGCAATGGTTCTGGCCCCCAGCCGCAAGTTCGACTGACGCGAAAACGACCAAAGCAAAGATGCCCGCCCGGACGACGGCGCGGCACCACCATTTCCGGCGCTTACCGTCTTGCGCTGCCCCCGATGCCCGGCTAACCCTCGGCGCCATGCGGATCATCCGGGATTATCAGTTCGTCGAGCCACGCGACCGGGGGGCCAGCGCCGCCATCGGTAATTTTGACGGCGTACATCTGGGCCACCAGGCGGTCATCGACCTTGCCCGACAGGCCCTGCCCGATGCCCCGCTGGGCATCGTGACCTTTGAACCTCATCCGCGCGAATTCTTTCACCCAGACTCCAAACCGTTTCGCCTCATGGGGTCCGCGGCCCGCGCCTCGCGTCTGGCCAAGCTGGGCGTCGACCGGTTGTACGAGCTGAACTTCAACACCGCCCTTGCCGCCCTGACACCACAGGCCTTTGCCCAAAAGGTGCTCGCCGACGGATTGGGCCTGCGCCATGTGGTTGTTGGCGCCGACTTCTGCTTTGGCAATCACCGTGCCGGAACCGTTTCAGATCTGCAGCGGTTCGGCGCAGAGATGGGGTTTGGCGTCACCGTGGCGGAACTGGTCGAAAACGCCGCCGGGCGGGTCAGCTCCACATCAATCCGCGCCGCCCTGACCGAAGGTCGCCCGCGCGACGCCGCCACACAGCTGGGCCACTGGCACCGCATCGAAGGCACCGTGATCGGCGGCGAACAGCGCGGTCGCGAACTGGGTTTTCCCACCGCAAACATGAACATCGACGGGTTGCATCCGCCTAAATTCGGCGTCTACGCCGTATTGGTCGAGGTCACCGATGGCCCCCACAAGGGGCGCTATCAGGGCGCGGCCAGCATCGGAGTACGGCCGATGTTCGGCACCAACCACGCAAACCTCGAAACCTACCTGCTCGATTTCAAAGGCGACCTTTACGGCGCCAACCTGTCTGTCGCACTGGTCGAATACCTGCGAGGCGAGGAAAAGTTTGACGGTCTCGACGCGCTCATCACCCAGATGCACGCCGACGTCGCGCGCACCCGCCAGATTCTGGATACATTATGAGCGATCCGATCCCCCGCACCGGGCTGAAAAAACGTTTCTGGGAAAAGAAAAAGCTTACCCAGATGTCACCCGAAGAATGGGAAGCCCTCTGTGACGGCTGCGGCAAATGCTGCCTGAACAAGCTTGAGGACGAAGACACCGGCCATGTGGAGCTGACCAAGGTGGCCTGCCGCCTGTTCGACGACACCACCTGCCGCTGCGCGCAATATCCGATCCGCCACCAGTTCGTGCCCGAATGCATCGTGCTGAAGCCATCCAATATCGACACCCACGCCTACTGGATGCCCAAGACCTGCGCCTACCGCCTGCTGTGGGAGGGCAAGCCGCTTTATGACTGGCACCCGCTGATTTCGGGCACGCCGCAGTCGGTCCACGACGCAGGCGTCTCCATGCAGCACCGCACCGTCGCCGAGTTCGAGGTGAACGAAGAGGACTGGGAAGACTACATCATCGAGGAGCCGACCTGATGTTCTTTGCCTCCGACAATTCCGGCCCCGTCCCACCGCAGGTCATGGCGGCCCTGACCACGGCCAACACCGGCCACGTCATGTCCTACGGCACCGATGCCCTGACCGACGCCGTCACCGACCAGATCCGCACCCTTTTTGAGGCCCCCGATGCTTCGGTTCATCTGGTGGCCACAGGCACTGCGGCGAACTCTTTGGCGCTCGCCACGCTCTGCCAGCCCTTTGATACGGTCTTCTGCTCCCCCGTCGCGCATATCCACGAGGATGAGTGCAACGCCCCGGAATTCTACACCGGCGGCGCCAAGCTGACGCTGGTTCCCGGCGACGACCGCATGACCGCAGACGCCCTGCGCATCGCGATCAAGGGGCAGGGCAACCGCGGCGTCCACGGCCCGCAACGCGGCCCGGTCTCGATCACGCAAGTCACCGAACAGGGCAATCTCTACAGCCTTACCGAGCTGCGCGCCCTCGCCACCGTGGCCCAGAACTACGATCTGCCCGTCCATCTGGACGGTGCCCGTTTTGCCAATGCCTGCGTCGCACTGAACTGCACCCCCGCCGAAATGAGCTGGAAGGTCGGCATAGACGTCGCCGTCTTTGGCGGCACCAAGAATGGATTGATGGGAGTCGAGGCGGTGATTTTCTTCAACCCCGCCCATGCCCGCGCGTTTGAACTGCGCCGCAAGCGGGGCGCGCACCTGTTTTCGAAACACCGCTACCTTGCGGCACAGATGTCGGCCTATCTTCAGGATGATCTCTGGCGCGATCTTGCGACCACCGCCAATGCCCGCTCGGCCCAGCTTCTGGACGGGCTTCAGGGACTGGCAGAAATCCGCAACGATGCCCGCGCCAACATGATCTTTGCCGCCCTGCCCCGCGCTCTGCACCAAAAGGCCCAGGCCGCCGGCGCGCAGTACCACATCAGCGGGGACCTGAACGGCGAAGACCCCGACGGACTGCTCACCGCCCGCTTTGTCTGCGACTGGTCCATCGACCCAACGGATATCGAGGCCTTCCTCGATCTGTTGGGAAAAGCCTGACCGTCGGCCGGGGGCAGCGCCCCCGAAACCCTGCGCCAAACGCGCAGGCGATTCAGTTCATCTGGAAATGCAGCTCATAGCTGCCATCCTGGAAGGCACCGAACAGATCGGGAATATCCGGATGGTCCACAGGCTCACCCGAAGAATCCGCGACCAGATTCTGTTCGGACACATAAGCCACGTAAAAACTCTGATCGTTTTCCGCCAGCAGATGGTAATAGGGCTGATCCTTTATCGGACGGCTGTCCTCGGGGATTGCTTCGTACCACTCATCGGTATTGTTGAATTCGGGATCGACGTCAAAAACCACCCCCCGAAAGGGGTGCTTGCGATGGCGGACGACCTGTCCAAGATGATATTTTGCTTGCTGGGTGCTCATGATCACTGGCCTCTACAGAGGGTTATTAATCCTTTCAATGGCAGCTTGTCCAATCCTTGCATATCCTGACGGGGGAAACATACCGTGACCGGGATTCACAAGATGCGCGCCAAAGCCATCTGACCCGGGGAAAAGGCCGCAGCCCGTAGGGGTTTCGCAGTCAATGACGGCAAGGAAGCAATAGCCCCGCCGCCGAGGGAGTCCGCTCTTGATGGATTTGTGATTTCCTCCGGGGCCCTGATCGGCTACAGTTACGCAAAATAAAAAACTACAAAAAGCGAGAGGCAGATGAGCAGAACTCTTCGCGCACTGGTGATCATGTTGTTGACGGCGTCCTGCGGCGGCGGCGGAGATCGCTCTGCGCCCCGAAATCTCGACAACGCCTGCGCAATCGTCCAGGAGCGTCCGCAATATACCCGCGCCTTCCGCGCCGCGGAACGCAAATGGGGCGTCCCGATGCACGTCCAGATGGCGACGATCTATCAGGAAAGCAAATTCATCTCGGATGCGCGCACACCGTTCCGCTATTCCCTCGGGGTCATCCCGATGGGGCGGCAAAGCTCGGCCTTCGGATATTCGCAGGCACTGGACGGCACCTGGGACGAATACCTCGTCGCCACAGGCAAACGCCGCGCCCGGCGCGACAGCATCGACGATGCCGCCGACTTCATGGGCTGGTACATGTCCCAGACCCGCAACGCACTCGGGATCCCGATGTCGGACGCACGTAACCACTATCTGGCCTATCACGAAGGTCGGACCGGTTATTCCCGTGGTTCCTACAATTCCAAGGCCTGGCTTATGCGCGTCGCAGGTGAAGTCGGCCAGCGCGCAGTGACCTACCAGTCACAGCTCGCAAGCTGCCGCGCGGCACGCTGAAACAACAGCGCGCGCGGCGTCCGACGTTTTCCTAGCGGCCGTTGTTGGCCATCTCGGCGTGCACATCGAACAGCGCGTTACTGACCTCGGTCCGGTTCAGGTCGCCCAGTACCACCGTGGTGAGCGACCCGCTGGAATCCTTGATGATCCACTGCCGCAACTCCACCGGGCCATCGGTGAACTTCATCTCGATGCTGCCGTATTCAGGCCGCTTTGGATCCTGCGCGACCACAGTCGTCGCCGTACCGTCATAGGTCAGCCCCTGAACCATGTCCGCCTGCCCCAGATTGACGTTGCGCGCCAATATGATGCTCAGCGGCGTCTGGCTCAGCGGATAACTTTCCGGCGCTCCACCCAGCTTGCGATCCAGAATCACCACCTGACCGGAATTGGCCATGACCAGCGCCTGTTCCGGCGGATTATACTCGAACCGCACGCGCCCGGGCCGCTTGATGTAGATCGTCCCGGTCGAGATTGAGCCATCGCCGTTGATCTGCGTAAACGCCCCCTGCGCGGATTGCAGATCGTTAAGGTAGGCCGATATCTGGTTCAGCGACAGCTTTTCGGCCGCAGCGGGAAGCGCCGTGGCAAGTGTCACGGCGGCGGCGGTCATAAGGGCGGCAAGTTTCATGGTGTGTCCTGTCTGCTCGGTCTGGTCGGGGGCTTGATGCCTCAATCCGGACGGATATGCGATATCAGCGCCCTGTCATTGGATAAAAGCACCCAGCACCCAACGATCAAGGGGGCAGACCGGTTCCCACCCAAAGGCCGGGGGCGCTACCCCCATCGCCTATCAGGCGATAACACAGTACCGCAGCAACGCGGACAACAGTTGGCCAAAGGAGTCAGGGCGCAACAAGCGCGGAGGTGACGGGCAACGCCCGTCACCGAGATATCTGCGCAGGCGGCACGCCTGCTCCGCGGGATCAATTCTGTTCGGGGACAAGGATCTCGCGCTTGCCGACGTGGTTGGCTGAACTGACCACGCCCTCGTCCTCCATCTGCTCCACAAGGCGCGCCGCCTTGTTGTAACCGATGGCCAGCTTGCGCTGGATGTAGGATGTCGAACACTTCCGGTCCTTGATCACGATCGCCACAGCCGTGTCATACAGCGCGTCCTCGCCATCCGTATTGCCGCCAGTCCCAAGGCCCAGCACCGCGTCGATGTCCGCTTCGCGATCATCATCCGGCCCTTCGACCACCCTGCCGATATAGTCCGGCGGACCAAAGGCCTTGAGGTGGTTCACAACCTCCTCGACCTCTTCGTCCGAAACGAAGGGCCCGTGACAGCGGATGATCTTGGACCCGCCGGCCATATACAGCATGTCACCCATACCCAGCAGCTGCTCGGCGCCCATTTCGCCCAGAATGGTGCGCGAATCGATCTTTGACGTCACCTGGAACGAAATCCGCGTGGGGAAGTTCGCCTTGATCGTGCCGGTGATCACGTCGACCGAAGGCCGCTGCGTCGCCATGATCAGGTGGATGCCGCTCGCCCGCGCCATCTGCGCCAGACGCTGGATACAGGCCTCGATCTCTTTGCCTGCGACCATCATCAGGTCGGCCATCTCGTCGACGATCACCACGATATAGGGCATCTTCTTGGGCTCGAACTCTTCGCTCTCGAATATCGGCTCGCCGGTGTCGTCGTCAAACCCGGTCTGCACCGTGCGTTCGAACATCTCGTTGCGGCTCAGGGCATCCGCTACACGGCCATTATAACCGTCGATGTTGCGCACGCCCATCTTGGACATCTTGCGATACCGTTCCTCCATCTCGCCCACGACCCATTTCAGCGCCACAACGGCCTTTTTCGGGTCGGTCACCACCGGCGACAGCAGGTGCGGAATGCCGTCATAAACCGACAGTTCCAGCATCTTGGGGTCGATCATGATCATGCGGCAGTCATCCGGCGTCAGCTTGTAAAGCAGTGACAGGATCATCGTGTTGATCGCTACGGACTTGCCCGAACCGGTGGTACCCGCAATCAGCAGGTGGGGCATCTTGGCGAGGTTGGCAACAACCGGGTCGCCGCCAATATCCTTGCCCAGTGCCAGCGGCAGCTTCTGGTTGCCGTCGCCATAATCCCGGCTCGACAGGATTTCGCGGAAACCCACCATCTCGCGGTTGTCATTGGGCAATTCGATGCCGATGACCGACCGGCCCGGGACGGTGGACACACGGGCGGACAGGGCAGACATGGACCGTGCGATATCGTCCGCAAGGCCGATGACCCGCGACGCCTTGAGGCCCGGCGCAGGCTCCAGTTCATACATCGTGACAACGGGGCCGGGGCGGACCGAAACGATCTCGCCCTTGACGCCATAGTCGTCCAGCACGGATTCCAGCATCCGCGCGTTCTCTTCCAGCGATTCATCCGACAGGTGATGCCGGGTGATCGTGTCCGGGTTCAGCAGCAGGCTCAGCGGCGGCAATTCGTATTCCAACGACTCCTTCTCGTCGAAACTCAGGCGCGGCTCAGATTCCTCCTGCGCGCGGCGCGACGGCTGGATCGGCTTGCGGATCGGCTGCTGCACGACTTTCTTTGGCGCGGCGACAGGGATGGCCGGGCGCGCGGTTTCGGCCTGATAGGACATAGCGTCGTAATCATCCGCCTCGGCATAATCGTCGTCGTCGTCCTCGGGCGCGGCCTGATAGGACAGCGCATCGGTTTCGTCGACATGGGCGATGGAGGAATAGTCGCGCTCATCGCCGTCTTCGTCGATATCGACGTCATCCACATAGATCGGCGCCGGGGGAACGGCCCCGCCACGCCGTGCCACCATCGCCCCCCCCGAGGCCGCAGGCAGCGCCCCAGCGCGCGACGCGACCAGTCCGGCAGCAGCAGCCGCGACGGTGGGCACCACGCGCGGTGCAGTCACCGGCGGTTCCGGCGGCAGCGCCGAGGCGCGCGGCGTAGGTGCCACGATCAGAGGTTCGGGGCGACGACCGCGCCCCTTGGTCAGCGGCGTTTCCGCGGCGATGCGGGCCTCGGGCGTGGACCGAAGGCGCGTCTTGATCACATCGGCAATCTTGGCGCGGATGCGGTCGTCACCGGGCATCTCGTCGACATCGGCCACCGATTGCATCTCGACCAACTCGGGCTCCGGCATCGGCTCTGTGCGCTTGATCATCTGCGGCATGCGCGACAGAAAGCTTGGCTTTTCCGCAACGGGTTCAAGCACCTCGTTATCCATATCCTGCGCAGCAGACATCCGGCGGCGCACCGATGACGCCGGCACGGCCTCTTGTGCGGCGGCCCAGGCGGCTGATTCCGCCTCTTCCTGACGGCGGCGTTCACGGCGTTCGGCATGGGCCAACTGCATGGCCTGCGCCCCCTGCACCGCACCACTTGCTCCGCGACCAAGCAGCGTCAGCAGCGTGGCATAGGCCATGACAAGGCTGACTGTCAGGAACCGCGCAATCGCACGCAGTTCCGGCGCGGTAAAGCCCAGCACGAAGGCGCCCATCGTCACGATCACCGCGCCCAGCACCAGCAACAGCAGCTTGATCCCGATGCTGGCCCCCACCGGCAGGATGTTCAGCAGCGTGCCCATCATCATGTCACCGAACAGACCGCCCAGACCGAAACTGTGGCTCCACTCAGGTCCCACCGACTGCCCTGCAGCATAGACGGAACCGACAGCGACCCAGATCGGCGCAAAGATCAGGCAGGACACGGCACGTTCGTCACCCCGGTGGACCACCATGCGCAGCCCCCAGACGATCAGCGCCAGCGCGATACCCCAGCTGCCCAGACCCACGATCATGAACAGCGGTGCTGCGATCGACGCGCCGATCCGCCCCATCATGTTCTGCACCGGCGCATCCGTGGCCGACATGAAACTGGGATCATCCGGCGTGTAGGACGCGATCATCGCAGCCGCCATGCATCCCAGAACGACAAGCAAAAGGCCCACCAACTCCTTGCCGCGCTTTTCAATCGCCGCCTGCATGTCGCTGTCAAAAAGAGGATCGCGCCCCCGAGCCTGATATGCCATCTTTTTCTTCGCCTCTTTTGTCGGTTTTTTTGCTCTTGTTGCGGCTCTAGTTGCCATACAGACATTCCCGGAGCCGCCCGAGCCCGTCCTTCAATTCATCCAGCGGGGCCACCATCGCGACGCGGATATAGCCCGCGCCGGGGTTGCCCTCTTTCGTGTCGCGCGACAGGTACGCGCCGGGCAGAACCCGAACGCCTGTCTCTTGCCAAAGCTTCAGCGCCGCCGCCTCGCCATCCTCGACCGGCAGCCAAAGGAAAAAACCGGCCTCGGGCGGCAGATATCCGGGCACATTGCCGAACATCCGGTCCGCGACGGCGAATTTTTCCTGATACAGGCGGCGGTTCTCGACCACATGCGCCTCATCGGCCCAGACCTTTTCGGCCACACGCTGCAACGGCAGCGGCAGCGGCGCACCGGCATAGGCCCGCAGCTGACGGATGCGCGCAATGCTTTGCGGCCCCCCGGCAACAAACCCGGATCGCAGCCCCGGCAGGTTCGACCGTTTGGAAAGCGAATGGAAAATCACCACGCGCTCCGGGTCCGCGCCCATGTCGCGCGCCACCTGCAACGCCCCGACCGGGGGCGTGTCGCGGTAGATTTCGGAATAACACTCATCTGCCAAAATCTGGAAATCGTGTTTTTCGCCCAGCGCGATCAGCGTTTCCCAATAGGCGCGATCCGCCACCGCGCCCTGCGGATTGGCGGGCGAACACAGATAGGCCAGCGTGGTCCGGTCCAGCACCTCGGTCGGCAGGCCAGCATAATCCGGCAGATGCCCCGTGGCCGCGGTGGCAGGCACGAACACAGGTTCGGCCCCGACGGAAATCGCGGCGACCATATAGACCTGATAGAACGGATTCGGCGTCAGAACGATGGGCTGCTTGCCGTGCTTCGTCTCGGGACACAGCGCCATCGCGGCGTTGTACAGCCCTTCGCGCGTGCCGTTCACCGGCATCACGTCCGTCTCGGGATCAACCGAAACGCCATAACGTTGCTGAATCCAGGCCGCTATCGCATCGCGCAATTCCGGCGTGCCATCGTTCGGCGGGTATTTCCCGAACTCATGGGCGTTTTCGGTGATGATCCCGGTAATCCACTCGGGAAAGGCGTGTTTCGGCTCTCCGATCGTCATATGCGCGACGGGGCCACCCGGAGCATGGGCGTCCAAAAGGCTCCGCAGGCGCGGAAACGCATAAGCCGGAAGGTTCGAAAACCGCTCGGGAAACATATTCATCTGCCTCTGAATGCGGGATCATAGGCGCCCCGCTTTGGGGCAGGATACGGAATGCCCGCGCCCACGTCCAGAAAAAGCAGGGGTGTTTCGGGACCTGTGGCAGGAAAATCGCATGGGCCAACCCGGCCTGAATTCGCCTGACATGGTTAACGCCCGTAATACGCGGCCCAGCCCCCTCCCCTGCCGTGCCGCTGCTGTCAAACGGCCCGCGCACCTGATCTGCATCAGCCCCCCTGCCCTACCGCCAGAGAATCGGAAAGCGCCGCATTTCACGTCAAAATTGAATGATTTCAATAGACGGACCACGGGCATCAGCCATTCCATTGCCGCAGGATTCGGGAATCGTACCAACAGGTCAGGTCGCACTCCCCTTGGGACCAGCGGCCAGATCACAACCGGCCCCTCCCCCTTTGGACAGGCAATCGCCCCTCTTGATTTCCCGACGCAATATAGTAAGTGAACCTTATATTATTTCAGACTTATCGAATTTCGGATCCCCATGTCCCGCACCATCGACCCCGACAGCCTCGGCTTCCTGCTCAACGATCTGGCCCGCCTGATGCGCGCGGCCTTTGAACATGAGATCGCGGCAGGTGCCGTCCCCGTAACCCCGTCCGAGGCGCGGGTGCTGGCCAACATGTACCGTTCCGGCCCGATGCAGCAGAAAAGGCTCGCCTGCCTGCTGGGCGTCGCCCCGATGAGCCTGAGCACCTTCCTTGATCGCCTCGAAGCCGCCGGTCTGGTGGTCCGCAGCCCCGATCCCGACGACCGGCGCGCCAAGCTGGTCAGCCTGACCCCGGCCGCCGGACCAGTCCTCACCGAAATAGCCGAGGCCGGCCTTCGTGCCCGCCAGATCGCCACCAAAGACATAGACGAGCCGACCCTGGAACAATTTCGCGCCACCGCCCACCAGATCCGCGACACCCTTGATACGGCGCGCACAGCGCGCATCGCCAGCGACAGAAAGCCAACCGAATGACCGACCAGACGCCCCCCGCCACGCCGCTGATGTCCGCCCGCCGGGTCAGCCTGATCGGCGCATTGCTTGTTGCCGTCGGCCCGGTTTCCATGGCGATCTACACGCCCGCGATGACCGAACTGGTGCATGCCTTCGGCGTCAGCCAGTCAGCGATCAAGATGACCCTGACGCTCTATTTCGGCGGTTTCGCTGTTGCCCAGCTTGTCGCAGGCCCCCTCTCTGACGCGCTGGGACGCCGCCCCATCATCATCGCCTTCATGGGAATCTACTGCGCCGCCAGCGTCTTTGCCCTCTTTGCTCCCAACGTCGAAACACTGATGGCCGCCCGTTTCCTTCAGGGCATCGGCGCCTCTGCTGGCGTGGCGATCTCGCGCGCGCTGGTGCGTGACCTGTTCAAGGGCGAGGACTCCAGCCGCATCATGAACCTCATCGGCATCATCCTCGCCCTCGGGCCGGCACTTGCCCCTACCCTCGGCGGCGTCCTGCTGGGGATATTCGGCTGGCGATCAACCTTTGTGGTTATGCTGATACTGGGGCTCACGATCATCACCGTGGCCACCTTTGCCCTGCGCGAAACCGTCACCCCCGACCGCAGCCGCCTCAACGTCCGCACTCTGGGCCGCACGTACCTCATGCTTCTGACCCACCGGCACTTCATGACAACGGCGATGGTCATGTCGGGTGCCCTCGGTGCGCTCTACGCTCAGGCCACATTCCTGCCCTTCATCCTGATGGACGAAATCGGGCTGACACCGGCGCAGTTCGGCCTTGGAATGCTGATGCAATCCGGCTTCTTCTTCACAAGCTCTCTGACCGTGCGTTTCCTGATGGGCCGCGTCTCGGCCTACCGCCTCGTGGCACCGGGGCTTGGGTTCATCCTGCTTGGCAGCCTCGGCACGCTGTCCCTTGCCTTCGGCGCGCTCAGCTTTTTGCATGTGATGATCCCGGTCGCGATCTACGCCATCGGCATCGCCTTCATCATGCCCGCCATGTCCACCGCCGCCCTGGCCCCTTTCGGGCGCGAGGCAGGCTCGGCCGCTTCGATGATGGGCTTCCTGCAAATGGGATCGGGGCTGCTGATCGGCTCACTTGGCGCGCTGATGGGGGATGCCGTGCTGGCCATGGCCCTGCTGATCCCGCTGATGGGCGCGGCCGCCTGCATCGCCTACCTGATCTACCGCAGCCACCCGCATCTGGCCGAACCCGAGCCCAAACCCGTCATGCCCGCCCCCCGGGGCTGACCCCCGGCTTCATCGGTCCAAAAACAACCCGGCGGGGGCAGCGCCCCCATCCGCCCTGCCAATCAACGCAACGCCGCCTCAACGCCCAGCGCCAGCCGCAACAACTGCGCCTCTCCGCCCGCCGTTCCCAGCAACTGCAACCCGCAGCTCGGCACACCGGTGGGCAAGCTCATAGCAGCCACCCCCATCAGGTTGCCAACCCGCGTGTTGCGCAGGGTCAGCAGGTTCTCGGTCACGTAATACTCCCCCTGCTCCATCAGCTTGTCGGCCTTGGGCGGCAGGTTCGGAGCCGTGGGTGACAGCACCGCGTCATAGCCTGCCATGCGGGTGGCCCAGACCGCCCGCGCATCCTCCAGACGCCGCCAGGCCGCAACATAATCCGCTGCGGAAAAGGCACGGCCCCCCTCGAACCGCTCGCGGATCGGGGCGAACATCAGATCAGGATGTGCCTCGATCTTGTCGCGCCAGATCCCCCAAGCCTCGCCGGTATACAGCACCGGCGCATCGCCCATGGGCCCAATGATTTCGGGCGCATCGACCGGCTCGATCACCGCGCCAGCGGCGCGCAGCCGCTCCAGTGCACCGGCATAAGCCGCCGCAGGTCCGTCACGCAGGTCGTCCATCACGATGGTTTGCAGCGCACCAAACCGCCGTCCGCGCAGATCCGGCATCCCGCCGGTATCCATCGCCGGGGCGCCCAGCAGCGCCGCCAGCATCTGCGCCGCATCCTCGACCGTTCGGGTCAGCGGTCCCACCGTGTCGAACTTTGCCGCCAACGGCACCACGCCGTTCAGCGACAACAACCCCGAAGTGGTCTTTAGCCCCACCAGATCGTTCCATCCCGCCGGGATCCGCACCGATCCGCCCGTGTCCGACCCGACAGCCGCCGCCGCCAGACCAAAGGCAACCGACGCCGCCGCCCCGGACGATGACCCGCCCGACACCGCCTCCGCGTCATTCACGCAGGGCGGCGATGCGGTGACGGGGTTCAACCCCAGCCCGGAAAACGCCAGTTCCGACATATGCGTCTTGCCCAGACAGACCAGCCCCATGGCCGATGCGTCCCGCAAAACCTCTGCATCCCGCTCTGGCACCCGGCCTGACAACAGCGCCGTTCCCGCCTCGGTCGCCACACCTGCGGTGTCGAACAGGTCCTTCCAGCTGACCGGCACACCATCCAGCAACGACAACCGCCGCCCGGACTTGGCCCGCAGCCCGGCAGCACGTGCCTCGGCCAGCGCCCGTTCCGGCGTCACGCGGGCATAGATACGGTCGCTCTCGGGATGCGCCGCGATGGCGTCCAGAAACACCTGCGCCAGCGTTTCGGGGTCGATCTCGCCCCGCCCGATACCGCGCCCCAGATCCGATGCGCTCAAAGACGTCCAACCCTGCATGCCGTCACTCCTTTTTCGTGTTGTCGGGGACGGTAGCGGCAGTGCGGCGCATGGACAATCCCGCCCGCACGACCATATTGCGCCTTATGACAACAGACACGACATATGACAGCGACATCCTCGTCATCGGCGGCGGCCTCAACGGCAGTTGCATGGCACTTGCCGCCGCCCAGGGTGGCCTGACCGTCACGGTCATCGATACGCTCAGCGGTGAAACCCGCGCCGATCCGGCGTTTGACGGGCGCTCCTACGCGCTCGCCGTCACCTCGCAGCGGATGCTGGCCGCGCTGAACCTGTGGCAGGGGTTGGCGGACCACGCCCAGCCGATGCAGCAGATCAAGGTCACGGATGGTCGCGTCGGCGACAGCGCCGCCTTCCTTGGCCTGTCCTTTGACGCCGCCGAAATGGCCGACGGCCCGATGGGCTACATGGTCGAAGACCGGCACCTGCGCGCCGCCCTGCTTGACGCCCTTGCGGCGACGCCGGGCATCACCCACCGCACCAGCGCAACCGTCGTGGCCCAAAGCACCGATACCACAGGCGCTTGCGTCACCCTCTCGACCGGGGAAACCCTGCGCGCCCGCCTGCTGATCGGTGCCGATGGCCGCCAAAGCGGCACCGCCACCCGCGCGGGCATCCGCCGCACCGGCTGGACCTATCGTCAAAGCGCGCTGGTCTGCGCCATCGCCCATGAAAAGCCCCACAACGGCATCGCGCACCAGCTGTTCCTGCCGCCCGGGCCGCTCGCGATCCTGCCGCTGACCGAAAACCGCAGCGCAATCGTCTGGACCGAAACCACCGACATGGCCCAGCGCATCAACGCCTTGCCCGAGGAGGATTACCTCAAGGTCCTGCGCCCCCGCTTTGGCGACTTCCTCGGCGCGATCAGCCTGGCCGGTGCACGTTACACTTATCCGCTGGGGCTGACCCTCGCCAATGCCCTGACCGCCCCGCGCCTTGCGCTGGTGGGCGATGCGGCCCACGGCGTGCATCCCATCGCCGGTCAGGGCCTGAACGCCGGCCTGCGCGATATCGCGGCCCTTGCCCATGTCCTGACCCACGCCATACGGCGGGGCGAAGATTTCGCTTCCCCGCAGGTGCTCGACCGCTACGCCGCCTGGCGCCGCTTCGACACGGCGACGCTGGCACTGGCGACGGATGTGTTCAACCGCCTGTTCTCGAATGACAATCCACTGCTGCGCGGGCTGCGCGATCTGGGGATGCGCATGGTCAACGCCACCCCCGACATGCGCCGCGCCGTGATGCGCGAAGCCGCTGGCCTCTCGGGCGATCTGCCCGACCTCATGCGCGGCTGATCACGCAACGTTCCCAACACGCCGCAAAGCAGCCCAACCGTCGATCAGCGCGTCACACCGGCCACAGGCGCCGAGGCGTCGGGCCGCAAGGCCCGCAGCCGAGATATCAGCGCGCGCGGCACGCGCGCTCCGCCGGATCACCGCAGGGAAAAGGTCAGCGGATGCGCTGACCGTTGGCCAGGATCTGACCGTTGCCCTTGACCACAATGTCAGACTTCAGGCTGTCCTCGCCATCGCCGGGGACCGAAAACATGCTCATCATCATGCGTGCACCCATGGCGTCCTGCTCCTTCAGCACACCCATCGCGATCAGCCGGTCGATCAGCGCGTTCCCACCCGTCAGGCTGAACGACACCGACCCGTCCGGTGCCGGCATACCGTCGAACGTCACAAGGTCGCTGTTGTCAAAGCTGAAATCGCCGGTGCCGGTCAGCCGCGCCCCGACCGCTTCCACAATCAGCTCCTTGAGCGTCAGGGTGTTCAGCTCACCCGGCACGCCGCCGGTCTGTTCAAGCAGCGCCACCGCCTCGGGATCGAACATGTTCACAAACGGCGTCACAGTCCCGACCAGATCGACCGAAATCGTCGCCGGATCGCGCGGCAGTGTCCTGGCCGGGTCAAATAGGTTCCACAGCACATCCGACATGGTGAACCCGCCCAACGTCATACCAATGGCCATGTCCTGCGGCTCGTCGGCCGCCGCCATCGGGAGCGTCAGGTTGGTACGGTTCTCAGCCATCTTGGCCGACACCGGAAAGGGAAAGTCCGGCGTTTTCATATCCAGCGTCACGCCCAACGAACTGACGTCATAGGTCATCGCTTCACTGGACATGGCCATGCGGAAATTCGACGATTCCGTGCTCGTCTGGCCGCTGGTGGTCTTGCCCGCCTCAGTCACCCCGAACTGCATCGACCCGCCGGAATGCGCGAACGCCCCATCGAATGCAAAACCCTGCGCCAGCATCGCGGCCGGGTCTTCAGGATCAATCTCCAGCGGCACCTTCACGGACCCGTCGATCGACAGATCGGCCATGCGCCCCGAAAACAATCCGTTACCGGCCCCATCCGGGTTGTTGAATGCAAAATCGTAGGCAACGCTGCCCATGCTCATGACCTGCGAAACCTCACGCATGTCGCCCAATGTTATGGTCGACTTGCCTTCGACATCGTTCATCGTGACATCGAACCGCGCCATATCGCGGCTCAGCGGCGCACCATCGACCACCAGTTCCGACAAAACCATGCCCAGCGTATCGGCGTTATAGTCATACACCATGTCACCGGGCGTGCCCGACACGACCATATCCAGTCCGTTTTGTGTGTAATTGACCACCATATCGACAGGCTTTGCATCCTCGGGTCGCGCCGTCAGCGTGATCGGCATTTCCGCAGGGAACACCACGGACACAGATCCGTCGTCCATCTGGGTCAATACAATCTTGTCGGCGGCAAAGCTGAAATTGCCCTCGCCCTCGGGCAGATCCATGCTCAGAACGAAATCGCTGATGGTCAGCGCATCACCGCTGGCCTGCTCGGCTCCCGACACCGCATAGCCAAAGCCGCTCATGTAGGCTTCAAGATCGTCCCAGACCTGCTGAGGCGTGATATCGGCGCTTACCGGTGCAGCAAGCATGAACGCGCCAATGGCACTGCAACTCATAAGGTGTGTGGTACGGTGCATCAAAGGCCCTCTCTGTTCGCAATTATTTTCCCACAGCTTCGGCTTCGTGGCACCCATGGTCAAGGGGCTGGACCCCGACAAAAGCAGCCTTTACCAAAGTTGCGGGACACCAAAAGGAACATGCCATGGATATGACAGGGAAAACCGTGATGATCACCGGCGCAAGCCGCGGGATCGGCGCCGAAACCGCGCGGGTCTTTGCCGCCGCCGGGGCCAATGTCGCATTGATCGCCCGCAGCGCCGATGCCATCGCAGAACTTGCCGGGGAAATCGGCCCGCAGGCCGTCGCCATCCCCTGCGATATCTCGCGGTACTGGGAGGTCGCGAAGGCCGTTGAAAACTGCCAGACCGCCTTTGGTGGCCTTGATGTGCTGATCAACAATGCCGGGGTGATCGAACCCATCGCGCATCTGTCCACCGCCGATCCCGACGCCTGGGATCAGGTCATCGACATCAACGTCAAAGGCGTCTTTCACGGCATGCGCGCCGCTGTTCCGCTGATGAAGGCCGGTGGCGGCGGCACGGTTCTGACAATCAGTTCCGGCGCCGCGCACAGCCCGATCGAGGCATGGTCACAATATTGTGCATCCAAGGCTGCCGTGAACATGCTGACCCGGTGCCTTGACCTCGAAGAACGCGCCCACGGCATCCGCGCCATCGGCCTGTCCCCCGGCACCGTCGCCACCCAGATGCAGCGCGAAATCAAGGCTTCGGGCGTCAACCCCGTCAGTCAGCTTGACTGGAACGTGCATATCCCCGCCGACTGGCCCGCCCGCGCCCTGCTCTGGATGTGCTCGCCTGAGGCCGACACATGGCTGGGCGACGAAATTTCCCTGCGCGACGAAGGCATCCGCAAAACGGTCGGCCTGATTTGATCGGGCTTTCGCAGGACGGCGGTCTCTGGACGGTTACGATCAACCGTCCGGACAAGGCGAATTCCCTGACAGCCGAGATGCTGGAAGAGCTGTGCCGCATTGCCGAATCCGCCCGCGACGCCCGCGCCCTTGTCCTCACCGGCGCGGGATCGGTCTTCAGCGCCGGTGCCGATCTTGACGCCGCCCGCGCGGGTCTGGCCGTCTCGCCGCTCTGGGAACGTCTGTCCGGCGCGCTGTCACGGCTGAACGGGCTGACCATCGCCGCGCTCAACGGCACCGCCGCCGGGGGTGCGCTGGGGATGGTGCTGGCCTGCGATCTGCGCATCGCGGTGCCCTCGGCCAGGATTTTCTATCCGGTGATGAAGCTCGGCTTCCTGCCGCAACCCTCGGACCCCGCGCGCCTCGCGGCACTGGTCGGGCCGTCGCGCGCCAAGATGATCCTGATGGCCGGGCAAA
Organism: Puniceibacterium sediminis; assembly: GCF_900188035.1. Lineage (GTDB taxonomy): Bacteria > Pseudomonadota > Alphaproteobacteria > Rhodobacterales > Rhodobacteraceae > Puniceibacterium > Puniceibacterium sediminis. The sequence continues at coordinate 30,364 of NZ_FZNN01000002.1, read as the reverse complement.
AGATCCCCGCGCCCGAGGCTTTGACATGGGGTCTGCTGGATCGGATCGTCGAGCCAGACGCCCTGCTAACCGAAGCAGCGTCACTGGCCGCCGATACAATGGGCGCAACGCCGGAACATGCCGCAGCGATCAAGACGCTGATCCGTCAGCGCCCGGCCTAGCCCCGCCCATATCCGAGCCATACGCTTTCCATACGCAAACCATACGGCTGCCATACGCCGTTTTTGCCTTAAAACATGGGATTTTCGCGGTTTTCGCCGACCCTATTGCCGTGGCGCATCATCCCAGCGATCATCCAGAACCCGCTGCCGATCACCCTCCGGATCCTCATACTGACGATGCCGCAGGGTCCAGACAAAGCACCCCAGCCCCAGCAGGCCCAGCGTGACAGATACCGGAATGAGAAAGACCAGAACGTTCATTTTGTCGACCTCATGGCATTTGCAGAAACGGTCAGCGAAGACGTGGACATGGCAATCGCCGCAATCAGCGGCGAGGCAAGGCCAGCCAGCGCAAGTGGTACAGAAATAACGTTATATCCCAGCGCAAGGCCCATATTCTGGCCCATCCGGCGACGTGCCCGGCGCGATTGCGCCAGCGCCTCGCGGATCGGCATCAGGCTGTCCGACAGCAGCACGACATCCGCCAGCGTCCGCGCCGCATCCAGTGCCGTCGCGGGGGCCAGCGACGCATGCGCCACCGCCAGCGCCCCGGTGTCATTCAGCCCGTCGCCAACCATCAGCACCCTGTGCCCCGCATCCGCACGCGCCTGCAACCACGCGGCCTTGCCCTCCGGCGTCATCCGCGCATGTGCCTCCGTCAGCCCCAAAGCCCCAGCGATACGCCCCACCGCCCCCGGCGCGTCCCCCGACAGCAGCGCCACGCCGATACCATCCGCCCGCAGTGCCGCAATGCAGGCCAGCGCATCCGGGCGCAACTCTTCGGCAAAGCGAAAGACGGCAGGGGCGTTGTTTCCCTGTTGCAGCCAGACCTCGGACGCCTCTGGGGCAGTTTGATCCGGGGCTACCCATTCGGGCCGACCCAACCGGAGCCGCTGACCGTCAAGGCTACCCGAAACACCGGCTCCGGCCGTTTCCTCAAGATCCTGAACCGTGGCAGGGGTCAGCCCGCGTTGCTTGGCCGCCGCGCAGATCGCCCGCGAAAGCGGATGCGACGATCCGACGGCCAGACCCGCCGCAACCGCCAGATCACGGTCCGAAGGCGCGTTCTTCAGCGCCATAATGCCGGTGGTGAGCGTACCGGTCTTGTCGAAAACAACCTCATCGATTTCCGACAACCGCTCCAGCGCGGTGCGGGATTTTACCAACAATCCCATACGGAACAGCCGCGCCGTGGTGACTGTCGAAACCGCTGGAACGGCTAATCCCAGCGCGCAGGGGCAGGTGATCACCAAGACCGAAATGGCAACCTCAAGCGCGCGGCCGACCTCGCCCGTGGCCCACCACCAGCCGACAAAGGCACCAAGGCCCAGCAGATGCACGGCCGGCGCATAGATCCGCGCCGCGCGGTCGGCAAGCCCGGCATAACGCGACTTCTGCATTTCGGCCTGGGCGATCAGATCCGCCAGCCGATGCAGCGTGGTGTCCGTCCCCGCCCGGGTACAGCGCACCAACAGCGGCGCGGTCAGGTTCATTTCGCCCGCCGCGACCAGCTCGCCAACTGCACGCAAATCGGGCATAGTTTCACCGGTCAGGGCCGCGCAGTCGAGCTCGGTCCGCCCTTCAAGGATAATACCATCTGCCGGAATGCGGCTGCCCGGGGTGACACGGATGATATCGCCGGGCACCAGCGCGTCAGCCCGGACCACCTGATCCCCACCATCCCGCACCAGCACCGCCTGCGGCGAGGCAAGCGCCGCAAGATCCGCCGCCGCCGATTTGGCCGCGTGACGGCCCAGATGGTCCAGATACCGGCCCACCAGCAGAAAGAATGTCAGCGCCAGCGCGGCGTCGAACCAGCTGGCCCGGTCGGACAACCCCAAGGCCCCGGCCAGCGACACAACCGCCGAAAGTCCGATGGCCAGCGCGATCGGCACATCCATGTTAAGCCGTCGCACCGACAGCGCCCGAAACGCCGAGGCAAAGAACGGCCGGGCCGAAAACGCCACTGCCGGCAGCGCAATCGCCGCTGCGATCAGGTGAAACACCTCACGCGTGGCGTCGGCCGCGCCGGACCAGACCGCCACCGACAGCAGCATGACGTTCATCATTGCAAAGCCCGCAACGCCGATCCGCATGAGCAGATCGCGCCCGACCGCGCTTTGCCCCGCCAACGGACCGGTGTCCAGCACCTGCGCCCGGTGCCCCAACCGCGCGAGCGTGTCGATCAGGCTATCTGCATCTACATCCCGCTGGACCGACACATAGGCCCGTTTCTGCGTCAGGTTCACCCGCACATCCTTCACGCCCGGCAGGGCACCAAGGCCATCCTCGACCGCAGCGATACAGACGGCGCAATGAATGTCGGGCAGGTGCAGAGTGATGTCGCTGGCCACCGGCGAGGCGTCCCGAACGTCGGGCGCGGCAACACATCCCGGGCAGGCCATGGTCATTTTGCGATACTTACGATCAGCTGCTGTTCGAACAGGGTGCCGTCCATCGCATGTGCCAGCACGTCCACGCGCCACAGACCCGATGCCAGATCCAGCGGCGCGCTCAGTTCGCTGTCGAAATGCGGGGTCACGTCCTCGGCGGATTCGGTCGGTCGGCCCACGGTGACAGTCAGGTCCTCCGGGTACTGAAGTTGCCCCGTGCGGTCGGTGATCGCGATGGTCAAACGTCCGTCACGATACTGCGCGGACGCCCCCCAACCCAGTGCATCCTGGGCGGCGCGACGGGCATCAAAGGACTGGCTTGCCACGTAGCTGTTGGGCACCTCAAGACCGGGAAATGTGCGCACCGCGTTGAATGCGAGCACCAGATTGACCGCAATGATGATGCCAAAGCCCGCAACGAACATTGCCAGCACGTGCCGCCCGGTCAGGGGGCGTCCCTCATTTTGCACAGTCATTCGGTGCCCTTTCCGGTAAAGTTGGTTTCCACCGCCGCACGCTCACCGGATTCGAGGCCGGTGACCCAGAGCCGCAAATCGCTGCGTGCACTTTTCGCCAACGGGGACCCGGCGGGAGCGTCGACATAGACCCGCGCCTGCCCTTGGGAATCCGCAGGCACCGTGATCTTATCCGTCTCGCTGCCTTCGACTGTAATGATCAGGCCCGGCTTGTCCAGCGACAGGTCAAAGATCTGCTCGGTGCCTTGCTTGTTACGTACGCGGACATCGTAGGCGTTACGGATCGTGCCATCGGCCAGCACCACATGGGTCGGATTTCGGATCGGCGCGACAGTCATCTCGACTTCGGGGCGCAGGAAAAGCGCAAAGACAAGCGCGATGCCGATGCCCGACCACAGCCCCGCATAGATCAGGTTACGCGCGCGCAGGACGTGGCGCCAGACAGACTGCGGCGGCTGGCCTGCCGCCTCGGCAGGGGCGTCAGACAGCGCGATATAGTCGATCAGGCCACGCGGCTGGCCGGTCTTTTCCATCACCTCGTCACAGGCATCGATGCACAGTGCGCAGGTAATGCAGGCCATCTGCTGCCCATCCCGAATATCGATTCCCATCGGGCAGACGTTCACGCAGGCATTGCAGTCGATACAGTCGCCTTTTGCCACGGTATTCTTTGGCACGCGAAGCCCCGAAGGCATGCCTGGCATCGGGATCACCGGCGAACGGGGGCCGATCTGCGGGCCTGCGGCGCGGATCGATGCCTCGGCCTCTTCTGCGGCGGCGCGGCGGCGCAGGCCCTTGCCGCGCGGCTCTCCGCGCCAGTCGCGATAGGCAACGGTCAGCGTGTCCTCATCCATCATTGCCGCCTGAATGCGCGGCCAGGGACACATGTAAATGCAGACCTGTTCACGCATGAACCCGCCAAAGACAAAGGTTGTCGCGGTGAGAATGGCAATCGTGATGTAGGCAATTGGCGGCGCACTGAAATTGGCGAGGTCCACCAACAACGTCGGCGCGTCGGTAAAGTAAAAGACCCAGGCACCGCCGGTAAGCAGTCCGATCACCAGCCAAACCACCCATTTGGTAATGCGCAGACGCCACTTGCGCAGGTCCCATGGGGCCTGATGCAGGCGGACGCGCGCGTTTCGGTCACCCTCGATCCAGCGCTCGACCAGGATGAACAGGTCGGTCCAGACGGTTTGCGGGCAGGCATAGCCGCACCAGACGCGGCCTAGCGCTGCGGTGAACAGGAACAGGGCTAGGCCCGCCATCACCAGCATCCCGGCGACGAAGTAGAATTCGTGGGGCCAGATCTCGATCATGAAGAAATAGAATCGACGGTTCGCCATATCGATCAGCACGGCCTGGTCCGGCATTTCTGGTCCACGATCCCAGCGCAGCCAAGGCGTGATATAATAGATCCCCAGTGTCACCACCAACAGCGTCCACTTCAGACGACGGTAAAATCCGGAAACCCGCCGCGGAAAGATCGGCAGGCGTGGGGCATAAAGCGATGCGGTCGGCGTCGGGGTGGTCATATTCAAGATCCCATATATTCCATTGTCTCATGCAAAGGGGGCGCCCGACCGGCATTGACCTGCATCAACAGCAGGTCGGGATATTGGTTTCTTCATCCTCGAACAGCGCCACGTAAGCCGGGTTGGCGCTTGCCAGTGGAGCGGCGCGGCCTTCGAGGCACGATACCTCATGGTGGGAAGGCGGTCGGCCACTTGGATCTTGGTGTCCAAGTCACCAAACAGCCCGCCGACTTGGTCAGGCATATGTCCGGCCGGCCGCGTCTTGCTGATTCCGGGCTGGGATTGCCCCCCCCCCCTTTAGCGGTGGTTCGAATTCCACACCCTGCGCTCTGTTATTCCTCCGACGTCGCCTCTCCGCCACCCAATTGGTGCACATAGGCGGCCAGCGCGCGAACCTCAGCCTCGTCCAGCCGTGGGCCCCATGCGGGCATGACCCCAAACCGCGCCTTGCTGATCGTGGAGGTCAAAGCCGCCGTGTCGCTGCCATAAAGCCAGATTGCATCCGTCAGGTTCGGCGCACCCATCTCTCGGTCACCCTTCGCGTCCTCTCCGTGGCAGGCCGCGCAATTGTCGGCGAACAATTGACCACCCTCGCCAGCCAATGGATCGGCACCATCGGACATGGATTGGATGTGGACCACCAGCGTATCGATCTCGGGCCGGGAAAGAATGTCCCCAAAGGCGGGCATCTGGCTGAAATGCGCGTCCGGATCTTCTGTATTGCGGATACCGTGGCGAATCGTGGTGGCGATCTGTTCGATTTGCCCACCCCAGAGCCAGTCATCGTCCAAAAGGTTGGGATACCCCGTCGCACCGGCCGCACCGGCGCCGTGGCACTGTGCGCAGTTGTTGGCAAACAGCGAAGCACCCGCCTGAACCGCAAAGTGGTGCAGCGGCGCGTCCGATTGCAGGACGTTCAGATCCGTGGCCTCAAGATCGGCGCGCAAACCGGATTGGGCCGCATCCACGGCGGCAATCTCCTCCGCTACAGCGCCACGCGTGGACCAACCCAGCACGCCAGAGGTTGCGCCACTAACCAAAGGCCAGGCCGGGAACAGGATCGTATAGCCCACAGCCCAGACGATGGTGGCATAGAGCGTCCAGAGCCACCATCGTGGCAGCGGGTTGTTCAGTTCTTCGATGCCGTCCCAGCTGTGACCGGTGGTGCCGACATCTTTGTCATCTTCATGCGTTGTCATGGGGCACATCCAGACGGGTATTGGAGGAAGTCTCGGCAGGGTCTTTCGCCGAGGTCAGCTCGTCGTCGTTAAAGATCGAACCCGCAGCCTGAGCGTACTCGTCCCGTGCACCGGGGCGAAAGACCCACAGGATGCAGCCAATGAAAAAAGCGAACATGGCAAGCAGCACCCAGCTGTCAGCGATCTGTCGAAATATCGAATAGGTGTCCATCAAGGCTCTCCTTTTTCACTCAGCGGCTGGCATCGGGCTGGAAGGTTGAAAAATCTACCAGTGTGCCCAGCATCTGCAGATAGGCGACCAGTGCATCCATTTCGGAAATACCGGGCTGCCCGTCGAAACTGCGGACCTGCGCGCCGGGATAGCGTTCCAGCAAACCATCATAGTCTTCGTCCGGATCGACCTGCACGCGCGCATCCGCAACCGCATTTTCGATCATCTCGTCGGTGTAGGGCACGCCGACCAGGCGGTGCGTCTTCATCAGCGCCGTCAGGCCTTCGGGTTCGAACCGCGTCCGGGTCAGATAGTCGTATTTCGGCATCACGCTCTCGGGGACAAGCGACTGCGGATCCGAAAGGTGCACCACATGCCAATCGTCAGAATAGCGCCCGCCAACCCGGGCCAGATCCGGCCCGGTGCGTTTGCTTCCCCACTGAAAGGGGTGGTCGTACATCGATTCAGCCGCCAGTGAATAATGGCCGTAACGCTCATTTTCATCCCGCATCGGGCGGATCATCTGACTGTGGCAGACATAGCAGCCTTCGCGCACGTAAATGTCACGCCCCGCCAGTTCCAGTGGCGAATAGGGGCGCACACCGTCAACCTCTTCGATGGTGTTTTCCAACCAGAACAGCGGCGCGATTTCGATGATCCCGCCGATCGTGACGACAAGGAAGGACAACACCAGCAAAAGGGTGGCATTACGCTCGATCTTGGCGTGGCGATCCAGAATCTTTGGTTTTTGTGTATCGCTCATCGTCATTACTCCGCAGGAATGGCGTTATTGGGGGCGCCCTGGTGAACCGGAGCAGCGCGAACGGTCATCCACATGTTCCAAACCATGATCAGCGCACCCGCCAGGAAAAGACCGCCACCTGCGGCACGGACCACATACATCGGGAACTTGGCAGCAACCGTGTCGGCGAAGGAGTTCACGAGGAACCCGTTGGCATCCACTTCACGCCACATCAGGCCTTCCATGATGCCGGTCACCCACATCGACGCGGCGTAGAGAACGATGCCGATCGTGGCGAGCCAGAAGTGCCAGTTGATCGCGCTCATCGAATACATCCGCGCGCGGCCCCAAAGCTTGGGTGTCAGGAAGTAGAGGCAACCGAATGTGATCAGACCGTTCCAGCCTAGCGCACCGGAATGCACGTGACCAATGGTCCAGTCAGTGTAGTGCGACAGAGAATTGACCGCACGGATCGACATCATCGGGCCTTCGAAGGTGCTCATACCGTAGAAGGCAAGCGAAGCTACGAACATCCGGATGATCGGGTCGGTGCGGATCTTGTCCCAGGCACCTTCCAGCGTCATCAGGCCGTTGATCATGCCGCCCCAGCTGGGCATCCAGAGCACGATCGAGAAAACCATGCCCAGCGTACCGGCCCAGTCAGGCAGCGCAGTGTAGTGCAGGTGGTGCGGACCGGCCCAGATATAAAGGAAGATCAGTGCCCAGAAGTGGATGATCGACAGCTTGTAGGAATAAACCGGGCGCCCCGCCTGTTTGGGCACAAAATAGTACATCATCCCCAGAAAGCCGGCCGTCAGGAAAAAGCCAACGGCGTTGTGGCCATACCACCACTGCACCATCGCATCCTGCACACCCGCAAAGACCTGCACGGATTTCGAACCGAAGATCGACACCGGGATCGAGATGTTGTTGACCACATGCAGCATCGCCACAGTGACGATAAAGGCAAGATAGAACCAGTTAGCGACATAGATATGCGGCTCGCGGCGCTTGATGATCGTGCCGAGGAAAACGGCAAGGTAGCAAACCCAGACGATTGTCAGCCAGATATCAATGTACCATTCAGGTTCGGCATATTCCTTGGATTGGGTGGAACCCAGCAGATAGCCGGTCGCGGCCAGCACGATAAAGAGCTGGTACCCCCAGAACACGAACCAGGCGAGGTTTCCGCCCCAGAGACGCGCGGCAGACGTCCGCTGGACGACATAGAACGATGTTGCGATCAAGGCGTTGCCGCCGAATGCAAAAATAACGGCCGAGGTGTGAAGCGGGCGTAGCCGACCAAAGTTGGCATAACCCTCGGACCAGTCGAAGTTGAGCACGGGAAAGGCCAGTTGCAGCGCAATGAACACGCCCACCAGAAAGCCTGTGACGCCCCAGAACGCAGTGGCGACGACACCATAGCGCACCGGCCCATCCATGTAGCCGCTGACGTCGGGGAGAGGCTTATCCTCGTCCACCTGCCGCAACTGCCAGAGGAACATGCCCCCAGCGACCAGCATGATAATGACCGCATGTACCGTATAGGCCAAGTCATGCCCGAAATTGGCCGCGATCGCAGCAAGAAGCGCGATCATGGCAAACATGGCGAGCTTTAGGTAATCCATGTCAACTGTCCCCAATGGTTATTTCAGCCGCCAGACAGAGTCCGGGATGCCGTGTTACCGCATCCCTATCCCGTCGGCGCATGGGGCTGCGTTGATCTGAATCAAGGTCGGGTAAGAAATTCCGTACCAGACTATGCCGTATCAAAGTGCACCTTAACAAAGGATTTCTGCCATGGAATTCCCGACCCTATGTACCCTGCTGCCCGAAGCCGGGGCGGATCGGACGCTCGAAACCGCGATCGCCTGTGCGCGCCGGTTCAAATCGCATCTCGATGTCGTCTGCACCGCGTCCCCGGCGATAAATACCGCTGACTTTGGCGCGGGGTTTGGCGTCGGCGGTGCGATCATCGCCGATACGATCGAAGAAACCAGCGCCCGGCTGCGCGATACCGACGCCATGGCCCGCAAGCGCCTTTCGCGTGAAGACATCAGCTGGAGCAGTCAGGCCCTGATGGCCGGGGGCGGCGGACTGGCGCAGACGGTAAAGGACGCCTGCCGCTTTGCCGATCTTGCCGTTCTGGCACGTCCGAACGGCGAAAATTTCGAAGTTGAATCGCTTTTCGACGCGATCCTCTTTGGAACCGCCCTGCCGATTCTTCTAGTTGACGGACCTGAGGTCCCGGAATTCAATCGGATCACCATCGCCTGGGATAGTTCTGATCAGTCGCTGGCGGCGGCAAGGGCGGCGCTGCCTTTGTTGCGGCAGGCCAAGGTCGTGACCGTTCTGATGGTGGATCCGCCCGAGTCGCCTGCGGGCCGTTTTGCCCCCGGCGAATGCCTTGCGACCTTCCTGTCGCGTCATGATATCGAGTGTGACATCGACCTGCTGCCCCGAATGAAGGCGCGGATTGCCGATGTGATCAAACAACACACGAGCGATACACAGTCGGATCTGCTGGTCATGGGGGCGTACGGCCATTCCAAACTGCGTGAACAACTGCTGGGCGGCGTTACCCGCGAGTTGGTTCAGAACTCGGGCATGCCGATGTTCCTTGCCCGGTAGCCTCAGATGGTTCCGGTCACCTCATCTTCGCCGACTTCGAGTTGCAGGCGCTCGAAGTCGGGAATTGTAATGTCGCGGCTGTCGCCAAGCGTGATCAGCCCGGCTTTGCGTAGCTGCGTGAGTTGTCGGCTGACGGTTTCAATCGTCAGCCCAAGGTGGTCGGCAATCGCCTGTCGCGACAACGGGAGATGCAGTGCGACCGGCATTTCCCGCGGTTCACGCTTAGTGACGGCAGCCTGCCGCCGCGCAAGCGACACAAGGAAGGATACGATCTTTTCCCGCGCAGTCATCCGCCCGAGTGTGACGGCCATCCCGCGTGCCACGTCCAGTTCATCCAGGGTCATGGACAGCAGGCGTGATGCGATATGCGGCGTGTCGCGGACAAGCCTTTCAAATTGCTGCCTCTCGAACCGGCACAATGTGACCTCGCTCACCGCTTCGATATCGAACAGCGACACCGCGCGCCCCGGACGCCCGATGAAATCGGCCGGCAACAGCAACCCGACCGACTGTCTGCGCCCGTCTTCCAGCGTACGCGACATGGTTGCACATCCGACGACCAACGACGAAAGATGCGTAAGCGGCTCCCCAGCCGAGGCAATGGAGGCGCCGGGAGCATAGGTCCGATAGCTTTTTAGTTGTTCGAGAACGGCAAGCTCGTGCGCATCGCACTCTGCGCAGACGGCAGAGTGGCGGATGGGGCAGTTCTGGCAGCTGTCGTTGCGGGGCGACATGTTCATGGGTTCACTATGCCAACATCCTGGGCGCTATTCAATCTGCGCGTGCTGCATAGCAGAATGCTGACCAAGCACCCGTTCCCCCGCACCACATTGCATGAAATCGATCAGCGAACGCCGCCCGGCACAGTAGAATTTCCGGGCATCCTTTCGATCAGCACTTCTTATCGCCGCCTCCCTCACTGCCTATATACAATCGAGTAGGTGAGCGGAGGTACGGAGATGGGATATTTCAAGACGGCCATTCTGATGGCGGCAATGACCGCGCTGTTCATGGCAATAGGCTACCTTCTGGGCGGCGCGACCGGTGCGACGATTGCCCTTGTCATCGCTGCGGGCATGAACGCGGTCACATGGTGGTCCTCGGATAAAATGGTGCTGAAAATGCACAACGCGCGTCCTGTTGGCGCGCGCGATCCAAGCGGGCTGTCCCAGATGGTCCGCGAGCTGTCCGACAACGCCAGACTGCCGATGCCTGCGGTCTACCTGATCGACACGCCCCAGCCGAATGCCTTTGCCACCGGGCGCAACCCTGCGAATGCCGCCGTCGCTGTGACCACCGGTCTGATACATAACCTCAGCCGCGAAGAACTGGCCGGTGTGATCGCCCACGAGCTGGCCCATATCCGCAACCACGACACGGCTATCATGACCGTGACGGCCACCTTTGCCGGTGCGATTTCCATGCTGGCCAACTTTGCGCTGTTCTTTGGCGGCAGCCGCGAGCGGCTGGGCATGATCGGCACACTCGCTATGATGTTCCTGGCCCCGATGGCCGCCGGACTGGTGCAGATGGCGATCAGCCGTACCCGCGAATATGCCGCCGACAAGGCCGGGGCCGAGATTTGCGGTCATCCGCTTTGGCTTGCCTCTGCGCTAGAGCGGATTCAGGCTGGGGCGTCGCAAATAGATAACGCAACAGCCGAACGTAACCCCGCCACGGCGCATATGTTCATCATCAACCCATTGCATGGCGGCAAATTCGACAACCTTTTCGCAACCCATCCCGCCACGGAAAACCGCGTTGCGGCCCTGCGCCAGATGGCCGGATCAGCCCCTGCTCGTACACCGCGACGCGAATCTGTCACCGGCAATTCGAACATCCCGCATGTGCGTCGCGGCGGCGGCAGATCACTGGGTCCATGGAGCTGAATTGGGGTCTGGCGTGGCGGTGCCCGGCAAGCTGATAGATCGCGGCCTTTGCGCGCGAGGGTCGTCACATTACGTCCAAGGCATTGGCCATGCGGGCAGCGCCTGACCGGCTGGCGTCGGCCTATGTGTTGAGGGCCGGTTCAATGCCTGTCGCTCACTTCTGCCCCCCAGCCTGCCGTTTTCACACAATTCCCACTCCCTGACCAAGGCTACTGCGCCTCGCGCCTTGTGGACCAACGCCACCCGACGCATGCTGGAGTTGAACCGGGAAAAGGATTGGGACCGCCATGAAAGTCGTCGTGATGGGAGCAGGTGTCATTGGCGTGACCACCGCATATTACCTCGCCAAAGGCGGTGCCGAAGTTGTCGTGCTCGACCGGCAGGCCGGACCCGGGCTGGAAACAAGCTATGCGAATGCGGGTGAGCTCAGTTACGGCATGACCTCTCCCTGGGGGGCCCCCGGCATCCCGGTAAAGGCCTTGAAATGGCTATTCATGAAACGGCGCCCACTGTTCATCTGGCCGCTTATCTCCCCCACGATGTGGAAGTGGAGCGCGCAGATGATCAGCAACTGCAACGACGAAAGTTATCGCATCAACAAGGGCCGGATGGTGCGCATCTCGAACTATTCGCGCGATGTGATGCCGGACCTCATCGCCGAGACGGGCATCGAATACGACGGACGCGCGCAGGGCACTTTGCAGCTGTTCCGTACGGCCAAGCAGATGAAGGGATCCAAGGCCGATCAGGATATCCTTGCCGAATATGACAGCCCCTACGAGGTTCTGGGCCGCGACGCCTGCATTGCCGTCGAACCGGCCCTGGCCGAAGTGCGCAACAAGTTCGTCGGCGGGCTGCGCCTGACCGCAGACCGCACGGGCGACTGCCGGATGTTCACCATCGCCCTGGCCGATAAATGCGCCGAAATGGGGGTCGAATTTCAATACGGCCAGTCGATCCGCGCCATCGCCATCGAAAATGACAAGATTGCAGGCGTCGATACTGAACTGGCAGGGCGTATCACGGGCGATGCCTATGTCTGCGCTCTGGGCAGCTTTGGCCCGCGCCTGCTCAATCCCATCGGGGTCAGGCTGCCAGTCTATCCGGTCAAGGGCTACTCGGTCACTCTGCCCGTCACCGACGATGCCTATGCCCCGCAATCCACGCTGATGGACGAGACGCACAAGGTGGCGATCACCCGGCTGGGCGACCGCATCCGTGTTGCCGGCACGGCCGAGATTGCAGGCTATTCCAACCGCCTTGGGCCGCACGCCACTGACACGGTCAAACACGTCATCAGCGATCTGTTCCCCAAGGGCGGTGATATCACCAAGGCCGAAGGCTGGACAGGCCTGCGCCCGATGACCCCGGACGGCACACCCGTTCTGGGCGGGTCACGCTATGACAACCTGTTCCTCAATACCGGGCACGGCACGCTGGGTTGGACCATGGCCTGCGGGTCGGGCCGTGCCGTGGCTGATGTGGTGCTGGGCAAGACGCCCGAAATCGCCATGGATGGGCTGACGGCGGAACGCTACGCCTGACGCGCGCCCGGTCCCTTGCGGTACCGCTCCCGCCCGGCCAATATGGCGGAAGCAGCGGGGAGTTTGTTCATGCGAAACGGGATTGCGGCGATCTTTGTCAGCCTCGCGCTGGTGCCTGAAGTCTGGGCGCAAGAGATACCCGCGCCGATAACCGATGCCGCCTATGCGCCGGTCGATCCGGCAGAGGCCGCCTTGGGTCAGCTGCTGTTCTACGACTCGATCCTGTCGGGCAACCGCGAGGTGTCCTGCGCCACCTGCCATCACCCCCGGTTCGGCACCGGCGACGGGCTGTCCCTTTCGCTGGGCGACGGCGGCATCGGCCTAGGCCCGGACCGGCGCGCCGACCCTGCCAACCCGCCAGAGGCCCGCGTGCCCCGCAACGCGCCCGCCCTATTCAACCTTGGCGCGCACGAGTTCACCCGCCTCTTTGACGATGGCCGGATCGAAGTCGATCCCGCCCGCCCCGGTGGTTTCCGCACCCCGCTGGACGACGACATGGTGGTAGGATTCGCCTCGCTTCTTTCAGCTCAGACCATGTTCCCCGTGGTCAGCGCTGATGAGATGGCGGGCCATGTACAGGAAAACGACGTATCCCGCGCTGTGCGACAAGGGCTGATCACCGGTCCGGGTGGCGCGTGGGACATGATCGCACGCCGGGTGGCAGCAGTGCCGGGTTATGCTGACCGGTTTCCCCAGATCTATCCGCATATCACAGGGCCGGACGACATTGCCTTTACCGATATCTCGAACGCCATTGCCGCCTTCATGGAACTGGAATGGCGTTCCGACACGTCACCGTTCGATGCATACCTGAGAGGCGAAAGCACCCTGCCGACGACCGCGAATAAAGGGATGGAATTGTTCTACGGCCGCGCCGAATGCAGCACCTGCCACTCTGGTCCCTTCCAGACCGACCACGGTTTTCACGCCATGGGCGCGCCCCAGATCGGGCCGGGCAAGGCAGCAAAATTTGAGAGCCATTTCCGAGACGAAGGCCGCTATCGCGTGACCGGTAAGGAGGAGGATCTCTATGCCTTTCGCACGCCATCCCTGCGCAACATCGCGCTGACCGCGCCCTATGGCCATGCCGGGGGACATGCCGATCTGGCTGGGTTCATCGCTTCCCATGCGGACCCCGCCGCGGGATTACGAGACTACGACATAACTCAGGCCGTTCTGCCAAACCTGCCATTTGACGACGGGCTTCTCATGGCCGACGCAGAGGAGGTCGCCGCCATTTCCGCCACCGCGACCTGGTCAGTCCCGCTCAGCGACGATGACATCGCGAACCTCGTGGCTTTTCTTGGCACTCTCACCGACTCTGCCGCCATGAAGGGGCGGCTGGGCGTGCCGGAAAGCCTGCCCAGCGGGCTACCGGTGGCGCGCTGACGTCAGGGATGGGACAGGGATATCATCCTGTCCGCCTGAACGTTTTCATCGGATACCTCTCCATCCGGCCAGATCACCGACACCTGCGCCGTGGCCTCACCCCCCAGACCGAAATGCAGTGGCACGGCCTGCCCACCAGCATGGCCGCCGCCGATCGTGATCTCTTGCACCTGCCCGTTCACCGTGACCTGCGCCCCGACTGCATTGCGATTGCCCCCCGGCTGGGTCAGTGCGACCTCCAGCCAGTGGCCAGTCCCTTTGGTCACGTTGCGATACAGCTCCAGCGGCGCACGGCGGTTGGAAACCACCAAATCCAGCCGCCCGTCACCGTCGAAATCCGCAAGCGCCGCGCCGCGGGACCGTGCCGTTGTGGCAACGCCAGCCGTAGCGGCCCGCTCAACAAAGGTTCCGTCCGCCTGCTGCATCAGCAAGTTGTTGGGGTCATGGATCGCCATGCCGGGCATCTGATCGACATTTCCCTTGGCGATGAACAGATCGGCGCGCCCGTCATTATCCACATCGCCAAACTGCGCATGCCATCCTGTCGACGGCCGCCCGTCATCGCCCACATGCGGTCGCGTCGCATAGGTGCCTATGTCGTGGGGTGCCCCCACATAGGTGCCATCCGCCTGGGCAATCTGTAGCAATTGGTCGGCCATGGAAGTCAGCATGACTTCTGGCCTGCCATCCCCGGTCAGATCCCGGCTAGCGATCCCCATACCCCACAGCGACACCTTGGCCCAACCGTCATCCTCGTCCAGAAACCGGCCCAGCGGGATGTCCCACATCTGTTCGTAGCCGCCCTTTACATAGTAATGCCTGTCGTTCGAAATACGCAGTGTCGCACGACCCCGCGCATCCCGCGCCGCCAGCATCGACAGACTGCAGAACCCCGGCGCCAGAATGTCAGCGCGGTAGCCTTTGGCCTCGGGGATCAGCAGGGTATTGGTGTCACAGGCACCAAATGGCCCCTCTGCGTTCGCGCGGTCGACATAGTGCCCCACGGCAATCTGCGGTCGGCGATCATCCACCCACCACGCAGTGAATGCCGTGCTCCACTGGTCACTTTGCGGAATTCCCCAATCGTCAGTCACGTCGGAAAATGTGCAATCTGGGCCACCTTTCAGCACCTTGTCCGGCCCGACACGCAGCACGTAAAGGTCCATCCAGCCATCAGCATCCATATCCAAAGGATAGGCACCGGTGACAGAAGTCATTTCCTCCAGCGGGACAGCGTCAAAGGTAAACCCGCCTATATTGCGCAAGAGGATCGCCGACGCCTCGCCACCGGCGGCAAAGATGTCTGGCCGCATATCGCCGTTGCAGTCGAAAACCGCCACGCCACCGCCGACAAAATGCTCCCATCCGCCCGAATAGATGTGTTCCGGAAGGGCGTCGGAATGGTCCTCGAACAACGGATCAGCCGCCGTTGAGGTAGCAAGCAGGCAAAGTAGCACCGCCCGGATCATCCCGCCCAGCCTTCACCAAGCGCCATATCGGTGACCGCGCTCAGCGCCAGAGCCGATGCGCCACGGGCCCAGACCAGATCACCCCAGGCATGGATCTCGACCGGACAGGGTTCGCGGCCATCCGCCAGAATCAGGGCGCGCATTTCGGCCATGACCTCTTCTGCATAAAGATAGTCGTACTGCATGCGCTCACCCGACAGAATGATCAGTTCCGGATCGAACAGCTGCACCACATTTGCCAGACCCAAAGACAGATAGCGCCCGGCACGGCGAAAGATGGTGCGCGCCGAGACATTGCCCGCCTTGGCCTGAGCAAAGAGCTTGTCCAACATGACGCTGGCACTTTGCAGGTTGTGTGCGTTGCGACCAAGCGCCGTTGCCGCCTCGCGTGCAAGAGCATAGTCGGCGACATAAGCTTCGAGACAGCCACGCTGACCGCAGCGGCACAGGGCACCATCCAATTGCACCTTGGTGTGTCCCAGTTCCAGCCCGATACCGCGGCTGCCACGGAACAGGCGATTGCCCAGCACCACGCCCATGCCGACGCCCTCCTCAATCGTGACCACCGCGAAATCCGACCGCGCTCGCCCTGCGCCAAACCACAATTCCGCCAGGGTCAGCATGTTGGCATCGTTATCAAGAAACACCGGAAGGCCGAAACGCTGCTGCAGCGCTGGCCCCAGTGGCAGATCACGCTGATCGAGCAGCGGTGACCAAAGCACCATTCCGGTATTGTGATCAATCAGACCGGACAGTCCGGCACCGATCGCGCTGACCTCGGACAAAGAGCGATCGGCATTTGCCAGAAGGGCCGCGATCAGATCGCTCACCTCGGTCAGGATATTCTCCACCGATTTGCGGTGATCCGGTGTAGGCTGCGATGCATTGGCAAGCACAGTGCCCGCGAAATCGGTCAGTACCGCCGTGTGCAGCGCATCGGACAGCTTTATCCCGATGACCAGCCGCGCATCCGGGACCACTTCGAGCGCGACAGGCGGGCGACCCCGCCCCGCCTCGCGTGTCAGGCCCTCGACCTCACGCAGGAAACCGGCGGCTATCAGTTCTGCGCTGAGCGTAGTAGCCGATCCAGCGCTAATACCCAGATTGCGGGTCACATCAGCTCGCGCGCTTCGGCCCGCCGCGCGAACCGATTCGAAAATCTGCTGGCGCAAAGGCCGAGAGGGCGCAGCAGAAGCCGACAGAATCGGTCCGCAGCCGCTGATTCGCGGCGCGTCCTCTATGCGGCTGACGCCGGTTTCATGTATTTTTTGCAAATCGAACTAATTGCTGCACCCGCAAAGGTGAGCCCCTTCCCTGAAACCGAATTTGCCGCAATTATTTGCGGTTTAACAGCAAAAAATGCACCACCTAGGCTCCGTGACGTCTTTTTTATTTTGACACCTGAAATAAATATGGCATTTTGCGCGGGTCGGGCTGCAGGCCCCACGCCCCGCATCAAGGCGGGGATACGTCTCGGGAGGACATTATGAATAGATCCATTATAGCAGCGGCCATCGCCGTCGTTGGTTTAAACTCGGCCGCTCTGGCCGAAAGCCACGGCATGACCGTCGGCGTCAGCTGGTCGAACTTTCAGGAAGAGCGCTGGAAGACCGACGAAGCCGCCATCAAGGAAGCCCTTGAAGCAGCGGGCGCGACCTATGTGTCGGCCGATGCGCAGTCATCTTCGTCCAAGCAGCTGTCGGACGTTGAATCGCTGATCGCACAGGGTGTCGACGCGCTGATCATTCTGGCGCAGGACACTGCCGCCATCGGCCCGGCCGTAGATGCCGCCGCGAACGAAGGCATTCCGGTCGTGGCCTACGATCGCCTGATCGAAGACCCGCGCGCCTTTTACCTCACCTTCGACAACGTCGAAGTGGGCCGGATGCAGGCGCGCGCTGTTTTGGCCGCCAAGCCCGAGGGTAACTACGTGATGATCAAGGGGTCGCCCACCGATCCGAACGCTGACTTCCTGCGTGGCGGACAGCAGGAAATTCTGCAAGCAGCCATCGACTCCGGCGCTATCAAGATCGTGGACGAAGCCTATACCGACGGCTGGCTGCCCGCGAACGCACAGCGCAACATGGAACAGATCTTGACCGCGAACGACAACAAGGTCGACGCGGTTGTTGCCTCGAATGACGGCACTGCGGGTGGCTCAGTAGCGGCACTGACCGCACAGGGCATGGAGGGCATTCCGGTGTCCGGCCAGGACGGCGACCACGCTGCGCTGAACCGCGTCGCGCTGGGAACGCAGACCGTATCCGTCTGGAAGGACGCACGTGATCTGGGCAAGGCTGCTGCGGAAATCGCCGTGGAATTGGCCAGCGACGAAGATGGCAAGGTCGAGATTGCGGGCGCCGCGCCCTGGACGTCGCCCTCGGGGACCGAGATGGATGCGATGTTCCTGACCCCCGTGCCGATCACCAAGGACAACCTGTCCGTCGTGGTCGATGCCGGCTGGATCACCAAGGACGCGCTCTGCCAGGGTGTGACCGACGGCCCCGCGCCCTGCAACTAAGTTGACCATTCCCGGCCTGCATCCGTGCGGGCCGGGATCTTTTTTTCCGCAGGCGTTCCGCACAGACCGTGCCGACGAACCGCCGCGATGACCTGCAGACTACCTACTGCACCTTGGAGCAAGAATGTCTGATCAGACACAATCCACACCGACGCCCGCAACAAAGCGCAACATTTTCAAACAGCTAGAACTTGACACCCGCCTTTTGGGCATGATCGGGGCGTTTCTGGTGGTCTGTCTTGTCTTCAACGTCTGGACCGACGGACGTTTCCTGACACCGCGCAACATCTTCAACCTGACAATCCAGACGGTCAGCGTCGCCATCATGGCGACCGGCATGGTCTTCGTGATCGTCACCCGCCATATCGACCTGTCTGTCGGTGCCCTTCTGGCCACCTGCACCGCGGTAATGGGGATGCTACAGACGCGGTGGCTGCCCGGAATGCTGGGTATCGAGATCGGGTCACCCCTGATTCCCTGGATCACCATCGGCTTGGGGCTGCTGACGGGTGCCCTGATTGGCGCAATGCAGGGCTGGCTGGTGGGCTATCGCGGCATTCCGGCTTTTATCGTGACATTGGGCGGGCTTCTGGTCTGGCGCAACGTCGGGTGGTATCTGACCAGCGGCCAAACGATTGGGCCGCTTGACGAAACATATGTGTTGTTCGGCGGGATCACAGGCACGCTGGGCGCCGACTGGAGCTGGATCATCGGGATCGCAGCAGCTGTGGCGGCTGCCGCCGGCCTCTGGTCAGCGCGGCGCACCAAGATTCGCCATGAATTCCCGGTCAAACCGGTCTGGGCCGAAGTTGCGGTGATCGCCGTCACGGTCCTCGCGATCCTGGGTTTTGTCGCAGTGCTGAACGCCTATGAACTGCCCGAGCGCGTTGTGGCGCGGGATTTTGCGGCCTACGGCTGTGCGCAGGCCGAAGGCTGCAACGTCGCTTACGGCATCCCCTATTCCGTACTGCTGCTTATCTTTGTCGCCATCGTCATGACAGTTATCGCGACGCGCACACGGCTGGGTCGCTACATCTTTGCCACCGGCGGCAACCCGGATGCGGCAAGCCTGTCGGGGATCAACACACGCCTTTTGACGGTCAAGATTTTTGCCATGGTCGGAGTGCTCTGCGCCTTGGGCGGCGTCGTCGCTTCGGCCCGGCTGGGGTATCACACCAATGACATCGGCACGCTGGACGAACTTCGCGTAATCGCGGCGGCGGTGATTGGCGGGACGGCCCTCTCGGGCGGCATCGGCACGATCTACGGCGCGATTTTTGGTGCCTTGATCATGCAGTCGCTGCAATCAGGCATGGCGATGGTTGGGGTCGACGCACCCTATCAGAATATTGTGGTGGGTGCGGTTCTGGTCTTTGCCGTCTGGGTGGACATCGAATATCGCAAGCGGACGGGAGCCAAGTAAATGACCACACCCCTTGTGCAGATGAAGAATATCTCGATTGCCTTCGGCGGCGTACATGCGGTCGAGGACGTGAGCCTCGACCTCTACCCCGGCGAAGTCGTGGGACTGCTGGGCCATAACGGTGCCGGTAAATCGACCCTGATCAAGATCCTGTCCGGCGCCTATAAGGCAGATGCGGGCGAGATCTGGATCAATGGTAAAAAGGTCGACATCCAGTCCCCCCGCGATGCCCGTGCCAATAGCATCGAGACGATCTATCAGACGCTTGCGCTTGCCGATAACCTTGATGCCGCGTCGAACCTGTTTCTGGGGCGCGAACTGACCACGCCCTTTGGTTTTGTCGATGACTCGCGGCAAGAGGCCGAAACGCGCAAGATCATGGCGCGGCTCAACCCCAACTTCAAGAAACTGAAGGAACCGGTATCGGCCCTGTCCGGCGGTCAGCGCCAGTCGGTCGCGATTGCGCGCGCGGTCTATTTCAAGGCCCGCATTCTGATCATGGACGAACCCACGGCGGCGCTGGGTGTACACGAGACCAAGATGGTTGCCGACCTGATCACCGAGCTGAAAAAGCAGGGTCTTGGCATTTTCCTGATCAGCCACGACACGCGCGAGATGATGGAGCTTTGCGACCGGGTGTCGGTGATGAAGAACGGCCAGATCGTCGGCACCGAACGGGTCGAGGATGTGACCGAGGATGACATCCTGTCGATGATCATCCTGGGCAAGAACCCCAAGGCGGCAGCATGAGCGGCATGTATATCGGGCTGGATTTGGGCACGTCGTCGCTCAAAGGGATCGTAATCGACTCGGAGCAGACGATTCTGGCAGAGGCGACTGCGCCTTTGACCGTGGCCCGCCCACACGATGGTTGGTCCGAACAGGATCCCGAAAGCTGGCTGAAGGCGGCGGATCAGGTGATGAGCGCGCTCGCGTCGCAGGTATCTCTGGACGGTGTGGCGGGCATCGGCCTGTCGGGCCACATGCACGGGGCCACGCTGCTCGGTGCGGATGACGCCGTTCTGCGGCCCTGCATCCTGTGGAACGACACACGGTCCGCGAAACAGGCGGCGGCGCTGGACGCCGATCCGCGTTTTCGCGCCCTGACTGGCAACATCGTTTTTCCCGGGTTCACCGCGCCCAAGCTGGTGTGGGTCAACGAAAACGAACCCGAGATATTTAGCAAGGTCGCCAAGGTCTTGCTGCCCAAGGATTATCTGCGTCTTTGGCTGACAGGCGATCACGTGGCCGAAATGTCGGATGCCGCCGGGACAAGCTGGCTCGACACCGGCGCGCGGGACTGGTCCGATGACCTGCTTGCCGCGACGGGCCTCAGCCGGGATCACATGCCACGTCTGGTCGAAGGGTCCGAAGTTTCGGGCACCCTGCGTGATACGCTCGCCACGCAATGGGGCCTGCCCAAAGGGGTCGTCATTGCGGGTGGCGGCGGCGACAATGCGGCCAGCGCGGTCGGCGTCGGCGTGGTCAAACCCGGCGAGGCCTTCGTGTCGCTTGGCACCTCGGGCGTTCTTTTTGCGTCATCCGCCGCCTATCAGCCGGACGCAGCCAGTGCCGTGCACACCTTCTGCCACGCCCTGCCCGACACATGGCACCAGATGGGCGTGATCTTGGCGGCAGCGGATGCTCTGAACTGGTTTGCCGGAACCGTGGGCCAAAAGGCGGATGCGCTGACCAGGTCTCTGGGCGATCTCAGGGCCCCCGGACGCATGCTGTTCCTGCCCTACCTTGGCGGCGAACGGACACCGCACAACGATGCTGCGATCCGGGGTGCCTTCCTGCATCTGGATCATAGCAACGACACCGCAGCCCTGACCCGCGCCGTTCTGGAAGGTGTCACCCACGCCTTCCGCGACAGTTTCGACGCGCTGACCGGCACCGGCACACAGATCACGCGCCTGATCGGCGTTGGTGGCGGCACCCGCTCTGATTACTGGGTCAAGGCAATTGCCACCTCACTTGGCATGCCCATCGACCTGCCTGTCTCGGGTGATTTCGGCGGAGCTTTTGGTGCCGCACGTCTGGGCATGATGGCCGCCACGGGCGCCGGTGCCGAAATCGCCACCGCGCCTCCGATTGAACGCAGTATCGACCCGGATATCGCCCTCGCCCCGGCCTTTTCCGAGGCACACGCACGCTACCGCGAAAGTTATACGGCCCTGAAAAGCCTGACCTGAAGGACCCCACCCATGACCGATTTTTTCCAAGGCATCCCGAAAATCCAGTTCGAGGGGCCGGACAGCGACAATGATTTCGCCTTCCGTCACTACAACCCTGAAGAGGTTGTGATGGGAAAGACGCTAAAGGATCACCTGCGCTTTGCCGCCGCCTATTGGCACAGTTTTGCCTGGCCCGGCGGTGATCCGTTTGGCGGCCAGACGTTCGAGCGCCCCTGGTTCGGCGACACGATGGTACTGGCCAAGCTGAAGGCCGATGTAGCGTTCGAGATGTTCCAGATACTCGATGTGCCGTTCTATTGCTTCCATGACGCGGATGTGCGCCCCGAAGGCGCGGATTTTGCCGAAAACACCCGCAACCTGCGCGAGATCGTCGATTACTTTGAGGAAAAGCAGGCAGCGACCGGCGTAAAACTGCTTTGGGGTACGGCGAACCTGTTTTCCAACCGTCGCTTCATGTCGGGTGCAGCCACGAACCCTGACCCTGATGTCTTTGCCTTTTCCGCAGCGACCGTAAAGACCTGCATGGATGCAACGAAACAGCTGGGTGGCGAAAATTACGTCCTGTGGGGCGGGCGCGAAGGGTATGAAACACTGCTCAACACCGATCTGGCGCGCGAACGCGCCCAGGCGGGGCGGTTCCTGCAGATGGTCGTCGACTACAAGCACAAGATCGGCTTTGACGGCGCGATTCTGATCGAACCAAAGCCGCAGGAGCCGACAAAGCACCAGTACGATTACGATGTCGCCACGGTCTACGGCTTCCTCAAGGAATTCGGGCTGGAGAACGAGGTCAAGATGAACATCGAGCAGGGCCATGCCATTCTGGCGGGCCACTCGTTCGAGCATGAGCTGGCGATGGCGCGGTCGCTTGGCATCTTCGGATCCATCGACATGAACCGGAACGACTATCAGTCCGGCTGGGATACCGACCAATTTCCGAACAATGTCCCCGAGATGACGCTGGCCTACTACGAGGTTCTGCGCGCTGGCGGGTTCACCACCGGTGGCACCAACTTCGACGCCAAGCTGCGGCGCCAGTCACTGGATGCCGAGGATCTGATCCTTGCTCATGTGGGCGGAATGGATGCCTGCGCGGCGGGGCTCAAGGCGGCGGCGGCAATGCTTGAAGATGGCAAGCTCGAAGCGGCGCGGGATGAGCGTTACTCGGGCTGGGAAACGGCGACCGCCAAGGCCATGCTCGACAGCGATCTTGAGAGCATCGCCGCCCGCGTTCAGTCCGAAGGGATCAACCCGCAGCCGCGTTCTGGCCGACAGGAGCGGCTGGAAAATCTGGTAAACAGATACCTGTGACGACCTGAGCGCCCTGTGAAACACCGGGGCGTTCAACCTCAAGGCGCTGATGTCAGACCGTCAGCGCCAGCTCGCCCGGTTCATATTGCCGGACCTAATTTGTGACGCTCAAAGTGGGACATCATCATACTTGCGGGCCGAAGTCGCGCTCATGTCGCCCATTGTCTGGGTCGCGGCGCCGGACATCTTGCCGCTCATCCGGGTCGCCTGATCGGTATATTGCTCTATTGCCTTCTGACAGTAGTCGGACTGAAGCTTCAGAAGGTCCTGCGGGGTGCGGCAAGCGAACAACGCCTGCTGCGTCTTCACGTCCTGTTCCCAGCGCTCTGTCACGAACCGCGTGCTCTCCTCAATTAGATCGAGCCATGCCGCAACGCTGGCAGTTTGCGCCAACTGTGTAACCTCAAGCGCCTTTTCCGGTGCGCCCGATTGCGAAGATGTCTTTTCGTGAATCGCTTTGGTCATGTTGGCGGCTCCTGAATTTCGGTGAAAATTAAAGGGCGAATCCCCAGTTTCTCGGCCCATAATGCCCGATCCCGCCCTGACTCGCATTGATGAAGATCAACCTCGTCCATTTGCCTCCTGCGCAAGGCGCGCTCTCGCTGACCTGCCCGGATCGGTAATCCCTCCATTTTTAATGGGGTCCAGCCGTAGAATTCAGGCGGTTGTTTTCAGTTTCATAGCGGGTGTTATGCCGCCGATGCCCATGTTGGGTCGGTCCGCTGCCCGGCAGTGGTTTGCGTGCAAACCATGAGAGGGGTTGTTGTAAGTCCATAGCCATACCGTGGCCTGATCCTGCGCCTCCTCGATCGTTTCAAAGATGTATTGGCTGAGCCATTCGCCCCGAACCGTGCGGTTGTAGCGCTCGATATAGGCGTTCTGTTGGGGCTTTCCTGGTTGGATGTATACGAGCCTAATGCCTTGTTTTTCAGCCCATTCCATGCATTGCCCGGCAGGGTATTCCGAAGGAATGTCCCGAGGGGGGGGCTTGCCACTGACATATTCGGGGCCATTATCGATACGAATGGCCTGCGGCTTTCCACGCCATTCGATGATCTGGTTCAAACTCTGCACCACGCGCTCGGCTGGCAATGAGAAGTCGACTTCGATGCAAAGGCCCTCGCGATTGAAGTCATCCAGGACGTTCAGTGTCCGGATCGACCGGCCGTCAGAGAGCTGATCGGCCATAAATCCCCTCCCAGCGATGCTTCGCATCGCCTGCCGGGCAATGATCGACCACGTCTCATTTGGCTTGTCAGGCACAGCCAGCGGTTCTGGCTTGTCGCGCTTCAGCCGTTTCTTGGGTTTGATTGTCACCCGGCAGGGCATTGCCCAGCAATGTCCCGAGAGGGGCGTAGATTCAGCTCCAGTTCGCGGTAGATCCGCCTGACGGTGATTGCAGGCAATCACCTGACGGCCAGTGGGATAGACGCGTTTGTGGTTCCAGCCATAGCCTTGCACGTTGCGCAGATACAGAAAGCAAAGGCCAAAGCCCCAACTGCGCTTGTTCGCCCCTTCTCAGGCATTTCCAATGCCCTGACAGGCAGTGGTCAAACGTTCCAGCCAATCAGCGATTTCCTCGTTCTCGTCGCTCAGCGTTGGGCTATAGCGATAACATGTCTCACTGATCTGGAACGTGCGGCACGCCAGCGCGACACTGCCCCCTATGCACGGCGACCACCTTCATGGCCATCTCTCGTCGTTGACCCTGTCGGCGAATGCCGACATTCGCCTGTCGGGCAATGGACGGCCTTAGGACTTTTTTCCAAGGGCTTCCTTAAGCAGCTCGTTTTGCATGCTCATCTCCGCATACATCTTCTTGAGGCGGCGGTTCTGCTCGGCCATGTCCTTCATCTCTGCGATGAGCGACGCGTCCATACCGCCAAATTTGGCCCGCCATTTGTAAAAGCTGGCACTGCTCATCCCATGCTCCCGGCACAGCTCAGAGACCGGCACACCGCCCTCCGCCTGCTTCAACACAGCCATGATCTGCGCATCGCTAAATCGTCCGTTCTTCATCGTAAATCTCCTCAGATATCTTGCCGAGAAAATTCTACTTTTGAACACCACTAATTTTAGGGGGGAGCACCAGTGATCAAGCGCAGCATCCGCCCAGAAGGATTGCTGGCGGAAATTCCCGAGCTGCAGGCTACCAATATCTCTTCCAGATCGCGAAATGACACTGCCTGGAGGCACATAGCTTTGGCTAATGAGAGCTCATGAAACCTATCCTCATGAACGGTTTCCCGTCGCCAGCTTTTGCGCAAGCATATCCGACGATACAGTCGACATGACAGACATCCGCGAAACTTGCGACAGGACCCATATTCCAACACGCGGGTCAAAAGGATTTCATCGTTTTGAATATATCTCATCAAGATAGGACTGTATCGGCGTCAGGCTGCATATCGCCTGTTCAGGATCGGAACAGCAGGACTTCACCATGCTGGTGGCTTCGGCATAGATCACATTCCACGCGGCCTCAGTCTCCCCGAACCCCGGGGGCATCGCATGGCTGCCGGGATAGGTCGCCGCGCGGCTATCCGCGCCCTCGGGGATCTGCTGGCCCGTCATCCAGTCGGCAAGCTGCCCGCAAGTCCCCGGCTTTTCAGTCCCCCATGGACCCTCTGCTCCCAGCTGGCCGGAGCCGATCCTGTGACAGCCCGTGCAGGTATTGTCGCGCATATTCATCACTGTGGTCGGCCAGTCCGCAAAGATCCCTCCCGGGTCAACATGGGCATAGGGCCCAAAGGGATTGACCGGCACATGCGACCAGACTTGCCCCACAAAGGGCGAATACATGAACGGATCATTGTCGTGGCAGAAGCCACAACCGTCACTGGCAACACGCTCTGGCTCGGCCCAAAAACTGCCATCAATCGCAGAAGTGGGCGAGGGAACCTGCAAACCACTGACGGGGGTCTCGGCGTCGGCCTTTGCCTGAAACCAGCAGGTTGCGCCGGTATCGGGATTATGCGCGATTACGTCGATCTCATCATAGTCGGTGCTGTCTGGCGCGCGATACAGTTTTTGGCGGCACATCACCGACACCTGGGCGGTGTCCGTCGACAGGTTGAGAATGCGGGAATGCGGTACGCATTGACCATCGGAATCCGCGCCATTGCTCAGCAGGGCCGGATGATCGCAGAGGGGCGGGGCATGGTCGCTCACACGGACACCATCGACGGTGACGGGCACAACCACCCCTGCATCGCAGTCAAAGACCGGGATTGCACCGATTTCTTCAATGCATGCCGCGCTATAGATCTCTGAAGAGGTCTGAGACGCAACCGGCCCGGCAAAAAACAAAAGCGCCGTGGCGAATAGAGATGCGATCTTCATCGTCAGTTTCCTTCCCCGGCATTGGCCGCTACTGCGAGCGGCCGCAAGGCTTCGAAATAACGCGCATAGCCGGTGCAGCGACAGATATGACTGCCAATCGCCTGCATCATCGCCGCATCGATCTGTTCCTCCGGGATCGGTTGGGCCCGCAATCCCGCCAGCAGCATCCGCGCCGCCATGACAAACCCGGGTGTACAATAACCGCACTGAAACGAGAAATTGTCGAGAAAGGCCTGCTGTACCGCATCCGGCACCCCGTCTGTGGCCACAGACTCTATGGTCGAAATGGCGCTACCGTCCACCATGCCCAAGGTGGTCGAACAGCTGATCACCGGCGACGGCGTTGGGTTGGGCGGCTTGGATACCTGCACGGTGCAGGCCCGGCACACGCCGATCCCGCAGCAGAATTTTGTCCCCGTCAGGTTCAGATCTTCGTGCAAGAAATCGATCAGCCGCTCTTCTGCGCGGCCTTCGTCCAACTTGTACGCCGCACCGTTGACAGTAAAAGAAAGCGTCATTGGCCAAGACCCTCCATAATTTTCGTCGGCGTTATCGGCAGCGATGAAAAGCGTTTTCCCGTAGCGTCGCGCAGTGCATTTGAAATCGCCGGTGGGATCGAACACATCACCGCCTCGGCTATACCGCGGCCTGCAGGTTCGCTACCCTCCGGTTGGGGAAGGGTGATAAGTTCCTGACCGCGCAAGCCCGGCGTGTAGACGTTTCGCAAGGGAACGTCCTGTGCGCGGGCGATGTGATAGCGGTTGAGGTTCCACATGCCATCTGCCGGACCGTCCATGCCGGGTGGCATATCCTCAAGCAGGGCATAGCTGATGGCCATGGCAACGCCGCCCTGACTCTGCCCCGAGACGAGCTGAGGCACATGAATATGGCCAGCGTTCAGAACGCTCAGGACGTTCTCGACCTGGACCGCGCCGGTTTTCGTGTCCACAGTCAGACCAACTACATTGATGCAGGGTGCCCAGACATAGCGCGCATATCGCGTGCTGTGCTTGTCCGGTCCCCTTGTCTCCTGTCGCTCGATCTGCACCGGATCGCCACCGCCTGCGTGATAAAACGACAGCCCGTCAAGCTTCAGCAGCAAGCTGCCACCGGGGGTCTGGTACTGTGCCTGCGCCCATGTGTTCTGAAAATAGGCATGGCCGAGCGCTCCGGTAGGCAGACCACTGGCATGGATTTCTTCGGCCAGAGTTTTCAGGCTCAGTTGATTGCCTTCGACGGTTATGCGGCCAAGCGCGCCGTCCCGCCAGACGACCTCCGAAGCAGACACGCCCGCAACACCCCATATCTGTGCAGCGGCGGCCAGGATGGAGCCCTCAAACAGCGCGTTTGCGGTTTGCTGGACGGTGTGCACCTGATGCAGTCCGGTCAGGCAGGCCGAGGACGAGCCTACGGATTTGGCCGTCCAGTTAGGTTTTTCCCAACGTTCTCCGCCCGGATCATCTGTGGTCAGCCCGGTTTGACCGAACAGCGTGTAACAGCCCATATCCACCCGCGCGGCATTGGAGCCCAAGATCGGGCCGATGGTTACCCCCAGCGTGGTGGCCGATCCATTCCCCATATCGACCGCATCCGATTGCACCGTCAGGGTGCCATCGGGTTCCAGCCGGACGGACGCGACCATACCGTCACCCGAGGTGCCATAGGCCTGCAACGACATGGCAATCCCGGTGCCGTAGGTCATGCCACGCGAGCCATAGTCCTGCCGGATCGCCTCACGCTCGGCCCAGAGCGGATGGTTACTCGCAATCTCCAGCATTTCGTCAAGGCGCAAGGGTTGTTCGATCGGGCCGCCAACGACGGTGGTGTCGCCCAAAGAGATCAGGTTGGCTGCGCGCAATTCCACAGGATCCCACCCCTGCGCTGCAGCCAGATCGTCCAACGCCGTTTCAACGGCAAAGAACGCCTGCGGCCCGCCAAAGCCCCGCTGAGAGCCGCCCGTGATGTTCTGGGTATGCAGGGCTTCTGCAAAGATACTGGCCTTCGGCACCTTGTAGGATCCGCCGGCACAAAGCGCCCCCAGTGAGGCCACATAGGGGCTGAGGTTACGCTCACCGCCGCCGTCAAAGGTCAGATTCATCTGTACGGCTTCCAGCTTCATGTCAACGCCAGCCACCAGCTCGCCCGAAAGCCTTGCCCCGTGACGTTTCAATCCAACGCGAAACTGTTCGAACCGATCATAGGCCAGACGCACGGGGTTGCCGTCGGAATAGGCGCCCGCCAGTGCCAACATGAGCGAAAATGGCGAACTGTCCCGCCCGCCGAACCCGCCCCCAGGATAGCAGCTGGTCAGGTTGACCGCCTGCAGATGCTCTGGCGCATCGGGGCTGTCATACATGGACAGAATATTGCTGATGTCGCCATCGGGCGACTGCGTGCCCAGAACGATGTTCATCGTACCAGTGCCCTGTTCGATCCAGACCAACCCGGCCTCTGGTTCCATGAACATCGGATCCATCGCCCGCATATCGGCCTGAAATGGCTGTCGGATCAGGTCCGGCTCGCGGCCCAGCGACCTGCGGATTTTGCTCTGATAGTCACCTACCTGGTCCATATATGTTTCAGGATCCGCCGAAGCATAGCTGAACTCATCGTTGTATTTCACATAGGTGGTCTGGGGCGAAAATGCGCTGCCCATCGCCGGACTGTCTTGGTCGGTGGTCTCATAAACCTGAAAGGCTGCATCATTGAACTGCATTGCGGACTTGGCGGATCGAAAAGCAGCGAGGCTGTCAAACATCAAAAGCGCGACCGCCTGCCCCAGATAGTCGGGCACGTTGCCGGGCACCACGATCAGATCATAGGACATGTCCGGGGGCAGGTCGAAGCTGTTGTCATTTTGACTATTGCCTCCTTTGGCCCGCAGCTGAGCAATCCGCTCCTGCAAATGCAGGTCACGGTTGAATTGCAGCTTGGGCGCGCGAAGCACCTCGTTCAGTTCGTTGCCCAGCACCACCCGGGTCGGCTGCGCCGTCGCAGGCAGCAAACTGAGATCGACCCCTTCAAAGGCGCTACCGGTGGTTAGGGCCCGCATATACATCGCGTACCATTGGCCTTGCGGCCAGCCTGGCATGTCTCGTGCATTGAAATCCCGTGCGTAGACCTTTTGGCCCGTCACTTTGGCCAGCCCGTCAATACGCTGACTAGCAACCCCAGGCATCGCCGAGGCAGTTGCCCCGATTGCGGCTGGACCAGAATTTGCCGTCGTGGCGAGCCCCGGAACCCCCATTACGGAAACGGCAACAGCAGCGCCTGTGGATCTAAGAAACATGCGGCGCGTGATCTGTGCACCGCCCAGATGTGATTGAGACACGACTGCCCCCCCTGAGAACAAACAACTAAACATGACTTTAGCACAACTTCTAGTAATACTACTCAGATTGACATCAATATTAGGTCGGAGCGGATCGCCACGTTCTTGATGGGCTTTGGTCAGGCCATGGGCTCTGTTGATGAAACGATCTTTGGGCGATGCTCCCTTGTCTCGAACTGACTCATGCGCGATCTCTGTGACGCGTATGCCAAGAGTAGTGTCGCAACTGGCATTGTTGCACAACTCTGACTATGGACGATTCACAACGTGAATCTATGCGGTTAGAGGGTCTTTATGAGCAAGCCACCTCCCGCCCGCTACCGCACGACGAACTGGTCCAGCTACAACGCGGCGCTGCGCAGGCGCGGCTCGATGTTGATCTTGGTGGACCAAGACATGGCTTGGCTGGCACCGCATGAAGGCCGCCCCGGCCGTCCACCCGTCTTCTCCGATGCCGCCATCCAGTTCTGCCTTTCGGTTAAGGTTCTTTTTAAGCTCCCGTTGCGACAGACCGCGGGGATGGTGGCCAGCCTACTGCGGCTGGCGGGGCTGAATTGGTCCGTTCCTGACTTCAGCACCCTGTGCCGTAGACAGAGAAC
>NZ_FZNN01000007.1 GCF_900188035.1 Puniceibacterium sediminis | reverse complement strand
TGGACCAAGGGCGACGAGTACGGCAATGGCGTCTACATCCTGCCCAAGCATCTGGATGAAAAGGTCGCGCGCCTGCATCTGGACCGCATCGGCGTGAAGCTATCCAAGCTGAGCACGGAACAGGCCGCCTATATCGGCGTGTCCCCGGACGGACCGTTCAAGCCAGAACACTACCGTTACTGATCAATCATCGGTCACGAAGGCTTTTCGGGCTGCCCTGACACATTTCTGCCCGCCTCTTTAACGAGGCGGGCATCTTCCGTTTTGGGGGGCAGTAACCGGGATTCATCCCATTCGGATAACGGCTCTTGGTCTTTTCGGCGTCACTGCGAGATCAGATTAAAACCACCACAAAGGCCGGGCGCAAACGCCGTTTCAGGCCCCTTGGTTCCATGCGAAATTTTTGCCGTAGGCGGAAACCCCCAGCCCCTTTCGCGGATTGTCTATGCATACACACCTCACTGAAGGAGATGCAAAATGACACTTAAGAATATGATGCTGGGTTCGGCAATTGCAGCACTTGTCGCTGGGGGTGCCATGGCACAATCCGCAGGAACTTCGGTTGCTGCAACGGCTGACACTGAAACCTCGGTCGAAGCGCCAATGGGCAACGCGGAGGCATCCGTCAGCACTGGCATGGCCGCAGAAAGCGACACAGGTGTTACGGCAGACAGTTCGACCAATGCCAATTCCACCTCCGCCATGACGACGCAAACCGACACGACGGCTGAATCCAACCTGGGAATGGGTGGCAACGAAGTTGCGACGCAGATCTCTGCAATGACAGTTGATGACATTGTCGGCACCAACGTGATCGGTATGGATAAGGAGTCGATTGGCGAAGTCGATTATGTGGTCCAACAGACCGACGGCCTGGCCTTTGTGATCGGAATTGGCGGCTTCCTCGGACTGGGTGAGTACACCGTCGCAATCCCTGCGGACCAGTTTTCGGTGAATGCAGATGGGGATCTGGTTCTGTCTACGATGACCAAGGCAGAGCTTGAGGCGCTGCCCGAGTTCAACGAAGACGACGTTGAAAGTCTTGATGGTGACCTTTTGATTGGTGACCTCATTTCCTCGTAACGCAGTAAGATGACCGCATTGCATGGCGCGCCAGAGGGCGCGCCATTTTCGTTGTTGGACAAATTTCGGTGACGATATTGAGGGGGAGAATTTTCTTTACCAACGGCGTTTCTACGCAGTACCGTCACGTACAGGCCTGTAGAAAAGCGGGCAAAAGCCAGAACAGGGGACTGAACGACATGGGAAAACGTGACGATTTGATTTCGAAGTATGCCGACGATCTGCGCAACAAGTGCGGGATGGAACCGGATATGGCGCTGCTTACCAAAGTGACCATTGGCTGCGGCCCCTCGGTTTACAACGACGACGCATCGACCGTGGCAGGTTCCCAGCCCGAAGAACTTGAGACCGTCAAGACCAATTTCTTGATCAAGAAACTGGGTCTGCCGGATAGCGATGATCTGATGGCCGCGATCCATTCCGTGATCGAGATTTATGGCAAGTCCGAGCGCAACAAATACCGCGCGGTCGTATATTACATGCTGACAAAACATTTCGGCAAGGATGCCGTTTACGGCTGATCCTTTTACGAGAGCAGAATTCCTTAGGCCCTCGCCAACCGGGGGCCTAACTTTTGCCTTCAGCATTGGGGCCAGGCCCATTATTGCCAAGTTGCTGGCTTGGCGGGATTCCAATCTGAGACTGATCACGGTGCCAGGGCTGATGCAGTGAGATCAAAATGTGATCCAAAGGATTGTAATCACTTGGCGTTTGCCTGCCCGTGATTTTGCATCTAGTGTCATCTAATCGGGCCAGGACGGCCGGAACCTATATCAGAACACGACCGGTGCTGTGGGAGCGCCAGGGGTGATGAGGGGTTTCGGCAGTGCCGCAACCCCTCATATTAAATCTCGCATGATCCCGAATTGAACCGAGCCATGTAGCTACGGCTGTCGATCTAGGGTTCAGTGCCACCCAGTTCGCAGACGACATTCCATTCCTCTTTTGTCACGGGCTGAACAGACAGACGAGAGTTCTTGACCAGCACCATGTCCGCCAGGCGGGGATCTTCCTTGCACATCTGCAGGGTCACGGGACTGGCAAAGGGACGTACCGCGCGTATGTCTACGCACTCCCAGCGATCATCCTCTGTCGAACTGTCGGGGTGGGCGGTAGCGCAGACTTCGACAATCCCGACGACGGCCTTGTCACTTTGCGAATGGTAGAAGAACCCCAGATCGCCAGTAGCCATCTCGCGCATGAAATTGCGGGCCTGATAGTTGCGCACGCCATCCCATTCCTCGCCTTCTGGCCCTTTGGCGACGGTATTGTCCCAGGACCAGGTGTCCGGTTCCGACTTGAACAGCCAGTACTTCATCCGCCGATGACCCTGTTCCAGGCGATCAACTCGACACTTTCGAATAGACCGGCATGGCCATAAGGATCGCCTTTGACCCATTCATCGGCTGTGGCCATGTCGGGCACATCAAGGATGATCAGCGATCCGGCCATTTCTCCGGCCTCGTCCAACAGGGGGCCGGCCTGCTGTACTGTATCAGATGATTTGAGATAGGCGACATGGGCCGGGCGGTTTTCCTGACGGATGGGCAGAGCGCCGGGTTTATCCCGGGCGATCAGAGCGACGAGCATGGCTATTCCTCCTTGAGTGGCCGTGAAAGCAGGGTGTCCATCGCATCCGTGATGCTGATGCGGTGTTCGGTAAGTGCGGCCGTTGTGGCGCAGATCGGCAGGTCGATTCCGCGGTCCTGGGCCAATGCGGTGACGGCCCGGGCAGTTGCGGCGCCTTCGACGGTGATGGATGGATCAAAGACATCGCCGCGCCCCAGCGCCAGACCCAACCGATAGTTGCGCGACTGGGGCGAGGTGCAGGTCAGGGCCAGATCGCCCAGCCCGGACAACCCCATCAGCGTATCCGACTGTGCCCCAAGGGCAAGCGCCAGCCGCTGCATTTCGGCAAAGCCGCGGGTCATCAGCGCAGCACGGGCGCTGTCGCCCAGGCCGGCACCAATGCAGGCACCACAGGCAATGGCTATTACGTTTTTCAGCGCCCCGCCAAGTTCCGCGCCGACCGGATCAGAGGACCGATAGAGCCGCAACGTCCGGGTCGACAACTGCTTTTGGACTGTAATGCAGATATCGGCATCGGCGCAGGCGAGGGTCAGCGCCGTCGGCAGTCCCGCCGCGATGTCTATGGCAAAGCTGGGTCCGGTCAGGATCAGGGGGAAGGCGCCGGGCTTTGCGTCTGCAATGGTGCGCGAGGGGCCCTGCCAAGTGCCAAGATCAAGCCCCTTGCAGGCGGCAACCAGCGGTTTGCCAGCCAGTGGCGTCCTTATCTGGCCCAGTAATGAGGGCAAGGTCTGCGCAGGTGTGGCGATGATCAGCGTCTTTGCGGTGCAGGCAGCATCCAGATCGGAAGAGACTTTCAGGGCGTCGGGCAGTATGACGTCGGGCAGGGATACTGCCCGCCTGTTCTCCCTCATCTGCGCGATGGCGCCGGTGTCCCGTCCCCACAGGGTCACATCACGCCCGTCACGTACAAGCGCGATCGCCAGCGCGCTGCCAAAGGCGCCGGCACCAAGGACGGCAATACTCATGTCAATCCGCGCTTCGCGCCCCGCGCCGAACGGTGGCCTGTGATCCCCGGAATGCTGCGGTCGGTCATGGCCGTTTCCATTGCGTAAGGTTGCCCCTGCAAGTAACACCGTCTCATGCGGCTCACAATCCTGACCGGTTTCCATGGCGGCCATAGGCCATGACCCAGACGCGCCCGATTCTGCTGTTGACGCGCCCCCGGGCGGCGTCCGAGGCATTTATCGCGGCGCTGCGAAAAGCCGGCGAAAACCGCTTTGAACCGGTGATCAGCCCCCTGATCGGGGTGGAAACCTGCGGAGTGCTTCCGGATATGACCCGATACATTGGTCTTATCTTCACTTCGGCCAACGGCGTCGCGGCATACGTTGCGCTTGGCGGCCCCATTGACCGGCAGTGTTACGTTGTGGGCGCTGCCACTGCAGCGGCCGCGCGGGGCGCGGGGTTCGATCCACTGTCCGCCGACGGGGATGCTGCTGCTCTGGTGGAGCTTATCCTCGGCCTGCCTGCCGACGGCCCGCTACTTCATCTGCGGGGAACGCACGCCACTGGAAATATCGCCGAAACGCTGAGTTTAAGTGGAATAGAGACACGTAAGGCGGTGATTTACGACCAGCCGTTGCTGGATCTGACCGACAGCGCATGCGACGCGCTGAACGGAACCGCGCCTGTCATCGTGCCGCTGTTTTCGCCTCGCAGCGCAGCGCGCTTTTCAGAGCTGCGGGTTGGCCAGGCACCCCTACTTATTGCAGCGATGAGTCCGTCGATCATGCAGGAAGTTCTTGATTTAAACCCCATTGCGACGATTGTTACCGCTCAGCCATCAGGCGAAGCGATGCAAAATGCGGTATCGCAATTGCTTGGTTCGGCAAGGATGCTTGAGGGCGGGCAGGACGCACAGTAAGGTCCTCGAAACAGATTAGATCTTAAGCGCTTTAAGATTCGAAAGGGTGGAACCACGTGGCAGACGAAAAAAACTCCAAGGACACCCGGGACCAGATCGCCGGGTCCGACGAGAACGAGACGGAAACCGTGGATGTTTCCACCGAGGGGTCACGGCAGACCGGCCCCGAAACAGTAGTGGCCGAGCCTGAAGGTTCTGTCGAGCAGACGAAACCGGACGCTGATTCGGCCATCCCGGATGCCGAAGCAGAGATTGAGCCCGATCAGCACACGGAATCCGAAACGCTGAGCGTTGACCCGGCGGACATGCCCGACAGAGACGAGGCGTCGGTAGATGGGGGCTTTGTAGAGGGTGATCCCGCAAGCACCGAAGGTGGAGAAAACCCGCCTGAGACAGAACTGAACAACACCGGGACAACCCCTGCGCCGCAGGTGATCAAGGAAACCACCGTCGAACGTAAGGCAGGCTTCTTTCCGGCGTTGATTGGTGGCGTTCTGGCTGCGGGTGTTGGCTTTGGCGTTGCACAGTATGAAAGCAACGATTGGCCATTCGGTCCCGGGACCGAGGATCCGTTCCGCGCGCAGACCTCATCGACGCTGAAACAGCAGCGCACTCAGCTGGACGATCTGGCGGCGCGTCTGGGCAATGCCGAAACCGTGGTCGGAGCGTTCGATGTTTCGGATCTGACCGAAGCGGTGGCCCGGCTCAATTCTCAGATTGATGACCTAAAGGGACAGCTTTCTGGTGCATCCGATCAGATCGGTCGCCTGGAGGTCCGTGTAGTCGAGCTTGAGAAGCGCCCGATGGAGGCGGCGCTGTCGCCCGAAGCTGTCGCCGCTTATGAACGCGAGATGGACGCGCTGCGCAGTGACATTGAATCCCAGCGCAATGAGATTCAGAATTTCGCAGCCGAGGCCGTGGCCGCGGAGCAAAACGCTGAATCCCAGGCAAATTTGGCCGGAACCCGCGCTGCGCTGGCCAAAGTGACGACGGCGCTGGAAAGCGGCGAGCCTTTCGAGGAACAGCTTGGCACGCTTCAAAGCAGTGGTTCGGTCACCGTTCCCGCGGCGTTGAGCAGTGTGGCGGCGGATGGGGTGCCCACATTGTCAGAGCTTGCGGCTGACTACCCGGGTGCGGCCCGCGCGGCCCTTGCCGCCGCCCGTGCCGAGGAAGCACCGGAAGGGGGCACCAGCCATGTGTTCAATTTCTTCCGCAATCAGGTTGGTGCCCGCTCGGTCACGCCGCGCGACGGCGATGACGCGGACGCGATCCTGTCGCGGGCCGAAGCTGCGTTGAAATCCGGTGACGTCGCCGGATCTCTGGCCGAAGTCAAAACCCTGAGCCAAGCTGCGCAGGATGCGATGGGCGACTGGATACCGCGCGCGGAAACGCGGGTATCGGCACAAGGTGCGGCGACGACGCTCGCGCAGGAATTGAATCAGGAATAAGGGTCGGTCAATGCTTTGGTCTCTCATAAAGATTGTGATCTTCGTCGCGATTATCGCGGCGCTGACCCTTGGTGCCGGATATCTGATGGAAAGCACCGGTGGTGTTCAGATCACGGTGGCCGGTATGGAGTACACACTTGGGCCGCTGCAATCGGTGCTTGCCGCATTGGTGTTGGTCGTGGTGGTATGGGTGTTGTTCAAGCTGGTGTCGCTGCTGATCGCAGTGCTGCATTTCCTGAACGGTGATGAAACGGCGCTGTCGCGCTATTTCGACCGTAATCGCGAACGCAAGGGCTATGCCGCGCTAAGCGAAGGCCTGATGGCGTTGGCTGCAGGCGAAGGGCGTGTTGCGATGGCGAAGGCGTCCAAGGCAGAACGCTATCTGCACAAGCCCGAACTGACCGATCTGATCACCGCGCAGGCGGCCGAGATGAACGGAGATCAGACAAAGGCGGAACAGGTTTACAAGCGACTGATCCAGCATGACGCGACCCGGTTTGTCGGCGTGCGCGGCATAATGAAACAAAAACTGGCTCAGGGTGACACCGACACCGCCCTGAAGCTGGCCGAACGCGCCTTTGCGATCAAGCCAAAGCATGAAGAGGTGCAGGACATCCTTCTGAAGCTGCAGGCGCAGAAATCCGACTGGGCAGGCGCACGCAAGACGCTGAGCGCAAAGCTCAAGCACGGTTCCTTGCCACGTGACGTGCACAAGCGGCGCGATGCCGTCCTCGCCTTGTCGGAAGCGAAAGATATTCTGGATAGCGGGAAGTCGATCGAGGCCCGCGAAGCAGCGATTGCCGCGAACAAGTCTTCGCCAGATCTGATCCCCGCTGCCTGTATGGCCGCCCGCGGTTTTGTCGCCGAAGATCGCCCCAAGAACGCTGTGCGCCTGCTCAAGAAGGCATGGCAGGTACAGCCGCACCCAGATCTTGCCACCGCCTTTGCCGAGATCGTGCCGAACGAAACCCCGGCAGAGCGACTCAAGCGGTTCAAACAACTGACAGCTATCCGACCCGAGCATCGGGAAACCCGCCTGCTGCTTGCCGAACTCAACCTCGCCGCCGAGGATTTCCCGGAAGCGCGTCGCGCCGTTGGCGATCTGGTCGAGAAAGAGGCGGACACACGCGTTCTGGCGATTATGGCTGCGGTCGAACGGGGCGAAGGTGCATCGGACGCAGTGGTGCGTGGCTGGCTGGCCAAGGCGCTCACCGCGCCGCGTGGTCCGCAGTGGGTCTGTGACAATTGCAACAACCTCCATTCGGAATGGACGCCGGTCTGTGGCAACTGCGGGGCCTTCGACACACTGTCCTGGAAATCCCCGCCTCAGTCGTCGGACATTTCCATGCCTGGCGGCGCCGAGATGCTGCCGCTTCTGGTGGGCACCGGTGAGGATAATCTGCCCGCCGTTACCGAACCGGTGAACGCCGAAGTTCTTGATGCGGAAACGGCGGATGAAACCGATGGGGTCAGGCCAAAATAGCCCTTTCCCCGGTGCAATCCCGATGCTAATAGCCCGCGCACCAGGGCCGCTGTAGCTCAGCTGGTAGAGCACATCATTCGTAATGATGGGGTCGGGGGTTCGAATCCCTTCAGCGGCACCAATTTCGCGCAATCATAGTGCCAGAGCCGTGGGCCTTACCGCCTGATTGTTTGCGGAAAGCTGACAATCAGGCCCGCTTTTCCCTGCGTGAGCGGCGTTTCTGCCGCGAATTCCCCGCAATAGAGAGCGCCAAGCGTTTGCATTCAGCCGCGCGGTCGGTCAACTTGTCATAATGTTGCCGCTTTGGCTTGAGCCTGCGCGGGAAACCACGCACAGATAAAGCGCTGCGTGTCTGACGGAACTGGAGGTCTCCTTGTCGCTCTTTCTGGTTGTTGCCTTGCCCTTCCTGGGTGCCCTGCTGCCCGGCATTCTGAACAGAGCGGGGCGCACGGTCTGTGCAGGTACGACCTTTGCTGTTTCGCTGACGGCGCTTGTCGGTCTGCTGTCCAATCTTCCGGCGCTGCTGCGCGGCGAGGTGATCGAGGCGCGGGTCGACTGGCTGCCTGCGCTCGGAATGAACATGAACCTGATGATGGACGGGCTGGGCGCCTTTTTTGCCTGTCTCATTCTGGGGATCGGGCTGCTGATCATCGCCTATGCGCGCAGCTATCTGTCGCGAGACGATAATATGGGCGAATTCTTTACCTACCTGCTGCTGTTCCAGGGCGCGATGGTAGGGATTGTCCTGTCTGACAATATCCTCGTCTTACTGGTGTTCTGGGAGCTGACATCGCTGTCGTCCTTTTTGCTGATTGGTTACTGGAAGCACCTTCCCGAGGGGCGGCAGGGCGCACGGATGGCGCTGACAGTGACCGGCATGGGCGGTCTGGCGATGATCGGTGGCATGCTGATCCTTGGGCAGATCGCCGGATCCTATGATCTGAGCGTCATTCTTCAGAACCGCGATCTGATCCAAGCTGACCCTTTGTATGTGCCTGCGCTGATCCTGATCCTTCTAGGCTGTTTCACCAAGTCGGCGCAGTTCCCGTTCCACTTCTGGTTGCCGCATGCGATGGCCGCGCCGACGCCTGTGTCGGCCTATCTGCACTCGGCCACGATGGTGAAGGCCGGGATTTTCCTCATGGCACGGATGTGGCCGGTTCTGTCGGGCACGCCGGAGTGGTTCTATATCGTCACCTGCGCGGGCCTGATCACAATGGTGCTGGGCGCTGTGATCGGGTTGTTCAAACATGACCTCAAGGCGCTGCTGGCATTTTCGACCGTGAGCCACCTTGGCCTGATCACCATGCTTCTGGGTACCGGAACTGCCTTTGGTGCGATGGCGGCGGTGTTTCACATCCTTAACCACGCGACCTTCAAATGCGCGCTGTTCATGTCCGCAGGCATTATCGACCACGAGGCACATACCCGCGACATTCGCCGCCTTGGCGGTCTACGCCACCTGATGCCTGTGACTTTTGTCATCGCGACAATTGCGGCGCTGTCGATGGCGGGGATTCCCTTCTTCAACGGTTTCCTGTCGAAAGAAATGTGGCTTGAGGAAGTCTCGCATACCACGCTGTTCGGACCCGATTGGCTGGTGCCTGCGTTGGCGACCTTTGGCGCGCTGTTCTCGGCGGCTTATTCGTTCCGCTACATCGGGCACGTGTTTCTGGGTAAAGAGCGTCACGATTACCCTGCCCATCCGCATGATCCGCCTGCGGGTATGTGGCTGCCCCCGGCCATTCTGACAGTTCTGGTGGTTGTGATCGGCGTGATGCCATTCCTTGCGGAACCAGCAGTCAGGTTCGTGACCTCGGCCGTCTTGGGCGGGACTGCGGAACTTCCGCATGAACATATTGCGCTGTGGCACGGGGTGACACCGGCGCTGATCATGTCGGGCATCGCGGTGACTGGCGGCCTGATTGCGCTGACGCTGTTCACGCCGCTGCTGAAGCTCTGGGACGCCACGCCGCGCCCCGAGGCGAAGGTGGTCTTTGATGCGGTCATCGCTGTCTTTGTCGGTCTGGCCCGCATTGTGACGCAACGCCTGCACAACGGTGCCTTCACGCAATACGCGGGTATTCTGACCCTCGCGATCATCGCGGCGGGCGGGCACGCCTGGCTGACCGGAGAAAGCACAGCCTCCACGCGCGAGGCGATGCCGATCAATATGATTGCCGCAGCCGGGTGGCTGATGCTGATCGTGGCGACTGCTTTCCTTGTCATACAGCATCGAAACCGCCTGCTGGCGCTGATCCTGATGGCAATCATCGGGTTGATCGTCTCGGTCGGCTTTGCCTATTTCAGCGCGCCGGATCTGGCCATGACCCAGATTTCGGTCGAAGTGGTCACGATTGTACTGCTGCTGCTGGCGTTGAACTTTCTGCCGGATATTACGCCCAGCGAAAGCAATATGGGCAAGAAGGTGCGCGATGGTATCGTGGCGCTGGCCGGTGGCGCAGCGGCGATGGGGTTCACCTATCACCTGCTGATGCGCGATTTCGTGGCGCCGTCGATCTCCGAATATCATTTGGCGAATTCCTACAAGGGCGGCGGTGGCACCAATGTGGTCAACGTGATCCTTGTCGATTTCCGTGGTTTCGACACTTTTGGCGAAATTATTGTGCTGGGCATCGCCGCGCTAGTGATCTTTGCGCTGACTGAGGCGCTGCTGGGCGGCAAGGTACGGGCGCGGCTTCTGAACCGAGTGCCGGACAAGCCGTTGTCAGGGGATCGCCATCCATTGATGATGGTGATCCTGACGCGGGTGATGATGCCGCTGGTCCTGATGGTTGGTATCTACATCTTCCTGCGCGGGCACAATCTGCCGGGCGGCGGGTTCATCGCGGGCCTGATCGTGGCAATTGCGTTGGTGATGCAGTACATGGCCAGCGGCTTTAACTGGGCGAATGAACGGCAGCGCTATCCCTATCATGGGATCATTGGCACCGGCGTTCTGGTTGCCGGGCTGACAGGGATCGGATCTTGGTTGACAGGGAACGAATTCCTGACCTCGGCCTACGGGTACTTCCGCATCCCGCCGATGGAGGAGTTCGAACTGGCCACCGCAGCGCTGTTCGATCTGGGGGTGTTTCTGGCGGTGCTTGGGGCGGTCATGTTGTCGCTGGAAAGCTATTCCCGGCTGGCACGTCGCGCGCATACGCCGGATTCAGAGTTTCCGATGGATATCGACCCAAGCCGGGATGATCCGAAAACTGTTGGAAAGGGGGCCTGAGCATGGAATTCCTTTTTGCCTCTTCCGTGGGTCTTCTGACGGCTGCCGGTCTTTACCTCGTATTCCGCTTGCGGACATTTCCGGTCATTCTGGGGACATCGTTGCTGACTTATGCGGTCAACCTGTTCCTGTTCGCTTCTGGTCGGCTGACAATCGGCGCGCCGCCGATCCTGATGGACGGGGTCACACACTATACCGACCCGCTGCCGCAGGCGCTGGTGCTGACAGCCATCGTGATTTCCTTTGGCATGACGGCCGTGGTGGTCGTGATTGCGCTGGGGGCCTATCTGGGGGCGGACGATGACCACGTGAACGACCCGAAAGAAGAAGGGGCTGACACATGACCCACTGGATCATTGCCCCGATTGTGCTGCCCGCGATGCTGGCGGCCTTTATTGTCCTTGTCGTGCGGTTTCACCAAAGCCTTGCGCGTGCGTTTTCGCTTGCCGGGGTTGTCATGCTGATGATCATCGCGTCCGGGCTGGCCTGGCAGGCTTCGGATGGCACTATCGGCATGTACCAACTGGGCAATTGGGCGGCGCCGTTCGGCATCGTTCTGGTGGCCGACAGGCTGTCGACGATGATGGTGCTGCTTACATCGGTGCTGGCGTTGTTCGTGTTGCTTTATGCAATCGGATCGGGCTGGGACAAACGGGGGCAGCATTTCCACGCGCTGTTCCAGTTCCAGATGATGGGGATCATGGGGGCCTTCCTGACCGGGGACATCTTCAACCTGTTCGTGTTTTTCGAGGTGCTTCTAATCGCCTCGTACGGGTTGATGATCCATTCTGGCGGGACACGCAGGCTTCGGGCGGGCACGCAATATGTGCTTTATAACCTGCTTGGCTCGACCCTGTTCCTGTTCGCCCTTGGCGCGATATATGCCGAGACGGGAACCCTGAATATGGCGGATCTTGCGGTCCGTGTGGCCGAGATCGCCCCTGACAATTCCACTGGAATCCGCGTCGCAGCGGTGCTGCTGCTGATGGTATTTGCGATCAAGGCGGCGATTGCACCGCTGCATTTCTGGCTGCCCTCAAGTTATGCCGAAGCACCGGCCCCCGTGGCCGCGCTGTTCGGTATCATGACCAAGGTGGGCGCCTATGCGATCATCCGGATCTATACGCTGGTCTTTCCCCCGGATCTTGAGGCTACGGCGGGGCTTTTCGGAATGTGGCTGTTGCCTGTCGCACTGGTCGGACTTGCCGTCGGCATGGTTGGCGTTCTGGGCACGAATAAGCTCGACCGGCTGATCGCCTTTGCCGTGATCGGGTCGATGGGGATGTTGACGACGGCTGTGGCCCTGTTCACGCCTGCGGGCATTTCGGCGGCGCTTTACTATGTGATCCATTCGACACTGGCGACGGCGGCGCTGTTCCTGATCGCGGATCTGGTGCGTTCCGGGCGCGGCGCGGCTGGGCTGGATCTGCGGGCAGCCCCACCTATTGCCGGCGGGGCCATCATTGCACCGTTGTTTTTTGTTGCGGCCATCGCGATGACTGGCCTGCCGCCGCTGTCGGGTTTTGTGGGCAAACTTCTGATCCTGGATGCCTCCTTTGGCACTCCGTTGGTTTGGGTGACCTGGGCCGTGATCCTGGGGTCGAGCCTGATTGCCGTCGTCGGGTTTTCTCGGGCAGGCAGCGTGGTGTTCTGGAAATCACACCAGTTGGCTGCCGAAGCTGTGGATGAAACGACCCCCGAGGATGCGCAGGGCGCGCTGGAACCGCATGATCCCAAGGGGCATATCCCGGTGCTTGAAGTCGTGGCAATCGCCGGGCTGCTGGCGCTGCTCGTGGTGCACACGGTGCTGGCCGGCCCGGTGACCCGTTACATGGACGCCACCACCGCCCAACTGTTCACGCCCGAGCCTTATATCCGCGCTGTTCTGGACGTGCCCGGCAAGGACCTTTCCAAAGACCCGCACCACGCCGACGAAGGTCATGCCGAAGACCCGACAGAAGGGGGCCATGACGCCGCTGAACCAGAGGGAGGACATTGACCATGACCAAAGTGAAACGCTCGTTTCTGCCCCACCCGTTCCTGACGGCCATTCTGATCGTGGTCTGGTGCCTGCTCAGCGGAGGTATCTCGCTGGGCACGGTGGTGTTTGGCGCTATCCTTGGCATCCTGATCCCGCAGGCTACCGCAGCCTACTGGCCGGATGCGCCGCGGGCCGTGGGCCTGTTCAAGGTCACGGTGTATGTGCTGATCGTGGTCTGGGACATCATTGTTGCCAATGTTGTGGTTGCCTGGGTCGTGCTGACAAAACGTAACCGCGATATGAAATCAGTCTGGGTGGCCATTCCGTTGGAGTTGCGTACACCCGAGGCTATTGCGATTCTGGCTGGAACCATCACCCTCACACCCGGTACGGTGACTGCGGATATGTCGGATGAGGGGCATTGCCTGCTGATCCATGCTCTGGACGCCGACTCTGCTGAGGCGGTGCGCGATGATATCAAGAACCGCTACGAGCGGCGGCTCAAGGAGATTTTCGAATGATTGCTCCGGACAGGCTCTATGATCTCGCCCTGGTTTTTGCATTTGCCGCGCTGTCGCTGGCGCAGATCCTTGCCATGATCCGGTTGGTGATTGGCCCGGACGTTGCAGACCGTATTCTTGCGCTCGACACGATGGTGGTGGACGCGATCGGCCTGATCGTGCTGCTGGGTATCGCTCAGGGGACCGAGATCTATTTTGAGGCGGCACTGATCTTTGCCATGTTGGGGTTTGTGTCGACCGTCGCCTACGCGCGGTTCATCCTGCGGGGGGATATCATCGAATGAACGTCACGGATCTGGTTGAAATCATCATTGCCGTGGCTCTTGTCATCGGGGCGCTGTTCACGCTTGTGGGCTCGATAGGTCTGCTAAAGCTCGACACCGCAATGAAGCGCCTGCATGCCCCGACCAAAGCGGCGACGCTGGGCATAGGCTCGCTTCTGGTGGCGTCCATGCTCCACTCCTTTGCCTTTGGCAGTGGCTCGCTCAAAGAAATCCTGATCATGGTGTTCCTGTTCGTCACCGCGCCTATCTCGGCCAATTTCATTGCCAAGGTTGCGATCCATCGCGGACAGGACATGCCCCCGCCAGAGCCGCCCAAGGATCAGAACTGGGCCACGCTGAACCCAACGGATGAAACGGTTCCGGGCATCGAAGCGCCTGCCAAGACCTGAC
The DNA here is from genome assembly GCF_900188035.1 of Puniceibacterium sediminis. Taxonomy (GTDB): domain Bacteria; phylum Pseudomonadota; class Alphaproteobacteria; order Rhodobacterales; family Rhodobacteraceae; genus Puniceibacterium; species Puniceibacterium sediminis. The sequence continues at coordinate 183,414 of NZ_FZNN01000007.1, read as the reverse complement.
CGGGGTCGCGGCCAATAAGGCGAATGCCACCTCGGCTGTCTGTACAACAGGGGCGTGGCGATCCGGCGCGGCGCGAATCAACTGCGGGGTCGGCTGACCGGGTTCAGCGACGGCCCAGGATAAGTTCTGTCTCGCTCAGGGTGTTGATGTCATACGTGCCTTCCCATCCGGGTATACTAAGTTGCAGCGTGTTACCGTTCAGAGACCAGCTGCCTGAGTCCGTTTTTTCCAGCCGATCCGTCGGACCCCGGGACATTTTGTCCAACCCACCGTCGGGCAAGATGATCATGTTCTTTCGCCCGCCGCGCGTGGGCGAAAGCTCTGCGTCGGGCCGTATGAAAGCCAGCGTGTCGTCTGCGCGGCGCTCTCGCACCACAACCCAGGTGCCGAGAAGCTGATTGATTTTTTCGTCACTCATGGTCTGCTAATGTCCTTCTGTGTCGGCACGGGCCAGACTGGCGTGTGCATCGCGCAACTGGTGCCCATGTTGTACGTCTTCGTGCATTAAGGCTTCCTTGCCACCAACCCGACCGTATTGCGCCATCAGAACATGGTAATGCATTTGTAGTTAGCGCAAGACTTGGCTGGGTCCGTGATCGCTGCCTCCGCAGCCTACCTGTGGTTCGGCCAAACCCGCAAGCGTCGCGACAAGACCCCCCGTTCATCCGCACTATCGCCATCGCAAAATCCGGGTCCACACGGTCAAGCATGTCATTGCCTGTGAATCGGCATGCGAAATTGACCTACTTAGGTGGGCTATGAGCGAGTAAAACTGACCCAGCTGTTTCGTTAGCATCCGCGTTTCAAGCGCGGAGGAATGAGCAGGTGTTATTGATGGAAAGTGTATCAAAGATCCGACGGTGGGTATTGGTTGAGGAACGCAGTATCCGGTCTGTTGCACGGTCGACGGGATTATCGCACAACACGATCAAGAAGTACCTGAAGGATGAGAGCCCGCCGAGCTACCAGCGGCAGGCCGCGCCGGTTCGGCACAAACTGTGCAACGGGTTTGATCTTCGGCTTCAGGAGCTGTTCGATCAGGACCAGAAACGACCACGCCGGGAGCGGCGGACAGCCCAGAAGCTCTATGAGCAGCTGGTGGTGGACGGCTACACCGGTTCCTATTCGCCGGTTCAGCGTTTTGTCCGCGATCTGAAGCGGGCCGGTGCCGGTTCGGGCGATGCGTCTGGGAGACGGTTTGAGATGTGAACAGGCAGAGCCCCGGGATCATCGACAATCCCAAAACGATGGTGACCTATGTCTCGCGCTCGAAGGACGGGGTGTTCCATCCGCGGTTCCTGGCATTGATGAACCACTATGTCATGGAGTCGGTTGCCTGCCCCCGCGTCGGGTGGGGATTGGGAGTTTGTCGATCTGCTTCTGCTGGCCCAGGACCACGGGATCGAGGTCGTCGAGATTGCCTGTGATCTGGCGGTAGAGCAAAACACCCTGCGGTTGCCTGCCATCATCAACCTAATCAACCAGCTGGTCGAGCCGGTCATCACCTCCTTAAGCGAACCCTACACCTATCTGCAGCTGACTTACGACCCGAGGCCGATTGCAAGCGCTATGAGACGCTGTGCTCGGCCGCGGAGGCCGCCGCATGAACGCCCGCATCCACTGCCCGGCAGTGCATTTGCGTAGCAAATGTCACGAGAGGGGGCCAACTGACCGCCCTGAAGCTGCATGGAATGGCAGCTTGCGCACATGATTTGCTGTCCACGCTCAAGCCGCCAAGTCTGACCACTGCGATAAAACAACTGATCGACGCCGAGACTGTAGAGCGCCGGGTGCGCTCCATCTGTTAGCTGGCAGGCGATTGCTCGCAATCGCCGGGAGGCCAGGATCAAATGCGCATCGCGAAGTTCCCCCATCATAAGGACTTCGCCACCTTCGATTACGGCGCAGCAGCCGTCACCAAAGCCCAGATCGAGGCCTTCTGCTCGGTCGGCCGGTTCACCGAAGAGGCACACAACCTCATCCTGGTGGGCGGAACCGGCAAAACCCATATCGCCATCGCGCCTGGAACCACATTGATCAATAACGGCGAGAAGGCCCGCTTCTTCAACGCGGTCGATCTAATCAATGCCCGGATCAAGGAGTAGACCGATGTCAATTCTGGGAAGGTCATCCGGCAACGGTCGGCCCTGGATTGCGTTATCATCGACGAACTGGGCTATATCCCGTTCCCAAAGTCCGGCGGCGCACTGCTGTTCCACCTCATCAGCAGCTCTACGAGAAAACCAGTGTCATCATTACCACCAATCTGGAGTTCGGGGAATGGGTCGCTGTCTTCGGCGATGCCAAGACGACAGCCGCGCTATTGGATCGCGTCACGCACCACTGTGCCATCATCGAGACCGGCAACACGTCATACCGCTTCGCGCAGAGCAAAAGCCGCAGAGAAAAATAACCGCACCGCAAACAAAGGCCCCAGACGGACTCGCTATATGAGGGCGGCCCGCCTGGGGACTTTGACATCTGAACGACGGGTCAAAATCAAACGCTGAAACCGGATCAGTTTTGAACGCTCATTGACAAGCTGCAGATGGTTTTGAATTCAGGCACCTCCCAGTCCCGTCCCGTCAGCCGCAGGAGGCTTTCCACAAAGCCAGTCGTCTGCCGAAGCGCCATTCCGAACAGCACCTTCATGGTAAGGCAAGTCTGGATCGAGGCGTCGCTGAACGTCTGCGATCTCCCCCTCATGCCGGAAGGTCTGGCAGCCCAGTTCATCTCCGGATCGAACCAACTTCTCGTGACGTTGCGGCGCAATGCACTGCCGCTCAGTGGATCGTCAGTGACCCGCGGCGCTTCAGTGCCTCATTGTAGGCAGCCTAGTTCGTGGTCTTATAGCTCGGCGGTGTCGGTTTGCTCATGCCCACCAGCTACCAGACCGGAATCACGACACAAATCCCTCACCCGCTTTGTGCAACACAGCCGACGTGGCCGCTTGATTGGGTGGACCAAAGGCGGGGTGAATTCAAAGCTGCACACCGTCGCGGATGATCTGGGTCGTCCCTTGCGAATGTTCCTGACCGCAGGCCAACGAAGTGATTACATCGGTGCCCGGGCGCTTCTGGAAGGTTTGCCGCCTGCCAAACACATGCTGGCGGATCGGGGGTATGATGCAAATTGGTACCGCGAGGCGCTTGAAAATACGGGGATCACGCCATGCATAGCGGCGAGAAAGGGCCGCAAGGTTCCGTTCCCACACGACGAGGTACGCTATCGCAAACGCCAAAAGATCGAGAACAATTTTGCACAGCTCAAGGACTGGTGCCGCGTCGCAACCCGTTACGGGAAAAGCCCAAAGGTGTTCCTGTCCGCATGCACGCTGGCTGCACTCGTCATGTTCTGGTTATGAATCCTGAGCTTAGCCACATCAACAGCACGGGATCACTGGCGCGCGCGGCGGCGATGTCTTTTGTTACCCTCAAAATGACTTAACGCGACGGTCTGATAGACTTTTCAAACCTACTTTCTGTGCGCCAGGGCGCTGTCACACGAGCTATTTGAGTGAGTCTGCATTTGGTCAACCGCACTCAACATCTGCCGCTCGAATGAAGAGCATTCTTTCCGAAAATCATTTGTAAACAATGGGAGTATTGTGGAATCACATTTGTCAGCCCAATCCAAATGACAGGAAATAGATGGTACATGCCTCCCAAATCTGACACATTTGCTGAGTCGATTCGCGCAAAAGATTCGGATTAAGGGAACAAGTGACCGTTATCGATGCGCCATAATTTCGCCACATTTCAAAATGTTAGCGCCAACAGTCACGGATTGGTGCTGAGTGGCATAATAAATGTCACGATTCCAGGCAGCAAACTGAAAAGTCCGACACAAATCCGGTCAACGTCGTTACATTTTCATGCCGATTCACGAGCTGATCTGAGTCGCCATAGTCAAATTGAAGGAATACTCTCCTTTTAAACCCACCGCTTGATGACCTCTATCGCAGGGGTCGCCGAAAGATCTGCAATATTGGGAACAATCGGAAATCTGAAGAGTATCATATTATGGCCCAAGTCATCCTCTATCAAAACCACTCAAAGGGTCTCGTAGGGACAATACGTCCAAGCGTAGAAACACGAGAAGGTTCTTCGATGTCTGCTCTCGCGGCGCTGTTGATCGCGATTCCGGTTTCACTGCTCCTGACAGTCGCAATTCTGGTACACTTCAGCCTCTCAATGATCTGGCTTCTGCCGATCTATGCCATACTTGGCGCCGTCCTGATCCTGTGTGCAGCACTTTTGACGTCCGACAACACCGACGAATAACCGGGTACCTGCAACATGGTATGTGAACCCATGCTGCTGCATTCCAGAGGCGTACCACCCTCAAATGGGTCAGTCTGGATTTAAACCGCGCGAATACCAACTCAGGCCTCCTGACCATATTCCACGCGCTATTGAAAGTCGGCTTTGATTGAGTCATCGATGGAGCTGGTCGGCATGGTCCGACTGGCAAAGCGGACGTTCCAAATGGTAGAGAAGAAACGAGCATTCGGTGTTATCGGGCTCGGAACTTTTGGTAGCACAGTTGCCAAGGAACTGACCCGCTTCGGCAATCATGTTATTGGGATCGACATTGACGAGGCGCGTGTCAGTGCCCATGCGGATGTCCTGGCACAAGCCATGATCGTCGATGCCCGTGACGATGCCGCACTGAAAGAGACAGGCCTAAGCGAATGTGACGCGGCGCTTGTCGCCATGGGCTCGGATCTTGAGGCAAGCATACTGTCGGCCATGAATCTAAAACTGTTAGGTGTCGAGACTATCTGGGCCAAGGCCCGCACCAAGACGCATCACCGCATCCTTAGCCGTCTGGGTGTCGATCGGATCATCCATCCCGAAGTCGAGGTTGGCCAGCACATTGCCCAAGTTTTGCACAATCCGCTGGTGCGTGACTATGTTAGTCTGGGCAACGGCTACCACGTAGTGAACTTTCGGATCCCCGAAAGCCTTGAAGGCAAGACGCTGGATGATCTGCCTCATAGTGACAAGTTCAACCTGCGCTGCATCGGCGTCATGCGAGGTACCCAGTTCATCGGCCAGGACGGTTCTGCCTGCGCGCTGAACCGGGATGACCTGCTGCTGCTTCTGGGGCAGCGCGCTGATCTGCGGAAATTCGCGGCCAGCCTGTGAAAGTTGCCATTCCCAGACTGCGCACAGGCTTGCACCGCAAGGCGATGCGCCTGTCGCCACCGGCTTTGCTTGCCACTTTCTACCTGATCCTGGCAATTATTGGCGGGCTGGCCCTATGGCTACCCGTTTCGCACCATGGCGACGTTAAATTTCTGGATGCGTTCTTTACTTCGATGTCAGCGGTTACCGTCACCGGGCTGGCCGTGGTTGATACCGGATCGGCCTATACGATCTTTGGACAGGTGGTGATCGCCGTTCTAATTCAACTCGGGGGGCTGGGTCTGATGACCTTTGCTGTCTTCGTACTTTCTGCCATTGGTATCTCGGTTGGCTTCTCCCAACGTCTCATTCTGCGGGAAGACCTCAACCAAAGCTCTCTGGGTGATCTAGCCACTCTGGTTCGCACCATCGTCGTTGTAGCCGTGATCTGCGAGGGGGTCGGCGCGGTGCTGTTGGCGTTTATCTTTGTGCCGACATCGGGTTGGGCCTACGGGCTGTGGGAGGCGGTGTTCCATAGCGTTTCAGCCTTCAATAATGCGGGCTTTGGGTTATGGCCTGACAGCCTGACACGCTGGGTGGACAATCCGCTGATGAACCTTGTGATTCCGGCGCTGTTCATCATCGGCGGGCTGGGGTTCATCGTGTTGGGAGACCTCTATGCCAAACGCAACTGGCGTGGATTGTCGCTTCACAGCAAGCTGATGATCGTCGGGACAGTTAGTCTGATCCTGTGGTCGTGGAGCATGTTCGGCGCTTTGGAATGGAATAACCCGGGCACGCTTGGGGCGCTCGATTCGGTCTGGGCTAAGGTGCAGGCAAGCTGGTTTCAGGCGGTGACCACCCGCACCGCAGGTTTCAACACGATCGACATCGGAAAGATGCACGATTCCACGGTGCTGATGATGATGACGCTGATGCTGATCGGCGCCGGGAGCACTTCGACTGCCGGCGGAATCAAGGTCACCACCTTTATCGTTTTGCTGCTGGCCACGGTGGCGTTTTTTCGACGGACCACAACGCTGCATGCTTTTGGCCGGTCTCTGGGCGTGAACGAGGTAATGAAGGTTCTTGCCCTCACCACCGTAAGCATTTTCATCGTCTTCGTCGGGCTCTTTATTGTGTCGATAAGCCATGATGGATCTTTCATCGCTCTCGCGTTCGAGGTGACCTCGGCCTTTGGCACCGTTGGCTTGTCGATGGGTACGACGACGGAACTCGACACCGTCGGACGCGTGGTAATCATGTGCGTGATGTTCTTGGGGCGTGTCGGGCCGCTCACGCTGGGCTTTTTCCTTGCGCGGCATACGGTCGCCAAAGTTCGCTATCCACCTGGGCAGATATTCCTCGGGTAGGGTCAGCTTTGGTTCAAATGCGCCGTTTCCGGCACTATCTTTGCCACTATTGGCAGGTCTTTTTGCGGTTGGGGGAGTGCCCCCAGAATCTGGGCCAGAGGCACGCTAAGGATTTCACCTTCTGACGCGTGCAGACGGTCAAGTAGCTCGTGGGTCGAACTGGTTCCGAACGCGACCCGTTGCGCGATCTTTTCCGGCAGATCCGGGGACTGCCCCGGGGCGACGCTGTACAAAAGGCCCATGTCCTTCACCAGATCGAACAGGGTCGTGGTGTGCAGGTCCCTCGCAATCGCCACTTGCCCCTGTTCAGTCTCCACGATGTAGCCAATTGCACATAGCAGATCGAGAATATCCTCGCGTGCCTCCAGAGGCACGGCGGCAGACAGAGTCTTTTCGTCCAGTGTGCCGCCTGTCTGAGCGTGACTTTGCAGTCTGGAAAGCAAGGCGATGGCGATGGTCAGTCGGTCCGACGGCGACGACTTGCTCCACAGCGGGGCGCTGCGCGATTGCCACCAGTCCGGAAAGGCGGCGGCAAACACCGCGCCAAGGATGATCACAATCCAGGACGTATAAATCCAGATCAGGAACACCGGGACTGCGGCCACAGCGCCGTAGATCGTCTCGTAGCTGGAGCCCGAGGTGTAGAACGTGTTGAACCCCCAGGACAGGAATTGAAAGGCGACCGCAGCAAAGACGCTGCCGATCAGGGCATGGCGGACGCGCACGCGACGTGCCGGAACAAGCACGAATAGGGCCGTAAAGCCGATGATGTTGATACCGACCCGAAGTGCCATGCTCAGGATCCAGGATCCGGGCGTTTTGACCTCGGATGGGACACCAAGCATGACAAGCTGCGTATGGGTCGCGTATTGGACAAGATCAGATGTCAGCGTGAAGCTGACCCCAATCAACAGTGGACCCAGTGTAAGAAGCGCCCAAAAGATCAGGAATCGCATCATAATGGGCCGCGGCCGATCGACGTGCCAGACGTGGTTCAGCGTGTCTTCAACTGTGGATAGCAGTAGCAACGCGGCGATAGCCAGGGCGACCACGCCGACGACGGTCAGATTGCTGGCGTTCTCGGTGAAATTCGAGAGGTAGTCGGATATCGCTGTGCCGGCCTCGGGCACGACCGCGTTGAAAAACAGCTCCTGCATCCGGCCTTTGACTGCGTCGAAGGCCGGAAAGCTCGACAGGATCGCAAAGGCGATGACCAGAAGCGGAACGAGGGCCAGCAGAGTTGTGTATGTCAGAGCGGCCGCAGCGATGCTCATCCGGTCCACATAGAACCGGCGCATCGCATAGAGGATGAAATTGATCACTTGAAGACAGACCCGCGTGGGGCCTGCTTGTCTCAGCTGTCTGAAGAAGGTGCGAACATCTGTCATGTCTGGTAAAATAGATCAGTTCCGCACAAAGTTCAGGACGCGAATTAAAATTCGCGCCCTGTGTCAGTTTTCGGCAACGTTTTTGACCGGGATCTCTGTGTCAGCGTTACTCTGCAGGTGTCGCTTCGGCCTTTGTCGGCTTGTCCTTGCCCTGTCCTGCCAAGCGGGCAACCAGAACAAAGAAGAATGGCACCAGCAGAACGCCAAGAATCGTCGCAGATACAGTACCGCCCAACACGCCCGAGCCAATCGCCTGCCGCCCGCCGGACCCCGCGCCGGTGCTGAGCACCAGCGGTAGAACGCCCAGCGAAAACGCCATGGAAGTCATGAGGATGGGCCGAAACCGTTGTTTCGCCGCTTCGCTTACCGCCTCGTAAAGAGGTTTTCCGGCATCGCGCTGTTCGCGGGCGAATTCGACGATCAGGATTGCGTTCTTGCCTGTCAGTCCGATCACGGTCAGCAGACCGACCTGAAAGAACACGCCGTTTTCAAAGCCGCCCAAATAAGCGCCTACCAACGCACCCAAGACACCGATAGGCATGGCGAGCATCACCGCAAACGGGATTGACCAGCTTTCGTAAAGCGCGGCGAGAGCCAGAAACACCGCTGCAAGGCTGAGGGCGTAAAGTAGCGGCGCCTGACTGCCGGATGTCTGTTCTTCGAGCGACAGGCCAGTCCAGGCTATCTGATAGCCGGGCGGCAACTGGTCGATCATTGCTTCGACCGCTGCAATCGCCTCACCGGTGGATACGCCGGGTGCCGGGGCGCCCTGGATCTGCATCGACGGCACGCCGTTGTAACGGTTTACGCCCTGTGGGCCGTAGGTCCAGTCGCCCGTCGCAAAGTTCGAAAACGGAACCAATCCGCCGCTGGCATTACGCACGCGCCATTTGTCGATGTCCGACGGAACGGCGCGCGCATTCGCTTCGCCCTGAACATAGACCCGTTTGATTCGCCCCTGGTCTATAAAGTCGTTCACATAGCGCCCGGCCCAGGCAACCGAAAGAAGGTTGCCCACGTCTGTCGCCGAGACGCCCATGGCCCCGGCCTTGCGCCAGTCGATGTCCAGATTGAACTGCGCTGCATCCTCGAGCCCGGAAGGCCGTGCCGACGCGATGAGCGGGCTTTGCGACAGCATCCCCAGCATCTGGTTCCGGGCCTGCAGAAGCTGTTCATGCGTCTGTCCCGCCCGCGCCTGCAGGAAGAAGTCAAAGCCCGACACGTTGCCAAGTTCGATCACCGAAGGCGGCACGATCGGGAACACCATAGCGTCGCGGATCTGGCTGAAGGCACCATAGGCGCGACCGGCAAGCGCCTGAACGCTCTGACCCGGCTCGGTGCGTTCCTCCCAGTCCTTGAGGCGGACAAAGGCAAGGCCCATGTTTTGCCCCTGTCCGGCGAAACTGAAACCCACCACGCCGAACGCGGATTGAACGACGTCGCTTTCCTGCTCAAGGTAATAGTCCTCGACCTGCTTCACTATCTCTAGTGTGCGTTCCGCCGTTGCCCCGGTGGGGGCCTGAATCAGGGTGAAAAGGATGCCCTGATCCTCGGCGGGAAGAAATCCTTCGGGTGTGCGGATGAAGAGAAAGCCCATGGCGGCGATGATCGCGCCGTAAACGATGGTCATGCGGAACGGGCGCCGCACGATATAGCTGACGCTGTGGCCATAGCCGTTGACCGTCTTGTCAAAACCGCGGTTGAACAGGCCAAAGACACCCCGTTTCTTGTCATGTGTAGGCTTTTTCAGCAGCGTCGCACACAAAGCCGGGGTCAGCGTCAGCGCCACGACCACCGATAGCGCCATCGCACTGATGATGGTCACGGCGAACTGCTTGTAGATCACGCCGGTCGAACCGGGAAAGAAGGCCATTGGCACGAAGACCACCGAAAGGACAACCGCGATGCCGATCAGCGCGCCGGTGATCTGGTCCATCGACTTGCGCGTCGCTTCCAGCGGGCTTAGCCCCTCCTGCTCCATGATCCGCTCAACGTTTTCCACAACGACGATGGCGTCATCGACCAGCAGGCCGATGGCCAGAACCATGGCAAGCATGGTTAGTGTGTTGATCGAAAAACCAAAGGCCGCCAGCACTCCGAAGGTGCCCAGAAGAACCACCGGGACGGCCAGTGTCGGGATCAGTGTTGCACGGAAGTTCTGCAAAAACAGGTACATCACGAGGAAAACAAGTATGATCGCCTCGACCAGGGTTTTGACCACCTCTTCGATCGAGATGGTGACAAACGGCGTGGTATCGAAAGGGATCACATAGTCGATGCCTTCGGGAAAGATCTGGGCGAATTCGTCGATCCGTGCCTTGACCGCATCGGCGGTGTCCAGGGCGTTTGCTCCGGGCGCGAGGCTGATCGCCATACCAGAGGCCGGCGCGCCGTTGAAGCGCGAGATAGTGTTGTAGTTTTCGGCGCCGATCTCGATCCGGGCTACATCGTTCAGCAGCACGAGGCCGCCGTCAGTTTCCGCCCTCAGCACAATCTGGCGGAAATCTTCGGGTGTACGCAGCAGCGATTGGGCGGTGATCGTCGCGTTCAGTTGCTGACCTTCTACGGCAGGTCGCGATCCAAATGAGCCCGCTGAAATCTGGGCGTTTTCTGCCGAAACGGCAGCGACCACATCGGACGGTGACAATTCAAACGCGGCGAGCTTGGATGGGTCCAGCCATATCCTCATGGCATATTGCGCGCCGAACACCTGAACATTGCCAACGCCTTCGACGCGGCTGATTTCGTTCACCATATTCGAGACAAGGTAATCCGACAGGTCCGTGGCATCGAAAGTGCCATCTTTTGAAATCAGACCAACCACCATCAGGAAGCCAGCCGAAGATTTGCGCACGGTCACACCCTGCCGCGTCACGGGTTCAGGCAGAAGCGCCGTGGCCTGCGACAGCTTGTTCTGGACCTGCACCTGCGCAATGTCGGGGTCGGTACCCGTCTCAAACGTCAGGGTGATCGACGCGCCCCCGGACGAGGTCGAGCTGGACGATATATACCGCAGACCGTCAAGGCCGGTCATCTGCTGTTCGATCACCTGCGTGACGGTGTTTGCCACAGTCTCGGCCGAGGCACCGGGATAGGATGCGCTGACGGAAACAGTCGGCGGCGCAATCTGCGGATACTGCGCAATCGGCAATGTCAGGATCGACAGAATTCCGATGCCCATGATGAAGATCGAAAGAACCCAGGCAAAGATCGGGCGGTCGATGAAAAAGCGGGCCATTGTTAGGTCCTTCGGATCAGGTCTGGGTTAGTTTGGCGAATTATTCGGTTTTCTCGGCGGGGGCTGAGGCGGCCCCTGCCGCCGTGACGCGCTCTTCGGGTGCGACGGTGGCGCCGGGCTGGATTTTCTGAAGCCCCTCGAGAATCACTTTATCACCTGCGTTCAGGCCGTCGGTGACAATCCAGTCGGATCCGATGTCTTGCGCAATGGTCAGCGAAACCTGCTGAACCGCATTTTCGGCGTTTACGATCATGGCGATAGGCTGTCCGCGCCGGTCACGGCTGACCCCCTCTTGGGGAACACGAAAGGCGCCCTCAATCAGTTGGGTCGGCATTTCGACCTGAACGTACATGCCCGGCAGTAGCAGCTTTTCGGGATTGGCAAAGCCCATCCGAAGAACGACGACGCCTGTCTGTTCATCGACATCCGGCTCGGCGGCGGTCAGGCTGCCGGTTTCACTGAAAATGCTGCCATCGGCGAGTGTCAGAGAAACTGCACGGGCGGCGTCGCCCAGCCCCTCGACCCCGTTGCCGCGGCGCCATTGCAGCACTTCGGCGGCGGATTGGGTGACATCCACATAAATCGGGTCGATGTTGCGGATCACTGCCAGCGGATCGGCCTGGCTCGCGGTCACAAGAGCACCCTGACTGGTCAGCGACCGGCCGATTTCGCCTGAAAGGCGTGCGCGGATGTTGGTACGATCAAGTTCGATTTCTGCGGCTTGCAGCTGCGCCTGTGAAACCTGCAGGCTCGCCGCAGCCGATTCCCGCGCCGCAAGGGCCGAGTCATAGGACTGATCCGAGGCGACATTGCGCTGCCGAAGCTCCTCGAACCGGGTCAGTTCCTTTTCTGCGGCAGACAGCTGTGCCTGCGCCAGAGTGACCTGCGCGCGTGCCTGCGAGACGTTCGCCTCGTAGGTTGCGGGATCAATGGTGAACAACACATCACCGGCTTCGACCTGACCACCCTCGGTGAATAGCCGTTCGGTGATGATCCCGGCCACCTGCGGGCGCACCTCAGCTGCTGCAGAGGCGACGACGCGCCCCGGCAAGGTCGAGGTCAGCGTGACAATTTCAGGCTGGACCGTCACGACGGTTACCGCTGTGGGAGGACGTTCCTGCCCCTGCGCGAAAGCGGACCCAGACAGTACGGGCGCCATCAGTATCCCAAGGGTCAATGAGATTAGGAAACGGTTCGGGATCATCAGAATTCCTCGCTCAGGCGGCATTGCGCGCGGGTTGCGCCGTTTGCGCATAAGAATAGATATTGCCGCGGTAAAGACCACGTTAGCGCTGCATCGCAGCAACCAAGTGTTGAGGCAAGCCGTAATAGCAGGATGCACAGGCCCTGTCCTCCTATGCACAATGGGCAGGCGAATTGCCAAAACCCGGCTTCCCGGCTACTCAGAAGCCTGCAGGAGGTGCGCGGTATGGCGGAAAAGACAGGCGGCTGGCGTGGGTCCGAGGATCTTTGGCTTGAGGCCGCGTATCAGCTGCTGATCGAACAAGGGGTCGAGGCGGTCAAGGTCATGCCGCTGGCCAAACGTGTCGGACTGTCGCGGACCAGCTTTTACGGTCATTTCGACAGCCGTGAGGCGCTGCTCGCGGCACTGATCGCGCGCTGGCGTGCCAAGAACACCGGCAATATGATTGCCCGAGCAGAGGCTTTTTCAGAAACGATCGCGGAGGCGGTGCTGAACCTGTTCGACTGTTGGCTGCGCCCTGATCTCTTCGATTCACAGCTCGATTTCGCGATCCGGAACTGGGCCTTGGGCGATCCTGACTTGCGCGCGGTGCTTGAAGCGACGGATCAGGAGCGGATCGCAGCGATCCGCGCGATGTTTCTGCGGTTTGGCTTTGCTGAGGCCGATGCTCAGGTGCGTGCTTTCACTGTTTATTACACGCAGATCGGCTATGTCTCGATGATGGTGACAGAGTCGCCCGAGGTGCGCATGCCACGGATGCCATTCTATGTGCAGACGTTCACCGGAACCTCGGCCAGCGACAGCGAACTTGCGCGCTTCGCCTCGCGCCACGGCATGACGCTGGAGGCTATGGCAGTGAAATAGGCGCTGCCCGGTGCCTCTCGCGCCGGGTCGTTAAACCTCTACTTCCAGCCGTCCGATCGGGTTGGAACAGCACGCCAGGATATAGCCATCCGCGATATCATCCTCTGATATCCCGCCGTTGTGCACCATATGCGCCTCGCCCGATATTTTCTTGACCTTGCACGTCCCGCAGACGCCGAATGTGCAGCCCGAGGGGATGTTCAGCCCCGAAGCCTTGGCAATCGCCAATACCGTATCTGTTTCGTGGCAGGGTACGGTCTTGCCGGACCGGGAAAATACCAGTTCGGCTGCGGCCTTTTCCTGTGGCACAACGTCGTCGAATTCAGTCATCTCGGCGACAGTCACAGCAGGGGCGGCAAAGCTTTCCTGATGATAGCGCGTCATGTCGTAGCCAAGGCTGTTGAGCATGTCGCGCACCGATTCCATGAAGGATTCGGGCCCGCAGCAATAAACCTCGCGGTCAAGGTAATCCGGTGCCATCAAGCCCAGCATCAGCTGATTGAAACGTCCGCGATAGCCCGTCCAGGCATCATAGGGATCGTCTTGCCCGACCACAAAGTTCAGTTTGATACCCTGCACCCGGCTGGCCATGTGTTCGAGCTTGCGGCGGAAGATCAGCTCGGATGGGCGGCGCGCGCAGGTGATGAAGGTGATGTCGGGGTCTTCGCCGCGCTCCCAGAGAAACGCGGCCATCGACATCATTGGCGTGACACCCGATCCAGCCGAGATGAACAGGTACTTGTCATCTGGCTGCGGCGGCAAATGGAACAGCCCCGTGGGGCCATAGACCTTGAGCCGCATTCCCGGTTTCAGATGGTCCAGCATCCAGCGTGACGCGACGCTGCCAGCCTGTGCTTTGACTGTCACAGTGATATAAGCCGTCGCCGCGGGGTTGGACGAGATCGTGTAGGTCCGCTGGATGTTCCCGCCCGGCACCGGCAGATCGAGTGTCACAAATTGCCCGGCCTTGTACAGGAACCGCGCGCCGGAAGGCGGGCGAAAAACAAAGCTGACCACATCCGGTGCCTCTGGAATCGTCTGCACGCATTCCAGAAGTTCCGAATCCTTCCAGACCGGCGAATCCTCTTTTGGCATCGGGATCATGTGTTCACTCCGCCGCTATCAGGCCGCGCTTGCCGCGCCCGGTCAGACGGTGCTGAAGCGTGCGGGCATACCAGTCGACGAACTGCACCACGCCGCTTTCCTGAACTGGCGAATAGGGGCCGGGGACGTAGGCGGGCGAACGGATGCCGCGCTGGTTTTCCTCGACGATGGCGCGGTCCTCGGAGTTGGTTGCCACCCAGACCTCGGTCAGACGCTCCAGATCATAGTCCACACCTTCAACCGCGTCCTTGTTCACCAGCCAGATTGTCGTCACTTCGGTTTCGGTGGGGGATATCGGGTTTATGCGAAAAATGAGGCCCTGATCGCTGAGGAAGTGGTTCCAGTTATTGGGAAAGTGATAGAGCAGGCAGCTGCCCGCCTCATCAAACGGTACGTTCCCGACGCGTTTGGTGACGGCCGGTTTGCCGTCCATCGTGTAGCTTGAAGCATTTCCAAGGAACGGGATGCGGATGAACCGCCACTGTTCGTCATCCGCCATGACGAATTTCGATGGCAGCCCCGCAGCCTCGCATTTGGAGATGTGGTTTTCCAGTGGTGGTGACCCCTTGCCGTCAGCGCCGCCGAACAGATTGGGATCTTCGGGGAAGGTACGGCAAAGCGAAGGGTGTGAACCGGCGCAGTGGTAACACTCGCGGTTGTTCTCCATCACCAGTTTCCAGTTGCCGTTTTCGACGATGGTGCTCTCGAACGCGACTTTGCAGTCCTTTAGGCCATGCGGACCGACGTATTTTTCAGCCTGTGCACGAAGGGGCGCGAAATCTGGTGCTTCCTCGGCGAGGCAGATCATGATGAGGCCTGCGACCTCTTCGCAATGCACGGGTTTCAGGCCGAAATCAGCGGCTATGAAATCCGGCCCCATCTCGCGCGCATAAAGCAGTCGGCCGTCAAGTTCGTAGGTCCACTGGTGATAGGGGCAGGTCAGCTTGGGGCTGTTGCCTTTTGCGGCAGAACAGATCCGGCTGCCCCTGTGGCGGCAGGAGTTGTGGAATGATCGCACGATGCCATCTGCGCCACGCACGACAATGATCGAGTAGTCGCCGATCTGCCTTGTGACATAGCTGCCGGTTTTCGGCAGTTCGGCGCTGACGGCTGTCATAAGCCAGTCCTTGTACCAAATGTGGCGCAGGTCTGAATCATATAGACCGGGATCAAGGTAGAAGGGCTGTTCCAGAGAATAGCCTGGCTGACGGGACAGGAGAAGAGAGAGAACATCGGCGTCTCTGAGCATGGGGGAGTCCTGCGTTGGCGGGGTGGGAATCAGGGTAGGTCTGTTTGATCTTTGCGGGATTTGTCCCCGATCGGTTGGTTCATTTGCGGTATTTTATAGGTCGGAATGGACATAGTGGATTTTGGGGTGCGGTCGGGGGCTGCTGACGCGCCCGGCGCGGTCGGTTAAACATCCTTCATCAGCCGCAATGCATCGTAAATCGCGGCATGGGTGTTTCGCGCCGATACCGCATCGCCAATCCGGAAAAGCTGGAAGATGCCCTCAGCGTTGCGCACATCCGTTTGCGGGCGGCCTGCGATCAACGCATCCTGATCCACCGCGCCAAGGTTCGTCGACATCGGCTTCAGTTCGAAATACAAATCATCCAGCGGCAAAGTCCCGTGGTTGACCACGACCTGATCGAAATGCCGCTCTTCCCGGTGCGCCGAATAATCCGTGCCGATTACAGCGCGCAGCCGGTTCCCGCCCTTCTCGACCGCCATCAAGCGATAGGTAACGGTGAACCTTACATCCTTGTCCTGAAGGCTGCGCATATAGGGTACCAGATTCATCGCCATGACATCCGGGGCAAAGCTGCGGTCCGGAGTCATGATCTCTACATGCCCACCCGCCTTTGCAACGATCTCTGCCGCTTGTAGTGCTGCGTGGTCCCCGGCATCATCGTACATCAGCACCGATTGCCCGGGCTTCACGTCGCCCGAAATGATATCCCAGGTCGAAACGACCAGATCGTTGCCCGCCTCCAGCACATCCGTATTTGGCAGCCCCCCTGTGGCGATGATCACCACATCGGGGTTCAGCGCCGTCACGTCGGACATTTCGGCAAAGGTGTTGAAGTGAAAGGTCACGTCACGCGCCGCGCATTGCGCCATGCGCCAGTCAATGATGCCGATCATCTCTTTGCGGCGGGGACTTTGCGCGGTCAGACGGATCTGCCCGCCGGGATCGCCTGCCGCCTCGAATACGGTCACGTCGTGGCCGCGCTCTGCTGCGACCCTCGCCGCCTCGAGGCCCGCAGGACCTGCACCGACGATTACGACGTTCTTGCGCACGGTTGCCGCCGGAATGTCATGCGGCATCGACAGTTCGCGCCCTGTGGCGGCGTTGTGAATGCAAAGAGCATCCCCAGCCTGATAAATCCTGTCCAGACAATAAGTCGCGCCGACGCAGGGGCGAATGTCTTCCTCGCGTCCTTCCATGATTTTCTGCACCACCTGCGGGTCGGCCATGTGGGCGCGGGTCATCCCCACCATGTCCAACTGGCCGCTCGCGATCGCGTGGCGTGCCGTTGCCACATCGGGAATCCGCGCGGCATGGAAGGTGGGCAGGCCGACCTCTGCCCGGATGCGGCCTGCGAAATCCAGGTGCGGTGCGGATTTCATGCCTTGTATCGGAATCACGTCGGTCATCGCCGGATCGGTGTGGATCTGCCCGCGAATGACATTCAGGAAATCGACGCCAGCGGATTTGAACATATGCCCGATGGCGATGCCCTCTTCAGTATCGATCCCACCCGGCGCGGTGTCATCTGCGGAATAACGCATGCCCAGCAAGAACCCATCGCCGACCCGCTTGCGGCAGGCGCGGTACACCTCGAGCGCGAATCTCGCGCGGTTTTCCAGCGATCCCCCCCAAGGCGCGTCCAGCGCATTGGTCAGCGGCGACATGAACTGATCCATCAGATGGCCGTAACATTCGAATTCGACCCCATCGAGTCCGGCGGCATGCATTCGTTCCGCCGCATCGGCGTAGTCCTGGATGATGCGGTCGATTTCCCAGTCTTCGATCACCTTGGGAAAGGCCCTGTGCGCCGGTTCGCGGAATGGACCGGGCGAGACGACGGGCAGCCAGTCGCCCTTGTTCCACTGGGTACGTCGCCCCAGGTGACTTAGCTGGATCATGACCGCGCAACCATGGCCGTGGCATTCGTCTGCAAGTGCCTTCATCCACGGCACCACCTCGTCCTTGTAGGCCAGCACGTTGTTGAACACCGGAGGAGAGTTGCGCGACACCGCCGCCGACCCGGCGGTCATGGTCAGGGCAACACCGGCCTTGGCGCGCGCCGCGTGATAGGCACGATAGCGGTCCTTTGGCATGCCATCTTCGGGATAGGCGGGTTCATGACTGGTGGTCATGATCCGGTTTTTCAGGGTCAGATGACCCAATTGATACGGTTGAAGAAGGGGGTCCCTGGACATGGCTCGGCTCCGCTGGCTGGTGGGCATAACCGTAGCCTGCCACCAAATCGGGCGGTGAGTCCAATTTAAAAACGTCATAAGTGTCGTTTTTTACGACATACGTGTTTTCACTTCTGAACCCGACGGCCTTTGAGGAGGGGAAGAATTCCAGGTAGAACGACGGCGATGAACACCAGTCCGAAGGCAATACTGGCGGCCAGACCTTCCGTCGCGCTAGCCCCGACTACAGGAAACAGGGCGGCGGCCGCGCCTTCGCGCAGGCCCCAGCCTGAAATGGAAATGGGGATCAGCATGGTAAATACTATCAGAGGTACGACCCCCAGTACCGCGACCAGAGAAAGTCCCGTTCCGGTCGCCAGCGCACAGAACGCAAAGGCCGACAGCGTGCAGGCGGTCGTTCCAAGCCCAAGAACCACCTGCCACCTCAGGATCTTTGGCGCCAAAAGGGATGTGTGAAGGGCGTCCCAAAGGCTGTCGAGAGCGCGGCGCTGGGGCCCAGGCAGAAGCCCGCCTAGCCAGAACACCGCCGGCGCGCCCAACCCGATGAGGATCAGCGGCACCATGAATGAGCGAACCCATATCGGCCAGTGCAGCCCTCCGGGGGATAGCGTTGTCACAGCAAAGGTCACGGCCATGACCGAAAACACCACCACCTGTCCCGATAGCCTCTCGAACACCACGCCTTGCGTGGCGCGCATTAGTCCCGCCTGATGTCGTGCCCGAACAGCTCGACCCGCATCGCCGACCATGCCGCCGGGCAGCGACTGGTTGATGAATTGAGCGAGGTAGTATTCCCGTATCGCATGCGTGGTGGTAAACCGTTGGCCGAGGCCTTTGGCGGTCAATTTCCACCTTAGCGCAGACAGAACCGTTTGAAGCGTCAGCATCAGAAATGCGAGGGCAAGCCAGAACGGATCGGCACCGGCAAGACTGTTAAGCGCATCGCTGCCGCCAACCGCGCGCCATAAGACAGCCAGCAGTGCAATGCTCACCAACGCCTGAAAAATCCGCAGGCTGAGCTTGCCCGACCAAGGGAACCTTCGGCTCATGCCGGTCTCCGAATCGCGGTGCCGTTGGTCAATGCGGCCCTTTTGCGGCCTCGTTTCATCATTTCCAGCGCCTGTTTCGTGGTGCGTGACGTCGCAAGACCACAGCAGGCGAACGCTCGCAAGCAGTACGCACTATGCACGCGCAGAAACTCGCCAAATTGTTCCTTCGAAATTGGGTGTTTTTTTACGCGATTTCAGTCATATGGCGGAATTCCGCTTAAGGAAGCAGGCCGGATCGGCGCATTGCTTCGAAATATTTCTGAAGCCCATTGCGGCGGCGCAACCAAGCAGCAATTGGAGCGTTTGAGGAGCAACAGACTCAGTCTCCGAATTCACGAAGGTTAACCATGTCAATCCATGTACTCCCAGGCCAGATCGCCGCTGCCCCCGTACGGGCCGTGCTGCGACCGGCCCCGCTGCGACGCTTTCTCGCGCGCCCGGTTCTGAACGCTCCGACGCTTTCACAGGCAGGCGATTCATACTGGCTGGCTTGGCTCCAGGCGGCAATGACGCTTACCCTTACGATGATGATCGCTGCAGGCTTTGCGGCAGCGATCGATGAATGGACACTGGCCAGCGGCACGGCACTTGCCCTGTTGACGCTGACTGCGGCCACGCTTTCGCTGGGAGCTACCACTGCGCTGATTGGGCTACTGGCCTCACCAATGGCGACCGTTCGCCCGCTGCCTGGCTGGCAGCCGATCGGCCGTACAGCCGTCTTGCTAACCATGTGCGGAGAAGAGCCGAGTGGTCCTGCCCGC
The DNA here is from genome assembly GCF_900188035.1 of Puniceibacterium sediminis. Lineage (GTDB taxonomy): Bacteria > Pseudomonadota > Alphaproteobacteria > Rhodobacterales > Rhodobacteraceae > Puniceibacterium > Puniceibacterium sediminis. The sequence goes on along the minus strand of NZ_FZNN01000007.1, from coordinate 163,857 downwards.
ATGTTGTCCGAACTTGCGATGGATCTGGAACGGCAAGGCATCAACCACACCACGACACTGTTCGTGCTGTCTGACACACGCGATCCCGACAGGATCGCGCTGGAAGAGGAGACGCTGGCTCCGTTGATTGACGCGGGCCAAATCGTCTACCGCCGCCGTACCGAAAATACGGGGCGTAAACCCGGCAATATCTCGGACTGGTTGCACAGCCACGGCAACCGTTTCGACTACATGATGACTCTGGATGCCGACAGCCGCATGGGTGCTTCGCGCATTGCGACAATGGTTGAACGCATGGAACGTTCGCCGCAGACCGGCCTATTGCAGGCTGGAATGCGTCTGGTCCCGGCAAAATCGCGTTTTGGCAAGCTGCAGCGCCTGTCTGCGCGCCTGATGGGACCGACTTTTCTGACCGGTTTTGCGCTCTGGACTGGAGATGCCGGCAATTATTGGGGGCATAACGCCCTGATCCGCGTCAAAGCCTTTCGCGAGGCGGGTCATCTGCCGAAACTCAGCGGTTCGGCGCCCTTTGGTGGTGATATCCTCAGCCATGACTTTGTCGAGGCTGCCTTGATGCGCCGCGCCGGTTGGAAGATCGAAATCGATGCTGAGACCCGCGCCAGCGCCGAAGACGGTCCACAGACCCTGGCCGAGTTTCACAAGCGTGACCGCCGCTGGTGCCAGGGCAACCTGCAACACAGCCGCATCATCGGCATGGCTGGTCTGCACCCGATCAGCCGCATGCACATGGCGGTGGGCATAATGGGCTATGCTGCCGGGCCAATCTGGTTGGCGCTGGTCATTCTGCTTTCTGCCGGGTTGGTGCCAGCTGCAAGCATTTGGCCGCTGCTGGCGGTGGTCACCCTGCTCCTTATGCCAAAGGTTTGTGGTCTGTTGCGCAACTTGGGCTCCACGAATAGCCCGCGCGCCCGCAAGATCATGTTGCGGGCTGCGACCGCCGAACTGGTGATGTCGTCACTGCTGGCACCAATTGTGATGATCCGTCACGTGCTGGCAGTCGGATCGGTTCTGACAGGGCACGATTGCGGCTGGAAAAGCACCACAGGCCGCCGTGTGAATCTGCCCTCTGGCATGCTGGAAGCCGCAGGCGGCATTGCGCTTGTCGCTTTGGTAGCGGTTGTGAACCCGGATGCGTTGCTGTTTATGCTTCCTGTGGCCGCGCCACTACTGGCGGCACCAATTCTTGTGCCCTACCTTGATCGTCAACACGACGTCCACATTTGACCGGTAAAACAATGCACAGACGCAGCTTCTTGACCACAGCCACTGCCGCAGCGACCCTGATGGGCACGCGTGGCGGTTTTGCACGCACTCCTGACCGTCCCGGCGACGGCCTGCTGGACCGGGCGCGCAAGCTTGCGTCAGAACCCTACAATGCGCCGAACCGTGAGCTTCCGCCGCCCTTTGCGGGTCTGGATTACGACGCCTATCGCGGCATCCGACCGCTGCCGGGACGCGCTGCCATGCTTGACCTGGACGACAGCTTTGCCGTGGATCTGTTACCCCCCGGTCTGTACTTTCAGACTCCTGTGATCATTGACCGGATCACCGACACCGGGATTGTACCCTACGATTTCGCGGCGGATCTTTTCTCTTTCGATCTGCGCTATTTCGATGAGATCCCCGCCAAGGCACCGGGTGCCGGATTTACAGGTCTGCGATTGCGCACCCCGTTGAATGACCCAGAGCATATGGACGAGTTCCTCGTGATGCAGGGTGCCAGTTATTTCCGCGCCATCGGCCGTGACATGGTCTATGGCCTTTCCGCGCGCACCATTGCGCTGGGAAGCGGAGATCAGGGTCCGGAAGAATTCCCCGATATTGTCCATCTGCGCCTGCATCAGCCGGGCGACACAAGCGAACGCATAGAGGGGCTAATCGACAGCCCATCGCTGACCGCGCATATCGACATGACCATCACACCGGGCGATGACACACGTCAGGAGATTTCGGTCACGGTCTTCCCGCGCGAAACGATCAGCACGATCGGCATCGCGCCGCTCACCACCATGTATTTCAAGGGGCCGCTGCGGTCTTCGGTCGGTGACGATTTCCGACCGGCTGTACATGACAGCGACGTTCTGGTGATCAAAAATGGCGCGGGCGAGATGCTTTGGCGACCGATCTCGAACCCCGCCAGAATTCAGGCTTCGGCCTTTTCCGACACCAATCCACGTAGTTTCGGCCTTTACCAGTCCGACCGGAGTTTTGCCGCCTTTCAGGACACAGAGGCCCATTACAACCACCGGCCCTCGGCCATGGTTCAACCTCGTGGCGACTGGGGCAAGGGTGCCGTGACGCTGATCGAAATACCGACAGCAAACGAATTCATGGACAATATCGTTGCCTTCTGGCGGCCGGAACAGCCGCTCGAAAAAGGCTCCGAGCATCGGTTCGACTATGATCTTGTCTGGACGCTCGCCCCGGCGTCTACCGAGGGCGCGAAGATCCTTCAGGCCCGGAGCGGCATCGACCCGATCGAGCAGGAGGCTTTGCAATACGTGGTGGATTTTGAAGGTCTTCCGGAAAATGCATGGCCCGAACTCACAGCCACAGACGGCGCAGAATTCACAGATCCGGTAGTTCTGGCACTTCCCCCGGCGGCGTCATCCGAAGATGGCACACAAGCCAGCCGAACCCGTGTCGCATTCAAGCTGCGGCCGGGTAATGCTGACCTCACGAATCTGCGTCTGGTGATGCGCGGTGCGGAAAATCAGTCTCTGGCGCCGGTCTGGCTTCATCGCTGGACCCGGGCGCGGGATGGCGGTGTCTAAAACGACACCGCCGCGCGGGTCTCAGGCCTTGGCTGCCGTCACGAGGAATTCGACAAGGTAGTCCGGCGTGGCGAGCTTTGCTTCGCCGCAGGCCCGGGCGGGGGTGTGGCCGGCTGCAACCCAGGCATCCCAGACAGAATTCATCGCTGCGAAATCCGACATATCAGCAAGCCAGATTGTGACCTGCAGCAGGCGCGTCTTGTCTGCTCCGACCTCTGCCAGCAGCGCGTCGATCTTGGCTAGGCAGGTTTGCGTCTGCGCGTTCACATCTTCGCCTGGGTTTCCGACCTGACCGGCAAGATAAATGGTGTCGCCGTGTTCGACGATCTGACTCATGCGGGCACCGGTGTGGTGGCGGGTGATCTGGCTCATGTCTTGCTCCTGATGATGTGTCTCTTTCCGGGTTACGCCACTGCGCGCCGGAAACCCATCCCTTTTCCAGTCTGCTTTGCGGTGACGCTCAGAGATCAACTTATGCCCTGATCCAGCCCTGCAATCGCCTCTGGTTCGCCGGTCATCGCGCGGGCGAGCCTTTCTCCGGTTGCTGGGCCAAGGGTAAAACCCTGATGTCCGTGCCCAAAATGCAGCCAAAGCCCCTTGTGACGCGGCGCCTGGGTGACCAGCGGCAGCATTCCCGGCAGGCAGGGGCGTGTACCGGACCAGGCTTTTTGTTCGACTGCATTCCCGATTTCCAGCAGTTCACGTGCCGCGCGCTCTCCGTGCAGCAGCTGGCGCGGATGGTCGACAGCCCGGCGCGACAGTTCCGCCCCGGTGGCAAGGCGCAGGCCCAGCTTCATGGGGGACAGGACAATGTTGCGCTCTGCGTCAACAACCGAACGGTTCAGCCCGTGCGCACCGTCGAAGTGCAGATGATAGCCGCGCTTGGCCACCATCGGAACATGGTAGCCAAAAGGGCGCAGCAGTTCGGGGGACCAGGGGCCAAGTGCGACAACGACCTGCGCGGCCTCGATCCCTGCCGCGCGCCACCCGGCGCCGCGCTGCTCAAGCGTGGTGGCGTCGCCAACCATGATGCGCCCGCCGCGCTGTTCGAACAACGCGGCATAAGCCTGCACCAGCCCGCCCGGATCGCTTGCGCGCCACGGACCCGACCACAAAACTGCGCCCGCTAACCGCCCCCTGAGCCCGGGTTCCGCCCGGTGAAGGTCCTCTCCCGAGAAAATCGTATTCGCGTGACCGTAAAGCCGCGCCACCCTGCGCGCATTCGTTTCCGCCGCATAGAAGGCGCTTTCTGTGCGGTACACTTCCCAATATCCGTCGCGCTGGATGATATTGTCCGCCCCGGCGGCAGTGATCAGCGGTGCATGGGCAGGAATGGCCTCGGAAATCAGCTGGTGGTACAGCTGAGTCGCCTTTGCATGTTGGCTGGGTCTGGACGCCATCCAATAGCGCAACAATGCTCCCGCCTGACCGGGCAGCGCCAGAGGATCCAGCGCGACGGCATTTCCCTGACCTAGTGCAAGTTGCAGCAGACTGATGGGCGAACGCGGCAGCGCATAAGGCTCGGATGCCTCTGACTGAAGGATTCCGGCATTGCCATAGCTCGTCTCTTGCCCGGGCGCGCCACGGTCAAGGATCACACAGTTCAACCCGCGCGCCTGCAATGCCAGCGCGGCGCCCAGACCGGCCATCCCGGCACCGAGGATAAGAACATCGCTCATGCCATCCCCTGTAGGCAGGGGCGCCCTGTTAGGGCGACGTCTGGCAGGAACGGGTTTCGGAACGTCATCGGCGCAAGCTCCTTCGGCGGTATCAAATTCAGGACGGGCAGCAGGATGGCCGGACGATCCTGACGTCACCAAAGCGGCTTTTTGTGGCGGATGCAAACCGGTCCTTTGTCCGTCAATTCACGTAGGGATTTTCACATTCCCGTCAAGGCATTGCTTGCCGGGGATCGGCATGGCTTTATACAGGTCACCCTACAGGAACCGTCCATGTTCGACGCCGCCGCCCGCAAGCTGATCGATCCGCCGCTGAACGCGGTCGGCTGTCGTGTTGCGGCATTTGGCGTCACGGCCAATCAGGTCACCCTTCTGGGGTTGGGTCTGGGGCTGATGGCGGCGGCGATGATCTGGTCCGGGGCACCACTGATCGCCCTGGTTCCGCTTCTGCTGTCGCGCCTGGCCGACGGATTGGATGGCGCTGTCGCCCGCGCCAGCCACGCGACCGACTTTGGCGGATACCTCGACATCGCCTCTGATTTTCTGTTTTACGGGGCTGTGCCGCTGGCCTTTGTTCTGTTGGACCCGACCACCAATGGCATGGCAGGGGCCTTTCTACTGGCATCCTTCTATTTCAACGGCACCACCTTCCTGGGCTATGCCATTCTTGCTGAAAAGCGCGGGATGGAAACTTCGGCCCAAGGTTCCAAGTCGCTCTACTTCTCAAACGGTCTGCTTGAGGGGGCCGAAACCATCGGTTTCTTCGTGCTCCTCTGCCTTCTGCCGGTATATTTCGCACCGCTCGCCTGGATTTTTGGCGCACTTTGCTACGCCACCGCAACTCTACGCATTCTGGCCGCACGCCAGATTTTCAAAGACTGAACCGGAGACAACATGCCCCGCCTATCCACCGCCCTTCCCCTGCTGGCTGCCCTCACGGCGCCACTGCCTGCACTCTCTGACGGTCTTGACCCATCTGATTGGGATTCGGTGTTGGAGCAGGCGCAGGGCCAGACCGTCTATTGGCACGCTTGGGGCGGGTCGACTGCGACCAATGACTTTATTGCCTGGATTGGCGAGCAGGCGGCCAAGCAGGGTGTGACGCTAGAGCATGTGAAGCTCTCTGACACAGCCGATGCCGTGACCCGGGTGTTGAATGAAAAACAGGCCGGTCGTGACGATGACAGCGCGGTCGACATGATCTGGATAAACGGCCCGAATTTCGCCGCGATGAAGGAGGCGGATCTTCTGTTTGGCCCTTTCGCCGAACAGCTTCCGAACTGGCAGTATGTGGATACCGAGGGCAAAACCGTCCAGTCGGATTTCACTGTCCCGACCGAAGGATACGAATCTCCCTGGGCGATGGCTCAGGTTGTCTACATGTACGACACGGCGGACATGGAGCCGCAGCCCTCTGCAGAGGCAATCCTGAAATGGGCCCAAGCCAATCCCGGTCGGTTTACCTATCCGCAGCCACCGGACTTCCTTGGCTCTACCTTCCTCAAGCAGACGCTGATCGAGCTGACGGATAACAGCGATGTCCTGTCAGGGTCGGCTGATGAGGCAGATTATGCGGCTGTCACAGCCCCCTTGTGGGAATACCTTGACGCCCTCACGCCAGTTCTGTGGCGTTCGGGGTCGGCTTATCCGGCGACCGGGCCTGCGCAATTGCAACTGATGGCGGATAACGAAATCGACCTCGCCATTTCATTCAGCCCGGGCGAGGCGTCGACCGCCATCGCCAACAACCAGTTGCGCGACACGGTGCGCACCTTCGTTCTGGAAAACGGCACCCTGGGAAATGCCTCTTACGTGGCGATCCCGTATAATTCGGGCTCCAAGGCCGGGGCGATGGTCGTTGCAAATACCTTGCTGTCGCCCGAAGCGCAGGCGCGTGCGCAGGATCCGGCCATCCTTGGCTATGGCACGGTGCTGTCGATGGACAAGCTGTCGCCGGAAGAACGCGAAACCTTTGACGCTCTTGAGCTTGGCATTGCGACGCTGACCCCCGCCGAACTGGGTTCAGCCCAGCCCGAACCACATCCGAGCTGGATGTCGCGTGTAACCGAGGACTGGACTCGCCGCTATGGGGCCGGACAATGACCTGATGCGCCTGCTGGCCCCACTTTGGGCCGGGAAAAACGGTGGGTCTGGACGGCTTTCAGCAGTGGGGCTGATCCCGGCGCTGACTCTAATGGCGATGCTCGGGCCGGTCTGTGCAGGGCTGCTGGGAACGCTGATGCCATCGCTTGGCTACCTCCCCGCGGCGGGGCTTTCGACCCTCTCATTCGATCCATTTATACAGCTATTCGAGTGGCCCGGCCTGCCGGTGGCCATGCGCCTGTCAATCAGCACCGGCCTCTTGGCGACCTTGTTGTCGCTGGGTGTCGTCACGCTGACGTTGGCAGGCTGGTATGACACGGGTCCCTTTCGGGTTCTCGAACGTTTGTTGTCGCCCCTGTTGTCGGTGCCGCATGCCGCAGCGGCCTTTGGTCTTGCCTTCCTTGTCGCGCCCTCTGGCTGGCTGTCGCGGATCGCTTCGCCCCTGACCGGATGGGTCAGGCCCCCGGACGTTCTGATACTACAGGACGAATGGGGTCTGACCCTGACTGCAGGGATGGTCGCGAAAGAGGTGCCGTTCCTGTTGCTCATGGCATTGGCCGCACTGGGGCAGGCGGATGCACGTCGTCGGATGCGGGTGGCGCAGGCGCTGGGATATGGGCGTATCACTGGCTGGCTGAAGACCGTCTTTCCGCCGGTCTATGCCCAGATCCGCCTGCCGGTCTATGTGGTGCTGGCATATTCCATGTCAGTCGTCGACGTGGCGATGATTCTCGGCCCTTCGACCCCTGCGCCGCTGTCGGTGCAGGTCGTCCGCTGGATGAGCGATCCGGATCTGTCCCAGCGCCTCACCGCCGCTGCCGCTGCCCTGCTGCAGGGGGGGCTGGTGCTGACCGCGTTGACGCTGTGGCGCGCCGGAGAAGCCGTGGTCGCACGATTGGGTGTCCTCTGGATCGCAAGGGGAAGCCGGGGCGCGCTGGATCCTGTTCTGCGGCCTCTTGGCCTGGCGTTGGGGGCGATGTCGGCCCTTGCCGTGCTGGCTGGGCTGGCAGGGCTCGCGGTTTGGTCCTTTGCGGGCTACTGGGCTTTCCCCGAGGCCCTGCCGCAGAGTTTCGATTTGCGCAGCTGGGCGCGACACCTTCCGGGCATCCTGTCAACGGGCGGAACCACGGTGCTGATTGCCGTTCTGGCGACGGGCCTTTCGCTGATCCTTGTCATCGGGTGCCTCGAATCCGAATTCCGCAGCGGGCAAAACCTGACCCAGCGCGGTCTCTGGCTGATCTATCTGCCGCTGCTGGTGCCGCAGACCGCTTTTTTGCCAGGGCTGCAGACCCTGCTGCTCAGCCTTGGCGCGGATCGTGCGATCTGGGCCGTGGTCCTGGCCCATCTCGTGTTTGTGCTGCCTTATGCCTTTTTGTCGCTGGGCGATCCGTGGCGCGCATGGGACAGGCGCAACAGCACTGTGGCGGCAGCGCTTGGAGCCTCGCCTCGCGGGGTCCTGTGGCGGGTACGCCTCCCGATGCTACTGCGCCCCATCCTGACCACAGCGGCCGTCGCCTTTGCGGTCTCGGTCGGACAGTATCTGCCGACGCTGCTGGTGGGTGGGGGGCGTGTGTCGACCCTAACGACAGAGGCCGTCGCGCTTGCCTCGGGCGGCGACCGGCGTGCAATTGGCGTTTACGGCGTATCCCAGACACTGGCCGTGCTGGGGCCCTTCATTCTGGCGCTGGCAGTGCCCGCCGTGGTCTGGCGCAACCGGAGGTCTCTGCATGGCTGACAGTCTGATCTTGCACAATGTTCGAATCAGTCGGAGGGGCGCGCCGTTGGTAAGCATTGATCACACAATCGCCCCAGGCACAGTGCTGACCGTCATGGGGCCGTCGGGCGTTGGGAAATCAACGCTGTTGTCCTATGTCGCTGGCACGCTGTCACCGGATTTCGAGGCTTCTGGCAAGGTCTGCCTCGGCGCTACGGACATCACCGATCTGCCACCCGCGAAACGTCGCATTGGCATTCTTTTTCAAGATGATCTGCTGTTCCCGCACCTGTCGGTCGGGGCAAACTTGGCTTTTGGTCTGCGCCCTGGCGGCACACGCGCTCACCGGCGGCAGCGGATCGAGTCTGCCTTGTCGGATATCGAATTGGAGGGCTACGCTGATCGCGATCCCGCGACTCTCTCAGGGGGGCAAAAGGCGCGAGTGGCCCTGATGCGAATGCTGCTGTCGGAACCGCGAGCACTCCTGCTGGACGAGGCGTTCTCGGGGCTCGATGTGTCATTGCGGCGGCAGATACGGGCGCTGGTCTTTGACCGCGCGCGGCGGATGCATCTGCCTGTTCTGATGGTGACCCACGATCAGGAGGATGCTGAGGCTGCAGGTGGTGCGGTGGAAAGGTTGACAGTGGCCAACCTTTCCGCGTGATCAGTTTCCGGCGGCAGCAACCGTTGTGTTGATGATGGTCGGAGTGATCTGGTTGATGACGCGATTCCAGCGGGTGATCGGTTGTTCTGCAACAAAGATCACATCATTGGGGCGCAGTTCAAACCGCGTGGCCAGCAACAGGTTCGCGGCATTGCTCGCGTCCAACTGCCATGCCGTCAGTGCGGAAAATTCCCTTGGGTCGGCCGAGCCGCGTAGTACATAGATTTTGCTCACATTCCCTGTGATCGTGGGAATACCGCCCTGACTGTAAAGCGCATCGGCAAGCGACGCGGTGTTCCCGAATGGCAGGGGAAAGCGGCTTTGTTTTTCAACTTCTCCAGCGAGATAGACGTAGTCGCGGCCAGCCGAATCCAGCTCGATCTGTGTCATGAAATTATCACGCGTTTCAGTCAACGCGCCGCGGCGGATCGCGACTTCGGCATTCAACTCGTTCAGTGCCGAAATGCGTGACTGCTGGCGGAAATTCGCGATCTGGATCTGTTCGGCGAAATAGGCCTGAGCGAGGTCCAGTTCATAGGTCGTGTCGACAAAAACGCTGTCACCGTCGATCAGGGGAACGCGTTGCAGGCCACGGTTGGAATAAAGCTCCGTCAGCGGGATCTGATACAGATTGCCGTCGCGGTAGATGCGGACCGAGGCATAATCCTGATCCGTCACGGTGATACCGCCTGCCGCCGCAAGAGCCTCGTCAAGGTAGAGGGGGGTCAGTGAGATCGGAGCAACGGTTGGTTTGGCCACAGCGCCGCCAATCGATACTTTCTTGGAGTTGAATTCGGCAATTTCCAAGCTGAATGTGGGGTCGATCTGTTTTTCGACCAGACGCTGGAAAAGTTCCGCTTCGGCCGATTCAAGGGTCAGGCCAGCAACCACGACCCGCCCGACATTGGGGATCGAGATGGAGCCGTCATCTTGTACGGTATAACCTTGGCGTGAATTGGACGCGGCCAAAAGTCCGGTCAATTGTTCGACTGTCGATCCGGTCTGGGGGGTGGCGAGCAGAATAACATCGCCAATTCCGATCTGGTAAGGTTGCACCGGAGCAGGGGGCGGCAGACGGGTTTCCATGGAAAGCGGCTTGATGCGCTGATCCAAGACTGAATCTGGAACAGCGCCGCCGCTGCGTAGTCCACTACCAGTACCAGCGGTCTGGAAGAAGGCGGCCGGAAGGGTTTTGGGGCTGTAGGCGGACCTGTTGGCTACAAGTGTCGATTCTGCCGTGATGGGCAGTACGCGGACCTTAGAATCTGTCTGCGCAAAAGAATTTATCGACGGCGAATTATACGCTACACCGCACCCGGCGAGCGCTGCCAGAAACAGAGAAATCAGCGCGTTTTTTATCATGTTTCCCAGCGTCCTTCGTTATTGTCTGCAAATTTGCGTATAACAAGGATAAGCACGATGAGCCATCTTGCGCGACAAAGAAAAAGCGAACCCCGCTAAAGGTTCGCTTTCATGTCACACCCTGTGAAAGGGGATAGTTACTGGATAAAGATCGGGGTCTGCGATGCAGAGCTGCCTGTTGAGCCGCCGACGGCACCAGATGCAGCAACGCCACCAACGACGACGATCGTGCCGATGAGGCCAGCAGTCGCGCCAGCGCCGAGTCCACCAAGGCCAAAGGCAGCTGAGATACCTTGCGACGAAACAATTCCGTTAGCTTTTTGAACGGGCTTAATCTGCTCCGCGTTCACAGCGGAACCGAGAAGCAATGCGGCGGACGCAACGATGGCGATAAAACCAGTCTTCATATTTTGTCTCCTTGTTAAAAAACTCCCTTTGTCTTCTAACCTAAGAACTTGCTTTTTTCAAATCCTATTGTTCAAAGATGCTGGGCATTTTAGATATTGAGGTCGACGTGTTGCAAGTTTTTGCACCCTATTCCTTAACCAGTTCTGTGTCCGCGTAGCCCACATTCGGACCCACCCACTGACGTGTTTTACGCATCAGCCCGCGGCCATCCAGCCAATAACGGTTCTGGAAGGTTATTTCGGGGCCGACGCAGTCCTCCGTTACTCGTAACGTGTTGAAATTGCCTGCCAGGGTGCTGACCGGTACGTTGGGCCGGATCGCGTAGGTACATACGAACGCTTTGGCCTCAAGATGATCCTCGCCGTTCAGGTACCGATGAATGCGCGCAGATGTGTTGATTTCGCCGCGTATGGCGGCGCCGATCCTCCCTAGGTCAGTGGTCATCAAATCGCCACCAAGCCCCCTGGTTTCGGTGAGAATCCCCGATTCCAAGGTAAGGGTCACGCCATCCTGGGTTTGCCATATCTGACGCAAGCCATTCTGCTGCACCAGTAGCGCGCCGGCCTGAAGACCCCGGTCCGGGAGGTCGACCAGCAGCAAAGGCTGGTTGAAATTTTCCAAAACCTCAGGGGTGAGTGTTTGACGCAGATTTACCTTTGGCGGCGGTGAGAAAAGCCCGCGCAGGGCGTTTCGCACCATGCCAACCTGCTGGATGTTCGGATCCGAACCGCATGAGGCAAGTGTCATAGCGACACAGAGGGCGAGCGAAATTTTCCTCATCTCCAGAACCGTCCCCATTCAGATTGCAGTTTTGGCTGGTGAAAATCGCGGACGCCTTCGTAGAGTCGTCCAGACACGTCAAGACGCGCTCCACCATCACGTTGAACAGGGCGAAGTGTGCGGCTGATACTGCGTTGTGTCAGGGTTCCTGTCAGAACAGACAGTGGGATCTCGAACTGGATGCCCTTATCAAACGATCCTTCGCCGAAATCATCAAAGGAAACGGCAGTGAAGGTGGCGAAAGCGCCGATTCGGATGCCGTTGTCGAATTCCCGACTGGCCGACAAAGTTGCGCCCCAGTCACCTGCCAGATAGCGACCTGCATCGACCTGATAGATAAAGCCACCTTCGGCGTCATAGTATGTCGAAAGATGACCGGTCATCACTTCGTAGTCCTGAAAGCCGAAGTCCTGATCGAAGTCTCGCTGACGGGCGTAGTTTGCCTCGACGCCAAAGGCCAAGCGGCTGGCCACGGGTTTCCACAAAAGCTCTCCGGACACCCCGCCGTACATGGATTCAAGGTAGCCGACTGTCACACGGCCATAGAGGTCTTCGCCGGGGCGGAAATATTTCGCCGCTGTCAGGCTGGAAAGAGCGGTTTGGCCTTCGCGTGCATAGATGCCGAAATCCGATCGGACATGCCGGATTTCCGAATTCGACGGATCCGCTTCGTCCTGATTACCCGTCAGCCGGTGACGGATGCCGCCCTGAAACACCAGCCCGGGCTGAAGTTCGTAGCGGGCATTTAACTCGACCCCAAGGTCCAATCGGATCGGCTGTCGCGGGTCGAAGTAGCTAGCCGAAAGATAAGGTCCGAAGCCCCAGGTGAAATCGGGAAATGCCAGCCGGGTCGGAGCGATTCCGTCAGGTGGATAGGCATCCGAGATGTCGGCGCGGGCCAAGGTCTGCCAAGCACCGTCAGGGGAATGAACCAGTTCCTCAATGTCACTGCGCTTCAGGGTCATCCGAGATGTTGGCATACCGTCGCTGGTTACCGGTGTCAGAACGAAAGTTTCGACCGAGGCGGGCATTAGCTGTGTAAGGATACGGGTTGCGCGACCGATGGCCTGGGCGGAATTGCTGTACTGTTCGTTGCGAAATCGCACATGAACCGATCGGGCATCGACAGCAAGCGCATCCAGTCGCAGACCGTTGTTCGCAAAGACCTCTGAAACGTTGTCCCGCAGGATTTCTGCGCCGTCGGCTTGCTGCGTCCATCCCAGATCTGCGGATGCACCTGCGGCTCGCATGGCGACCAAGGGTGGCGCGGCTTCTATGCCACCGGGGCGTTTGTTCGGGTTTTTCGGGTTGAAGGTGTAGGTCAGCCGCACCGCAGCTTCGGAACCGTAAAGATAGGCCGCGCTCAGATCCAGACCATTGCTGAACCGGTAGCTTGCACCGATATTAATCGGTGAATTGAGGTCGATCAGCCCGCGCGCGCTCTCTGCCACATAGGCATCCGACGAATATTCCGCCGTCAGGACAAGCTGGTCATTGAGCTGGTATTGCAGTCCGCCAAAAAGTGCTGCGTCGCCCCGGAACCATTGACCGGTGTCCAGCTGGCCAGTCTGGCCAATGCCGCCGGAATCTTCGGGGCGGGACTTTAGGCTGTTGCCTAGAATGCCGAGTGGGTTGCTGAACCCGTTGTAGCTGCCAAACCGGCCCCAGCCGATACCACCGGTCGCCCGGAGACGCCCGAAGGTCTTGGTCGCCGCGACATATTCGCCGGCGTAGATGCCCGTGCCGCCAAAGTCTTGAAGTCCGACAGTCACTGCAGGAAGGAGGTCAGTTTCCGGGTTAAGCAGATAGCGCAGGTCGAAACTGCGGTCGTAGTATGCCTCTGAATCTCTGGAAAAATCTTGTATGTAGCTATACCGAAACACGCCAGAGAGCCGCGGAGTGATCTGGAAATACGCGGAGTTGCGCACGGTCCCGCTAAAGATACCTACGGAAAAGGCGAGGTCCGCGTCCGCCATTGCGTGACCCGTGGGCATGTCGATCATACCCGGGACGCCCATGAAGTTAAGCGTTGGGCGGCTCCACGGTTTGTGTTGCGGCTGATCCTGTGCACGCCCGAAGCCAGCGGCACCTGTACTCAGGGCCATCGCGATACCAGCGTAGCCGACACAATTTTTCAGTGAGAAAGTCTTCATGAATACCTTATGCGCACGCAGTTCGGATGCTTCGGGTCTGCCGAGCGGGTGATCGCGTTAGCAAGAAATCTTCACACCCAATTGAATAATGATCACTTGGATGTAGATAATAAACAGCATAACTGAGCCTCATGCGATTTTTTTTCCGGAAATGTGCCCCTAAGCCCACATTCGATTCCCCGTTGGTGCCAGAGGTACCTTTTTTTGCGGTGGGCGATGTCCATGGCTGTCTGGACCTGTTGCTGAGCCTGTTGCATAAACTGGGCGAGACGGGACATCCTGATGCGAAACTGATCCTGGTCGGGGATTACGTCGACCGGGGGGAGCAGAGCCGGGAGGTTCTGGAGTTGCTGCAGTCCATGCAATCGGAACATCCGGGCGAAATCATCTGCCTGATGGGAAACCATGAACGCATGCTGCTGGATTTTCTCGACGATCCCGTACGGCATGGTCCGCGCTGGCTTGCGACTGGTGGCCTTCAGACCCTGGCCAGCTATCGCATCGCTGCGGTATCACAGAATTCTGGCCAGGAAGCTTGGGTCACCATTCGTGATAAGTTTCGCGAAGCACTTGGCCCGACCGAAAAGTGGTTACGTGAACTGCCGCTGATTTGGCGCACCGGGAACGTTGCGGTGGTGCATGCCGCCGCACAGCCTTCGCAGCCGATTGGAGAGCAAGACGATAAGGTGTTGTTGTGGGGGCATCGGGACTTTGCCAAAATTCCCCGGGGCGACGGAATTTGGGTGGTCCACGGCCATACCATCACTGATTGTCCCCAGCCGCTGCAGGGACGCATCGCCTTAGACACTGGAGCCTATGCCACTGGGCGGTTGACAGCAGCACTTGTGGAGCAAGGTTCGGTTCGGTTTTTCTGACATTGCGCGTCAGGACAGGGGGCCTCCAGAACGCTCTGATTTCAGAGCGTTCTGCGAGTGTATTTCTATTTTCCGGTCCGATTTACGACAGAGTTGGCTGTGGCGAGGATGATTTTTACGTCGGTCCGCAGTGATATGGAGGAAACGTATTCCACATCCATGTTGACGCGTTCATCATAGCTCACATCGTTGCGTCCAGAGACCTGCCATAGCCCGGTAATTCCCGGCGCCATAGAGACATAAATCCGCTTATAGGGCCCGTACTTCTTTAGCTCTTCGCGGACGATGGGGCGGGGGCCGACAAAGCTCATGTCGCCCTTTATCACGTTCCAGATCTGAGGAAGTTCGTCGAGGCTGCTCTTGCGCAGGAAGTTGCCCAGCGGGGTGATCCGGGGGTCGTTGCTCAGCTTGTGGTCGCGGCTCCATTCGTCGGCGGCCTCAGGATGCTCGGCCAGATAATCCCGCAATTTACGTTCTGCATCAAACACCATCGACCGAACCTTCCAGCACGGAAATACCTTGCCATTGCGGCCGATGCGGCGGTGACCAAAGAAACCGGGGCCCCCGTCGCGTCGAACCAGTAGCCAGAGCACAAGAAGTACGGGCGCAATGACGGGCAAGAGAAGGATGGCTAGCACAACATCGAAAACACGCTTGCCGCGGCGGGCGTAGATGCTTTCAACGGGAGAGTTGGTTTCATGGTCGCTTGTCGTGGCGGGGGCGTGAATATCGCCTATCCAATTGCCATTATACGACTGTTTCGTGCTCATGTCGGAAGCTCCAACTTCGGTAATCTAGGAATTTATTCGGGTTCGCTTCAGTTTGGGCTTGGTAAAATTGTCGTTCGCCGTGTTTGGTGGCAAAATTACTGATCAAAAGAGGTGTTCTTGGTCTGGGCATTTCTTGCCCGCTTATTAAGGATATCGTCTAGCCAACATGAGTCGGGATGTGAACAATAATGAGATATTAATAAATCGTTACGCACCGCACAACAACTGTGCATTCTGTCAGGTTTTGGCCACATTTCTGTGTCAAACTGTAGAGGGAAATCCCCTCAAATAATGTTAACCTTTTGATAATAATAGTTAATATTATGATGCCGCCGGTTCGGGTTGTCCCGTTGAACTCGCCGTTAACCAAATTTTAAAAAGTTCGGAAATTTTCTTACGCGTTCGTTTTTTGTGCAAATGATGCAGTTCAGCCAGCGCCGCCGAATTTATATGCGTACTTAGAATTGTGGTGGCGTTAAAGAGATCTCGCTATGGGTGTATTTTACCTTGCGGCTGATCTCTGGAACGCGCTTTCCACCACCAAGACGATCTGACACGTCATGATGTGCAAGGTGATTCTCTTTTAGCTTAAGAATCGAAATCAACAGGACGGAGCATTCTGATTACGCAAAGTATGCATCATCGCAGATCTATGCGTAAAATGGGGCGACTGACGGGGTTCGAACCCGCGACCGCTCGGACCACAACCGAGAGCTCTACCGCTGAGCTACAGTCGCCGCGGTGGCCCGGATTTAGCGAATGCTTTGCTGCTTGTCCATAGGCTTTTGGCTTAATTCCGCGGTCATTCCGTTTGGTAAATTCAGTACAAAGGCATTACGTATCAGAGTCTTACCAGAAAACTGACGAAAGGGGCCCCAAAACTTCAGATTCCCCGACCTAGCCGAAGTCCATTAATTGGGGCGTGATGCGGCAAAATCTGAGACTGTGATGTCCTTCTGGGTGCCTGTTGTCATGTCCTTGAGCTGATGTTTGCCATCTCGGACGATCCAGACATAGGGAATGCCTTTGTCGTTGGCGTACTTTAGCTGTTTGTCCAGTCGGGGCACATCCGGCAGAATCTCGACATTTGTGCCCGTTGCGCGTATCTGCGCAGCCAGCGCCTCGGCCTCAACTTCGGTCAGCGACGCGTCGCCAGCCACCAAAACCTCGGTCGGTGTGCTGCGCCCAGTTTCCAGCAGGCCTTCAGTCAACAGCTTGGTGAAAATCCGGGTCAGACCAATGGAAATGCCGACACCGGGCAGCTTGCGTTTCATGAATTGCCCGACGAGGTTTTCGTACCGCCCGCCCGCACAGATCGACGGGTAGCCTGGGAAGTCTATGAATCGTGCCTCATAAACCACGCCAGTATAATAGTCGAAGCCGCGCGAAATCGCGAGGTCGCCGTCAATGATGAAGCCGTCGGGTCGGCTCTTCTCGACCTTGGCTAGCAGAGTGCAGAGAGCATCGCGTCCAGCGTCGGCGTCGGGGTTCGACAGGCCAAGCGCATCCATGCCGTCGGATATTGCGTCGGGGCCGCCTTTGATCTGGCAAAACCGGATACAAGTGTCGATGCCGGTGGCATCAAGGCCCAGCTCGGTCGATAGGCGTTCGGATAGTTGTTCGGTGCTCAGTTTGTCGACCTTATCGAGGATGCGCGCAAGCAAGGTGCCGTCAGACAAACCCAGACATGCGGCAAGGCCGTCCATGATCTTGCGGTTGGAGACTTGGAACTTGACCGGTCCGACGTTGAGACGCGTAAGCGCGACAACTGCCATTTCCAGCATCTCGGCATCATAAGAGAGCGAGACGGTGTCGGCGTCGATTACGTCGATGTCGCATTGGGTGAATTCGCGGTAGCGTCCCTCTTGCGGGCGCTCGCCACGCCAGCAGCGTTGCATCTGATAGCGTTTGAATGGAAATGTAAGGTTGCCGTGCTGCTTGGCCACATACCGGGCGGTAGGAACGGTCAGGTCATAGTGCAGCGCCAGTTTGGCGCTGGCGTTTTCACCGATAGCGGCAAGCCGGGTCAGAGCATAGATCTCTTTGTCTACATCCTCACCCTTGGAGGCGAGCGTCTGCACCGTTTCGACCGAAGGCGTTTCGATATTTGCGTAGCCATAGCTCTCAAATACCTCGGCAAGCGTGGCCAGCCACTGCCGTTCCACATCACGGACAGCAGGGGTAAATTCGGGAAAGCCGCTGATTGCGAAATTGAGCTTGGTCTTGGCGCCTGCCATCTTGTCGTGCCCTTCGATCCATCGCCGTGCGGGGTCTGTGGCGGACCCGGTGACCCGGCTTTTTGACAGACTGGGTTTAGGGGCAATCCCATTGGACCACAACTGCAAATGCTGCTGGCGTTCGGGCACCTCTGGCCACTATGGATAGACAGCCCTAGGGCGCATTCGCGCGAAACTTTGTCTCTGAAAGCCACCGAACTCGCTTTCAAACTCCGTGGAACTCTTTAGCCATTCTTAAGCCCTCCACTGTTAGCACTGTAACAAACACTCGATTCGGGCGGATTTAACCGTCAGATTTGATCGGCCGACCCGTTTTTGCTTGCTATGCAACGGGGTTCGCGTATCCGAATGCAGGAAACAATACGAAGCAGGCCATGATACATCACACCATTGACGACTCGACACGTGCCCCAAGCGACTGGGTGCGCATTCTCGCTCGGTACCGTGAACCGAACACTTTGCGCAGCAGCTTTGAGCTGGGTGTCAGTCTGATACCTTTTGTGACGCTTTGGGTGCTTGCCTGCTGGGTTGCACAGTTCAGCTACATCGGTGCGCTGCTGATCTCGGCGCTGAATGGATGTTTTCTGCTACGATTGTTCTGCATCCAGCACGATTGCGGACATGGGTCGTTCTTTGGCAACCGCACTCTTAGTGACTGGATCGGGCGCGGGCTGGGGATTGTTACGCTGACGCCATATGATGTCTGGCGGCGAACACATTCCATCCATCACAGCCACGCCGGGGATCTTGATCACCGGGGCATTGGCGATGTGATGACCCTCACGACCGAAGAATACCACCAGCGCACTGCCTTTGGCCGATTCCTTTACCGCGCCTACCGGCACCCCCTGGTAATGTTTGGCGTTGGACCGACCTATCTGTTCTTCCTTCAGAACCGTTTGCCTCTGGGTCTGATGACACAAGGGCGGAAATACTGGATCTCGGCGATGGGAACCAATCTGGGAATCGCCTGTGTTGTCACTCTGATCATCTATTTCGGCGGCGTGCAGGCGCTGTTCCTCGTGTTCCTGCCGACCACTCTTATCGCGGCTTCCATCGGGGTCTGGCTGTTTTACGTCCAGCACCAATTCGAAACGACCCATTGGGAACAAGCCCCCGACTGGCAGCTGCACGAGGCAGCGCTGCACGGCAGCTCGCACTATGACCTGCCGCCGATCCTGGCCTGGTTCACGGCGAATATCGGTATTCACCACGTCCACCACCTCTATAGTCGCATCCCGTTCTATCGCCTGACCGAAGTGCTGCGCGATCACGAGGAACTGGTCGAGTGTAGCCGGATGACTCTGCTGCAGAGCTTCAAATGCGCAAGCCTGGATCTGTGGGACGAAAAAAGCCGCCGTCTGGTGTCCTTTGCCACGGCCCGCAAGCTGGCCGTCTGACCCACGGCTTTAGTCCGCAGGCCTATGCGCGCTGCGGCTCATCTTGGCAGTAAGGGTGCGGCGCGGGATGCCAAGTTCCTGTGCCGCCTTTGCGGTGTTTCCCTTGAATTGATCGAGGACGCGGGCAATTTCCATTGCCTCGAAATGCAGAACCCGGTCCTTCAGGCTGCTCCCGGGCGCACGGATGGTCTCCGCGACGCTGCCTTCCAGCCCCATGACGCGCCGCAGGGCCGCCTGCCTCAGCTCATGCGCATTGCCTGGCCAGTGATGACGCATCAGCGCCTTGCGGTCGGCAAATGTGATCTCTGATTCAGGCAGGCCGTGTCTTGCCGCCGCTTCCGTGACGAAATGCGCGAAAAGGATGGGGATGTCTGCCGGTATCTCACGCAGTGGCGGGAGCGGGATTTCCACATCGGCAAGGCGGTAGAACATGTCCTGCCGAAACCGGCCCAAGGCGATCAGTTCGCGCAGGTCGGCGCTTGCCGCAGCGACGATGCGGATATCGACTGGGATCGCCGCGCCCCCCAGCTCGATACAACGTGTCTGCATGAAGCGCAGCAGACGGGGCTGAAGTGGCAAGGGCATTACGTCGATCTGGTCGAGAAACAGCGTGCCGCCTTCAGCCGCCGCGATCCGCCCTGGTCGCAGGCTGCCGTCCTCGAGCAGAAGACCGAAGAGATCGGACTCGAACCCGGTGGCGTGCAGGGCAGCACAGTTGATGGTTACAAAGGGACCAGTCCGCCGCGGTCCGGATTGATGCAAAATCCGCGCGGCCAACTCCTTGCCCGTGCCGGTTTCGCCCTGCAGAATCACATCGACATCAAGTGGCGCAATCTGCTCCAACCGGTTACGCAAAGCAGTGATGGCGGTGGTATTGCCCAGCAAATGGGGCTGTAGTGCCTGCAGCGACTGGCGTAGCGCGGCATTTTCAGCAGTAAGGCGGGCCGCCTCAAGACTGCGGTCCACGACCGATAGCAGGTGATCCGCGTCATACGGCTTTTCAAGGAAGTCCTGCGCGCCCATCTGCATGGCCCGGACAGCCTGCCCGACATCGCCATGACCGGTGAGCAGGATTAGTGGCACTTCTGCGCCCCGTTCCCGCACGGCTTTCAGAAAGGCGATGCCATCAAGCCCTGGCATCCGCAGATCGCTGAGAATTATGTCTGGTATGCTGACAGCCATCGCATCCAACGCATCGGTCGCACCATCAAACGCGACTGGCGAATGGCCCGCCTGAGCGATCAGATCGCGTAGCCCCTCGCGGTGATCGTCGTCGTCGTCCACCACCCAGATCACGGCTTTGGTCATGCGGCAGTCGCCTTTGCATCCGCGTCTGCCAGCGGCAGGGTGACATACGCGCTGGTTCCGGCACCCGGGGTCGATTCAAAGTGCAGCGTGCCTTTGACATCCTCGACAATGGTTTGACAGATAGACAGACCCAGCCCCAGACCGTCTCCGCTGGATTTGTCGCTATAGAACGGCTCTCCTACTTTTGTCAGGGCCACAGCATCCATTCCAACGCCGTTATCGGTGACCTGCACGATCACGCTATCACCTGTGACCTTACGTGAGACCTGCACAACGCCGGGTGTTATGTTTAGCGCCACGGCATCCAGCGCGTTGAGTAGCAGGTTCACCAGCACCTGTTCCAACCGCACCTGTCCGCCAATCACGACAGGTGCCGCGCCATCGCGGGCAAAGGTCAGCGCCACACCCATGTCATCGGCCCGGTGCCGCACAAGCTCGATCGCATTGTCCACGGCAAAGTCCATGTCGACCCGGGACAGGGCCCCGGTTTCCTTGCGGCCAAAGCTTTTGAGGTGCTTGATCGTACGCAGCATGCGCCGGATGTGGCCGCGTGCCGTATCGATCCGTTTGGTTGTAGCAGGGTCGGTCTTGCGAATGCCGATCACGGCGGCGGCGAGCGTTGCCTCCATCGCGGCCAGCGGCTGACTGATCTCATGTACGATGGCGGTGGACATACGCCCCAGCGCCACCATCTTTTCCGAGTGGATCAGCGCCTCTTGCGCGGCGCGCAGCTCGGACTCGGCGGCGATGCGGGTTTCAATCTCGTCGGCAAGCTCCCGGGTTCGCCGCTCAACCTGCTGTTCCAGAAGGCGGCTTTGCTGCAGACGCATCCGCACGAGACGCCGACGCTGCAGGGATGTCTGAACCAGCAGTCCGGCAGCTATTGTAGCCAACGCAGAAATTGTCGCTGTGGCAAGAGCTGTACGCCATGCGCCTGCCACCGATGCAGCCATCACCACCTGCCAGCCGTCTGGCTCCATCGGCAGGCGACGCATCAGCAGTGAACGCCCCGCAACCTCGACCGGTTCGGCGCGCTGCATGGCGGCGTTGCCTGCGGGCAGCAGTGGCGTGGCTCCGACGATAGAAGCGCCTTCATAACGGCGGGTTGCCGCAATGTGGTCAAGCGCGCCGGGTTCAAGCGCAAAGAGCGGCTGATAAAGCCACGCGGGCTGTCCGGACAGAAAGATGATGCCATCGGAATCGGCGATGGCTGTGTCCACGGCGGCAGTGCGCCAGGCGTGTTGCAGCGGGGCAAGGTCAATTTTGACGACAATAACGGCACGCTGCCCACCGGCCAGATCGACCCGGGAGGACAGGAAATAGCCCGGCTGCCCGGTGGTTATGCCGATGCCGTAGAACCGCCCGGCCCCCTGGGCGATGGCGTCGCGGAAATAGGGCCGGAAACTGTAATCGATGCCGACAAAACTTTTGGGTGAGTTCCAGTTGCTTGCCGCAATTGCAGTGCCACTGCGGCCCAACAGATAAAGCTGATCTGCCCCGGACACATCAGCCAACGTTTCAAGATAGCGGTTGGCGGTCGCCACGACATCGGCAGAGGAGGGTTCGGCAATGGCGCGACGGATGCGCATGTCCTGCGCAGTGACCTGCGGCAGATAACGGAAGCGATCGATTTCGGTTTCGATGGCGCGTCGGGTCAGGATCAGTGACTGGTCCAGAGTGACAGCACTGCGCGAGAGCGCCACGCGATAGGCCGCAAAGCCTCCAGCTGCCGCTACCACAAGGGCCAGGCACAGAACGAAGATTAGAGAGCGGGTTTGCAGTATCCGGGTCATGGCTCGGATCAGTGTGGCACCGCCCATGCCAGAATTAAAGCGGCATATCGCAGGGGGCAATGGCGACCGGATCCCCGGCAGAGGTGCCGATAGAGTGGCAAGTCCCATCCGCACAAAGCATCCAGCCACCGCCCGTCGCCCCCGAAGCGGCCAGTATCAGCCGAGGCACCTCAAGATGCCCCGGAGATACCCACCAGCCGTCCTGCAATACGGCGTCGGGTCCGGGCTCCATCCCGGCGCCCGATCCTTTGATCCGCGACTGGATCAGGGTCAGGCCTTTGGGGGCGACGATCCAGCTTTCCTCCCACCCGGTCTTTTCCACCGAGTGTTGCCAGCCTAGCGTGAACGCCGGATTGCCCAGGTGCAGTACCAGCGCGCCAATGGCGAGGCAGGCGGTCATGCCACGGCGCGGCGTCGGGTCAGCGCAACGGCAATCGCAAAGACTGCCGCCAGAGCAAAGCCGATCTCGTCCGTGGCGGGCAGTGCCGCGATCAACACACCGGCGGCGATCACCGCAAGTCCGCGCAGGGGCCAGCCCAGCGGACGGCCCAGCCAACCGATCACAGCAACGCCCCAAAGGCCGATGCAAAGCACTGTCTTGAACACGATATAGGCAACCGCAGGCCAGTAGCCGATGGCGTCAGCCAGGGGCCCGCCCGCCTGCAGCATCAGCGCTGGGGTGTAGACCGCCATGAACGGAATGACGAAACCCGCTGCCGCCACCTTGATCGCCTCGATCGAGATTTTCAGCCCGCTTTCCTTGGCTATGGGCGCTGCCGCAAAGCAGGCCAACGCCACGGGCGGGGTAAGGTCAGCGAGGATGCCGAAGTAAAAGACGAACATGTGGCTGACGATCAACGGCACACCCAGAGCCAGCAGTGCGGGACCGGCAATTGACGAAGTGATAATATAGTTCGGGATCGTCGGAATCCCCATGCCCAGCAGGATACAGGTGAACATCGTCAGGATGAGGCTTAGCAGCAGGCTATGCTGACCCACCGATACGATGAACTGGCCGAACGTATTGGCGGCACCAGTCAGAGTCATGGTGCCGATGATCACACCAACCAATGCGCAGGCGACACCGACCGGCAGCGCGGTCTTTGCCCCTTCGGCAAGTGAATCACGACACAGGATCAGCGTCTCGCGTCCGCCCTTGGTAAGGGCGCACCAGACGATCAATGCCACAAGCGCGGCGAGCAGCACGTTGATGCCAAACTGAAGAAACCCGGCAGCGACAAGACCAAGACAGACCCAGAAGACAACGCGCATCGCACCAGCCGGAAGTTGCAGCACAGCAGAACCCCCAAGGATCAGCAGTACTGTCAGGCCCAGACCGATCGTGCCGGCAAACAGCGGGGTATAGCCGCCGAACAGCAGGTAAACGAGCACACCCAGCGGGACCAGAAGCATCCAGTTCTCGGAAATTGCCTTGCGGGCCGAGGGCAGTTCGTCCTTGCGCAGACCGCGCAGGCCGTAGCGGCCGGCCTCAAGATGCACCATCCAGAAGGCAGAGGCGAAATAGAGAATGGCGGGGATCAGCGCCGCCTTGACGACCTCGACATAGGGCACGTCCAGCGTTTCGGCCATGATGAAGGCGACCGCGCCCATGACCGGCGGCATGATCTGTCCACCCATCGAAGCCGTCGCCTCGACCCCGCCGGCAAAGGCCGGGCGATAGCCGAACTTTTTCATCAGCGGGATGGTGAACTGCCCCGTCGTGACCACGTTGGCAACACCCGAGCCAGAGATCGTGCCCATCAATCCGGAAGAGACGACCGCGACCTTGGCCGCGCCGCCCTGCCGATGGCCAAACAGACCCATGGCCACATCGGTGAACAGACGGATCATCCCGGCCCGTTCCAGAAAGGACCCGAACAGGATGAACAGAAAGATGTAAGTCGAAGAGACGTAGGTGGGAATGCCGTAGATACCCTCGGTTCCGAAGGCCATGTGATCAATCACTTGAGAAAAACTGTAGCCACGGTGATTCAGCGGCGACGGCAGATGCTGACCCAGAAAGCAGTAGGCCAGGAACAATCCAGCAATCACCGGCAGCGCGGGTCCCATCATAGTCCAGGCTGCTGCAAATACGACGGTCAGCGCGAGGACGCCAACGATGATGTCCTGCGTCAACGGACGGCCCGCACGCAGGATCAGTGGCTGGTATTCCCACCACTGATAAAGAGCCACGGCCACCCCGGCGAGGGCGAATGCCCATGCCAGCGCCTTGAACGCGCCTTTGACGTTGCGGCCATAAGCGATCAGAGGAAAGGCGAGCAGGGTCAGGAAACCGACGTGAAAGGCGCGTGTGACCTGGCTGGCCAAGTCGACGAGATGCGCCGCCGTGGCAATCTGGAACACCGAAAAAACGATGGCGATCCAGAACAGCAGACGACCGGTAGCGTCTTTGCTAAAGGCGATCTCGTGACCCTCCTGGGGATCAGGGGGCGTGGCGGGATTGGACATTGGGGGACCTCAAACCGGGAACGGCGGGGAAGGGCGCACCACGGTGGGTGCGCCCGCGTTCTAACTATGTCAGTGCTTACTGCAGCAGGCCCTGCTCGCGGTAGTAACGCTCGGCCCCCGGGTGCAGCGGGATCGGCATGCCGTTCAGTGCGTTGGCAATGTCGATTTGCGCTGCCGCCTGATGCGATGCGACAAGCGTGTCGAGGTTTTCGAACAGCAACTTGGTCATCTGATAGGCAACTTCGTCGCTGACACCTTCGTGGGTGACAAGAAAGTTGGATACGGCAACGGTCGGCACGTCTGCGGTCTGGCCGTCATAGGTGTTGGCCGGGATTGTCGCTGCGATATACGGCGCTCCCAGCTTTTCCGCCACTTCGGCAGGAATGGCGACAACATTGATCGGCAAGGATGAGGCCAGATCACGGATCGACGCAACCCCAAGACCGGCCGACTGCAACGTGCCGTCCAGTTGGCGGTTCTTGATCAGTTCGACCGATTCCGCGAAGGGCAGGTATTCGACTTTACCAAGATCCTCATAAGACAGGTCCATCGCGCCAAAGATCGCCCGCGCGTTCAGCTCGGTCCCCGAGGCGGGTGCGCCGACCGACAGGCTCTTGCCGGCGAGGCCCGCGAAATCGGTGATGCCGCTTTCCTGTGTGGCAACGACCTGAATGTAGTTCGGATAGATCGCAGCGATTCCGCGCAGGCGGTCGAGTTTGGCCGGAAAACCGGCGTCGGCATTGCCTTCCCAGGCCATCGCGACGCTGTCACCCAGGGCAAAGCCCAGCTCGCCCCGGCCGTCCTGCAGCAGGTTCAAGTTCTCGACACTGGCCTTGGTGGATTGCACCTGCGTGCGTGCGCCGTCGATCTTTTCGCCATAGATATTGGCCAGACCCGCGCCCAGCGGATAGTAGACACCCGATGTGCCGCCGGTCAGGACGTTGATAAAGTCCTGAGCCTGTGCAGCAAAGGGCGTCGCCGCCAGCGTCGATACCAGCGCGCAGCCGCGAAGTGCGGATTTCAGATTGATCATGGTTTCCTCCCAGAAATTTGGCAGGTCTGCGCTGTCTGCAGCCCCGTGCGGCGGACGCTACGTCGCCCTGCGTTTACCACGCAAGTTATCGCTCTTGTTGGCGCGGTTTTTGCAGGCAGGAAATGACCAGATGTGTGGCAGAAAATGACCTGATCCCGGCAAGGCGTTAATCAGAAAGAATTATTTCGGCTATGATCAGCGGCCCAGCCCCGATGGGCGAATCCAGCGGATGCTGGTGCCCCAGACAGGGTAGTGCCGTCGCAACCAACTTCACGCGACCTCGACCCATGTCTTCATGCCCGATGCCTGATGGCCAAGCATATGACAATGCAAAAGCCATTTTCCGGGATTGTCGAAGACGGCGAGAATGTCACGGCTTTCGCCCGGATTAACCAGCGTGGTGTCGCGCAGATCGCCGGGGGTGCCATCGGCCAGGACTTCGTGGAAATGATGGCCGTGCAGGTGGATGCCATGCGGAAACGCCGTGTCGTTGATCAGGGTTATTCGCGCGGTTTCGCCCCGTTCGAAATGGGCGAACGGCTTGTCTGGCAGGCCAGAGATCCCGTTGAAGGCCCAAATGTCGTCCCCCGCATGTCCGCCGCCCATGGCCCCGCCTTCCATGCGCAGGCTAAGTTCGGTCGGTCGATCAGATGGCTTGGCCACGCGGGCGGCAGGCAATGCGGTTATGGGGGCGGTGATCGGGGTGGTGTTGTCACCCTCGATCGTGATCCGGCCCAGTTCATAGGCTTCGTCCCCTGTGGGAAAGTCAAAGATCACCGGTCCGGTCACATCCACAATCACATCGATCCGCTGCGCCGGGGCAAGGATCATCTCCCCAAGCTCGCGGGGTTCTGACAGGGGCATGCCATCCAGCGCCAGGATCCGTCCCTCGATCCCGCGCAGGACGAGGGGGAAGACGCGCGCGGTGGCGGCATTGATCAGGCGCAGTCGCAGCCGATCCCCTTTGCTGACCTGCGAGATCGAAGGGATGGCGCGCGCAAAGTTCCCCATCCGCCCGGCATGGGCGAAATCATGCATGTTGCCGAAACCGCCGATCAGCCTGCCGTCCTGCTCAAGCTTCCAGTCATCGATCAACACGGTCACGTCGTGATCGACCTGCGGCGGGTTGCGCTCTTCGACGATCAGTGGACCATACAGACCCTGTTCGACTTGCTCCCATGATCGATTGTGCGAATGATACCAGTAGGTTCCCGCATCCGGCAGATCAAAGGCATAGTCGAAACCAGTGCCATCGGCGACCGCCTCTTGCGTCAGGCCCGGCACGCCGTCCATGGCATTATCGATCCTGATCCCGTGCCAGTGTAGAGCCGAAGGCGCAGAGATCCGGTTTTCGAACCTCACCGTCAGACGCCCCCCTTGCTGCGCGCGCAGTTCTGGCCCCGGGGTCATGCCGTTCAACCCCAGCATCGCGGTTTTTGGATCGGGCGCGGGCAGGATCTGTGCCATCACCGGCTCCGCAGTCAGGGTCAGGCCCTGAGCATGAGCAAAGCGCGGCAGGGTCAGGATCGCGGCACTTGCTCCCAAAAAAGTCCGGCGGGTCAGATACGGATTCATTTACGGAACCTTCCGTGGCAGGATTTGCAGGCCGCGCCGAGTTGCTTCAAGGCCGGGTGCAGGTCGATCTGTTGAACAATTGTCAGCCTGGCAGTTACCATTTCCAAGGCCTGTGCCTCTTGGGCAAAAGTGCTGAAGTCATCCCAGATGACCGGAAGTGCCTCGGAGTTGGGGTCCTGCGCCGGGGCTTCAAACAGCGTAGGAGTTTTTTCGGCCAGCACCGCGATCCGCGCAACCGCGACTTGCACCGCGCCAGCATCAAAATTGATGAACCCTTTGTCCATCCGGCCCAACACTTTCATCTGTCGGCCCATGTCTTTCATTAATTCCATGCGCGCCAATACGGTGGCATTCTTGACCCCCGAGTGTGCAAGCGCCCCACCTGCGACCAGTGCCAGGGCTATGCCTATCGCCAGTGTCGTCCTGTTCATTGGATATCCTCGCATCAGTCGATGCCATTGGAGCGCTGCACTTCGCGTACATAAGCGACGATAGCGCCCAGATCAGCGCGAGTCAGGCCATTTTGCGCGGGCATGTTCCCAAAGCGCCAGTGATGCGCGCGGACACCGCGTTCGGCCGCGATGTAAAAGCTCATGTCGCCATGGTGCGACGGCTCGTAGATCTTATGAATCAGAGGCGGCCCGATACCGTCGCGGCCCACGGCATTTTCGCCATGGCAGGCGGCGCAGACCGCATCAAAGGCGCGTTTGCCCATCTGCGCCTGATCGGACAGGTTGTCGGGCAAGCGGATCTCGACAAGCGCACCGTCTTCGGGCGCTGCGGTCACTGGCTGCGCCTGGCTGAAGGTCAGCCAAGCCCCAAGACCGGTCGCGATAATCGCGCCGGTCAAAAGATAAGTGGTTTTCATGAAAGTCTCCGTTGGTGCGTGGAATGATGCAGCTGAAAGCATCATCCTCGCGGCGGAGGCGGATCCTGCCCCGTCGGGGCATCTTCGTTTCGACGACCGTTGCGCAGGGGGGCAAGGGCAGATGACTCTGCAAAGGCGCTGTCAAAGACCATTTCGGCCCGCGGCAGAGTTACCAGCCCAAAGCAAAGCCCGCATTCCTTTGCCATATCGTCCGGGCACGGGTCGTCATGCGCACAGCCGTGACACATCGCCCCGTCACAAGACGGCGCCGCCTCGGCCATAGGGCCGAGCAGGGCAAAGGATAGCGCAATAAGGAACAGCGCAAGGGAAAGCCGAGGTAACAACTTCATGCGCACAAACCTAACCGTTCCCCGACCCAACGGAAAGCCCCGGAGCGATCACATCCTGAACAGGACAATGAAGGGTTGCAGACCGCCATCGTGCTCAGGTCGAAAGTGACAGCCTTCATTTGTATCCCGCAGAGCATTGATGACAGGGCCGCCGCCCCTCGTGGTCCATTACAAACCCACCTTGGTATATCCATGCCGACAATGGCGACACATAGGATCATAAGTAACGGGTTGCAGGGAGATCCCGAATACGCTGCTGAATAAAAATGATTTTGAAGTTTTTTATTCGCGTCGCGACGCACAACTTCATGCGCGCCGCGAAAAAATATGCGCTTCCCTACAACCGCTCAGAAATCCAGGTTTTCCACGCTCAGCGCGTTCTGCTGG
The DNA here is from genome assembly GCF_900188035.1 of Puniceibacterium sediminis. Lineage (GTDB taxonomy): Bacteria > Pseudomonadota > Alphaproteobacteria > Rhodobacterales > Rhodobacteraceae > Puniceibacterium > Puniceibacterium sediminis. Next base: position 135,134 of record NZ_FZNN01000007.1, on the reverse strand, counting down.
ATGAACTCGCGGCGCGGTTCGACCACGTCGCCCATGAGCTTGGTGAACAGATCGTCCGCCTCGGCCATGTCATCGACCTTGACCTGCAGCAGTGTGCGCGCGTCCGGGTCAAGTGTCGTTTCCCAGAGCTGGCTGGGGTTCATTTCGCCCAGACCCTTGTAGCGCTGCAGCGACAAACCCTTTTCACCCTCTTCCAGAACGGCCTTCAGAAGTTCCAGCGGACCGTGGATCATCTGCTTGCGGTCTTTGCGTTCAAGCGTTGCAGGCAGATCGTAGACCGCTTGCAGGCTTTTGGTAAAGCTGCCGGTCTTGCGCGCCTCGCCAGACCGCAGCATCGGGCCATCCAGGGTGCGTACCTCTTCGACGCCGCGCAGGATGCGGGCCAGGCGGATGCCTTTGTCCTGGGTGATGCGTCCCATCCAGCCGCGTTCATATTCCGCAGCGATCAGGTCCAGTCGGGTCGCGACCTTGTCGGCCACGCCCTGCAAATCGGCATCTACAGCGCCGGGAACAAAGGCACCCGCGATGGCCGCCTGTTCAAGGATGTGACGGGGATAGTGCGTCGGGAACACGTCCAGCACGCGCTTCAACTGGCGGGCTTCGTCGACCACGCGCGCCAGATCCTGACCCGAGATCTCTTCGCCATTTCCCTGTCTCAGCAGGGCGCCTTCGGTGCCCTGGTGGACAAGATAGCTCTCCATCTCGGCCTGATCCTTGAGGTAAACCTCTGATTTTCCGCGGCTCACCTTATAGAGCGGCGGCTGCGCGATGTAGAGGAACCCGCCCTCGATCAGCTCGGGCATCTGCCGGTAGAAGAAGGTGAGCAGCAACGTACGGATGTGCGCGCCGTCCACGTCGGCGTCGGTCATGATGACGATCTTGTGGTAGCGCAGCTTCTTGATGTTGAATTCGTCCCGGCCGATCCCGGTGCCAAGCGCCATCACCATGTTGCCGATTTCCTGGCTTCCCAGCATCCGGTCAAAACGCGCGCGCTCGACGTTCAGGATCTTGCCTTTCAGCGGCAGGATGGCCTGTGTCTTGCGGTCGCGTCCCGTCTGGGCGGACCCACCGGCGCTGTCACCCTCGACCAGAAAGATTTCGGTGTTGACGGGATCCTTGTCGGAACAATCCTTCAGCTTGGAGCTGAGGAAGTTCATGTCCATCGGGTTCTTGCGCCGGGTCAGATCGCGCGCCTTGCGGGCGGCTTCGCGGGCCATGGCGGCCTCAACGATCTTGCCAACGATCACCTTGGCCCAGCTTGGGTTTTCTTCGAACCACTCGGCCAGTTTTTCGTTCATCAACCCTTCGACCGCCGGGCGGACCTCTGAACTGACAAGCTTGTCCTTGGTCTGGCTGCTGAACTTGGGGTCGGGCACCTTGACCGAGAGCACACAGGTCAGGCCCTCACGCGCGTCGTCACCGGTAAAGGTGATCTTTTCCCGTTTGGCGATGCCGGAGGTCTGGGCGTAGTTGTTGATCGTCCGGGTCAGCGCACCACGGAAACCTGCCATGTGCGTCCCACCATCCCGTTGGGGAATGTTGTTGGTAAAGGGCAGGACGTTTTCGTGATAGCTGTCGTTCCACCACATCGCGATCTCGACCCCGATGCCGTCACGTTCGCCGGTCATGTAGATCGGGTCGGTCATGATCGACGTCTTGGACCGGTCTAGGTATTTCACGAATTCGCGTACACCGCCGTCATAATAGAGTTCCGAACGCAGCGGCTCAGCGGGGCGTTCATCCTCAAGGATGATGCGGACGCCCGAATTGAGGAAGGCCAGTTCGCGCAGGCGCTTTTCCAGCGTGTGGAAATCATATTCGAGGTTGGAAAACGTGTCGGTCGAGGCAAGAAAACGAACTTCGGTTCCCTTGCGGCCATGGGCATCGCCCAGCACGCGCAGAGGTTCGACGGTAAAGCCACCCTCAAAGCGGGCATAATGCTCCTTGCCGTTGCGGAAGATGCGCAGTTCGAGGTAGTCGCTGAGCGCGTTCACAACCGAGACGCCCACGCCGTGCAGACCGCCGGAAACCTTGTAGGAGTTCTGGTCGAATTTGCCGCCGGCGTGCAGCTGGGTCATGATGACCTCGGCTGCGGAAACGCCTTCGCCTTCGTGCATGTCGACGGGAATGCCGCGTCCGTTGTCGCTGACTGAAACTGATCCGTCGGCGTGGATTTTCACGTTTACCGCGTCGGCATGACCGGCCAGAGCCTCGTCAATGCCGTTATCCACCACCTCATACACCATATGGTGCAGGCCCGAGCCGTCGTCAGTGTCGCCGATGTACATACCGGGACGTTTGCGAACTGCTTCCAACCCCTTGAGAACCTTGATGGAACTGGCGCCATATTCCTCGGGGATCTGCTCGTTCTCGGCCATGCGGACTTTCCTTGTTCTTAGCTGCGTATTTATACGCAGTCCGGCAGGGATTGTCACGCGACTGACACTATATTTTGTGGTCGTCCTGTGGCCACGCGCCTAGGCGGCAAACCTGTATCAGACGAAGGGAATGACCAGCCCCACGCCAATCAGAAGAACCCCGGCGGTGACATTCGTGCGCCGTAATGCCCGGGGCGAAGACAGCAGCCGTTTGGCCCGGTCAATCGAAAGCGCGAGCACAAGATTACCGATCAGCGGCACCACAGCCGAGATTGCCGCGATGGCCAGCATATCGGGCCAGCGCAACTGGGTGAGGTCAAAGAACCCCGGCAGCACCCCCATGTAGAAGAGGATCGCCTTGGGATTGCCAAGGATGACGGCCAGCCCGGCCAGAAATCCGGCCAGCATACCGGGCCGGGTCAGCCGTGAATCCGATGTCAGTTTCGCATCCGCGTGCCGGATCAGAAGCAGGCCCATGACCAGAAAGGTGCCAGAGGCGACCCAGCGCAGAAGCGTCATGAAACCGGCAAAGACGCTGACGATCCAGGTCACACCAAGAATGGCAAGGAAGGGCCACAGGATGTCACCGACCACCACCCCGAGGGCGAGCGGCCATGCCGCGTGGAACCCGCCGGACAGCGCCCGCGCGGTAAGCGCGACCCAAACCGGCCCCGGTGTCAGGAACAGGATCAAAAGCGCGCCCGCATACAGAGTCATATCCGCGAAAGTTATCGTCATGCTTGCCTCACCACCGAAACGCCGTCCGTTTCGGTCACTTCCAGATATTGCGCCCTGTTACCCAAGGCCTCGAACAGGGCCGGTTCCGTGCCGGTCATCCAGGCCTGCGCGCCAAGGGCGCAGATTTCGTCATAAAGCGCGGCCCGGCGGGTTTGATCAAGGTGCGCTGCGACCTCATCCAGCAACAAAAGCGGCGGCGCGCCAAATTCCGGGGCCAGCGCCCGTGCATTGGCCAGAATGAGCGAAATCAGAAGCGCCTTCTGCTCGCCCGTCGAGCAATCCGAGGCTGGCACATCCTTGGCGGCAAAGACGCCCAGCAGGTCGGCCCGGTGCGGCCCGATAAGCGTGCGCCCGGCCATCAGGTCACGCGGCCGCGTGTCGGCAAGGGCGGTACGCAAGTCTTCTTCGGTGGCGGGCATCTCACCTTCGGTCTGGGTCAGTGTCAGGGTGGCGGTGGGAAAGGCGGTTTCGGCACCGTCCTGCGCGGCCGTCAGCCGTTGCAGGGCAGCCTGCCGGTTGGCATGGATCGCAGCACCGCTTTGTGCCATCTGCCGTTCCAGCGCAGCGTACCAGTGGGCATCGCGGGTCTGATCCTTGAGCAGCCGGTTGCGTTCGCGCATCGCCTTTTCATAATCCAGCGACAGATCGGCATGTTCGGGAAAAAAGCTGAGCGTCATGCGATCCAGAAACCGCCGCCGTCCTTCTGCGCCTTCGGTCCACAGCCGGTCCATGGACGGCACCAGCCACAGAACCCGGGCGATCCGTCCAAGCGCTGACTGCGGCGCTGGTTTGTCGTCGATCCTGACTTGCCGGGGGTTGCCCGCTTCCGACAGAAAACTGACCTCGTGCCGACCCTGCGGCCCATCTATCAGGCCCGACACCTTCCAGCCGAGCGCCTCGGGTCGGCGGGTCATTTCCTGAGCCGAGGCCCGGCGCATGCCGCGTCCCGGTGAAAACAACGAAACGGCTTCGAGCAGGTTGGTCTTGCCCGCACCATTTGGCCCGTAAATCGCGACGGGACGCGCATCAACCGTAACCTCCGCGCGTTTGTGCGAACGAAAGTGCGAGAGCGTCAAAGTATCAAGCGACAGAGGCACGTCAGGCCCTTACCCGTTTACGCATACCAGAAACGGGCCAGTGCAAGTGGCAGGTTCCCGCGGCGTTATACCCGCATCGGCATGACCACATAGACGGCGGACATGTCATTGCCTTCGCGCATCAGTGTCGGATCGCCCGAAGAATTGAACATGAACACCGCGTTTTCGCGATCCACCTGGCTGGCGATTTCCAGCAAATACTTGGCATTGAACCCGATTTCGAGCCTTTCGTCGCTGTAGGCGACGGCCAGTTCTTCTTCGGCGGCACCAGAATCCGGGGCGTTGACCGACAGGATGAGGCGATCTTCGTCCAGCGATAGCTTGACTGCGCGCGACCGCTCCGACGACACCGTTGCAACACGGTCGACGGCCTTGGCAAACTCTGCCGCGTCAACCTCAAGCCGACGGGTGTTGCCCTGCGGAATGACACGTGTGTAGTCGGGAAAGGTGCCGTCAATGACCTTGGATGTCAGGGTAATGTCGGGCGTGGCGAAACGGATCTTCGTTTCGGAAACCGAAACGGCGATGTCCATATCGTCATCCTCCAACAGCTTGCGCAGCTCGCCCACGGTCTTGCGGGGCACGATCACGCCGGGCATGTCCTCGGCTCCGGCAGGCAGATCGGCGTCGATACGGGCCAGACGGTGACCGTCGGTTGCGACACAGCGCAGCTTGCGCCCGCCATCACCATCGGCGGTGTGCATGTAGACACCGTTCAGGTAATAACGGGTTTCTTCAGTTGAAATCGCGAATTTGGATTTGTCGAACAGCCGCCGCAGTACCTTTGCAGGCGCTGTGAAGTTGGCCGAATATTCCGACGACGCCATGACAGGAAAGTCTTCCTTGGGCAGCGTGGCAAGCGAGAAGTTGGATCGACCCGCTTCGACCGTCAGCCTGCCAGTGGCAGCTTCTTCGGTCAGCGTCACCAGCGCACCGTCGGGTAGTTTGCGGACGATTTCGTGCAGGGTGACTGCGGATACTGTCGTGGCACCCGGGCGTTCCACCATCGCGGTCGCCTTGTCCAACACCTCGATGTCCAGATCCGTGGCGCGGAACTGAACCGAGGCGCCGTCGGCCTCGATCAGAACGTTGGCCAGGATCGGGATCGTATTGCGACGTTCGACAACTGACTGTGCCTGAGACACCGCCTTAAGCAAGGTGCCGCGCTCCATACTGAACTTCATGACTTCGCCCTCTCCGTCTGGCCGGAGGTGCACCGTAGACCCGGGCGCACGCTGCTCCAACCATTTTTATTTGTTTTGTCCGATGGATTTGCGGGGGCGTCAAGGGCAGCGGGCCGCCCGGGGGCGACCTGCGTGCAACTGTTGTCCCACAGTCTCAGAAATCAGGCTTCGAGCGCCCGGCGCAGCAGTTCAAGATCCTCCGCGATCTGGCCGTCCTGAATTTTGAGTTCTTCGATACGTTTGACCCCATGCATGACCGTGGTGTGGTCGCGACCGCCAAAACGGCGACCAATTTCCGGCAACGAACGGCTGGTCATCTGTTTGCACAAATACATGGCAACTTGCCGTGGACGGGCATAGTTGCGCACCCGCTTGGGTCCGATCATATCCGACAGGCGGATGTTGTAATGCTCGGCCACCTTGCGCTGGATTTCCTCAATGCTGATCTTGCGTTCCGACGCGCGCAGCACATCAGCCAGACAATCCTGCGTCAGATCCATGGTGATCCGCTTGCCCACCAGCGAGGCAAAGGCGAACAGACGGGTCAGCGCACCTTCGAGCACGCGCACGTTGGTCGAAATCCGGTGCGCAAGGAACTCCAGTACGCCATTGTCGATTTCAAGATCGGGATAAAGCGCCTTTTGCGCCTCGACCTTGGTTTGCATGATGCCAAGGCGAAGTTCGTAATCGGTGGGGTGCAGGTCGACGACAAGACCCGACTGCAGGCGCGACCGGATGCGGTTTTCAAGGTCCTTGATCTCGTCCGGGGCGCGGTCACCCGAAATGATGATCTGTTTGTTCTGATCGACCAGCGCGTTGAAGGTGTGAAAGAATTCTTCCTGCGTGCTGTCCTTGCCGGCAATGAACTGGACATCATCGACCATCAGCACGTCGACCGAGCGGAACAGCTCTTTGAAATCCATCATACGGCGTTCGCGCAGGGCCTGCACGAACCGATACATGAACTGTTCGGCGGACAGATAGAGCACGTTCAGTTCGGGATTGCGGCTGCGCAGCTCCCACGAAATGGCGTGCATCAGGTGCGTCTTGCCCAGACCGACACCGCCATAAAGGAACAGTGGGTTAAAGGAGACGGGACCGCCTTCGGCGACGCGGCGGGCGGCGGCATGGGCCAGTTCGTTCGGCTTGCCGACCACGAAAGTGTCGAATGTGAAACGGGATTCAAGCGGGGCGCTTGGCAATAGGTCAGATGTTCCTGGGGCTGCCGCTTTCGGCTTGGCCGGGGTCGGGGTGCGCGGACGGTCCACACCAGCGACCTTGAACTGGATCCGGCGGACATTGTTCGCAACCGAGGTCAGTTGCGAAAGCAGCATGTCACCATAGTTCTGGGATACGTAGGTGCCCATGAAGTTTGTCGGTACTTCAAACACGGCCACGCCATCGGTGGTGCCATCGTATGACAGTGGTTTGATCCAGGTCTTGTAGTTGTTTTCGCCTATCGTCTTGCAGAGCCTATCCTGCAGTGCGCCCCATTGTTCCTGTGTCATCTGTCCCCGTTCCATTCCCAATCAGCAGCTTTCGATATGCGCAGAGTGCTCAGCCACGCAGCGGCCACTTTATTCGGGGCACAGAACCATCCCGCCTGTACAGCAGCTGTACAAGGCCGATCCTGTGGTCAAGCATGCTCCGCAAAAGATGCATCCCCCTGATGTCCCATATCAGAGGAGCTACACCGAAATACGGCGCCGACAATTGGACATGGCAGAAGGCAGCGCCTTCATCTTCTGCGCGATCGGGGCAGCCCGATCACAGCAGCGCAGAAGATGGGCCCGATAATTTCGGGCCGATTCTGCTACCTTGTCCCCCCGCGAGTGACTCGCTGGGTCAAAGTATCAGTTGTCTTCAAACGGCGGCAACTGATCTTCTTGGTTGACTCGGGATTCACGAAAAAGAATCTCATTTGATGCTTTTTTTGTGGCGTAAGTCTTTGGTATACCACGTAAAAAATGAAAAAGGCACCACATTTTGTGGTGCCTTTTTAAGATAGCCCAGTATGTAGATATTGCTTAGGCGATCGACTTAACACGCGATGCCAGACGCGAAACTTTGCGCGAAGCGGTGTTCTTGTGGATCACGCCTTTGGTCACACCACGCATCAGCTCGGGCTGGGCGGCGCGCAAAGCTGCTGTTGCGGCTTCCTTGTCACCCGAAGCGATTGCTTCTTCGACTTTACGCAGGAAGGTACGGATGCGCGAGCGGCGGGCTTTGTTGACGACAAAGCGTTTTTCCGACTGGCGGGCGCGTTTCTTGGACTGCGGCGTATTTGCCATGGTTCGATTCCCGGTTCTGGTTCCAAAAAGGTCGGCGAAATGCCCAAGGCCCCCGGAGTCACAAAGACCGGATCGATTCTTGCCTGGGCGGGCATCACGCGCATGTAGCGCTGGCCTATAGCTAGGTTCCGCTGAAATGCAAAGGCAAAACTTGGAGAATGCTTGCCTGTTGCAGGCAAAACACCCTTGCCCGATTCGCAGGCAAGGGTGTGATGGAAGTCAGATTGACTTACTTATCTCGGAACTGAGTCGCGCGTTTTTCAAGAAAGGCCGCCATGCCTTCTTTTTGATCTTCCGTCGCAAACATTGCGTGGAACAGGCGCCGTTCGAACAAGATGCCTTCTGACATCGTCGTTTCGTAGGCGCGGTTCACGGCCTCTTTTACGGCCATTGTAGTCAGCATGGATTTCTCGGCGATCTTTTCCGCCGCGGCCGTTGCCTCTTCCATCAGGCTCTTTGCGGGCACGACACGACTCACCAGACCAGACCGCTCGGCCTCTTCGGCATCCATGAAACGGCCCGTCAGATGCATGTCCATGGATTTGGATTTGCCGACAAAGCGCGTCAGGCGTTGCGTCCCGCCGATGCCGGCGAGAACGCCCAGATTGATTTCGGGCTGACCGAATTTGGCGGTGTCGGCTGCAATGATAAAGTCGCACATCATGGCGAGTTCACAGCCGCCACCCAGCGCATAACCGGCTACGGCTGCAATGATCGGTTTGCGGGTCTTCGTGATGGCCAAGGATTCAGGGCCAAAGAAGTCCGAAAGGAACATCTCTACAAAGGTCTTTTCCGACATCTCCTTGATGTCGGCCCCTGCGGCAAAGGCCTTGGCCGATCCGGTCAGGATGATGCAGCGGACCCTGTCGTTTCCATCAGCTTCCGCCAGTGCGCTCGCCAGTTCGCGCAACAACTGAGAGTTGAGGGCGTTCATAGCATCGGGGCGGTTGAGCTTGATGGTGGCGACGTGGTCTTCTACTTCGACGATGATCGTCTCATAGGCCATGAAACATGCTTTCGGTTGTTTCTGTCAGAATTCGAAGCCTTAGCATCAAATTCAGCCGGTTCAAGCTATCTTTGACAGGTTGGACAATAGAAGGACGATCGTCCCGACTGCACGATCCGGCGAACTTGGTCGGCACAGTCAGTGGTTCGGCAGGGCAGGCCCTCTCGGCCATAGACGTCAAAGCTGTGCTGAAAATACCCAAGTTCACCATCGGTTTGGCGGAAATCCTTCAGGGACGATCCACCGGCCTCAATGGCCTCTGTCAGCACTTGCCGGATGATCGGCACCAAGGCCGCCACACGGGCCGCCGATATTTTCCCAACCTTGCGTGCGGGGTGGATGCGCGCCCGAAAAAGCGCCTCGCAAACATAGATATTGCCCAATCCCGCGACGATCTTCTGATCCAGCAGCGCAGATTTCACCGGTGTATTGCGCCCTTTGAGCCTTTCGACCAGATGCGCCTCGTGAAACGCGTTGCTTAACGGTTCCGGCCCCAACGCGGCCAGCAGCGGGTGCTGATCCGCCGTCGCCGTTGGCATCAGATCCATCGCGCCGAACCGGCGGGGGTCGTTAAAGGTGATGCGCGCACCGTTGCCCATATGAAACACAACGTGGTCATGTTTCTGCGCCGCGGGGTGCTCATGGACAAACGTCCCCAGCGGATCGCCCGAAATCAGCATCCGTCCGGACATTCCCAGATGAACCAACAAAGTCGCCTCTGTGGACAGATCCGCAAGGATGTATTTCGACCGCCGCCGCAGCCCCAGCACACGCGCGCCGGTCAACCGTTCGGCCATGCGCTCGGGAAATGGCCAGCGCAGATCAGGGCGGTTCACATCCGCACGCACGATGACCTGTCCCTCCATCACGGGGGCCAGCCCGCGACGGACTGTCTCGACTTCGGGCAATTCGGGCATCTTGCGGGGTCCTGTGGCATGGGGTGCATTGTAACGGCGACCTCGCGCTCTATAAGAAAGGGCGGAACCAAGGACAACAATACGCCATGACCGACGACACCGCAAAAACCACGCATTTCGGCTTTACCGACATCCCCGAAACTGAAAAGGCGGGCCGCGTGCGCGGCGTCTTCGGTTCGGTGGCTTCCAAATACGATGTGATGAACGACGCCATGTCGATGGGCATCCACCGTGTCTGGAAAGACGCGATGATGGATTGGCTGGCTCCGCGCGCCGGTCAGAAACTTCTCGATGTGGCGGGGGGCACCGGCGACATTTCGTTCCGGTTTCTCAAACGTGCCGGATCGGGCCATGCCACCGTGCTTGACCTCACCGAACCGATGCTGATCGAAGGCCGCAAGCGCGCCGAGGCTGAGGCAATGGCCGACAGCCTCGAATGGATCGTCGGCGACGCCATGGCCCTGCCGTTCGAGGACAATACCTTTGACGTCTACACCATCTCTTTCGGCATCCGGAACGTGACCCGCCCGCAAGAGGCCCTGAACGAAGCCTATCGCGTGCTCAAACCCGGTGGCCGCCTGATGGTGCTGGAGTTTTCGCAGATCCCCAATCCGGCGATGCAATGGGCCTATGACCGCTATTCGTTCAACGTGATTCCCGCGATGGGGCAGGTGATTGCGAATGATCGCGACTCCTATCAGTACCTTGTGGAATCGATCCGCAAGTTCCCCGATCAGGAAACGTTTCTGGGCATGGTTCGCGCCGCCGGGTTTGAACAGGCCAAATACCGCAACCTGACGCTGGGCGTTGCCTGCCTGCACTCGGGCTGGAAGATCTGATGCGCGGACCCCACAATATCTGGCGGTTGATCCGCACCGGCGCCACGCTCGAACGCACCGGCGCCATGGGCGTGGTACTGGATGCCTTTGACGCGCCGCGATCGCTGCGTATTGCCGCCCGGGTTCTGGGCTGGCCGTTCAAGTGGCTGGGCTATGAGGGTGACCCGGCCATGCCACCCGCCACCCGCGCGCTGTCGGCCCTTGGCCCCGCATATATCAAGTTCGGTCAGGTGCTTAGCACCCGGCCTGATCTGGTAGGCAACGAACTGGCCGTGCAACTGCGCGTGCTGCAGGACAAATTGCCCCCCTTCCCGGTGGCCGAAGCCAAGCAGATGGTGGCGCACGAATTGGGCGCCCCCGCGGACAGCCTCTATGCCACCTTCAGCGATCCGGTTGCGGCGGCATCGATCGCCCAGGTTCACAAGGCAACACTGATCGACACAGGCGAAGTTGTGGCGGTCAAGGTTCTGCGGCCGGGGATCGAACGGGCCTTTCGCAAGGATATCGATGCATTCTGGCTGGCTGCGACCCTGATCGAATGGATCTCGCCCGGATCGCGCCGTTTGCGGCCAATGGACGTGATCGCGCATTTCGAAGGCGTCGTGAAAGGCGAACTTGACCTGCGGCTCGAAGCTGCCGCCGCGTCGGAATATGCCGCCAACACCAAAGATGACGCCGGGTTTACCCTGCCATCGGTCAAATGGGATTTTTCTGCCCGTCGTGTGATGACCCTCAGTTGGGCCGAAGGTGTGTCGATGGGCGACAACGACGCCATCGACGCCGCGGGCCACGACCGCGCCGTGCTGAGCGAACGGGTGCTGCAACTCTTCCTCAACCACGCTTTGCGCGATGGGTTTTTCCACGCGGACATGCACCAGGGCAACCTCAAGGTCGCGCCGAATGGCGACATCGTCGCGCTTGATTTCGGGATCATGGGGCATATCGACGAATACACCCGCCGCGTCTATGCCGAGATCCTGTTCGGGTTTATCCGCCGCGATTACATGCGCGTCGCCGAAGTGCATTTCGAGGCCGGCTATGTCCCCGCCGATCGGGATGTAGATGAATTCGCCCGTGCTCTGCGCGCCGTGGGCGAGCCGATTTTTGGCATGGACGCCACGCGCATTTCTATGGGCCGTCTGCTCTCGTATCTCTTCGAGGTGACGGAACGTTTTGGCATGGAAACCCGCACGGAGCTGATCCTGCTGCAGCGCACCATGGTCGTGGTCGAAGGCGTTGCGCGGTCATTGAACCCGCATATGAACATCTGGAAGGTCGCCCAGCCAGTGGTCGAAGACTACATAAAGAAGTCCATCGGGCCGCGCGCAATCCTCAGCGATCTGAACAAGACGGCGCTGGTCCTTGCCCGCTTTGGGCCGCGCCTGCCGCGCCTCGTCGAGGCCGCGTTGATCCGCCAGGCACAGGATCCCGCCCCTTTTTCGCGGTCACCCTGGTGGAGCCGCCTGCTATGGGGGGGCACTGGACTGGCTGTGGGACTGGTTCTGGCATTGGCAACTCAGGTCTTGTTCTGAAGATTCGGGGAATTGCTCTTCTGACCGCGACCCGATGTAAATCCGAACCAGAAAGATGGCCGTCGCTTTAAGACCGGCGTTGTCGGCCATCGATACGATTAATCTAATTCTCGCGCTGTTCTTGCCCCCGCCGTCCCGGGCATCGCAGACACGTTTGCGCATCCCCGGGGCGACATGATTCAGAAAGTACAGAGTGTCGGCTCAGTCTGGGGCGCGCATGCCCGTAACCAGAGTTGATTCGATTTCGGAGCCATCGGATAAGCGAAGCAAGATCTTTTCTCCGCTAATGCGCGCCTCCTGAACGGTGCTGAAAGCAAGGGCCGCAGTGCTTTCGATCACCTTGCCGCTCTGGTAGCTTTCGACTTCGAAACTGTAAGTGCCCGAAGGGTAGGTTGCGCCCGTGGCATCGACCCCGGCCCAGATGACTGAATCCTCCCCCAGGGGCAGGGTTTCGCGGGAAACGACCGACCCTGCGGAATCTCGTACAACCAGCTTGGCCGCATCCGCATCAGAGGCATGTTCGGGCCTCAGATGAATCGGGCTTCCGTCAAAGGCGACAGGCGCACGCGCCAGTGCCTCCATCCCGACCCAGCCTGCCAACTGGCTAAGCGCACCGCCGCCCATCTGATCGCCCAATGCGCGCAGAAGGTCATTGGTCAGTACCTGCTGTTCGACCGATGAAAATGTCGCAAGCTGGACCGCGTAATCTGATGAATCCACCGGGTTGAGCGGGTCCTGATTCTGCATCTGGACGGTCAACATGCGCAGGAAGGTCTCGAAATCCGAACTTATCTCGCGGTTGCTGGTGCCCGTAGACACTGCGCCCGTGGCGCTCGCGTTTGTCGATGTTTTCTCGGACGCAAGGCCGCTATAGGCGGGCGGGGCGACTTGAGTGGTAACCATGGAAGTCTCCTTAAAGTCGAATATCGAGCCCGTCGCTGGCGACAGACAGGGGTGTGGGGAGGGGCGCACTTTGCTCTGACGAACCAGAGGGTGCCGAACGCGAAGATTCGGTGCCCCCGTTTGGCGCATCACCGGTACCGGTTTCGTAGCCTTGCTGACCAAACGTGAAATCCACGCTAGTATAGCCAAGATCGGTCAGTTCACGGTGAAGCTGGTCGATATGGCGGCGCAGCAGATCCAGCGTTTCCGGGCGTTCCGATGTGATGTGCATCACGATCCCGTTTTCCGAACTGACCATATGCATGCGCACCCGGCCGAGCTCTTCTGGGTTCAGCCGCAGATCGACGGGGCCATCCTTGAGCTGGCCAGTGACCTCGATCATCTGACGCATTGCCGAAGCGCCGTGATCGCCGCGAATCGGCTGGATCACACCTGGCATCTGAGACGCCTGCGCCTGACTGCGCGCGTCTCCGAATAGGGGGGGCAGGGGCGCCAGTTCTTCTGATTCAGCGGTGTCGCCGGTGAGAACTTCGGCGCTGAATGGCACTGACACGGATTGAACGGGCACCGGTGCCGCCGTCTTTACAGATTGTGGTGTCGCTGCAGTCGTATCCGTTGTCACGGAGCGGGCGTGTGCAAAACTCTCATCCCGTGCGCTGCTCCTTATAAAACGCGCAGAGGGCGAGGAGAGTTGCCCTGTCGCGGCTAGAATCGGGGCAACTTCGCCGACCGATCCTTCGGGAATGATTCTCTGCCCGGTGGGGATGGTTTGCCCGGATTGCTGTTCCGCGCGTTGCGCGGCGGTTGCAACAGGCATAGATGCCCCGGCTGGCGATCTCTGGGTGCGCTGAAGAGAGGTCTTGAACGCAATGGCCATGGCCGCCTTCTCCGCGTCCGTCATGGCGGTGGCTGGCTGCAATGTAATATCGGTCCTGTTTTCCGAAGCGCGGGACGATGAAGGCATCTCATGCAAACCAGCACTATTATTTGGCGTGGTGGGGGCATCCGTTTGAACAGCTGTCTGGCCGGATTGCGCCCTTATGGCTGATGAAGACGCATTGGTTCCCAAGGCTGCTTGGCCACTTTGAGCCATGGTCCCGGGAGCAATCCGGCTCGCGGTTGAAGGCTGCACTGCATCTTCGGATGTCGCCTGACTGCCGCCCGGGCGCCCTGCGGCGGGGATGCCGGGCGGTGCGCCGACTACTGCCGCCGCAGGTTCCGCAGGGAGGCCAGTTTTCAGACCGCTTTTGGGATCTGAACCGGGCGAATGGTTGCTCGCTGTGCCAACAGGCTGATTCGACATCAGATTGAATCGCTGCGTTTTTTGATTTTCTGGAGCCTGCTTTCGCGGGTCCATTGCAGACAGATTCGATTCGGCAATTCCTGTGCCTCGGCTGGCTTTACCCAGCGGAGGAACGAGGGCTTCTTCGACAGAATCCTCTGCCCCGATATCTTCTGCATGCCCGAGTGGACTCTTCGCAGAAAGATAAGGGATCCGGACGGTCCGGCCCTCCTCTTCGGCAAGATCGGCATTGATGCCCGTATCGGCAGCCAAGGCTTCCGCCTCGGTAACTGATGAGGAATCAGTCGACTCTTCAGTTTCCCTTACCCCGCCCTGGGGCAGACCTGAATCCGACCGCGCATCGCGATCCGACTGACCCTCCCGGCCCATGGCTGCAAACAAAGAGGAAAACCGTTTTGTTGCAGGCGACGGTTCTGCCGAGGCCTGCGCCACGGTCGTCGGGTTCTTGAACGGGATTGGAGTGAGATTCGGTATCATGTGTGCTCCGGGAATTCTTCCGTGTGCTTCACAATAGTCCGAGTTTCCTTACCGCATCTTTACCGACTCTAGAGCCTAATTGGGAAAGTGACTCGAATTGGAGCAAAAGTATGGATCCCGTTTCTCTCTCCCCCTCAATCCCGGACGTGTCTGCGCGCCGCGATTTGGCATTGCGCGAAGCCGCCAAAGAGTTGGAGGCTGGATTTCTTGCCGAAATGCTCAAGGCCGCCGGGTTGGGCAAGACCAGCGAATCTTTCGGTGGGGGTCAGGGAGAGGAGCAGTTTTCCTCTTTTCTGCGCCAGGAGCAGGCCCGCGCGATGGTTGAGGGTGGTGGAATTGGACTTGCTGAATCGCTTTATCATGCATTGAAGGAACGCGAAAATGACTGAGCAAACCACAACGGATATCATGGCCGCGCTCGATGCGCTGCTGGAAGAAGAACGCTCTGCGCTGCTGAACGGCGCGCTGGACCGAATCGAAGACGTGATGGAACGCAAGTCGGCGCTGATCGATGCCCTTGCCGAATCTGGCGTAGATGATGTCGAAACTGTGTCCGCCCTGCAGGCCAAGCTTGGGCGCAATCAGGCTCTGTTTGATCAGGCCCTTGCAGGTATACGGAATGTGGCCAGTCGGCTAAGTGCCATGCGCCACCTGCGCAAAACGCTTGAGACATATGACCAGCACGGGCGCAAGTCGGCATTGCTGACCAGCGCGGAAAACAAACTCGAACGGCGAGCGTGAAATTTGTCTCAAATGTGCCTTAACCCAAATAGCGGTTTTAGCACTCCATTAGGATTGATGGATGTAAAACGGTGATGCACCCGAACAGGTGGCGCAGACGCGGCAACACCGCCTCTGCAAGTGTCAGAAAGACCTTTCAGACGCCGAAAGCGGCGACATCGAAACCAGGCGCAAAAGCGCCGACCGACTGCAAGGAAGACATCACATGTCAAGCATTCTGACAAACAATGGCGCAATGGTTGCGCTGCAAACCCTGAAATCCATCAACTCGAACCTCGGCACGATCCAGGGCCAGATCTCGACTGGTAAAAGCGTCGCCACCGCCAAGGACAACGCCGCTGTCTGGGCCATTTCCAAGGTCATGGAATCGGACGTCAAGGGTTTCAAAGCGATTGAGGACAGCCTTAACCTCGGTGAATCCACTGTCGCCGTTGCCCGCTCTGCTGCGGAAACTGTTACCGATCTGCTGACCCAGATGAAGGGCAAGATCGTCGCGTCGCAGGAAGAGAACGTTGACCGGACCAAGATCCAGGCCGATATCGGTGCTCTGCGTGATCAGATTGCATCCGTTACGGGCGCAGCTCAGTTCAACGGTTTGAACCTTCTCGACTTCGATGCCGAAACTAGCGGCGCGACCAACAGCATTGCCCAGCAGGTCACAAACACCACCTCGGGCACCGTGAACGTCCTGTCCTCGCTCGACCGGACAGCAAGCGGCGTGACCTCTGCTTCCATTGGGGTCACCAAGCAGTCGCTGGCGCAAACAGCCCAGATTGCTGGCACCGTGGCTGCATCAGCAACCACTATCGCCACAACGGCAGTCGCAGGCAGCACCGGTACGATTGCAGCACCAGTCGGGTCTTCTGAAGACTTTGCGATCAACGGTGACACCACGGCCGCGGCTCGTGGCGGCAATCGCGTCCTTGCCGGTGATACCTACACGCTTGCGGCAACCTTCTTTGACAAGCTCTCGACAGGTGCGGGTACCGATATCACCTCGGCGGTGGCTTATGTTGCCAAAGCTGGTGATAGCACTGCCGATATCGCCAAAGGTCTTGCCACACGCGTGAACATGGCGCTGGCCGAAGCTGGCTACGACGAAGATTTCGCTGCAAGCTTCACTGATGATGGCGATAGCACCGCGACCTTCACGATCACCAACAACTCTGGTGTGGTCGGCACCGCCGCCTTTGCTGCTACCGACATCGTGGTGACTTCCGGCGGTACTGCCGGTGGTGGTCTTGATATCCTGACAGATATCGATGTCAGCACTGAAGGTGGTGCAAAAGCAGCTATCGCAGCTGTCGAGGAACTGATCCAGACGTCGATCGACTCGGCGGCAGCCTTTGGTTCGGCCCAGGGTCGTATCGAAACCCAGGCTGGCTTCATCACCAGCCTGAGCGACTCGCTCAAGTCGGGCATCGGCGCACTGGTCGATGCAGACATGGAAGAAGCTTCTGCGCGCCTTCAGGCTCTGCAGGTTCAGCAGCAGCTGGGTGTTCAGTCGCTGTCGATTGCCAACCAGGCACCGCAGTCCCTGCTGTCGCTCTTCCGTTAAGCGCAGCTCAACGGAGGCCGGTTATCCGGCCTCCGTACCCGGCCGATCTCCTAATCTAGTAAGAAATATGAATTTTGGAAGGATGTGACGTGAACGCACATTCCCTGGCTCAACGCGCCTACTCGGCTAACGCGGGTTCAACCCGTTCGGAACGCAGTACCGAATACGAACTGATTGCGCAGGTGACATACCGACTGAAGACTGCAGCCCAAAAGGGTAAGGGCGGCTTTCCGCAATTGGTCGAGGCTTTACACGAGAACCGCAAGCTCTGGACCGCTTTGGCTGTCGATGTCAGCAGTTCCGGAAATGACCTTCCTCAGGAACTACGCGCACGGATATTCTACCTTGCCGAATTCATGCAGCAACACACCCGCCGGGTCCTGAAGCGCGAGGCCAAGGTTGGTCCGATTCTCGAAATCAACGTCGCTGTCCTGCGTGGACTGAGCGGACGGAGGGCGAATAAATGAGCGGACTTGTCTTGAAACTGGCCCCCAAGGAACGCGTGCTGATCAACGGCGCGGTGATCGAAAACGGCGACAAACGCAGCCGCCTATCGATTGTGTCACCGAACGCCAATATCTTGCGTTTGCGGGATGCCATTCACCCTGAGGAAGCCTGCACCCCGGTTCGCCGCATCTGCTATGCAACTCAGCTCGTGTTGACGGGCGATGCGGATCCGGAAGAGAGTCGCCACAGGCTCCTGCGCCACATCGAGGAACTCAGCCGCATCCTGACTGACGCTGACAGTCGCACCCTTCTGTCAGCGGCCACCGAAGCTTTGCTTGGCGATCAATTTTATCAGTGCCTGAAGTCACTGCGTGCGCTCATTCCCAGAGAAGACCGGCTTCTTGCGGCGCATTTGACCTGAACAACCGCGACCAAAGTCATCTGGCCCGGTCAGACAAATCGCCTTTTCCCACGTCAAATTTCGCGGGTTGAACGCTCTCGATAGAGCAAATAGGCGTTTCCCAGTCCCAGTCCCAGTCCCAGTCCCAGTCCCAGTCCCAGTCCCAGTCCCAGTCCCAGTCCCAGTCCCAGTCCCAGTTAGCCGACCGCTAAATTCATGCGCCTCGTCCTGCAGGGTTCTTTGCCGGGGTCATTGTGTTTCTGAGTGGCGCAGCCGATCCGTTTCCTGAAGTGGCCCGACGCAAGAGTAACTGAAGCCGGGAAAAGCTGTTTTCGATTCCGGAAGCCGAAGCTTCGGCAAGGAAGGCTTCTAATTCAGGCCATGCCTTGATCGCCTGATCCAGCTGCGCATCGCTACCATCACGGTAGAGGCCAGCGCGGATCATGGTTTCAGAGCGTGCATAGGCGCCCAATAATCTGCGCGCCAAAGCAATCTGAACATTTTCTTCGTCGCTCGCAGCTTCGGGCAGACTGCGCGAGACAGAGCGCAGAAGATCCACAGCAGGAAAGCGTCCCCGCTCTGCGATCTGCCGGTCCAACACGACATGCCCATCCAACACACCGCGAAGGATATCTGCCACGGGTTCGTCCATATCCGACCCAGCCACCAGTACGCTGAAAACCGCGGTGATATCACCCATGTCGCCCATCCCCGGACCTGCACGTTCCGCCAGAGTCATGATCTGATGCGCGGTCGATGGGGGAAAGCCGCGCAGAGCCGGCATTTCGCCCGATGCGATGGCCACCTCGCGGTGCGCTTCGGCAAAACGCGTTATCGAATCGGCAAGGTAGAGAACGTGTTTTCCCTGGTCGCGAAAGTGTTCTGCAATGGTCATCGCGGCCTGCGGACAGCGACGACGTTCAAGCGGGGAACGGTCCGAAGTGGCCGCAACGACGACCGCGCGCGCCATACCTTCGGGGCCTAATACGTTGGTGACGAAGTCGCGCACTTCGCGGCCTCTTTCTCCAACCAAGGCAAGGACGACCACATCGGCCTGCATCCCCTTGGCGAATTGGGCAAGCAGGCGCGACTTGCCGACGCCCGACCCGGCGAAAAGACCGATTCTCTGGCCTTTGACCACGGGCAGCAGTGTGTTGAACACCGACAGACCTGTTTCAAGCCGCTCACCAAGCCCGCGCCGCTGCGCGGCCGGCGGAGGTGCGGCGCGGAACGGGCGACGCTGCGGTCCGTTAACCAAGGGTGGCCCGTCCAGCGGAGCGCCGTAGGGATCGATCACCCGGCCGATCCAGGAATCGGATGGGGCCAGCGTTGGCGGACCCAATACTGCCACGCGGTCACCTTGTGAAACGCCTTCGATCCCGGTGTCGGGCAGCATGCCAACCAGATCCTCACGAATGCGCAGGACCTCGCCGCTCACAGGTTCGCCCGAACCGCGCAAAAGGCGGACCCGGTCGCCGATCGACGCAAGATGCGCCAAGCCCCGCACCCAAATCACCGTACCATCAACCGACCTTACACGGCCAACGGCGCGCACGGTCTGCAGCCCAGCCAGCTGGGCACGCAGGCCCGTAATCTCGTCTCGGTCCATCGTGCGATCCCTTCATGCTCTGATCACTGTTTCTAAAGGAATCAGGGTTAAGCCTTGATTGAAGCCAAGATAAATCGAGGGAGAAGCCCCGGTGTTCCAGAACCTGGAAATATTCAAAACCGCCATGGCAATGGCACGGCATGCCGGGACCCAGCAGGGCGTTACCGCGCAGAACATCGCCAATGCCGACACGCCTGGCTACCGTGGCCACGACGTCATGGGCTTTGCGCAGATGATGGATCGCCATTCCGGCCCGGATCAGCTGCGGGCCACAAGGGCGGCTCATCTGATGGGCCAGACAGCAACCGAAATCCCCACCACCGAACGTCGCGAATCGGCAGATCCGAACGGTAACACCGTGTCCATCGAAACCGAGATGCTGACCGCTGTCGAAGCCCGACGCGAGCATGACACGTCGCTGGCGATTTATCGCTCAAACCTCAACATCCTGCGCACCAGTCTTGGGCGCGGTTAACGGCAGGGGGAAACCATGTCTGATTTTACCAACTCTCTTGCGATGTCGGCCAGTGGCCTGCGCTCTCAGGCCATGCGCCTGCGGCTCACGTCCGAGAACATCGCCAATACCGATACACCCGGGTACCGTCGAAAGACGGTGCCGTTCGAAGCAGACACCGACCCGCGCACTGGCGTGGCCACAGTCAGCACCGGGCGGGTCCACCTCGACCGCTCGGATCTGCAGCAGATCCACGATCCGTCAAACCCCCTCTCGGATGCGAACGGCAATTATGACGGCTCGAACGTGGATATGATCATCGAAATTGCGGACGCCCGCGAGGCGCAGCGTTCCTATGACGCCAACCTCAAGATGTTTGATCAGGCCCGGCAAATGTCGTCCAGCCTGCTCGAGCTGTTGCGCCGCTAACCCCCTACCGAATGGAGACCAGAATGGACGTTCGTTCACTTTTCGCCGCGCAGACCTATGCGGCATCCCGCCCCGTCACCGAACCGCAGCCTGAAACGGCAACACCGCGGGCGGATCAACCCGGATCGGCCTTTGGCCAGCTCGCCACCGACTTTGCGCAGACCCTGCGTGATGGCGAGAATGCCGCCAAGGCGACCATGGTGGGCGACGCGGACCCGCATACATTGGTTCAGGCGCTGGCCCAGTCAGAGATTGCCGTCGAGGCGGTGGTTACCGTCCGCAACAAGGTGGTCGAGGCCTATCAGGAAATCCTGAGAATGCCGGTCTGATATGCTAAGCGAGGCCATCTTCTTTGACACGCTCCGCCAGGGACTCTGGATCGCCACCATCACGTCGGTGCCGATCCTCACGGCGGCGCTTGTTGCGGGTGTTACGGTCGGCCTGTTCCAGGCGCTTACCTCGATCCAGGAAATGACGCTGACCTTTGTGCCGAAACTGGCCTGCATCGTCGGCGTCTTCTGGCTCTCGATGAGCTTCATGACCCAAACCCTGGTGGCCTTTTTCCAAAACCAGATCATTCCCATCATAGCCGGAGGCTAGCCATGGAAACTGCAGGATATACGACCCTTACCCGCCAGTCGGGGCTGATGCGCGAAATGCAGGTGATTGCGAACAACATCGCGAACACCGCCACCACCGGTTTCCGTCAGGAAGGGGTGGTTTTTGCCGAATTCATCGCCCGCACCGATATGGGCAGCATCTCGATGGCGACGGCGCAGATCCACAACACCTCGACCCTGCAGGGCACTCTGACCAAGACCGGCGGACAGTTCGACATCGGTATTCAGGGCGATGGATTCTTTCTGGTGCAGACGCCGAATGGTGATCGCCTGACCCGCGCGGGCGCCTTCACCCCGAACGCGAACGGTGATCTGGTCACGCCCGATGGTTATCCGGTGCTCGATGCCGGTGGTGCGCCGATCTTCATTCCGCCGGATGCCGGCGACCTTGCCATCGCGCAGGACGGCACGCTCAGCAGTCAGGGCCGTCCACTGGGGCAGGTCGGCGTTGTGCAGCCTACTGATTTCAACGGAATGATCCGCGAAAACGGCACCTTTTTTGAAAGCACGGACGGTTTCGAACCAGTCGAGCAGCCGATGGTGATGCAGGGCTTTCTCGAATCCTCCAACGTCAATGCCGTGGGTCAGATCGCCCGCATGATCGAGGTGCAGCGCGCCTACGAGATGGGGCAGAACTTTCTCCAGGCCGAGAACGAGCGCATCACCAACGCCATCAAGACGTTCATCAGATAATCTGCAAGGAGCAGCAAAATGCGTGCACTGAAAATCGCCGCCACCGGCATGAGCGCCCAGCAGATGCGGGTCGAGGTCATTGCCAACAACCTCTCGAACATGAGCACGACGGGTTACAATACGCGCCGGGCCGAATTTTCGGATCTGCATTATCAGCAGATGATGCGCGCGGGCACGGTCAATGCCAACGACGGCACGGTGCTGCCCACCGGTGTTCAGCTTGGCATGGGCGTGCGGCCCGCCGCCGTATCGATGCAGCTTGAGCAGGGCGCGCTCTCGGTCACCGGCGGCGATCTCGATGTTGCCATCGAAGGTCTGGGTTATCTTGAGGTTACTCTGCCCTCGGGACAGGCGGCCTATACCCGTGACGGCGGGCTGAAACGCAACGCAGAGGGGCTGATCGTTACCTCGGATGGCTATGCCGTGGCGCCGGAAATCACCATTCCCGACGATGCCCGCAGTATTTCGATCAACGGCTCTGGCGAAGTTTACGCCTACTTCGCCGACACCGCCGGTGCACAGCTTCTGGGTCAGTTCACTCTGGCCGGATTTACCAACGCCAAGGGACTCGAGGCGATCGGCTCGAACCTCTTTGTCGAAACCGAAGGGTCAGGCCCCCCCAATGTCACCACTCCCGGGCTCGACGGTCTTGGCACCCTGCGGCAAGGCTATCTTGAGGACAGCTCCGTCGACGCGGTGCGCGAAGTCACCGAGTTGATCGAGGCGCAGCGCGGCTATGAACTGAATGCCAAGGTCATCTCCGCCGCCGACCAGATGCTGGGCGCGACGACGCAAATCCGATGATCCGGCTCGCTCTCCTCTTGCTGATCTTCGCCGGGCCTGCATGGGCCGACATGGTCATCGCCAACCGCACCATTCGCGCGCAGGAAATCGTGACTGCCGACGCGCTGAGCATGAAAGCGGGCAGCCTCGACGCCGGTTTCGAAGATCCGATGGATGTCCTCGGGCTTGAGGCGCGCGTCTCGCTCTATGCCGGTCGGCCGGTCCTGCGCGCACATGTTGGCCCCGCGGCGCTGATCGAACGCAACCAGATCATCTCGCTCGTGTTCGCGCGCGGCGGGCTGCGCATCACATCAGAGGGGCGCGCTCTGGATCGCGGTGGGGTGGGCGAACGGATCCGGGTGATGAATCTGGATTCCCACACCACCCTGTTTGGCGCCGTGCAGCCCGACGGCTCTGTTCACGTTTCGCAATGAAAGCACTTCCCATGATGCCAAGAACCCTCCTTGCCCTTGCTGCCCTTGCCTTTGCCATTTCCGCGTGCGGCCGCATGGATCATATCGGACGTGCCCCAACGTTTACCCCGCCCAACGATGATGCCCAGCATGATGCCATGGTCTATGCCAGCCTGCCGCGCACTCTGCCCAGTCGAAACAGCATTGTCCGCGCCAGCCTTTGGGATGGCGGGCGGCAATCGCTGCTGGGCGACCGGCGCGCGATGAGCCGCGGCGACATCATGACAGTCGTGATCGAGATCGACGAAAAAGCCGAGATTTCGAACACTACCGCACGGTCGCGTTCGGGGTCCGAATCCCTTGGTGTACCGGACCTCCTCGGCATTCCGGAGCGGATCAATCAGGGTCTGACCGACGGTGCTTCGCTGGATTCTGCGGTGTCTCTGGACAGCAGCAGCCAATCCAAGGGCGACGGATCGGTCAAACGAAACGAAAAACTGACCCTGCGCGTGGCCGCCACCATCACCGAGGTGCTGCCAAACGGCGTTCTGGCCATTCAGGGCTCGCAAGAGGTGCGGGTGAATTTCGAACTGCGTGAACTGCTTGTCACCGGCTACGTGCGGCCCGCCGATGTCTCGCGGCAGAACGAAATCACCTATGACAAGATCGCCTCGGCCCGCATCTCTTATGGCGGACGCGGTCAGATCTCGGACATGCAGCAACCCCGGATCGGTCAGCAGGTTCTTGATGCTGTCCTGCCTTTCTGAAGGAACATAAAGATGCGCAAGCTGCTTCCCATAATTCTTGCACTGGTCGGCATCGGCGGCGGGCTCGGCGCGGGTATTCTTCTCAAACCCGCCGCTCCTGAAGAAGTGGTCACCGCCGATGGTTGCGCGCCGCCTGCCGGGGATGCCCATGCCGAAACGGCGCCTGCGGCGTCGCATGGCGAAGAGGGCGGCGAGGGCGAAGTTGATACGGCTGAATACGTCAAGATGTCCAACCAGTTCGTGGTGCCGGTGATCGGAGAGAACCGTATTTCGGCGCTTGTGGTCGTCTCGCTCAGCCTTGAGGTCAACGCGGGCACCTCTAGCCAGGTGCTACAGCGCGAACCCAAACTGCGGGACGGCTTTCTGCAGGTGCTGTTTGACCACGCGAATGTCGGCGGCTTTGAGGGCGCGTTCACCCAGCCCAACAAACTGGACCCGCTGCGTCGGATCTTGCTTACGGCGGCGCGGACCAGTGTCGGCCCGATCGTCAAGGACGTTCTGATCACCGAAATCAACAAGCAGGAATCCTGATCCGGCCGATGACTCTGTGCGCCGCGTCTCTGGGGCGGACAATCCGACCCCGGGCAAAGACGCCCAAGTTTTGGGCGCAGCCCCCGAACGACGTGCCGGAACACGCCATGCGACATTTACATTTGCTCCCGACTCAGCGCCGCTAGGGCATGGCTGACCGTCTTTCCGTAATCGTGGTCGAAAACGACCGGGACCGCGCGCTGCTCATTGTGGACAGCTTGCGCGAGGCGGGCGATTTCGACATCCACGTCATCGGTGAGGCGACCGGTCTGGGCCGCCGCGTCAAGGCATTGTCGCCCGATGTGGTGCTGATCGACATCTCGAATCCCTCACGCGACATGCTCGAAGAACTCGCGCTGGCCTCTGGCCCGATGGAGCGGCCCGTGGCGATGTTCGTGGACCGTTCGGACGACGGCATGACCAAGGCCGCGATCGAGGCCGGCGTGTCGGCCTATGTGGTCGACGGGCTCAACCCCAAACGGCTCAAACCCATTCTCGATGCCGCCATCGCGCGGTTCCATATGTTCCAGCGCATGCGCACGGAGTTGATGGAAACCAAGCGCGCGCTCGAAGAACGCAAGGTCATCGACCGCGCCAAGGGTATGCTGATGAAGGCGCGCGGGGTGGGCGAAGAAGAGGCTTATGCCATGCTGCGCAAGGCCGCGATGGATCAGGGCAAGCGGGTGGCAGACGTGGCCGGCGCGCTGGTCACGGCGGCGGGGCTGCTGGGATGAAGGGCACGGTACTTTCCGTCGGGTTCATCCCGCTGCTGGACGCGGCCCCCCTGATCGTGGCGCAGGAAATGGGCTTTGCCGCCGAAGAGGGCATCACCCTTGATCTGGTGCGCGCGCCGTCCTGGTCATCCCTGCGCGATATGCTCAGCTTTGGCCGTGTCGACGCGGCGCATATGCTCTCGCCGATGCCCGTGGCGGCGGCGCTGGGGTTGGGCGGCACGCAGGCGCCGCTCGCCGCCGTGTCGGTGCTGTCGATCAACGGAACGGTCATCGGGGTCAGCAACGCGCTGGCGGAACGGCTGCGCGACGGCGGTCATGATTTTGCATTCAACGATGCCCGCGCGGCCGGAACCGCACTGATCAAGGCCGCCGTGCCCACCCTGCGGATCGGCGTGCCCTTTCCGTTTTCGATGCATGCCGAACTGCTGTATTACTGGCTCTCCGCGCTGGGCCTGCCCGCGCCGCAGAACGTCGATATCCGCACCGTGCCGCCCTCGCTCATGGCGCAGGCGATCGAAGCGGGCGAAATTGACGCCTTTTGCGTCGGTGAACCCTGGGGCTCGATCGCGGTTGAAAACGGTGTCGGGTCGCTGCTGCTGCCCGGGGCCGCGATCTGGGCCTTTGCCCCGGAAAAGGTGCTTGCCGTGCGCAGCGACTGGGCCGATGCCGAACCCGCCCTGCTGGGTCGTCTGATCCGCGCGGTCTGGCGTGCCGGGCGCTGGCTGGGGGATTCGTCGTCGAACACTCTGGCGGCGGAACTGCTCAGCCGCCCCACATATCTCAACCTTCCGGCCGAAATTCTCGACCGGTCGCTGAACGGCAGCCTGGTCATTTCCGCGCGTGGCGATCAGCGCGACACCCCAGGCTTTATCGAATTTCACGCCGGTGCGGCCAGTTTTCCCTGGCGGTCGCAGGCGCAGTGGATCGGGCTTCAGCTCGCCCTGCGTACGGGGCTCGACCGGGTCGCTTCGGTCAACACGGCCGAGGGCGTGTTTCGCAGCAATCTGCACCGCAATGCCCTGCGCCAGACCAGCGCCGAACTGCCCGCCGCCTCGTCCAAGGTCGAAGGCGCGCTTGGTGCCAGAACCACGCTTCCCGCAGAATCAGGCCGCATAACGCTGAGCCGCGATGTGTTTTTCGATGGCCGCGTTTTTGATCCTTCACAGATAGAACGCTGAATTTTCGGGCGCTTCCGGTCTGAAATTGCTGCGCTGCCGCAATTTTCCACGTCTTTCATAAAATTAGATTTGCCAGAGAACTGCCGCTGTCGCACAAAGGTCCTGTAGGCAGACAATGGCGTCCACCGACAAAATTCTCCCAGAGATTTGGGTTTATCTGAGCAAAGCCGCTCGACCTCCGCGACATCCGTCGTGGTGAGTCAGCGGCTATTTTTGTTTTGCCCGGGCCCCCGCATCTCTGTGCGTCCCGGATCGTATGAAACGAGGGAACACACCGATGAAGAAAATCATTCTTACGCTTGTCGCGACAACCGCTCTGGCCAGCCCCGCCTTTGCCGAGATGCTGGAGCTTGAAAAAGACGAGCTGAAGTTCGGCTTCATCAAGCTGACCGACATGGCGCCGCTCGCCGTCGCCTATGAACAGGGTTATTTCTTTGACGAAGGGCTGTTTGTCACGCTCGAAGCGCAGGCAAACTGGAAGGTCCTGCTCGACGGCGTGATCGGCGGCCAGCTGGACGGCGCGCATATGCTGGCCGGTCAGCCGCTGGCGGCGACCATCGGTTACGGCACCGAAGCTCACATCGTGACGCCCTTTTCCATGGACCTGAACGGCAACGGCATCACCGTTTCCAACCAGGTCTGGGAAATGATGAAGCCGAACATTCCCAAAATGGATGACGGCCGCCCGCAGCACCCGATTTCGGCCAGCGCCCTCAAGCCGGTGATTGAAACCTTCAAATCCGAAGGCAAGCCCTTCAACATGGGCATGGTTTTCCCGGTCTCGACCCACAACTATGAACTGCGCTACTGGCTCGCCGCCGGCGGCATCGCGCCCGGCTATTATTCGGCCGAAAACGTGACCGGCCAGATCGCCGCCGATGTGTTCCTCTCCGTCACGCCGCCGCCGCAGATGCCGTCGACAATGGAAGCCGGCACGATCAACGGCTACTGCGTCGGTGAGCCGTGGAACCAGCAGGCGGTGTTCAAGGGCATCGGCGTGCCGGTCATCACCGATTACGAGCTGTGGAAGAACAACCCCGAGAAAGTCTTCGGCATGACCGCCGAATTCACCGAAAGCTACCCCAACACCACGCTCGCCGTGACCAAGGCGCTGATCCGCGCCGCAATGTGGCTGGATGAAAACGACAACGCCAACCGCGAAGAGGCGGTCGATATCCTGTCGCGCCCCGAATACGTCGGTGCCGACCGCGAAGTCATCGCCAATTCCATGACCGGCACGTTCGAATACGAAAAGGGCGACACCCGCGAAGTCCCCGATTTCAACGTCTTCTTCCGCTACAACGCGACCTATCCGTTCTACTCCGACGCCGTCTGGTATCTGACCCAGATGCGCCGCTGGGGCCAGATCGGCGAAGCCAAGCCTGACAGCTGGTACGACGAAGTCGCAAAATCCGTCTACAAGCCCGAAATCTATCTCGAAGCGGCCCGCCTGCTGGTGGACGAAGGTCTCGCCTCCGAGGCTGACTTCCCCTGGGACAGCGACGGCTACAAGGAAGCAACCCCCGCTTCTGATGTGATCGACGGCATCGGCTACGATGGCCGCACCCCCAACGCCTATCTCGAAAGCATGCCGATCGGTCTCAAAGGCGAACAAAAGGTCGTCGGCAACGAAGTTCAGGGCTGATGCCCCCCGGGGTGCGCAGTCATTGCGCACCCCACACGCCGGTCCGCAGCCATACGCGAACCATACGCTTTCCATACGCATACCATACGCCCGCCAGCCCCGTTTTCAGAGGACCAGCCACATGACGACTGTCGATCCGGATTTCGCCACGACCCAGGCAAAAGAGGCCCGCCGCGCCCGGCTTTTCACCCGCATCAACAAGGCTGACGCCTGGTTCCAGGTCCTCGGACTCGCCTGGATCACGCCTGTTCTCAAGGCTGCCGCCGGGGACAATCCTCGCGGTCAAGTCTCTGAAATCTGGCGACTTCTTGGTGTTCCTGTGCTGGCCATCGGGGTCTTTCTGATGCTCTGGTCGGTGCTCGCTCCCACGGTGCAGACCTCGCTTGGTGCCATCCCCGGGCCCGCCGCCGTCTGGGAAGAGGCCGTCAACCTGCACGAAGACGCGGTGCGCAAAGGCGCCAAAGAGGCGCAGTTCTACGACCGCCTTGATCAGCGCAACCAAAAGTTGATCGCCGCTGGCCGCCCCGAGGATGTCAAGGACATCGCCTATACCGGCGCGCCCTCCTACTACGCGCAGATCTGGACCTCGATCCGGACCGTCTTTTTCGGCTTTCTGATCGCCTCTGCCGTCGCCATCCCGCTGGGCATCGCCGCCGGTCTGTCGCCTACTGCCAACGCTGCGCTGAACCCGCTGATCCAGATTTTCAAACCTGTCTCGCCGCTCGCATGGCTGCCCATCGTCACGATGATCGTTTCCGCCGCCTACGCGACCAACGATGGCATGTTCTCGAAATCCTTTCTGGTTTCGGCGATCACCGTCACGCTTTGCTCGCTCTGGCCGACGCTGATCAACACCGCTCTGGGCGTCGCCAGCATCGACAAGGATCTGGTGAATGTCTCCAAGGTGTTGAAAATGAACACCTATACCAAGATCACCAAACTGGTTCTGCCCTCGGCCCTGCCGCTGATCTTTACCGGTCTGCGCCTGTCGCTGGGTGTGGGCTGGATGGTTCTGATCGCGGCCGAAATGCTGGCGCAGAACCCCGGGCTTGGCAAATTCGTCTGGGATGAATTCCAGAACGGCTCCAGCCAGTCACTGGCCAAGATCATCGTCGCGGTGCTGACCATCGGCATCATCGGCTTCCTTCTCGACCGGGTGATGTTCGCGCTGCAATCGCTTTTCACCTTCTCGAACAACCGGTGATCAACATGAGCATTCTTGAATTCAAAAACGTCTCCAAGGGTTTCGGAACCGGCATCCACCGCGAAGAAGTCCTGAAAAATATCAACCTTAAGGTGCAAGAGGGCGAATTCTTGGTCCTCCTCGGCTTTTCCGGAACCGGCAAAACGACGCTGATAAACCTGATGGCAGGCCTCGAAATGCCGTCCAAGGGCAGCGTCACCTTCAAGGGCAAGCCGATCACCGAACCCGGTCCCGAACGCGGCGTGATCTTCCAAAGCTATTCGCTGATGCCCTGGCTGACCGTGGCCGGGAATGTCGGTCTGGCCGTGGACACGATCTTTCCGGGTATGCCCAAGGCGGAAAAGGCAGCGAAAGTAGCGCATTACGTGCAGATGGTCGGGCTTGGCCATGCCATGCACCGCCGTCCTGCGGAACTCTCCGGTGGCATGCGCCAGCGCGTCAACGTCGCCCGCGCGCTCGCCATGAGCCCGGAAATGTTACTGCTGGACGAACCTCTTTCGGCGCTCGATGCGCTGACCCGCGCCAATCTGGCGGATGAGATCGAAAAGATCTGGGAGGCAGACAAAAAAACCTGCGTCCTGATCACCAACGACGTGGACGAAGCCATCGTTCTGGCCGACCGGATCATCGCGCTGAACCCCGATGGCACCCTCGGCGAAGAGTTCAAGGTCACCATCCCGCGCCCCCGCGAACGCACCGCGATGAACAACGATGAAACGTTCAAGGCCCTGCGCGCTCAGGTCACCAAATACCTGATGGACGTCGGGATCGAGGCCAAGGTCGAAGGCACCCGCCAGCTGCCCAACGTCACGCCAATCCATGGCGTTCCCTCGGCGGTGAAAGATGCGCAGGAAGGCATGATCGAGGAAAGATTCCTTGATTTCAGTCAGTTGCACAAGGTTTATCCGACGCCCAAAGGCCCGCTTACCGTGGTCGAAAACTTCGATCTCAAGGTGAACCGGGGCGAATTCATCAGCCTGATCGGCCATTCCGGCTGTGGCAAATCCACCGTGCTGACCATGGCCGCCGGCCTCAATAGTATCAGCGAAGGCGCCATTCGTCTGGATGGTCGCCACGTCATGGGCGCCGATCCCGAACGCGCCGTGGTCTTCCAATCGCCCAACCTTTTCCCATGGCTCACCGCCAAGGAAAACGTCGCCATCGGCGTGGACAAGGTCTATCCCCGCGCGTCGCAGGCCGAACGGCAGGAAGTCGTGGAATATTACCTCGAACGCGTCGGTCTGGGCGATGCGATGGACCGCAACGCCGCGTCGATGTCCAATGGCATGAAACAGCGCGTCGGCATCGCCCGCGCCTTTGCGCTCTCGCCCAAACTCCTGCTGCTGGATGAACCCTTCGGGATGCTCGACAGTCTGACCCGGTGGGAGCTGCAAGAGGTCCTGATGGAGGTCTGGTCCCGAACCAAGGTCACCGCGATCTGCGTGACACACGATGTGGACGAGGCGATCCTGCTGGCTGATCGCGTGGTCATGATGACCAACGGACCACAGGCCACCATCGGCAAGATCACCGAGGTGAACCTGCCCCGTCCGCGCACCCGCAAGGCGCTGCTCGAACATCCGGACTACTATTCGTATCGCCAGGAGGTCCTTGATTTTCTTGAGGAATACGAACACGGGCACAAGCCCAAGGGCGACAAGAAGCCCGGCAAACAGGAAGCAGCCTGATGGATACGCTTATGGAACCGCCCGTCAGAACCTTTGTCGACGTGATGGAGATCTGGGTGCCCGAAGGCGACCGTCTGGTCCCCGGTGGCGGTCACTACGGCACCCTCAGCGCCTTTGCCGAAGCCTCGCGCAAGACCAGCTTTGCCAAGGGCGAAGGACTGCCGGGCAAGGCATGGGCAGAAGAGCGGCCCATTGTTCTCAAGGCCTTTGAGGGGTCCTATTTCCTGCGCACCGATGCCGCCAAACAGGCCGGTCTGACCAGCGCCGTGGCGATCCCGGTCTTTGCCGGGCGCACCCTCAAGGCAGTTCTGATGGTGCTGTGCAGTGATGATGCTGATCGCTTTGGCGCGATCGAAGTCTGGGCCGAAAACGATGGCATCCTGTCGTTGGAAGACGGCTATTACGGCGCCGCCAAGCAGTTCGAGGAGATCTCCCAGCGCACCACCTTCAAGCGCGGGCAGGGGCTTCCCGGCAGCGTCTGGTCGTCCAAGACACCGATCCTGATGCGCGATCTGGGGCAGGGCTATGGCTTTGTGCGGTCCGAAAGCGCGGGCAAGATCGGCCTGAACACCGGGCTTGGCCTGCCGGTCCCGGTGCCGGACGGCACGACCTATGTGCTGACCCTGCTGACCGCCAGCGGCACGCCGATCGCGCGCCGGTTCGAAATCTGGGATGCCCGCTCGGCCAAGGTCGGCGCATCCGGCAAGGCGATCCTGACGGACGGGATCTGCGAACGAAGCGGCCCGCTGTGGGACTTTGAAAAAGAGCGGACCGTGACCGCCTGGCAGGGGCCCGTCGGTCGCGCGCTGGGTAGCGGTCTGCCCGTGATTGACACCGGCGCCGGTGCTGTCGGCTACGCCTCGATGGTCGCCTTGCCGATCCATCGCAATGGCGAGCTGGCCCACATCGTCGCCTGGTATTGCTGAGGAGTATGAAGATGCAGAAACTCGTTGTGATCGGTGCTGGCATGGCCTCTGGCCGCGTGCTGGAACACCTGTTCGAAACCGCCCCCGACGCCTTTGACGTCACCCTGTTCAACGCCGAACCCCGCGGCAACTATAACCGCCTGATGCTGTCCCCCGTCCTGTCGGGCGAAAAAAGCTATGCCGAAATCATCACCCACGGTGACGACTGGTATGCCGACAACAGGGTGACTTGCCGCTTTGGCGAGGCGATCGAAGGCATCGATCTGGCCCGCAAGGTCGTCAAAAGCGCAGGCGGCGAAACCCCCTATGACAAGCTGATCATCGGCACCGGATCGAACCCCTTCATCATTCCGCTGCCCGGCCACGATCTGCCCGGCGTGATCAGCTACCGCGATCTGGACGACACCAATGCGATGATCGAAACCTCGTCCAGACCCGGTGCCCGCGCCGTGGTGATCGGCGGCGGTCTTCTGGGGCTTGAGGCGGCCGCCGGTCTGCGGATGCGCGGCATGGAGGTCACCGTCCTGCACATCGCGGGCCACCTGATGGAACGTCAGCTTGACGCCGCAGCGGGCTACCTTCTGCGCCGCGATCTTGAGGCACGCGGCATCACCGTCATCACCCAGGCCTCGACCCAGAGCATCGAAGGTGATGGCAAGGTTGAGATGGTCAAACTTGCCGACGGCACCGAGCTGCCCTGTGAACTGGTCGTCATGGCCGTGGGCATCCGCCCCTCGGCCCAGCTGGCCAAGGATGCCGGGCTTGCGGTCGGCCGCGCGATCACCGTCGATGCGCAGATGCAGACCTCGGACCCGGACGTGTACGCCTTGGGGGAATGTGTTGAATTCGCGGGCAATATCTTTGGCCTCGTCGCGCCGCTTTACGATCAGGCCAAGGTTCTGGCCAAAACCCTGATGAACGAAGACGACGTTTTCACCGTCAAGGAACTCGCCACCAAGCTCAAGGTCACGGGTTGCGATCTGTTCAGCGCCGGTGACTTTGCCGAAGCCGACGACCGCGAAGACATCGTGTTCCGCGACCCGGCGCGCGGCGTCTACAAGCGCCTCGTGCTCAAGGATGACCGCCTGATCGGTGCCGTGATGTATGGCGATACCGCCGACGGAAACTGGTTCTTCGGGATGATCAAGGACGGCACTGACGTGTCGGAGATGCGTGATACGCTGATATTCGGGCCTGCCTATCAGGGGGGGGCCGCTGTGGACCCTTTGTCGGCCGTTGCAGCCTTACCGGCTGACGCAGAAATCTGCGGCTGCAACGGCGTGTGCAAAGGTCAGATCGTTACTGCCATTGAGGGCGGGGCCACCGACCTTGCCGGCATCCGCGCAACCACCAAGGCTTCGGCCTCCTGCGGGACCTGCACCGGCCTTGTCGAACAGGTGCTGGCCGTTACTTTGGGCGATGATTTTGTCATGCCCACGGCGCAATCGGTCTGCAAATGCACCGACCTCACGCACGAGGACGTGCGCCGGCTGATCAAGAGCAAAGAGCTGAAATCCCAATCCGCCGTCTGGCAGGAGTTGGGCTGGACCACGCCCAACGGTTGCCACGTCTGCCGCCCGGCGATCAATTTCTACCTGCTGGCGGACTGGCCGCTGGAATATCAGGACGATCCGCAAAGCCGCTTTGTGAACGAACGCAACCACGGCAACATCCAGAAGGACGGCACCTATTCGGTTGTGCCGCGCATGTTCGGCGGCATCACGACCGCAGCGGAATTGCGCGCCATTGCCGATGCGGCGGACAAATACAACGTGCCCACCGTCAAGGTTACCGGCGGCCAGCGCATCGACCTGCTGGGCGTCAAGAAAGAAGACCTTCCCGGCATCTGGTACGATCTGAACGCCGCCGGCATGGTCTCGGGTCACGCCTATTCCAAGGGTCTGCGCACCGTCAAAACCTGTGTTGGAACAGACCATTGCCGCTTTGGCACGCAGGATTCCACCGGCCTTGGCATCAAGCTGGAAAAACTGCTTTGGGGGTCCTGGACACCGCACAAGGTCAAGCTGGCCGTGTCGGGCTGCCCCCGCAACTGTGCCGAGGCGACCTGCAAGGATCTTGGCATCATCTGCGTGGACTCGGGCTATCAGGTCGGTGTCGGCGGCGCGGCGGGCATGGACCTCAAGGAAACCGAACGTCTTTGCGATGTCCCGACCGAGGAAGAGGCGCTGGAAGTCACCGCAGCCTTTGTCCAGATCTACCGCGAGAATGCCAAATACCTCGATCGGCCCTACAAATGGATTGCCAAGGTCGGCCTTGATTGGGTCAAGGAACGGGTGGTTGACGATCTTGAAAACCGTCGCGCGCTCGCCGCCCGGTTCGAACTGTCCCAAACCATCTACCGCAAGGATCCCTGGGCCCCGCTGGCCGCCAAGGCCGAAAGCTTTGCCCCCCTTGCCGATCTCACACTGGAGGCTGCGGAATGAACTGGATCGACATTGGCGCCCTGACTGACATCCCCCAGCGCGGCGCGCGGGTGGTCAAAACCCAAGTGGGCTGTATCGCCCTGTTCCGCACCGGCGACGATCAGGTGTTCGCCGTCTCAGACACCTGCCCGCACAAGGGCGGCCCCCTGTCCGAAGGCATCGTTCACGGCCATCAGGTGACCTGCCCGCTCCACAACTGGGTGTTTTCGCTGGAAACCGGTCAGGCGCAGGGTGCCGACAAAGGTCAGATCGACACCTATGCGGTCCGGGTCGAAGACGGCCGCCTGATGCTCGACCAGACGCAACTGCAACAGCGTTCTGCCGCCTGAGGCGGCAGCTGTCCCCGCCGCTTCGGGCGCGGATCTTTTTACGAGTAGGACACCACGCAGACCCATCGGAAATTCCTCCAGACTGAAACCCTCCTCACCCCGGAGAAAGGAAATACCCATGTATGTTACACCCAAGGACTTTGCGAAAAAGATGATCGACGCCGGCGAGGCGAAGGTTTTCATGTCCACCAAGGACACCGTGATCCGCGCCTATATGGCCGGTGCAATCCTTGCGCTTGCCGCTGCGTTTGCCGTCACCGTCGCCGTCAACACCGGCAACTTCCTGATCGGCGCGCTGCTGTTTCCGGTCGGCTTCTGCATGCTCTACCTGCTGGGCTTTGACCTGCTGACGGGTGTCTTCACCCTGGTGCCTCTCGCGCTGCTGGACAAACGTCGCGGTGTGACGGTCAAGGGCATGCTACGCAACTGGGGGCTGGTCTTTGTCGGGAATTTTGGCGGGGCCTTCACTGTCGCCGTGTTCATGGCGATCATCTTTACCACCGGATTTTCGACCGAACCGAACGCCGTCGGGCAGAAGATCGGCGTTATCGGTGAAAGCCGAACCGTGGGCTATGCCGCTGCCGGCTGGGCAGGGATGCTGACGCTGTTTATCCGCGCGGTGATGTGTAACTGGATGGTGTCCACCGGTGTGGTCGCGGCGATGATGTCGGATTCAGTCTCGGGCAAGATCATGGCGATGTGGATGCCGATCCTTGTGTTCTTCTACCTCGGCTTCGAACACTCCATCGTCAACATGTTCCTGTTCCCCTCGGGCCTGCTGCTGGGCGGCAATTTCACCGTCGTCGATTACCTGCTCTGGAATGAAATTCCGACCGTGATCGGTAACCTTGTCGGCGGCGTGACCTTCGTTGGCGCGATGATCTATGCCACACATCACAAGACCTCTCCGGAACTGGGCCGCGATGAGGCCACAGCCATCGCCACTCCGGCGGAGTGAGCAACATGCAGGAGGTGCGGACAATGAAAGATACAGATGGTGTCCGCTCCACCTGCCCCTATTGCGGGGTTGGCTGCGGGGTGATCCTGCGGCCTGACGGTCAGGGCGGCCTGCATGTGACGGGCGACCGCGACCATCCGGCCAACAAGGGTCGGCTTTGCTCCAAAGGGCTGGCGCTTGGCGAAACCGTCAGCACTCAGGGCCGTCTGCTGTCCCCGACTGTCAACGGGCAAGAGGCCAGCTGGGACGACGCGATGCAAACAGTTGCCGACCGTTTTTCGGCCACGATCGCGGAACACGGGCCGGATTCGGTCGCCTTTTACGTCTCGGGTCAGATGCTGACCGAAGATTATTATGTCGCCAACAAGCTGATGAAGGGTTTCATCGGGTCCGCGAATATAGACACGAATTCAAGGCTTTGCATGGCATCTACGGTCGCCGGGCACCGCCGCGCATTCGGCACCGACACCGTTCCCGGCACCTATGAGGATCTGGAAGAGGCGGATCTGGTCGTTCTTGTCGGCTCCAACCTCGCTTGGTGCCACCCGGTGCTGTATCAGCGGCTGGCGGCGGCGAAAAAGCAGCGCCCGGAAATGCGCGTCGTCGTCATCGACCCGCGCCGCATCGCGACCTGCGACCTTGCCGATCTGCATCTGCAACTGCGCGCCGGGACGGATGTGGCCCTGTTCAACGGGTTGCTTTCGGCGATCTACGAAGGCGGCTGCATCGACAAGGCCTATATTGCAAATGTCGATGGCTTTGACGCAGCACTTGCCGCCGCCAGTATCGACCGGATGGATGAAACCGGCCTTGACCGGCGCGACATACAGACATTTTTCAACCTGTTCCTGCGCACCGATCGCACCGTGACCGTGTTCAGCCAGGGCGTGAACCAAAGCTCGGCCGGATCGGACAAGGTCAACGCAATCCTGAATTGTCACCTTGCCACCGGGCGCATCGGGCTGCTTGGCATGGGGCCGTTTTCCGTCACCGGTCAGCCCAATGCCATGGGTGGCCGAGAGGTCGGCGGCCTTGCCAACATGCTCGCCTGTCACCTCGACATCGAGAACCCGAACCACCGCCAGGCAGTGCGCGGCTTCTGGGAATCGCCCGGCATTGCGGACCACGCGGGGCTCAAGGCCGTGGATATGTTCCGCGCCGTGGGTAAGGGTGAAATCAAGGCGCTCTGGGTCATCCACACCAACCCCGCCGTCACCATGCCCGATGCCGATGCCGTGCGCGCGGCGATTGCGGGCTGTGATTTTACCGTGGTCAGCGACATCACCGGCGCGACAGACACAGCGCGGCTTGCCCACGTCCTGCTGCCCGCCGCCGCCTGGGGCGAAAAGGACGGCACCGTCACCAATTCGGATCGCACGATCAGCCGCCAGCGTGCCGCGCTGCCGCCCCCCGGTCAGGCCCGCCCCGACTGGGCCATCCTGGCCGAAGTCGGTCGCCGCATGGGCTGGCATGGTGCCTTTGACTATGAAACCCCGGCCGAGATCTTTCGCGAATATGCCGCCCTGTCGCATATCGCCGGGCATTTCGACCGTGATTTCGACATCTCTGGCCTGTCGGACATTTCTGACCATGAATATGCCGACTTTGCCCCCACCCGCTGGCCCGTCACCAAGGATCGTCAGGGTGGCCGCTTCTTTGCGGATGGCAAATTTTTCACCCCCAATGGCAAGGCGCAGATGCTGGCGCTGCAATACCGTCCGCCGGCTGCCAAAACCGGGCCGCGCTTTCCCTTCCGGCTGAACACCGGGCGCGTCCGTGACCAGTGGCACACCATGACGCGCACCGCCCTGTCGCCGCGCCTGTCTGCGCATCTGGCCGAGCCGTTTCTTGAAATTCACCCCGACGATGCCGCCCGCACCGGTCTTGGCCCGGCCTCGCTGGTGCAGGTGACCAGCCCTGTCGGCTCGGCCATCCTGCGCACGCTGATCACCGACCGCGTCCGCCCGGGCGAAGTCTTTGCCCCGATGCACTGGACCAGCGACACCGCGCCCTCGGCCCGGATCGACATGGTTGTGCCGGATGCGGTCGACCCCGTTTCGGGTCAACCCGAAAGCAAGGCTGCCGTGGTCGCGCTCGCGCCCTATCACGCGGGCTGGTACGGGTTCGCCGTGTCCTCGCAGCCGATGACCCCCGAAACCGACTACTGGGCCATGGCCCGCACCCCCGGCGGCTGGCGCGCCGAACTGGCCACCTTTACCACCCCGCAGGACTGGGAAGGCTATGCCCGCACCCTGTTTGGACTGCCCGATGCAACCGTGCAAATGGTGCAGGACGCGGCCCGCGGCATGGCGCGCCTTGCCTTTCACAACGGTGACCGTCTGCTTGCCGCGCTTTTCGTGGCGCGTGAACCCGTGGCGGTGATGCGCGACTACCTCGTGACCCTGCCGGGCACCGATGCGCCGTCGGTCCTGACCGGGCAAAGCCCTGCCGACATGCCCGATCCCGGCCCCATCGTCTGTTCGTGCTTTGGCATCGGGATGAATACCATCCTCACCGCAATCGAAACCGACGCCCTGACAACCGTTGACCAGATCGGCATAGCTCTTCAGGCCGGGACCAACTGCGGCTCCTGCCGCCCGGAACTCGCCGCACTTCTGGCCCGTGGTCAGGTACAGGAGGCGGCGGAATGAGCCTTGCCCCCTTCGTGCGCATTCTGGGCCGTGGCCCGGGCCGGTCACGCTCGTTCACCCGGGATGAGGCGACAGAGGCAATGACCATCACCCTGAACGGACAGGCCGAACCCCAAGCCGTCGGTGCCATGCTCATGCTACTGCGGATGAAGGGCGAAACCCCGGACGAGATCGCCGGTTTCGTCAGCGCCGCCCGCGCCACCATGCCCGCCCTGCCACGCCCCGCGCTCGACTGGCCAAGCTATGCCGCCGGGCGCACGCGTGGCCTGCCGTGGTTCCTGCTCGCGACGCGCCTTGTGGCGCAGGCCGGTCATCCGGTGCTGCTGCACGGCTGGAATTCGCACCAGCAGGGCCATGCCTCTGTTCGCCGCGCGCTGCCCCATGTCGGCATCCAATCGACCAGCCCCGACACAGTTGCGGACGTGCTGAACCGTGACGGGATCGCCTATCTGCCGCTCGAATCCTTTGCGCCGCAGTTGCTTGACCTGTTGCAACTGCGCGATGTGCTGGGCCTGCGGTCCTGCATCAACACGGTTCTGCGCGTGCTCAACCCCGCGTGCGCCCCCGCCGGTGTGCAGGGCGTATTCCATCCGCCCTACCGCGACCTTCAGGCCGATGCGGGCGTCCTTCTGGGCCAGCAGTCCCTGACCATCATCAAGGGCGGCGGCGGCGAATTCGAACGTCACCCCTGCAAGGGCGTTCAGGCCTATGGCCTGCGCGCCGCGACCCGTTGGGAAGCACCCTTTGATGCGCTCCTGCCCGAGACCCGCAGGCTGAACGACGGTGCCGACGATCCGGCCCGGCTGACACAGCTTTGGCAGGGAACCCTGAACGATGAATTCGCGGAACGCATCGTCACCGGCACCGCCGCTCTTGCGCTCGATACCCTTGGTGTCAGCGATCCCGAACAGACCGCGCTGGCCCTCTGGGCCGACCGCCGCCGTGCCAAAGCCGCCTGAAGGAGATCCGAGATGAAAAGCTTTCCCATGTTCATCCGCACCACCGGTCGCCGCGTCATCATCGCGGGCGGCGGCGAACAGGCGGCGCAAAAGGCGCGTCTGCTGCTCAAGACCGACGCGAAACTGATCCTGCTGGCCGATACGCTGGACCCCGAACTACAGACGCTGGTGGCCGAAGGCCGCGCGATCCATCAACACGGCCCCATCGCCCCCGGTGATTTCAAAGGCGCCGCCATGGCATTCATCGCCACCGGCTGCCCTGCTGTGGACGCGTCGTTACACGCGCTGGCGCAGGAATCCGGCGTGTTGGTGAACGTGGTCGATCAGCCCGCGCTGTGCGACATCACCACGCCGTCGATCGTGGACCGCGATCCCGTCGTCGTCGCCATCGGAACCGAAGGCACGGCACCCGTTCTGGCCCGTGCCATCAAGACCCGGATCGAGGAACAGCTTGACCCGCGCCTTGGCAGCTTTGCCGCACTTGCGGGCCGTTTGCGCGACCGTGTCGCCGCCCGGGTCCCGCGTGACGCACGCCGCGCCTTCTGGCGCTGGGCGTTTCACGAAACCCCCTGGCAAAACCACAAACGTGGTGCCGAACGCGATGCCGCCCAACTGCTGAAACAGGCGATTGAGGTCGGCGGCGCGCCGCAGACACCCCGGCAGGGACAAATCGCGCTGGTCGGTGCCGGCCCCGGGGCGCGTGACCTGCTGACGCTGCGCGCGGTCGAGCGTCTGCAAGAGGCGGATGTCATCTTTTACGACCGTCTGGTCGATCCCGGTGTCCTCGAACTCGCCCGGCGTGATGCCGAACGGGTGTTCGTCGGCAAGGTCGTCGGCGCGACCGCCTGGCCGCAGGACCGCATCAACGCGCTGATCGTGGCCGAGGCGCTGAAAGGCCGTCGCGTGGTGCGGCTGAAATCCGGCGATCCGGCGGTCTTTGGTCGCGCCACCGAAGAGCTGGATGCAGCCCGCGCCGCCGGGATTCCCATCGAACTGGTGCCCGGTGTGACGGCGGTATCCGGCGCGGCGGCGGCCATGGGGCGGTCGCTGACGCTGCGCGGGCAGACCGATACGCTGGTCCTGACAACGGGCCAGTGTCGCGACGGGGACGCCGCACCGGACTGGCAGCATCATGCCCGCCCCGGGACCGCGCTGGCGTTCTACATGTCGGTTGGCCATGCCGAACAGATCACGGCGGCATTGCTGGCCAATGGCATGCCTGCCGATCTGCCGGTGACCATCGCCGTCAAGGTGACGCAGGACGGCGAACGTTTCGTTGAAACGACCATCAGCGCGCTTGCCACGACGCTGGCGTCCGAACAGATCAAAGGCAGTGCCGTGATCATGGTGTCATGGCCCAAGGACATCGCGCGCGTGGCGCAACAACCGCTGCGCATGATGGCCTGAACGCTAGAGCCTGCGTCCCATCGCACCAGCCGCCCAGACCGCAAAGTCGCGCAGCATTTCGTCACTGGCGGCGTCAAAGGCACGGACCACATCGCCGGTCTTTGTGGTCGGGGACTCGGCCGTCGCGCCAAAGGTCCGGCTCGCGATAATCTGCACATCGCGTTCCCGAACTAGGCTCGCCACGATCCGCAATCGGATCAGCACCGGTGCATCGACAGCTGCGGCCTCGGCCTGAAAATCGGTAATTTCAGTCATGATGGCGTAATCCCCGCCCGCCCCCAGCGGTGTGCGGCCGACATAGCGCAACGCCTGCGTCGATTCGAGCGTGCGCAGCATCAGCGTCTGCACCAACTGCGGCACATCCTCGGACCAGCGCACATCGGGAAGGTACTGCGCCTGATAGGGGTCGGGGCGGATCATGATGTGGTCGGTCTGCAACGCGCCGCCAGTTGTCGGTGTCTCGATGGTCACGACCAGCGGTAGGGGATTGCCCCGTGCCACCGGCACATCGTCGGGCGCGCGCAGTTCATAGACGTCAAGCGGGGTGCTCACATCCGACAGAGCCGACAGGGCGGAACAGCCGGAAAGCCCCGACAGGGCAAGGCACAGCGCCAAGGCGCGCGGGATCGGGGATCGGAACGTCATGTGGCACCTCATCGTCTGAATTCCGGGGTCGATTTGTCCAGAAAGAACCGCGCCGGATCACGCTGGATGCTTGTGGTCAGCCGGTCAAGGTTGGCGATCAGGTTGCGCGTTTCCTGCGCCAGCCGACTATAGAGCGGCAGACCGTTGGCGGCAAACTCGGCGATCGGTGTTCCCGACGCGTTGACCACCCGCAGCACCTCGGCAAAGGTCTGTTCGGCGGATCGGCTGGCGGCGCGCAGATCCGCCGAAATTCCGGGAATGTCGGCGGATACCTGATTGATCGCGCCATTCAGATTTGCGATCGCGCCCCGCAGATCGGCTGTGATCCCGGCGACATCGTCGTTGATCACCCGGTCCGCCCCGTCGAAGGCCCGCTGGGCCGCGCCAAGCGCGTCTTCACCCACAACCAGCGCAGAGTTGACGGCGGTGAGCGTGTCATTCGCGCTGGCAAAGGTCTCGCTCACCTGGTTCAGCGTCACTTCGGCGGTGGCCGACAGCGATTCAATCCGCCCCGAGGCACCGGTCAGGTCGTCGCCAACCTGCGCGATCACCCGGTTCGCGGTCGCCGTGGCGGTCCGGATGTCGGCCACGATGCCCGGCAGATCGGTTTCGGTCACGGCGTTGATCGACTGCATCGCACGGGTGGCATCGGCGATCATCACACTTGCGTCGGCGATCAGTTCGGCACCGTCCTTTTCCATCAGATCCTCGAAACTGATGGCGGCGCTGTCCATGGTGTCCAGCGTGACTTCAAGATTGGCGATCATCACCTCTGTATCGGCCAGCACCTTGCGGGCCTCGGTCAGGCGGGCGGTGGCGGCAAGGCCGGTCTCGTTAAAGGTATTCAGCGTGCGGCTGGCATCCTCGCGCACTTTCGCCACCTGCTGGCGCAGGTCCGTAACCGTCAGTTCCAGTTCGGATGTCAGCTGCGGCAGGTCGTTGGCCAGATAGCTATCGGCCGTTGTCAGCGTTCCGGTCGCAGCGTTCAGCGTGGCGGACCCGTCCGTCAGGAAGCCCTTGGCCTGTTCGGTCAAATCGTTGATCGTGGTCAGCGTGGTGCTGGCGGTGTTCAGCATCTGGGATGCGTCGCTGGTCAGGGCCTCCAGCGTGCTGTTGAACCTGTCGATCTGTTCGGCAAAACCTGAAACCGACTCGGTCACGTTGGAAAAGCTGCGCAAGGTGGTGGAAAAATCGTCCGACGCGGCTTCGACATTGGTCAGGATGTTTGCGATCCGGTCGCGGTTTTCGCCGTTCAGAATGTCGCCCAACCCCTGAACGACCTTCAGCGCTTCTTCGAGCAGTTGGGGCGCGTCCTCGGACAGGGTCTGGATGACCGACCGGCCCGGTTCAATGTGCGGAATTTCGCCCGGTGCCGGTTCAACCAATGCCGCCTCGGGCGTGCCCGCGCTGATGCCCACATAGGACACCCCCGTGACACCCTGGGATTCGATTGTCGCGACGCTGTCGATGCGCACCGGTGTGTCTGCATCGATCTCGAGCCGCGCGGTGATGGTGCCGTCGCGTTCCGGCGACAGGCGCACATCGACCACCTGTCCGACCGGCAGACCGCTGAACCGCACATCCGACGCATTCGACAGCCCCGAAACCGTGGTGAAGGCGACATCGTAATAGGCGAACTGCCGATCCAGCTGGACCTGCGCGAACCACAGGAAAAATCCAAGGATGCCGGTCAGGCCCGCAAGGGTGAATATCCCGATCAGCAGATAGTTGGCGCGCGTTTCCATGGCTCAGTCACCCCCATGCCCGGCCTGGGCCGAGGCGGTCGCCGCCCGGGCCCGGGGTCCGTGGAAATATTCGTGCACCCAGGGGTGATCCACCTTCAGCATGTCGTTCAGGGTTCCTGTGACCAGCACTTTGTTTTCCGCAAGCACCGCAATCCTGTCGCAGGTTGCGTGCAGGGTATCTAGGTCATGGGTGACCAGAAATACAGTTAAGCCCAGTGAACGGCTTAATCCATGGATCAACTTGTCGAATTCTGCGGCACCTATGGGATCAAGGCCCGCTGTCGGCTCATCGAGGAAAAGCAGTTCAGGGTCCAGCGCCAAAGCGCGCGCAAGCCCCGCACGCTTGCGCATCCCGCCCGACAACTCGGACGGAAACTTGTCGCCCGCCAGATAGGGCAGCCCCACCATGGACACCTTGAGATCAGCCAGCTTGCTGCGGATCGCGGGGTCCAGCCCCACAACCGGGCGCATTGGCACCTCGACATTCTCGCGCACGTTAAGCGATGAAAACAACGCGCCGTCCTGAAACATCACGCCCCAACGCCGTTCCAGCATGACGCGCGTGTCTTCGTCGGCGGTGCGCACATTGGTGCCCAGCACGTTGATCGTGCCCGCCATCGGGATCTGCAATCCGGCAATCGTGCGCAGCAGCACCGATTTTCCGCTGCCAGATCCGCCCACAACGCCCAGAATCTCGCCCCGGTAGACGTCCAGATCCAGATCGGCATGCACCACATGGCTGCCGAACTCGTTGCGGATGCCGCGCAGGCTGATGATCACCTCTTTTTCGTCGGTCTCCTGCATGCTCAGATCCCTATCTGTGCGAAGAAGATGGAAAACACCGCATCCGCGACGATCACCGCAAAGATCGCCGTCACCACCGCGTTCGACGTCATCCGTCCCAGCGATTCCGCGTTGCTCTGGACCTGCATGCCGGCATGGCAGCCCACAACGCCGATGATCACGGCAAAGAACGGCGCCTTGATCATGCCGACCGTCACATGATTGACGTCTGTGCCTTCGATCAGGCGGGTGACGAACATCGCAGGGGAAATCCCCAGGTCGATCCAGGCCATCAGCCCACCGCCCACCAGCCCCATCACATCGGCAACCAGCCCCAGAATCG
The DNA here is from genome assembly GCF_900188035.1 of Puniceibacterium sediminis. GTDB lineage: Bacteria > Pseudomonadota > Alphaproteobacteria > Rhodobacterales > Rhodobacteraceae > Puniceibacterium > Puniceibacterium sediminis. The sequence continues at coordinate 91,385 of NZ_FZNN01000007.1, read as the reverse complement.
GCAGCATCAGGATCAGCGCCAGGATTCGCGGCACGAACAGCGTCATGGCCGGATCAAGCCCAAGGGTGCGCATGGCGTCGATCTCTTCGCGCATCTTCATCGACCCGATGGCGGCGGTAAAGGCCGACGCCGTGCGTCCCGCCACGATGATCGACGTCAAAAGAATGCCCAATTCGCGCAGGATCGAAATGGCCAGCAGGTCGACCACAAACACCTCGGCCCCGAACTGGCGCAGCTGGGTGGACCCCTGAAAGGCCAGAACCACCCCGATCAGGAACGACATCAGCGCCACGATGGGCACCGCCCGCAGGCCGACCTCTTCGCAGTGATGCACCAGTGCCGTCAGGCGAAATTCGGTCGGGTGACGCGCGGCACGGCCAAGCCGCGCAAGGAAAAGGCCAAGGTAACTGGTCAGCGCCGCCAGAAACTGTACCGAACGGCTGACAGCCTTGCCAACCCGGATGATCCAGTCGGGTAGGGTGGCGCGGCGGACCGGCAGCGCCTCGGGGTGGGGCAGGGCATTGGCGACGCTGTGCAACAGGTCCTCGACCTGTTCCGTGGCGCCCAGTATGTCAAACTGCTGCCCGCCCGCCTGAATTCGTTCGCGCAGCGTCGCCACGGCCCAGGCACCCGCCGTATCGATCCGCTGCACCCCGGAAAGGTCGGCGGCGACCGGCGCGGTGGCACCGATCTTGCCCAGATGCCCCTCCAGTTCGGTGACATTCGCAATGGTCAGCGCACCGCGCAGCACCAGCCGCACCGTTGCCTGTGTTTCGTCGATTTCCACGTTCATGTCAGGGTTTGGGGACATCTTGCAATGCGCGGCCTGTGCAACTGTGTCAGAAGGTCCAGCCCTACCACGGGTTGTCGTCTAGGGTAAGGCAGGTTAATCCGGATGGGATCCCTGGCCGACTGGATATCTGCTGAAAAACGGCAACCAACAGGCCCCCGAATGCATTGCGCATCCAGTATGCGCAAATAAAAAGAGGCCTGCCTGTGCAATTTTCAAAGAGCGTTTCATCGGGTTTTATTCGTGGGTTGCTGGGTCTGTTTCTGACGATCAGCCTTTTGGGCGCCACCCCCGCCGCCGTTCAGGCGCAAAGCCTGGTGCCATCATCCGCCACCGGAGCCAGCACAGCTTCGGCTGAAACGGCTCAGGCCGACGCGCTCAGCGCGCTGCTTGATGTTCTGAAGGATGATCAGGCCCGCGCGACGCTGGTTTCCGAATTGGAAAAGCAGGTGTCCGCCGGCACCCCACCCGAGGCCGTCAGAGCGACTGAGGACAAGGACGCCATCAAAGCCGCCGTCAACGATGTGACCAGGCTCGAAGGCAGCATCGTCTCATTGGGTGGCAAGATCGCCCTGATCACACAACAAGGTGCCGAAACAGCGGCCTCCCAGACGCTCATCGCCTGGAACAGCCTCCGAAACGCCGGCAAGGTCTTTGAAGGCCTGCAAGGCAGCGAACTGGCCGTGCTGCTGGAGGCGGCGCAAAGCCTTCTGCTGGTGATCGTGCTGACCGTGGCCGTGTTCCTGTTCCTGCGCAGGCTGGCGATCCCGCTGTTCAAGAAACTGGGTGCCCGCTCGCGCGCCGGATCGCTCGTCGGCAATATGCTCCGGTTTCTGGGGTCCATCCTGATCGACATGTCGACGGTCGTGATTGCCTGGGCCATCGGGTATCTGGTCGCCACCCTTGTGCTGGGCGACTTCGGTCAGATCGATTTCCTCCAGTCGCTCTACCTCAACGCCTTTCTGCTGGTTGAAATGATCAAGGTCGCGATGCGCGCCATGCTGTCGCCATCCTCCAGCGGTCTGCGGCTGATCCCGATCAGCGACAGAGCCGCCCGCCGCCTGAACCGGCTGGTCAACGTGGTGGTCAGCATTCTGGGCTACGGCCAGCTGCTCATCGCGCCGCTCATCACCCAAAGTGTTTCACCGGCCGCGGGAATCGCCGTATCGGCGCTGCTGGCGGTGATCGCGCTGCTGTGCCTGATCGCCGCCGTTCTGATGTACCGCGTCACCGTGGCAAACTGGCTGCACGAACGCATGACGCCAGTGCCGGTCGTGGCAGACACCGGACTCGAAGAAGACCTGTACAGCGACGGCCCCGACGCCATCGATCTGGCCGAGCGCAAGATCCAGGGCTTCCTCGGGCCGTTTGTGCGGCACTGGCACTGGTTCGCGCTGGCCTATCTGGCGTTCATGTTCATCGTCGTGATGAGCCAGCCAACCGATGCGGTGATGGGCTACCTTGCCGCCTCGGGCAAGATCGCGCTGGCGGTGCTGCTCGCCTCGGTCATCACGGGGGCTATTTCCCGGACCATTTCCAAAGGCATCTACCTGCCCGACGAACTGACCAAAAAACTGCCGCTGCTCCAGCCCCGCCTGAACCGTTTCGTGCCCCGCGTTCTGCTGTTGCTGCGCTTCTTCGTGGCGGCGCTGGTGGTGCTCTATATCTTTGATGTCATCGGCCTCATCGCTCTGCGCGGCTGGATGGAAAGCCAGATCGGCCTGACCATGACCGGCAACGTGATTGCGGTCATTCTGGTGCTGCTGGTGGCCTATGGCATCTGGCTGGCGATGACCTCCTGGGTCGATTACCGTCTCAACCCCGAATACGGATCAATTCCCACGGCGCGGGAAACGACGCTGCTCAGCCTGCTGCGCAACGCCGCGACGATTGCGATCTTCATTCTTACGCTGATGTTCTGTCTGGCGGAAATCGGCCTGAACATCGGCCCGCTTCTGGCCTCGGCCGGGGTCTTGGGTCTGGCCATCGGCTTCGGTGCTCAGAAACTGGTGCAGGACATCATTACCGGCGTATTCATCCAGTTCGAAAACGCCATCAACGTCGGCGATGTGATCACCGTCGGCGGCACCACGGGCACGGTGGAAAAGCTGACCGTGCGCTCGGTCAGCCTGCGCGATGTGAACGGCGTGTTCCACATCATCCCGTTCTCCTCGGTGGATATGGTCAGCAACTACACCCGCGATTTCTCATATTTTGTCTGTGACATGGGCGTCGCCTATCGCGAAAATGTCTCCGAGGTGAAACAGGCCATGCTCGACGGCTTTGACGAATTGCGCAGCAATCCCGAAGAGGCCGCCCTGATCACCGCCGATCTGGAATGGTTCGGCCTCAACGCCTTTGGTGACAGCGCTGTGGTCTGCCGCGCACGGATCAAGACCCTGCCGGGCAGCCAGTGGGGCGTCGGACGTGCCTATAACGAAATCCTCAAGAGGATATTTGACGAACGCGGCATCGAAATTCCGTTCCCGCACCAGACAATCGTCTTTGGCGAATCCAAGGATGGCAGGACCCAGCCGATCCGCATCGCAGATGCCGAGGTTCAGAACGATGCGACCGAGGCGAAACCAGCCGAAGATCACGATGAAAGGCCTTCGGAAAACAAGGTCGACACGCGGCTCGCCACAGACGCCGACGATGGGGACAGTTTTGACGACCGATAGCGCGGGTCGCAAAACCGCCTGATAACCGCAATCGTCATGCAAAAGCCCGCTGATCGCCTCAGCGGGCTTTTCCTTTGGCCAACGGTATCCTTCCAAAGTGGCATTGTGCCGGGATCTGAAAGGGCGCAGTCATTGGCCATGACACCCAAGATCCTGACCACGCTCCGCACCTATGACCGGCATCAGCTGAGCAGTGATCTTGTCGCAGGCGTGACCGTCGCCATGGTGGCGCTGCCGCTTAGTATCGCCATCGCCATCGCATCGGGTGCGACGCCGGAAAAGGGGCTGATCACAGCCATCGTCGCGGGCCTCCTGATTTCGCTGCTGGGGGGCAGCCGGGTGCAGATCGGCGGCCCCACGGGCGCCTTCATCGTCGTGGTGTTCGGCGTCATTCACCAGCACGGCTATGACGGGCTTGTCCTTGCCACGCTGATGGCCGGGGTGATCATGCTGGTTGCGGGCTTTCTGCGGGCGGGCAGCCTTGTGGCCTATGTGCCCGAACCGGTGATCAACGGCTTTACCATCGGCATCGCCGCCATCATCGCGATCAGCCAGATCAAGGATCTGCTGGGTCTCACCGCCGCGCAGGTGCCTGCCGAATTCATCGGCAAGGTCGAAACGCTCTGGTCGGCGCGCGATACACTCAGCTGGCCCGCGCTGCTGATCGGCCTGTCCACCATGGCGCTGATCACCCTTTTGCGCCGTCTTGCACCCCGGCTTCCCGGGCTTATCGTTGCCGTGGCCCTCACCTCGGCCTGCGTCGCCTGGGCCAACCTGCCGGTCGATACGATCTTTTCGCGCTTCGGCCCGCTGCCCAGCACCCTGCCTGTGCCCGGCTTCCCCGATATCTCCTTCGCCCGGCTCAGCGAACTGCTGCCCTCGGCCTTTGTCATCGCCTTTCTGGCTGGGGTTGAATCGCTGCTGTCCGCGGCGGTGGCTGACAGGATGATCGGTGGCCACTATCGGCCAAATGCCGAGATTCTCGCTCAGGGGGCCGCCAATATCGGCTCTGCCCTGTTTGGCGGCCTTCCGGCGACCGGGGCCATCGCCCGCACCGCGACGAACGTGCGTGCAGGCGGCAAGACGCCCGTTGCCGGCATCGTACATGCCCTGACGATTTTGCTGGTGATGATGGTGGCCGCACCTCTGGCCGGATACCTGGCCATGCCGGCGCTTGCGGGCCTGCTGATCCTGACCGCCTGGAACATGAGCGAGCCGCACAAATGGCGCGGATACATGCGGGAACGCGTCTCTGACCGCATCCTGCTGCTTTTGACCATGTTCCTGACGGTTTTTGCCGATCTCACCGTCGCCATCGGCGTCGGTGTCGCCATCGGTCTGGCGCTGCGCCTGCGCCGACGCAACATCCCACCCACCGATTGGTCCACCCCGGACCGGTGAAGGTCTGCCTCTGTCGAAACTCTCAGACTTCGCTGGTTGTCACATCCGGCGCGGCAATGCCAAGGGGCGTGGGACGCAGCCGTTCAATCTCCGCGACCAGCGTCGCCGCCCCGGCACCCGAAGTGAACTGCGCCTCGACCCGGGCGCGCCCGCCCTGCGACAGACGCATCGCGGCGTCGGGATCGTTGGACAGATCACGGATCGCCTGCGCCATCACGCGCGGGTTGCGCGGTGGCACCAGGCGGCCGGAAACGCCATCGACGATCAATTCGGTCACGCCGCCTGCCTCTGTCCCGATGGTCGGAACCCCGCAGGCCATCGCCTCCATATAGGCAATGCCCAGCGGTTCCTGCCACGCGGCCAGCGCAAACAGGTGGCTTTCCATCAGCTTGTCACGCACCGCTTCGGCACTGATCGCGCCCAGCAGTTTGACATGATCGCGCAGGTGCAGATCCTTGAGCAGCTTTTCCAGAACCCGCCGGTAACCTGTGCCGCCGACATCATCCTCGCCCGCGATCTCAAGCCGCACATCAACCCCCTGATCCAGCAGCAGACGCATCGCCTGCATCAGATCCTGATGCCCCTTGGGCTGGATCAACCGCCCGCAGCTGAACACCTTGACCGGTTTGCCATGGCTTGGCGGGACATAGGGTGTATCGCGTCGCAGCACGTCGGCATCCACGCCCAGCGGCTGGACCAGAACCCGGTCGGGCAGGGCGCCTGCCAGTGCGTCACAAACCTCGGCGTGCATCTGTTCCGTAATCGTCATGGCAAAAGACGCGCCCTGCCATTTGAACCGCTGCCCCGGGCCATTTTCGGCAAGCGGTCCGTGCAGCGTCAGCGAATAGCTCGGCCCGCCCATACGCTGGGCAAGGGCCGCAATCACCGCTGCCCGCCCGCAGGAATGCACATGGATGTGGTCAAGCTCCTGTGCCCGGGCATAGCTCAGCAGTCGCTGCGCCGCAGACAGGGACAGCAGCACGTCCCGCGAAAACCGGACACCGCCCCGCGCCATCCATAGCGGCAGACCCCGTGGCAGCAGCCGGGCCAGCGCGCCCGCGCCTGCCGCAATATCGGTATCGCTCAGATAGGTGGTGCGCGCGACGGCCTCCTGCGACCAGCCGTGCGGCATCAGCTGTTGGGGCGGCAAAACCGTCGAAAGGATGTCGACATGGTGCCCCAGAGCCTCAAGCGCTGTGATTTCGCGCCAGAAATAGATGTGGGTCTGTCCCGGAAATTGCGGCACAAGATACCCGATCCGCAAAGGATGTCCCAAACCGTCGGCCTTCGTATGATTTTCCCTGTCGCAGCAGCACGACATATGGTGACACATTTTAGACCAATCCCGGATTTGGCCATAGTTTGCAGCTGCGAACATGGCAAAGAAGTGGCGGATTTTTTACAATGTGTGGCCACTTTGGTACGTTCCATGGTCATACCCGCGTCTGCTGACACATTTTCATGGACCCTCTGCCTGTGCGCTGACGCCGAGCAGGGCCAGATCGCGGACCGTGCCCGCGCGGCAACATCCCAGCTTTGCAGAAAATTCTGGCCCGTCGCGCGGTGATCCCCTAGCGTTCATCCAACGGCACAACAAAGGCGGCGCATGGCCCCGATCCAGCCTCAGATCGACACATCGCCCAAGGTCTCGGACGAGGTCCGCAAGACCACCTGCTACATGTGCGCCTGCCGCTGCGGTATCAACGTCCACCTCAAGGACGGCCCCGATGGCAAACGAAAGGTCGCCTATATCGAAGGCAACCGCGACCACCCGGTGAACAAGGGCGTTCTGTGCGCCAAAGGCAGCGCCGGCATCCTGCAGCACAATTCGCCCGCCCGCCTGCGCGCCCCCCTGCGCCGCACCGGTCCGCGCGGCTCGGGCGAGTTCGAGGAGATCAGCTGGGACGAGGCACTGGAAACCGCCGTCAGCTGGCTGAAACCCATCCGCGAAACCGCCCCGGAAAAGCTCGCCTTTTTCACCGGGCGTGACCAGTCTCAGTCATTCACCAGCTTCTGGGCGCAGAATTTCGGCACCCAGAACTATGCCGCTCACGGTGGGTTCTGTTCGGTCAACATGGCCACGGCGGGCATCTACACCATGGGCGGCGCCTTCTGGGAATTCGGCAGCCCGGACTGGGAACACACAAAACTGTTCATGCTCTTCGGCGTGGCCGAGGATCACGATTCCAACCCGATGAAGATGGGGCTTGGACGGCTGAAACAACGCGGGGCCAAGGTCATCGGCGTGAACCCGATCCGCACCGGGTATAACGCCATCGCCGATGAATGGGTCGGCATCACGCCCGGCACCGACGGGCTGTTCATCCTGTCGCTGGTGCATGAACTGCTCAAGGCAGGGCAGATCGACCTCGATTACCTGTCGCGCTACACCAATGCGCCGGTGCTGCTGAACGGCGATGACAAATCACCGGACCACGGGTTGTTCCTGCGCGACGACAGCGGCAAACCGCTGGTCATCGACCGCAACACCGGCAAACCCGCGCCCTTTGACCAGCCCGGCGTGCGCCCCGATCTTGCGGCCAGCTACCGTCACGCCGGTGTCACCCATCGCCCGGTGATGCATCTGCTGGCCGAACGCTACCTCGATAACAAATACAGCCCCGAAGCGGTCGAAACCCGCTGCGGCATCCCCGCCGCCCGCATCCGCCGCATCGCCGCCGAACTGGCACACACCGCCTTTGACGATCCGGTGATCCTGAACCAGCCATGGACCGATTTTCGCGGCGAACGCCACGAACAAATGATCGGCCGCCCGGTCAGCTTTCACGCCATGCGCGGCGTTTCGGCCCATTCCAACGGGTTTCAGACGGCGCGCGCATTGCATGTGCTCCAGATCCTGCTGGGCAGCGTCGAAACCCCCGGCGGTTTCCGCTTCAAACCGCCCTATCCCAAACCCGCCGAAGCGCACCCGACGCCGCACTGCCATTCCAAACCGAACAGCCCTCTGGACGGCCCGCACCTCGGCTTTGTTCAGGGCCCCGAGGACCTCGCCCTGCTGGACGACGGCACCCCCGCGCGCATAGACAAGGCGTTCAGCTGGGAAAACCCGATGTCTTCGCATGGGCTGATGCATATGGTCATCTCGAACGCCCACGCAGGCGACCCCTACAAGATCGACACGCTGTTTCTGTATATGGCGAACATGGCGTGGAACTCCTCGATGAACCCGCGCGGCGTGATGGAAATGCTGACCGACCGGGACGAAAACGGCGCCTACAAGATCCCCAACATCATCTATTCGGATGCCTACAGTTCCGAAATGGTGGCCTATGCCGACCTGATCCTGCCCGACACGACTTACCTCGAACGGCATGACTGCATCTCGCTGCTCGACCGGCCCATCAGCGAACCCGACGCTGCCGGTGACGCCATCCGCTGGCCGGTGGTGGAACCCGACCGCGATGTGCGCGGCTTTCAATCCGTGCTCTGCGATCTGGGCCACCGGCTGAACCTGCCGGGGTTTATCAATGATGACGGCAGCGCGGCCTATACGGACTATGCCGACTACATCACCAACCACATGCGCAAACCCGGAATCGGCCCGCTGGCCGGGTTTCGCATGGGCGACCACGGGCTGACCCACGGACGCGGCGAACCGAACGCGGCCCAGCTGGACAGCTATATCGCGCAGGGCGGTTTCTTCACCGCCCATGTCCCGCAGGAGGCGCGCTATTTCAAACCCTGGAACACCGCCTATCAGGACTGGGCCGTCTCGATGGGTTTCTATGAGACACCCCAGCCCTATTTGTTCCAGCTCTACGTCGAACCCCTGCGCAAATTCCAACTCGCCGCCGAAGGACACGGCGACCGCCAGCCGCCCGACCACCTGCGCGGCCGCATGCAGGTCACCTTTGATCCGCTGCCGATCTGGTATCCGCCAATGTCGGACGGGCACGAGGATCCGGTGGAATACCCGATCCACGCCCTGACCCAGCGGCCGATGGCGATGTATCATTCCTGGGGCGGGCAGAACGCCTGGCTGCGCCAGATCCACGGACACAATCCGCTGTACCTGCCGACGAACCTCATGACCCGGCACGACCTGCGCGATGGCGACTGGGTCCGCGTCACCTCCAGCCACGGCGAAATCACCGTGCCCTGCGCGCATATGGCGGCACTCAACGAAAACACCGTCTGGACCTGGAACGCCATCGGCAAACGCAAGGGCGCATGGGCACTGGACAAGGACGCCCCCGAGGCGACCAAGGGCTTCCTGCTCAATCACCTGATCCACGAACTGCTGCCACCCAAGGGCGACGGGTTGCGCTGGGCCAATTCCGATCCGATCACCGGACAGGCCGCCTGGTTCGACCTGCGCGTCAAGATCGAGAAATCCGCCCCCCCAAAGGAATCCCAACCGGTGTTTCCGCCACAGGTCTCACCCGTCCCGCCTGCACCTCGTAATCTGCGTTGGAAGATCGGCAAATGAGCGCCCAAAACTTTTCAGAAAAGTTTTGCCAAAAGTCTTCACAAGACTTTTGTGGCCCAGCGCGCGCAACCATACCCCAGCCATACGAAAACCATACGCCTGCCATACGCTTTCCATACGGCTTCAAATGACCGATCTGCCCGCATCCACCACCCGCAAGCTGGGTCTCGTCATCGACCTCGATACCTGCGTCGGCTGTCAGGCATGCGTGATTTCCTGCAAGGGCTGGAACACCGAAAATCACGGTGCACCCCTGTCCGATCAGGACCCATATGGCCCGGATCCCTCGGGCACTTTCCTCAACCGCGTGCACTCGTACGAGGTCCAGCCAGACACCGGTCCGGCTCAACTCATCCACTTTCCAAAGTCTTGTTTACACTGCGAAAATGCCCCTTGCGTCACCGTCTGCCCCACGGGTGCAAGCTACAAGCGCACCGAGGATGGCGTCGTTCTGGTCAACGAAAAAGACTGCATCGGCTGCGGGCTCTGCGCGTGGGCCTGCCCATATGGCGCGCGCGAAATGGACGCGGCCGAGGGGGTGATGAAGAAGTGCACACTCTGCGTCGACCGGATCTACAACGAGAACCTCCCCGAAGAGGATCGCACCCCCGCCTGCGTGCGCACTTGCCCGTCAAATGCGCGGCATTTCGGCGATTTTTCGGACCCTGAAAGTCAGGTTTCTCAATTGGTTAGGGAACGTGGTGGCATGGACATCATGCCCGAACAAGGCACACAGCCGGTCAACAAATACCTGCCACCGCGACCCAGAGACGACTGGGCCGACACCTCTGTCCTCGCCCCGTACCTCACCCCCGTTGCCGAAGAACCGCGTGGGTTCCTCGGCTGGCTCGACAAGGCTCTGGACAAGATCTGACATGCACCCGGCCCCCTCGATCATCGCTTTCACGACCTTCTCGGGCCTTGGCTTCGGCCTGCTGTTCTGGCTTGGTATCGACGCAACACCACCCACCGGATGGGTCGCTTTCGTGTTCTTTTTCATAGGCTTCGCCATGGCCGTCGGTGGCTTGGCCGCCTCGGCGAAACATCTTGGCCGTCCCGAACGCGCGCTCAAGGCGTTCACCCAATGGCGCAGCAGCTGGCTCTCGCGCGAGGCATGCTGCGCCGTGGCCGCCCTTGTCACGATGGGCCTCTACGCGGCGGGTCTGGTCTTTGCCGGTTATGACCTTGTCCCGCTTGGCTGGCTGGGTGCCGCGCTGTCGCTTTTGACCGTGTTAACCACGTCAATGATATACGCCCAGCTGAAAACCGTCCCGCGCTGGCACAGCGTTTGGACCCCGCCACTGTTCCTCAGTCTGTCGCTTGCAGGCGGCGCGTTGCTGTCGGGGCGGGTCACGGTCGCGATGTCATTGATGCTGATCGCCGGGGCGCTGCAAGTCTGGTGGTGGTACAGAGGCGACAAGGCGCTGGGTCAATCCGGCACCACGCTTGGCACCGCCACGGGTCTGGGCGGGCGCGGCACGGTCCGCGCGTTCGAGCCGCCCCATACCGGCAGCAACTATCTGCTGCGGGAAATGGTCTATGTCGTTGCGCGACGCCACGCGCTGAAACTTCGGATCATCGCCCTTGTTTTTATGGTGGTTGTACCGGTGGCGCTTTTGCTCGCGCCATTCCACCACATCACCGCCCTGCTGGCGGTGCTGAGCCATGTCGCGGGCGTTCTGACCGCCCGCTGGCTGTTCTTTGCCGAGGCCGAGCATGTGGTGGGGCTTTACTACGGCAAGCGGTAGTCCCGGACGGGTCGTATCACTTGGTTCTGCGCCCGTTCAGCCAGCGACCAAACCGGCCGCGCTTTTCGGCAAAGGAATCCCCGGCGGCCTCAAAGCCATCGTTCATGTCTTCCAGTATCGGATCGATTCGATTGCGGCGGAATCTCCGCCACCGCACCCAGATCGCCCAGAAAAAGGCGGCCAGTAGCGTCAGGATGATGATGTTGACCCAGGGGATGATCGTTACATCCGGGCCGTCCACCGCGCGGATCCCCACTGCATTCGGAAAGATCGAATAGAATTCGTTGCGCCAGCCATAATGCGTCAGCACCGCCCATTGCGGCGCTGCAGCGGTCGAACGCAGATCAGAGGCTTCGGCCTGCAGGTTAGAGGTGTCGAACTTGAAGTAGGGCGGCCAGCCCCAGCCAGTGTCCTCGTTGCGATAGACCATGACATCCCCGCCGGCGCGCCGTGTCTGAATAAAGAACACGTCCCGGTTGGCGACACTCCCGTCCGTGCCCACGTCCGGCTGTGCCCAGAACCAGCTGTTCTCGCCCGGATCGACCCGTTTACCGTAGGTGTCGGTGATACGCACGATGTCGTGCTGCGGCAGGGTGTAGTGCAGGAAGGTGGCCAAGCAGCCCCAGAACAGAAGGATAAAGACCCATTTGACGTAGACCATCGCGGTCTCCTCTCAGTAGAAATTGACGAGGTAGATGATCAGCCCCATCAGTGTAACCGGCACCACATAGACGCCAAGGATCAGCTTGCGCCGCAAGGATCCGTCATAGTCTTTGAGCCCCTGTTCGACAAAGGCATCCCGATCACCGGTCATGCCCTCCTCTTTCCATTCGGCCATCAACTTGCCGCGCCGCACAGAGCGGGAATAGAGCGAAATGCCGATATAGACCAGCGTCAGCAGGACAAAGCCACCGACCATCAATTCCAGAAAGGCGATCATTGTTTGCTCTCCTTACTGTGGTATCCGGACCGATCCGTAGCGTACTTCCAGCCGCGGCGCTATCTATGCCGAGGTGCCTTGATCGAAGAAGTGCGTGGCCATCAGACCCGCTTCAGGCCGGATCGCAGCTTGCGCAACTGTTGATGCAAAGCCTGCAACTCGTCCAGGCTCAGTCCCGTCGCCTCAGCCGCGCAGCCTGGCACATGGGCGGCCTGCGCCTCCCGCGCGCGTCCAGTGTCTGTCAGATCGACAGAGACCCGCCGCTCGTCCGCGCTGTCCCGGGTCCGCTGCACCAGCCCCATCGCTTCGAGTCGTTTCAAAAGTGGGGTCAGCGTGTTGGATTCCAGTGCGAGCCGCTGTCCGATGTCCCCGACGCTCAGCGGTGCGGCGGCCCACAGGGTCACCATCACGAGGTATTGGGGATAGGTCAGGCCAAGCGGTTCCAGCAACGGCTTGTACATCCGTCCGAAGGCGTGGTTCGCAGCATATAGGTCAAAGCACAGCATGTGCTCGAGACCAGTGGTTTCCGGATCGGTTCTGCTCATGGCCGAGAATTATATCGCGCACGATCTAGTCGCAAGCCTTGACTGTATGGCCGTGCGGACATTATGTATCGCTCACGATTTAAGCGTGCACGATAAAAGGGAGAGCTCAATGCCGACCAAGATTGTTTATTCCATCAGCGCCACGTCCTCTGGCGGCGGCCGCAACGGTCACACACAGACCGACGACGGCACGCTGGCGTTTGATCTGACGGTTCCCAAGGAAATGGGTGGTCCGGGCGGCGACGGTGCAAACCCGGAAAAGCTGTTTGCGGCGGGCTACGCGGCCTGCTTCATGGGCGCGATGCGGTTCTACGCCAGCCAGAAAGAACTGACTGTCCCGGATGATGCCAAGGTGCACGTCACCGTGGGCATCGGCCCGCGTGAAGATCTCGGCTTTGGCCTCGACATCCAGATCAAGGTCGACCTGCCCGGCGTTGACCCCGAAATCGCGAAGAACCTGATTGAGGGCGGGCACGGCGTCTGCCCTTATTCCAACGCGATCACCAAAGGTCTGACCATCACGCCCGAGCTGGCCTGACCTGTGCCACGTTTTTAACGAGTGATGCCCCGCCAGCCTTGCCGCTGCGCGGGGCTTTTTTCTTGTGTCGTCCTGCCGGCTTTCCGCTCTGGGTGATGGCCTTGGGAAACAGAGAGGTTGTCAGGTAGCCGGGGCCAACGGAGGGCCTGTTGGTCTTCATTGGTCCTGCCTGCATGTGAGACGCTTGGGCAGGACGACAAATGTGTTGAGCCCGTCAGGTAAAACAATGACCATTTCGCGGCTCTTCTCTGTGCTCTGCAGGGCGGATTTTTTCGCTATTTTTCGGGTTCCGGGAACGGAAAGGTCGGCTATTGAAACTTTGGTGATAGTGGCCAAAGGCGAGGGGCAACCTATGACGGCGCATCACCTTGAAATGCCCCGAAAGGTGCGATCACTATGGCCGCGACGGTCATATGACCCCCAGTTCCATGACAAGAGGCGAAACAGCTATGCCCGGCGATATCCAGATCACTGCGATGAGTGTAGAAGAGCTTGAAACCGTCCTCGGCTGGGCGGGCGAAGCCGGATGGAATCCGGGGATGGCCGACGCAGAGGCTTTTCATGCCGCTGATCCAATGGGGTTCTTCCTCGCGCGGGTGGAAAATACGCCTGTTGCCGCGATCTCGGTCGTCAATCACGGGGCAAAGGATGCCTTTCTGGGGCTTTACATCTGCCACCCGGATTGGCGTGGCAAGGGTCTTGGGATGGCGATCTGGCGCCATGCCATTGAGCATGCGGGGGCGCGATCGATCGGCCTTGATGGGGTGCCGGAGCAGGAAGCCAACTACCGCATTTCGGGGTTCGTGCGCGTGGGATCCACGCTCAGGCATGAAGGACGCTGGCCTGCCAGAACGACGCCCGGCATTTGTGCGCCGCTCCCAGGCGATTTGGCCACGTTGATCGAACTGGATGCGCGGGCCAATGGTGTGACGCGGCCGGTGTTTCTAAGTGCTTGGCTGCAGCCCAAGGGCGATCTGCGCGGCACCCGAATCCTGAGGCGCGATGGCGGTATCATAGGCTTTGCAACTTGGCGCGCCTGTCGTGAGGGAACAAAGATCGGGCCAATCATTGCACCGGATACCGCGTCGGCGCTTGATCTGATTGCTGACATCGCCGACCTTCGCCCCAACGGGCCGCTGGTCATTGATCTGCCGTCCTCCAATGCGGCCCTGCGGTCCGCGCTTGAGGGGGCTGGGTTTCAGGTGCCCTTCGCCACAGCGCGGATGTATCGCGGCTGCCCGCCAAGTGTCGGCCCAAGCCTTCAGGCGATTGCGACGATGGAGCTGGGATAGGGTGCGACGTCTGCCCCAGAGTCACAGGGCGCTGACTGATACCCTGCGGATGTGAAATTTGGGCCAAAACTGCCCCGGGCGCAGAGAAAATCGCGCCCCTTGACGGGATCTGGCAGGGCTAAACAACTGGGATCCACAGCGCGCCAGATCGACGTCGATCCCAAGCACGTCCAACCAGCGATTGGCGTGATGATTGATCAAATTCTCCAGCCCTTTGGTTTTGATGTAAAAACGCCGACATGTGCGGCGCGACGATGGCACCCATTAGCGTGACCGCTGTCGTATCGCGCAGATGTATTTGATCCCACGGTTTTATGGTGCGATCCCGCTCTCATGCGTGGGACAAAGCAAGATGGGACAAGTTCATCACGGGAGCAGCTTCGGAGCCTGAGCACCATCTATTCCCGTGCAATGCGCTTTGACATGATATGCGAGGCCAATGGCACCCAGCACTGCCTCACAAAGCCGGACCGCCCCTTGCAACGAGGGACGGTCAGTCGTGCCCGCAACTGACCAAAAAACTTGGCGCGCCTGACCTGTTCAGATCTGCTGGATGTTGAAAAAGCGAGACAGATTGTTTCGAATGCGCGCCAATGGCGTCTCTCCGGAAACATCAGGTTCAAAGGTTTGTCCGGTGATGGTTTGAAAAGCGTCGACATAGACCTGAGCCGTAGTGTCGATCAGTTCTGCCGGAATTTCCGGTAGCGCATCGTGATACGGGTCACATCTGGCATCGACCCAGGTGCGAATGACATCCTTGTCAAAGGACGGCGGGCGGGTGCCGCCCGCAAAAGCACTGTCATAGCCATCGGCCAGCCAGAAACGGGAGCTGTCGGGGGTATGAATCTCATCCGCGAGAAAGATCTTCCCGTCCTCATCCGTGCCGAATTCGTATTTTGTATCCGCGAGGATCAGACCGCGATCCGCAGCGATCTCCTGTCCTCGGGCAAATAGCGCCATGGAAGCTGAAGAAACAGCGTCCCACTGGGCCTCTGTCAGCAGGCCCTGCGAGAGGATTTCTTCAGCGGTCAATGGTTCGTCATGCCCGCCATCAAAGGCCTTCGTGGTCGGTGTGATGATGGGGCTGGGCAGCTTTGCATGATCGCGCAACCCATCAGGAAAGGCGTGCCCGTAAATGACCCTTTCGCCAGCCTTGTAGCGTGTCAGGATGGAGGTGCTGGTTGTTCCCGCCAGATATCCGCGCACGACGATCTCGACCGGGAGGATCTGAAGTTTTCTGGCGATCACGACGTTGGGATCCGGATATTCAATAACATGATTTGCGCAAATATCAGCGGTGCGCTCAAACCAATATCGCGCCATTTGGGTCAGAACCTGCCCTTTGAACGGAATCGAGGCAAGGATGCGATCGAAAGCAGATATTCTGTCCGAGGCAATGAGAATGCGCCGATTCCCAGGAAGGTCGTAGCAGTCACGAACCTTTCCGAAGTAGGGATTGCTGAGCTCGGGGATGCGAGCGTGATCGAGTACGCGATTGGGGAGGGTCATGTAGGGCTGTCCTGGATTGAGCGTCAGTGTTGACCAATTCGGCTAGCACAGTCTCGGACGGAAGTCCGCTCCCTCCTGCACAGATTTTTGGGGCGACCGCAGGATTGCGCAAGCTGCGCAATGGCTGCTTTCTTTAACGCCGATGCCGTAGCCAACCTTCGGCTCAGCGAGGTGTTTACTGGTCCAGTGGGGAGATCGGGAACGGCCTGACAGTGCCGAAACTCAGATGCGTCACCTGTCTGATTGGCGTGGCTGTGCCTGCCATCGCGCTCCGGGCTTTACTTCACTATGTGGACAAGACCGCCGGTTTCCCCTTCCAGCACCCCATGTTCCGCTCCGGTCGGCCTGAGCATGGCGGCAAGCAGTACCGTGGTCGGAGTCCAGTAGGGGATATACCATTCCTGATCTACCTCTAGGATCAGGACCTTGTCGGCCAAGGCGTCATAGGCTCCGATGACCGCGACATGGGGCCCGTCCCAATCGCCGGTGACGACACCCTGATTGAAGTAGAGCAGCAGCGCGTCATCGGCAGAGGCTTCGTTGGCCTTCAGCAGCGCGCGCACATCGTTCAAAGTGGTGGCGGCGTCATTGGCGGGCTTGAGGATCTTTGTGTGATAGCCGCCCATTTCTGCGGCCTTCAAGGCCGCGTCGGTGAATCGAACGAGCTGGTCGAACGTCACCCCGTCGCCGCCTTCGGCTGACAGAGTGACCCAATCGGCCTCGCCCACCAGATCCAGCATCTGCTGCTGCGTGGTGATCTTGTCTTCTGAATTAGCTGGCAGGCCGCGCAGACCGTTGAGCGCCCCGGTGACAGCAGCGATAGAGCAGGCGGAGGTTGTCACCTGCGGCTTGATGAAGGCCGAGAAAGCCCAGTAATCGGGGGCCGCCGCGCCGGTCAGATAGGCGTGATCAGCAGTGACGGGCACGGCATCGGGCCCAAGCTTGGGGATCGGCGCCTCGCCAGAGGCGCTGTCTGCGATCAGCGGGCCGGGCGCGAGGAAAAGAGCCAGCAGAGCGGGAACAAGGCGGGTGGTTCGACTCATTTTCGACGTGTCCTGAAACAGGGAATGATGAGCGATGCTAGCAGTGTCCGACGCCCGGTCAATTGGCAAATGCAACACCCTGACATGATACCTTAGCGCTGGAAAACTCCGTTTCCAGCGGCGTGGTTGCAGCGCGAATTCGACGTATGGAGCGATAGAATACGGTTACAGCATACCTTCTGTTCGAAACGATGTTTCCCGGTCTTTACCGATGATTACGTGATCATGGACGGTGACCTCAATGGCTTCGCAGGCAAAGCGAACCCGTTCCGTCATGTCGATGTCTTCCATGCTGGGGGTCGGATCACCCGATGGGTGATTGTGAACGAGGATCAAGGCGCTGGCATTCAGTTCCAGCGCGCGTTTGGCCACTTCACGGGGATAGACCGGCACATGGCCCACTGTCCCCGTGGCCTGCGCTTCGTCCGCAATGAGAATGTTCTTTCTGTCGAGAAAGAGAATGCGGAATTGTTCGGTTTCGCGGTGTGCCATGACGGTGCGGCAGTAGCTAACCAGATCCCCCCAAGACGACATGATTTCCCGGTTCAGAACCTTGGCTTGCCCCATTCTCTGGGCAAAGGCCTCGCTCAGACGCAAATGATAATAGACCCATTCATTCGCCCCTTCGACCTGCAGCACGCGAAATTTGGACGCCGCGATAACGCCGTTCAGATCGCCAAAAGTGGCCAGTAGCCTTTTGGCCAATGGTTTCACATCAATGCGCGGGATCGCATTGAACAGAAGCAATTCCAACAATTCGTATTCCGGTAAAGGTGCGTGCCCGCCTTTGAGAAATCGCGTGCGTAACCGTTCCCGATGCCCCCAATAATGCGGCCTCTGCACGCCATCGTCCCCTGTGACCAACCCGCCGCCGGCAGAATGTTCAGCCGACAATCGGGTGGTTTTTTGGTAGGCGGGCGCATTGGCGGGTCTTGTTTCGACGCCGGCTGGTACCGACCGTGCCTCAAGGTCGCGAAGACCCTGCAAGGCTTCTTCTGAGAACCCCGCAGGACCTGACGGCCCCTTCTTGTGCCGCGCCCGCAGAAAACCCTTAAGAACGGGGCTGTCTTCGATGCTGCGCACATGGTTTTCCAGCCATCTGCTCATCGCCATTTCGTATGCCTCTTCGCGGGGTATGCCCTCTGTCGCCAGACATTGAAGACTCAGTCATGGTTAACGTTGACTTAACCGAACGTTCAAGCCGACGTTTGAAAGGTTAAAATCAATGCATATTTCGTCGTCAAAGTCTTTCACCCGGAACAGTCACTTCAAGACATCCGCCCTCAACAGAAGGGGCGGATATACTGATGCATCAAAATACTTCCTCATCTGCCCGACGTTTAAGATTGTCGGATGGGAGGGCACTAAATGCTCAGATCAATACGAAACGCGTCGCCAATGCCGCCCTTCCTGTGCCTAGCAGCAAGTGTGTTCAACAAGCATATAATGTGGTGGACAGTCGGCATGCACCTGTCGCTCTGCCGAACGAACTCGCATCATGCTAAGCTTGGCGAGATCGCCATTGCCCGAGGAAAAGAAGATTGCCCTATGCTGACCTGAATGGAGCGCGTATCTATTTCACCGACACTGGTGGTGACGGTGAGGTCATCGTGTTTTCACACGGGCTTTTGTTCAATGGCGCGATGTTTGAGGCACAAATAGCCCATTTTCGAAAGCACCATCGCTGCATCGCCTTTGATCACCGTGGTCAGGGCCAAAGTGGTGTGACCAAAGGTGGATATGATATCGAGACGCTGACCGCAGATGCGGCGGCACTTATCAGGCACCTTGAGATCGCGCCGTGCCACTTTGTCGGACTCAGCATGGGCGGGTTCGTTGGTATGCGCTTGGCGGCTCGAAACCCGGATTTGTTGAAAACGCTCACGCTTCTGTCTACTTCTGCAGACCCTGAACCTGTTGAGAACGGGGCAAAATACCGGCTTCTTAACCTTGTGGCCCGCTGGATCGGGCTGTGGGCTGTTGTTGGTCGCGTCATGCCAATCGTGTTTGGGCAGACCTTTCTGACCGACGCTACCCGAGCGACGGAAAAGGTGCGGTGGGCGAAGGCGATTGCCGCCAATGATCGCATCGGCATCACCCGGGCGGTGTCGGGTGTGATTGAACGTGTCGGCTGCGGTGACCTTTTGGAATTGATCAGGATGCCAGTCGGTATTGGCGTCGGTGATGAGGATGTCGCCACGGAACCTCGGAAATCCATGCCATACATGCGGCGATCAAGGGGGCGAAACTGGAGATCTTCAATGGCGCAGGGCATTCCTCATCAATCGAAGCTCCGAGGCAGGTCAATGATCTGATCGGGCGGACGATCCAGCGATCTCAAGCATTGCGTAACTGAGCCGATCAGTCTCAGAAAAGCTGAGAACTGGTCAAAATGCATGTACACCTGTGTAGGTCACCAGGAAATTTGCGAATTGGACCTGCAGATGATCCCCGCTGTCATATTGCTAAAGCGTGACCTTCATCAGGTGAAAAGTCGCCGGACCGTTTTCCTGTTCCCCAAAACTCCACATGTGGTTGATCTTGGTTATATGCGGTCCGATTACAGTCGTTCCCCGGCATTGCCGTTTTAGATCTACAGCATTCCCGCGTGGCCGAAGGAACCAAGGTGACCTCCCGCAAGGTTGGTCTCAATCACGCGGTGCGATGCGGCCCGATGGTCGCGACGACGGCCAGCATAAGGCCGGAAACGGTGGCGATCATCCCCGCAGCCGAAACTGCATCGGTGGCACCAAACCAAAGCGGGCCATAGCCGGCAAGGACATAGCCTAGAATTGCCGAGAGGGCAGCGAAGGCGACGCTCCACCATATTTGCGCGGACAGGCGGTTGGTCATCATCCGCGCCGTCGCGGGGGGGCAGATGAACATCGCGATCACGATGATTGATCCGACCGCATCAAAGGCGGCGACGGCAGCGATGGCGGCGGTGACAACAAGCCCAAGACTGATCAACTGGACCGGGATGCCAAGGGTGCGGGCAAAACCTTCGTCAAAGGTGGTGAGCTTCAGCGGACGCCAGAAGATCCAGGTGAAGCAGGCAACGGCCAGCAGGGTCAGCGCCATGCGCGGCAATTCGGGGGGCAGCCCCTGCAGGGCCACCGGGTCGAGCAGGGACGACCAGCCGGTGGCGTCTAGCCAGATCAGGCTTTCCAGATTGCCATAAAGCGCATGTTCCACGTCCAGATGCACAGAAGACGTGTCGGATTGTTCGAGCAAAAGCACCCCGGCGGCGAACATGGAGGTAAAGACAACCCCCATCGCCGCGCCCACATCGACCCGGCCAAGACGGCGGATGCTTTCGATCAGCACCACAGCCACAAGGGCTGCCCCGGCGGCGCCCAGCATCATCGGCCAGGCGGCGATCTGGCCGGTCAGCAGGAAGGCGACGACAATGCCGGGCAGGACGACATGGCTGATGGCGTCCCCGATCAGCGACTGCCGACGCAGCAGCAGAAAGTTGCCCGGCAGCGCGCAGGCCACAGCGGCGAAGATGCCGATCAACAGCGGCGCAAGCGAAAGGATGACGAATTCGGCGCCCATCAGATGGCCCTCTGCTCAGAAGTGATGCGGCGGTCCAACTCAGCGATCTGGTCGGGGGTGAGCACGTCGAGGATCAGCGTCAGGCCGTCGTCGCGGGCGGACAGTTCCGACAGATGCGCGCTCGAACGCAGCGCCTGCCAGCGGGTTTCGTCCCGCAGGGCGGCGGCGGCATGGCTGTGGCCCTTGGCGGTGGGGACGCCATCGGCGCGCACCAGGCCAGCGCGGCGCAATAGGCAGCGGGTCATGGCCTCATAAACCGGCTGGTTCTGGGCGAGGGACAGCAACCCCTGCCGCAGATGGACATGGCGTTGATAGGCGCGGTGGCGCACAACGGCAGAAAGAATTCCCCGCGCCGGAGAAAGCAGCAGTGAGGCGATGAAGAATGCGAATCCGACCAGCACGATGATCGGCCCCGTCGGCAGGCCCGGGGCGGTCGCGGAAATGGCGGCGCCGACATAGCCCGAGAGGCCACCGAACAGGCCGGCGAGCAGCACCACCCGGTCGGCGCGGTTGGACCAGAACCGGGCCGTGGCGGCGGGGATGATCAGCAGGGCAACAATCAGGATCAGGCCAACAACCTTGAGGCCGACAACAGTGATCGCCATCACCAGCGTCATGATAGCCAGGTCCATCCGTTGCACGTTGATGCCTTGGGTTTCCGCATATCCGGGATCAAACGCCACCAGAAGCAGCGGCCGACGCAGGGCGAGGGCGCTGGCAAGGACTGTGAGCCCCCCCGCGGCGATCAGCATGGCATCGCTGAACAGCATACCCGCAGTGGACCCAAGGAGGAAGCTTTCAAGCCCGGCCTGACGGCCCGAGGACAGGGTTTGGACAACCGTAAGAAGGACAATGCCAAAGCCGAAGAAGACTGACAGTACCGCACCGATCGCGGCATCCTCGGCAAGCCTTGTCTTGCGGGTAAGCCAGGACACGCTGAGCAGGCCAACCCAGGCCGAAAGAGCCGAGCCGAACATCAGCCCCGCGAGGTTGCGCCCGTCTCCGCCAAGGGCAACCATCAGCATGAAGGCCAGCGCGAGTCCGGGCAGCGTTGCGTGGCTAACCGCATCGGCGACCAGAGAACGTTTGCGCAGAAACAGGAAGGTGCCCGTGGCACCGGCGGCAAGGCCCAATGCCGCCGAGCCGAGCGTGACCAGCGTGGCGTTATAGCCGATCTGCAGGAGCAGCGCGTCAATCATTCAGGCTTCCTGCGTCAGTTGGGTAATCTGTCCGTCGGCCAGCCGCCCGCCATAGGTGGCCTGCACCGTTTCCGGGGTAAAGGAGGCGGCAATCGGCCCTTCGCCCATCTTGCGGCGGTTGATCAGAAAGACATTGTCGAAATAGGCCCGCACAGTGGAGAGGTCATGGTGCACGGCGACCACGGTCTTGCCTTCGGCCCGAAGGCTTTTCAGCACGTCGATAATAGCGCGTTCTGTTGCCGCATCGACCCCGGCAAAGGGTTCATCAAGCAGATAAAGGTCGGCCTTTTGCGCCAGCGCACGGGCAAGGAAGACGCGCTGTTGCTGGCCGCCCGAAAGCTGGCCGATCTGGCGTGAGGCGAAATCCTCCATTCCGACGCGGGCAAGGCATTCCTTTGCGTGGGTAATGTGGCGCGCACGGACGCGGCCAAGCAGGCCAAGGTCGCGATAAAGACCCATCAAGACCACGTCCAGAACTTCGGTCGGGAAGTCCCAGTCGACGCTTGCGCGCTGGGGGACATAGGCAATGCGGTGGGCCTGTTCGGCGAGCGGGCGTCCATAAACGGTGACGTGGCCAGACAGCGGTTTCACGATGTTCAGCGCGGCCTTGAGAAGGGTCGATTTCCCCGCGCCGTTGGGGCCGATGATGGCAGTCATCGCACCGTCCTGAACGGTCATGTCGACCGAGAATACCACCGGCTGTTCGCCGTAGGACACGGTGAGCCCCCGGATGGCAAGCGGGCTTTGCGCAGGATCGGTGTGGGGCAGGGCGGCGGTCATTGCTCAGGCTCCGTTCGTCAGCTGGCCCGACATGCCCGTCGCGGGGATGTCGGCACCCAGTGCGCGGGCGATGGTGGTCACATTGTGGTCGATCATGCCGATATAGGTGCCCTCGTAGGTGCCCGGTTCGCCCATGGCGTCAGAGTATAGTTCACCACCGATCTGGACGGCATGGCCCTGCGCCGCGGCACCTTCGATCAGGGCGCGGATGTTGCGATCTGATACTGAGGTTTCCACAAACACCGACGCAATCTTGCGGCTGACGAGCGTATCGACAAGGCCGCCGATGCGCTGCAAGCCGGCTTCGCTTTCGGTCGAGATGCCCTGAATGCCGAGGACTTCAAAACCGTACTGACGGCCGAAATAGCTGAAGGCGTCATGGGCCGTGACAAGAATCCGGGTTTCTTCGGGCACCTTGGACAGGGCGTCGGCTGCGTAGGTCGCGGTGGCGTCGATTTCGGCCAGATAGGATTTGGCGTTCGCCTCGAACGTCGCGGAGAGGTCGGGACGAGCTTGGCTCATCGCGTCCCGGGCGGCCAGAACTGCATGGCGCCAAATATCCGGAACCATCCAGATATGCGGATCGGGGCGGCCTTCGTATGCGGCGTGGTGGAGGAGCTGGTCCTTGGGGACGGCCTCGCCGATGGGGGCGACGGATGAGCGTTCGCCAAGGCGAAGCAGAAAGTCCTCCATCTGTGCTTCGAGGTAGAGACCGTTCCACAACACAAGATCGGCGCGTGTGAGGGCGACGATGTCGGTGCGGGTCTGGCGGTAACTGTGCGGATCGACACCAGCCCCCATCAAGGCAGTCACGTCTACCACGTCGCCGCCGATGTGGCGCGCGGCGTCGGCGATCATGCCGGTGGTGGCGGTGATGGCCAGCCGGTCCTGCGCCAAGCCGGTTGTGGGCACAAAAGACACACTGGCGAGGCCAAGGAGGAGCGAGCGGCGGTCGAGTTTCATAGTCGGTTCAATCCTGTTTGTTAAAATTGAATATGAGAGTCATTCGCAAATAGTCAACTCAATTGCGAGTAACTCGCAATAACGGGGCGAAGTTCCGCCGGAACGCCCGGCCTTTGCGCGCGGGGTGGCGTTGCGTTGCTCTTGAACTTGTGTGCCGCGGCCGCCACAGTTGTCGCAAACGGCTTCACGACGGAGGATAACATGCCGGATTACGGAGTGTCCGGGCAGGGGACTGCCCTCAGTGGGGTCGGAAACCTTCCGCAAACTCTTGAACCGCGCAACCCGGGGATCCCGCTGGATCTGGACTGGGTGATGCGGGCCACGGCGAACCGATCCGCGATCGAGCGGCGGGCGGCATCCTTGCCCGGTCGGCGGTCGGTCAAGAAAGAGTGGCAGGCTGCCTGGCTGGCGCGGGCGATTTCCTGCATCGATCTGACGACGCTGGCAGGCGACGATACGGTGGGGCGGGTGCAGCGGCTGTGTGCCAAGGCGCGTCATCCGGTGCGCGCAGATGTGCTCGATGCACTGGGTCTGCCAAGGCTGACGGTCGGCGCGGTTTGTGTCTATCACGACATGATTGCCCCCGCTGTCGCGGCGCTGGCCGGGTCCGGCATTCCTGTTGCGGCGGTGTCTACGGGGTTTCCGGCGGGGCTGTCGCCCTTTCACCTACGTGTCGCCGAAATTGGTGAAAGCGTGGCGGCGGGTGCTGCTGAAATCGATATTGTGATCTCGCGTCGGCATGTGCTGACGGGGAACTGGCAGGCGCTTTATGACGAGATGCGCGATTTTCGTGCGGCTTGCGGCGCGGCGCATGTGAAGGCGATCCTTGCCACCGGTGAGCTGGGGACGTTGCAAAACGTGGCGCGGGCGTCGCTGATCTGCATGATGGCAGGGGCGGATTTCATCAAGACCTCGACCGGCAAGGAACCGGTGAACGCGACACTGCCGGTGACCCTGGTGATGTTGCGGGCGATCCGGGATTATCACGAGGCGACCGGGTTTCGCGTGGGTTACAAGCCCGCCGGCGGGATATCCAAGGCCAAGGATGCGCTCACTTACCTCGCGCTGATCAAGGACGAGCTTGGAGATCGCTGGCTGCGGCCCGATCTGTTCCGCTTTGGGGCGTCCTCGCTGCTGGGCGACATCGAGCGGCAGCTGGAGCATTATGTGACTGGCGCCTATTCGGCCAACTGGCGACACGCCATGGCCTGACGGGGCTTTTGGCTGGTCGGATTTGCGTATTTGGAAAGAGAAGAAGAGATGAGCGTGAGCGAGATATTCGAGTCGATGGAATATGGCCCCGCAGCCGAGAGCGCCGCTGAGGCGAAGGCCTGGCTGGCAGAGCAGGGCAGCACGTTCGGCCATTTCATCGACGGTGAAATGACTGCTCGGGGCGACGGCTTTGAAACCCGCAACCCAGCGACCGGAGAGGTTCTGGCCACCCTGTCACAGGCCGGGTCGGCCGATGTCGATGCGGCGGTCGCGGCGGCGCGCCGCGCACAGCCCAAGTGGGCAAAGCTGGGCGGACCGGGGCGGGCGCGGTTCCTCTATGCGCTTGCGCGGCTGTTGCAGAAACACTCGCGGCTTTTCGCCGTGCTGGAGACGTTGGATAACGGCAAGCCGATCCGCGAGAGCCGGGATATCGATATTCCCCTCGCGCAGCGGCATTTCTACTACCACGCCGGGATGGCGCAGCTGATGGAATCTGAGCTGCCGGGACGCGTCGCGCTGGGGGTTTGCGGACAGATCATCCCCTGGAATTTTCCGCTGCTGATGCTGGCCTGGAAGGTCGCACCGGCGCTGGCCATGGGCAATACCGTCGTATTGAAGCCCGCAGAGTACACTTCGCTGACGGCACTTCTGTTTGCCGATATCTGCCGACAGGCGGGCCTGCCCAAGGGTGTGGTGAATATCGTGACCGGGGACGGCGCGGTGGGCGAGATGATCGTCAGCGCAGAAGTCGACAAGATCGCCTTTACCGGCTCGACCGAGGTGGGCCGCAAAATCCGCGAGGCGACGGCCGGTTCCGGTAAGGCGCTGACCCTGGAGCTGGGTGGCAAGAGCCCGTACATCGTTTTCGAGGATGCGGATATTGATTCAGCGGTCGAAGGTCTGGTGGATGCGATCTGGTTCAATCAGGGGCAAGTCTGCTGTGCCGGGTCGCGCCTGCTGGTACAGGAGGGGATCGCCGAGCGGTTCTATGCCAAGTTGCGCGCGCGGATGGATGGCATGCGGATCGGCAACCCGCTGGACAAGTGCATCGACGTGGGCGCCATCGTCGATCCGGCGCAGCTGGATCGGATCCGGGTGCTTGTGGATCGAAACAGCGAAGGCGAAACCCACCGGGCCGCAACGCCCTGTCCCGAGGGGTGTTTCTATCCGCCGACGCTGATCACAGGGCTTAGCCCGGCCTCGGCCCTGATGCAGGAAGAGATTTTTGGCCCGGTGCTGGTGGCGACGACCTTCCGCACGCCGTCAGAGGCTGTCGAGATTGCCAACAACACGCGCTACGGGCTGGCCGCGACGGTGTGGAGCGAGAATATCAACGTCGCACTGGACATCGCACCGAAACTGGTCGCCGGGGTGGTCTGGATCAACGGAACCAACATGTTTGACGCGTCAGCCCCATTTGGTGGGATGCGCGAATCCGGTTTTGGTCGCGAGGGAGGCTGGGACGGATTGCTGGCCTATACGCGCGAGGACGTTGGCGCGAAGGCGCTGAAACCGGTGAAGGCGTTCAAAGGCGATGAGGCCAATCCCCAGGCCGTCGACCGCACGGCAAAGCTCTATATCGGAGGCAAGCAGGCGCGGCCCGACGGGGGCTATATGCGCAATGTCTATGACAAGGCGGGCAAACTGATCGGACAGTCACCGTTGGCGAACCGCAAGGATATCCGAAATGCGGTCGAAGCAGCGCGGGGGGCAAAAGCCTGGGCCGGGACGACAGCACATCTGAGGGCGCAGATCCTATATTATCTGGGTGAGAACCTTTCGGCCCGTGCAGGCGAATTCGCACGGTCCATCGACCGGATGACCGGCGGCCGCGACGGCGCCCGCGAGGTTGACGCTGCAGTGAACCGTCTGTTCACCTACGCAGCCTGGGCCGACAAATACGAAGGGCGCGTGACGCAGGTGCCAATGCGCGGGGTCGCGTTGGCACTGCGCGAACCCTGTGGCGTGATCGGCGCGCTTTGCCCGGATGAAGCGCCTCTGTTGGGCCTCATCTCGGTGCTGGCACCAGTGATCGCTATGGGCAACCGGGCGGTTCTGGTCGCATCGGATGCCTTTCCGTTGATCGCGGCGGACCTTTATCAGGTGCTCGATACATCAGATGTCCCCGGGGGGGTGGTCAACATCCTGACCGGCAGCCACGCGGAACTGGCACCGACTCTGGCGAGCCACATGGATGTCGAAGCCGTCTGGAGCTTTTCGACGGCGGATGTTTCTGCGGTGATCGAAAAGGGGGCTGCGGGCTCATTGAAACGGACCTGGGTTAACAACGGCATGGCGTGCGACTGGATGGGGCCGACGGGTGAAGGGCGAGCGTTTCTGGATGCCGCGACCGAGGTCAAAACGGTTTGGGTGCCCTACGGCGCGTGATCCGGCCGACCGGGCCAGTGACGGCGATCGAACAATTGTGATCCATCCCTGAGACAGTGCTGGTGGTTTCGCCAGAATCACCCTATGGGACCCCTCTTGCGCTGCTGAAATGTAGCCTGACATTGAGATTTCACATCTGCGGTGTTATCTTGAGAATACACCAGCGTCGGGGATGTGGTCGACGCAGCAAAATCAGGAGGACAATGTCCTGTCATTCAATACTGATGCGGCCCATGCCGCTCACCCGGGAATGCCCATGTCGGGCGTGACCCATCTGGATGTGACCAGCGAAAAGATTCTCGCGTCGATCCTTGCCAGTCTCGATGATAACAAGGCTGAAGATGTCGTGCAGATTGATCTGCGCGGCAAGACTGCCATTGGCGACTACATGGTGATCTGCTCGGGGCGTTCGTCCCGTCAGGTTGCTGCGCTGTCCGAAAAGGTGGTCGACGATCTCAAGCAGCAGTTCGGCGTGCTGTCCAAGGTCGAGGGCAAGGAAACCGGCGACTGGGTGCTTATCGACACGGGCGACGTGATTGTTCATGTCTTCCGTCCGGAAGTGCGCGAATTCTATCAGCTGGAAAAGATGTGGATGCCTGCTGGCGAATTGGCAAAGGCCAAACCCCAGTAGATGCGGGTACATCTGTGCGTGGTGGGCCGGTTGCGAACCGGTCCCGAGCGCGAGCTTCTTGACGACTACCTGCGGCGGTTCGACCGCGGCGGGCGGTCGCTCAGTCTTGGCCCCGTGACGGTGCATGAGGTCGAGGACCGTAAGGGTGGCGGCATGGCCGCCGAGGCGGCATTGCTGCAAAAGGTGATCCCGACCGGGGCCCTCATCTGTGCACTAGACGAACGCGGGCCGGTAATGTCCTCGCCCGAGTTCGCGGACCGGGTGGCGGGATGGCGTGACAGCGGAACCAGTGATCTGGCATTTGTGATCGGCGGCGCGGATGGTATCGACCCGTCGCTGCGCGAGCAGGCGCAGAGCACGCTTTCTTTCGGAAAAATGGTATGGCCGCATATGCTCGTACGGGTGATGTTGGCCGAACAACTCTACCGCGCGGCATCGATTCTGGCGGGCAGTCCGTATCATCGGGTCTAGATTTTCGGCATGTGATCCACGCGGTACGTCCGCACAAAAGCGCCGGGCAGCGCCTGCCCGCTAAGGGTGGCACTGCCCTTTGTATGGCCTTAGCTATACGCGTAGACTAGCAGCGCGATCCCCAGGATAACCCGATAGATCACGTAGGGGGTAAAGCTGACGGAACGCAGCAAACGCATCATCAGCGTGAGCGCTACCAGCGCCGAGAAAAACGCCAGAACCGCCGCAATTCCGCCATCGCGCGCTGTGGACATGTCGGCGTCGTGCACCACCTCGATGCCAAGCAGCAGGCCGGAGGCGGCGATAGTCGGAATCGACATCAGCATCGACAGCTTTGCCGCATCGGGACGGGCATAGCCCATCTGGCGCGCAGCGGTGATTGTGATGCCCGAACGCGATGTGCCGGGGATGAGCGCGATGACCTGCCAAAGACCCATCTTGAAGGCGTCGCGCAGGGTCCAGTCGGTGTCCTGCTTCACTCCGGCCCCGCGCTGGTCGGTCCAGTAAAGGACGATGCCGAAAATCAGCATGGTCCAGCCGATCACAGCGACCGAGCGCAGCATGTCGTTCAGGCCGCTGAGGTTGAGCGCCAGACCGGCCAGCACCACCGGCACCGTGGCAATCGCGAGGCAAAGTGCAAGGAAGGCACCCGGGGTGTCGACCTTGCCACGCAGCAGGCGCAGGGTGCCCGCGGCGGCGATGCGCACATCGGACCAGAAAAAGATGATGACCGCCAGCAGCGTCCCGATGTGAACGGCGACATCGATCACCTGACCCTGGTCCGGAATGCCTGCGAGTTTTGGCAATAGAATCAGGTGTCCCGAGGACGAAATCGGCAAGAATTCGGTAATGCCCTGAATCAAGGCAAGAATGATCAGATGGGTCAGTGGCATGGGTGCCCTCGTGTGTGAAGATGTGTCTTCGTATAAGCCCATAGAATAAAGAGGAAAGGTCGAATATAGGTCCGCATGTATACCTAATTTTCCAAGTGGTCGCTTACTGAGGCTTGGGTTTTCGAAAATTATTCGACATATGGGTCAGCACTTATGACTTTTCTTTCGTTTTTCTGTTGAGTAAAGAGAAATTCCAGACGGAATGGGAGCGGTTTATGGCGAAGCAGCCAATGTTGAAGTTCGTAGAAGTCGAACGGGCCATGCCCGCCAAGCGGGATGCAAGCCTGCGCAACAAGGACTTTCAAGAGATTTATGCGGAATACGCCAAGGCAAAGGCGCAGGAGCAGGCTTCGCGCTGTTCCCAGTGCGGTGTGCCTTATTGCCAGTCACATTGCCCGCTGCACAATAACATCCCCGACTGGCTGCGCCTGACCGCCGAAGGGCGGCTGAAAGAGGCCTATGAGGTCAGTCAGGCCACCAATACCTTCCCGGAAATCTGCGGACGCATTTGCCCACAGGACCGCCTGTGCGAAGGCAACTGCGTGATCGAGATGTCGGGGCACGGCACCGTCACCATCGGATCGGTCGAGAAGTTCATCACTGACACCGCCTGGGACGAGGGCTGGGTCGAAGTGATCAAGCCGCGGGTCGAGCGCACGGAAAGCGTCGGCATCATCGGTGCCGGCCCCGGGGGCCTTGCCGCCGCTGATGTGCTGCGCCGACAGGGCATTCAGGTCACGATCTATGACCGCTACGACCGCGCCGGCGGGCTGCTGACCTACGGGATTCCCGGCTTCAAGTTGGAAAAGCCCATCGTCATGCGCCGCAATGAGCAGCTGGCGGCTGGAGGCGTGACCTTCCGGCTGAACTGTACTGTGGGCGAGGATATCTCGTTCCAGGAAATTCGCGATGCCCATGACGCGGTCATCATCGCGACGGGTGTGTACAAGACCCGCGATCTGCAAGGGCCGGGTTCTGGTGCCAAAGGCATCGTTCGGGCGATCGATTATCTAACCGCCAGCAACCGCAAAAGCTTTGGCGACGCGGTGCCGGAATTCGACAACGGCGATCTGAATGCCGAGGGCAAGAAAATCGTCGTGATCGGCGGCGGTGATACGGCAATGGACTGCGTGCGTACGGCGATCCGGCAGGGCGCTACAAGCGTCAAATGTCTGTACCGCCGCGACCGCGCCAACATGCCGGGCAGCCAGCGCGAAGTGCAGAATGCCGAGGAAGAAGGCGTTGTCTTTGACTGGCTGACCGCGCCCAAGGCCTTCAAAGGCGATACCGTCACCGGCGTGATCGTCGAACGGATGCGGCTGGGTTTGCCAGATGCCACGGGCCGTCAAAGCCCTGAGGTGATTGAGGGTTCGGATTATGTCGAAGATGCTGACATCGTCATCAAGGCGCTCGGGTTCGAGCCTGAGGATCTGCCCAAGCTTTGGGACCAGCCCGAACTGGCCGTAACACGCTGGGGTACGGTCAAGGCCGAATTCACCACGGGCGCTACGGATATGCCGGGCGTCTATGCGGTGGGCGACATTGTGCGCGGTGCATCGCTTGTCGTCTGGGCCATCCGCGACGGGCGCGACTGTGCCGAAGCGATCCTGCAGCAGTTGAACGCCGCTGGTGTGGTCGCCGCAGAGTAATGGATTGCCCCCTCCGGATCAGGATTTCTGAGCTGATCCAGGGGACTGGTGATCGCACGTGAGATTTTCATAGGCTGCAAGCCGGGCTCCTATGCGCTGGCGAGTGACCGTGAACGGTTGAGCGAGGCTGAGACACTTGCGCGTCTGGGAATAACGGAGGGGTAAGCATGCTGGGACAATGTCTGTGCGGCGCAGTGACGGTGGAATTTCAGGCGGCGGAAAACAAACTGTCGGCCTGCCATTGCGGCATGTGCCGCCGCTGGACCGGATCGGCCCTGCTTGAGATCGACGCAAAGCCGGGGTCGGTCCAATATGAAGGGCCGGTCAGGACCTATGCCTCGTCCGACTGGGCCGAGCGCGCCTGGTGCGATACTTGCGGTACGACGTTGTGGTATCACCTGACGCTGCCGGAGCACGATTATTACAGCATCTCGGCCGGTCTGGTCGAGGATGCGGGGGGCCTGACCCTCGGGACGGAAATCTATATTGACGTGAAACCGGACGGCTATGCCTTTGCCGGGGATCACGAGAGAAAAACCAAGGCCGAGATCGAAGCTGGTTTCGCGGCATTTCTTGAAGGAGCGCAGACATGACCAAGTATGATGCAGATTGGGTGCGGGCCGAAGAAGCCAAGCGCAAGTGGATGACCGAAAATGGCCTTTATGCGGCTGACGAAGAACATTCGTCCTGCGGGGTCGGTCTTGTGGTGTCGATCGACGGCAAACCAAGTCGCCGGGTTGTCGAGGCCGGAATTTCCGCGCTTAAGGCGATCTGGCACCGCGGCGCCGTCGATGCGGACGGCAAGACCGGTGATGGTGCGGGCATCCATGTACAGATCCCTGTCTCGTTCTTTTACGACCAGATTGACCGCACCGGGCACACACCGCGCAAGAACGAATTGATGGCCGTGGGTCAGGTGTTTCTGCCGCGTACCGACTTCGGCGCGCAGGAAACCTGCCGTACGATCGTCGAATCCGAAGTGTTGCGGATGGGCCATTACATCTATGGCTGGCGGCACGTGCCGGTGAATGTCGAATGCCTTGGCGACAAGGCCAATGCGACCCGCCCCGAGATCGAGCAGATCCTGATTTCCAACGCCAAAGGCGTGGATGAAGAGACCTTTGAGCGGGAGCTTTATGTCATCCGCCGCCGCATCGAAAAGGCGGCTGCTGCGCAGGGAGTCGGTCAACTTTACATCGCGTCTCTGTCCTGCCGGTCGATCATCTACAAGGGGATGATGCTGGCGCAGGATGTGGCCGAATTCTATCCCGACCTGATGGACGAGCGGTTCGAGAGCGCATTTGCGATCTACCACCAGCGTTATTCCACAAACACCTTCCCGCAGTGGTGGCTGGCGCAGCCGTTCCGAATGCTGGCCCATAACGGCGAAATCAACACGCTCAAGGGCAACGTCAACTGGATGAAGTCGCACGAGATCCGTATGGCATCCGCCACGTTCGGAGAGATGGCAGACGACATCAAGCCGATCATCGCCAACGGGGCCAGCGACAGTGCGGCACTGGACGCAGTGTTCGAAGTGCTGGTCCGGGCAGGGCGCAATGCGCCGATGGCCAAGACCATGCTGGTACCGGAATCCTGGTCCAAGCAGGCGCTCGAACTGCCCGAAGCCTGGCGCGACATGTATTCCTACTGCAACTCCGTCATGGAACCCTGGGACGGCCCCGCCGCCCTGGCGATGACCGATGGCCGCTGGGTCTGTGGCGGGCTTGACCGCAATGGTCTGCGCCCGATGCGCTATGTCGTGACGGGTGATGGCCTGCTGATCGCCGGATCTGAGGCCGGGATGGTACCGGTGGACGAAGGATCCGTCCGCGAAAAAGGCGCGCTTGGCCCGGGACAGCTGATTGCCGTCGACATGAAAGAAGGCAAGCTGTTCCACGACGTGGATATCAAGGACAAACTGGCGGCAAGCCAGCCGTTCGGCGAGTGGGTCGGCAAGATCAACGAGCTGGACGAAGAGCTGGAAAAGGTCAGTGAAAAGGCCATGTTCTCGGGCGCTGAACTGCGTCGCCGTCAGATTGCAGCCGGGTTTACCATCGAGGAGTTGGAGCAGATCCTTGCCCCGATGGCTGAGGATGGCAAGGAAACCATCGTTAGTATGGGCGATGACACCCCCAGCGCGGTGTTGTCCAAGAAGTACCGCCCGCTAAGCCACTATTTCCGCCAGAATTTCAGTCAGGTGACCAACCCGCCCATCGACAGCCTACGGGAATTCCGGGTCATGTCGCTGAAAACACGGTTCGGCAACCTCAAGAACGTGCTGGATGAATCCAGCGCCCAGACCGAGATCCTGGTGCTCGACAGCCCGTTTGTGGGCAATGCGCAGTTCGACGACCTCAAGCGGCATTTCAACGCCGACAGTGTCGAAATCGACTGCACCTTCCCCGTAGGCGGCAGCAAGGAAGGCCTGCGCCGCAGTCTGGACCGGATCCGCGCCGAAGCCGAGGATGCCGTGCGTTCGGGTGCCGGGCATCTGACCCTGACCGACCATCTGGCAAGCGAAGACAAGGTCGCGATGCCGATGATCCTGGCCACTTCGGCGGTTCACAGCCATCTGACGCGCAAGGGGCTGCGGACCTTCTGCTCGATCAACGTCCGCTCGGCCGAATGTATCGATCCGCACTATTTTGCGGTGCTGATCGGCGCCGGCGCGACTGTCGTGAACCCCTATCTTGCGGCAGACAGCCTGGCCGACCGAATCGAACGCGGACTGCTGGACATGACGCTGACGCAGGCGGTGCGCAAATACCGCGAGGCGATTGATCAGGGCCTGCTCAAGATCATGTCGAAGATGGGTATTTCGGTGATCTCATCCTATCGCGGCGGCCTCAACTTCGAGGCGGTCGGCCTGTCCCGCGCCATGTGTGCCGAATTCTTCCCCGGCATGATCAGCCGCATCAGCGGTATCGGCGTGAGCGGCATCCAGACCAAGGCTGAGGAAATCCACCGCTTGGGCTTTCTTGGCGGGCAGGACGTATTGCCCATTGGCGGGTTCTACAAATCGCGCAAGTCCGGCGAGACGCATGCCTGGGGTGCCCAGAACATGCATCTGCTACAGGCAGCCTGCGACAAGGCCAGCTATGAACTCTGGAAGACCTATTCGAAGGCAATGCAGGCCAATCCGCCCATCCATCTTCGCGATCTGCTGGCGATGAAGCCTATCGGCCCGGCGATCCCGCTGGAGCAGGTGGAATCGATTACAAGCATCCGCAAGCGTTTCGTGACGCCGGGCATGTCGCTGGGCGCCTTGGGACCAGAGGCGCACAAGACACTGAACGTTGCGATGAACCGCATCGGGGCGAAGTCCGACTCGGGTGAGGGCGGTGAAGACCCGGCACACTTCGTGCCGGAATCCAACGGCGACAATCCATCGGCCAAGATCAAGCAGGTGGCGTCCGGCCGTTTCGGCGTGACCGCTGAATACCTGAACCAGTGTGAAGAGCTTGAAATCAAGGTCGCGCAGGGTGCCAAGCCCGGCGAGGGCGGCCAGTTGCCCGGCATGAAAGTGACCAAGCTGATTGCGCGTCTGCGTCATTCGACCGAAGGCGTGACGCTGATCAGTCCACCGCCGCACCACGACATCTATTCGATCGAGGATCTTGCCCAGCTGATCTATGACCTCAAGCAGATCAACCCACGCTGCAAGGTGACGGTCAAACTGGTGGCTTCAAGCGGCGTCGGCACGATTGCCGCCGGTGTCGCCAAGGCCAAGGCCGATGTCATCCTGATTTCGGGGCACAATGGCGGGACGGGGGCGTCGCCTGCGACCTCGATCAAATATGCCGGGTTGCCGTGGGAAATGGGCCTGACCGAGGCGCATCAGGTTCTGTCGATGAACAACCTGCGCGAACGGGTGACACTGCGCACCGACGGCGGGCTGCGCACAGGGCGCGATATCGTGATGGCGGCAATGCTGGGGGCCGAGGAATACGGCATCGGCACCGCGGCGCTGATCGCGATGGGCTGTATCATGGTGCGTCAGTGTCAGTCCAACACCTGCCCGGTGGGTGTGTGCACCCAAGACGAAGAACTGCGTAAAAAGTTCACCGGCACGGCGGACAAGGTGGTGAACCTCATCACCTTCTACGCCACCGAAGTGCGCGAAATTCTGGCGTCGATCGGTGCACGCAGCCTCGAGGACGTGATCGGGCGGGCGGATCTTCTGCGGCAGGTCAGCCGTGGGTCGGATCACCTTGATGACCTCGACCTCAACCCGCTGCTGATCCGCGTCGATGGGTCTGACGACATCGTCTATAACCGTGACCGTCCGCGCAACGCAGTGCCGGATACGCTGGACGCCGAAATCGTGCGCGATGCTGCACGATTCCTGGAGGATGGCGAAAAGATGCAGCTGTCCTATGCCGTGCAGAACACGCACCGCACCGTGGGTACGCGCACGTCGTCGCACATCGTGCGCAAGTTCGGCATGCGTAACAGCCTCCAGCCGGATCACCTGACGGTGAAATTGACTGGCTCTGCCGGGCAGTCGCTCGGCGCATTTGCAGCACCGGGGCTAAAGCTGGAAGTGTCGGGTGATGCCAACGACTATGTCGGCAAGGGTCTGTCGGGGGGCATCATCGTGGTGCGGCCGCCAATGCATTCCCCGCTGGTAGCGTCGGAAAATACGATCATCGGCAACACGGTGCTTTATGGTGCCACCGAAGGGTATCTCTTTGCCGCCGGCCGTGCAGGCGAACGCTTTGCCGTGCGCAACTCCGGTGCTTCGGTTGTTGTCGAAGGCTGCGGTTCCAACGGTTGTGAGTATATGACCGGCGGTATCGCGGTGATCCTGGGATCGGTCGGGGCGAACTTTGGTGCCGGCATGACCGGGGGGATGGCCTATCTCTATGATCCCGAGGGGATTGCAACAGTGCTGATGAACATGGAAAGCATCGTGACCTGCCCGGTGACGGTGCAGCCTTGGCAGGACGAGTTGCGCGCGCTTATCGAGCGTCACGCCAAGGAGACGGGCAGCCGCAAGGCGCTGGATATCCTCCAGCACTGGTCTGAGGAGCTGCCGAAATTCCTGCAGATCTGTCCGAAGGAGATGCTGAACAAGATTGCGCATCCCCTGACCGCAGGTGATTCTGCCGTAACGGCTTGATCCCTTTGGGTCCGACCATGACAACCACAGGGGCTGCGCCACGGCGTGGCCCCTTTTCCGTATGCGCGGCGGCAGAGACACGAATCATCGGCGTCCATCGCCAAAGGGTTTCACGAGGGCGACGCCCTGCGTAAGGATGTCCAGATGGTGAGCACACGCAGATCCGCGCCCGCGAAGGCGTCCCAAAAGTCAGGCAAGACCGCTGCCTTGTGGCGCGTCCGGCCCGCTCGCTGGCTGCTGCGCTGGCTCCGGCGTCTGATCGTTGTGGCGGCTTTGGTGATCGTGTTGATGGTGCTGCTCTACAAGGTCGTGAACCCGCCGACGACGATTTACATGATCAGCGAGGGGCGCCGCCTTGGGACAAGCGTTGAACACACCTGGGTCAGCGCCGACAATATAGCGCCGGTCATGCTGCGTTCGGTCGTGGCGGCCGAGGATGCGAATTTCTGCAATCACTGGGGATTCGACATGGTGGCTATCCGCGACGCCATCGAAGAGGGCGGCAAACGCGGCGCCTCGACCATCAGTCAGCAGGTGGTCAAGAACACCTTTCTCTGGCACGGGCGCAACTACACCCGCAAGGCGCTTGAGGCGCTTATTACGCCGCTGATGGAGGCGCTGTGGAGCAAGAGGCGGATCCTTGAGGTCTATCTCAACGTTGCAGAGTTCGACGAGGGTGTCTTTGGCATCGACGCGGCGGCGCGGCATTACTTCGGCATCGGCCCCGAGGCGCTGAGCGCCACCCAGGCGGCGCGACTGGCAGCGATCTTGCCTGATCCCAGGGATCGCTCGGCCTCCAAACCGTCAAGCTATGTGCGTCGGCGTGCGGCCAGTATTCAGGATGGCGCGGCGACCATTGCCCGCGACGGGCGCGCTAAGTGTTTTGAGAACGGCTGAGGCCGCTCGATCCGGCCTTTTCGGGTGTTCTGGATCCATCAGGATTTTAACCCTCCCCCTGCTTCTTATCTTTCCGGATACGCAAGATACTGCCGGTCCCGCAGGTCGCGAGGCTCTGGATGCGGCGATCAGCGGTTGAACTGGGGCCGCATTCGCGGCAAGTAGAGGGGATCTCCACAAATCCCGGATACGCATCCCATCATGGCCAAACTCTATCACGTGCCACTTTCCCCGTTCTGCCGCAAAGTGCGGCTGAGCCTTGCGGAGAAGAAGATCGAATGCGAGCTGGTCGAGGAGCGCTACTGGGAAAAAGATGCCGATTTCCTGCGCCGCAACCCTGCGGCCAAGGTGCCTGTCCTGAAAATTGACAACAAGATCATGGCTGAATCCTCGGCCATCTGCGAATATCTGGAAGAGATTCATCCGGAACCCCCGCTGATGCCGCGCAGTGCCGAGAACCGTTACGAAGTACGCCGATTGGTGGGCTGGTTCGACGACAAGTTCCATAACGAGGTGACCTCGAAGCTGCTGTACGAGCGGGTAAACAAAAAGGTCATGGGCAAGGGCTATCCCGACAGCCAGAACGTCAAGGCCGGGGCCAAGGCGATCAAGTATCATCTGGATTATATGGCCTGGCTGCTGGATCACCGGCGCTGGCTGGCGGGCGATTCCATGACACTGGCGGATTTTGCTGCGGCTGCGCATCTGTCGTCGCTGGACTATATCTCTGACGTGGACTGGAACCGGTCGGCCACGGTTAAGGACTGGTATGCCAAGATCAAGTCGCGCCCGGCGTTCCGTTCTATCCTTGTCGATCAGGTTCCCGGGTTTCCACCGCCGCCGCATTATGCTGATCTGGATTTCTGAACCTCGGCGTCGCGGGGCGGCTGTCTGCTCCCTGCTCCTGCGGGCCTCCCCCCGAAAACTAATTCGGGCGGATGAAGCATGGATGTCTTGAAGGACCGACTGGTCTCCGAAGCTCTGACCGCCGGATTCGATCTGTGCCGGATCTGCCGTCCCTGGGACGTCCCAGAGGTACCCGGGCGGCTGGCGGCGTTTCTGGAGCACGGGTATCAGGGTCAGATGTCGTGGCTGGCTGATCGGAGCCATTGGCGCGGTGCGCCGCAGGTGCTGTGGCCCGAGGCGCGGTCGGTGATCATGCTGGGGGAAAGCTATACACCGCAGCACGATCCGCTTGAGGTACTGGGGCTGCCAGAGTGTGGCGCCGTGTCGGTCTATGCGCAGAACCGCGACTATCATGACGTGGTGAAGAAGCGGCTGAAGCGGCTGGCGCGGTGGCTGATCGCGGAAGCTGGCGGTGAGGTGAAGGTCTTTGTCGACACGGCGCCGGTGCCGGAAAAACCGCTTGGGCAGGCGGCGGGGCTGGGGTGGCAAGGCAAACACACCAATCTGGTATCGCGCGATCTGGGGTCGTGGTTTTTTCTGGGGTCTGTCTTCACGACGCTGGAGCTGCCGACCGATAAGGCTGAGGTAGATCACTGCGGATCCTGCCGGGCCTGTCTTGATGTTTGTCCGACCAACGCCTTTCCAGCGCCCTATCAACTGGATGCGCGGCGGTGCATTTCCTACCTGACCATCGAACATCACGGGCCTGTGGACCCGGAGTTGCGGCCGCTTTTGGGTAACCGCATCTATGGCTGTGACGATTGTCTCGCGGTCTGTCCCTGGAACAAGTTCGCGGTCGCGGCGCAGGAAGTGAAGTACCATGCCCGTCAGGACCTGATCGCACCGCCGCTGGAGGTTCTGGCAAGACTCGATGACGCCGGTTTCCGGGCGCATTTTTCGGGATCTCCGGTCAAGCGGATTGGGCACGGTCGGTTCGTGCGCAATGTGCTGTATGCGATCGGAAATTCCGCCACGTCCCGTTTGCGGCCGGTTGCGCAGAGTTTGTGTGAGGATGAAGATCCGGTGGTCGCCGATGCGGCACGCTGGGCGGTGGAGCGTTTGGCATGAGTGTTGTTTTGGGGGTCGATACTGGCGGGACCTTTACGGATGCAGTTCTGATCCGGGACGAAACCGTGGTGATTGCCAAGGCCAAGGCGCTGACGACCCGCGCCGATCTGGCCGTCGGAATCGGGGCCGCGGTGACAGCGGTGTTGGCGGAGGCTGGCGTCGCCGCTGCGGATATTGCCATGGCGTCGCTGTCCACAACGCTTGCCACCAATGCGCTGGTCGAGGGGCAGGGAGGCCGCGTCGGGCTGGTCTACGTCGGCTTTTCCGAGCGGGACCTCGAGACTCAGGGCCTGTCCGAAGCGCTGGGGGGCGATCCTGTCGTGGTGCTGGCAGGCGGGCACAGCCACGCCGGAGGTGCTTTGGCAGCCTTGGATGTGGCCGCACTGGAGAGTTGGGCGCGTGATCAGGAGGTGTCGGCCTTTGCCGTTGCGGCGCAGTTCGCCACGCGTAACCCCGAGCATGAACTGGCGGCGCGCGACCTTCTGCGCCGTGTGACGGGGCGGCCCGTCACCTGTTCGCACGAATTGTCTGCGCGGCTGGGTGGCCCGAAGCGCGCAGTGACGGCGGTGCTGAACGCCCGGCTGATCGGGTTGACCCATCGGCTGATAGCGCGGGCCGAAGAGACGTTGCGCGCATTGGGAATCCGCGCGCCGATGATGGTTGTCCGCGGCGACGGGGCGTTGATTTCAGCGGCTCAGGCACAGCAGAGGCCGATTGAGACGATTCTCAGCGGCCCTGCGGCGAGCCTTGTGGGTGCTCGCTGGCTAACCGGGGCACGGGATGCGCTGGTGTCGGATATTGGTGGAACGACGACGGATATCGCGCTGTTGCGCGACGGGGTGCCGATGATTGACCCTGCAGGCGCACAGGTGGGCCGGTTCAGGACCATGGTCGAGGCTGTTGCGATGCGCACCTACGGGCTGGGTGGCGATTCCGAGGTACATGTCGGCGAGGGGCTGACCGGTGGCGTGTCACTGGGCCCGCGCCGGGTTTTGCCGGTGTCTTTGGTCGGTTTCGAACATGGCGCATCTGTGTGTCAGGAGTTGGAGAGGCAACTTCGCAATCCGGTGCCCGGGGATCATGACGGACGGTTCGTGCGGCTGGTCGAAGGGCAGGACACCGGTGGTCTGAGTGCCCGCGAGGCGGGT
Source organism: Puniceibacterium sediminis (assembly GCF_900188035.1). Lineage (GTDB taxonomy): Bacteria > Pseudomonadota > Alphaproteobacteria > Rhodobacterales > Rhodobacteraceae > Puniceibacterium > Puniceibacterium sediminis. The sequence goes on along the minus strand of NZ_FZNN01000007.1, from coordinate 51,560 downwards.
GTTCTTGCCCGGATCGAGGGTTTGATGCCGCTGGGAGCATTGCTGAAGACCCGGCTGGAGGGGCAGGCGTTGCAACGGTTGGTCGGGCGCGGTCTGGTTCAGGTTGCCGGGGTCACGCCGACCGATGCGGTGCATGTTCTGGGACGGCTGTCGGATTGGGATACCGACGCCGCACGGTTGGCGCTGGAGCTGATGGCGCGGCGTCGAATCGGATCGGGCGAGCGGTTGGCAGGCAGTGCAGCGGCGCTGGCCGAACGGATCGTGGATGAGATGACGCAGGCCACCGGTCGAGCCCTGCTTGAGACCGCCTTTACCGAAGAGGGCTGGGATCTGCCTGCCGCAGAACTGGCACGGCATCCGCTACTGGACGCGGGGTTGCGGCGACAAAGCGGAATTCTTGCCTTTGATGCGCGGGTGGCGCTGCCAGTGGTAGGGCTTGGCGCCTCGGCGCGGTGTTATTATCCGGCAGTAGGAAAAATGCTGAATGGCGTGGTCGAACTGCCCGAACATGGCGATGTGGCGAATGCCATCGGTGCCGTTGTCGGGCAGGTGGCGATGCGGCGGACTGGCGTCGTGACCGCGCCTGCCGAGGGGCGGTACCGGGTGCATCTGACCGACGGACCGCAGGATTTCAGCGCCGCAGAAGACGCCATGCTAAGGCTGGAGTCGGTGCTGGGTTCAGAGGCGCGCGCCGCAGCTGAGGCGGCGGGCGCGGTCGATATCTCGGTCACATTGCGGCGCGATGTCAAAGTCGTCGAGGCAGAGGCACGCGAAGTGTTCATCGAGGCGGTGGTGACCGCAGAGGCGTCCGGTCGCCCGCGCATTGCGGGGTAGGCCAAGGCAACTGAATAAGACCTTGTGTGCCCTTCGCTTCGAGGCCTAACCGAAGCGGTGCGAGAAAAACGATCACATGGTTCTGAGGCTGGTGTAACAGAGCTTTGCTTTTGAACTGCAAACCCCATCTAGTGAGCATCAGATAAACAAGGGGACTCTCATGACCCGATATACCAAAGACCCGGACGTCATCGCGACGCTGACACCCGAGCAGTACCGCGTGACCCAGCAAAGCGGCACCGAGCGCCCCGGCACTGGCGCCTATCTCGACAACAAGGATCCCGGCATCTACGTCGATATCGTCAGCGGCGAGCCGCTGTTCGCCAGTGCGGACAAGTTCGAATCCGGCTGTGGCTGGCCGAGCTTTACCAAGCCGATCGAACCCGCCCACGTCAATGAACTGCGCGACATGACCCATGGCATGATCCGGACCGAGGTTCGTTCGACCCACGGTGACAGCCATCTGGGGCATGTTTTCCCTGACGGCCCCAAGGACCGGGGTGGTCTGCGGTATTGCATCAACGGCGCGTCGCTGCGTTTCATCCATCGTGACGACATGGAGGCCGAAGGTTACGGCGCATACGTCGACCAGGTGGAGGATGTGGCATGAGCGAGCGCGCAGTACTGGCGGGCGGATGTTTCTGGGGGATGCAGGATCTGATCCGGCGTCTGCCCGGGGTTCTGGGAACCCGCGTTGGTTACACAGGTGGCGATGTGCCAAATGCGACCTATCGCAACCATGGCACCCATGCCGAAGGGATCGAGATCACCTTTGATCCCGAACAGACGTCCTATCGCCGCATTCTTGAGGTTTTCTTCCAGATTCACGACCCGACCACGCTGAACCGGCAGGGGAACGATCTTGGGCTCAGCTACCGTTCGGCGATCTACTACGTCGATGAGGACCAGAAGGCCGTGGCGCTGGACACGATCGCGGATATCGATGCCTCGGGTCTCTGGCCCGGCAAGGTTGTGACCGAGGTCGCGGCCGTCGGCGACTTCTGGGTCGCCGAAGAGGAGCATCAGGACTATCTGGACAAGTTCCCCAACGGCTATACCTGCCATTTTCCGCGCCCCGACTGGGTTCTGCCCAAGCGTGACGCAGCAGAGTGATGTGATTCCAAATGCCCCGCCCAATCGGCGGGGCGTTTTTGGGGGGCTTTGGGTGACACCTGCGGGCGATAAGGCAGGGCTGATGGTATTGCGTCGGCTTTGGTATTCGACTCCTTATCGTGGGTGGTGTCGCGTTGCACTCAGGTCGCTCTGTCGACGTCAATAATGTGCGGAAATTTACGTTCTACGTGCCGCATCTGATGGGGGCAGAGGCCTGTCTTCGCCTTGATCGCGGACGGGTTTGAAGACGTAAGGTATTGATTAACCAAATCTTTCGTGTGCAATCGAATACCGAACCGGGTGGGCAGGACTACCCGCGCCCAGTTCATGGCGGCTATGTCGAGGCGGGCGTGGTGCTGCGGTGCAGAAATCATATATGCTGCAATGCAGAAACGATGGGCATCGCCCGTCAAAGATTTTGAGCGGCAATCGGAAAGTGAGATACCCAATGAAATTTGCATTTACCCTAGTGACACTCGCCCTGACGGCAACTCCGGTTCTGGCCGACGAAATGACCCTGACCTCGCCAATGGCGTCCGAGACGCTGCACGAAGGCGGGCTGGACATGAACGTCTATTTCGTTGAAGCCGAAGAAGGCTATGAGGTCATCGGCACCTACACCGCGCGCGCTGGTGCCTATGCGCCCGCCCGCATCCAGATGCTGATGCAGGACGGCGATTCGGTCGCTTTCGGCATGCCGGGCGTTCAGGACGTACTCTACAGCTTTGAGCGCACCGGCGACTCGCTGCACGTCTCGGCCGAAAATACCGGCCTGCAATACGCCAGCAACTGACCCGGAAAGGGCTCGCCTGAGGCGAGTTCCTTTTGATCGACATGACCCGCCGCGCACCCCGCGGCGGGTTTTCTTGTGCCACAACCGTAAACCGGCTCTGCATGGTCCTGTGCAAGTGCGCGCATGGCTGCCTCTGGCGGGCGTATTCGGAAAGAGAAGAAGTCGGCGAGGGATCCGAACTCTTGCCTTTCCAAATCGATTGCGGCGGGGCGGCACGGTCTTCGGCGACGGTACCGGGGCTATGACGTCACGTTTGGCGGTGACAGGCGCTGCGCGATGCTGTGTGGTGCAGGCTCAAAGGGGAGGGCTTTTGCATGACACAGTATCCACATCTTCTGGCACCGCTGGATCTGGGATTCACCACGCTTAAGAACCGCGTGGTGATGGGATCCATGCACACCAATCTGGAAGAGGCAAAGGACTGGAACCGGGTGGCGGAATTCTATGCCACGCGGGCGCGGGCGGATGTGGCTCTGATGGTGACCGGGGGTATGGCTCCCAATCGTGAAGGCGGCGTCTTTCCCGGGGCCGCAGGGTTGTTCACACAAGAAGACATCGCGCATCACCGGATGGTGACGGACCGGGTGCATGAGGGTGGCGGCAAGATCGCGATGCAGATTCTGCATGCCGGTCGCTATGCCTATGGGCCGGAATGCGTCAGCGCATCGGCAGTGAAATCGCCGATTTCGCCCTTTCCACCCCAGGCGCTGGACGAGGCTGGGATCGAAAAGCAGATATCCGACATCGTGACATCGGCGGTGCGTGCCCGTGAGGCGGGGTATGACGGGGTCGAGATCATGGGCTCGGAGGGGTATTTCCTCAACCAGTTTCTGGTGACCCATACCAACAAGCGCGAAGACCGCTGGGGTGGGTCCTATGAGAACCGGATGCGGCTGCCGGTCGAGGTTGTGCGCCGCGTGCGCGCAGCGGTGGGAGCGGATTTCATCCTGATCTATCGGCTCAGCATGATCGACCTTATTCCCAATGGATCGACCCACGAGGAAGTGGTGCAACTGGCGCAAGCGGTCGAGGCGGCAGGGGCCACGATGCTGAACACGGGGATCGGCTGGCACGAAGCACGCGTGCCGACCATCGCGACAAGCGTACCAAGGGCGGCCTTTACCTGGGTCACGCAAAAGCTGATGGGCAAGGTCGGCATCCCGATCATCACGTCAAACCGGATCAACACGCCCGACGTGGGCGAACAGGTTCTGGCAGATGGCTGTGCCGACATGGTGAGCATGGCACGGCCCTTCCTTGCCGACCCGGAGTTCGTGAGCAAGGCGGCCAGCGGACGGAGCGCACAGATTGCACCCTGCATCGCTTGCAATCAGGCCTGTCTGGATCACACCTTTAGCGGCAAGGTGTCCACCTGTCTGGTCAATCCGCGCGCCTGTTATGAGACTGAACTGGTCGTCACGCCGGTCGATTCGGTGAAATCCGTTGCGGTTGTGGGCGCTGGTCCTGCCGGGCTGTCTGCCGCGCTGACGTCGGCGGAAAGAGGACACACTGTGTCGCTGTTCGACCGTTCCGACCGCATCGGGGGGCAACTGAACATGGCCAAGCAAGTTCCGGGCAAGGAAGAGTTCCGTGGCCTTGTCCAATGGTACGAAACCATGGTGGCCGAACGCGGGATCGACCTGCGACTGAACACAAACGTCACGGCGCAGGATCTGGTCGGGTTTGATGAGGTGATCATCGCAACCGGCGTCGTGCCGCGCGATCCCGGTATCCCCGGGCAGGATGGGCCTAACGTGCTCAGCTATATCGAAGTGCTGCGCGCAAAGGCCCCCGTTGGCAAAAGGGTCGCCATCGTTGGGGCGGGTGGCATCGGCTTTGATGTGGCGGAATATCTGGTGGAGGACGGCGCAAGTCCGACCGAGGATTTGGATTGTTGGATGCGTGAATGGGGCGTGGCGGACCCGGAAACTGTCCGTTCCGGACTCGCGCCCGAGGGACCACAGCCCCAGCCACCTGCGCGCGTGGTCACCCTGTTGCAGCGCAAGGCAGAAAAGCCCGGCAAACGCCTGGGCAAAAGCACGGGCTGGATTCACCGGGCAACCCTGCAGATGAAGCATGTCAGGATGGTCGCCGGGGTGAATTACGAAGCTATCGATGCCGACGGGTTGCACATTTCTTATGGCGAAGCGCGCGAGCGGCCAGAGGTGATCGCCTGTGACACGGTTGTGCTGTGCGCTGGACAATTGTCAGAGCGGAGTCTGGCCGATGAGTTGCAGGCTATCGGAGTGGCGTGTCATGTTATCGGCGGTGCGCATGTGGCGGGCGAACTGGATGCGAAACGGGCGATTGATCAAGGGACTCGGCTGGCTGCCGGTCTCTGATTCGGGGATGAGCACAAAAGTCGCCTTTCGTAACGGAAGGCGGAACGTTGGCGGAGGAAGGGCGGTTTGTTCGGTGAAGGTTGCGGGCATAAAGTCCGCGCCGCAACTGAACGGAGCAAGTCATGCCACGCATTTCAGACGCAAACATTCTGATCGTTGCCACCCATGGATTCGAGAAATCCGAACTTGAGGTCCCGCGCGACGATCTTCGCAACGCCGGGGCTACTGTGAAGGTCGCATCCCTTGACGGGAAAATGATCCGCGCTTGGAGCGGTTCCGACTGGGACGGAGAGGCAGAGGTCGATCTGCCGGTTAGAGATGTGGACATCGCGCAATTTGATGCGCTTGTCCTGCCCGGTGGCCAGATCAATCCTGACCTGTTGCGAGTGGAAGACGATGTGATCGCATTGGTGCGCAACTTTTACAATCAGCGCAAGGTGATCGCAGCCGTGTGCCACGCGCCCTGGATTTTGGTTGAGGCTGATATCGTGCTTGGACGTGACATGACATCCTATCACTCGATCAGGACAGATGTGATCAACGCCGGTGCAAACTGGCATGACCAAGAGGTTGTCGCGGACCATGGGCTTGTCACAAGCCGCAACCCGAATGACCTGAAGGCGTTCGTCTCTAAAATCATCGAAGAGCTGGAAGAAGGCACAGATGACCGTAAGGTCGCTTAACTTTTCCAGCCGCTGTTTTTGACCACAATCGGGGCCGCTTCCTATCTGGGGGCGGCCTTTTGCTATGTCACTCCGGACGGTGATCATCGTCTTTTCGAGTTTAAGGTAAACATGAGCCAAATCTGTCAGAAGCGTTTGTAAATATGGTCCGTCGGCGCACGGAACAAGCCTGATATCGGTCTGAGCGCCGCTGAATTGCTGAAGGTTTCGCCCTGCTGTCGCGCTTGCGCCGTTCTTGTGCCTGAATTGCGGACAATAGAGCCTGCAGAAACCCGTACGCAAGGAGACCACATGGATCGTCTGACGGAAATGGAGGCATTTGCCAAGGTCGTCGACCAGGGGGGCTTTACTGACGCCGCCAAGAAGATGGGTATTTCGAAATCGGCAGTGTCCAAATACATCTCCTCGCTGGAGTCGCGCTTGGGTGCGCGGCTGCTGAACCGCACCACGCGCCGTGTCAGCCCGACCGAGATCGGCCTTGCCTACTACGACCGTGCGCTCCGGGTTTTGAATGATGCAGGGGAGGCGGACGCGCTAGTGGCTTGCATGCATGCAGTGCCTTCGGGTTTGTTGCGGATCTCGGTGGCCACGGATTTCGGCGTGAATCATCTGAGCCGGGCGCTGCCTGACTTCCTCGCCAAATTCCCGGACATCACTGTCGATATGGACCTGAACAACCGGCATGCGATGTTGGTGTCCGGGGGCTTTGACGTGGCTGTGCGCATCGGAGCGCCGGAGGAGGACGCACTGTGCGCCCGTAAGCTGAGCGAGACGACGATGCGGATGATCGCCTCGCCTGGGTATTTCGCAAAATACGGGCACCCGCAGAAAATCGACGATCTGAGCGAACACAAACTGCTGCACTATCGCAGTCAGGCGAGCGGGAATGTCTGGAACGTGATCGCGCCATCGGGCGAAATGCGTCAGATCCGCACTGTGGGCTCGCTCTCTGTAAATGACGGGCAATCTGTGCTGAACGCTTGCGTTGCCGGGCTTGGTATCGCCTACCTTCCGTCCTTTCTTTATGCCCATGCGATGGCCCGCGGGCTGGTCGAGGATGCAATGCCCGATTTGCCCGTCGAGGCGTTGGGTATCTATGCGGTCTACCCACCGGGAAAGATCACCCAGCCTAAAGTGCGCGCCTTTGTTGATTTTCTGGTCGAGACCTTTTCGGAAAAAGGCAGCGTTGATTGGTGAGGTATTGGATCAGGCGGGCTTGCCGTCTGGCTACGAGAGAGAGGTTCTGACAGGCCGACTCGTCTTGGCGCGGCTGTCTTCGATCCGAGCGCAAGTGCCAAAGCTCCTGTCGGATTGCCTCGGGCGGTCTGCGGGCGTAGACCCGGGCCATGCGCGTGATCGAAAATATCATCAGCGACCGGGGGTCGAAATACGCCGTTTCGGGTGTCCCTTGCGGATCCGAGGAGGAGGCGAAGGCCCTTGTCCGGGAACTGACCAAGCGCAAGAAATTCGCCAAGGCGACACATCATTCCTGGAGTCTGATCGCCGGTGGGATGCAGATCAAGAATGACGACGGCGAAAGCGGTGCGGGTCTGGTCATCCTGCGGATGCTCGAACGCGAAGAGCTTCTGGATCATGTGGTGATCGTGACCCGATGGTATGGCGGCAAGCATCTGGGCGGCGACATGTTCCGCCATGTCCAAGAGGCGGTTCGGCTCTATCTTGCCGACCTTCGCGGCTGACAGGTCAAGCCCCTTCAGGCACCGGGCATCAGCACGGCCTCGATCCGCCGATTTTGCAGGCGTCCCTCTTCGGTAAGGTTCGTGCTCAAGGGTGACAGATAGCCGACACCCTCTGCCTCAAGGCGGTCGGCCGCGATGTCGTACCGGTTGCGAAGATAGGTCACGGCGGCCATGGCGCGGCGGCGTGACAGGGCAATATTGGCGCTCAGTGAACCGGTGGCATCCGTGTGGCCAACGAAAGTGATACGGGCATCAGGATTCTTCTCAAGATATGCGGCCAAAGTGTCGAGCGAGGCGATGGGCCCGTCGCCAAGGTCTGACACGCCGCTGGGAAATTGCAGATCACGCAGGACCACATGGCCTGAGATTTCCAGACGGTCTGACAGCGGCCCAGAATCCGCGTTCAGGACGGGCGACGCCGAGGGCGTCACTGCCAGCGGCGGCGAAGCAACTGGGCTTGCGCGGACGATCTGGATGAAACCGGCGGCAGCACTGCGGCTGACCAGCAGACTGATCCCGTCGCCATCGGGCGTGCGGGCCGACAGGAACCGGAAGTCGGTCAGGTCGACATACATATCGGGGCCGCGCAACACCTCTGTATTGAAACGGAAATCGAAGCCGCCGCAGATCCGTGCGTTACAGTCGAGCACGATGTCATATCCGGCCTCTGTGATCTGGTCGCGCAGGCGGGCCATGATCTGCTGCGTTGTGGCGCTTTGGCCGTCAAGGCGCCAAGCCTGCCGGGTGACGGCACCTTCGATGCGCACCGTGGGCAAACCCTCCTCGCCCCACGGCCCGGTGGGCAGGCGGTAGCTGCCGGCAACGGTGGCGGTTTCTGTGGTCAGCCGCGCGCCAAGTGGCAGCGACAGATCAAGCGCCGCCGCCGGTGGTGCCGAGAGAACCAGCAGAACCAGAGTGGCCAGCCGCAAGGCCTTAGCGTGCTTGTGCGTGATATTCGTCATTCGGCCGCATGTCCGTGGCAGAGGCCACACGGTTGGTCATGTTGAAGAAGCCAGCCACATTCGCGATGTCCCAGATGCCACGATCATTGAAACCTGCGTCGCGCAGGGCCTGACGGTCGGCATCGGTGATCTCAGCACTGGCGCGGGTCATTTTTTCGGCAAAGGTCAGCATGGCAACCTGGCTGGGTTCCAGTCGCGCGGCCCGCCAGTTCATCACCAGCATCTCGCCCAGCTTTGGATTGCCTGACAGTTGGCGGACGGCGGCACCATGCGCGGTCAGGCAGTAAAAGCACTTGTTCACCGACGACACAACGACGGCAATCATCTCGCGCTCAAGCTTGCTAAGGACCGAATCGGCCAGCATCAGGTCGTTGTACATCGCGATAAAGGCATTGAGCTTGTCGATGTCCGACGCATAGGCCTGCAGAACGTTGGGGATCATTCCCAGCTTTTCCGTGCAGATGTCAAAGTACTTCTGCGTCTCTTTGGGCAGTGGGTCGATCATCGGCAGGTCGAGCGCAGTAGGCTGTTTAGGTGTCACGTCGCGGGATCCTCGGGCTTGATGCGGTAATGATACTGTCCCACAACCGCCATCCCGAGGGAAGCGTAGAGCCCGTTGGCCCCGGCGTTCGTCTTTGTACACAGGACAGCCATATGCGTGCCGCCGTTGGCCTGAGCCCAGAAGGCGGCGCAGCGCATCATCCATTTGCCAAGGCCCTTGCCGCGGTGCGCGGGCAGGATTTCCAGCGCATGGACCATGGCGATGCCCTTGTGCAAAGCGCAATAGCCCGTGCCGGCCGGTTTGTCGTTTTCGCGCCCGAACAGGCCGGTCTTCGGGGTCTGCGCCCGTTCCATCACCGCGATCCGTTCGGGACCTATACCACCCTTCGCCCAGATTTCGCGCATGATCGCCAGCGGTTCCCAGATGGCAAAGGCCGTCACGCGCGGGATGGGTTTGTCTGTCAGTTGTTCAAGAGGGCAGAGCCAGACGTTGACTGGATCGATGATTTCATAACCCCGTGCGGCGAGCGCGGTGTCGAGCGCGCCCTCGCCTGCGCGGATCATGAACAGCGGGGTCTGGCCCCGGGCCTCCATCGCGGCCTCTGCACTGGCAAGATCGCCCTCGATCCAATTTCCGTCAGCGGTCGCGGCAGAAACACGTTTGCCGCCGCCCGCGCCGTCACGCAGGGTGACGGGGCCGTATCCGGTGCGGCTTGCGGGGGGCCAGGTCGCCTCGGTCACCGCATAGAGGAAGTCCAGGTCGGGAATCATGCGGGGAACAGCCCGGACAATTTCGTCATGGCTGCGTTGACGCGAGCGGCATCCGTGCCGCGAATGACGATGTTGGCACCATAGGCACCGTCCTTTTGATAGGGATAGGACCCCATCTGAAGGTCGTCGAATTCCTGAGCAAGCTCGGCCAGAGGGCCGGCAATATCACCTTCGCCGCGCTGGATGCGCAGGGTCTGGGACAGCAATGGCGCGCCGCCGATCAGGGTGGGAAGGACGCTGGCGACCATGGCCTGAAACACCGCCGGCACCCCGGCCATCACATGGACATTTCCGATGGTGAAACCGGGCGCGATCGACACCGGATTGTCGATCAGCGTTGCGCCTTTGGGGATACGCGCCATGCGCAGGCGGGCGGCATTCAATTCCGCCCCCTGCCGGTCATAATGCGCCTGCAGCAGGGCGCGGGCGTCGTCGCGGACGTCGATGGGCACACCGAAAGCCTGCGCGATGGCATCGGCGGTGATGTCGTCATGTGTCGGGCCAATCCCGCCCGAGGTGATGACCGTGTCGAATGTGGCCCGCAGGGCATTCACGGCGCTGACGATTGCCGCGCTCTTGTCCGACACGATGCGTACCTCTTCCAGGTCGATGCCCACCTTGGTCAGCTCGCCCGACAGGTAATACATGTTCGCCTCGCGGGTGCGCCCGGACAGGATCTCGTCTCCGATCACCAGCATTGCGGCGGTGGGGTTTGGCATCGCGGACTCCTTGCCTCTGTCCATGGCTCAGGTATAGGGCCGGGCCATGCGGTTTCAAACCCCCCTCATTCCCGCGGTGCTGATCCGCCGCTACAAGCGGTTCCTGGCAGATGTGCGTTTGATGGACGGGCAAGAGGTCACGGCTCATTGTCCCAACCCCGGTTCGATGATGGGGCTGGCTGATCCGGGGCTGCCTGTCTGGCTCGAGCCGAACGACGACCCGAAAAAGAAGCTGAAATACGGGCTGCGGCTGATCGAGGTGGACGACGCTCTTGTGGGTGTCGATACCGGGGCGGCGAACCGGGTACTGCGGGAGTCGCTGAACGTCGGCGAGATTCCGGGGCTGACGGGCTATGATCGCGTCCTTCCTGAGCAGAAATATGGCACAGGTAGCCGGATAGATTTCCTGTTGCAGGGCGCGGGTCGGCGCGATGCCTATGTCGAGGTCAAGTCAGTGACCCTGTCGCGCCGTCCGGGCCTGGCCGAATTCCCTGACAGTGTGACGGCCCGAGGCACAAAGCACCTTGGTGAACTGGCAGCGATGGTGGACCGGGGACATCGCGCCGTCCTTGTCTATCTGGTGCAACGGACGGACTGCGCGACGGTCAGCGTCGCTGCGGATATCGACCCCGCCTATGCAGCCGCCTTCGCCACGGCGAAAGAGGCGGGGGTCGAGGTGCTTTGCCTCTCATGCGCGATTTCCTCTGAAAGGATCGATGTCCTGGGGACACTACCCTATGAAACGGCCCCTGCTGGCCGCCGATAGGATGCCAATGCCCTTTTTAGAAAGATTGGGGTTTCCCAGGAATTGAGGGTGCTTCGGTCCGCAGCGGCTGAAAGGGAATGCTGCGATGCCGCGAGGCACTGGAACTTCGCGGCTGGCTGCATTAAGTGTCAGAAAACACTGATGACGGAGCTGCAGACCGTGAACGAAGACACGCGAGGACGTCTTACAAGGGACGGCATACGTATTTACGATTCATCGGACTTCGCCGGCATGCACAAAGCTGGCGAACTGGCTGCGCGCATTCTGGATGACGTGGCCCCGATGGTAGACGTAGGTGTAAGCACCGGCGATATCGACGCTTTTATCCAGGCGCGGGTCGAGGCGGCGAATGCTGTTTCGGCGACCATCGGCTACAAGGGCTATCAGCACGCCAGCTGCATCAGCGTGAACCACGTGGTCTGTCACGGCATTCCGGGCGACAAAAAGCTCAAGGATGGGGACATTCTGAACATCGATGTCACGGTGATTGTAGATGGCTGGTTCGGTGATACGAGCCGGATGTATGTTGCCGGCAAGCTGGCCCGCAAGGCTGAGCGCCTGATTCAGATCACCCACGACAGCTTGATGAAGGGCATCGAGGCGGTAAAGCCGGGCAACACTTTTGGTGACATCGGCCACGCTATCCAGAGTTTTGTCGAGGCGAACCGCATGTCCGTTGTGCGCGATTTCTGCGGCCACGGGCTGGGACGTGTGTTTCATGCGCCGCCGAATGTATTGCACTATGGCCGGGCTGGAACCGGACCGGTTCTGGAAGAGGGCATGTTCTTCACCATTGAACCGATGGTGAATTTGGGTCGACCTGAAACCAAGGTACTGGCCGACGACTGGACTGCGGTGACACGTGACAAGTCACTGTCTGCGCAGTTCGAACATTCTGTCGGCGTGACCTCGGACGGGGTGGAGATTTTCACATTGTCGCCGGGCGGTCTCTTCCACCCGACCTATTAGGCGATTCGCAGAGATCGTGCCGACCTCCGATCCTTTGGGATGGAGGCCGACGGTCAAAGCGTTTTCTCAGTCAAAGCGCCAAAGTGCCGGGATGAAGCGATAGGCGTCGCCGTCGCGCATCACGTTGCCGATCCCCGGGAAGGGAAAATGGTAGCCCAGCACGGCGATACGGTCGGTCGCTGCCATGTCCAGCAGCCGGCGACGGGTGGCAATGGTCTGATTGCCGTCCATGTCGGCTTCATTCACCCAATCCGGATGCGCAAAGTCTAGGTATGGGTTTGTCATGGCATCACCTAGGACGAAAAGCTGCTCACCCTCGCTCTCAATGGCGACGGACATGTGCCCCGGGGTGTGGCCGGGGGTCGCGATCACCCGGATACCAGGCACCACCTCTTGATCGGGTTGCAGTAGCGTCCAGTCGGCGCCATCGACATCAATCGAATTCTGCGCGCCCAGAACGAACTGCTGAAGCTCTGCGGGAACGCGGTTGATCAGGCCTTCGTCCATCCAGAAGGTGCGCTCGGTCTCTCCCATATAATAGGGGATACCTGGCAGGATCGCTTCGTCAAAGCCGTCGCGGATGCCCCAGATGTGATCCGGATGAGCATGGGTTATGATCACATGGGTGATCGAGCCTGGGTCGATTCCGGCAGCCGCCAAATTGGCCATAAGCCGCCCGGTCGTGGGCATGAAACGGTCACCCGACCCTACATCAATCAGGACCCGGGAATCACCGCTGTCGATCACGATGTGATTTGTATGCGAATAGCCACCGTCGAGCGGCAGGAAGTGGGCGGCCAGAAATGCGTTGCGGGCGACCGGATCAGCGTTGACCGCGATGGTCGAAGCCGGACGATTGAAAAATCCGTCCGAAACGATGGTCAGTTTCATTTCCCCGAGGGCAAAGGTGACATGGGCTGGATTCAGATTTCCCACGGGTCCGAGTTCGGCAGAGGCTGCCACCCCGGCTGACAGTGTGACCGCAGGCAAGGCGGAAGACATCTTTAGGATGTCGCGACGGGTAGGACGGATTATTGTCATCTCGGGTCCTTTTTAATTCACGTATGCGAATATAAGGTTAGGACCTTTGCGCCCGAATTGCACGACGTTTTATCGTGGTATGCGGCAGCGTTTCACAATAGCCTGATGCCAGCAGAAACGACCACGCCGGACAAAACTGCCAACGCTGACAATACCACAAACCAAATTCGGTTATAAATGGGCGTTGGCTGATAGCAATCTCCGCAGCGGCTGCGCCCAAACCGTAAATGATGATCGCAATAGGGGCAGTAAAAAAACCTGATCCCGGACCGTTTTCTGTAAATTTGTTCTCTCATGATCTAGCCATCTTCTTCGTTGACCTTTGCGCAGAAACTATTGCCGTGGTCGCAAACCATCAGCCCGCCAGAAAGTGCCTTTTGCATTTCTCGGCGATTGTATTTCTAAGTAGAAGCGACCATGCAGTCGTTCAAATGTGGAAATTGAGCGCCAGACCCCGACTAGTCGAAACTACCCAAAATACTGCGTAATTTGCAGTCTAACCGCTTATGGGTGCGCGATATTTCGTATTGCCACCAAAACACTCAACTTTGAGACCGGATTGCCCTGCGGAGCACGTTACCGTTAGGTAAAGCGTATCACGACAATTTGTCATTAACAAGGCATTGATATGCAAATTGGCTTCATCGTTGGGTTGTGCTCGCAGTTTACGCAATAATTAAAAAGATTTGGGTGAGTATTGGGCAATATGAAATATTTCGCGTTCGCTCTCTATTGAAATCCGCATATTCCTATCGCAGCGTTGCTACGCTGATTTTATTCTTTCGGAACGCCGGAAGCGCGCAGCAGGGTCACATGCGTGTCACCGTAGCGCCGAGTTTCAAGAAGCGTAAAACCGGGCGCAGAGGCCTGCGGCGCGCTTTCCTCCCAGACAATCAAAGCCCCAGGCGCGATCCAGCCATTGGATACTGCAGCTTCCAGCGCGCGCTGGCCCAGACCCTTTCCGTAGGGTGGGTCAAGAAAAACGAGGTTGGCCGGAGATTCGTCGGTAGCGGGAAGTCGGCTGGCATCGCGGTTCAGGATGCGGCATTGCCCAGCAACACCCAAAAGCCGGATATTGTCGCGCAACAGGGCATTCGCCTTGCGTCCATCATCGACAAAGGTACCGCGTTCGGCCCCGCGCGACAGTGCCTCCAACCCCAGGGCGCCAGTGCCTGCAAAGAGGTCGAGAACAACGGAACCGGTAAACGGATCGTCGAAACGGCCACCCGCCAGCATGTTGAACAGACTTTCGCGAACGCGATCCGTGGTCGGACGCAGGTGCGCGCCGGGATCGCCCTTGCCCACCGGGGTCAGGTTGCGGCCGCGCAGGCTGCCGGCGATGATCCTCATGCCTTGAGCAAGTCTTTGAGGTCGGTAGCCGGGTCGCTGACGGCGGACGGCGCGGGCGATTTGCCTGCCTCGATCAGCCGCTTTCCAACCATGTAAGCGCGGGGATCGTTCATCGCGTCCAATGCCAACAGGGTTTCGCCGCGATAGTACCAGAAGGACACGACACCCCCGGTATGGGAACCGCTGGCACCTTCGGGGGTCTTGCGGGTGACGATGGTGTCATATCCGGTGTTAAGTCCCGCGATCTGCAGTTTGACGTCGAACTGATCGGACCAGAACCATGGTTTGGCCGTGTAAGGCACGTTTGCCCCCATAATGTTATCCGCGACGCATTCGGCCTGATCGATCGCGTTTCCAACGCTTTCCAGCCGGATACGCGTACCGTTCCATGGAAAGGAGGCACAATCACCAGCCGCCCAGATCGCCGGATCAGAAGTGCGCCCGAAACTGTCAGTCCTGATGCCATTCTCAAGCGCGATCCCTGCCTGTTCAGCCAGATCGGTGACGGGCGTGATGCCGACCCCAACGATGACGAAATCCGCCTCCAGCCTTTCGCCGTTGGTCAGTTCCGCACCGGTCACGCGGTCTTCACCCAGAAGCCGCGACAGGCCGACGCCTTCACGCAGGGTGACGCCGTGACTTTGGTGCAATACGCGAAAATAATCCGATGTCTCGGGCGCGGCGACACGTTGCAGGATCCGGTCAGCCATTTCGATCAGCACCACCTCAAGCCCCAGCTTGCGGGCAACTGCGGCGGCTTCGAGCCCGATGTAGCCGCCGCCAACGATCAGCACCTTTGCGCCAGCGGTGAAACGCGGCGCCATGGTGTCGACATCGGCAAGGGTGCGCACGGTAAAGACACCGTCGAGGTCGCCGCCGATTGCAGCCGGGAGGCGGCGCGGGGTCGATCCGGTGGCAAGGACAAGATGGTCGTAGGGCAGAACCACACCATCAGGCAGCGATACGGTTCTGGCATCGGCGTCAATGTCGGCGGCCCGGGCACCGGTGCGCAGGTCAATGTTCTGATCGCTATAATAGCTGGCGGGGCGCAGGTAGAGCCGCTCCTGCTCCATTTCGCCAAGGAGGTAGGCCTTTGACAGAGGCGGGCGCTGATAAGGGGGGACAGGTTCGTCACCGACCAATGTGATATTCCCGTCAAAGCCCTGCTTGCGCAGACGGGCCACCAATGCGGACCCGGCCTGTCCTGCGCCGATCACCACGACTTTGCTCATCTGTGTCCCCTTTGGTCTGCGTATTGGTCATTGCTGGGCGCACCCTATATGCGCAAGGTGACGAAACGCAATTCAGAGGACATGCAGATATGACGATTTCGACAGGGAAGAAGCTGCCCGACGCGACACTGGTGCAGATGGGCGAATCCGGGCCAGAGGCCGTTGAACTGGCGGCAAAGCTCAAGGGCCGCAAGGTTGTCATCTTTGCGGTTCCGGGGGCGTTCACCCCGACCTGCCATTCGGCGCATGTGCCAAGCTTCATCCGCACCAAGGATGACTTTGCCGCCAAGGGTGTGGACGAGATCATCTGCATCTCGGTCAACGATCCCTTCGTGATGAAGGCCTGGGGCGAGGCAACAGGCGCTTCGGCGGCCGGAATCACCATGCTGGCTGACGCAAGCAGCGCGTTCACCGATTCGATCGGCATGGCCTTTGATGCGCCGCCCGCAGGCCTGATCAAACGCTCCAAGCGCTATGCGATGCTGGTCGAGGACGGAGTCGTGACGCAGTTCATGCCCGAGGAAAGCCCGGGCACCTGCGAGGTTTCCGGTGGTGAGTCGTTACTCGCTGCTCTCTGATTAAAAAAGAGGCCAGCGAGGGTCGAGGACCGGTTCCTCTTCACTTGCTGGCCTCGTCGCCGAATTTCACAACGTATCAAGCTTGCTCGCCATCTTGGTGTCCAGCGACGACAGGCCCCCGACGTCATGGGTGGTCAGCGTCACCTCGACCGTCCTGTAAACATTGGACCATTCCGGGTGGTGATTCCATTTTTCGGCCCATAACGCGGCGCGTGTCATCCAGCCGAAGGCTTCGATGAAGTTGGCGAATTTGTAGGTCTTGTGGATCGCATCGCGCCCGTCGACCATCGCCCAGCCGCTGTCGAGCAGCGGTTGCAGGACGGTATCGCGGGCGGTGTCTGACAGCAATTCGGTCATTGGCGTTCCTCTCTTTGGTCCTTCCTGAACGGTCCGTAGGCCGTAAGGATTTCGATATCTTCGCTCACTGCGGCGGCTTCGGCCTTAAGATACTTTTCAACCGCCCTCGCGAAACCCTTGTCGGCGATCCAGTGTAGCGAATGTGTGGGCACCGGCAGGTAGCCGCGGGCGAGTTTGTGTTCGCCCTGCGCGCCCGCCTCAACCCGGGCCAACCCGTGCGCGATGGCAAAGTCGATGGCCTGATAGTAGCAAGCTTCGAAATGCAGGCAGGGGTGATCCTCAACACAGCCCCAGTAGCGGCCGTAAAGCGTCTCGCGACCGATAAAATTCAGCGCGCCGGCCACGTACTGGCCATCACGCACCGCCATCACCAGCGCAATGTCATTCCGTAGGGTCTCTTGCGCGATGTCAAAGAACGCCCGAGTCAGATACGGGCTACCCCATTTGCGCGCGCCGGTGTCCTGGTAAAAAACCCAGAAGGCATCCCAGTGTTCCGGCTGGATCTGGTCGCCGGTGAGAATTTCGATTGTGCCGCCAAAGGCCTGCGCCTTTTCACGCTCTTTGCGGATGGTCTTGCGTTTGCGCGAGCTAAGCGAGGCCAGAAAGTCCGAAAAGGTGTGGTAGTCGTCGTTAACCCAGTGGAATTGCTGGGTGGTGCGGGGCATCAGACCCATCTTGCCGCCGCCGATGGCTTCGGCTTCGGTGCAAAAGGTCGCGTGCACCGAGGACAGTTCATTTTCAGAAGCGAACTGGACTGCGCCCTGAACAAGAGCGGACATGCCGATTGCTTCGAATCCCGGCTTGGTCAGAAAACGCCGACCCGTCGCGGGGGTAAAGGGGACAGCGATCTGAAGCTTTGGGTAATAATGCCCGCCCGCGCGTTCAAAGGCTTCGGCCCAGTTGTGGTCGAAAATATATTCACCCTGACTGTGGCCCTTGGCATAAAGCGGTGCGGCGGCGATGGTCTGGCCATCCATGTCGGCCACAAGATAGCGCGGATCCCAGCCGGTGCCCGGACCGACAGAGCCCGATTCCTCCAAGGCCAGCAGGAAGCGGTGCGTGGTGAAGGGATCATTGGGGCGGCTGCCGTCAGCGGCCTCTGGGCAAGCGCAGGCATCCCACTCGGCAGCGTCGATCTGGCGTAGCGAGGTCAGCACGTTGATTGTTATGGTCTGGTCCGGGCTCTGCTCGGTCATGGGCGCCCCCCTTGTTGTGACTCTAATCTGTGCCTCGGGGGGCGGGGGTCAAGCTGTGTAGCCCTCAAAGGTTACATTGTGCGCGACTTTGCGCGCCTCTGCCTCGGCCTCGGCGGACCGGATCGTCCAGCACAGAATAGCTGCGCCCTGATGCTTGAGTGCGGCGACGCGCGTATACCTCAGGTCGGCGGCGTCATGGCTGATGAAAGATGCACCCACGCGATCAAAATCCGGGATTTCCCTAAGAGTTTTGCGGATCGCGGCAGGAATGGTTGGCCAGTCGTCAGCCGTATAGGCGCAGGTGGTCAGACCGCGGGGCAGATCAGGCGCAAGGTCGGCCATCCTTGCCACCGAATGCGGGTTGAAGGACATCACCGCCGCCGGTCCGGTATAACCGGCAAGGTCGCGGGCCGCTGCCTCTTCCAACGGTCCGACAGAGGGGCCAAGCGCGCCGTCCTGATCTTTTATTTCGATCAGCAGCGGCACCTGACCCGCCACAAGGGCAAGGATCTCTTTGAAGGTCGGAATGGTCTCATCGCCCCCTTTCAGGGGAATACGGGCCAATTCATCCGCAGAACGTTGCTGCAAAGCGCCGGTTTCGGGCGTCAGGCGCGACAGGGCATAGTCGTGAAAGACCATGGCCACACCATCCGCAGACAGCTGCAGGTCGATTTCGATCCCGTAGCCTGCTGAAACCGCGCGTCTGACGGCGGAGCGAGAATTTTCAGGCGCGCCCGGCCCGTGAAGGGCGCGGTGCGCGATGGGCCGAGACAGAAAGGCCGTTGGCAGGGAGGTCATTCGATTTCGAAAATGCCTTCGATTTCGACGGCGACACCCAGCGGAAGGCTGGCTGCGGATACAGCCGAGCGGGCATGACGGCCAGCGTCGCCGAGGATCTCGACAAAGGTGTCCGATGCGCCATTGATCACCTTGGGTTGGTCGGTGAAATCGGCGGTGGAGTTGACGAAGCCGGTAAGCTTGACGACCCTCTTGAGGCGGGTGAGGTCGCCGTCTAGGGCAGCCTTGACCTGAGCCAAAAGGCTGAGCGCACAGGCTTTGGCGGCAGCGGCACCGTCTTCGACCGCCATGCCGTCGCCGAGTTTCCCGGTGATCAGCCCGTCTGGACCGTTGGATATTTGGCCCGAGACATAGAGCGTGGCGCCGCTGCGTACGAAGGGCACGTAATTGGCGGCAGGCGCAGGGGCGGCCGGAAGCGTGAGGCCAAGTTCAGCCAGGCGGGTTTCGATGGGGTTGGTCATGTGCGGGCCTTTCGGGTCATGTTCGGGGGCAGGCTAGGCGAGCCTGCACGGATTGAAAAGGCCAACGCTCAACAGTTTGTGCGGCGGATTTTCAGGGCCGCAGCCCGGAAAGGCGGCAAGCGCTGGACAAGAGGATCATCCAGTGCGTGTCCGCCTCTTTGCACACGGCTCAGGTTTCGCGAAAGGCCTTGGCGAAATAGTCGGTGAAGGGTTTCACCAGATAGGCCAGGGGTGTCCGGTCCGCAGTGCGAATGTAGGCCTGAACAGGCATGCCGGGGATCAGCGTGCTGCCTTTGGGCAGGCGGTCGATCTCTCCCTCCGAGAGCACGATTTCAGCGCGGTAGTAACTGACTTTCGAGCCATCGTCCTGAAACGCATCTGCCGAAATCTGCACCACCCTCCCAAACAGCTCGGGCGTTTCGCGTTGGTTCAGCGCGGGGAATCTCAGCGAGACTTTCTGTTCCAGAAACAACTGGTCGATGTGGATCGGCAGCACCTGCGCCGCGATGATCAGGGGCCGGTCTTGCGGCACAAGGTACATCAACGGATCTGCGGGGCGGATGACCGACCGCGGGGCAAAGACCTGCAAACCATAGACAACCCCGGATACGGGTGCGGTGATCAACATGCGATCCAGCCGTTCAAGCAAGGCGCGGCGTTGCTCGGCCAGTTCGCGTTCGCGAAACTGAGAGTCACGCAGTGTAGTGATCGCTTCTTCGCGCCGCTGGGTGTCCAGCTTGAGGATTTCGATGTCGATTTCGGTGCTGCGGCCTTCGGCCTGTGCCTTCTGCGCAGTGAGGTCTCCCACCGTGCCCGACAGCCGGGCCTCTTCGCGCTGAAGGCTCAGCACCCGGCTCGCCTGAGCGAGACCCTTGTCGAGCAGGGAGCGCTGATCAGCCAGCTCTTCTTCGATCAGTTCGAGCTGACGAATAAGCGCGGTCTGCTGTGCCTCGATGCCGACGGTCTGATCGGCGATCTGTTCGCGCCGTTTGGACAGCTGCTCAATCTCGCGGGCGATTGAATCACGCCTCGCGGAAAACAGGTTTCGTTGCCCTTCCACCAGCTCAGCGACTTCGTCATCGGCTTCTGCACGGGTCAGAACGTCCTCGTCAAAGGTCACTGTGTCCAAACCATCGCGTTCTGCCTGCAGGCGGGCGCGGCGTGCCACCAGTTCGAAGTACTGTCCTTCCACAATGTTCAGTTCAGACTGCACGCGGATGGCATCCAACCGGATCAGCGGGTCGCCGATCTTGACCGTATCGCCTTCGCCCACAAGGATTTCGGCGACCACGCCACCATCGGGATGCTGGACCACCTGCCGGTTCTGGTCGACTTCGATCTGTCCCGAAGCGACGATCGCGCCGGAAATGTTCGTCGTGGCGGCCCAGACCCCAAACCCGCCGATCAGCAGGGCCAGCCCCAGCAGGCCGATCACCACCGGGGTGCGCATGGGGAATTCTCTGTCTGACGGGGAACTCATCGAACACCTCCGGGGCTGACGGCCTTGGTGATTTGCTTGTGGTTCTGTACCATCTGTTTCAGCACTTCATCCTTTGGGCCAAAGGCCGCGCGGTTGCCACCTTCGAGCATCAGGAGCATGTCGCATTCCTTGATCGCGGCTGGGCGGTGAGCCATGATCAGCACCGATTTGCCCTGGGATTTCATGATGCGGATGGCCTGATTGACCGCCTCTGATCCCTCGTTGTCGAGGTTCGAATTCGGTTCGTCCAGGACCAGAATCTTCGGGTCGCCATACATCGCGCGGGCCAGACCAATGCGCTGCATCTGGCCACCCGACAACCGCCCGCCCGTCGCTGAAACGCGGGTGTCGTAGCCATCGGGCAGTTTCAGGATCATGTCATGCGCTGCCGCCTTTTTGGCCGCTTCGACAACTTTGGCAGAATCAGGGGTCGACGACAAACGCGCGATATTTTCGGCGATCGTACCGTCGAAGAGAGTGACTCGCTGTGGCAGGTAGCCGATATAGCGGCCCAGAACATCCGGGCCGTACTGGTCGATCGACGCACCGTCCAGACGGATCTTGCCGCCTGCGGGCTTCCATACGCCGGTCAAGGCGCGGGCCAGAGTGGATTTCCCCGCCCCGGATGCGCCGATGACGCCGACAGCCTGCCCGGGCAGCACTGTAAAGCTGAGCAGCCGCAGCGACGCCTGCTGCTCACCCGGCGGTACCACGGTCAGCTGCATGACATCGAGTTTGGCTTGAGGCACCGGCAGATCTGTACGCGGCGCCTCTTGCGGTACCTCGCTTAGCAGACGTGAGAGGTTTTCCCACCCCTTGCGGGCGCGTTCGATCAGCGCCCACTGGCCGATGGCCATTTCGATCGGGGCCAGGGCGCGCCCCATCAGAATGGAACCGGCAATCATCGCGCCGCCCGTCATTTCATTCTGCAGGACCAGATAGGCGCCCAAACCCAGCATGGCGGATTGCAGCAGCATGCGCAGCGTCTTGGTCAGAGTCGAAAAGGTGCCCAGCAGATCGGCCGATGCGATCTGCCCCTTTAGTGAGGCGTCCCGCGAACTCTGCCAGCGGCGGAAGGCATCGCCGCGCATGCCCATGGCTTGGACCATTTCGGATTCGCCGCGGATCTGGTCCGAGATCTTTTCCGCCTGAAAGGTAGCTGTGTTGGATTTCAGAGTCGGGTTGCGCGTGACGAACTGGTTGATGATCGTGATCACGATCAGAGTCGCACCGCCCACGATGGCCAGGTAGCCCAACCAAGGGTGGAACAGCATGATCCCAAAAAGGAAGAAAGGTGTCCAAGGCAGGTCGAAAAGGGCCAGCAGTACGGGTGAAGCCATCAGGCGCTGCACCGATTCGAGGTCACGCAACCCGGTTGCAGCCAGTTCATCCGGCTTTATTGCCGCACGCCGTACAACGGCATCGAAGACCCGCAGATCAAGCCGTGACTGGAACCGTGCCGCAACCCGCCCCATGACGCGGCCGCGCACATAGTCCAGCAGGCCCATCATGCCGTAGAGAAACACAACGATCAGCGACAGGGCAATCAGTGTGGCCACTGACCCAGAGCCGAGCACGCGGTCATAGACCTGGAGCATGTACAGCGGCCCGGTCAGCATCAGAAGGTTCACGAAGAAGCTGAAGACGCCGACGAACCAGTAGTAAGGTCGGCTCTCACGCCGGATCGCGATCAGTTCGTCGCGCCCCTGAGTTGTTCGGTTTGGTGCCATCTGAAGATTCATGCCCTTCGAATTCGATAAGTTTCTGAATTTTCCGTAGTATCAGACCTTTGATAGTGCATATTTCCGCCGCGTCACAAACTCTTTGTTGGGGACGGCGAGGCTGGTGCCTGGTGCTATTGCGTCGTGCGTCGCTGCGTCTGGGCCTCTCTCCTCAGCGGCTCAATTGCCGCCAAGGATATCTCGCAGGAGCTTGTTCATGAAGTTTTCTATCGGATCCGGCTGGCGCTGCGGTTGCGATTGGGGTTCCGCCTGTTGCGGTTGGGAAACCACCTGCGTTGCGGGGCGTTCCGGCACGATCATAGGGAGCGGCTTCGGCTCGATCCCCTCATTGACGCGCACCATCACCTCTCGCCAGATGTCGGCGGGCAGACCGCCACCGGTCACGCCTGTCAGCGGCGTATTGTCGTCGTTGCCCATCCAGACACCAGCGACATAATCCGCTGTAAAGCCGACGAACCAGGCGTCGCGTGCTGCCTGTGTCGTTCCCGTCTTGCCGGCCGCCTCGCGCCCTTCTAGCCGCGCCCGCCGTCCGGTGCCTTCCGAAATTACCTTTTCCATCATGTAGATCAGTTCTTTGGCGGCGTTTTCGTTGATCACCCGTTCTCCGATACCACCGCCCGCGCCGATCATCGGGTCGGGGTCGCCCTTGATGCGCAGTTCCATCAGGCCATATGGGCGGACAGAGGACCCGCCGTTCAGGATGCCCGCATAGGCCCCGGTCATTTCCAGAAGAGAGGCTTCTGAGGTGCCGAGAGCCATGGCTGGCGTGTTGTCGATGTCCGAACGGATGCCGAACTGATCAGCCACCTGCCGGACCATGTCGCGGCCGACCGACTCGGAAATCTTCACTGCCGGGATGTTCAGCGAATTGGTGAGCGCGTCTGTCAGCGTGACACGACCCTTGAATTCCTTTGTGTAGTTCTTGGGGCACCATTGACCGGAACCGGGGATGTTCATGCAAAAGGGTTCGTCCACGACGGTATCGAAAGGCCCGTGGCCGAGTTCCAGCGCAGTGGCATAGACAAAGGGCTTGAAGGCCGAGCCGGTCTGCCGCTTGGCCTGAGTTGCGCGGTTGAATACGCCCGACACCCCGGTTTTTCGCCCGCCCACCATCGCGCGGACAGCGCCGTCTGCGGACATGACGACGATCGCTGCCTGCGCCTTGGATCCATCGCGCACCTTTTCGTCAAAGACGGCGTTCATGGCATCTTCGGCAGCGCGTTGCAGGCGTTGATCCAGAGTGGTGCGAATTTCGACATCTTGCCGCGACTCGACAGAGGCGAAATCGGGAAGGTTATCCATCACCCAGTCGGCGAAATAGCCACCGGCGCGCGCCTCGGCTGCGTCGGACAGGACTGCGGGGTGGGCGCGTGCATCATCGGCCTGAGCCGTTGTCAGGTAACCCTGATCCTGCATCAGCCCGATGACAGTCGCGGCCCGTTCACGCGACCGATCCATGTTCGACGTCGGCGCGAGCGAGGATGGCGCGGTCAACAGGCCGGCGATCATTGCGGATTCCGCAGGGTTCAGCGCCGATGCGGGTTTTGAGAAATAGCGCTGTGCCGCGGCTTCGGCCCCGTAGGCACCACCGCCCAGATAAGCGCGATTCAGATAGATCGACAGGATGTCCTTCTTGGTGAACTTGATCTCCATCGCTATGGCATAAAGCGCTTCCTTTGCCTTGCGGGCCAAGGATCCCTGACGGCAGTCGCCGACAAATTCCGCTTCGTTCTTCCACTTGGTCGCATCGTATTCCACGCCAAGACAAAGGAGCTTGGCCGTCTGCTGCGAGATGGTCGAACCGCCGTGACCCTGTAGCGGGCCGCGGCCTTCGCGCAGGTTGATCCGGATCGCGGATGCGATGCCGATGGGGTCGACGCCCGGATGCAGGAAAAAGCGGCGGTCCTCGGTCGCGATCACAGCGTCGCGCAGGTACGGAGACACAGAGTCCGCAGTCACCGTGCCACCGAACTGGTCGCCGCGCCAGGCAAAGACCTTGCCATCGCGGTCGTGCAGCGTGACCGACCCCTGTGCCCGCCCGTCCAGCAATTGGTTGAGCGGCGGCACCGTGGTGTAGGTATAGGCGACGGCGAGCCCGAGTACGATCATGACGACGGCGCTGACACGCCAGACGATCCTCCAGATCAGCCCGAAGACAAAACCGAAAATCCCCAGGATGAACGCAACAATCGGGTTGCGAGACCGGCGGCGCGGCGCGGTCTTGCGCTTGGGGCGGGCGGTCTTCGCAGGTTTGGCTGCCGCAGGCTTGGCCTTGGTCGGCGCTGCCTTTTTGGGATAGCGGCGATCGGCCACGAGACGTCCCTTGCCACGTCCTGAATCACTCATGTTTTTGCCTGACTGCTGCTCTTTTTGCCAACTTACCCGCTTTGAAGCCGGATGTGGATCGATACTGTGGCAGATCAAAGGTTTTTATTGTGACTAATTTTTATACAAAAATCCACATTAGTGCAAAATTTGTGCATTTTGACCCCGGCAATGGTCGTAAAACTGGCGCTCTGCTCTTTCAAAAGCTGGCTACAAACCTCCTTCTTCGGGGCATAACGCAGGCCCCAACCTGCCAAACCGAAAGGGACCAAGGTGAAACTCATCATTGCAACGATCAAGCCGTTCAAGCTGGAGGAGGTTCGCGAGGCGCTGACCGCCGTCGGCGTTCGCGGCATGATGGTGACTGAAATCAAGGGCTTCGGCTCGCAATCGG
This sequence comes from Puniceibacterium sediminis, assembly GCF_900188035.1. Taxonomy (GTDB): domain Bacteria; phylum Pseudomonadota; class Alphaproteobacteria; order Rhodobacterales; family Rhodobacteraceae; genus Puniceibacterium; species Puniceibacterium sediminis. Next base: position 26,453 of record NZ_FZNN01000007.1, on the reverse strand, counting down.
GACATACCGAAATCTACCGCGGGGCTGAGTACGCGGTGAATTTCGTACCAAAAATCAAGCTGGAGATCGTCGTGTCCGCCGCAATGGCAGAGCAGGTGGTCGAGACCATCGCAAAGACGGCGCAGACCGGCAAGATCGGCGACGGCAAGATTTTTGTACTGGACGTGTTGCAAGCCGTGCGCGTGCGCACCGGCGAGACCAACGCAGACGCGCTCTGATAACGCGGCGACGAGAGACAAAGGGAAACGGACGAATGAAACTTCTCAAGACACTAGCCCCGGCTGCCGCGCTGATCGCGCTGCCCGCTCTGGGGTTTGCGCAGGACGCCACGGCTGACGCCGCTGCCGTGCCTGACATCAACCCCTATATCTTCACGACGCTGCTGTTTCTTATCGGCGGCTTCCTCGTGTTCTGGATGGCTGCGGGTTTCGCCATGCTCGAAGCGGGCCTCGTGCGGTCCAAGAACGTGGCGATGCAGCTTACCAAGAACATCGCGCTGTTTTCCATTGCGGCGATCATGTATTGGCTGGTCGGCTTCAACCTGATGTACCCGGGCGACGGCTGGTTGGTTGCGGGCTATGTCGGCATGCTGTTCTCGCCCACCGTGCTTGAACCGGTCGGCCTTGATGCTTCGGCAGCGGCGCTGGATTATGCCTCGGTTGCGTCGGACTTTTTCTTTCAGCTGATGTTCTGCGCCACCACGGCGTCGATCGTGTCGGGAACGCTTGCTGAGCGTATCAAGCTTTGGCCCTTCCTGATCTTTGTCGTTGTTTTGACTGGGTTTATCTACCCGATCGAAGCATCCTGGCAGTGGGGCGGCGGCTGGCTGTCGGAAGCTGGTTTCTCTGACTTCGCGGGTTCGACCCTTGTGCATGCGGCAGGTGGTTTTGCAGCCCTCGCAGGTGCGCTGATCCTTGGACCACGTATCGGCAAGTACAACAAAGAAGGCCGCACGGTTCCGATCCCCGGTTCCAACCTCGCGCTTGCCACTCTGGGTACGTTTATCCTGTGGCTGGGGTGGTTCGGCTTCAACGGTGGTTCGCAGCTCGCGGCGGGTACTGTGGGCGATGTCACTGATATCAGTCGGATTTTTGCCAACACGAACATGGCGGCGGCTGCCGGGTCTGTTGCTGCGCTGATCCTGACGCAGGTGCTGTACAAGAAGGTCGACCTGACCATGGTACTGAACGGCGCGCTGGCTGGCCTCGTTTCGATCACGGCCGGACCGCTTGATCCGACCCTGTTCGGGGCGCTCTGGATCGGTGCCGTTGGTGGTATCATCGTCGTCTTCGCTGTGCCGATGCTGGACAAGATGAAGATCGATGACGTCGTCGGCGCCATCCCGGTTCACCTGCTGGCAGGCATCTGGGGTACACTGGCTGTGCCGTTCTACACCGAAGGCACATCATTTGGTGTGCAGGCGCTGGGTGTGATCTCGATCGGTCTGTTTGTCTTCGTGACCTCCGCCGTGCTGTGGTTCATCCTTAAGGCAGTCGTTGGTATCCGTGTCAGCGAAGAAGACGAGATCAACGGTCTCGACATGGCTGAGCTGGGCATGGAAGCCTATCCTGAGTTCTCCAAAGGCTGATCTCCTCCTTCCATCAGTCTTTAGTGACCAACTGCCCGGGCGTTCGCGCCCGGGTTTTTTTGTGCCGAAATTTTGTGGGAAAAGGGCGTATGGAACCCGTATGGCAGCCGTATGGAAACCGTATGGCTCGTGTATGGCTGACCCGCGCGCGCCGGTCTGGCTGGCGCGCGCGGAAAGCTTGGTCTGGTCGGCCTTGCGGGGCCGGGTCGGGCCGGTGTCAGGGGCCGGGACGGGCCGGTGTCAGGGGGCGACGCGTTCCGGTGCACCGTTGCCCATGTTGGTGCCGATGTAGGGTTTCTTGGCTGCCTTCCAGGCACCAAAGCCACCGTCGAGATGTGCGATCTGGTGAAGCCCCGCCGCAATCGCCGCCTTGGCCATCCGTTCCGAACGCAGACCCGAGCCGCAGTGCAGCACGATGCGCTTTTCGCTTTGGCCGGGCAGCTTGGTCGCGTCAAAGAAGGCCATCGGCATCAGCAGCGCACCTTCGATATGTTCGAACATGTATTCCTGCGGTGTGCGCACATCGATCAGGACGATCTTATTTGCGGCAAGGGCTGTCTGTACCTCGTCCGGGCTCCAGGATTCGAGGGTCACGCCGCCGTGCATTTCAGTTTTCATCATGCGTTCCTTTCGGGGAAATAATTGGCAGGAATCTTGAAGTAGCTGCGCCCGTCGGATTCCGGGTCAGGCATACGGCCGCCGCGCAGGTTGACCTGAAGCGCTTGCAGCATCCGGTCGGGCAGGTTCAGTGTGGCATCGCGGGCGTCACGCAGTTTGCGAAAATCGGCTTCGGAGACGCCCCCGCCGATGTGTTTGTTGTGGGCTCGGTGGTCGGCCACTGTTGCCTCCCACGCCGGATCCTTGCGATCACCGACCGGGGGATAGTCGTGGCCGACGAACAGGCGGGTGTTGTCGGGCAGTTCCAGCAGGCGCTGAAGCGACGCGTAGAGTTCGGCAGAGGAACCGCCGGGGAAATCGGCGCGGGTGGTGCCGGCGTCCACATGCATGAAGGTGTCATGCACAAAGGCCGCGTCACCGATCACATAGGTGATGGACCCCAGCGTATGGCCCGGCGACAGGATCACCTGCACGTCAAGATTGCCAAGCTTGAAGGTGTCGCCATCGGCAAACAGGTGGTCAAAGTCGCGATCCGGGTCAAAGGCGTCCGGCAGGTGGTAGAACCCGGCCCAGAGCCCGGCGATGTCGCGGACCTTTTCACCGATGCCCGTGGGGGCGCCGGTCTGTTCCTTGAGCCAGTGCTGGGCCATCATGTGGTCGGCATGGGGGTGGGTGTCGAGGATCCAGGCCACGGTCAGGCCGTTGTCGCGCACAAAATCCAGCGCGGTCTGGGCCGAGCGGAAGGCGGTGGACCCACTGGCCGGATCAAAATCCTGCACGATGTCGATCAGTGCGGCCTGTTTCGTTGCCGGGTCTGACACGACGAATTGCACGGACCCGGTATCGGGTTCGTAAAATCCGTCGACGCGCGGTGACGCTGGGCCGGTCGAGGGGCTGGTACGTGTGAACATGGTACGCTCCTGTAGTGTAATTTATATGTATTCAAGTAAGTGAATATATTGAACTGTCAAGGTTCAGGCCGAGGCAAGTTTGTCACGACAATGGGCAATCATGAAACCCGCGAAAAGCTGTACTTTGGGGTCACGAAACCGGCGTGACGGGCTGAGGCAGGCAAGTTGCGTCGGGTAGGGCGGCGTTGCGGTCGCCACGGGAACAAGCGCGCCTGAGCGCAGATGTTCCGCGACTTCGAATTCGGGTTTCAGAATGATGCCGCAGCCGTCGATGGCCCATTGGGTCAGCACATCGCCATCATCGGATTCGAAGGGGCCGGAGATTTCGTAGCGGCGGGGGCCGTCGGGGGTTTGCACGGTCCACTGGAATTCGCGGGCACCGGGAAAGCGCAGGTTGAGGCAGTCGTGACGGTCCGCAACAAGGGCTGCGCCGTCGACCGGATTGCCGCGCCGGGCGATATAACCGGGGGCGGCGACCAGAAGCCGGGGGCAGTCGGCAATCATCCGCACCTTGAGGTCGCTGTCGCTGAGCGTGCCAAGGTGAAAGGCAAGGTCCAGACCTTCGGCGGTGACATCGACCAGCCGGTCGGACAGGCGCAGGCGAATGTCGATGTCGGGGTACATCTTCTTGAACCGGGGCACGGCGGGGGCAATGATCCGGCGGCCCAGACCCAAGGGGGCGGAAACGAACAGCGTGCCCTTTGGGGATTGGGTCGCCTCCATCACCGTGGCTTCGGCGGTTTCGATGGCCTCCAGGATGTTCAGCGCGCCGTCATAGAACAGACGCCCGTGTTCGGTTGCGTGCAGCGCGCGGGTGGTGCGATTGAACAGCCGCACGCCAAGGTGGCGTTCGAGTTCGGCAATGCGCGACGAGGCCACGGCGGGCGACGTGCGCTGATCCCGCGCCGCCGCCGACATATTGCCCAATTCATAGACGCGCACGAACATGCGGATGTTGTTTACATAAGCCATATCGATTTTTCGGGTATGCTTGAAACTGTGTCGTGATTTGAAGGATTAACAAACAAGTGCCGCGGCGTATAGCGTGGTCTCTGGAATGGTAGTGGAGGCGGGCATGTATGATCTTGCGGCGATGGGCGCCTGGTTGGAGTTCGCGGTGCGCTGGGTGCATGTCATCACGGCCATCGCCTGGATCGGGGCATCGTTCTATTTCATCGCGCTGGATCTGGGTCTGCACCGGGATCGCAATCTGCCCAGCGGCGCGGATGGCGAGGAATGGCAGGTCCACGGCGGTGGTTTCTACCACATCCAGAAATACCTTGTCGCGCCGGACCACATGCCGGGCGGCCTCATCTGGCACAAATGGCAAAGCTATTCGACATGGCTGTCGGGCTTTGCGCTGCTGTTTCTGGTCTACTACCTCGGGTCGGAGTTCTATCTGATCGACCCGGCGGTGATGGATCTGGCGGGCTGGCAGGCGATCCTGATCTCGCTCGCGTCGCTGGGGTTTGGCTGGGTGGTCTATGACCAGATCTGCAAATCCCGCTTTGGCGACAACAACACGCGGCTGATGGTGCTTCTCTATGTGATCCTTGTGGGCATGGCGTATTTCTACGCTTCGGTGTTTTCAGGCCGTGCGGCGCTGCTGCATCTGGGTGCGTTCACCGCGACGATCATGTCGGCGAACGTGTTCATGATCATCATCCCGAACCAGAAGATCGTCGTAGATGACCTGATGAATGGCCGCATGCCGGATGCGAAATACGGCAAGATTGCCAAGCAGCGGTCGACGCACAACAACTACCTGACCCTGCCGGTGATCTTTCTGATGCTGAGCAATCACTATCCGCTGGCCTTTGCGAGCGAATATAACTGGGCGATTGCGAGTCTGGTGTTCCTGATGGGGGTGACGATCCGGCATTATTTCAATTCGATGCATGCAAGGAAGGGTGAGCCGACCTGGACCTGGCTGGCCACGGCGGTCCTGTTCATCCTGATCATGTGGCTGAGCACCGCGCCGATGTTCCGTGCGGAGGAGCCCGAGGTGGCATCAGGTGCCGCGCTGCGGTTTGCCGAGGCCGAGGGATTCCCACAGGTGCATGACATCGTGATGGGCCGCTGTTCAATGTGTCATGCGGCCGAACCGGCGTGGGAGGGTCTGCTTTGGCCGCCCAAGGGAGTGCGCCTTGAGACCGAGGCGCAGATCGCGCGGCAGGCCAAAGAGATTTACCTGCAGGCCGGGCTGGGCCATGCAATGCCACCCGCCAATCTGTCGTTCATTTCCGAAGAAGAACGTGCGCAGATCCGCGCGTGGTACGCCGCCGCCACTGACGGCTGATTGCGTGGTTACCCGGCCTTTGTCGAGAGGCCGATCGGGGTAAACCACGTGCTGGCAAACGCCTCGCCGTAGAGGGAGGCGATGATTTCGTAGCTGAACAGTGAAATTGGCATAGGAACCTCCTGCCATGTGTTGAGTATCTGTAGCGTGAACGGAATTGGTTACTAAATGTTCCATATCGCCAAAAATTTGAAATAATATTGCGGGATCGGGTCGGCCCAGAGGGGGCTGAGGGGCGGTTGTTCGCGTCTGTCACACTGAAAACGGACATTTCAGAATCGCCCAAGGCTTGCTAAGTCTAGTGGCATGAACACGCACCCCCACCATATCCGCCCTGTTATCCGTCAGCTGGATGAAACCGCGATCAACCGCATTGCGGCGGGTGAGGTGGTTGAGCGCCCGGCGTCAGCAGTCAAGGAATTGGTCGAAAACGCCATTGATGCGGGCGCGCGACGGATTTCGATTGATCTGGCGGATGGTGGCAAGACGCTGATCCGGATCACGGATGACGGCTGTGGGATGTCGCCGGATGAGCTGCCGCTGGCGCTGAGCCGTCATGCGACCTCCAAGATTGACGGTTCTGATCTGCTGAACATCCAGTCCTTTGGGTTTCGTGGCGAAGCGCTGCCCAGTCTGGGTGCCGTCGGGCGGCTGACCATTGCCAGCCGGGCCGAGGGGCATGACGCCGCCGAAATCACCGTCAACGGCGGAACGCCGGGGCCGGTGCGCCCGACGGCGCTGAACGGTGGTACTGTTGTCACGCTGCGGGATCTGTTTTTTGCGACGCCTGCGCGGCTGAAATTCCTGCGCACCGACCGGGCGGAATCCCAGGCGGTTGGCGAGGTGATCCGGCGTCTGGCGATGGCGGAACCTTCGGTCGGCTTCACTCTGCGCGATGTGTCGGGCGGCGGCGCTGGGCGGGTCAGTTTCCGCGCCGATCCGGTGACGGGCGATCTGTTTGATGCGCTGCGCGGGCGGCTGTCGCAGGTGATGGGCGCGGAATTTGTGGAAAACGCGCTGGCCATCGATGCCGAGCGCGACGGTTTTCGCCTGACCGGCTATGCCGCGCTGCCGACCTATTCGCGCGGCTCCGCCGTGGCGCAGCATCTGTTCGTCAACGGGCGGCCCGTGCGGGACAAGCTGCTGATCGGCGCGTTGCGCGGGGCCTATGCCGATTTCCTGAGCCGGGACCGGCATCCGGCGGTGGCGCTGTTCGTGGATTGCGATCCGCACAAGGTTGACGTGAACGTGCATCCGGCGAAATCCGAGGTGCGGTTTCGCGACCCCGGCGTGGTGCGTGGGCTGATCGTTTCGGCCCTGCGCCACGCGCTGGCCGAGGCCGGGCACAGGGCGTCGTCCACCGTGGCGAGTGCGACGCTGGGCGCGATGCGGCCCGAACCGGGCGGTGCGCGGGTCTATCAGATGGACCGTCCGTCGATGGCGGCGCGGCAGGCATCCTATGCGGCGCAGGCACCGGGTTTTGCCGATATGGCAGGGGCCTATAGCGGCCGGGTGGTCGAGCCGTTTGTCGCGCCGGATGCGCCGGAAGAGGCGCCGGTGTCTGCGGACCGGCCATTGGGGGCGGCGCGTGGGCAGGTGCATGAAAACTATATCATCGCCCAGACCGAAACCGGCATTGTCATCGTTGATCAGCACGCGGCGCATGAACGGCTGGTCTATGAAAAGCTGAAAAACCAGATGGCGGAAAACGGCGTCGCGGCGCAGGCGCTGCTGATACCCGAGGTGGTGGACCTGTCGCCGGACGATGCCGGGCGGCTGCTTGAGATTGCCGAGGATCTGTACCGGATGGGGCTGTCGATCGAACCCTTTGGCGGTGGCGCTGTCGCCGTGCGTGAAACGCCGGCCATTCTGGGCGAGGTGAATGCCGAGGCGCTGCTGCGCGACATTCTGGATGAGCTGTCGGATCAGGGAAGTTCGGCGCTGGTTCAGGAAAAGATCGAGGCGATCCTGAGCCGGGTTGCCTGCCACGGGTCGATCCGGTCAGGCCGCGTGATGCGCGCCGAAGAGATGAATGCCCTGCTGCGAGAGATGGAGGCGACGCCGCATTCCGGTCAGTGCAACCACGGGCGGCCGACCTATGTTGAGCTGAAGCTGAGCGATATCGAACGGCTTTTCGGGCGCACATGATCAGCATCGGAGAGACGGTTTTCGCGCTGGATGATCCGGCGGTTCTGATGGGGCTTGCCGGGGCCGGGCTGGGGCTGGTTGTGTTCCTGATGTTGTTTGCGTCACTGCGGGCGGCCAACCGGTCTGCCAGTCTTGCCGCGCCGATTGCGCAGCAGATGGGGGTTCTGGGTGCCCGTGTTCAGGCGCTGGGTGAGGGGCAGGAGAGGCTGGCCGGGGGCCTGCATCATGTGAGCGAGGCACAGGCCAGCAGCCAGACCGCGATGCTGCAACTGATGGAGCAGCGGCTGGCGGCGGTGCAGTTGCAGATGACCGAGAATTTGCATGGCTCGGCCCGGCGTACGGCGCAGAGTCTGGGCGATTTGCAGCAGCGGTTGCAAAGCATCGACAAGGCGCAGGAAAACATCACCAAGCTGTCGGGCGACGTGCTGTCGTTGCAGGATATTCTGAGCAACAAGCAGACGCGCGGTGCCTTTGGTGAAATCCAGTTGACCGATATCGTCGGTAAGGCGCTGCCCAAGGACAGTTACACGCTGCAAGCCACCCTTTCGAACGGCAAAAGGGCGGATTGTCTGATCCATCTGCCCAACCCGCCGGGGCCGATCTGCATCGACAGCAAGTTCCCGCTGGAAGCCTATGAACAGCTGCGGCGGGCGGATACGCAGGAACGTACGGCGCGGGCTGGACAGATGCTGCGGCTGGCGGTGCGCAAACACATCCGGGATATCTCGGAAAAATACATCATCGAGCATGAGACCGCCGATGGCGCGCTGATGTTCCTGCCGTCCGAGGCGGTCTATGCCGAGTTGCACGGGAATTTTCCCGAACTGGTGCGCGAAGGGTTCGCGGCGCGGGTCTGGATCGTTTCACCGACCACCTGCATGGCGACGCTGAACACGATGCGCGCGATCCTGAAAGATGCGCGGATGCAGGAGCAGGCCGGCGCGATTCGCAAGGAGCTGGGCATGCTTTACGCGGATGTGGACCGGCTGGGCAGTCGGGTCGAAAATCTGGACCGGCACTTTGGTCAGGCGGCCAAGGATATTGCCGACATCAAGATCAGTGCCGACAGGGCGGGCAGACGTGCCCGACGTCTGGATAATTTCGATTTCGAGGAGCTGGCCGCCGATGCGCCGGTACCCGTCAGCGGCCTGACCAAATCCGGCGTCTGAGGCGGCTGTTTAGCGCTAACCCCTTGCATTTTGGCTTGGCCCCGTGGTCTGCTCCTGATTGGGAGGAGTCCAAGGGCGCGGCGTTCGGCGGTGATAAGTAGTTTAACGTTAAACCATTTGTTATGCGCGGGTTGCAACGATGTTATGCAATGGCAAGCCTGCCCCTAGGAAACCTCTTGTGATATTCCGGCGCGGACCCGGAAAGCCAACGGCAGAAGGCCGTTTGAGGGAAGTCGGGAATTGGTTTAGGTTTGAACCAAAATAAACGCGCCAGAACGTGCGAGTATTATGACCAAGGGAAGAGGGCATATGACAGACAGCCGAAACGACATCGACGCAGTCGAATCCCAGGAATGGCAGGAGGCGATCGAAGACGTCATCCTGCGCGACGGTCCGGACCGGGCGCATTTCCTGCTCGACAAGGCGGTGCAACAGGCACGTGCGGCCGGGGCCACGCTGCCCTTTTCGGCCACGACGCCCTACCAGAACACGATTTCGCCGGATGACGAGGTCGACATGCCCGGCGACAACGAGATGGAATGGCGGATCCGCGCCATCAACCGTTGGAACGCCATGGCAACTGTCGTGCGGCGCAACAAGGAAAGCAGCGAATACGGCGGGCATATCGCGTCGTTTGCCTCTTCCGCAGCGTTGTACGATGTCGGTCTGAACCACTTCTGGCGCGCCAAATCGGCGATCCACGGCGGCGACCTTGTGTTCTTTCAGGGCCATGTGGTCCCCGGCATCTACGCCCGCTCCTTCATGGAAGGGCGCCTGAGCCAGGAGCAGATGGAAAACTTCCGTTCGGAAGTGAACGGCGGTGGCCTGAGCTCTTATCCCCACCCCTGGCTGATGCCGGATTACTGGCAGTTCCCGACCGTTTCGATGGGTCTGGGGCCGCTGATGGCGATCTATCAGGCGCGGTTCATGAAATACATGCACAACCGCGGCCATATTGACGCCGCCGACCGCAAGGTCTGGTGCTTCCTGGGCGATGGCGAGATGGACGAGCCGGAATCGCTGGGCGCGATTTCACTGGCCGCACGCGAAGGTCTGGATAACCTGATCTTTGTCGTGAACTGCAACCTGCAGCGTCTTGACGGGCCGGTGCGCGGCAACTCGAAGATCGTGCAAGAGCTTGAGGGTGCGTTCCGCGGGGCCGGCTGGGACGTGATCAAGCTGCTCTGGGGCAAGGGCTGGGATGGTCTGCTGGAAAAGGATTCCAGCGGCAAGCTGCGGCAGTTGATGGACGAGACGGTGGACGGCGATTACCAGACGTTCAAATCCAAGGACGGCGCCTATATCCGCGAACATTTCTTTGGCAAGTACCCGGAAACGGCGGCGTTGGTCGAGGACTGGACCGACGACCAGATCTGGTCGCTGCGTCGTGGCGGGCACGATCCGCGCAAGGTCTACAACGCCTTCTTGCGCGCGACCAAGACCAAGGGGCAGCCGGTTTGCCTGCTGGTCAAGACGGTCAAGGGTTATGGCATGGGCACGGCCGGCGAAGGCCAGAACACCAGCCACCAGCAAAAGAAGATGCAAGAGGACCAGATGCGCGCCATGCGCGACCGGTTCAAGGTGCCGGTAGACGATGCCGATCTGGGCAAGGCGCCGTTCATCAGCCTGAACAACGCGCAAAAGGCCTATATGACCGAACGGCGCAAGGATCTGGGCGGGTCTTTCCCGGTCCGTCACTGGCGCGATACGCCCAAGCTGGAAATTCCCGCGCTGACCGCGTTCAAGGGCCAGCTGGAGGCCACCGGGGATCGCGAGATTTCGACCACGATGGCGTTTGTGCGCATCCTGACCACGTTGCTGCGTGACAAGAAGGTGGGCAAGTTCGTCGTGCCGATCGTGCCGGATGAATCCCGCACCTTTGGGATGGAAGGGCTGTTCCGGTCCGTCGGCATCTACAACCCGCTGGGTCAGAACTATACCCCGCAGGACGCCGACCAGATGATGTTCTATAAAGAGAGCAAGGACGGTCAGGTTCTGCAGGAAGGCATCAACGAAGCCGGTGCCATGGCTGACTGGATCGCGGCATCGACATCCTATTCGACCCACGGCGTGCCGATGATCCCGTTCTACATCTACTATTCGATGTTCGGGTTCCAGCGGATCGGTGATCTGGCCTGGGCGGCGGGCGATTCCCGTGCGCGCGGCTTCATGCTGGGCGGTACGGCCGGCCGGACCACGCTGAACGGCGAAGGGTTGCAGCACGAGGACGGGCACAGCCATATCTTTGCGGGCACCATTCCGAATTGCATCAGCTATGACCCGACCTTCAGCTACGAAGTTGCGGTGATCGTGCAGAACGGCATGCAGCGGATGTTTGTCGATCAGGAGGATGTGTTCTTTTACCTCACCCTGATGAACGAGAACTATCAGCATCCCGAAATGCCGATGGGTGCCGAAGAAGGCATCATCAAGGGCCTGTATCGCATGACCAAGACCGGCAAGCCGGCCAAGAAGCATGTGAACCTGATGGGGTCGGGGACGATCCTTGTGCAGGCGATCAAGGCGGCGGAACTGCTGCGCGAGGATTTTGGTGTCACATCCGATATCTGGTCGGCCACGTCGCTGAACCAGCTGGCGCGCGACGGTCAGGATTGTGCACGTCACAACCGCCTGAACCCGCTGACCGAGCAAAAGGTGCCCTATGTCACCCAACTGCTGGAAGGCGTCAAAGGTCCGGTGATCTGCGCCACCGACTATATCAAGAACTACGCCGAACAGATCCGCGCCTTTGTGCCCGGTCGGTTCACGGTTCTGGGCACCGACGGCTTTGGCCGGTCGGACAGCCGGGTCAACCTGCGCCGGTTCTTTGAGGTGGACGCCAACCACATTGCGGCTGCCGCGATGGTGGATCTGTACCGCGAAGGCACAGTCTCTGAGAAAGAGCTGCAAACCGCCCTGAGCAAATACGATGTAGACGGCGGCAAGCCGAACCCGCGCCTGGTTTGAGCAGCGGAAGCGAGGAGACAAAGATTATGACAACTGACGTAAAAGTCCCCGATATCGGCGATTTCAAAGACGTTCCCGTGGTGACAATCCTGGTTTCGGTTGGTGACACCATCGCCAAGGAAGACGCCCTGATCGAGCTGGAATCCGACAAGGCGACGCTGGAAGTGCCGTCGCCCGCCGCCGGTGTGGTCAAGGAAATCAAGATCGCCGAAGGTGACAAGGTGTCCGAGGGCACGCTGATCATGGTGATCGAGGAAAGCGGTGCCAGCGCGGCCCCCGCCAAGGAAGAGGCCAAGGAAGCGCCGAAAGCCGAGGCCCCCGCGGCACCGGCCCCGGCCGCGGTCCCCGCGCCGGTGATGGATGCCGGGTTCTCACGCGTCCATGCCTCGCCTTCCGTGCGGGCCTATGCCCGTCGGGTCGAGGTTGACCTGAACAAGGTGAACGGATCGGGCCGCAAGGGCCGTATCCTGCGCGAAGACGTCGAAAAGGCGTTGAAGGCGCAGATCGTCCCTGCCGCCGCCAGCGGTGGTGCCGTGTCGGGTGGTATGGGAATTCCGCCTATCCCGGTGGTGGATTTCAGCAAATTCGGCCCTGTCGAAAACGTGGAAATGTCGCGGATCAAGAAGCTGTCCGGCCCCGCGCTGCACCGGTCGTGGCTGAACATCCCGCATGTGACCCACAACGAAGAGGCGGATATCACCGACCTCGACAAGTACCGCAAGGAGCTGGACACGCAGGCCAAGGACGAGGGTTACCGCGTTACCTTGCTGTCCTTCCTGGTCAAGGCGTCTGTGTCTGCGCTGAAAAAGCACTGGGAATTCAACAGCTCGATCCATCCCGATGGCGACAAGCTGATCAAGAAGGATTTCTACAACATCGGCTTTGCGGCGGATACGCCGAACGGGCTGATGGTGCCGGTGATCAAGGATGCGGACCGCAAGGGGATCGTCGAGATTTCCAAGGACCTGCAGGAATTGTCCAAGAAAGCCCGCGACGGCGTTCTAAAGGGCCCCGACATGCAGGGCGCGACGTTCACCATCTCTTCGCTTGGCGGGATCGGCGGGACGTCCTTTACCCCCATCGTGAACGCGCCCGAAGTGGCGATTCTGGGTCTGACCCGGTCCAAGATCGCGCCGGTCTGGAACGGCACCGAATTCGAGCCGCGCAACATGCTGCCGATGTCGCTGTCTTATGACCACCGCGCGGTCGATGGCGCGCTGGCGGCACGCTTTGCGGCGCATCTGAAATATCTGCTGGGCGATGCCCGGCGGCTGATGCTGTAAGGGGACCTGCGATATGGATATCAAAGTACCCGACATCGGTGATTTCAAGGACGTGCCGGTCGTCACCATTCTGGTGGCGGTCGGTGACACCGTCGCCAAGGAAGACGCGCTGATCGAGCTGGAATCCGACAAGGCGACGCTGGAAGTTCCATCGCCCGCCGCCGGCAAGGTCGTCGAGATCAAGGTGAAGGAAGGCGACAAGGTTTCCGAGGGCACCGTTATCATGGTGTTCGAGGGGGCCGAATCCGGCGATGCGCCTGCGGCCAAGGCCGAAGAGGCACCGAAGGAAGCGCCGAAATCTGTCGCGGCCACAGGATCGGCCACGGGCAAGGGCGATGTGCATGGCGAAGTGGTCGTTCTGGGCTCTGGTCCCGGCGGTTATACTGCGGCGTTTCGCGCGGCGGATCTGGGCAAGAGCGTTGTCCTGATCGAAAAGTACCCCGTGCTGGGCGGTGTCTGCCTGAACGTCGGCTGCATCCCGTCCAAGGCGCTGCTGCATGTGGCCAAGGTGATCACCGAAGCCGAAGAGATGAAGAGCCACGGGGTGAGTTTCTCCAAGCCCAAGGTCAATCTGGATGAGCTGCGCGGGTTCAAATCCGGCGTGGTCAGTCAGCTGACCGGTGGCCTGAGCGGCCTTGCCAAGGCGCGCAAGGTCAAGGTGGTTCAGGGCTATGGCCGCTTTACCGGGCCGAACATGATCGCGGTTGAAGGGGATGATGGATCGACCACCAAGGTGAGCTTTGATCAGTGCATCATCGCCGCCGGGTCCGAGCCGGTGAACCTGCCGTTCATCCCGCATGATGACGACCGGGTGATCGATTCGACCGGCGCGCTGGAACTGGCCGACATCCCCAAGCGGATGCTGGTGCTGGGCGGCGGTATCATCGGTCTGGAAATGGCCTGTGTTTACGACGCTTTGGGCAGCAAGATCACCGTGGTCGAGTTCATGGACCAGCTGATGCCGGGCGCGGACAAGGACATCGTGAAGCCGCTCCACACGCGGATCGCCGGGCGCTATGAAAACATCCTGCTCAAGACCAAGGTCAAGAATGTCGAGGCGCTCAAGAACGGCCTCAAGGTGACGTTCGAGGATGATAAGGGCGTGGAGACCACCGACACCTTTGACAAGGTGCTGGTGGCAGTGGGGCGCAGGCCCAATGGCAAGCTGATCGATGCGGGCGCTGCCGGTGTTGCGGTGGATGATCGCGGGTTTATCGCCGTGGACAAGCAGCAGCGTACCGGGGTGAACCATATCTTTGCCATCGGTGACGTGGTTGGCCAGCCGATGCTGGCACACAAGGCCGTGCACGAAGGCAAGGTTGCGGCCGAAGTCTGTGCCGGTGAAAAGCGGTTCTTTGATGCGCAGGTGATCCCCTCGGTCGCCTATACGGATCCCGAGGTCGCCTGGGTCGGCCTGACCGAGACCGAGGCCAAGGCCAAGGGTATCGCGTATGAAAAGGGTGTTTTCCCCTGGGCCGCATCGGGCCGAAGTCTGGCCAACGGGCGTTCGGAGGGTATCACCAAGGTGCTGTTCGACCCCGAAGACCAGCGCGTTATCGGCTGTTCCATCGTGGGCACCAATGCCGGCGATCTGATTTCCGAGGTGGCGCTGGCGATCGAGATGGGCGCGGATGCCGTCGATCTGGGGCATACGATTCACCCGCACCCGACCCTGTCGGAGACGGTGAACTTTGCCGCCGAGATGTATGAGGGCACGATCACCGACCTCATGCCACCGAAGAAGAAAAAGCACTGAGTTCTTCTGCTCATTGCAACCAGAAACGGGCCCGGTTGGGCCCGTTTTCATTTTGCGGACACCCGTCGGTGGCGGGCCATGTTTTTGAGGTAGGTCGGTCGTGGTGCGATCTGCGCTGGTTTTCTGACTGGAAGGCATCCTTGTCCGCCTTACATCATGCCTGTTGATGTGAATGGCGCAGTGTACGCGACGGGCCATGGGCCGGATCGCAATATTTGTGATGTCCGCGTTTTATCAGCACAAAGGCGGCGGTCGTACTGCCGGTAAGACTGCGTCAGGGAGACGACAAGACCATGCCATTTGAAGCCCGTGCCGCCGCGCCAAGAAAGATCGCCATAATTGGCGCCGGAATTTCGGGGATGGGGGCCGCGCATCTTTTGGCAGACGATCACCATGTCACGTTGTTCGAGTCCGAAGCGCGGCTGGGCGGACATGCCCGTACCAAAATGGCCGGAAAGCGGGGCGATCAGCCGGTTGATACAGGTTTCATCGTGTTCAACTATGCCAATTACCCGCATTTGGCGCAGCTGTTTTCGCGGCTGAATGTGCCCGTGGTGAAAAGCGACATGAGCTTTGGTGCTTCGCTGCGGGGGGGCGCACTGGAATACGGGCTGGCGTCGCTGGGGGCGCTTTTCGCGCAGAAGGGCAACGCGCTGAACCCCCGGTTTCTGGGTATGCTGCGGGATATTACCCGTTTTAACGCCCGGGCGTTGGAGGTTGCACAGGACCGGTCGCTGACGCTTGGCGCATTTCTTGAACGGTTGGGCACGGGTGATTGGTTTCGCGACTATTATCTGCTGCCGCTGTCGGGGGCGATCTGGTCGACTCCGCTGGAAAAGATCCTCGATTTTCCGGCGCATGCGTTGATCCAGTTCTTTGAAAACCACGCGCTGTTGCATCACAGGGGACAGCATCAGTGGTACACTGTTCGGGGTGGGTCCGTGGAATATGTCGACCGTCTGGGCGGTGAACTGGTGCGGCAGGGCGCGCGCCTGCGGCTTGGGTCGCGGATTGAGGGCGTGCGCCGTGTGGTGCAGGGTGTCGAGGTGCGGGCGCAGGGCGCTGAGTGGGAGGCGTTTGACGACGTGATCTTTGCCACCCATGCCGACGATTCACTGCGGCTGCTGGCAGATCCGACGGTGCCTGAGCGCAAGGCGCTGGGGGCTGTGAAATTTCAGCCGAACCGGATCGTTCTGCATGCCGACCCGGCGGTCATGCCGCGGCGCAGGGCCTGCTGGTCGTCGTGGAATTATACCGAGGACACCGGCAAGGAGATGAACCAGATCGATCTGAGTTACTGGATGAACAGGCTGCAACCGATCCCCGAGGATGATCCGCTGTTCGTGACGCTGAATTCGACGGGGGCGATCCGCGAAGAGTTGATCCATGACGAATGTGTGCTGCGCCATCCGGTCTATGATCTGGACATGCTGAATGCGCAGGAGCTGGTGCGGGACATGAACGGAACCGGGCATACATGGTTCTGCGGGGCCTGGATGCGCAATGGTTTTCACGAAGACGGACTGAGCAGTGCGGTGGACGTGGTCGATGCGATCCACGCGCGGGATGCGGTGTCGACAGCGGCATGACATCGGTCGAACATATCGCAGGGCAGACCTGTCATGGGCGCAAGGGGGCAGTTGAAAACGCCTTTCGCTATTCGATCGATTACGTGTTGCTGAATCCTGAAAGCCAGCCGCGCCTGCCGTTCCTGTTTCGCCGGAACGCCGCTGGTCTGACATCGCTGCACGACGTGGATCATGGTGGCCCGCCGAAACAGGGGCGCGGGGCACCCTGGGCGCGCGAGGTACTGGCGGCACATGGGGTGCCTGCAACGGGCAAGCTGCTGTTGCTGGCGCAGCCCCGCATGCTGGGCCATGTGTTCAACCCGGTGAGTTTCTGGCTGTGCCACGACAGTCGCGGGCAAATGGTTGCGGTGATCGCAGAGGTGTCCAACACCTTTGGCGACCGGCATTCCTATCTGTGCGTCAAGCCCGATCATTCAGGAATTCAGGCCGGGGATCGCCTGGGCGCGACAAAGGTTTTCCACGTTTCACCCTTTCAGCCGGTCGAGGGTGCGTATGTGTTTCGCTTTGATATCCGTGCCGACCGCATCGGCATCTGGATCGACTATACCGCCGGGAACGGCGGGCTGGTGGCGACGCTGACCGGCACGCGCCGACCGCTGACGAACCTTGGAATCCTGGGGTCGGCAGTGCGCCGACCATTGGGGGCGCGACGTGTGGTGGCGCTGATCCACTGGCAGGCGCTCAGGCTGTGGTGGAAGGGGGCGGGCTATCGTCGGCGTCCCGAACCCCCGGCGCGGGATGTATCACAATGAACGGCACGCTCAGAGCTTGCCGGTTGATGCGGATCATCGCCGTATCCAGCCGCACCATCGGCTTTTATGCCCGGGGTGCGGGCAATTTCGCACGCGCCTTGTGGACGCCCTGCCGACTTTGCGATTTGGTGCCCTATGTGTTGTAACGTGTTGCGCTGGTGTTGTTGTTCGTAGCCAGACGTAGGAGGACTGATCTGGTGGAACTGCTCGCCTATTTTCTGTGTGGTGCCTTGCTGGCGCTGTGTTTGTGCTGGCTGAAAATGCGCTATTTCGGGTTTACCGCGCAGAAACCGGCGGATTATGCGCATGGGTCGCAGACCTTTGACCTGCGGCGTCATCTGAACGGGCCGGTGCTGTGCGAGGGTGTGATCTATGGCCCGACGGGGCGCGTCACGTCCCGGTTTGTGGGCCATTTCGATGTGCGATGGGATGGCGACGTCGGAGTAATGGCCGAACGCTTTGAATACGACAGTGGAGACACTCAGGACCGCGAATGGCATCTGAGGCTGGGCGCGGACGGCAGGATCGATGCGACGGCAGAGGATGTGATCGGGACAGGGACCGGATGGCAAAGTGGCCCGAGCGTGCAGCTGCGGTATCGGATCAGGCTGCCCGAGGACGCGGGGGGCCATGTGCTGAGCGCGACGGATTGGATGTATCTTGCCCCGAACGGCACCATCATCAACCGGTCTCAGTTTCGCAAATATGGTTTCAAGGTTGCGGAACTGGTCGCAACGATGCGCCGGTTGGAGGAGCGGTGAGGCACCTGGAGCGGGTGGCGCTGCGGGGAGTCCGGCCAGGCCTCTGGTTTCCATTGTTTTATCGCAGGGCGCGGCCCTTGAGAATCGCATCGGGGCCGAAACGTGCGCGGATCGCATCTGTTGCGCGTTCCGCATGGGCGCGTTTCGCGGCATCCGGGTCAAGCAGGTCGGGGCTGCGGTCGGCGTCCTGCGCCGCGCAGAGGTCCGACAGCCCGGCACCGATCAGCCGGTAAGGCCCCTGATTCCCGACCTGATCGAACAGCCCGCGCGCGGTGCGATAGATCCGGTCGGCCATCTGCGTCGCATCCCGCAGCGCGATCCGGCGGGACAGCAGGGCAAAATTCGCGCGCTTGAGTTTCAGCGTCACGACGCGGCCCGCCAGATCCTTGGCCTTGGCGCGGTCGGCCACCTTTTCGCACATGCGCCACAGGTGTCCGTCCAGAAGATCGGGATCAGAGGTGTCTTCGTTGAAGGTTGTTTCGTTCGAGATCGATTTCATCGGGGAATCGCGTGACACCCGGCGCGTGTCGATCCCGCGCGCAAGATGCCAGAGCCGGTCACCCATCGACCCGAACCGCGCGCCCAGATCGCGGCGGTCCCAGCGCAGAAGATCATCGAATGTGCGGATGCCCGCGCGGTCGAGAGAGTCCTGACCCGAGGCACCCACGCCCCAGATCATGCGGACGGGTTTGGGGCGCAGAAACGCCTCGGTCTCGGCCACGCCGATCACCGAATACCCGTTCGGTTTGTCGAGGTCCGAGGCGATCTTGGCCAGGAATTTATTGTGCGACAGGCCAATGGAGCCGGTCAGGCCAAGTTCGTCACGCATGCGCCGGACCAGCCGGGCCAGCATGACTGCCGGGGGCGCACCGTGCAGGCGCTGGGTGCCGGAAAGGTCCAGAAAAGCCTCGTCCAGCGACAGGGGTTCGATCGACGGGGTCAGATCCTCCATCATTGCGCGGATGGCGCGCGAGGCTTCGACATAGGCGGACATGCGGGGTTTGACGATCACGGCATCGGGGCAAAGGGCCAGCGCCTTGAACATCGGCATGGCGGATCGGACGCCGCGGATGCGGGCGATGTAACAGGCGGTTGATACTACGCCGCGCCGTCCGCCGCCGATGATCACCGGCTTGTCGGCAAGTTCAGGATTGTCGCGTTTTTCGACCGAGGCATAGAAGGCGTCGCAATCCATATGCGCGATGGACAGATCCCAGAGTTCGGCGTGCTGTACGACCCGCGGGCTGCGGCAGGCCGGACAGCGCGTGGCGCCGTCGAACTGGGTCAGGCAATCACGGCAAAGGGCGGGCATGGATCGCAATCATCTGTTGGGATATGCAGCGTAATATAAAGCAGCTTTGAAAAGGACACCATGGTCATGCAGCAGGATGCGTTCACCGGCGCCAAATTGCTGCTGTATGTCGGTGCCAGTCTGCTGGTGATCCGGCGTGATCATACGCCGGGCATCCCGTTTCCGGGGTTTCTGGACTTTCCCGGTGGCGGGCGCGAAGGCGGTGAGGGTCCTGAGGATTGCGTGCTGCGCGAAACCTGGGAAGAGGTCGGTCTGAGCCTTGATCCCGTGCAACTGGTCTGGCGCAGTCCGCATGAGCCGGGTGGTGGCCCGCGCAGCTGGTTCTTTGCGGCGCATCTGGATGACAGCGTCGTGCAGGATGTGCGTTTCGGCGGGGAAGGGACCGGCTGGTCCCTGATGCCGCCAGATGAGTATCTGGATCGGGGGGACGCGATCCCGCATTTTCAACTCATGCTCAGGCGGTACGTCGCAACGCGCGAAGGGTGATTTTTAAGGGACGGCTTTAATCGCGCGAACAAAAAAGGGCCCCTGAACCGGGACAGGCGGTTCAGGGGCCCAGTGGGTCATGAGGTCGGGGATGGATGACCACTGACCGGCAGAAAACAGGAGTGAAGTGATCGTTCAGGCGGCGTCGTGTCCGATAAGGGCTTCGAACCAGCGCTGTAACGGCGGCATGGTATGCGCTGTATTTCTGCGGGTGATCACGCGGTGCGCTTCCAGACGTGCATGAAGGGCAAGGGGATCCCTGCGGCGGTCAAGGGCGTCCTGCCACAGGCTTTCGGTGACAACTTCGAAATCTTCGGAAAGCGGGGCGTGAAATTCGGCGGCGACCCGGACGCGCCCGGCCTTGGTGTGGAACGTCACCAGCGCCTCAAAGCTCTGTGTGGCGGCATTGTAGGTCACGTCGCCGATCTGCGTTCTGCTCGTCTGCATCTTGCACCTGTTCACCAATCCTCATGACGCGTTAACGCGCCATATCTGGAAAAGTTTCGCAGGCTTTGGTGTTCGAACGAACGCAGGCGCCGGGTTTTTGCCGTGCCCCCGGGGCTATGGCAGGGATTGCAGGATGGCCTGCGCCGCGGCGCGCGGATCGGCGGCCTGCACGATCGGTCTGCCAACGACGATGTGGTCTGCGCCATCCGTCAGGGCGCGATGCGGCGTCGCGATGCGTTTCTGATCACCGCTGTCGGCACCAAGGGGGCGCACGCCGGGTGTGACGATCAGCTTGCCCGCAGCTTGGGGCAGCGCGCGGATCAACGCGGCCTCGTTCGGGGAGGAGATGACACCGTCGGCGCCGGCCTCAAGTGCCCGTGCGGCGCGGGTGATCACCAGATCGCCAATGTCGCCGGGCTGGATCAGGCATTCGTCCAGATCCGCGCGGTCAAGCGAGGTCAGGATGGTGACGGCGAGGATCTTCATGTTTGACCCCGAGGCCCCTTCCATCGCGGCGCGTACCACATGCGGATCACCGTGCACGGTCAGAAAGTCGATATCGAACTGCGCAAGGCCGCGCACGGCACGTTCCACCGTCGCGCCGATATCGAAAAGCTTCATGTCCAGAAAGATGCGTTTTCCGTGTTCAAGCTTGAGTTCATTGGCTAGGGCCAGCCCGCCGCCTGTCAGCATGCCAAGACCGATCTTGTAGAAGGACACAGACGGCCCAAGCCGTTCGGCAAGCGACAGACCCGCCAGCGCGTTGGGCACATCAAGTGCAACGATCAGGCGGTCATCGCCAACGGATTGGGGTGTCTGGGCTGGGCTATTGGACATGGTCTGGCTCCGCTCTGGGGTTGACACGGATCAACGCCGGTCAGTTGTTCATGCGGTAAACGAAAGCATCAGCTGTTTCCAGACCAGAGCGGTTTGGACCCGTCGTGCACTTGGGGTGTGTCGCCAACAGTCAGAGCCATGGACGCGCCAGGCGAGCAACGCGCCCCGTCCTTTTTACGGCTCTGCACTCTTGTAGATCACCTGTGCGGTGCTCATATTTTAATCGAGGCCCCAAGAGGGATGTGCCGCCAGTCGGGCATCACGCGAACGGGGCGCTTTAACAAAGGAGAAGGCCCATGAACCTGGAGAAGTTCACGGAGCGGTCGCGCGGTTTTATTCAGGCTGCCCAGACCATTGCGATGCGGGAAGGCCATCAGCGGCTGAGCCCGGAACACGTTTTGAAGGCACTGCTGGACGATGATCAGGGGCTGGCGAGCAACCTTATCACCCGTGCAGGCGGCGCGCCCGAGCGTGTGAGGCAGGCCGTCGATACTGCCATGACCAAGATTCCAAAGATCAGCGGCGATACCGGTCAGGTGTACCTTGATTCCACAACCGGCAAGGTTCTGGACGAGGCAGAAAAGATTGCCAAGCAGGCCGGCGATTCATTCGTTCCTGTGGAACGTATCCTCATGGCTCTGGGCATGGTGAAGTCCCCCGCCAAGGACGCGCTTGAGGCCGGTGCGGTGACACCGCAAAAGCTGAACGAGGCGGTGAACGACATTCGCAAGGGTCGCACGGCCGATACCGCTTCGGCGGAAGAGGGTTATGATGCGCTGAAGAAGTATGCGCGCGATCTGACCGAGGCGGCAGAGCAGGGCAAGATCGACCCTATCATTGGCCGCGACGAAGAAATCCGCCGCACCATGCAGGTGCTGTCACGCCGGACCAAGAACAACCCTGTCCTGATCGGTGAGCCGGGCGTCGGTAAGACGGCGATTGCCGAGGGCCTTGCCCTGCGGATCATCAGTGGTGACGTGCCCGAATCCTTGCGCAACAAGCGTCTGATGGCGCTGGACATGGGGTCGCTGATTGCCGGTGCCAAGTATCGTGGTGAGTTCGAGGAGCGTCTGAAGGCGATCCTGAACGAGGTCACGGCGGCGGCGGGCGAAGTCATCCTGTTCATTGACGAGATGCACACGCTGGTTGGCGCGGGCAAGGCGGATGGCGCGATGGATGCGTCCAACCTGCTGAAACCGGCGCTGGCGCGGGGCGAATTGCACTGTATCGGTGCGACGACCCTGGAAGAGTACCGCAAGCACGTGGAAAAGGACGCGGCCCTGGCCCGTCGTTTCCAGCCTGTGGTGGTCGATGAACCGACGGTCGAGGATACGATCAGCATCCTGCGCGGGATCAAGGAAAAGTACGAGTTGCACCATGGTGTGCGGATCTCGGACTCGGCTCTTGTTGCGGCGGCGACGCTGTCGCACCGCTATATCACCGACCGGTTCCTGCCGGACAAGGCGATTGACCTGATGGACGAGGCGGCAAGCCGTCTGCGCATGGAGGTGGATTCCAAGCCCGAAGAGCTGGATCAGCTGGACCGCAACATCCTGCAAATGCAGATCGAGCAGGAGGCGCTGAAGAAAGAGGACGATCAGGCCAGCAAGGACCGGCTTGAGAAGCTTCAGTTGGAGTTGGCCGAGGTGCAGGAGCGCGCCGCGGAGATGACCGCCAAATGGCAGGCCGAGCGTGACAAGCTGGGCGCGGCCCGTGAGCTGAAGGAACAGCTGGACCATGCCCGCGCCGAGCTTGAGATCGCAAAGCGTGAAAGCAATCTGGCCCGTGCCGGTGAGCTGTCCTATGGCGTGATCCCGCAGCTGGAAAAGCAGCTGGGCGAGGCGGAAGAGGCCGAAGGCGACCTGATGGTCGAAGAGGCCGTGCGCCCGGATCAGATCGCACAGGTGGTCGAACGCTGGACCGGTATTCCGACAAGCCGGATGCTGGAAGGCGAACGGGAAAAGCTGCTCCGGATGGAAGAAGGTCTGCACAAGCGGGTCATCGGTCAGGACCGTGCGGTCCATGCCGTGGCAAATGCGGTGCGCCGTGCCCGTGCCGGTCTGAACGACGAGAACCGCCCGCTTGGGTCGTTCCTGTTCCTTGGACCGACAGGTGTGGGTAAGACCGAGCTGACCAAGGCGGTGGCCGAGTTCCTGTTTGACGACGACAACGCCATGGTGCGGATCGACATGTCCGAGTTCATGGAGAAGCACGCTGTGTCCCGTCTGATCGGTGCCCCTCCGGGCTATGTCGGTTATGACGAAGGCGGTGTGCTGACCGAGGCCGTGCGGCGGCGTCCATATCAGGTGGTGCTGTTCGACGAGGTCGAAAAGGCGCACCCGGACGTGTTCAACGTGCTGTTGCAGGTGCTGGACGACGGTGTGCTGACCGATGGTCAAGGCCGCACCGTGGATTTCAAGCAGACGCTGATCATCCTGACCAGCAACCTTGGATCCCAGGCGCTGAGCCAACTGCCCGAGGGCGCGGATTCCGCCGGAGCCCACCGCGACGTGATGGACGCAGTACGCGGGCACTTCCGGCCCGAGTTCCTGAACCGTCTTGACGAGACGATCATCTTTGACCGGCTCAACCGGGAAGACATGACCGGCATCGTGACGATCCAGATGGCCCGGCTGCTGAAACGTCTGGCTGCCCGCAAGGTGCAGCTTGAACTGGACGAGGCGGCGCTGAAGTGGCTTGCCGACGAAGGCTATGATCCGGTGTTTGGTGCACGGCCGCTCAAGCGGGTGATCCAGCGGGCGTTGCAGGATCCGCTGGCCGAGATGCTGCTGGCCGGGGATATCAGCGACGGCGATCTGGTACCGGTCAGTGCCGGGGTCGACGGGTTGATCATCGGGGATCGTATAGCGGCTTCAAACCGCCCGCGTCCCGACGATGCCGTGGTTCACTAAGGTGGTCTGATAGGCATGAAAAGGCCCGCCAATACGGCGGGCCTTTTTGCATTTGGGGTGGCCGCGTTCGTCTGGCCGATACCTCTGGCCGTCTGGATTTACTCCAGCCCGATTGCAGCCCTTGCGATGCCGTCCAATAGCGTTTCGACCTCTTTCATCTCACCGTCAGGAAAGCTGCGGAAGCCGATGGTGGTGGTGTCGGGCGTGTCGGGGCGCGTCATGACAAAGATATCATAGGGGCAGAAGCGGATGTTCATCGGGTCCGCCTCCATCACCTTGCGCGATAGGGCTGCCGAGCAGAAGCTGTAGACATTGGCGTCCTGGAACAGGACCACATCCGAGCCGACATCGCCGCGTGTACGTTCCAGCATCTCGCCGACGCGGCTGACGTGGTCGATGACCAGACCCCGATCCACGATCGCGCTTTCCAACCCAAAGGTCACGTCATCAAAGCTTTGATCCGTATCATAGGTCACGACGTCCTGTGCCAATGCGGGTGCTGCTACCAGTGTCAGCGCCAGAATGAACTTTTTCATCATCACTTCCTCCCTGTGACTGTGCCGGGCAGTGTAGACCGGTGTGGGCAACTAGCAAAGCCTGCGTGTGACGGATCAAACGCAGGGCGCGTGCCCCAAACGTTTCAGTCGCGGCACGCCAACGTGAGACGATGTGGTTTGGAGAATGTCAGAGCGTCCCATAAGTCATGTCAGGCGCAACGAGGAGAGCCCGATGGCATACCGCTGGAAAAACGATCTGACCCACGCCGACGTGACCCCGAAGGGGCTGTTCCTGAACCGCCGCCAGATCATCGCTGGTCTGGGTGCCGGGGCGATCCTTGGCGCCACCGGTACGCGCGCCATGGCGCAGGAGGCGCTGAAGCCGAACAGCTATGAAGAGATCACCACCTACAACAACTATTACGAGTTCGGCACCGGCAAGGACGATCCGGCGCGCTATGCCGATGCGCTGACCACCGCGCCCTGGTCGGTCACGATCGACGGTCTGGTCGACAACCCCGGCGAATTTTCGATGGAGGATATTCTGGCCAGGATGACCATCGAGGAACGCATCTACCGGTTCCGCTGTGTCGAGGCCTGGTCGATGGTGGTGCCGTGGAACGGGTTTGAACTCTCGGATCTGCTGAACATGGCCGGTGTACAATCATCTGCCAAATACGTGGCGTTTGAAACGGCGCTGCGGCCGGACGAAATGCCGGGGGTCGCCTATCGTGTGCTCGACTGGCCCTATGTCGAAGGGCTGCGGCTGGACGAGGCGATGCATCCGCTGACGATCATGGCGACGGGGATCTATGACAAGCCGATCCCGAACCAGAACGGCGCGCCGCTGCGGCTGGTGGTGCCGTGGAAGTATGGCTTCAAGTCGATCAAGTCGATCGTGCGGATCACGCTGACAGACACCCAACCGGGGACCAGCTGGAACAAGGCGGGGCCGAACGAATACGGGTTTTACAGCAACGTGAACCCAACCGTGGATCACCCGCGCTGGAGCCAGGCGACGGAGCGTCGCGTGGGTGGCGGGCTGTTCGCGGGACGCGAGCCGACCCTGATGTTCAATGGCTACGAAGAGGTGGCGAACCTCTATACCGGCATGGATCTGGCCGAGAACTTCTGATGGATTTTGTGACCCCCATAAACAGTGCCGCGCGCAGGGTCCCCATATGGCCCCTATATATACTGTGTGCGTTGCCGCCGTTCTGGTTCCTGTATCAGGGGCTGACCGGGGGGCTTGGGGTCGAGCCGATCAAGGCGCTGGAACACCGTCTGGGAGAGTTGGCGCTACAGTTCCTTGTGGCGGGTCTGGCGATCACCCCGCTGCGCCGCCACCTTGGGGTGAACCTGATCCGGTTCCGCCGGATGGTGGGGTTGGCCGCCTTTTACTATGTGGCGCTGCATCTGCTGGTCTGGCTGGTGCTGGATGTGCAGATCCTTGGCCAGATCTGGGCTGACATACTAAAGAGGCCCTATATTACCGTGGGCATGGCGGGCTTCGTGCTTTTGCTCCCGCTTGCTGTCACCTCGAACGCATGGTCGATCCGCAAGCTGGGTCCAAAGTGGCGGCAGCTGCACAAGCTGGTTTACCCGGCAGTGCTGCTGGGGGCCTTGCACTTTGTCATGCTGGTCAAAGGATTTCAGATCGAGCCGCTGCTTTATATGGGCGCGATTCTGATGCTGCTGGCGCTGCGATTCAAACCGGCGCGGCGCAGACAGTTTGTTTGATTCCCCTCAGCCTCGGTCAGAATCATAAAAAATCGCCCTTCGGGGCGATTTTTGCGTCTCTGGGTCTGTCTGATGGACCGATTCCTCTTTGCGATTCCTCTAACGGCCAAAGCTGCCCTTGGGGTAGTGTGTGGATAAGGCTGTGTGTAACACCATATCTAGGAGCGCTGGATGCTGCAGTGCGGAAGGAAGTTGCTTAGTGTTGGTGTGTTTTGGGAATTATTGGCAATTAAATTGTTGATTTTATGTGGAAATCTGGATTTTTGAAAAAACTATGACATCTATGGAAAAAAGCGCTTGCGGGTTTTGTGTAGTAACCGTAGAACCCCCCTCACCGGCGGCGCTGAGGCGCTAACGGGACGCCAGACGGGGCGGACGGGA